>CAWEZB010000001.1:0-23286 GCA_963813425.1 uncultured Bacteroidota bacterium
TCACTTTGCCAGAAAAGAAGATAGCATCCAATGATGTTTTTCAATCTTTTTGATAAAGCCCTTGGTCATATGTTTCGGTTCGGCATCACGCTGCTCGGAAGCAATTTGGACAAGCGCACTTAAGTATTGAAGTAGTACGCGATAGTCACTCAATAAGCTCTCGAACCATTAAATCCGAATCCATTTGTGTCGACGCGGACTCTTTTATTTCCGGATTCGCGCAAATATCTCATTCATGGTCCCGAATGGAGTTTCTCCAAAAACGCGAATGCGTTCTGCAACTTCATCGATGTGCTCCGACGCTTCGTTGTACTGCGCTTCGAACTCAAGGTGCAAATCAAAAAATCGGAACCGGTAACATTCCAATGAAAGTTCCGGAGCTTTTGGGAATGGACACTATAATTTGCCAACACTGAATTTAAGGCATGCGAAATCTTGTCGATCTGTTCCGGTTTCCATCCCATCTTTACCGGTTTTGTCTTCGCCATATTCGTGTCCAGTTGAGTTTGTGGTACGTTTTCGACGTGCTTTGCTGTTGCCATAATTTGAGTTTTTAGGTTTTATGATAAATTTTCCAAAAAGCATTCCATACCTGTTGATGGAAAAACTATGACAATTGGACCAGATCGGTAGAAATAATTCATCAACCGTGGAATTAATACACATATCCTACGGAATTAAAATCCTCACGCAGATAAAGGAATGTCTGGATCATGCAAGGTAGACAGACGACCATCTGTCCAAATGGCACAGTATTTTATATGTTTTATAATGACTAACGACAAGGCATGAAAAATTTAATTATTCTTATAAACATCATTATCATTTTCGGCATCGCTGCAATTTTCACAGACCATGAAACTTCAAAAAACTGGTGTCAGCAATCTGAACAACGGTAAGTCCAGAGTCGACGCAACTAAAACAAAAAACGTCGTATCCTCCGACTTTGGTGTTTTATCTAAAGACTCGGACACAAAATCCGGTGTGGATGAATTTGTGAAAGAGTTTATCACCGAAATGGCTGAGGCACGCCTAATGGATCTGGAAGAGGGAAAAATTGCACAACAAAAGAGCACGACCAAAGAACTGAAGTCGTATGGTACGCTGATGGTAAACGATCAAACCGAAATGCTTCACGAAATAAAAAAACTGGCAGCCCGCAAGAACGTTTCTCTTCCTCCAGCGCTGGGGTCAGACAAAGCAGAAGAATTGAAAGCCTTAAAGGAAGTGCACGGCAAATCATTCGATAAAAAGTTTATCAAATTGATGATTGTTGATCACAAAAGAGATGTTAAAAAATTTGAACGGGCAACGCAATCTCGCGATGCAGATGTACAGGTTTTTGCTACCAGATACCTTCCTTACGTTCAATCGCACTTGCAAAGGATCAGAGCCTTAAATTAAACTAAATGATATTTCGCTATGAAAAATTCACGAAATCAAACTAGCAAGCAGAGTAAGCAGGGGCCTTCGCGCGTTCCAAAGCCGGAGATTAGAGATGACCTGGATAGCAGGAAACATGAAGAGCAGGATCTTAAGGGATCGGATATTACGCATAATAAAAAGGAAACGAAGAGCAGCGAACGAGATTCCCGCTAACCCTATTTTGGTTGCGAGATGTATTTTTTCAGCACCTTCGTCCAAATGGAATATCCTTTTTCATTTAAGTGTAATCCATCAGCGATGAAAATGTCCTGCATTACGGTGCCATCCTTATCCAACATCGCGGTCCAAACATCTGCAAACCGAACACGGCGTTTCTTCGATGTCCAATGTTTTAGCTGTTTGTTAAAGGCCTCATATTTTTCTTTTAGCGCCCACCTTTGAAGACTGGGTTAGGGGAGATAAAAATGACCTCCGACCGGGGAAGGTGTTGTCTGATTCGCGAAAGGATACTATCGGCTGAGGCGATTATCTTCTCAGGGCTTCGTCCAAAGCTGATGTCATTGTCACCCTCGTAGATAAAAATTTGTGTCGGCGTGAAAGGTATGATGAGTTCGTCCGCGTAGTAGAGCAAGTCCGCCATTTCAGAGCCACCGAAGCCCATATTCAGTACGTTGTGATTTGGAAAGGACGCGCTCAAATTCTTCCACAAGCGTATACTTGAACTCCCGGTAAATAGGATAAGGTTATCCTTACTAACTGATCCGTTGGCTGCTGCAATGGAATCGACTTCTTTTTGAAATCGTGCAGGGTTTTGCGCAAACAGTAAAGGAGCGGATGTAAGTGGCGTACAAAAGGCAAGCAGGATCGATGCTTTCCGCAAAAATCTCATAGGTAAGCGCAACTACTCAACAGTTATGCTCAAAAAATCTAGTTTATACAAACGGTTGAATTTAGCGCAACTTTTTTGCCATACATATACTTTCTGCAATGTGTGTGTAAGGGGGGTAATTTGCGATTTGTTGATACTGCGCGCGACTATAAACTGCCAGGGCTTCGGGTTGATTGTTTCCGGTTTCCAAATTTGCGTTGATGAACCCTTCATCCTTCCCCCATTCTTCCAGTTCCGATAAAATCAATTTCGCTATTCCCATACCTCGCGATTCCGGGTTCACATACATTCGCTTTATTTCCAAAGTCTCTTTATCCATCGCCCGAAAACACCCACAGCCTACCGGCAAGTCCTCTGCATAAGCAACGACAACACGCGCCGATTGGTCAATCTTATTGAATGGAGTAAAGTTTTGTTGGATAGCGGGATATCTGGCCCACAAGTCTTTATCTAAATCTGCAACGAGTAATTGGAAGTGTGGATCAACACCGTTGGTCCTTCTTAAAATGATGGCCATTATTCAAACAAATCAGACGTAAGGTAACGGTCACCGCGATCGCAGACAATAAAAACAATTACACCCCTGTCAATTTCACTTGCAATTTTCATCGCTGCACTTAATGCGCCACCGCTGCTCATTCCCGCTAGTATCGCTTCTTCACTGGCCAATCGTTTTGTAAACTTGCGGGCGTCAGCTTCACTTACATCGATGATCCTATCAACACGTTTTGGATCGAAAATCTTAGGTAAAAATTCCTTTGACCAACGTCGAATGCCAGGGATACAAGAGCCGTCGGTGGGTTGTGTACCAACAATCTGAATGGATGGATTCTGCTCTTTTAGAAACCGTGATACTCCCATGATGGTGCCTGTTGTTCCCATTGCTGAAACAAAGTGCGTTATCTTTCCTTTCGTGTCACGCCATATTTCAGGTCCGGTGGTTCTATAATGCATCGCATAATTGTCGGCGTTGGCAAACTGATCAAGCATAAAATAACCCTCTTTACGCGACATCTCTTCCGCAACTTCCCGCGAATATTCAATCGTGCGCGAGGCTGGCGTTAATATAACTTTTGCTCCATACGCCTCCATTGCCAACACGCGCTCGCGCGTTGAATTATCAGGCATGATAAGGGTAATATCAAGACCCTTCAAGCGCGCGATCATGGCCAACGCTATACCTGTATTGCCGCTGGTTGCTTCGACTAATTTATCCCCTGGTTTTACTGCGTTCCTTTCTAATGCGCCCGTTATCATACCATACGCAGCACGGTCTTTTACGCTTCCTCCCGGATTGTTTCCCTCTAATTTTCCATAGATGGTAACGCTTTCTTTAACAGGAATGTGTTGAAGCTCTACGAGGGGTGTATTACCAATTAATTCTGATAAGGTCATGGATGGGTCTTAAGAATTCTTTTGCGAGGTGCTAATTGCTGACGTCAAGCAACAAGGCTTTACAATTCAGATCTAAAGATAACAAGGTCCGTTTCATTGGTGTCTCCATTGTACATCTTGGCCTGGTAATAAATTTTTGAATCGGCTGGTACGCTGCGGGTGAGCCAAACATTCCCACCTACGGTGCTATTCTTACCAATGACAGTCTCGCCTCCCAATATGGTAGCACCTGCATAGATGACGACATTGTCTTCAATGGTTGGATGGCGTTTTTTCTCTGCGTCTTGTTTATTTACACTGAGCGCTCCTAACGTTACACCTTGATAAATTTTGACATGATTGCCAATAATGGCAGTTTCGCCAATCACGACGCCGGTTCCATGGTCAATACAAAAGTGCTCTCCTATTTGCGCTCCCGGATGAATATCAATACCAGTCCTACTATGCGCGTGCTCGGTGATTATTCTCGGAATACCTTGCACCCCCAAGTCATGAAGCAGATGTGCAATCCGATAGGCGGCGATGGCATAAAACCCTGGGTATGTCCGGACCACCTCACCCCTGCTCTTTGCCGCTGGATCACCTTCATACATTGCCGTAATGTCGTCTTCCAGTTTGTCGCAGATGGCTGAAAGGGAGTCAAAAAACTTTTGCGCAACAACCGCTGGATTTCCTATTCCCTTTGTAGGATTATGACGAAGAATTCGCTCCAGCTCCTTTTGCAATCGGTCAATCAGTTGAATAAACTCAGGCTCAGAGAGGGAAGCCAATTGGGTAAAATCAGCAAAAAGCGCCCCTAGCAATTCGACATAAAAATTTGAAACCTCCAGCGGCGCAGGGCACGTCGGACAGGCCTGATGTGATTGATATAGCTTAGTGAGAAAATTCTTATCCATACTATAAAATAGAATATTTGGCCGTTAGGTTCCGTGTAAAGGAAATAATAAAATTTGAATTATTGTGATAGTTCTTGGACAAACGGAGGAGCGAGTATCAGGGTTGTAATAGACTGTTTCTAACGTTGCGCTAACAGGTGTACAATTTACTCATGCCTTAAACTTTCGACGGGGTTTCTCAATGCGACTTTTATGGTTTGCAAACTTACAGTAATCAGGGCTACTGCGAATATCAAGATTGGTGGGACAACAAACAGTCCCCAATCCAACGGTATTTTATAAGCATAGTTTTCGAGCCACCGACTGCTACCAATGTAGACCAAAGGTATTGCCATCACGTTGGCAACAATAATAAGTCTCGCAAAATCACCTGTAAATAAGTCCGATGACGTTTGACAACGTCGCACCTAAAACTTTCCGGATACCGATTTCTTTTGTACGACGAACAATGGCATAGGAGGTCAATCCAAATAGTCCCAGGCAGGCCATGAATATAGCAAGACATGAAAGCAAACCCATGATGTTGCTGAATTTCTGATCATATTGATATTGGCGATCATAAAACTGATCCAGAAAAAAATAGTTGAAAGGATAATCGGGAAAATGTTGTTGCCATGAACTTTGAAGCTGACCAATAACATGCTGAATATCTTCATTCTTGAAATTGACGGCATAATAAGCCAAAGCTCGTGGTTGCAAAATGAAATAAATGGGCTGTAAGCTCTCCTTCAAGGAAAGTTGATGGAAAGAATTTACAACACCTATAATCTCGTAGTCAGCGCCCCAATAAGTGGAAATATGACTGTGCACAGCGTCCGTTGGACTTTTGAAACCTAATAATTTTGAAGCAGTTTCGTTAATCAGCACGGCCCGTTTTCCTTCGTTCCCTCTGTCGGTTGGGGAGTCTTCGGAGAAATTACGTCCCGCCAATAATTTTACCTTAAAGGTTGAAAGAAAATCATAATCAACTCCCATCGCCAGCAAACGATAAGCCTTGCCGGGATCAATGGATTTCGCTACAAATTCGGATCCCCAGTTCGGCAATTGTCCTGGTAGGTGAGATATAGACGTTACGTTGGTAAATGTTGCATTGCCACGGAGCGCTTCCTTAAACAAATTTAACTTCTGCTGATAAGCCGAATCAATGACAAAACCTCCTGCGGTATTTGACCAGGTTTCCTTGTCGAAATTCAGCGCTTTGATGACCACCACCTGGTCAATATTTATTCCTAACTCTTTGCTTCGCATGAACGACAATTGACGATAAGCAACAACGGTTACGATCATCAAAACCGTTGCCGCGAAAAACTGTGAAACAACTAAAACCTTCCTGAAAGTGAAACCATTTAGAGGATTTGATTTATTTGTAATAGACGTGAGTGGATTAAATGCAGAAATAATAAATGCAGGGTAAAAACCAGCGACGACTGTACTGAGAAAAACAAAACCTCCGAGACCTATAAAAGTCTGAAAATTGTAAAGCGTCGAATAATCCAGGGGAATTCCAAAGGAATTTGAATAGAAAGGAAAAAGTAGTTGAACCATCAGGAATCCGATGGATACAGCGAGAATATTAAAAACTCCCGCTTCAGTCATAACCTGGGTTATCAATTCAATTCTCGATGCACCGACAACCTTCCGGATTCCGATGGACTTTGCTTTATCGTCCGCCATCGCCGTAGCCAGATTGATATAATTAATCCAGGCAACGAGGATTATAATGCCTGCCAGAATGATCAACGCAAAGACCAGTATAGCACTACCGTTGACCTCAAATTCTTCCGAGAGATGGGAATATAGATGGATATCGGACAGGCGTTGAAGTTCGAATGTGCTGATTTGTCCATAGTCATTTTTGTCTTTCTTCAATCCATTGTTGGATATTGCCAGGGCATTTAACTTAGACTCAAGTGCGCTAGTCTTTTCAGAGGCGTTTAAGCGGACGTACGTCTGCCCTCCCCAGTCCCAAAACCCAACGTCACCATTCCAAAAATTTTTCTTCTTTTCTTTTGCCCGCGTGACAAGATCAAATTTTACATGTGAATTCGCTGGAACGTCTTTCAAAATACCCCTGATTTTATAATGGCTATACTCCTCGCCATCATAAACCTCCAGAACTTTACCAATTGAATTACCACCAAAATAATGACTGGACAATGATTCTGATATCAAAGCAGAATAGGGTTCTGCCAACACAAGTTTTGGTTCTCCATCCACCAGTGGAAATGAAAACACGCTAAAAAAGGAACTGTCGACATCGAGCGCTTGAAAGGTTTCGAGCGGTACTAGTCCTTTTTCTGCGTCTTCATATCGTATGAATGTCTTGTCTGAATTATATGCATAGACGGAAGTCGCTGCCTGAACACCAGGAAAATTTTCCCTCAAGGCTCTGGCGACGCCCTCGTAGGTATTGGTTTCATTATTAATAACTTCATTTTGCAGCGCCACTTTGGTTGATACGCGATAAATATTTTCCGCTTCGGGATGGAAGTCATCATAACTTAATTCAAAACGGACATATAGAAGAATCAGAATTGAAACTGTGATACCAGCAGACAATCCCAAAACATTGATAAAAGAAAAAACTTTGTTCCTGGTCATGTTACGCCCTGCCAGTATTATAAAGGCCCGCACCATATGCAGATTGTTGACTTCGATCGAAAATCTATTTCTTAGAATAATCCCCGGCCTGAAAAACCTGATTATATTCCATACCAGTCGAGTCTTTGCTTTTGCTTCGCCAAGCTTTTTTACATCCCGATAAAATCTTTGGATCAGGTCACCTTCAATCTCCTCGTATAATTGATGAGGGCAGAACCACTTAAGTAGTTTAAAAATTAAACCGAATTTATCCTTCTCACGCATAGCGTAATCAGTTTTAGCGTACAAACAATTTATTCATGCTTCATGCTCTGCACTAGACTTCTGTTTGCGGCCGTAATGGTTTGGAAACTTATCGTAACAAGTGCCAGGAAAATAACGGCTGCCAGAGGTATTATATATAACCAGGCGTCAAATCTCATTTTATTTGCATAGCCTTCGAGCCAGAACTTTATGGCTTGATGGGTCAAGGGCAACGCGAGAATTCCTCCGATTATTACGTGTTTTATAAAATCCCGCGACAGCAGCAACACCACATTCGATACCGACGCACCAAATACTTTCCTGATGCTAATTTCTTTTGTCCTTCCGTTTACGGAATACAACGACAATGCAAACAATCCTGAACAGGAAATGAAGATCGCCACGCCGGCAAGCGCTGAAACAATTGTTGCTGCTTTTTGATCGTCATTGTACTGCTTATCAAAAAAGTCGTCTAGAAAATAGTACCTGAAGACATTCGTTGGATATGCTTTTTTCCATCTTGATTCAACGCCAGAAATCGTCTTTGAAATTTCCATGCTCGAAATCTTTATTGCATACCTGGGTCCACGCGGATATCCAAGGATATACAAAAGCGGTTGAACCTCTTGCTGAAGGATCTGAAATGATAATTTTTCAGTACACCAATCACTTCAAACCGGCGGCTTCCAACAAAAACCAACTTACCTAACGCTTCATCAAAATTAGAAAACCCAAACATTTTACATGCTTTTTCATTGATCAGCATTGCTTTCGTATCACTCTCGATATCCGGATCGACATTCTTTCCTGCCATTAAAGTGAGTGCAAATACATCCAGGAACTCAGCGCCAATGGGGACAATGCGGCTATCATATCTATAGTCAGCATTTTCTTTTCCCAACGTAATGTCTGTGCGGTGCCAGTCGATTTCAGCTCCAGGGAAACTGGAAGCATACGTCACGCCCTTAACACCTGGTATCTGTAGATTTTATTTTTCAGCACCTGGTATTTATCCGCCGTTGTTGCATCTGTTAGCAGCGGCTCTTCAATAATCAAGGTCTGATCGATTGAAATTCCCAAATCCTGGTGCTGCATGAACGTAATTTGTTTTTGAATAGCAAGGACGGCCGTTATCAAAATAACTGAAACTGAAAATTGACAAACAACCAGAATTTTCCCGAAGCGCGGATCTGTCGACAATAATCGAGAGCCGGTCCCGCAGTAATGCAATGGTCTAAAGGATGACAGGAACAGCGACGGGTAAAATCCGGCACACAGGGATGACAAAACAACAAATCCTAAAATAAGAATTAATGCGCGTGAACCAATAAACAACGTGACGGGGTATACTTTGACCCAGAAATTGAGTGACAAAGGGCCACACTGAAAAAAAACAGCAATAGGGCGGCCAGGAAGGAAATAATGTTGAAGAAAAACGATTCGGCCAAGAATTGAAAGATAAGTTCACCCGGCTGGCACCGATCATTTTCTTAATTCCAACTTCCTTCATCCGCTCAAAAAAACGAGCGGTGGAAAGATTAATATAATTGAACCACGCCAACAGGAGAATGATCACACCCAGGAGGATGGAAAAATTTATGATAGATGCTCTCCCTTTCCCATCAAGCGCGTGAAGCCGAATGTCGGTGATTGGCTCAAGCAGATAGCGATCGCCACCTCCGTCAACATGGTGCTGCTTTACAATGCCAGCTAACCCGGCGTCCAGGTCGTCAGGCCTTACATTCTTCCCGTAATCGTACATAGGTCACTACATTGCTCCAGGCCCAGTTTTCATTCCAGGCTTTTTCATTTTCAGGGTACAACAAAAAACGGAAGTGTTGATGAGAATTTTCGGGAATATCCCGAAAAACGCCCTGAACCTCATAGGATTTTTTGGCAATGGAATTACTGCTGAACCCGATCGCCAATTTTTCCGACCGCATGGACATCACCAAAATATTTTCGTGCCACCGATTCAGAAATAACAATTGATTGTGGTGTTTGCAGCACATGCTGCTCATCACCATCCAGGAAATCCAGCGCCAGCAAACTAATAATCGATCTGTCAGCAAAAAATATGTCCGTTTCTTTGTCCTCAATTTGGAGCCCACTATTGGACACAATGCCGTCCCTCCTATCTCCGATTCTTGCAATCAACTCAACGCCTGGAATTCTTTCCTTAACACTATGCGCGAGTCCTGAAACGGTTCCCGCAGAGATCTTATCAAACGCACCATTATGTGTATTATACAAATTTACGCGAAAGGTTCTGTCCGAATTTTCATTAAAGTCCTCAAAACTCCGTTCGAACTTTACAAATTGAGCAATGAGCAGACACACTGTTAATCCAACGGTAAGGCCCAGCGCACTTATTATGGAAAAACTCTTGTTCCGTGCGATCTGCCGACCAATGATTTTGGTATTGGTGCGGAGCATCATGTTTTGATTTTTTATGAGGCCAAATTTATTCCTTACGATGATGCTCAACCTGAAAAAGCGTATCGTATTCCATATCAGCCTTCGGTTTGCCCTTTCTTCACCATACTTTTTTATATCCCCGTTATACTTCTGAATAATGTCGCCTTCAATTTCCTCCAAAAGATGATCCGGGCAGAACCACCTGAGAAAACTGAGGCTCCACATCGATGGAAAGGAAGGCTTTCGTTTCATACCGGGGACATTTTGAGCTGTGGAACCATCTTCCAAAGTTCCAGCCTTGTTTCCTTCATCGTGCGTAGCATCGCCATACCTGCACTTGTGATCGTAAAAATTCTTTTCCGCCTGCCTCCCCTTTCGCTTGTTCCACCGCCCATCTTCGATTTGATATAACCTTTATCTTCCAGACGGTACAGCGTAACGTGCACGGCACTCAAATTAACTTCCCGCTTGAATTTCGTTTCTATCTCATCCGTTATTGCGGCGCCATAAGCATCATCCTGAAGTGCGGCTACTAAAGTCAAGACTAATTCCTCAAACTCGCCCAAATATTCTTTAGCCATATCCTTATATTTTGTTAAGCAAATAAGCAAAATAAATTTCTGAGTTACAACTCTGAAGCAGTATACTGCTTCAAATGTTATTTGAGTTTTCGACTGCAACAAGTTTTACTGGCAACATCTTCCGGGTAGGCAGGCCGGCAATGGTGACTTTACCATTAGACGTAGACATTTTGGGCCTGCTCATTTTTCCCGTCAACGGATCCATAAATTCCACCCGATAGGTTCCCGCAGGAATAGAAAGCTCAAGATTAAATGGTCCTTTTCCAAAAACGTAAACGGCATATTGACGACCTGCTTCAGCAAGTACCTGTGATTTCTTATAGAGAGCAAAGTTAGAAGCGATGATCGTGCTGTCAGGTTGCATTTTCAGGAAATCAAAACCATTGAGAAAGTTCTTTAAGTGATCCTAGCTGTTTTCGTAGCGCAGGGCTGCCACCGCCGGGCTGAGTGTCAGGATATTTAAAGGTTCCATTTTCATACCCGGCTGTAAAAGAATAATCCAGGTTGTTATACAACCCGCCGCCCGCCAACATAAAAGCCCATCCCTCTTTCCGGTACGTACTGTCTGCTGTACCCCCAAAACCGGTTTCATTGTCTCCAATCACTTTGTTGAGATGGAAATTTTGCCCAACAGGAATTGGCGGATAGGCATAGTGAAAATTAAAAACAGAAACGCCGGGATGCGGGTTTTCAATTTTGAGCTGTTTGTTTGCAATATTTTGTGAGATCAGGTGCTTCTGCGAAAATTCTTTTTCTTCTTCCTGAATAACCGATGCGATATGATGCTGCCATTCCATCGTTACGCCGCCGAAATAGGGCTCATTGCAAATTTCGTAGATGAGATTACTGTAGTCCTTCAATTCCTGAACGAGCTTACGAACCAATGTCTCCTGTACTTTTAACAAGCCCTTTGATTTATCCAACGTATAAACATCCAGACGATCCGTTGGCCCTACACCGTTCACATTATTGATTGAATTCATGGGACTCAGACTCCATTGGATATTCTCGTAAAACGGACAGAACAAGGCAAGCTCAACAATAACTTTTCTCTTTTCTGCCTCGCCCATGAAGTCTTTGAGTCTTGTAAAATATTCTTCATTCCATTTCGTGAGATCGAATTTGTTACCGCCCTTCGCGTACCCAGGTGTCTCACTTCTTAGCCATGGACAAATAAATTTCCCAGGGACGGGTGCCAAAGTATTCCGTTCAATCTTGAATGCACCTTCGGGTTCTACATAGGCGCCTGTAAACGTGCGCGTCAGATTCAGGCCGTCTTTGCTCAATGCCTCCAGGTAATTAACATAGTTAAAATCCTGGTTTAGAACGGCCCCATAATGTTCGCCGGATGTTATCAGGACAGTCGCTTTATCTTCATAGAGAAAATAATGGGGATTTTCAGGGTGCAATGCTATTGGCTTTCGCCGTCCAGGATCACTACAGGATGTTAACATCAGTATTGCAATGCTTAGGTGATAGAATGACCATTTCATAGTTATAATGTAGCACGTTGTCGGATGAGTTCCATCCAACTCCTCAAACTTTCTTTCAAAGCGCTGCAACACGCCTGGCCGGCAGACGTTAATCTAAAATCATATTGATCACTCCATAATTTAAACCGCAGAGGCGCTAAGACGCAAAGGTGAATTTTAGAACCGGGCTCTTGAATCAACAAGAACTGTTCATCATTCTTTGCGCCTTTGCGTCTTTGCGGTTAATTTTTCAATACTCAGCATAACAGCCCGCATACGCTTGTAAATCGGTGGAGATGATCTTCAGGAACTTAAGTGAGATACAATGGCGTATGTTTATCACAAAATATTTGGTGACGTGAACGCGGCCTGTGCGGGCGTTGGCAAGGGCGGTAGGCGTACGACTGAACAACCACTTCGAACTCCCGGTCACCTCAAACCAACATAAAGATCGCGGCAATAATGGTCATGACAATAATAAACCAGCGATAAGTTTTTTCAGAAAGACGTTTTACGATTATAATTCCTAGGTATGCACCAAGAATAATAAATGGTAAGGTCAATAGATCGAACAAAATTGTATTAAGCGTAATGGTGTGCCATGCAAAAACGTGAAAGGGTACTTTAAACCAGTTCGTCGCCATAAAGAACCATGCCGTCGTTCCAATAAAAATGTTTTTCGGCAACCGAATAGACAGGAGGTAAACTGCCATTACAGTTCCTGCCAGATTTCCAACCATCGAAGTGAACCCGCCTAGAATACCCGTGGTTATCGCAAAACTTTTCTTATGCGGTACGTCTTCTTTGTGGCCCCGTTCCAACCATAACATCACAACAACGCTGATTAATATTATGGTTGCCATGATGATTTTGAAAATTTTATCGTCAATGTATTTGCCGATGATTGTTCCCAGTATCACACCCAAGGCAGCCCAGGGAAAAAGAATCTTCAAATGCGCCCATGACGCATGCCGGTGATAATACCACACGCCGAGCACATCGGCCATCACAAGCATCGGCAATAATACACCGCTGGAGGATTGTCCGCCAAAAACATTTGCCAGCAACGGTACGGCCAACATCCCGGCACCGTGAACGCCAGTCTTGGACATTCCCGTAAAAATTGCTACCAACAAGACAAGGATAAAGTCCAGTGTAGGGAAGCTGGTAGGAAAAGAGTGATGATCAAATGGTAAATTCTATAATGTCTTGATTACTTTCCACATTTCTTCGGCAACAACCTGATTTCCTTTTTCATTCAGGTGAACCCGGTCAGACGTAAGAATACCGGCTTCTTTATTTTCTGTGTTGTACTTCTTGTTGTACTCTAAAAATGTGTTTCTTAAATCAACAATTGGAAGGTTGTTATTTTTAGCTAGACTCCGAATGATGTTGCTGTATTGATTTAAATCTCCATCCAGTTCATTACTGTAGTCGGTTTTTTCACCGATCGCTGCCGGTGTGCACAAAACCGCTTTGATATTTTTTTCTTGTAGTTTCTTAATGATTGCAGTGTAAAACTTTTCAAACTTATCGGCGTCGGTACCAGTACCGTAAGTACGCTTATGCCATACATCATTCACGCCAACGAAAATGAATACCACATCGGGATTTTTACTTAACACATCATTCTCAAGCCGCAAGTATAGATCGTATACTTTATTGCCTCCGATCCCTGCTCCGATCAATTCGTATTTAGCCGACAAATTCTCTTTGGCCGCCAAACTCTCCGATTTGAGTAGATGTAACCACCGGGGTTTACCCCTGCTTCGGTTATGGAGTCACCAAAGAAAACAATTTTCTTCTTTTGCATTGGAAACGTAAAGGAAGTTAGAACGATTAATATAAAGCCGCATAAGACGTGTTGCCCGAAAGGACTCCTTCGGAGAAGTGTTGAGGTTCTAGGTGTTGATGTTGGCTGGAATTGCTGAATTTGTGCCTTTGTTCTGTAATACATTATCAATCAAATTGGTCGAATATTTAGCGGCGTAATATAATAAAGTTTGACGGTGAAAAAAGCCTTTAGTGTACGCACGGTGTCTCCGCTTTTTTTATCAGGACACGTGCTGCAAATGTGATTTTCTATTTACTTTTAGCAAACTCATTAATCATGCAACCATATTCTTTAGCATTTGCAGGACTAACGGCCTTGTGCCTCTGGTCTTGCACCAAACCGGAGGAAAAAAAAACCGAGGTTCTTCATCCACAAGCAGCAACCTACCTGCAAGACTATAACCTTGAATATCAAAAGCTCAGCACGGAAGCCAGCGAGGCTGCGTGGCTGCTGAACACTAAAATAGAAGAGGGTGATACCGTCACTCAAAAGTTATATGAGGCGGCGGCGCAGAAACTTACGGACTTCACGGGTAGCCTCGCTAACATTGATTCCGCAAAAAAATATTTGGCTATTGCAGACCAGCTGTCGCCCATTCAAAAAAAACAAATGGAATACGTCCTTTTCTTAGCGGGAGGAGCTCCGGCAACGGCAGCAGAGACCGTTAAGGAACTCATTAAGGTCAATGCTGAACAAACGAAAGTGTTGTATGGCTTCGACTTCAAAATTAACGGAAAGTCCGTAACGAAGAACGACATCTCTAATCTTCTGACGTCATCACAAAACTTAACGGAGCGCCTCAAGGCCTGGAACGCCAGCAAGGAAGTCGGCAAGCCGCTAAAGGCTGGACTCCAGCAGCTTCGTGATCTAAGAAACAAGTCGGTGCAAGGCCTGGGATTTCAAGATTACTTCTCTTATCAGGTTTCTGAATATGGAATGACGACCGACGAGATGCTCGCCATGAATGATAATTTCATAAAAGAAATCTGGCCACTATATCGTGAACTGCATACCTGGGCCAGATATGAGCTAGCAAAAAAATACAATCAAAAAGTTCCGGATTATATCCCGGCCCATTGGCTACCCAATCAATGGGCGCAAAATTGGGAAGCCATTGTTGATGCAAAGTCCGTTGGAATTGACCTGACTGATACACTAAAGAAAAAAACGCCTGAGTGGATTGTTAAGAAAGGGAGAAGAATTTTACATCTCTTTAGGCTTTGCACCGCTACCGAGTTCCTTCTACGAAAAATCAAGTCTCTACCCGCTTCCTCCCGACGCCAAATACAAAAAAAACAACCATGCGTCTGCCTGGCATATGGACTATGATAAAGATGTGCGTTCCTTAATGAGCGTTGAAACGAACACTGACTGGTGGGAAACAAGCCTGCATGAATTGGGACATATCTATTATTACATCTCATACTCCACACCGGAGGTTCCAATACTGCTGCGAAATGGAGCTAACCGGGCGTATCATGAAGCCATAGGATCTCAGATCGGCTTGGCATCCCTTCAGAAACCGCTACTGCAGTCACTTAAATTAGTAGGCGGAAAATATTACAACAAATGATACCCTTGAGCTTTTAACGGATGCACTACAGCACATTATTGTCCTTCCATGGGCGTCGGGAACTATGACTCATTTTGAAGAAGCCCTTTACAGGAAAAATCTTCCGCCCGATCAATACAATAAAACCTGGTGGGAACTTGTCAAACGTTATCAGGGCGTCGTTCCTCCTTCCAACCGCGATGAACAATACTGCGACGCCTGTACTAAGACGCACATAATCGACGACCCCGCTCAATACTACGATTATGCAATGGCAGAAATTCTACTTTTTCAGTTTCACGATCACATCGCAAAAAATATTCTTAAACAAGATGTTCGCGCAACTAACTACTGGGGAAGTAAGGAGGCCGGCAATTTCCTTAAAACTGTTATGGCTCCCGGTGCAAGCGTTGACTGGCGAGAACATTTAAGGAAAAATCTTGGAACAGAAGTAAGCGCAAAAGCAATTTTGGATTATTTCTCGCCGCTCATGGTTTGGCTGAAAAAACAAAACAGTGGAAGGTCGCATGTACTTCCGGAGAATTTTTAGGAATTCATCCACGTACTATTTTAGATTTTAGATTGACGATTTTAGATTCAAGCGCAAGACGTGACGTACGCATTTCAGAGTTTTGTTTGTTTTCACTTAGTCAGAGCTCGAAACCTGGCTACCGGACAATCTAAAATCTGAAAATCTAAAATCTAAAATGCTTTAGATTTATACTCGCATGACTCAACAAGAAGCAAAAAAAGAAATCGAGCAACTAACCGAAAAGATCAATTACCACAATGATCTTTATTATGAAAAAAACCGGACACAAATAAGTGATTTGGAGTTTGACAAATTGTTGGAAAAGCTCATT
The DNA here is from genome assembly GCA_963813425.1 of uncultured Bacteroidota bacterium. Lineage (GTDB taxonomy): Bacteria > Bacteroidota > Bacteroidia > Cytophagales > Cyclobacteriaceae > Chryseolinea. Next base: position 16,131 of record CAWEZB010000001.1, read on the forward strand.
CAACTCGAAAATGAATTTCCCCAATTGAAAGATCCAAGTTCTCCAACGCAACGTGTGGGTGGTACGATCACAAAGGAGTTTGCTACCGTGTATCACAAATACCCGATGCTTTCGCTTAAGCAATACCTACAGCGAAAAAGAATTGCTTGACTTTGATGTACGGGTGGCAAAAGGTCTGGAGGGTGATGCCTTACGAATATTTCTGCGAGTTGAAATTTGATGGAGTATCCATCAGCCTGACCTACGAAAATGGCAGGTTGACACGCGGTGTCACACGTGGTGACGGTGTTCGGGGTGATGACGTAACGGCAAATGTAAAAACTATTAGAAGCATACCGCTGACGGTCAAAGGAAATGCCGTACCTCCCGTGTTTGAAGTTCGGGGTGAAGTTTTCCTGCCAAAGGAAGCGTTTCTTCAACTGAACAAAGAGCGTGAGGACATAGGTGAAGAGCGTTATGCCAACGCCCGTAATACAGCCTCTGGCACGATGAAGATGCAAGACTCAACGGAGGTCGCCAGGCGCAAGCTCGATTGTTTCGTTTATTATCTGCTTGGAGATGAAACCGGATTAGACACCCATGAAGAAAGTATTCAGAAACTTGAATCATGGAAGTTTAACGTTTCTCCTACCTATAAAAAATGTAAAAGCATTCAGGATGTTTTAAAATACATCAATCATTGGGAAACAAAACGGCAAGAACTTCCGCTGGAAACCGACGGCGTAGTGATCAAGGTGAATAACCTGGAACAACAGCAACTCTTGGGTTACACGGCAAAAAGTCCCCGATGGGCGATAGCTTACAAATATAAGGCTCAGAACATGAGCACAAGACTAAACGGCGTTAGTTATCAAGTGGGAAGAACGGGCGCTGTGACACCAGTTGCTGAGCTTGAGCCCATCTTCCTGGCTGGTACGACTGTCAAACGGGCCTCGTTGCATAACGCAAATGAAATCGCACGGTTGGATCTCCACATCGGCGATTATGTTTTTGTCGAAAAGGGCGGAGAGATTATTCCGAAGGTAACTGGGGTTGATACAGAGAAACGCTCGGGTGATACGAAACCGTAATTTATATTACCAAATGCCCGGAGTGTGGAACTAAGCTTGGTGAGAGTCGAAGGAGAAGCAGCGTTCTATTGCCCAAACATTCTGGGATGTCCGCCGCAGATAAAAGGTCGTATTGAGCATTTTATTCAACGCAAGGCGATGGATATTGATTCTCTGGGTGAAAGGACAATTCATCAGCTTTACGAGATTGATTTGGTGAAGAGCCCCGGCTGACTTGTATGATTTGAAACGTGAAGATATTCTTCGACTGGAGGGTTATAAAGATAAGTCCGTGACGAACCTTTTGGACGGTATTGAAAATTCAAAAACTGTTCCCTTCGAAAGCGTATTGTTTGCCATTGGTATTCGTTATGTAGGAAAAACAGTAGCGGAAAAACTTGCTCGTTATTTCAAGTCCATCGACAAGATCGCAGAATGCTTCCATCGAAGAACTGCTTGCAGCACCCGAGATCGGAGAAAAAATAGCACAAAGCATTTATGATTTCTTCCGCAATCCAGAAAGCTTGCGCGAGATTAAACGGCTGGAGAAGGCGGGACTTCGGTTTCAAAGCGATGCCAAGGAGCCCGAAAAAGAAAGTGACGTACTGGAAGGAAAATCATTCGTAATATCCGGTACTTTTGAACACTATGACCGTGAACAGCTCCAGGAAATAATTTTGAAGAATGGTGGTCGTTTGCTGTCCGGAGTTTCCGGGAAACTCGACTACCTGGTGGCCGGAGATAATATGGGACCATCTAAACTAGCAAAAGCAGAAAAGCTTGGTGTTAAAATCATTTCGGAAAAAGAATTTGAAAAATTATTAAAAGGCTAATCGGTACAATGAAATAATGAAGCTTAAACTTTTGAAAGTAAGAACAGATTGGGAGCTCAAAAAAAATAAAGCTTCACGCAGCACCGTGCCTTATCAGCAGGCTTTAAATGTCGGTGTTGTTTTTACGGTAGAAGACAAACAAAAACATGAATCGGTAAAGGACTTCATAAAAAAATTGGAGCATGACGGGAAGAAAGTGCAAGTCATCGAATTTCTGCCCGAGGATCGAGAAAATTATGAATTCAAGTTTGATTTCTTTTCTGAAAAGGACCTCTCCTTCTGGGGAAAAATCACGGCGGAGAATGCACTTCGCTTTTCTGATACACCATTTGATTTTCTTTTTTATATCGACATCAATCCCAATCCATTCATACTGTATTTACTGGCGCGCGGAAAGCTCGATGCCGGGTAGGTAGGTCGTGGGAAGAAGGCAGATCCTATTTCGAGTTTATGATCGAATCCATCAACAGCAATCAATCGCTTATCGAAGGGATTTACAAGTACACGACCCAGTTGAAATAATTTAAAAATGAGTTCTGCCAAAGGTGAATCTCTTACATCCAATTTGTAGCTTGCGGGCAAACTGTAAATTCGAGAAACCTCAACACCCAGAACTTCAACACTTCAACACTTTATAGACATGAAAAAATTGTACGGAACAGGGGTTGCCCTGGTGACTCCGTTTACTGAAACATTGGAAATTGATTACAAATCGTTAAAAAAACTGCTTCGACACACAGCAAAGGGAGTTGATTACTATGTGGTAATGGGTACTACAGGTGAGGCAGCAACGTGTTCAGAAGAAGAAAAGAGGAAAGTTCTTGAGTTCGTAAAAAATAATAATCCCAACAATCTTCCTATTGTCTACGGCATAGGTGGAAACAATACGCAGCACGTGTTGGAGTCCATCAAATCAACTGATTTTGACGGGGTCGACTGCATTGTTGTCGGTGAGCCCATATTACAGCAAGCCTCCACAGGAAGGTATCTTTCAGCATTTTAAAGCGATTGCCGATAAGTGCCCGGTACCCGTGATTTTGTATAATGTTCCCGGCAGAACTTCCAGCAACATGACTGCAGAAACAACGCTACGGCTGGCTGAGCACGAAAATATCATTGGTATAAAAGAAGCTTCCGCGAAATCTGGAACAGTGCATGAAAATTTCGAAATACATGCCTAAGGATTTTCTGCTTCTCTCCGGTGACGATATGCAAACCGTTGCAATGTATGCTATTGGCGCAAAAGGAGTTATTTCAGTTTTGGCAAATGCTTATCCAACGATTTTCAAAAAGATTAAGGAGCATGCGTTTGCTGGGAATTATGGCAAAGCGAGTCAGCAAGTTTTCTAAATTGCTGGAGATCAATGGCCAATGTACGAGGAAGGCAATCCTGTTGGGGTTAAATAGCTTGTTGAGGTTATGGGACTTTGCAATGCCATTCGTGCGTCTTCCGCTGGTTAAAGCATCGAAGATCTTAGAAACTAAAATCAACAGCCTAGCTAGGGCATAAAAAATAAGGGATAACGAGTTTATCCCTTATTTTGAACTCAAATTTTTAGGGTTTAGGCCTTATTCTTTATCTCCTGAACTTCAGCGCGAATTGCTTGAGCGAGATTCTTAAGGTCTTGCATACCCTTTCTTACACGGGTACCGGCCGCACTATTGCCTTTGTTATAAAATTTGTCAGCATCTCCTTCAAGTGAAGCAATGAGACTTTTGAGCTCTTCAAATTTTTGCATTTTATTAGATTTTTAGGATTGAAAATTTAGTTTCTTACGCCAAGTTAAATAAAAACCTTAAAAAACAACCCAAAAAGCGGTTTTTTTTAAATTCCCTTGGTCACTGACACCAATACTTCCTCCTTATAAAATCCATTATCAAGCTTCTCTTTTAGCTTCGAAAATGCACTCAGCGTGAGCTCCACATCCTCCAGGGTATGTGCCGCAGTCGGAATGATGCGAAACATGATAACATCCTTAGGAACAACAGGATATATCACTACAGAGCAGAAAATATTGAAGTTCTCGCGCAGGTCCATTGACATATTCGCCGCTTCTCCAACACCACCCTTAAAGAGCACAGGTGTCACGGGTGAATTTGTGTTTCCAATATTAAATCCTCGTTCCTTTAGACCGTCCTGCATCGCTCTTACGATTTTCCACAGATTCGCCTTTAATTCAGGCTTTGTTCTCAGCAATTCAAGGCGTTTCATTCCACCGATCACCAAGCGGCATCGGCAAGCTCTTGGCGTAGATTTGGGAACGAACACTATATCTTAAGTACTTTAGGATCTTCTTATCACCTGCTACGAACGCGCCAATGCTTGCCATTGATTTAGCAAATGTCGAGAAATACAGATCGACTTCATCCTGAACACCTTGCTCCTCTCCTGTACCTGCGCCAGTTTTTCCCATCGTTCCAAAACCGTGAGCATCGTCAACGAACAATCTGAAATTGTATTTCTTTTTCAATTCAACGACACCTTTAAGATCGCCCTGTTTTCCGGACATTCCGAATACCCCCTCCGTTATCACAAGAATTCCTCCGCCGGTTTCGTCTGCGAGCTTCGTTGCCCGTTGCAGTTGCTTCTCGAGACTATCCATGTCATTATGGGTGTACACGAAGCGCTTTCCCATATGCAATCTCACGCCATCAATTATACACGCATGCGATTCAGCATCGTACACGATCACGTCCTTTCGATCAACCAGTGCATCAATGATGGAAACTACACCTTGATAGCCGAAATTCAGAAGCATTACGTCTTCTTTCATTACAAACTCCGCCAGCTGGCGTTCAAATTCAAGGTGATTTGTAGAGTTACCAGACATCATGCGGGCACCCATTGGCAATCCGAGTCCATATTGAGCGGCAGCATCTGCATCTGCTTTACGAACTTCAGGATGATTTGCGAGTCCTAGGTAGTTATTTAAGCTCCAGTTCAATACTTCTCGGCCATTGAATTTCATTCTGGGCCCAATCTCTCCCTCAAGTTTGGGAAAAAAGAAATAGTCCTCCGGAAGGTGTGAATACTTGGCTAGTGCACCAGCTTCCATTCTAAGTTTTTCAAATAAGTCTACCATGCGTCACAATTGAGTTAAAATTGCGGCAAAAATAAGCAAAAAACGGGTTCATTTGACAGATCTTTGCCTTTTGCGTGAGCATAAATTATGCTTAGCATGTGTCGTTTTTAGCCTTAATTTGGCGATGCAAAAATCAAAAAATTTTAGTGGCCAACCGGGGAGAAATTGCTCTTCGGGTGATGCGAACGGCCCGCGAAATGGGTATAAAAACGGTTGCGGTTTTCAGCGATGCGGACCGCCAGGCATTACATGTTCGGTATGCTGATGAAGCCGTATTGCATTGGCCCGGCCCCTTCATCAGAATCCTACCTTGCGCATGGATAAGATCATTGAGGCCGCAAAACTAACCGGAGCTGATGCCATTCACCCCGGCTACGGCTTTCTTTCGGAGAATGAAGACTTTGCAAGCTGGCCAAGGATGCAGGGACTGATTTTTATCGGTCCATCGCCTAAGGCAATTGAGATCATGGGAAGTAAGCTGGCAGCTAAGGCAGCAGTTAGCAAATTTAACGTGCCCCTGGTCCCTGGCACGTCGGAACCGATAACTGACGTTAAAGCAGCAAAAGAAGTAGCCGCAAAAAATTGGATATCCGATTTTAATTAAAGCGAGCGCTGGTGGTGGTGGTAAAGGCATGCGAATTGTTGAGCATGAAGAACAATTCAATGAACAGATGGAACGTGCGACCAGCGAAGCAAAGTCTGCTTTCGGTGATGGTTCGGTGTTTATTGAAAAGTATATCACTAAACCACGGCATATTGAGTTCCAGATCTTCGGCGATCAGCACGGTAATGTTGTTCATTTATTTGAACGCGAGTGTTCAATTCAACGAAGACATCAGAAGGTTATTGAAGAAGCTCCATCAAGCGTGCTAACGCCTGAGAAAAGAAAATTAATGGGAGAAGCAGCCATAAATGTGGCAAAGTCGTGCGGTTATTATAATGCCGGAACCGTTGAATTTATTCTGGACGAAAAACTCGATTTCTACTTCCTGGAAATGAATACGCGTCTTCAGGTGGAGCATCCGGTGACAGAACAGATTACGGGTTTGGATCTGGTAAAGCTTCAGATACTAGATTGCTCGAAGGGGAACCTATTCCATTCAAACAGGAAGATCTTAAGATTAATGGTCATGCCGTCGAAGCACGTGTGTACGCTGAAGATCCGTCAAACAACTTTCTTCCGGATATCGGTGTATTGAGAACATACACACGACCTCAAGGCGCCGGTATACGCGTTGACGATGGCTTTGAGAAGGGAATGGAAATTCCATTTTATTACGATCCCATGATTGCAAAATTGATCTGTCACGCGGATACCAGGAGTGCAGCCATTGAAAAAATGATCAGGGCCATCGATGAATATGATATCACGGGTTTAGAAACAACTCTTGGATTCTGCCGATTTGTGATGCAACATGAAGCATTCAGGTCTGGCAACTTTGATACCCGTTTCGTTGAAAACTTTTTCCGCCCTGAACTATTAAGTAATTCAGCTCAGGGTGATGAGTGGATCGCTGCAGCACTAGCCGTTACGTTAGGAAACGGTAAAAGCGAGGCAATAAAGAAACTGAACGGCATTCAACCTGCCAGCAAATGGAAAAAAAGAAAACTTGATTCTTAAGGCTGCTCAACAATAACCTGTGTAATATTCAATGGCGCTGGCGTGAAGCAAATAATAAAAATCAAAAGACATAGCCATCCCAATATGACGCGCTTTGTATCCAGCGGTTCTTCTATTTCAGAAGGCGGGTGTTGAATCCCGATAAAACGCCCGATCAAAAAGCCGAATAGAAGCCAGCCTGAATAACCCTGCAGTGTTGGATAGAACCACGACAGAATAAACAAAGCGGCAAACATAAGCAACGCATACATGATCGTATCTCGCTTGGGCAAACCCAGGCCTGACAAAGCCAAGTACAGGAAAGCAATGGATCCGGAATCCAATAGACCAAAGATTCCGGCCCATCTCTGGGAGTCACTACACCGATGCCGGCATAAAAAAGAAATGCAACAAAAATCACACTGGCTATTATCCTATGAGTTTTGAATCCGAATAATCCATACGACACGTGCCCGCCGTCCAATTGACCAATAGGCAATAGGTTAAGAAATGTAAATACCAGCGATAAAAAGCCTGCAAAAATAAAAGGGTAATGTATGATCTCGTGCGGGTTCGGAACGCGTGCGGGGT
>CAWEZB010000002.1:0-2500 GCA_963813425.1 uncultured Bacteroidota bacterium
GCGGGTTATTTTGATAAAACTTGCAGATCGCCTTCACAACATGCGGACGTTGGATAGCATGCCCCGCAACAAGCAGCTGAAGGTCGCGAACGAAACCATCTATCTATACGCACCACTTGCTCACCGACTCGGACTTAATGCTATAAAGACTGAACTGGAGGATCTTTACCTGCGATTTACCGACCGTGTTGTGTACGATGGAATCGCCCGCGACATCGATGCGACCCGCGCTACAAGAACAAAGTTCATCAAGCAGTTCATGGTCCCGATCAAAGATGAGTTGGACAAGTTAAAAATTGATTATGAAATAAAAGGCAGACCTAAGTCCATCTATTCGATACGGAATAAGATGAAGAAACAAAACATTCCGTTTGACGAAGTGTTCGACCTCTTTGCAATCCGGATTATCCTTGACACTTCAATTGATCACGAGAAAGCGTTGTGCTGGCAGGTCTATTCTATCGTAACGGACTACTATACACCCAATCCGGACCGGCTGCGCGACTGGATCAGCACGCCGAAATCAAATGGATATGAATCTTTTCATACAACGGTAATGGCAAAGAACGGACAATGGGTGGAGGTCCAGATACGCAGTAAGCGTATGGATGAAATAGCGGAGAAAGGTTATGCTGCCCACTGGAAGTACAAGGACAGCAACAGCACGGCAGAATCAAACCTTGAGAAATGGTTGGCGCGGGTTAGGGACCTTTTAGAACAGAATAATCACTCGGCGCTCGATTTTGTCGATGACTTCAGGGGAAACCTTTTCAGTGAGGAAGTATTTGTATTTACCCCCAAAGGTGAATTGAGAACGTTGCCCTACGGCGCCACCGCCCTGGATTTTGCATTCGAGATACATACACAGGTCGGATCGAAGTGTATTGGAGCAAAGGTCAACAACAAGCTGGTCCCGATAAATTATGTGTTAAAGAATGGGGACCAGATCGAAATATTGACTTCACAAAAGCAGAAACCTCATGAAGATTGGCTTCGGTTTGTGGTGAGTTCCAAAGCGAAGGCAAGGATCAAGGATGAGTTGAAGGAGGACAAGAAAAAATCAGCAGATGAAGGTAAAGAGATATTGTTGCGGAAGCTGAAACAACTCAAGGAAGATCCAACGCAGGTACTATTGGAACAGTTGCGCGAATACTTTAAGGTTCCCACGAATTTTGAGTTGTATTATCGCCTTGGCCGTGGTTTTATCACGACTGCTGACATCAAGAAATTCGCCGAAGCCAAACCAGTTCTTCAAACGAGGCCAAGAACCGGTATATCGGATGGAAAAGCCGCGGAGCAGGAACTCTCACATATCAGGGGACGTTACGACGACATCCTGCTTATCGGCGAGGACATGGATGTGGTTGATTATAAGCTGGCAAAGTGCTGCACTCCTATTCCTGGCGACGATGTGTTCGGATTTGTGACCGTTAATGAAGGTATCAAGATTCACCGCACTAATTGCAAAAATGCCCCTGAGCTCCTTTCGCATCATGGTAATAGAGTGGTCAAGGCGAAATGGACTTCCCAGCATGAGGTAGCATTCCTAACCGGGCTGAAGATTTTTGGTACTGACCGCGTAGGTTTGATCAACGATGTCACAAAGATTATTTCGGAAGAACTTAAAGTGAATATGAGTTCAATGTCGATTCACACTGATTCCGGAATTTTTGAAGGTGAGATCATGCTTTATGTGAACGACACTCGTCACCTGGAGCAATTGATCGAGAAGCTGAGGGGTGTTGAAGGAGTGGAAAAAGTCAGTCGTTTTGATTCAAAGGAGTAGGAGCTGCGTAAATTCCTTTATCCTGTTATCTTTGCGCGTTAACTCAAATGGTGCTCAACGCAAAAATCTACGAAGAAGTAAAGAAGATCTTTACGGCATACCTTGAAAACAAGGAGCTGAGGAAGACACCTGAGCGATATGCGATCCTTGAGGAAATTTATTCAAGGGACGGTCATTTTGATGTAGAGTCACTCTATATCAGTATGAAAAATAAGAACTATAGGGTGAGCAGGGCGACTGTATACAATACTCTTGATCTTTTGGTGGAATGCGATTTAGTAAGCAAACATCAATTCGGCAAGAATCTTGCGCAATACGAAAAGTCATATGGCTACAAGCAACATGATCACTTAATATGTACCGAATGTCATAAAGTGGTTGAATTTTGTGACCCCCGCATTCAAAACATCCAGAGTACGGTGGAAGAGATCCTGCATTTTAATGTTGTACATCATTCATTAATATTGTACGCATCCTGTACACGTCAAAATTGCGAAAACAGAAAAGCCTCAAACTAATTTTTCAGTATGAACTTCACGCATGAAATAAAGAACAATAAACTCGTGTTGAGCCTTTCCGGAGATCTGATAGGTGAAGATAACGGTGCTTCAGTAATTGAAGTGGTGGCAGACGCCATTCAACAGAAGGTAATGAATTGTATCGTGGATATTTCAGGGTTAAGATATATCAACAGCAGCGGGATTGGTGTTTTGA
>CAWEZB010000002.1:7500-46707 GCA_963813425.1 uncultured Bacteroidota bacterium
ATGTTTTTAGGAACAGTGTGGAGGTTAGAGTTTTGTACAGGTAGAGCTACCAATTGGACTAGGGGGAGTCACATCCTACCAAATCCAGATGAACTCCGAATGGTACTAAATATACTCTGCAATGAGGGCATGGGTGCTAAGGTCCGTGTCCGAGAGGGAAAGAACCCAGACCTGCAGCTAAGGTCCCAAAATCTACACTAAGTTGAACTAAGGCGGTTCAGTTGCATAGACAGCCAGGATGTTTGCTTGGAAGCAGCAATTCATTTAAAGAGTGCGTAACAGCTCACTGGTCGAGCGACAGAGCATCGATAATAATCGGGCATCAAGTGTAGTACCGAAGCTCAGGATTGTACAGCGATGTACAGTGGTAGGGGAGCATTCTAACAGCGGCGAAGCAGACTGGTAATGGTTTGTGGAGTGGTTAGAAAAGCAAATGTAGGCATAAGTAACGATAAGGCAGGCGAGAAACCTGCCCACCGATAGACTAAGGGTTCCGCGGCAATGCTAATCAACCGCGGGTAAGTCGGGACCTAAGGAGAACCCGAAAGGGGTAGTTGATGGACAATGGGTTAATATTCCCATACTAGCGTATCAAGCGATGGAGGGAAGGAGTAGTGAAAGCTTCGCGATCAGACGGAATTGGTCGTTAAAAGGTGTAGGTATAGGACTTGTAGGCAAATCCGCAGGTCTTGCTGAAACCCAACAGTACCAGGAGGCTTCGGCCGAATGGATAGAAAGCGTAAACAGACTTCCGAGAAAATCTTCTAAGCATTAATTGATACGGTACCCGTACCGTAAACCGACACAGGTAGTCAAGGAGAGAATCCTGAGGTGCTCGAGTGAATCATGGCTAAGGAACTAGGCAAATTAACCCTGTAACTTCGGGAAAAGGGGTGCCTCCTCTGTAGCAATACAAGGAGGTCGCAGAGAAATGGCCCAGGCGACTGTTTAACAAAAACACATGGCTTTGCGAAATCGAAAGATGAAGTATAAGGCCTGACACCTGCCCGGTGCTGGAAGGTTAAGGGGGGACGTTAGGCGGCAAGGCGAAGCGTTGAACTGAAGCCCCAGTAAACGGCGGCCGTAACTATAACGGTCCTAAGGTAGCGAAATTCCTTGTCGGGTAAGTTCCGACCTGCACGAATGGTGTAACGATCTGGGCACTGTCTCAGCCATGAGCTCGGTGAAATTGTAGTCACGGTGAAGATGCCGTGTACCCGTCACGGGACGGAAAGACCCCGTGCACCTTTACTATAGCTTCGCATTGACATTGGGTAGATGATGTGTAGGATAGGTGGGAGGCTTTGATCCTGGGCCGCTAGGTTCGGGGGAGTCAACGGTGAAATACCACCCTTTATTTATCTGATGTCTAATCCGCCGACCAGCGGAGACAGTGCGTGGTGGGTAGTTTGACTGGGGTGGTCGCCTCCGAAAGTGTATCGGAGGCTTTCAAAGGTATGCTCAGTACGCTTGGTAACCGTACGTGGAGTGCAATAGCATAAGCATGCTTGACTGTGAGACTGACAAGTCGATCAGGGTCGAAAGACGGATATAGTGATCCGGTGGTTCTGCATGGAAGGGCCATCGCTCAAAGGATAAAAGGTACGCCGGGGATAACAGGCTGATCTCCCCCAAGAGCTCATATCGACGGGGAGGTTTGGCACCTCGATGTCGGCTCGTCACATCCTGGGGCTGGAGAAGGTCCCAAGGGTTAGGCTGTTCGCCTATTAAAGTGGCACGCGAGCTGGGTTCAGAACGTCGTGAGACAGTTCGGTCCCTATCTGTGATGGGCGTAGGAAGTTTGAGAGGTCCTGACCTTAGTACGAGAGGACCGGGTTGGACCAACCGCTGGTGTACCGGTTGTGGCGTCAGCTGCATTGCCGGGTAGCTACGTTGGGAGGAGATAAGCGCTGAAAGCATCTAAGCGCGAAACTCACCTCAAGATGAGACTTCCATTAAGGGACGTCAGAGACTATGACGTTGATAGGCTGCAGGTGTAAAGGCAGAAATGTCAAAGCTGAGCAGTACTAATTACCCGAACGCTTCAGATAAAAGAAAAACAATTTCAAATCGAAAACGACACCTCTATGTGCTCGCACAAGAATTACTTAGTGAGCTAACAATCTCTTCCTACACTACTCTTTCATCAATACATGTCAAAAATAGCTGAAAGCAGACAGCCATAACGCTGACAAGCTCACAGCTCAAGATCTTAAGGTGACTATAGCGGTGGGGATCACCTCTTCCCATTCCGAACAGAGCAGTTAAGCCCACCAGCGCTGATGGTACTAGGATAACACCCGGGAGAGTAAGTCGTTGCCTATCTTTTATCTGCATCCGCCATAGCTTTAGCGACGGTGGATTCAAAAGCCTTCATGAGAAATCGTGAAGGCTTTTTTGTTGAGCGCTCAGCTGTATGCTGTGAACTGTAAGTCTGTCGGCTCGCCAATAGCTTTTTGCTTTCTGCTTTCAGCTTTAAGCTAAGTCCCTTATCTTCAACCTTTAATTTTTATGGAAAGTAATCAGTGAAAAATCTTCCTCTTCTAATAACACTCGGAATTGTCGTCGCAGTTGTTGGTGGATATTTCTTGTACGATCATCTCGCAAAGAAAAATGGGCTCAGCCCTTGGGATTTAGTGCCGTCTGAAACCATCATGGTTTATGAGAGCGGACCTTGCGAAACTTGCCAGGACGATCTTAAAAATTCAAGCATCTTAAATATCGTAAGAGAAGCGGTGTTCTCATCGGATCAGGATTCGTTACAACGGATCACTGATTTTGTTCTGTCTCAGGTGGAAAGCGGTACACTCATCTCACTACACGTAACAAGGAAGGACGATTTTGATTTTATTTTTTACGCTCCGGCAAAACCAAGCCTCGAGCTTCAGTTTAATTCCGTACTTGGAAAAAATAAATAAAATCAAAGGCATAGTGTTTTCTGAACGGGAATATAACGGCGTCAAGATTTTCGAGCTCACCCAGAAACAGCGGACGTTTTCATGGATAAAAATTGAAGAAGTATGGGTTAGCACGTTCACACCTGTTTTGATCGAGGACGTGATCAGAATGCATAACTCCAATGGCGCAACGTATAAAGAACGACTCGGCAGTGTGTATCAGTTGCCAAGAGTAAGAAATGATGGTGGAAATGTTTATGTAAGCCTGAAAAATTTTGCAGAATGGTTTTCACTTTTCATCAATGAATCTCCGTCACCGCTAATTCAAAATTTCGGCCAATCTGCGCTCTTAGATGTCAAAATTAGCAACGATAATAATTTTGTATTAAACGGATTTTGCGTTGACAGCATTACACACTCCAATTATATTCTCTCAGCATTTCAAAATCAGGTTCCAGTGCCCTTTGGTCTAAAACAATTTATCTCGAACCGCGCATTGATGGTGGTGAGTTATGGTGTTAGTAATGGAGCACATTTTCAAACTGATTTGCAGTCCTTTAATAAAGGACAACGTGCGAATCGCGACACCCTTGCTCAGCTTTCGAAGTCCTTGAATATCGATTTTAAAGGTATGATGAATAACCTGAACGGTGAGGTTGGTGTCGCATGGATGGAGGCAAAAGATCAACGGACGTCAAAAGTTTTGGTCATCAATTCGCTCAACGGTGTGGGTACGTGGATTAATACTTTTAACGCATTATCCGAAAAGGTAAGTCTCGATACAATTTTTTATGAGAAGTATTCTGACTATGAAATTCGTGAATTGCCTGTCTATCGATTCCCGGAGAAGATATTTTATCCATTGATCTCGGGGTTTAATACGAGTTACTACACAAGCGCCGGCAAGACAATTTTCATCGGTGAAGATTTAGATGAACTCAAAAGATACCTCGACGATATCGACAAAGAAGATACGTGGGGAAAATCCGTGGCGCAGAATCAATATCTTGAATCTACTCTGCTCGAATCAAACATCAGCTTGTTCATCAATACGCCCCGGCTCTGGAGTGTGTTGGAAACATCTTTGCGACCACGCTGGAAAAAATTTGTAAAAGAAAATCGCAATCTGGTAAGATCCCTTGGAATGGGCGCTGCTCAGTTTAGTCATTTAAACGATAGCTATTATACCAATGTATCGTGGGCTTACAAATCCGCAAAGCCTTCCCGCAAGACGGAGGCACGGACAAATGAAAAACTGATTACCAATTTTAACAGCACCCTTGCGAAATTCACGCTCGTCAAGAACCACCTGGACAAGAGCAATGAAATTTTAGTACAAGACTCCGCGTGGAACGTTAGTCTTGTTTCCGCCGACGGAAAAATACTTTGGAAGGTTCCGACAAACGGTTTGATCGCAGACCAAGTAATCCAGGTGGATTATTTTAACAATGGGAAGCTGCAATATTTCTTTGCAACGCCTGGAGCGCTGCACGTCGTGGATCGGCTCGGTAAATATGTCAATCCTTTTCCCGTCAAAATTCCGGAAGAAGACATTGAGTTTGTAAGCCTGGTGGATTATGATCACAGCAAGAAGTACCGCTTTTTTGTCGCCGGGAAATCGGGAAAGGTTTGGATGTACGATAAAGATGGCACCAACCTCGAGGGATGGCAGCCTAAAGAACTTGCGGAAAGTTTGTTTGCGCCGCCGCGACATTACCGAATTCGCGGGAAGGATTATATTGTAGCAATTCGCGACGATGGAAATGTTTATCTGATGAATCGCCGGGGTGAATTATTGAAAAATTTCCCCGTAAATCTCAACGCCAGACCTTCCGGGGATTACTATTTGGAAACGGGTTCTTCCCGTGAAAACACGGCCTTTGTTCTGGTATCCAGAGATGGTTTTAGAATCAAATTTAATCTGGACGGAAAAGTGCTGACGCGAGAAGCGTTGGTAAAAAATACCGTTGATGCTCATTTTAGTTTAGTACCCGAAAAAGATTTTAAATCGTACATGATCCTGCGTCAGGAAGCAAAACAACTTGCACTGTTTGATGAGAAACTAAATACGATTGTATCGAGCGACTTTATTGGGCGACCTACGCATACGCAATACAATGATTTCGGGTCTGGTAAAATTTATATTCTAATAACAGATAAGAGTCAGGATCTGTCATTTGCCTTTGACGGCCAGGGAAAACTCGTAACCATTCTGCCTTTTGAAAGCTATGCCATCGAACTCCAGCCCGTTGACTTAGATAAAGTAAAAGTTTACACGGTTTTTGAAAATGCGCTCACCGCACAACCGTTACAAACATCGGGTGATTGAAAAACACAATTTCTGAATGTAAGGATTGTTACATAAGGAGCATGTGCGAAGTTTGATACAAAATAATAGAGTTGTTCTACCGTTCGATTTCAAATAGAAAATTTTCAATGCAGTTGTAGATTTGCTTTAGTTCATGTTGCTGAATTACATAGGGCGGAACGATATAGATTACGTTACCAAGTGGACGCAGTAAAATGTTCTTTGATAAAAAATAAGCTAAGATTTTTTTTCGCACTTCATTAAAATACGACGTCCCCTCATTTGTTTTTAATTCAATTGCCAGGATTGTACCTAAGCATCGAACGTCCTCTACATTCTCAAGCCCTTCGATTTTTTGTTTGAATGCTAAATGTTGCTGTTCGATCATCCTGATTTGATGTTGGCATTTTTCCTGCATGAGTAATTCAAAACTCGCATTGGCTGCCGCGCAGGCAATTGGATTGGCGGTATACGAATGGCCATGGAAAAAGGTCTTTTCGCTTTCGCTTGAACGGAATGCCGACGCGATCTTTTCGCAGCAGCTCGTCACGCCAAGGGCCATTGTTCCTCCGGTAATACCTTTTGAAACGGCGACGATATCAGGATCATTTGTCAAATAATTTGATGCAAACATTTTTCCCGTTCGACCAAAGCCGGTGAAGACTTCATCTGCAATACAAACTACATCATGCTTTTTAGCTTGTAATATTAAAGTATTCAGAAATTCTGCAGCGTACATTCGCATACCTGCAGCGGCCTGAACCAGCGGCTCATATATAAACGCGCCGACGTCTTCAGTGCTCAATAGATTCTTGAATTGAGCTATAACAACGTCCTCATTGAACGCTGTAGGAAAATCTATGTACGCCACGTCAAACAAGTACGGGGAAAAAGGTGCGTTAAAAGCGCCGCGTTCTCCCACGGACATCGAACCAAAAGTGTCACCGTGGTATGCGCCCCTCAGTGCAATGACTTTTTTCTTATTCGTGATGCCTTGGTTAAACCAAAACTGAATTGCCATTTTAAGCGCTACTTCAACGGCTGTACTTCCATTATCAGAATAAAAAATCTTTAGCTGGTTCTGAGGCAAAATAGTCAGAAGATTTTTGGCAAGCCGGATCGCCGGTTCGTGTGTGAAGCCAGCAAAAATAACATGTTCGAGCGTTTGAGCTTGCGTGGCAACTGCTTTTGCAATGGCTGGATGACTGTGTCCATGAAGGTTTACCCACCATGATGACACCGCATCAATGATTTTGCGCCCGTTACTGGAATACAAATAAATTCCATCACCTTTTTCGATCAAGATGGGGTCTTCGCCAGGTTCCAGGGAAGTAAAGGGATGCCAGATATTTTTACGATCGAGATCGGAGAGATTATCCATTCCAATTTGCCTTCAATTGTTTCGCATATTTTTCAACTATTGTCGCGTCAAAAAAGGTTTCCTGCTCAATATGCAAGAGACAGGGCAGACCAGTGTGATGGAGGATGATGCGTTCGCTTGCAGCATTGTGATTTCCATTGAAAACGATTCCTTTTACAGGAAGTCCTCTTTGCTTGATAGCTTCCCATGAAAGCAATGTATGGTTTATGCTTCCCAAATATAAATTGCTGACCAATATAATCTCAGCCCTAAACTTGTTGGCAAGATCGATTACAAAATCCCGATCATTCAAAGGAACAAGGCAGCCTCCCGCGCCTTCAATAATCAAGTCTCGCGTGTCACTGGGTATCACAAAATCATTCAAACTTATCTTTACATTTTCTAACGCTGCCGCTGCATGCGGCGAGGCAGGCGTTTTAAAGATATAGGTTTCTCTATGAATTTTTGAATCTGTGGTAGGTAACAGGGACTTTACCATTTCAGAATCAGTCGGATGTCCTGCTTGCACGGGCTTCCAATAGTCGGCATGAAGTGCCTTGCATAATATAGCAGACACCAGTGTTTTTCCGCTGTCTGTTCCTATTGCCGTCACAAAGTAGTTCATGCGTTTTATGTTTACGAGATACTGGAACGTTTTGCGATTATCCCGTTGATCTCGCTTGTGGAGTCACTGCGTCTTCTTATGATCTGTTCAATTCCGCTGTAAGTTTAGCGATTTCGTCCAAAGTATTGTAGGTGTGGAGACAGATTCTCAATCGCTCGGTTCCTGTTGGTACTGTTGGAGATAATACAGGCCGGATATCGAAACCTGCTTGTTGTAATTTCGCTGCGTTTGCTTTCGAGTTTTCATTTCCAGGAAAGAGCACGGTCTGTATCGCGCTGCGGCTCGATGTACGGTTAGGCAAAGAGCTGACACCATTTACAAAGAACTCGATATTTTTTTGAAGCGCGTGCTGGAGGTTTAGGTTCTCTCGCAGGAAATCGAAGGCGGTTTCAATGGCGATAATGCTATGGGGTGCCAATGCCGTTGTATAAATAAAGGGACGTGCGAAATTGATTATATATTGGATCAACTTTTCGGATCCGGCAATACATGCGCCATGTATCCCCATAGCTTTTCCAAAAGTATAGAGACGGATGTCAATATTTTTTTCAAGCCCTAGTGAGGTAGCCAGTCCACTGCCTTGATCACCTCTAACGCCGGTGGTGTGCGCCTCGTCAAGAATTACAAATGCGCCATATTGAGCAGCCAATGAAGTCAGATCACGTAGGGGACATTCGTCACCGTCCATTGAATAAACAGATTCTACTGCGATAAATACCTTGCCCTTGATTCTTTTTAGTTTTGATTCAAGGTCATTAAGGTCATTGTGTTTAAAACTATATCGCTGAGCCAAACTAAGTCGCGCACCATCTTTAATAGAGGCGTGTGCAAGTTCATCATACAAAATGCAGTCATGCTTTCCGGGAATGGAAGAAAATATGGCCAGATTTGCAGTATAACCTGAATTCAAAATTAAAGCTGACGGGCTATTGAAAATAGTAGCAAGCTTTTGTTCGACTTTTTCCGCTAAGTTCGGAATTGCCCGAAAGAAGCCGGGAGCCGGTTGCACCATTCTGTTTCAATTTTATTGCTTCACATCTTGCTTCGATCTGATCGAATAATATTTCAGAACGAGCCAATCCCAAATAATCGTTTGAGCAAAAATCTACGAGGCCCGTTGAAGTTTTCAGATCCCGAAAAAGATTTTTTTCCTTCCGGAGCTGTAATTTTTTTTCAAACCAAGTATCCAGTGACACGCGAAGGAAATTATTTAAGTGCAAAATGATAACCAATGCTAAATGCAATAGGCAAAGGATCTGACTGGATCGAAACGCTGGAGTTTTGTTTTAAACTATCCCAATCGTCATAAAAAGCCTGCGATCGAAACGGAACAATTAATTCAACGTTCATGAAACTCTGCTTCCCACCAAAATGCATCTCAAGGCCCCCGCTTAAGGAAGTACCGTAATAGATTTTGTCATACATAGAAGCGTTTTGCACTTTGATCACGCCATTGTAACCGTACATCACTCCCAAAGTCGGGCAGAAATTATTATCGGGAATAATTCGGAGCTGTGCGCCAACATTGTAGCCAAAATCTACAAGAGCATAGCCAACCCCGGCAAAAAGCGCGAGTCGTTTTACGGGAAGGAATGTAATGCGGCCACCGATCCCGCCATAATCCAGGCCAATGCCCAATCCAATATTCATTTTTGAATCTTGTTCTGGAACATCGTACCGGGTATAGTTCTGCGCGAATGTTAAAGATGTCAGAGCCATCAATGCGGAGAAAAAAAATAATCGTTTCATGAAGGCATCTGGTAATTACTTTCCGCGCATTTTTTCCATCATGTCCCACAGCTCATTCGGCACATTTTCAAGATGACTGAATTCGCCACCGTTTCTCAGCCACTCTCCTCCATCAATTGTAATCACTTCGCCATTAACGTAAGCAGAATAATCAGACATCAGATACGCTGCTAGATTCGCCAATTCCTGGTGCTCACCCACCCGCTTTAACGGAATACGGTTAGCAGGATCGAATTTTTTAGCCAAGTCTCCAGGCAATAATCTGCTCCATGCACCTTCCGTAGGAAAGGGGCCCGGCGCGATTGCATTACTTCTTATTTTATATTTTGCCCATTCCACGGCAAGCGATCTCGTAAGCGCCAGCACACCGGCTTTACCACACGCAGAAGGCACCACATAACCTGATCCTGTCCAGGCATACGTGGTAACGATGTTTAAAAAAGTTCCGGGTTGATTTTTAGAAATCCAATTCTTGCCTGCCGCAAGCGTTGTATAATAAGTTCCTTTTAAGACGATATCGACAACAATGTCAAAGGCACGATGCGATAATCTTTCCGTGGGACTGATAAAATTTCCTGCGGCATTATTGACCACACCATTTATCTGACCAAATTCTTCTTCCGATTGCTTAATTACTTTCTCTACTTCTTCATACTTACGGACGTCGCACGGCAAGGCCAATACTTTTCCGCCAGTTTCACGCATCATTTCACTCGCAGTATTTTGAAGGACATCAAGTTTTCTGCTCGTAATAACCAGGTTAGCACCAAGCTCAAGAAAATATTTTCCCATTGATTTACCAAGTCCAGTCCCACCACCTGTTATGATGATGGTTTTGCCGGTCAGACTTCCGGGTTTTAACATGCCTTCCATAATTGAGTAGAAATGATTATCAGTAAATATAATTGAAAAATAGCATCAGCAAGTCACTAGAACCTTAGCTACGTATAGTTCCATTGTCATAAAAAAAGCCCCATAGTAGGGGCCTTTTTTTTTATTATTTGGCTCGCGGCCGATCCTGAACATCATGTTTATCTCTGCGAAGCTGACGACTTGCTCTATCTTGCTTGTTATCGAGTCTGGCACGTTCGCTGCGGGTGACCACTCCATCGGCTTTAGCTCTGTGTTCCGATCTTCTGATCGTTCGCTGGTCGTGACGGGCCTTTGCAGTCTCACGGCGCGTTAATTCGCCGCTGGCTACGCCATTTTGAATCCTATGACGTTGATTTTTTTCTCGGTGATCAACTCGAGGCGTTTCTTGCGCTTGGGCTTGAATAATACCCGCAAAAACGATAAATGTAAAAACAGCAATTATCTTTTTCATGTCCTTGATGATTTAATTGCACCTTGGACGATGGTAATACAAAAAGGTTTAATTGGGTAAAAAAATTTAAATCTGTTTCCCTGAAGCTGGCACACGGATCATGAATTCGCTTCCCTTTCCTTTTTCCGAGATCAATTCAATAGTTCCCTTCATGCGATCAACCAATGTTTTAACGATCGCCAGCCCTAATCCATTGGAAGACTCTCCTGCAGTAGGCTGGGAACTCAGTTTTTTAAATTTTTGAAATAGGTCGCGTTTGTCTTTGTCCGAAAAGCCCTGCCCTTTGTCTTTGATAGAAATCCAAATCTGATCGTTTAATTTACCGGCCGCTACATCAACCGTTGAATTTCTATTTGAAAATTTTATGGCATTCGTGAGAAGATTATCTACGATCCGACCTAAATAATCGGCGTCCAAATACACATCGACAGTTTCGATGCGTGTGATCTGAAGGTGGATGTTCTTTGCTTCTGCAGCCGGTTGAAAACCATTTACCTTTCTCAACAGGAACTCACTAATTTCAAACGTCGTATAGTTAGGTATAACATTTTCTTCCAGCATGTGTACGTCCAAAAGATCTTTGATCAGGTACAGTCCGGACTGTGTTGCCTCCTTGGTCATGGAAACATATTTTTTTTGGTCCGTGGTGAGCCCCCCTTCTATTTCCATGAGGTCCGCGACACCTTTAATGGCATTCAAAGGCGACTTGAGGTCGTGTGCCACAATGCTCATCAACGTATCTTTTTCATGATTCAGATCAGAAAGCTGTAGATTTCGTTTGGACAGCTTGTCATTTTGTTCGATGATTTCACGCCGTTGATTTTGAATGAATTGATTCTGCTGTGCTAGGGTTTCATTAACTTCTCTTCTCTTCTTGCTACTTTGCCATTGTATAAGGCCAATCACGCTAACAAAAGCAATAATAATGATAAGAATCATGTTTTGAAGTTTTTGTTGCTCTACCGTGATCTCGGTCTTTGCCTGGTTCACCTTTAGTAATTCATTCTCCTGTTCTTTTCTTTCAATCTCAATTTCAAATTGCAGACGCTCAACCTGCCTGGCTAAATCAAGATCTTTTATCGAGTCCTTAAGGATCAAATATTCATTAAGGTTTTCAAGTTCTCCACCTCTATTCTTTTCTCTTTCTGCCAGCTTCCATAAAAAATAGTGAGCTCTCATTTTTGGTACCAGATCTTTGGTGGAGGATGCGATGGTAAGTGCCTCCGTGAAATATTTTCTCGCTGCCCGTAAATCATTCTTTTGGGCTTTGATTTGGCCAAGGGTGAGGTATGCCTGCGGAAGCATCCTGATAATATTCTTCGACTGAATCACCTTTAATCCTTCGGTGCACATGGACTCAGCGGCGTCCAGGGAATCTTTGTGAAGGAAATTTTCCGCCATGAAGGTTTTGATTTCAGCGAGGTTAATTTCGTCGTGAATTACTGTTCCTGCGGAATCAGCCATGTATAAATATTTAAGGGCCTTTTCCGTCTGATCGGTTTCCTCATACAGCCGTGCCGTTTGCACGTAAGCCGACATAATGTCGCGCGTGTTTTTTAATGACAGCCTGATGTTGTTCGCCTTTAGATAATTGTTTTCAGATTTTTTGTAGTCGCGCTGAGATTTGTAAAGGTTTGCCAAACTTTGATAAGTATATGCCAATCCAGTGGGATCATTCAGTTTTTCAAAAATCGAAAGGGCTTTAATGAAGTAACTATAGGATCGCGACAGTAGCCCTTGTTCAAAAAATAGTCTACCAAGGTTATTATTGGAGTGAGCAATTTGCACTGAATCACTTTGTGTAGTTGATATTTTCAAGGCCTCCTCAAAATGCTCAAAGGCGGATAAACGGTTGCCTTTATAGTTCAAGGCCACACCCATAAAATTGATGGGTTGAGCCATGGATTTGGAAAGATTCAAGGTGTGTCCCAGTGTATTCGCTTGCTTGGCATAATGAATGGTGCTATCCGGGTAGGCCCATCGATATTCCCAGGCCAGGTCGTTCAGTAAGCTAAACTTGTTCTCGCCTTGCGCACGCGTCAGTTGACCTTTAATGCTGTCGATAAGCTGCAGATTTTGTCCTACAGCAGAACTTGTAAAAAGCTTAACAACCAAAAAAAGGAGAATGTACTTCTTCACTAAAGCGTCTTTACGATTTTCCCTTGGGCACCGGGACAAAAAAAATTTTTACAAGATACGAACTAATCAATCTCCTCAAAATTGAGATCACGGCCGTAAGTTTCATCGATAAGCTTTAACGCAATAAAAGCAATTATGATTGTTAAAATACCGATTAATAAAGCACCATAAATGATCCCTATGTGATCTCGTAGAACTTTAAATATTAATGTAAGGGGGATTACGGTTCCGCGTATAAAGTTCGGAACGGTAGTGGCAGTTGTAGACCTTAGGTTGGTGCCAAATTGTTCGGCAGCGACGGTGACAAACAATGCCCAAAAACCTGCGCCAACGCCCAGGCAAAAGCACGAAAAATAAAAGAAACCAGTTGTTTTGATGGGCATGAATAAATAACCGATGATAAAAGCGAGGCTGATGAGCAGGAACAGTTTAAGTATTTTCTTTCTGGATCCAATCAATTGACTGCTCACGCCACTTATAAGATCTCCGACAGCTAACCCAATGTAACTATACATGACTGCATTGCCGGCTGTAATCACCCCTTCGATTTTCAGTGCTTTTGCAAATTCCGGAGAAAATGTTATCAAGATTCCAATAATATACCATAGGGGAAGTCCTATAAAAATGCACCCCATAAATTTCAAGAAACGGCTTCGCTTTGTGAAAAGTTGAAAAAAATTACCCCGCTCGACATGCTTTTCCTTAGTCTTTAGAAACATTCCAGATTCAAAGACGCTAACCCGGGCTACCAATAATAATAACCCCAACCCGCCCCCGATGAAGTACGAGGTCTGCCAATCGTACATTTTCGACAGGAAATTCCCAACGACGGCACCCAGCAGGCCAACGGTAGCAATAATGGTAGTCCCATATCCTCTTAAATTTGTTGGAAGGATTTCTGACACAAGAGTGACGCCAGCACCCAATTCTCCCGCGAGTCCTATACCGGCGATAAAACGCAGCCAGGCATATTGATCTACCGAGGTTACAAACCCATTGGCAATATTTGCCAGAGAATACAAGAGTATAGAACCGAACAAAACAGAAAGCCTTCCAAGCTTATCGCCCATGATCCCCCAGATCAGTCCACCAACGAGAAGGCCCGCCATTTGTACACGAAGGAGGTGTTCACCTTGTGCCAGCAGGTCGCTTTCTGCGACACCAAGGGATATTAGACTAGCCTGTCTGACGATGCTGAAAAGCAGCAAATCATAGATATCAACAAAATAGCCAAGGGCGGCAACAATCACTGGTACGCTAAATAGGAGCCTGAAATTTTTCTTGTCCATTTTGAAATTGGGTCCTAAAATAGAAAATCTGTCAAGTTTTCTATCCTATGCAAAAATTATGGCTATTTCGCCTGCGCCCTGTTTAGTTCGTCCCACGGCTGAAGGAATTGTCGAACAAAAATATTACGAGACATTCTTAATGCCGAATAGTCTACAACTTCGTTAGTGATCGAGCCGGTTCGAGCGTTACGTCTAAGAATTCCGTGGATATCGGATCACACGTTTCAAAATAACATAACGAGAACCGAAATGAAGACTAAACTTTAATGAGTGCCTGGCCGAGGTCCTCTAGCAGATCTTCAACATCTTCAACGCCGATGCTTAGCCGTATCAAGGAATCCACAAGTCCGCTTTTTATTCTTTCTTCTTTTGGAACGCTTGCATGCGTCATAGATGCCGGATGGTTAATGAGCGACTCAACGCCACCCAGCGATTCGGCCAATGAAAAAAGTTCTACGCTTTCCATTAGCTTAATCGCTTTTTCAACGCTATCATCTTTTAAGGTGAATGAAAGCATTCCGCCAAAGTCTTTCATTTGTTTTTTGGCGACAGCGTGATTGGGATGATCAGCAAAACCGGGCCAGTATACTTTTCCGACTTTCGGATGATTCTTTAAATATTCGGCAATTTTTTTTCCGTTAAAACAATGACGTTCCATTCTCAGGTGAAGTGTTTTTATGCCACGAAGAACGAGAAAGGAATCTTGTGGTCCTGGAACAGCACCACACGAATTCATGATGAAAGCCAGGTCCTGATAAAGTTTTTCATCATTCATAACGAGCGCGCCCATGATCACATCAGAATGTCCACTGAGATATTTTGTAACGGAATGCATAACGATATCGGCACCCAGGTCCAATGGATTTTGCAGGTAAGGAGAAGCAAAAGTATTGTCGACAGCGACGAGGATGTTTTTACCTTTCACTAAATCGACGCAGCCTTTGATGTCGACAATGTTCATCAATGGATTGGTGGGTGTTTCCAACCACAGCAGCTTGGTCTTTGTATTCAGGAAGGGCTCAATGTTTGAGACCTTGGTGAGGTCAATAAAATGAAATTTTATTCCATACTTTTCGAAAACTCGTCTGAACATTCGATATGTTCCGCCGTACAGATCAGTACTGGTAATGACTTCGTCGCCGGGACTCAGCAGTTTGATCACGGCATCCGTGGCACCCATTCCAGATGAAAAGCATATTCCATACTTTCCATTTTCCAGCGCTGCTATACTTTTCTGAAGGGAATTGCGCGTGGGATTGGCGCCTCGCGCGTACGCATAGCCCTTATGTTTGGCAGGAGATTCCTGTACATAGGTGGAAGTTTGATAAATGGGCGTCATGATGGCGCCGGTTGATGGATCAGGCACTACGCCTGCGTGTACTGCTTTGGTTCCGAATTTCATCTATAAAGTGTTGAAGTGTTGAAGTCCTCTAAGTGCTGAAATGTGTTGTAGGAACAAAGTTATTTCTTCTTAGTTAAGAGTTGTTGTGTTTGACTGAGAATAAACCGTGAATTATCGCATATAAGTCATGGCGTGAATTCATTAATCGGGATATCGGCCGTTTACGCGCCATACTACCGGATTAACGGATAACTAATAACGGATTACGGACAACTACTTCTCCCTCCAGTACTGCCGTGATGGCATTTTTCCAATCGTCGCCGCTCTTCAGGTAGAGCGCCGTATTGATCAGCATTTTGTCTTCAGGCAAAGAATCCTTTTGGGTTTCTAAAGATTCGATAATAAAGTCATACAGCTTTTTTCTGAATGCGGATCATCCTTTGAGGCGGAAGATTTGAAATTCGTCAATGGAGCTTTTTTCTCCCGTCGGCTTCAGCGTTACTGTCTCAACTTTCTTAGCTGTGTTCAACTGTATCACTGAGGGTTTCGGGCGTGACTAAAGTTGCAGCCTGTTGCTTAAGAAAATCGTCGAGATCCTGAAGTGTATTTTTTTTCTTGCTCATACGAGATTGTTCAAAATGGACTGCGCTATAGGAAGGTATTCCTTTTCTGCTTCCAGTGTACTGAAATTTACGAAGAGATTTTTCTGTGGTACAATGACAGGTAATATGATGGCATCAAGATTTTTTAAACTTTGACGCACGGTATAAATATTCGTGGCACTATGAATACGATTAGGAAGAACCAGAATTTTTAGTTTTGGATTCAGATTTCGTGCGGGAGCAAGGTCTGTTACCGTTTGGTAGGTGACGAGCAAATCGTTTTGTGTCAGACTGGTGGGAACGATCACCATATCACTCACCAGGCAAAGTTTTTTCATTCCTTCGTCGGTTGTCTTTCCGGCGCTATCGACAATAATGATATCTTCCTTTCGGGTTTCTTTTATTTTCGACAGTTCTTCGGCTACGTTGTTGTCTTGTGATCCTAGTATTTCAAATCCATTCTTGCTTTCCTTTGCCTTGAAGAGTTCCATCTTACGAAGGGTGTTCAAAGTATAGTTAGCATCTGTTTCGATCAGAAAAACATGCTTGCCCATCTGGTTTAAAGTGGTCGCAAGGTTTATCGCATTTGTCGTTTTACCTGTTCCACCCTTACGGCTGATAAAGGATATGATTTTCGCCATCCTTAAAATTAGGAAACCGGAAGATCTTAAAAACTTTCGTGTAAGGAAATCAGCGAATATGCTTAGAGTGAGCGGCTTGTATCAAACTTTTCGAGGTAGTCTGCTACGCGTCTGACCATGCTTCCACCCAATGCGCCATCCACAACACGATGATCGTAGGAATGAGACAGGAACATTTTATGACGAACTGCGATCACATCCCCGTAAGGTGTTTCCAAAACTGCGGGCTTTTTTTGAATGGCGCCCAGCGCAATGATCGCGACCTGAGGTTGAACAATGATGGGTGTGCCCATGACATTTCCGAAAGATCCTACATTGGAAATGGTAAACGTTCCACCTGATAATTCATCAGGCTTGAGTTTGTTGTCGCGCGCTCGTTTAGCGATATCATTCACAACCTTAGCTAATCCGGCGAGGCTGTATTGATCTGCATTTTTAATGACAGGCACAATAAGGTTTCCGGAAGGTAAGCGCAACAGCCATTCCAATATTGATTTCTTTCTTCTTTATAATCTTGTCACCATCCACCTGAATGTTAATCATCGGATAGTCTTTGATAGCACTGACGACGGCCTCAATAAAGAAAGGTGTATAGGTCAAAGCGTCTCCGGTACGTTTTTGAAAATCATTCTTTACTTTATTTCTCCAATGGATAATCGTGGTAACATCGGCTTCAACAAACGAAGTAACGTGTGGAGCAATGCGTTTGGATTCCAGCATGCGTTCAGCGATCATCTTGCGCATCCGATCCATCTCAATGATCTCGTCACCTGCGCTTATCGATACCGATACTTTTGGTGTCGCTGTATTGACGGAAACGGCATGCTGAATGAGGTTTGATGGTCGATCCCAGTTTTCCGGTTTTCGACATAGCTGAGGATATCTTTTTTGGTGATCCGTCCTTCTGATCCTGACCCCTCAATAGTTTCCAATTCTGCGACGCTGATATTCTCTTCCTTAGCAATATTTTTAACCAGCGGAGAAAAAAATTTGGAACTGGATTTATAATCAGCAGCAGTATGATTTTTGCCATTCGTATGCGAAGCTGCGAATTTCTTTGGCAGCCGGGATTGTTGATGAGGCAATGTTAACATTTGGTAGACCATCGGGAGGCAACGACGATGTTTCTCTCTTGGCGGATTCTTCAGCCTCGACCGTTAGAATTGCTATCGGACTTCCTACCTGCACGATCTCCCCTTTTTGAACTAGTATTTCTTTTAATATTCCCGCATGTGTCGACGGGATTTCAGTATCTACCTTATCGGTGGCGACCTCCAATACAGATTCCTCTTGCTCGATTTTATCGCCAGGTTTTTTTAACCACGACAAAACCGTTGCTTCCGTTATGCTTTCGCCCATCTTAGGCATAATGAGTTCTACCTGCGCCATGAGAAAATATTTACGGGTAAAGGTAATATTTTTTAGTCCGTTACACTACCATCAAAAGTAGTAAATGGCATGGCCCCGATCTATGGCCAAAAATGAATGGCCCGTAAAAAAAAATCATCCTGGTCTTAAAAAAAAGGACGTAATTTGACTTTATTGCATTGGTCATTCGACCTGGATCAACGTGCATTTTGCCCAGAATGTAACCTCGCTCCTTAATCATGATTTTTAGATTTCGAGATCAATTCATTAAATCAGGTATCCTTGAAGTGAAATTGCCTTTAGCAACCACAAGAAGGGCAGCCTTAATATTCACCCTCGCAGTGTTATTTATGGCGGTAGCTGCTTCTTTACACGCACAATGGATTCCCGCCTCGCTTTCGAAAGCGAGATATCAGGCAAGCGCTACATCAGCTGGTTCTAAAGCTTTTTTTGCTGGAGGCGATAACGACCGTAAGGTATTTAAGACAATAGATATTTACGATGACGATACTCATTCCTGGTCAATAGATTCTCTATCCGAAGCGCGGGTTGATCTTGCATCGACGTCTGTCGGTTCCAAAGTTTTTTTTGCCGGAGGATTCAATGAAACCGACTTTTCAAGCGTGGTTGATATCTATGACATCAATACCAAGAAGTGGTCACACACCAATCTCACTGAGCCAAGAACCGAGTTAGCTGCAGCCTCTGCAGGCACGAAAGCTTTTTTTGCTGGCGGAAGAAAGTCAGGCGGTAGTTGAACGGTCGACGATTGTTGATATTTATGATATCAGCACAAACAAGTGGTCGTCGCGCATTTATCTGTGGCCACGGAGTAAATTGGCCGCTACTTCACTGTCGGCACCAAAGTGTTCTTCGCCGGCGGACTCGGTGATAGACGGGTCTTAGTTTCGAACGTGGTTGACATTTACGATACAACAACCAATACATGGACTACGCATCTGCTTGTCAAGGAAGGGTTGATTTAGCAGCTGCATCCGTGGGCAATAAGGTCTTTTTTGCCGGAGGACTCAGCGCTACAGGGTGATTCAGACATAATCGATATTTATGACAACGCTACCAATAGCTGGACCATGCATAGGCTCTCTCAAGGACGATTTGATTTGGCTGCAACAACGGTTGGTGATAAGGTTTTTTTTGCCGGGGGTCACACTCATCAGGTTCGGTTACTTCAAATGTTGTTGACATTTACGACGATCACACTCAGACATGGAGTACCACCACCTTGTCCGAAGCACGGAATAGCATTGGTGCCACTTCGGTAGGAAGGAAAGCGATCTTTGCCGGAGGATGGGGAAGTATTTTTCATGGTTCGCTGTGAAAGTCGTAGATATTTATGATGTTACTCAGGCGAGCAACGGATCCGGATCCGCCGGATATTATGCTTGTGTACGAAGATGAAGGACTTCCAAATGCGAATGGAAAGATTGAAGTAGAAGTACGTGTCAAGGACCTTTCACTCATCAGTTCTGTGATTATAAACAATGTTGAATACGTTAGCGGGGATATCGAGACTCAATATGCTTTTCTCAGTCAGTTTTCGCCTGGGGAAGACGGTACGGTGAAAGCGCGTGACGAATTCAATCACGTTACGGGACTAAACTTTGCGATCAAGGATGCCAGAGAAGATCAATTTTTGTCCTACAGGCAAAATCAAGGGAAGATACTACGCGCTCCTGATGGCAGTGGAAAAATATTCTGACCAGGAGATCGAGCAATTAAATGAACCCGTTAAGGATGCGACAAAGCTAAAGGATTTACTTATTAAAAAAATACGATTTTAATGACGACGATATTACATCTTTTGCAAAATCCATCTTTCGACGACATTAATGTAGCGTTTGAAACATTAACAACTAAAGTTACTCCGAAGGATCTGGTGCTGATATTTTATGCGGGCCACGGATTTTTTGATGAAAAAACAAACATCGGATATTGGCTGCCGTCGGACGCCACTCAAAAGAACAAAGCCAAATGGTTTAGGAATAGTGCATTGGTTGAAAATATCCGGTCGATTAATTCAAAGCACACCTTCCTGATTGCCGATGCTTGCTTTAGCGGCGGAATATTTAAAACACGCGCGGCCCATAACAATGCGAGTGTGGATATTACCGATATGCTGAGACGAACCAGTCGGAAGGCGATCACGAGCGGCTCATTGGAACACGGTGCCCGATGAAAGTATTTTTATGAAATACCTGCTGAAGACTTTGGAGGAAAACCGAAATCAATATTTACCTGCAGAAGATCTGTATGACGACATTCGTCAGGCCATGCGAAATAACTCAGATATCAAACCTGGCTATGGTGAAATTCAAAATACAGGCGATGAAGGTGGCAATTTTGTTTTTATCCAGAGCAATTGACAGTTCATCTTCATGGAAGATTGAGGCGAATGAAATTTAAAGTGGCAAGTGACGAACCTTGGATGTTGACCATTCGGTCTTTTGAAAGTTGCAGTTTACGGGTTACTGTTCTATGTTGGTCAGCATATGCGATCCAAATCGTACCTACAGGTTTTTCCGGCGTCGCACCTCCGGGTCCTGCAATTCCGCTGGTTGCGACGCCGATGTCTGTTTGAAACTTGGTACGCACCAAGGTTGGCCATTTCCCGAACTGTCTCTTCGCTGACGGCTCCATGTTTTGCCAACGTTTCAGGCTTCACACCAAGTGTTTCATCTTGATCTCGTAAGCATAGGGAACGATGCTTCCCTGAAAGTATGCCGAGCTGCCAGGTACACTGGTGATCAGATGAGACAACGTATCCTCCAGTGCAGCTTTCGGCAATGGAAAGCGTGAGTTTTTTTTCCAGTAGTATTTTTCCGATAACGGATTCGATCGGGTCATCGCCATAGCCAAAGACATATTCGCCAGCGAGTGGTAGAAGGTTTTGTGTGAGGATGTCTGTTTCTTCTTTTAAAGAACTTACCGAATCCCCAATCGCCGTTAAACGCAGTTTCACCTCACCCAAACCCGGTAGATAGGCAAGCTTGATGTGCGATGGAAGGGATTTTTCCCACGTGGAGATCTTTTCAGCAAGAAAGGACTCGCCAATGCCAATGGTACGGATCATCTGATGATGAATGATCGGTGTCTTAAAAGTTTGTTTGAGCTTCGGAACAATTATGTCGGTCATCATGAGTTTCATTTCATGCGGTACTCCTGGCATCGAGACAAAGACTTTCTTGTTCCTGGCAAACCACATTCCGGGAGCAGTGCCGACTTTGTTCGTGATTTTCTCACAACATTCCGGAAGTGCCGCCTGTTGCCGGTTGACGTCCGTCAATTCTCGTCCCCGACTTTTAAAAAATTCAGTGACCTCTGCCAACGCTTCTTCATGAATTTTCAATGGGCAGTCAAAATATTTTGCCAGGCAGGGTTTTGTACGATCGTCGCTCGTAGGCCCCAGTCCACCCGTTATTAGTATAATGTCAGCTCGGCTTTCAGCTTCCGCAAATGCGTTAAGAATTTCACCCTCCTCATCACCTACGGTCGTCTTCCGGATCACCTTGATTCCGGCTTGCTCATGGCCACGCTCATCCATTGAGCATTTGTATCCACAATTTGCCCATACAGAAGTTCATCTCCGATGGTCAGGAGTTCGGCGTTTATCGTAATCATCTTCAAGTATAAAAAATTTTATTGACCATCCAACGTTATGCGTTCCGATCGGTCTTGCACTCTGAACTGCGATTATACTTTATGAAAGCAAAAAGAATTGAGCGAGACCCGCAGACCTCTTAGAGTCTTCCGGGTCATCAGTCTTGTTTATTTTACCACGAAGTCTCAGAGACACGGAGGAATCACGGAACCTTTCCTACCAAAGGAGTATCGACCCACGGCTTGGCCGTCTCTGGAGTAGATTTGCCCGAATAGTTTGCAAGAAGCGTTAAGATATTTCTTGTTGAGCTTGTTCTCAGCGTACCTCTGCTCTAAAATTTCGATTGGAACCATTTCAATATTAATAATCGAGATTTGCTTGGCAACGATAAGCCCCATTTTTCTAATTTGACAAAGCTAGAATATTGATTATTCCTACTTTGTCAAGTTACGATTGAAAAATAAAGCAGCGATTGTCAATTATTTGTACCCAACCGTATTTTGCCGTAGGGTCACGGCGCCACCGAGGAAGCATGCAACCTTGCCTACGAAGGACGTATCGAACACGGCTTGGCCGTCTCCGCGGTCTCGTGTCGAGTAGATTTCCTCGAGCAGCAGCAAGGAGAGCGACCTATTTTGTTGAACCTATCCTCAGCGTAGCTCAGCGTTAAAATTTCGTTGCCACACTTCAATATTAAATAGTAGAGATTTGTTCAGGCGACAATAGCCCCATTTTCTAACTTGACAAAGTAGGGATATTGATCATTGAGTGTTATTGAGTCGCTCGAAAAATTCAACACTCAATATTCAACACTCAACGCTCAATGGTGAGCAACGGTAGATCTGTCAGAAGAAGTAGAAAACTTTTTTCTACCTTGGTTCGCATGAAGAAGATAATGGCAGTTTTATGTGTTGCTTTAATCTCAGGTTGCAGCAGTACACAAATCAATCAAACGTTAGGGGAGGTAAATAAGGCCATGGAGTTGGAGCAGCCCTTGACAACGGCTGAGGTGAGCGAAGGTCTGAAGGAGGCTTTGATAAAAGGCATATCGACCGGATCAGACCTGGCATCGCAAGTTGATGGGTATTTTAAAAATCCGGCAATCAAAATTCCGTTTCCACCTGAGGTGAAAAAAGTTGAGGACAAACTGCGGCAGCTAGGGTTAAACAATGAAGTCGATAGATTTATACTTACGCTTAACAGGGGTGCTGAAGAAGCTGCCAAAGAAGCGAAGCCAATTTTTATCACCGCTATAAAATCGATGACCATTCAGGATGCCTGGGGAATTTTAAAAGGCAATCCTGATGCCGCAACGCAGTACCTAAAACGTACTACGTCTGCACAGCTGCGTGAAAAATTTAAGCCGGTTATCCAAAATGCGCTGAACAAAGTTAACGCGACTAAATACTATGGTGATATTGTAAACACTTATAATCAGATTCCATTTGTGCAGAAGGTAAATCCTGATCTAAATGATTACGCCACCGAGAAAGCCATGGAGGGATTGTTTGTGATGATCGCGAAGGAGGAAAAGAACATTCGTGAAAATCCCGTTGCGAGAACTACCGAACTATTACAACGCGTCTTTAAAGCACAGAATTAATTTCTATTTGGACTTTTATAGTGCAGGGAGCAATATCGATTTCTTACGCTGGCTTTCCTACGAAGGGCCTATCGACAAACGGCTTGGCCGTCTCTGCGATCTCGTGTCGAGTAGATTAGCCTGCAAGTTACACGCAGCGTTACCATATTTATTGTTGATCTATTCTCAGCGTAACTCTGCGTTAAAATTTCGATTCAATTATTTCAATATTAATATTCGAGATTTGCTGGCGACTTGCCTAACAAATACTACTCATTCCGGATAGAGTCCACTGGATTTTTTAATGCAGCTTTCAAAGCTTCATGACCAATAGTCAATCCTGCGATCGCAATGGCCATAGATCCTGCCAGTATAAAAATACCAGCATCCATTTCGATTTTATAAGCGAAATTTTCCAGCCAGGCGTTCATGGCGTAATATCCTACTGGGATTGCTATCGCAATTGCAATCAGCACCAGCTTGATAAAGTCAAAAGAAAGAATGCGAACGATTTGAGAAACATTAGCGCCAAAAACTTTTCGTATACCAATTTCTTTTACTTTCCGTTCGGCGGTGAAAATCGAGAGACCATAAAGGCCGAGGCATGATAGAACTATCGCAATGGAAGTGAATGTCGCTATGACTGCGAAGACACGCTGATCAGCATCGTACTGCCGTTTAATATTCTCTGTGAGAACAGAATATTCAAATATTGAATTGGGCATAATTTGCTTCCATATTTTTTCCACATCGCCAAGTGTTCGATCAAAGTTGGCGGCAGTAGTAGCCACGCATAAAGCGTTGTAGTCCATCATTTCCGGCTTTGGAATTATGAACATCATGGGGGCTACACTTTTGTGCATGGAGAACTGATGAAAATCTTCAACAACACCAACGATTTCAAATATCAGCTTTTGACCATTCAGCTCAACGTGAAGTTTTGTGCCCAGGGCCTTCTCCACTTCGATGTTGTTTTCCTTTAAACTGGTTTCATTGACGACAATTCGGGTCAATGGAACCATGAACGCGGCGGCATCTGTTTCAGTATTTAAATTCCGACCTTGTAACAATTTTACACCCAGCATATCGAAATAGTTTTCATCTATGCTAATCCAAAAATGAGGGACGGCACCTTCAGCACTTGCACCATCTGGGTAAAGGGGCAGGTTGCGCACAGTGGGCGTAGCGGGTAAAGCTGAGGAAGCTGATACTTCAGAAACTCCGGGCAACTGTTTGAGCCGGTTTTTTAGATTCTGATAACCGGCCTTAGCTTCTCCCGTTTGTATGGGAATTGTTATTTTATATTCAGGATTGAAACCCAATGGCATGTTTTGCACAAAGCTGATTTGTTTTCGGATGATCAGAATAGAGGAGATCATGGAAATTGAAATCACAAATTGAAAGACGACTAAGCTTTTGCGTAGCCACCCTGTGGAACCGGTGCTGACATATTTTTCCTTTAAAACACGCGCCGGCTGAAAGGCAGAAAGGTAAAACGCGGGATAGCTTCCGGAAATCACGCCCGTGGCCACCGTGATTGCCGATAACATGAGAACTATGAATCCAATATTTTGACCGTTGATAGAAAGATTTTTTTGTGCAATGGAGTTGAAAATTGGCAATGTAAGTTCAACAAACACGACCGATAGTATCACGGCGATTAAAGTAATCAATAGCGATTCGCCCAGGAATTGCCGGATCAGTACAATCCGGCTTGCGCCCAATGACTTTCTAACTCCAACTTCAGATGCCCGTTGAAATGCCTTTGCCGTCGTAAGGTTAATAAAATTGATGCAGGCAATTAGTAAAATGAAGACGCAAATGGATGCGACAATATACACTGATATGATATTTCCGCTGGGGCCGATGTCAGTCAGGGCTGAATTGCTGGTAAACTCCCGGGCAGAGTAAAGGTGCATATCTTTCAAGGGCTGAAGGGCAGGTGTGTATGTAAAACCCATTGCCTTAAGTTCTTTGGCGCCGTGTTTTTCCATTAGTGCGGGCATCTTGGCAGTCAGATCTTCAACTGAGGTTTCGGCCCTTAGTTTGACAAAAGAATAAATAAAAGTCTGCGCCCAGCTTTGTATGTCATTAATGATTTTACCCCAGCCCTTGTTGTTCATCCCCATATAGAAGCCGGCATCCAGCTGAGAGGGGTTTTTATACGGCTTTAAGACCCCGGTAACGCGGAAGGTATCTGCAATACCGCCGCTTGTGATGATCAGCAGTTGATCCAGCGCGGAAACTTTAGGGAAAAACTTGCGAGCAAGATCGTGAGATAAAACGACGGGAGACGCTCCATCTAAAGCGGTGGCCTGATCACCTTCTTCAAAAGGATATGAAAAAACATCAAAAAAAGTAGAATCTACAACGTATCCCCTATCTTCATAAAAAGCCTTATCCTCGAACCGAAGGTAGTGGGTTTGAACGTCCGGTGGCATGACCACGCGCGTGGCAGTTTGAATTTCCGGAAACTCACGCTGAAAGGTTGGTACCATAGGTGGAGCTGTACAAGGTATGGCGCTCGTCCATTGATCGCTTGCTATGGTAGAGGTGATCCGGTATATATTTTGATAGTCGTTAAAATGTCTCTCGTAACTAAATTCATAATGAATAAACAATGTCAGGAGGATACAGCAGGTAATACCGATTGTTAATCCAATGACATTGATAAAGGAGAATACTTTATACTTGAGAATATTCCGAAATGCGATGATGAAGTAATTGTACAACATGATTATGGGGTCCCGGGATCAATAGTTTCCAATTTGAATGCCACCAGGTAAATAGATGGCGATTGGTTAAAAATAGCAGATTAACTTGTATTTTGGGATGGATCATGGACGGCATTGAACAAAATTGTTCGAAGCCGGGCAATTTTCGTTTAATCAAAATGTACCATCTTTCAGAAATGTTGATATGGACAGAAAACAACTGATCGACCACTACCTCCAGCGACTTACTGATAGGGGCTTTGAGATTTACGACGTACGACGTGACCTTGAAAAAAAGAATGTTGAAGAAGAGGAGATTAAAATAATTGTTCGCGCTGTCGACGATGAGCTTCAGGCACGCCTGTTAAAATCTGCCAGTGCGGATTACGCTGGAGTATTTATCCGCATGGGGATTATTTTAATATTAATAGGAATAGCATTAGGTCTCATAATGGTCTTTGGCGTGGTCGAACCTGGAGATTTTTTCATTTTTGTTTACGCAGCTTTTTTCGGCGGTCTTTCGGTACTTGTGATTGGACTGTTTAAAAGAAAAAAAGTCAATATAGATAATACCCCGGATCCAGGTAAGGAGCAACCTGGCAGGAGTCGTGTTTCGTTCAGAAAGAAATCTTAACGATAGCAGGTAACAATTCCGAAAAAGAGATTACAAGGCATTTTATTTTGTAATCTTGTCAATTGAAATAACCAGTCAGCGTTAATCGAGATGCAAAAGAAGGAATTTATTACACGAAGAGATTTTGTTCTCCAATCGTCCTGCATGATGTCTGCCGCCCTAATCACCCTTCCGGGTTTTTCAATGGTGACAGCTTCAAAGTATAAAATGGGACTGCAACTTTTCACGGTCCGGGAACCGTTGGCGAAAGATGTCGTAGGCACGGTAAAAAAAATTTCCTGCCATCGGTTATGAAGATTGCTGAAACCTATGGCTATGATCCGGAGAAGGGAACATATTATGGATTAAAAGCTTCGGCATTTAAACAACTTCTTGCGGACCACAAAATGATCACCACCAGTGGTCATTACGATTTTACGAAGTATTTCGATAAGCCCGCGGACGCAATGATGAAGTATGTTGACCAGTGTATTGAAGGCGCTCATGCACTGGGTCAGCGATATATTACCTGGCCCTGGCTGGATCCTGCATTCAGAACGCTTGAGAATTTCCGGTTGCTGACGGGAAAGCTGAATGCAATTGGTGAGCGGGTCAACAAAGCAGGACTGGGATTTGCTTATCACAATCATGATTTTGAATTTATTGATCATGGCGGTGAGAATGGCTACAATATTATCATGCGGGAAACAGATCCTAGCACTGGTCAAGTTGCAGATGGATCTTTACTGGGTGATGCATTCATCAAAACTGAGTCCTTCGGAACTGATCAGTAAGCAGCCGGGACGTTTTGTGATGTGGCACATAAAAGATATGGACAAAATAAGTCGCGATTATTCAGAATTGGGCAATGGCTCTATTGACTTTACCGTTATTCTGCCCGAAGCATCACGTGCGGGACTTCAGTATTACTATATCGAACAGGGCGGCAATTTTGCAAAGAATCCAATTCAAAGTGTTACCGACAGTGCGGCATATTTCAAAAAGAATCTTGAAAAATACCTGAAGTGACCCCTGGGCCTGATAATTATTTCTCCCACTTGATTGTCAAGACTCAGATCCATAGCCACAAGGTCACCAAGCCACAAGGTTTCACAAAGCGACGTGATTTAGAAAATTATCACATCTTGCTAACCACCTCTTTCCAACTACACCTGGCTACGAAGTCCACTGATTACCGATCACTAGAATACCCTAGCCAAGAAACACCGGGCACAAGTTTCACAAGCCCAATTGCCAACCACATCTTACTAACTACAAACTACCACTTACATTTCCTTTAGCTACGAAGTACCACTGATTACGCGATTACCTGATTACCAACTTACTTGACAACCCGTTCTACAGCGCTCGCTGTCGCCTTCTGGGATATAAATTGCGGTGCGAAAGTTCCGATACAACCAGCAACAAGGCAGCCAATGATGAGCATGATAATTTTGCTTGTTGAAAGTCTCATAATCCTGGAGATCTTGTTAATTGTTTCTCATGTAAATATACTTCCGGGACGAAAAAAGGATGTCACCGCCCGGTAAAAGGTTGTAAAAAGTTGTAACGGCCTGGGCGGACGTAATTGACCCGGATAGTGCGAAATTGCCATTGACGGACACACAAGACACGCCTCTCCAAAAATGCCAACGTACGTCATTCCGCCCAATAATTTTTCTTTTTCTATTTGGTTACTCTTGATAGGAATCAGCCATTAAAATGCACATGTATGTTTTTGCATCCAAATCAAAATGCACGCACCAAAGAATTCGGGATAAATTGTCCCTGCCTTTTGTAACCCTAACTCAATCCTGCGAAGAAAAACTAAGCAGTACAAACGTTGATAAATTATGATGAACATCATCGAGGTATTAGACCGTGCGAGGCTACATCCCAAAAAAGAGTTTGCCGTATTACACAACGGTGAGACAATCACCTACGGTAATTTGCTATCCACCGTAAATCAGCTAAGTATCGTTTTCAGCAGGCTAGGCTTGAAAGTAGGTGATAAGATTGTATTGTCAACCGACGACAAGAGAAGTCTCGCTGAAATTACAATTGCTGCATACAGGTTTGGGCTAACTGTGATATTGACGGATCCCAACGCAAAGGCTGAAAGGATTCGTTCCATTATCGCGTCGGCACGCCCGAATGCATTTTTCATTGATAGCATCCTAACCACAGCGTGGCGGATGGAAGGAAAAAATATTATTGAGATCAAAAAAATAACGGAAGAAAGAAAGAATCTTTTCAAAAATTTCTTTTCGCGAAACGGAAATGACTGATCAGGCAATTTCTATCCACACGTATCCCGCTTGTCTCAAGTCCCTCGAAGATGAAACGCCGTTATACCCACAGACTATTGATTCTTCCTGCGTTGCCTATATGATGTATACTTCGGGGTCTACGTCAGATCCTAAGGGGGTTGTCATCTCTCATAAGAACCTATTTTCACATCTGGAAACACTTAAAAATGTTTACGAATTCAACGATGACGTGAAGATCTTCAATGTGCTTAATTTATATCATACTGATGGGATTAATCAAGGTCCGCTTCTTGCGCTCTACAGCGGTGGAACCTGGGTGAGCCCGTTTAAGCTGGACACATCCCGACTTGATCTTATTTATGATGGTATATATAAGTATAAGATCACCCATTTGTTTGTGCCGCCAACCGTCCTTTCATTCTTTGAAAAATATCACGAAGGTTTTGAAGACAGTTTTCAAACCCCTGACTTCAAGTTCGCAATTTCTGTGGCTGCTTTTTTAGACGAGCGCCTGTGGCATTCCGTTTCTTCAATATTCAAAATTCAGATTGTTAACATTTATGGTCTTACGGAAACCGTGACTGGCAGTGTCTATTGTGGGCCGAGCGCCGATACTTTTAAAATAGGCACCGTAGGTAAGCCCGCAGATTGCAGTATTAAGATAATAGATGACGAGGGGAAGGAAGTAAAGAAAGGCGAAAAGGGTGAACTCCTGTTAAAAGGCGATCACATTATGGTCGGATACTTTAACAACGCTGAGGCTACTTCCAAGGTGTTGGTTGATGGTTGGTTTTATTCAGGTGATATCGCCCGTGTTGATGAGGACGGATTCGTGAAGATTGTGGGCAGAAAAAAGAGCATGATCAATTCGGGTGGATTCAGCGTCCAGCCGGAAGAAATAGAGGAGATTCTTCTAAAACTGAAGGAAGTGGATGAATGTAAGGTGATAGGGTTGCCTGATCCTATACTGACCGAAAAGATGGTCGCGTGTATAAAACTTAAAGACAAGGTTGTCCTCGACGATTTGACGCTTTATAAATACTTGCGGGAAAATCTTGAGCCCGAAAAAGTACCCCAGGACTTGTGTTACATCGACATATTTCCCCGTGGCATTAGCGGAAAGATCCAGGTTGAGGAATTAAAAAAGATAGTGACAGCAAAACATGCGGCGCCCATTGCAAAAAGCGAAGGGGTCCTGGATACGGTAGTAAAAAATGCAGCCTCTATTTTTAAAGTCGAACATCGGGTCATTAATGAGCAAAGCTCTACGAGGACAGTTTCCGGATGGGACTCACTGAATCACCTCGCCCTGATAACAAGACTTGAACAGGTATTTAACGTCAAATTTTCGACGTCCGATATTATGGTCATGACTTCCATAAGTTCGATTCAAAATGTAATTCATAGAAAGTTAAGGTAATGTTTGACGAGGCTCCCCCGCTAAAATTTTGGATCTATCCACTCTCCGCCGTTGCTATAATTTTGCTTTGGTTTTTTTCGTACGCCTATACTCAATACGGGCCGTACGCCAGGGTGGTAACGCTATCGCACAGGAATCTGGAGCAGGCCCTGATCGAAAATACGAGTGATACTTCCGCGCTTTCGATTGTGATTGTCGGATCCTCTATAACGGAATCCGCACTTTTCGATGCAAAGGAAATTGAAAACAACATTTCCAAAGCGACGAACAAAAAAGCGAAAGTGCTGCGGGTGGCCTTGAACTACATGAATATGGATATGGCGAACCGAATTGATTTTTTTGACTATGTCGCCAAGTACCCGCCTGATTATTTGTTCGTTGAAAATACTTTTAATATTACCAATACCGATTCATCCAGTACCCTTCCCGTGCCTGTCGATGCTGCACTTTTGCATATCAGGAATAATATTCGTGGAGCGTTAGGTATGCCAGCGCACGATAACTACTATACAAAATGGTACACCTACGACGAAAAGCCATTGCCCGGCGCTGATTTTTATACCGATAGATTTGATAGCATAACATTTGGGTTTCTGAAAACAGATAGACAATGCGTTGTGAGGAAACCCACCCGAAATGCGGTGGCTAACGACGCCTATGATGTATTGATGAAACGAAAGACGAAAGTGATGTTTCTGGCCATGCCTCAATCCAGTCAGCTGAGACCAAATTATTTGGACAGCGCATCAACGTCTCAACTCAACGACGTGCTGAGGTTCTATAACACACGATATCGTATTGGCCTTTGGCGTTTTCCAAAAGCGATGCCTGACTCATGTTTTACAGATGGTGCTCATTTAAATTCTAAAGGTGCAACGCAATATCAGGAATGGTTTGTTTCTGAATTTGCTTCAAAAATATGATATGAAGCTGCTGGCTGAAGTAATACTGTTTGCAATTCCAATGGTCCTGTTAGCGTGGACGTTGCCTAGAAACTACGTACTGATTTCGCAAATCATAATCACGGGATTGTTTATTGGCTATCAATCACCATGGTCATTGTTAATCTTGACGTCCGTTACGTTTGCAAATTTCTACTTGCTGCACAAAGCCGTTCTACAAAAGTCTTTAAAAATAGCGATTAGCCTTTGCATCCTAATATTGCTGATCGTTTCAGCAAAGATCTTGTTTACCTTTCATGATAATTGGATAATTCCGTTGGGAATGTCGTACTACATTTTTAGAAATATCCATTACACGATTGAGACCTATCAAGGACGAATTCGAGACGAAAGTCTCCTGTTTTATCTGGCTTATAATTTCTTTTTACCGGTCCTGATCATTGGGCCTATCAACCGTTATCCTGAGTTTATTCGCGACTGGCAAAGAAGACGCATGAATAGTGAATATTTTTCGTTGGGTTTTCAGCGCATTTTGTTCGGCGTATCGAAGATTGTAATTATTGGGAACTACCTACTCACGTCGAAGGCTCCGGCTTTTATAACCAATTTAGATGCAAGCCACGTTTGGCTTAAAGCCTACCTGGAGACCGTCACCATGGTGCTGAATGCATACTTTCAGTTTGCTGGGTATTCGGACATCGCTATAGGTATTGCATTGCTTCTTGGCTTTCGCGTCATGGAAAATTTTAATTTTCCATTCTTGGCCACCAATATGCAGGACTTTTGGTCGAAATACCATATGTCCCTTTCTGCGTTCTGCCGTGATTATATTTTTACACCGATTGCTTCTTACTACAGAAAGCCGATATTCGGTCTGGTGGTAACGATGATCATCATCGGCCTATGGCACGAGATAACACTGGCCTTTTTGCTGTGGGGACTGCTGCAGGCCTTTGGCATATACCTTGGCTCTATATTTAAGAATGGTCCAACTTCCTGGGCGAGCAGAAACTTGGGAAGAGTCTTCGTGTTCAACTACTTCTGTCTCACTTGCGTTGTCACAGACTTCGGCGAATTGGGGCGGGCTTTAGAAGTCTATAAAATCCTATTCTTTATAAACTAGCCATGTATAAATTCTTAATAACCCATCTTCCGAAAAGCCTGGCGAATATCGTGATTGCCCTGTGGTATTTTATTTTGATTTTGTTAAATATATACTGTGGCATCGGCGCATCGCAAGGTGCATTTCAATATGTGGGCTGGTAAATTGAACCTTGTTCATTTAGTCTGGTAACGGTTTTCAGGCTCAACTCATCTTTGTAATTCCACGGAGCAATCCCTGAATAAACATCCGTGATAAACAAGTGAAGTTTCGTATCTTCATCTATCCTCAACCCCAATAATAGGTAGATGAAGCGTTATCTTTTGATAGTGTCCTTCTTCGTTTTCGCTCAACCAGCATTTCCGCAGTTACAATACAGATTTCAACATTTTGACTCAAGGGACGGATTAGCATCCGATTTAAGCAATGGGCTTACGCAGGACAGCCTGGGTTTTTTATGGGCTCAACATACATGGGGTATAAGTCGCTACGACGGGTACAATTTCAAAGTATATAGATATACTCCGGATGATTCGATAAGATCTCTTGGGGAGCAACATTTTGGTGGTTGCTTGGTCGATCATTCGGGAAATTTATGGGTAATGTCACAACAAACAACACCAGATTTTCAAATAAACCGATATGACAGAACCATGGACGGCTTTAGGAAATACAAAGTTAGGTTGGACGGACATCCAGTTTACCGCGTAGAATTTGAGAAGAATAACAAGGTCATATGGATAGCCTCTGATAATGGGCTGTACTCTTTCAACACCGAAGACTCTGAAACAAAAAATTTTGTAAATCCATCAACGGATTCGTTAACCATGGCACTGACAAATGTCATTTATGATATCAGCGTGTCTGGAAATTCTCTTCTGCTGGCTACAAGAAAAGGTTTGTGGAAATTTGATCTTTTAGAAAAAAAATTCAGTCGGCCAAAATGTGATTCTAAAGATTCGCTATGGTTATACAATACAGAATTCTATGATATCTATGATACCCGAAGTATTGATTTTGACAATGTTTGGTTGGTAGATGATCAATCACTTACCAGAATAAATAAAGACCTCTCAGTTGTGCAACGGCTGGATTTGCCCGGTGGAAGATCGGGAATTGGTCTCATGGGTTATGATATGGATGAAGCAGGAGTTTTCTGGCTCGGTACTTGGATTAGTGGACTTTGCCGATATGATCCTTCCGATAGCTCAATTCTTTTCCTCACAAAAAATCCCCACGACATTTATTCAATAAGGTCAAACAGAATTAACAATGTCAGCATCGATAGAGATCAGAACATTTGGATAACGACATCCAATGGGCTTAGCAAACTCCAGCGCCGCAGCATGAATTTCCACAATGTTGACGCGACCGTTGGGAAAATAGATTTAAGCAGCTTTATACGGTAGGTAAATCTGATTTTTTGATAATTGATAGTAATGATGGAGGTGAACATCAGATCATGATCGCACCGATTGAGAAGGAGCGGCTGGGATCATTCCAATTTAAACAGGTGATGCCTACTTTTCAGGGAGCTCAGGGTAACGCATTTTGCAAAGGAAAGCGAAATTTTTGGATATCAGTTTGGGGTCAAGGTGTATTGAGCGTACCGATTGACTCTTTGTCAGGAATGATCGAGTCGAGACCATTGACAAGACTAACTCATTCGCCGGGGAATCCAAATACCATAAGTTCAGATCTTACCACATCCTTATGGCTAGATGGCGATGAAAATTTATGGGTGGGAAGCATAAATGGATTAAACAAGATAGTTCCAGGAATCCCTTATGGTTCAACAGGATCTGTAGTCAGGTATCTGCATAATGACTTAGATCCGAATTCTATAGCAGACAACAGTGTTGGGAATATTTCCCCTGAGGATCAGACGTCCTTTTGGCTAAGTTCTCCAGCAGGCGTCGATTTATTCAGCAATCAAAGTTTCGCACATTTGTTCCGTAATAAACCTCTGCCCACTCAGATCCATAAAAGTGCTTACGGTTATATCTTCATTGGAACGGTGGAAGGACTATACGCGGGAAAAAAAATCGGTGACAGTTACATAATTGATGATTCTCCAATAATAGAAAATATCGACGTCATCACAATGAAGGACGACGAGAATGGAAGACTATGGATAAGGACAAGGCAGGGAATCACATGTTATGATCTAAGAGAAAGGATAGCGATACAATTTAATGAGAATGATGGCTTGGAGCATAGGCGTGGAGCGTACCCCGCCAATATACCCGTCCTTACCGCGCAAGGAATTATGGTGATTAGTGATCATGATGGTTTAACTTCATTTGAGCCGTCAACTTTACGCATAAATCGAAAAAGAACCTTTACGCTTTTAACGGGCGT
Source organism: uncultured Bacteroidota bacterium (assembly GCA_963813425.1). Classification (GTDB taxonomy): domain Bacteria; phylum Bacteroidota; class Bacteroidia; order Cytophagales; family Cyclobacteriaceae; genus Chryseolinea. The sequence continues at coordinate 41,728 of CAWEZB010000002.1, forward strand.
CTCTGTCAATAATCGGACGGCGCGTGTTGGTTCTTTTAAAAACGGAGATGATCAATATTCAATCAGTACTGATGTCAGTATACTGGAGGAACTTATTCTGGATCACGCGCACAACAATTTTACGCTTGAGTTTTCCTCGATGGAGCTTACTTCTCCGGAAAAGAATTTATACCGTCATAAGCTCGAGGGATATGACGAAGAATGGATAGAAACGGACTGGAAAAACAGGACTGCCACCTACACGAATTTGGATGCCGGCACTTATATTTTCAAAGTAAAAGCCAGCAACTATCATGGTATCTGGAGTGATAATGAAAGAGTTCTAAGTGTAATAATCTTGCCACCTCCCTGGAAAACCTGGTGGGCGTATACGCTGTACTGTCTAGCCGTTATCGCTGTCTTTCTTTACTGGCGAAGCATTGAAAACAAAAAGCTTCAGCTTAGACATCGGGCAACATATTTGAGTGAATTGGACACGTTGAAGACTCGATTCTTTCAAAACATTTCCCATGAATTTCGGACTCCTATCACACTTATTGTATCACCATTAAAGGAGATGTATGAAGGGAAGTTCACAGGCGATCTACAATCGACGTATAGCGTCATGCTTCGCAATGGTAATCGGTTGCTGCGTCTCATCAACCAGCTTCTGGATCTGAGTAAACTGGAGGCGGGTAAGATGCAAATGAATTCAACAGTTATTGATCTGGTTGAATTCATTCGCGGGATCGCAGGAGCCTATGAATCGTTGGCTGCAAACAAGACCATAAAGTATTCTTTCGATTGTGATGTTGCTGGTCTCCCAATTTTAGCTGATGAGGAAAAGCTCGAGAAAGTATTTCACAATCTTTTGTCCAACGCTTTTAAGTTCACAAAAGAAGGAGGAGAGATTGGCATCAGACTAACCGCTGCTGAAGGCAAACATGTAATAATCTCAGTAGTCGATAACGGAATAGGTATTCCAGCCGATCAATTGCCCAAGGTCTTTGACAGGTTTTACCAGGTTGACAGTTCACAGACTCGCGAGTATGAGGGTTCGGGATTAGGGATGGCGCTGGCAAAAGAATTCGTTGAGCTCCACAACGGAAAAATTTCTGTTGAAAGTAGAGAAGGCCAGGGAAGTACATTCACAGTAAAGCTGCCGTTGAGCAAGGATGAGGTGATCGAAAAAGCGTTCAAATTGGAGGATCAGAAAATAAATGAACTGAGTAGTCTTGAGGAGCTCATTGGTAGCGAGGGTAAAATGGAAATATCCAGCGACGAAGAGCCTGCGGCAGTTTCAGAATCTACCACAATATTGATCATTGAAGATAACGCCGATATGCGCAACTATATCCGCAAGACCTTGTCATCTTATTATCAAATTATTGAAGCTAAAAACGGGAAGGAAGGCTTTCAAAAAGCGACTGATCTCCTTCCGGATCTGATCATAAGCGATGTGATGATGCCTGAAATGGATGGTTACAAGTTGTGCACGCTGATAAAAACCAATGAGTTGACCAGTCACATTCCGGTAATTCTGCTTACGGCGAAAGCTGATCGGGAAAGTAAACTTATAGGTTTGGAAACGCATGCCGATGACTATCTGTCCAAGCCCTTTGATATGGATGAGCTCAAATTAATAGTACGCAATCGCGTTGACGAAAGAAGAAAAATGAGGGAACGTTTCAGCCGGGAGATTAAGTTAGAGCCGAAACACATCTCAATTACATCGTTGGATGAGAAATTTATTACTAATGTTTTGACACAGATTGAGTCGCATATGGGTGATGAAAATTTCTCCATCGAAGAGCTGAGTATTCAGGCCGGCTACAGCACCATGCATTTGTACCGGAAGATCAAATCGCTTACCGGACAGACCCCCAGCCAATTTGTAAGAACCATACGATTGAAAAGGGCGGCGGAGCTGCTTTCCAGAAAAAGTGATAACATTTCACAGATTGCCTATCAGGTAGGCTTTAGCAACATTTCTTACTTCAACAAATGTTTTAAGGATCAGTTTGAAATGACTCCCGGAGATTTTCTTAAAACAAATCAAGTTAAGAATTAACGTTCTGTTTGTCTCGAAAAGGAAAAAAATTAGAAGATGCATAGTCGTTTCATGTTACATAAGTATTACTGGAACGCATTTCGTAACTTCAGAAAATGCATTTGAAATGATAGATGAAGAGTTATTTTATTATAGCGATTTTCTGTTTCATTTGTCAGCAGGGGTTCGGCCAATTCAAATACAAGGTAAGGCACTATAATGCAGATGATGGATTTGCCTCGACTTTTGCCCAGACCATGGTCCAGGACAGTTTGGGATTCTTATGGATTCAGCATCCGCGAGGCTTGACGTGCTATGACGGCTATAATTTTTATGTTTACAAATATGATCCGGACAATACCGAAAGATCAATTGGGAGCGGTGAATTAGTAAAAGTTCTTACAGATCGACGCGGATCCTTGTGGGTATTCGGCAAGTACGAAGCATCATCCTTTACGATTAATAATTATGACAGGAAGACAGATCGTTTTATCAAGTATAAAGTCGGTGTCACTAATCCTGAGCAAATAAATGAAGGAGACCTAATCAGATCAGTCCGTTTCGAAAAATCAGGTGGTATTCTATGGATTGCGACCCTTGGTGGCTTACATTCATTTGATACTGCGACGGGAACAACCATTCGTTACCTTAACAAAATTCCAAATCGCGCAGGGAAGTTCAGCAATAACCATGTTACTGATGTCTGCCATTCGTGATTCTTTTCTTTTGATATCTACCCGGAATGGTCTTTGGAAGTTTGATAAAAACCTAAAGGAATTTAGTCGTCCGGACTGTGATCCAAAAGATTCCACCTTCTTGTATAATTCTGAAATATGGGAAATATGCGAGTGGCCACATTACAACGAGGATGACGTATGGCTAATGGGAAATGAGGGTTACTATAAAGTAAACTCACAGCTTGCCATTAGGCAACGGTTTATGTTGCCTAATGGCTTGTATGGATTCGGTGTTTCCGATTACGACCGAGATAGGGAAGGGAAATTCTGGATAGCGTCCATAACGCATGGATTATATTGTTATAATCCGTCTGACAGTTCTTTTATTAACCTGGAAACGCGGGTTGAAGATCCTGCGCTTTTTAACGAGACGCAGGTTAACTATGCTAAGGTAGACCGTGATCAGAACATTTGGGTTAGTTCAAAGCGTGGACTCACAAGACTTCAGAAGCAAAGTCTTAATTTTTATAATAGAGACGTTCCGAAGGGTGATTCATCATCGGTTTTTAGCGGGATCCATGCAAGTACCATTTATTCGACTGGAACGAAAGATTATGTGATCATCAATCACTATAAGAAAAATGATAAACACGAAATTCTAATTGCTCCGATCGCGGACGATTTGGACTCGCTGTTGTTTACGCCGGTTATTCAATCGATGCATGGTCGGGCGGTTTCATCTTTTTGGCAGGGCAAGGAAAAACTTTGGATGTCTGTTTGGAATGAAGGCGTGAAAAGTATTAATGTCAATCGAAGCACCGGAATGTTAATGCGCGAATCTACAGGTGCGTTGACCCACGATCCGGACAACGTTAGCACAATAGCATCAAATTTCACCATTGCAGTCATGGAGGATGTGATAGAAATTTGTGGGTAGGCACTCAGGATAAGGGCGTGAGTAAAGTTTTGAACAACATTGAGTATGGTACCCCTGGATCAGTCACCCGATATCAACGCATAGAAGGTGATACAAATTCTTTAATAGCTGATGGGGTAAATTTTTTATACCCCGAAGATGAAAATTCTTTTTGGGTTACAACGACGGCTGGTGTCGACTTATTTAGCAACGGAAAATTTCGACATGTTTTTCGGAATAATAGTAATCCGCGGACGCTTCGTAAAACAAGTGATGGCACTTTATTTATTGGGACTTCCGCAGGGCTATACGAAGGAAAAAAAGTTAGAGGCACCTATAAGTTTAGAAAGATAACATTACTTAAGAGTGAGGAAATTCTTGCAATCCAGGAGGACAAAATCGGTCGTCTATGGATATCAACCGCCCAGGGAGTGATATGCTATGATCGTGATGAAAATACCGCTATTGAGTTTAATGAGAACGATGGAATGCGCCATTGGCGGTCAACGTACTCAAGTTATGTTCAGTATGAAACGCGAAAAGGAATTATACTTATATCGGACTATGATGGCCTAACGTTATTTGATCCAGCCTCCTTTAAAATAAATCACAAGTCGGACGCGTCCTCTCCTGACTAGATTAACAATTAATAACCAACCACTCGATGAAAGGCAAGGAAAAATGATGAAAAAAAGAATTTCATCAATAGTCATATCACTGTTCTGAAAGAACTTATTCTGGATCATGCGCACAACAATTTCACGCTTGAATTTTCCTCGATGGAGCTTACTTCTCCGGAAAAGAATTTATACCGTCATAAGCTCGAGGGATATGACGAAGAATGGATAGAAACGGACTGGAAAAACAGGACTGCCACCTACACGAATTTGGATGCCGGCACTTATACTTTCAAAGTAAAAGCCAGCAACTATCATGGTATCTGGAGTGATAATGAAAGAGTTCTGAGTGTAATAATCTTGCCACCTCCCTGGAAAACCTGGTGGGCGTATACGCTGTACTGTCTTGCCGTTATTGCTGTCTTTCTTTACTGGCGAAGTATTGAAAACAAAAAGCTTCAGCTTAGACATCGGGCAACATATTTGAGTGAACTGGACAACCTGAAGACTCGATTCTTTCAAAACATTTCCCATGAATTCCGGACTCCCATCACACTTATTGTATCACCTTTAAAGGAGATGTATGAAGGGAAGTTCACAGGCGATCTACAATCGACGTATAGCATCATGCTTCGCAATGGTAATCGGTTGCTGCGTCTCATCAACCAGCTTCTGGATCTGAGTAAACTGGAGGCGGGTAAGATGCAAATGAATTCAACAGTTATTGATCTGGTTGAATTC
>CAWEZB010000003.1:2500-106264 GCA_963813425.1 uncultured Bacteroidota bacterium
AAATGGATAGCTTCCAAAATCGATATCCAACAAAGCACCTTGTGCACCTTCTGCTAAAACACGTTGAACCTGCTTTTAGCTCCTGATTCAAAACATATTCACTTTCAATAAGATGAAATCCTTTCAGAAATGAAACGGCATCTAAAAACTGCGCTTCAAGTTCCTTCCAGTTGAACGCAATATCATAGTCCTTTAAAATCTTAAAATGTATTTGTGACAGGTGATTAAACTTCTCTTTAAATGTATCGGCTAAGAATATCTCCTACCCGCAATCCCTGGCGTCCGATTTTATCTTGATAGGTAGGACCAATACCCTTGAGGGTCGATCCGATTTTATTTTCTCCCTTTGCTTTTTCATATGCCTGATCCAGTAGCCGATGCGTGGGAAGTATCAAGTGTTGCTTTTTTTGAAATAAAAAGATTGGCATAGACATTCAGATTGTATTTTTTGAGTTTTTCAATCTCTGCCTTAAAAATCACAGGATCCAGCACGACACCATTACCGATAATATTTTTTGTTTTCTCCCGAAAGATACCGGAAGGAATCTGGTGCAATACGTGTTTGATACCATCGAACTCTAAAGTATGGCCCGCATTCGGTCCACCCTGAAACCGTGCTACTACATCATACTTTGGCGCCAGCACATCCACAATCTTACCTTTGCCTTCATCTCCCCATTGAAGACCCAATAATACATCTACCTTGGACATTCCTGATTTAAATTAACTTTTTTAGAACTTCGTCTTCTGATTGAATAATTTGAAAAATTGCATTCAGCTTGGTGATGACCAGAAGCTTTTGCACGTTCTCGGAGGGTTTCATTAAATACACTTCGCCACCTTTATTTCTGAACTTCGTGAGGATCGTGATCAGCAATCCAATGCCACTGCTGTTGATGTATCTCAAACCAGAAATATCCACGATACACGTTTTTATTTTTTGCTGAAGCGTATCAGTCACAACTCCGGTCACATCACTACTGTTATTTTCGCCGATCAAGTCACCGGAAAGTCTAATGATGAGTATGTTATTCCGAATTTCGTGTGTGAATATCATGCTACTTGATTCGTTTGAGAGGTTTTTGTTTTCACAATTTGCCTTTGTACAGGTTGCATATAATATGAGCGAGTGATGCATTACATTAAAATGCAATATTTCTTCCACGGTGCTTTGAATATTTTGAATGCGTGGATCACAAAATTCCACAACTTTATGACACTCTGTACAAATCAAATGATCATGTTGTTTGTAACCGTATGATTTTTCGTACTGCGCCAGATTTTTTCCAAACTGATGTTTGCTTACCAGATCACACTCTACCAACAAATCCAATGTATTGTAAACGGTAGCACGGCTCACCCGGTAATTTTTGTTCTTCATGCTGATGTACAGAGATTCAACATCGAAGTGACCATCTCGTGAATAGATTTCTTCCAGAATCGCGTAACGCTCCGGTGTTTTTCTCAGCTCCTTATTCTCCAAGTAGGCTGTGAAGATTTTTTTTACCTCTTCGTATATTTTTGGATTGACTGCCATTTGAATTAACGCGCAAAGATAACAGGATAAAATAATTATTAGAATTTATTCCTTGGAATCGAATCGACTGGCTTTTACCACGCCTTCAACGCTCCTAAGTTTATCTATCATCTGCTCCAAATGCCGCGTATCGTTCACATACAACATAATTTCTCCTTCAAAAATGCCGGAATCAGTATGGATAGACATGGAGCTCATATTTACCTTCAGTTCCTCTGAAATAATCTTCGTAACGTCGTTGATAAGCCCGACACGATCTGTTCCGCGTATTTTCAGTCCCGTGAGAAAGGCAACCTCGTGCTGTGAAGTCCATTTGGCTTTGACAACACGATTTCCATGATGGGAAAGCAATTCCGGCGCATTCGGACAATTTGTGCGATGAATTTTAATTCCCTCGTTTACCGTCACAAATCCAAACACATCATCGCCAGGGATTGGCGTGCAACATTTTGCCAGTTTGTAGTCTACCACATCCATGTCTTCTCCAATCAACAACAGGTCATCGTACCGACTCCTCGGTTTCCCTATTTCGGATTCGGGGATTTTGGGCTCAGCAACATGATTATTATTGATTCTTGGCTTGAATGACAGCGGCTTGTTCTCCAGAAACTTTTTGATGTCGGCGGAAGTGATGAAGCCTTTTCCAACGCGATAGTACAAATCGAAATTGGCCGACATTTTAAAATACTCCCTCATTTGTTCCATCAATTGAGGCGTAGGCTCTTCCTTCCCCTGACGTAACTTTCGGATCACAATTTCCTTACCTTCCTCTGCGAGTTTTTTCTTATCCTCCTTTAGCTCATCCTTGATCCTTGCTTTCGCTTTGGAACTCACGACAAACCGAAGCCAATCTTCGTGCGGTTTTTGCTTTTGAGATGTCAGTATTTCAATCTGGTCTCCGTTCTTCAGCACATAATTGATCGGCACTAGCTTGTTATTCACCTTGGCCCCGATACATTTTGATCCCACCTGTGTGTGAATATCAAAAGCAAAGTCGAGTGCCGTACTGCCATATGGAAGCGTTTTTAATTCTCCCTTTGGCGTGAACACAAAAACCTCTTCACTGAAAAGATTACCTTTAAAATCATCTACAAAGTCGAGGGCCGAGTGATCATTTTGCTCCAGCAGATCACGCACACGCGCCAGCCATTTTTCTAAGTTCGATTCAGCCGTGGTATTGCTGTCTTTATATTTCCAGTGGGCAGCATATCCCTTTTCCGCGATTTCATCCATGCGCGTGCTTCGGATCTGAACTTCAACCCATTGTCCATTTTTTGCCATCACCGTGGTGTGCAGCGATTCGTAACCATTTGATTTAGGAGTACTTATCCAATCTCGTAGTCGATTTGGATTGGGCGTGTAGTAATCTGTCACGATGGAATAAACCTGCCAGCAGAGCGCTTTTTCGTGATCCGGGGCTGTGTCAATGATGATTCGAATGGCAAACAGATCGAAAACTTCTTCAAATGGAATATTTTGTTTTCGCATTTTATTCCAGATCGAATAGATCGATTTCGGCCGACCTATGATTTCGAAATCGATCTTAAGCTTATCGAGTTCATCTTTAATAGGCACCATGAACTGCTTGATGAATTTTGTTCTGACTGCTTTTGTCTCATCAATATTTTGCGCAATTGAATCATACACCTGCCGATCGGTAAATCTCAGATATAAGTCTTCCAGTTCAGTTTTGAATGCATTTAGTCCAAGTCGGTGTGCTAGTGGCGCATATAAATAGATCGTTTCGTTCGCCACCTTCAGCTGTTTGTTGCGTGGCATGCTGTCGAGCGTACGCATATTGTGAAGGCGATCAGCGAGCTTTATCAGAATCACCCGAACATCTTCGGAAAGCGTAAAAAGCATCTTCCGAAAATTCTCGGCTTGTTGCGAGGTACCGTATTCAAATACACCTCTGATTTTGGTAAGGCCGTCGATAATACGAGAGATCTTTTTTCCGAACATCCGCTCGATATCTGCCAGCTCGATGTCGGTATCTTCAACAACGTCGTGCATCAACGCAGATATAATGGAGGTGGTGCCCAGGCCAATTTCTTCGACACAGATCTCAGCAACGGCCAGGGGATGGAAAATAAATGGCTCGCCTGATTTTCGGCGCATGTCTTTATGCGCTTCTAATGAAATGGTAAATGCTTTTTTTATGAGTTTGGCATCACCATCTTTTAAGATGGGCTTGGCCTTGCGTAACAGCCGTCTATATCTGCTAATGATCTCTCTCTTCTCCTGCTCGGTATCTATTACCATCTTTAAGTTTAGTTAAACCTAAATAAAAAGTGCCTTTTCTAGTCTAAACTGCCTTTTTTTTTATAACAAACTTAAACTATTTCTTATTTCTGAATAATCTATAAATTTGCCCCTCCTTTTTGCGGATGTGGGCGTTCCCGATAGCTCCCGATAATTCCCGATAGCAATCGGGACGGGACGGGATGGTAGCCGCCAGCGGGCGGACAGATTTAGGATCTGATGCCATCACCCACAACCCAAAATATTTGTCACATGCGGATGTGGCGTAATTGGTAGCCGTGCCAGACTTAGGATCTGGTGCCGAAAGGCGTGGGGGTTCGAGTCCCTCCATCCGCACTATCGAACCCTCGATGTCCGTGATTTCACGGGCTTTGAGGGTTCTTGGCTTATTTGGTAAAAACAACAAACGTTTGAGCTTTGGAAATAACACTGAACAAAAAGAACAGCACCGAAGGTTTAATTAAAATTAGAGTAACCGAAGGTGATTATCAACCCCACGTTGAAGAAAAAGTTAAGGACTACGCCAGGAAGGCAACCATCAAAGGGTTTCGTCAAGGCAAAGTTCCGACCGGTGTAATCAAAAAGATGTTTGGCAAGTCAATTCTTGTTGAGGAAATCAATCATTTACTCTCTCACAAACTTTCGGATTATATTAAAGAAAACAATCTGAAGATTTTGGGCGAGCCTTTACCAGATCAGCAAAAGGCCTTGAGCATTGATTGGGATACCCAAAAAAACTTTGAATTTGATTATGAGATAGGAATGGTGGAAGATTTCAATTATGAGCTTTCTTCAAAAGTGAAAGTAAAATCCTATCCTATCGAAGTTGATAGCAAGGTAATTGAAGAAACCATCACCGACCTGAAAAAACGATTTGGTAAAGTAACCTATCCTGAGGTTAGTGAAGCTTCCGATAATTTATTTGGCGAGTTACATTCGGCTGATCCGGATTTTAAACGCGAGCATGCTTTTATCGCGATAGAAAACGTGGAGAAAAAAGAGCAAAAGAAGTTTATCGGCCTAAAAAAGGATGAGCAGCTAGAGTTCGAGATCAGTAAACTATTTTCAGATGAAGCACACACGGCGCAACTTTTGGGCATATCCCCAGAAGAAGCAAAGAACGCAAAGGGGAAATATATTTTCAAAATCAATACCATCAGCCGCACCGAACCTGCCGAATTAAATCAGGAGTTATTCGACAGGGTATTTGGAAAAGATTCTGTGAAATCGGAGGAAGAATTCATTGCCAAAATTAAAGAGACGATCGGAGAAAATTATAAGCGCGAATCTGATCACTTCTTCGAACATCACATTGAAGATTATTATGTAGAAAATACTTCGATTAATCTACCTGATAATTTTCTCAAAACGTGGTTGAAGACTTCCAGCAAAGGCGAGGTAACTGACGAAGTTCTCGAAAAGGAATTCGACATTTACAAACGAGGACTGAAATGGGATCTCGTGAAAAATCGTATCGCAGAGGACAATAAAATATCGGTTGAAGCTGACGAAGTCCGCGCAAAGGCAAAAGATCTTATCATCTCTCAATTCGGTGGACGAGCTTTCGCTGAGCAAATCAGCGACAAGTTGGATGGAATTACTGATAACTATCTCCAAAACGAAAATGGTCAGAATTTTATGAAGCTTTACAACCAGCTGCGCGCAGAGAAAATCCTGAAACTAATACGTGAAAAAATTACAGTGCAGGAAAAGAAAGTGACAGTCGACGAATTCAAAAAAATTGTTGAGGAGCACAAACATTGAGCTGTTTAAACTTCTTGGAGAGGAAATTGGTTGAGATATAATATTATCAGATTGAATTACAATAAATAGAAAAGAATATCGACTATGGTTTTGTTCAGTTGGTTCTGGATAAAACCATTTTCATTTAATCGGGGTTTTAAGGTTGGAATTTCAGCGAAGGATAGTTATGATTGTTCGCCAAAGAGCATTTAATTCTAATTAACCCAATCCCAAAAGACATAAATTTCAAATTATGAACAATAATAACGAATTCAGGAAGTACGCAGTCAATCACCTTGGAATGAGTGGCAACACAGTAGATAGTTATGCCAACAAGATCGGTGGGTACGCAAATCAAATTCACGATATGACGCAGTATGTTATTGAGGAACGACCAGGTAACTTCCGCGCCATCGATGTATTTACCCGGCTTATCTCCGATCGGATTATTTTCTTAGGAATGGGTATTGATGATCAGATCGCCAATCTTATTACCGCTCAGCTACTGTTCTTGGAGTCGTCAGATCCTCGAAAAGATATCATCATGTATATCAATAGTCCAGGGGGCTCCGTTTACGCTGGCTTGGGCATTTATGATACAATGCAATATGTAAATCCCGATGTTGCAACTATTTGCACCGGCCTTGCTGCTTCCATGGGAGCTGTTTTGCTCACGGCAGGATCAGCCAAGAAGAGGTCTGGTTTGCCTCATTCCCGAATTATGATTCACCAACCGATGAGTGGCATGCAGGGACAGGCATCGGATATGGAAATTTCCCTGAAACAGACTTTGGAGGTCAAAAAGGATCTTTACAACATATTAGCGAAGCATAGTGGCATGGAATACGGTAAAATTGAGAAAGATTCCGACCGCGACTACTGGATGCGGGCTTCTGAAGCTAAGGCTTACGGCCTTATTGACGAGGTTTTGGAGCGTAAGAAAAACTAAGTACTATTTTTGACGGAATGAGGCATCAAAATTGACTATCTTTGACGGTCTCTTGCGTTAAAATCAATCAATAAAGAATCTATGGCTGAAGTAACGTGTTCATTTTGCGGAAGGAGTAAAAAGGATGTTGATCTGATGATATCGGGCATTCATGCTCACATTTGTGACAAGTGTGTTACACAGGCTAATCAGATTTTGGGCGAGGAAAAGAAAAGCAAGAATGAAGCGGGCTTTTCCCCTAATTTCAAACTGATCAAGCCGCTGGAGATCAAAAAATTCCTTGATGAATATGTGATCGGTCAGGATGAAGCAAAAAAGATCATGGCAGTTGCTGTTTACAATCACTTCAAAAGATTGATGCAGCGGAAGCTTGATAATGATGTGCTTATCGAAAAATCGAATATCATCATGGCCGGCGAGACGGGAACTGGTAAGACCTATCTGGCCCGTACTCTGGCAAAGCTCCTGCAAGTTCCATTTTGTATTGCAGATGCTACCGTCTTGACAGAAGCTGGTTATGTCGGTGAAGACGTTGAAAGTATTTTAACGCGTTTACTGCAGGCCGCTGACTACAATGTAGAGGCAGCCGAGCGCGGTATCGTTTATATTGATGAAATCGACAAGATTGCCAGGAAATCTGATAACCCATCCATCACTCGTGATGTGAGTGGCGAAGGTGTCCAACAGGCGCTCCTGAAATTATTGGAAGGAACAGCTGTGAACGTTCCGCCTCAAGGTGGAAGAAAACACCCCGATCAAAAAATGATCACCGTGAACACCGAAAATATTCTGTTCATCTGTGGAGGCGCGTTTGAAGGAATCTCCCGCTTCATAGCTAATCGTTTAAATACTCGTCCGTTGGGATTTGCTGCTGGACATGACGGCCCCCACCCTGGAAGTTTAGATAAAGACAATCTTTTGCAATTCATCACAGCCCAGGACCTTAAAAGTTTTGGACTGATACCCGAATTAATTGGCCGATTGCCAGTGGTCTCCTACTTGAATCCACTCGATCGGAATGCACTTCGAAAAATTCTCACCGAACCCAAAAATGCGCTGCTCAAACAGTACAAAAAACTGTTTGATATGGAGAGCATCGAATTGGAATTTAAAGATGGCGCCATTGATTTTATTGTCGAAAAAGCAATGGAATTCAAGCTGGGTGCCCGTGGCTTGCGCAGTATCTGCGAAGCCGTTATCAATGATGCCATGTTCGAACTTCCTTCAGAAAAAACTACCGACCGGCTTGTTATCAACCGTGCTTATGCTGAGGAGAAGTTTAATAAGTCGCAGTATAGTAAGCTGAAGGTTGCTTAGGGAAGAGGTAATCGGTAATCAGGTAATCGGTAATCGGTGGTTCTTCGTAGAAAGTCAGTAGGTTAATCCTGGTTGGGTAATCGGTTGTCCGCATTTGCCGGGTTGCAGAAGGTTGGAGCCTTTGCTATCATAGAGTTCAACATTCTCCCAATAGACGCGCAATTTTGCAATACATTATCCGCTGCCTCCTTAGAAAGATAGCAACAGTCTGAAGCAACTTCAATCCAGTGCTGCGTTTCCAATTGTTCGCCGTCGGCGTCCGTGAGTTTACTCACAAAGTGCTTTTCATATTTTCTTTTGGCCCATGCCTCTGCAATCTGTGCACCGACAGACCGCGATGACCTTCTGATCTGATCCGTGAGCGAAAACATTTCTTCTTTGGGAAACTTCTTTGAGAGCTCGAATATCTCTTTCGACAAATGGCGTGAAAGTTTATATACCTCCAACGATCTGAAACTTTTTACATAATCCATTATAAAATCACTTAACAACGTGCTAGTAGCAAGTTAGCCGACTGCCACCAATTTATTTGATACGCACAAATTAATTTTCCGGACACCGATTACCTGATCACCTGATTACCGATTACCTTTCAAATACCCAACCATCAACCTAGCAGCATTCTCCGACGCAGAGCCAGTATCCAAGGTTTTAATAATCTGATCGTAACCCTCCAAAATTTTTGCGCGATAATTCGTGTCAACCAAAATTCGGTTGAGTTCCTGGGCAATGCTCTCAGGATTCGCTTCTGACTGGATCATCTCCCTAACGACTTCCCTACCCGCAATCAGGTTCACCAGCGAGATGAATTTCACCTTTATCATGCCCTTTGCCAGCCAGTAGGTAAGAGCATTTGCTTTATAAACAACGATTTGTGGCACTTTGAAAAGTGCCGTCTCCAACGTCGCAGTACCTGACGTAACAATTGCCGCACGTGAATTCTGAAGAAGGTTATAAGTGTCTTCAAAAACCAACTTGACATTTTTTAAACCTTTGAGTTCCTCATAGAAGGATTGATCGAGATTGTTTACGGCAGCCACTGCAAACGTATGACTGGGAAATTGCTTGGCCACTTTGATCATGATGGGGATGACACGTTTTAATTCCTGTTTCCTGCTTCCTGGCAGAAGCGCAATAAAGGATTCGTCTCCCCGGGTTTTGCCTTCTGCCACGAGCTTGCTATCGGCCACGTGTGCCTTTACGGCATCCAGGACGGGGTTCCCAACGTAATCAGCTTCCCAACTAAATTTTTTAAAGAACTCTTTTTCAAAAGGAAGAATAACAAACAACCGATCTACATAGGGCTTTAACCATAGGGCCCTTTTTTGATACCAGGCCCAGTACTTTGGCGGGATATAGTAAAAGATTTTGAATCCGTTTTTCTTACCGAATTTTGCGATCTGCAGATTAAAACCACCATAGTCGATCAGAATGACAACGTCTGGCTTATGGGCAAGGAGGTCTTCCTTGCAAAGCCGGATGTATTTCTTGATTTTATTTGCATTGGTGATTATTTCAGCAAGACCCATGAAGGCCATTTCACGATAATGAACGGCAAGCTCGACGCCGGCTTGCTCCATATATTCACCACCAAAACCTCTGAATTCTGCCGCTGAATCATTTTTTTTTAAAGCTTTTACAAGGTTGCTTGCGTGTAAATCACCAGAACGTTCACCCGCGACAATATAATAGCGCATAATTTAAGTACGAGGTAAGAGGGACGAGGTACGAGGTGCGAAGGTCGTCCAAATAGGAGGATTGTGCAAGTCGTCGGGTAATTGGTGGTAGGTATTCGGTAAGTAGATCAGTTGTTGGTAATGCAGTAGGATGCGAGTGGCTCTTCGAATATTTGTCAGTGAGTAACACTGATACTGTTTGTCCGTCCCGAATTACGAATCGGTGCCACTGTGAGACCAGAAACTATCACTGATACCTTTACACTGCTCTTACCAGCGACATTGCACCATACGCGATCTACGTGACATTACCTGATTACCGATTACCTTTTACTCCCCGAAGTACTCCACGTAATTACGGGGTGTTTCATAGAGTCTCAAACTGTGAAGTTTGCCGTTGGAAGTGATCGCTGGTAGGTGTTTGTCTAAGAATCCTCCAGATTTCGACGATAAGATTCTCACAGCTTGCAAGTTTGCCCTGCATAAAGTCGACGTCGACGTTAAGATTTTTATGATCGAGTTTTTCGATGACTTCTGCTTTGATAAGCGTGCTTAGCTTCTTGAGGTCTACGACGAATCCGGAGCCAGGATCTGGAATTCCTTTTATAGTGACGATCAAGTCGAAATTATGTCCGTGCCAGTTCTCATTTGCACAGGGACCGAAGACCTCCACATTCTTTTCCCGGGACCATGCCGGGTTATACAGTTTGTGTGCAGCGTTGAAGTGTTCTTTGCGGGAGACGTAAAGCATAGATTAAAATGCAAATATAAGGAGTTCATTTTAACCACATAGGACCGTACTCGCTAACTGATTCTGGCTTTAATTTTCTTGTTATCTATTTCAGTTGGAAAAAAATCAATATTTCATTCCAGGATTTTTACAATAACGCTCCTAAAAATAAAGAGGCACGCATGACGTTTGCTGCCCCTTTATTCTACTTAATTCTTAGATTATCGTGTTTATTCGCCCTCAAGGCCAGTCCACCTGTGGCCGGCTGTATAGAACTGATCTACGATCTCCCCGTCCTCATCATACAATACAACATCAAAGTAAATACTGTCAGCGGAAAGTATTTTTCCATTTGAAATAGAAACAGTGGCCACCGTTTCACCTATATCCTTTCCCTGCGTGATTCCAAAAGTTTTATCGGCATTGAGCAAGGTTTTCACTTTGATGGCGCTACCATATATGTTGTCCACCCACAAGGAATCCTTGCTAAAGGAAGTATTAAAAGTTTTAACGTGATAAGGCCCAAAAGCCGAACCGTCACCATAATATTCTTGAACATACCACTCCCCGGACACCGGGTGAGAAGGATCGAACTCACGATCAAAGTCATCATCCTGACAGGAAACTGCAGTTAACAAACCAATGGCTAGAGCAATAAGTATTTTAAATTTCATAAGATTTTGCTTTACTGTTTAACGAAATTTCTCAACGCCGGTCCATATCCAGAATTGACAACAATCCAGCTATAGCTTACCCCTACCTCAATCGTTGCGTCAGTGCACGAAAACGTACTTCCCATAACGTCCTGGCTGGGTACTGCTAAAAGACCTTCATCATAGTGATAAAAGTAAACTGTTGTGGAAGGTCCTCCGGTGGCAACTCCACCAACATTATCAGTGGTATAGAGGTTCTCATCTATTTTCGTTACAGTCGATACACCAAATGCTCCGGCATCTCTTTTATAAGCCCCCGTGATATCAACGCCTTCAACACTAGGAGAGATCACGCCAACGTATCTGTATATGGTGGAAGAAAAGCCATCATTGTTAGTTGCTGTATAAGAAATAGCATAAGCCCCTGGGGTATTTACATCCACAACGTCTCCACCTACCGTCACTTCTATGTCAGCTTCGCCTTCCTTGGCAGTAACGCCTGGGTCCGTCCATGTCCCGCCTTGCGCAATTCTGTTCCATACCTCTCCTTGCATTGTCAAGGTTGCATACGTGGTAACACGCGATACCCCTTCTGAATCAAACTCACGATCACAGCTTATTGTCGTTAATAAGCCAAACGACATGATATAAATTAACTTCTTAGATAAATTCATAATCAACTGATTTTAATTTTTTCCCCACCATACGGGTTCTGTCAATGGTTCGATCGCAGGAACATTTCGGGATTCCTTAGTCTTTCTGATTGAGGATAGGAAAGTCTCCGGGGTAGTGCTCCACTGGTGACGTTGTTCGCGGCCGGCGTAAAGAAGTCTGGAAATCCAGTTCTATTTTGTTCAAAAAAAGCTTCCAGACCTTGCGAGTTTGCCATGGAAATCCATTTTTGAGTTAGGATGGCTTCTAACTTTTCGTCCAGCGTACCTGCAGATCGGAAATTCATATACATCTCCTGCGCCGTACACACTCGATGGATCCGGTGTATTGAACTTTGCAAATGATGCATCAATGCCTGCTTCGTACAAATCAGCTGCATCCCCGCTTACACCATACCTGGCAACGGCTTCTGCCTGAAGAAAGTAACTTTCAGCTGCCGAGATAAAAAATACAGGATCTAACGGTGCAAGTGTGGGCGTTGAAAGTCCTGAAATATTGGTAGGAGTAGCAGCAAGATAATTTCCTTGTTCCAGTGTATTATGTGCGCTGGGCGAATTGGCCGGATAAGTTCATAATAGCGTCCGTTCGTGGATCTAAGTTATCTTCCAGGTAGCTGTGCAGTGTCCGGCTAATGGTTATGTTACCTGCCAATCTATCGACACCTGTTTCATACACGGGATTTCTGTTATCTACTTCATCCTTAAAAGCTTTAAAGGAAGCATCCTCTGAAAGAAAATCAGGATTCGAAAACAAAGATTGGATACCTGGCCTGGGCAACGGATTCCCTGCTCATCTGATTGACGCAAATATATTTTTAATTTCAGGGTGTTGGCAAACTGGACCCATTTATCGAGGTCACCTTGAAAAATTACGTCATCATTCTCAGGCACCTCAGAAGTTAATGCAGCCAAATCCTGGCTAAGAGCGTAATCAATTCTTGCAATTAAACTATCGTAAATCAGCTGACCATCGTCAAATGTAGGCGTCAGATTTTCTTCAGTTCCTTTAAGTGCGTCGGTAAAAGGAACTTTATCATATAAATCAACCAATACCTGATAGGTGTACGATTGAATAATTGTAGCCATCAGATAATAGCTCCAATTTTTGTCTTTCTTGGCAGTGATACGGATGTACTCCAGATCATTAATAGCACCCGAGTAAAGCTCGCCATATTGTCGGTCATCAAAGGCATCGTTCTGAAGATCATAAGAATCAATGTTGCGATATTGAGATGCTCCCGTCGACTGTGTCCAATGCTGTGCCCACATACCACCCAAAATCTGGTACCAACCACCGATAACATAGGCTGCTGATCCTGTCGCAGCAGGAAAAACCAACTCTACAGGAGCCGTTGATGGCTCATTTGGGCTGGTGTTTGTATCTAGAAAATCATTACATGAGGCACTTACCAATAAAAGAAGGCCTATTAACCAAATATTAAATTTCTTCATAACTGTCTTCATTAATTAGTTAAAAGGTTAATCTCAGATTAACTCCCATACTCCTCACCGTTGGAGTAGCGCTGTACTCTCCATAGTCAGCTTCGAGTTCATTACCAAAAGTGGTTGATTCCGGATCTACAAAGTCATTTTCGTTCTGGCGTCCAAATGAAAAGGTTTCTTCCGATCAAACTAATTTGAACACTTCCAAAAGGCGTTTTGCTCAGCAGAGAAGCAGGCAACGAATAAGAGATACTAAGCTCTCTTAGTTTTACAAATGACTTGTCCACTAAAAATTTCTTATTAAACTCGCCTCCACCGTAGGATTGCCCCCAATACGTATGCAGCGTGCTGCCAACCTCTATCGGAACGGTGTTCTCAGCATAAACCGGATTTCCATCATCATCTACATCTACCTGGACAACCGAATTTGGAACAACGAAGGGTTGTCTGTCATTAAAAATAGTTTCCGGGGCGGTTCCTGTGAAATACATCATCTCCTTTGTTCTTGAATACATCAGCCCACCTTCCCGGATATCAAAGGTAAATCCCAGGGAAATTCCTTTGTATGATAAATTGTTGGTAATACCGGCCATAAAATCATACTGGCTACTGCCATAAATATCATTTTCAACTGCCGCAGTAGGCAGTCCGGTATCATTCACGACCACTCTTCCTTGATTATCTGTTAATGGCACTGGTCCTAAAAACAAACCAAGCGGTTGCCCTGGTCTTCCAACAAAAGCCAGGCTGCCCGTTCCGCCTAAATCAACCTGATCAAGTCCTGGATTTAATTCAGCTAAAAGGTTCTTATTTTTTGTATAGTTTATTGAGACATCCCAGGTGAAATCATCAGAAGCAATAGGCGAGAATCCTACTAATAACTCGATTCCCTTATTTGTTATCTTTCCAAGGTTTAATGTCTGAGTTGAATAACCTGTCGAATAAGCTAAATCAGCATCCCAAATTAAATCCGTAATGGTTCTGTCGTAGTATGCAGCGTCAACCCGGACTCTGTTATTGAAGAATCGAATATCTGCGCCTACTTCAAACTCGGTCGTGAATTCAGGCGTCAATCCTGGGTTGCCGATTCGGTTTCCCACCTCAAAAGAGTTGATGTTACCGGCCAACGGATAACGTAAAAATCGGTAGCCATCAAATTGTTCCCCTTTTACAAAAACTGAGTTAATCAGATAAGGGTCAGCATCTTTCCCGACTTTGGCCCAGCCCAGCCCGAATTTTAGCCATATCAAAAACATCTTCAATGCCGGTGAATAATCCAGATAAATCAATGCTGGCATTAACCCCCGGATAGAAAAATGACCTGTTCTCTTTGGGAAGCGTGGACGACCAATCATTACGGCATTTAATGTAAGATTGATAAAATCACGATAGTTCAATTCGACACTCCCATACAATCCAATGAGTCTTCTTCTGCTATAGAATTCATCTACAACTGGTGATGCTGAACTATTGGAAACATCATAAAAATAAGGAAGGTCCAATCCTGTGACACTTACCTCTGAGGTTCGGGTTTCGCGCTGATTAATATTATGTCCTACCAGTACACTAAGTTTCAACTCCTGCGACACGGGCTTATTAAAACTTATCATTAAATCATTGTTGATTTCACGCGCAAACGCCGTTTGATTAATGACCCGGCCCGGGTCATCATTAAAGTCATTCCGCACCACTTCTGTGATGGCGCGCCATGATTTCACATTGGTATTAGCAACGTCACCACCGAATCTGTTTGTAACACTTAGGTAATCCGTAATTGGTACGGTAAGCGAAACGTTACCAAAGAATCTATTTTCATTCGCCGTTGCACCATGCTCGTTGAGAACATAGTAGGGATTTATCGTGTAGCCAGAGTAGTAGTTATCAAGATTGTTAAATGTGCTCTTGTAGTCCTTGTGATCAACGATGCTGATATCCCGGGGCGTTTGCATCACGTTATCATAAACGGACTGATCCTGACCCGTAGGGACAAATTTATTGTCTTTAGAAACGAAGTTGAAAGATCCGGAAACAGCGATTTTATTCGCGAGCGTCGTAGTTCCCCGAAGGGAAATGGTATTCCGATTGTAGCTATCGGCGTCTGTTGGCATGATCCCATCAGAATTTACATTTCCATAAGAAAGGTAGTAGCTTGATTTTTCGTCACCGTTGGAAATTGCAACGTTATTGTTATACGTTATCCCAACATCCCAAAAGTCCTTGACATTATCAGGAAGGGCAACATAAGGCTTCAATTGTTGCTGGTTGTTGACAGTCCATCCCCAGACTCTATCTTGTCCATCAAATTTAGGTCCCCAACTGGTATTCTCCAATAAATCCCGCTGACCAAAAAAACCCTGTCCATAGTCATTCTGATATGTTGGCAATTTTAAAGGAGTATCAAATGTCACCGAACTATTTGCTGTAATCGATGTACCCTTCGTGGCCGCTGCTTTCCCTTTCTTTGTAGTGATAATAATGACACCACTGGCAGCCCTTGACCCATACAACGCCGTGCCTGAAGCTCCTTTGAGAACGGTAACAGATTCGATATCCTCCGGGTTTATGTCGTTCACTCTATTACCAAAATCCAAACCACCATTTAAATCGTCGGTACCAACCACACCGTTATTAACCGGAACTCCATCAACAACAAAGAGAGGTTGGTTCGACCCACTTAACGAAGAGAAGCCGCGCATGATGATTCTTGAGGAAGCCCCTGGCGAACCGGAAGCAGATGTTATATTCACACCTGCAATTTTACCCTGCAAAGAATTGAGGGTATTCGGTGATTTTGTTTTTATCAACTCCTCACCCGCCACTTTGGAAATGGAGTATCCAACATTCCTTTCCTGTTTTTCAATGCCCAATGCAGTCACTACAATCTCAGAGAGTTGTTGTGCATCCTCCTTCATCTGAACATCTACTACACTCTGGCTTCCGACATCAATTTCCTGAGATACTAAGCCAATGAAACTAAAAACCAGTGTACCTCCAACGGATGGGATAGATAACGTATATCTACCTTGCGCATCTGTTACTGTGCCTGTAGGCGTGCCCTTTAGCAATACGTTTACTCCGGGAAGTCCGAGTCCATCTTCTAGCGAGGTAACTCGTCCTGAAACTGTTCGATCCTGTGCCCACAACTCGTTACCGACAAGTGCAAACACCGCTGTTAAGCATACCAGTAGAATTCTCTTCATACAAATAAATTAGGGTTAATTGAAAATTTAAAAAGTGTTTCAACCTTATAATAACGCAAAATTCAGTGCGTACGATTACTTCCAGCTAACCCAATGTGGGGTATGAGGTTGAGAAAATTGTAAATTTTATATTTGATCTAAGAAATTTAGGATCTCAGTTGCTACACCAGCGATTGAAAATTGTAGAATTATGCTGCAAATATAACTTGATCCCCAATTCAGCTAGCCGATTTCAGGGATGACAAGTTAATGTTCAGACCATTCTCACTCCCCATGTAGTTGACGACTTCAGTCTGTTGTACATGTAAGGTACAGTCGCCTTTTTAAGATGTTGCAGCTAATAAGACCGGTCGTATTCGCTAAAGTAAAATCGTATAGCCTTAAATGTGTTGGCACGAAAAATAAACGACTCTCGTTTGAACCCGACGCTTCGTACACAATTACCAACCGCAAAGGCGCTAAGACGCAAAGGATCAAACTTCCTATTCTAAATTTTCTCCGCGGCGTTTTTGCGGTTTATTTTCGAGCTTTGATAGCTAAATATTTTTCCCGCGGAAAAAACTACGAAGTCTGCCATTGAAAGTCGTCACGGAAAGGTGCTTGTCCAAAAACTTTCATGATCCAGGAATAGCAGATTAATTTTCCCACCATTGCGGCTTGACATTCGTTGGAATTCCGAAAAAATATTCCCGGCAATCGAAGCATTCAGGAGGTGTATCCGTTAAAAGGTATTTGGCAATCCGCTTTCGCTGTGTTTTCAACGTGATAACTTAAGCTCCTTAATGCTAAAATACCATCGTTTCGCCTGCTCCTGAACAACACCAAAATATCCGGAAACTTTTTTATCGCCAGCTTAAGGAATGAAAATTTGTACGCAGATTAAAAGGAGGTTTGTCAAAAATTGCTCCACCCTCATTCTGTTCCTGCATTTCTTTCCAAAAAAAGTAAAAGTCCTCGTGTCAAGACGTGCTGAACAATCAGGCTCGAATATTTTTCATAGATCCTTGTGATTGCGTACTGACTCCATAAAAAATAGGTCCTGTTGTACTTTCCAGTTCGATCGAATAATGAGCGAGTAGTTTTGCACTGACAAGGGATTCGTTGCCCAGCAGTATGTGACCAGGGTCAACTCGACGATGCCAACGGTGCAATGTATATCCAATGCGGCGTATAACGTCCATCGGTAATACAACGGTTCATTTGTTGTATTTTCCGGAACGTCTATTTCAGTCCATATCCCCTTGACAGTCTTGAGCACCTCTTCGTTCGATTCGAAAACGTATTTCTGAATTTCCACCTCTCTGAAACCAATTTGTCCCATGGCAGGCGACGTCACCGTCGGCATTGATTCCCAGTCTGACTCATAGACAGTTTCGTCCTGGAGCTTGACACTAACTTTATATGCTACGCCGACTCTCTGCCCTTAAATTCATCGTCGAGCAAAAAATAATAACCGGGTGCATCCTTCGATTCGGTATACTGCAAAACTTCACCCTGATCAGTAGAAAGTTGAACCTGCGCAGCCCTAACTGGAAGCGGTCGAACATTTGTGACATCTGTGGTCGTGGTCAACCTTACTGCAAAATACCTTCCATCGGAAGGATAGTCTAAGGTTTCTTTAAACGATTTGTCCGAAACGTATGCCTCAATCACCAACGTCGGTTCGTTATTCTCAATAACAAATTCGTACGGCTCTACACAACCCACCGCACAAACAACAAGGAGAAACCTAAGAATTCTTTTCAAGATCATCAAAAGCTAAAGTTGTACGTCACCGAAGGGAAACACGCTGCCCAACACTGATAATTTGCTGGCGGTCCCAAACCTATTGAAGGAAATGGAGTATGTGTTTTTTCTGCCGTAGACATTGAAGATTGAGAACACCCACTCATCCTTGAATCGTCGACTTTTTCCTGGTTTTTCTTTAATGGTAAACGAGACATCCATTCGATGATAGTCCGGTATCCGATATTCATTTCGCTGTGAATAATTCAAAACTGAGAGGTATACGTCATAACCAAATTTCGAAACCGGTATTGTGATAGGGCGACCGGTGCTATAATTAAAATTTGTGGAGAAAAAGGTTCTTTTTCCCACGCGATAGTTCAATACCAAGTTGAAGATGTTAGGCTGATCAAATGCCGAAGGATAGTACTCTCCATTATTGATCGTAATGTTTCCATTAGTCTGTGCGTCAAATTTTCTTAAACTTCTGGAATAGGTATAGGATAACCATCCATTAAATCTTCCGATATTTTTTTTGAAGAAAAACTCGACACCGTATGCCAGCCCTTGTCCCTGAGACAAGCCAGCTTCCAACGCAGGATTGAGCGTTATATCTGCTCCCTCGATATAGTCAACGGCGTGGTCTATCTCTTTATAAAATCCTTCGACAGAAAATTCATAACGATTGTTGTTCAAATTTTGAAAGTAACCCAGTGAATATTGGTCGCCAATCTGAGGTTTCAGATAGGGGCCACTAGCTACCCAATAATCCTGCGGAGTGGTGGACGTCGTGTTCGAGATCAAATGCATGTATTGAAAACCACGATAGTAGCTCGCCTTTAATCGAGACATCAGGATTCAACAAATATCGAATTGATACACGGGGCTCAATACCGTTGTACTGATTTAATTACCTCATTGTTGGAATAATGAATCGTATCGGTGATGGCTGGATATCTTCCCTGTATGTTGTTGTAATCAAAAACATAGATGTCATCCTCTCCAACTCTAAAAAATTGTGAGAATCGTAAACCGGCCGACAGCGACCAGGTCTCAGAAAGTTTAAAATCACCTTGCAAAAAAAGCGCACCTTCCAGCATTCGCTGATTATTCATGTCTTGATACGTGACATTTTCTGAATCAGCTTCCGGTACTAATTTGCCCGGTTCGATAACAGTTCCATTCAATTCAAGACCTCCAACGATTTTTGATTCTTCACCCAGCGTATAATTAAGGTCGTACTTCATACCGTAATTATTGATCGTGTTCCGGTAAGTAAAACTCTCCAGCTCGTTGAAGCTCTCCACTTCGCTAAAATAATTGCTGTTCGTCAGGTTAAGCGTAGAAGAAAGCCGGTCATTAAAAGTATGATCCCATTTCAATGCGCCATTGAAGGTTCCCCAGCTAAAGATTGAATCGGTGGCTAACGTAAAGGCATCATAGCTGTTGTAGATCGATAGCGTAATAAAATTATTGTCGTTGATGGTATGAAAAATTTTCCCCGTAACATCCCGGAAATTGGCTGAGCTGTTTCTCAGTTGAATATCATCGGTTGACTTGACCAACCAGTTACAGTATGAGATTCTTCCTCCCAGGAGGTAGGAAGATTTATTTTTCGCTAATGGTCCTTCGATGGACAAGCGGCTTGAAACTATACCAACTCCACCCGTGACTTTAGTTCTTCCCGCATCACCATTTTTTAACGTTACATCCAATATCGGACGAGATACGTCCGCCAAAGTTTGCCGGTCCCCCACCCTTGTACAAGGTGACACCATTCACCATGTCAGGGTTAAAGGCCGAGAAAAATCCAAAAAGGTGAGATGGATTATAAATTGTGGCGCCGTCTTGTAAGATTAAATTCTGACCTGACTCTCCGCCTCTCACAATAAACCCCGAAGACAATTCGGTGGTGGTGACTCCAGGAAGGGTTGTCAAACTTCGAATTGGGTCAACTTCACCAAGAAACGTGGGCACGGTTTTGATGGTGGCAATGCTCATTTTCTCAATACCAGTAATCTGACTGACGACGTTTTCATTAATCCGGTCCGCAGTCACCGTTACACTTTGCAGTTCCCGCGACTCGGGAACGAGGGTAGTTTTTATTTTTTCCGTAGTACTGTAAGGGCTAAATGCGAGGATATAGCTTTTTAGATCATATCCGACGAACTGGATATCTATGACTTGTATTCCGTCAGTTACACCGTCGATGCTAAAATTTCCGTTTACATCCGAAAGCGTTCCCTTCTTTGTTGCTGGCATAATAACCTGGGCGCCTACCAGTGGCTCATCCGTTTTTCCATCCAGTACAATTCCCTCAATTGAAAATCTTGCTGAATTCTTTTTCTTGAGTATGACATAGTTTTCCTTATTCAAACCCGAGCTGTCAGCCTGAATTCTGTCCATAATGAAAATAATTCTTTCATTAATTTTTACTGCTTTATAGATCGCAAGGTGCTGATCGAGATAATCCACAAGCCGCTGCTTCATGGTTACGCTGTGAACCGTCAACGCCTGCAATTTTTTTTCCTCAAAAATAAAATCCACTCCTTGTTTTGCTTCTATCTCACGTAACCACTCTGCGAGGGGTTTACCATTATCAGAGACATTAAGAAAAATATCCTTGACATTTTGCGCAGTAGCGGAAAAACCAATGAAAGAAAATAATAACGCCAGCAATATTCGCATCACAGAATCCAAAAAATAGTAAACTAAAGTTTTATAGACATTTTTTCCAGCAGCAAGGTTGGAATACTAAGAAAATATTTTTCCAGTAGATTGTTATTTAGACATACCGTTGCACGTCGCAACATTTCTGGCTCAACAGGATCATAAAAATAAAGGTGCCCTTAAACTGGACACCTTTATTTTTTATGAATATGTTTTCCCAGGATTATTGTTTATCCCAGAATACCCTTGTTTGCACGTTATCGGCGCCACCAATCATTTGAATAGCAGCGTCCAAATTAGTGCCATTTAACGTAGCCTCTTCGATAGGGAAAATGAATCGGTTAGGAATGTCATTATATGTCAACAGCGGAGGAACATTAAAGCCGGTGAAATCCAAGCCTTCTCCACACAGACCATCCTTCAAAACCTCTGTTGTAAAGTGCGATCCAGTGCTGTGTACCGATCTTTTGTTTCCAAGTGCCAGCTGCAGTTCCATAAGCAACCGCGGGTTGTGCTAAATAAGCAGTGATATCAGCGTCCTCAACTCCCCAGTACTCCATCGATGCTGTAATAGCAGCATTGTAGTGCTCAGCGGCCGTACCTGCAACTGATCCGATACCTCTTTCTTTTGCTTCAGCTAATAAAAATTCTACTTCAGCATAATCCAGAATCAAACCTTCCAATGTGGGATCATGAAATGCGTCTCCAACGTGAGATTTTTGCGCATAGGTATTGTTGGTACCATAGACACCACCTACGTAAGTACCATTTGCTAAAGGCTCTGCAAAAACTTCTATCCGAGGATCATTCCAAGCATTAAGTTTGTCGATCAAGGTGTTTGCAACTACATAGTCAGCACGTCCACTTTGAACCAAGTCTTCATGAATAGGATTTGTGTTCGGAAATGCATCCAGGTAAGTGATGGAAGCGTTATCATCATTGCTTTCGAAAATACCAGCTGCAATTGCTTCTGAAACCATCGTACCTGCCTTTGCAGCGTCCGCATCTGCAATGTTAATAGCAAGCTTGAGCTTTAATGAATTACCAAGTTTTCTCCATGCAGCAGCGTCGCCCTGGTAAACGGGATCCTGGTCAGCTGAAAATCCTTCTTCGGCGTCATTGATCATGCCAATCGCAGTGTTCAAACGTGCTATAAGATCATTGTATACCTCTGCGCCATTGTCATACTTAGGCTGAAGG
Organism: uncultured Bacteroidota bacterium; assembly: GCA_963813425.1. GTDB lineage: Bacteria > Bacteroidota > Bacteroidia > Cytophagales > Cyclobacteriaceae > Chryseolinea. Next base: position 24,277 of record CAWEZB010000003.1, read on the forward strand.
ATGTCTACATCTAATGATTCTGTATAAGGAACAGCGCCAAAGGCGTCTACCAAAATCGCGTAAGTGTATACTTGCGTGATTTCGATAATAGCAAGGCGGTTATCTCTAACGGCTTCTGAAATGGGCAACTTTTGCCATGTCTCGTTGGTGATCCTCTTAGCTTCTTCGAGATCTTGCAACGCATCGCGATAACCTCTTCTCCAGAAATTATCAGGATTTCTTCTACCCACCATATTATACTGGCTTTCGTCAGGATAGGTAGTTTGTGCCCAATATTGCGCATAAAGACGAAACACGTTAATGTTCACATCCGAATTGTTCATCATGAAGAACATTTCATTAAGACCGTTGGTGAACAACGGTTCTGCAGGAACTTCTACAGCGCCTTTTGTAGGCTTGTTCATCTCCTCCAACCTATCGTTACAGGATACGAAGATCGCCGTCAGGAATATTATTAAAACTATTTTTCTCATAATTCAATGAAGGTTAATGGTTAGAAGGTCAAATCAAGCTTAAATCCATACGTTCTCATCGTAGGGTATGAGCCGGAAAGATAGCCTTGGCCATTTCCAGCACTCAAGCCAGATTCTGGATCAGCATGCGGCACATTCTTGTTAATGATCCAAAGATTTGAACCGACTGCCGAGATTGACGCATTTTGGAAAACGTTACCACCAAATAAGGCTTTTGGTAGTTTGTAGGTAATCGTGACTTCCCTCAATTTTGCGAAAGAGGCATCATATACAGTCATAGCTTCTGGCTGCCGGGTTGCATTACCCCAATAATAAGCGCCACCATAATAATCTGCTCTTGCTCTGACCGTATTAACCGAACCGTCGGCCTGCACGCCAGGGAAGATAATACCACCGCTGCTGGGAGCATATCCGGCTGCAGGATTGCCTGCTTCGTTCAACACGACTGGATTACGAATCGGATTACCTAAATCATTAAGACCACCAGTTTCAACTGGGAGTCCGACACCCAAACCGTAATGCATATCGAGCGAGAAAACTTCACCACCTTGCGACATATCTACTAAAAATCCTAATGCTAAGTTTTTATAGGTAAAGGTATTCATGATACCACCTGTCCAATCCGGATTGGGATTACCAATCACCTGATCAGCGATAGCTATTGGATAACCTGACGCGTTAATTACAGGTTGGCCATTCAGGAATTGATAACCTGTTCCCCTCAGAACACCATAAGGCTGACCAACGGTTGCATTAAGGGAAGTGGCTTGGAAGCTATTGATCTGATAGTTGTCAATTCCTTCTGGCAAGGAATTTACTTCGCTCACGTTCTTTGCCCAGTTGGCTGTCAGGTTCCAGTTAAAATTTGCATTCTTGATGATGTCATAACCAAGGGAAACTTCAATACCGCGATTTTCAATCTCTCCGCCATTCAACCATTTGAAACTTGCTCCTGTTGCCTTAGACAATTCCACGGAAACAATTTGATCACCTGAGATTTGTTTGTACAAACCTAAATCAAATCTTAACCGGTTGTCAATCGCCGCTAACTCTAAACCTGCTTCAAAGCTTTCCAGGCTTTCAGAACGAAGTTCCGGATTGTTAACAGTAGTAGGATAAGAGTACAAAATTGCAGACCCGAAATTATCAACTCTGGTGTAGGCGTTGGTCGTTCTGTTAGGACCTGTGTCGTTTCCTACTTCAGCGTAATTCAAGCGAACTTTACCAAAATCGAGGAACGAAATATCACCTATTTCGGTGAACACAAAACTTGTCGCTGCCGACCAGTAGAAATAAGAGTTATTGTCAACAGGTAACGCAGAAGAAATGTCATTTCTTGCCGTTAAGTCGAGGTACAACATATTCTTGAAACCAAGATTGGCATTACCAAAGAAACCATATACTTCTTTTTCTGTATCAGTTTCAATAGGAATAGGCAATGTACTTACTGAATTGTTCAAAGAATACAAATCAGGTACCGCCAATCCACCTTGCGTAGATGCGTATATACTTTTGAATAATTCTTTCCGGATATTCATACCCAACACACCGGTAAGAGAGAAATCAGTCGACAATTGTTTGTTCGCAGTAACGATCAGATCATAGTTGTACTCACTTACATTGCGATCCGTTCTTTGGTAACCAGAACCTTCATCGGCCAGGTTTATACCAAATTCTGTGGGAACGCTTCCAATCGCAATTCTTTCCTCTCTAAGTTCAGCGTATGTATCTGCTGTAACTCTTCCCATGATACTCAACCATTCCGCTGGTTTATAGGTCAACGCAAAGTTTCCATATACGCGTGTGCGCTCATCGGTCGTGTAGTTCTTATAACGTGTCCAGTATGGGTTATCCCAGAAGATAGGAGTTTCGGGATCATGATAATCTCCACCATTCCAGGTGATGTTACGACCGGTTTTAGCAAACATTTCACGTTGTGATTCAACGTCTACGTTGGTTTGCCACCACTGTCTGAAGTTTGACATTTGATTACCACCATAACCGGTTGATCCGCGACCCGTGGTATTGCCTTTAACAAAGTTTAACGAAATCGATGCGTCAAGCTTTTCGTTTATTTGGCTCGTTCCGTTAAAGCTCAAGGTATGACGTTTTTGATCCTGGTTAGGAAGACTTCCTTTCAGATCAAAGTTCGTATAGCTCAGCCTGAAGGTATTCACGTCATTACCACCACTCAATGCAACCGAGTTATTCCAAGCAACCTGCGTTTCGAAGAAATCAACAGGCGTATTTTTAGCAGCTACCCAAGGATAGGCTTTATTGTAGTTCGGAGATTCAGGCACGAAAGAATCCCAGTGATAAACATTCAACGAAGGATCAAATGGAGCACCATACGAACCATCTTCCAACGTAGGAACTATTTTGTCAAGAGTGCCATCACCGTCGATGTCTTCTTCGAAGAATCCATCAGGTCCATAATATTCAAAAGATGGCATGGCATAACCTGCGCCATAGTTCTTCTGGTAATCAATAAAAGTTTCCTTATCGATCTTACCCACTGTTACCCCTGAAGAAATGTTAATACCTACACCACTTCTCTTCTTACCTTTCTTCGTGGTAATCATGATAACACCATTCGCAGCTCTCGAACCATACAAGGCAGATGCAGCAGCACCTTTCAAAACGTTGATGGATTCGATGTCTTCAGGATTGATATCAGAAGCAGCATTTCCATAGTCAAAACCATAGCGGCCTGCTCTTTGGTTAGCTGTATTACCTGTCGTATTGTCGATCGGTACACCGTCGACAACAAACAGAGGTTGGTTGTTACCGGTTACTGATTTGTTACCACGGATAACAACATTCGTTGAACCAGCAAAGTTGTTGTTTCTTCTGATTTGAACCCCGGCAATTTTTCCGGAAAGGGAGTTCATGAAGTTTTGATCCTTGGCTTGGGTAACAGCATCACCTTTTACTTGCTGAGTAGCATAACCAAGTGATGCTTTTTCTCTTGGAATGTTAAGGGCTGTTACAACAACTTCACTAAGTTGTTGTACATCTTGCGCCATTAACACGTCAACGGTAGTCCTATTGTTAATAGGTACTTCTTGCGTTGTCAATCCAATAAAAGTAAAAACAAGTGTGCCGGTTGCAGGCGCGGAAATTGAATAACTTCCGGTTGCATCAGATACTGTACCATTCGTGGTACCTTTTACCACAACGTTTACACCGGGCAAGGCAGACCCATCCTCTGAGGATGTGATCTTGCCTGCGACGGCAACATCCTGTGCCCATAACACGTTACTCACGTGTACAAGCACCGCTGTTAAGCATACAAGTAGAATTCTCTTCATACTCTGTTTAGTTTTAGGTTAATGATTTCTTAAAAGACTCGCCCAAACTTAAGATAAAATGTCAATTGTAGGAAGCCGTTTACCACAAAAATTAGTAGAAAACGGTTCTATAATATACCCCATTTAGGGTGAAAACCTAATTTTTTTATGTATGGGAGGCTATTTTATGATGCGAAACTCGATTCTGCGATTTTGTTGACGACCCTCATCCGTTGCGTTATCAGCCAGGGGTTTGGCCTGTCCATAGCCGATCGGGACAAGCCGATTTTTCTCAATTCCCTTCTCTATTAGATAATTATAAACCGATAATGCCCTTTTTTCTGACAACTGCTTATTATAGGCGGCTTGGCCAATATTATCGGTATGACCACTAACCTCTACCCTAACCTGGGGGTTTTCTTGCATAAATCGAATGATCTTTTGAAGTTCTGGTATTGATTTCGGCTTGAGGTCGTATTTATCCAAATCGAAAAAAATGTTGTTTAACACCGCCATGGAGCCGGCTGTGGCTCTTTCGAGGTCGATGTCTATAATAATTGGTTTAAAATCTTTTACCTCCGAATAGTTGAAATTGTAACTCTTAAATAAGTAGCCTCTCTTATTAATATATAAGGCATATTCGGCTCCCTGCGTTAAAACCATTAGGTATTCTCCAGTGATTGAATCGGATTTAACCAGCGAAATCATATCGTTTCGCTCAATATTAATAAGTTCAATTCTTGCTGTAAGGGGTGACTGGCTAACCTTATCGCGAATTATGCCTTTTACATAATTACTCCTAAACTTCACCTGGTTTTCCGGCGGGATCAGCGACTTCATAAATCTTACTGCGGGAAAAACCTGAAGGCAAGGTTTCTTCGTGTGAGTAATAGCCCTTCTTTCCATCGGCGGTGATGAAAAATGAAAACTGGTCATCGTTGTCATTGATCAGATTGCCAATATTCTTGGGTACATCCCAAATGGAGGAATCCCTTTCTGCGTAAAAAATATCGTATCCCCCAAAACCCGGTAACCCATTGGAGGCAAAATATAACGTTTTGTCATTGGCGTGAATAAAGGGCGATATTTCATCGAATGTGGAATTGATCTGTTTCCCGGCATTGATCGCGCGGGTCCAAATACCTGTTTCATCAAGCGTCGAAATCCACACGTCCCTTCTGCCGAGGCCCGACCGCCGATCAGAAACAAAATAAAGTGTCCTTCCATCAGCTGACAGTGACGGCTGCGATTCCCACTCATTCGTGTTGACGTTACGACCTAAATTTTTTGGCGTAGTCCAAACGTCACCCACTTTAATACTTTCGTATAAGTCACAACTTCCGATGCCGTCGCGACCGGAACAGGAAGTGAAAATCAGTCGGCGTCCATCTGCAGATATTGTACACGTTCCTTCGTTAAGAGGTGTATTGATATTTTTAGAAATACTTTCCGGTATTGACCAACGGCCCTGTTCATCTTTTTTGGTGATCATCAGGTCTTCGTCATCGTTCGGTCCATCCCCCGCGCGACGCGTATAAATGAGTTGCATCTGGTCAGCTGTTAATACCGGGAAATATTGCATTACAAAGCGATTGACGGTATCGCTCAATGCACGTCGCTTGAAAAGTGATTTAGTTGATTGATTTTTTAAGGCAAATTCTGCGCTTTTGAAAAGCATTGTCGCATATGCTATTTTTTGTTTGTTCTGGGTTTCATTATTAATGTAGGCACTCAGAACCTTCATCGCTTTCTCGTACTGACCCGAGAGCACATACGGTTCGCCGAGGGCATACCAAAAGTCCTTTTGTTTTCTTAATTCGGATGTTAGGCTCAGTCCCTTTTCAAAATCACTGACTGCGTTGGGATACTGCTTCATCAAATAATAGGTGAGCCCGCGACGATAATAGGCTTCTACAAAATTTTTGTCTTTCTCTATCGCTTGTCCTAGCAAATTAAGCGCCTCTGCATACTGTCCACGCACACGGAAATTATCCGCCAGTGTGTATAGTTCAATGGCTTTCTTAGACTTGGTGCTCAGTTCCGTTTGAGCAGAAATTGAAAAAGAGATTGCCAGCAGAAGAAAAAATATTGTCGTTCGAAACATTCTAATATTTAACATGTAAAAATACCAAGAACAAAAATGTAATAAAGTTGATTCGACCACAAAGAACGAAGTTAATTTTCTTGCTTTACTTTCTTTTTTCGTTTCGTCAGATGAACGGTCTTAATTAAATATTAAAACTCGTTTTGATAAGGTAAACAACTTGGCGAAACCATGACGGGAATCCCTTATTTCATTAACCATGCATCTATCAGGATGAATCTTTGCACCTTGAATCGTCTCCTACCTGCAGGCCAAACCTTATTACCTTAGTAAACTTAGAAATTGTTGTGACCAACCTTATTACCTTATTGTTAGCGCTCATTAAGAACGAAGTACTACGCCGACAAACCTCGATACAGACTAATGATGTAATGGAATAAGGTAATAAGGTTAGGTCTGTACTGCTATAGTTTAAATTTACTAAGGTAATAAGGTTAGAGGCTCCGACTTTTCCAGCAGGCCCCAAAATATTAAAACTTTGATCGGCGAGTTGGACATTTTGAGCAAGCCAATGACCGGAATCTGCTACTTTCGTAAACCATGCATCTATCAGCAATTAGGATGGAAATCTTTGCACCTTGAATCGTCTCCTACCTGCAGGCCAAACCTTATTACCTTAGTAAACTTAGAAATTGTTGTGACCAACCTTATTACCTTATTGTTAGAGATCATTAAGAAGGAACTACTCCCCGGCAAACCTTGATGCAAACTAATGATGTAATGGAATAAGGTGATAAGGTTAGCTCTGAACTACCAGTTTAATTTACTAAGGTAATAAGGTTAGAGGCTCCGACTTTTCCAGCAGGCCCCAAAATATTAAAACTCTGATCGGCGAGTTGGACATTTTGAGCAAGCCAATGACCGGAATCTGCTACTTTCGTAAACCATGCATCTATCAGGATGAATCTTTGCACCTTGAATCGTCTCTTACCTGCAGGCCAAACCTTATTACCTTGGTAAACTTAGAAATTGTTGTGACCAACCTTATTACCTTATTGTTAGAGATCATTAAGAAGGAAGTACTACGCCGACAAACCTCGATCCAGACTAATGATGTAATACAATAAGGTAATAAGGTTAGGTCTGTACTGCTATAGTTTAATTTACTATGGTAATAAGGTTGATTAATGAAGGGATGTTACTCATCCTTTATTGCAATAATAAAGCTCGGTTGATCTAGGCTGTTTTTCCATTTATCTGGAAGGACTTTAGCTGTTACACGACAATATTTGCAATATCAATTTCGGGCGCATCAAATTCAAGCATAGCATTGATGAGTTTGAAGGATTCAAAACTTTTCAGGTCTTCAATCCCAATTTCTTCCTCCTTAATTATATTCCTTTCTAAAAGATACGCACGCGTTGTACCCTTTAATAAAGCCGACCAGGGTGTATACCAATGCTTGCCTCTCCTGAAAACTATATTCGAAAAAGAAGAATCCGTTACCTGCCCTCTTTTGACAATGAGGATATCATCGCAGTTTTTTCTCAATTCGTACAGACGATTCAATACTTTTCGGTCTGTATACTTAAATTCATAAGATATCCGATCATGCTCAACGACCCTCAGGCTATTGATCGTTTTATATTGATAGGGAATGAACTCAATGTCTCTTGAGTAATCATCATAGGCTATTCTGCACTTAAACAATCCCTGACGCGGCAAGTCCAGTCTCTTTAAAAACTCTTCCAGATAAAAATGTTCCTCAACGCCACATAGAAATTTTAATGAGCGATTCATTCGCCGCTCATGGTAAAACAGGTTTCGAAATTCACCGTCTATTAACTTTATGGACTCAAGCAACAGGGACATAAACTTTATCAATAGTTTCCTGATACTCCGATTCTACATCACTTTGTGTAGTTATACCACCTCCACTTCGGTAAAAATATTTGCCTGCTCTATTTTCTATAAACCGAATCATTACTCCGCTGTCTAAATCTTTACCGTTAAAATAACCAAACACACCGGTATAATATCCACGAACTTCTTCTTCTACAACTCTAATGATTTCCAACGTCTTTGGCTTGGGGGCACCACTAACGGAACCGGCAGGCAACAATTTTAACAAAATACTCCCCAAGTAGTTTTCGTAGTCTTTGTCCAGCTCGCCGCAAACCTCGGAACTGACCTGCAACAAATTCTTCTCCCACGTCCGGACTTCGTCAACATAGCGAAACCGAGTCACGTTCACGCGCGAAGCAACCTGACTCAAATCGTTCCTGATCAAGTCAACAATAGTGACATGTTCTGCGAGTTCCTTTTTATCCGACAGAATTTTTTCCTTTGCATTTTCGATACTTGCATCTATAGTACCCTTCATCGGGAACGCATAAATTTTGCCATCTTTAATCTGGACGAATGTCTCAGGTGAAAATACCAAAAACTGGTTCTTATAAAGCAACTTATATTTGGCCTCGCTCTGGTAAAAAATATCCTGCAGCGAGCAGCTCAACGTTACTTCGGTTGTAACTGTAAGGTTCGTCAAAAATGTATCTCCATACTCCAGGTGAGCCAAGACTTTATCAAACTTTTTTTTGTAGTCCAAAAGTGAGCCCGGAGATTTGTCAATCCTAATACGGCCTGCATTCGTTTTGACTGGAATTGCTGAATCCCTGAATCGAGTAAAGAATCTCTTTGGGATCAACTTCATCTAATCTCATAATTACGGGATTCACCATCTCGAAATCCACCATAAACAAAAAAGGGACTTTTTCTTGTCCCAATCGGTTCATTGACTCGATGAAATCAGGAAGGATCACGGGATGTTCATGTATTTATGAATCTGAAGGGATACCTGCCACTTAGGATTTGATTTTACGTAATCGATAATAAGCGGCAGCATTTCTTTTTCTTTCGACCATTCCGGCTGAAGAAAAAGGTGACACGATGATTTTACTTTTTCCGCATGTTCTTCCGCCCAGGCGAAATCACTCCGGTTATAAACGATGATTTTAAGCTCACTTGCTTGATCGAAAATTGTCGCATCAGGACTTTTAAATTTTTTGGGTGAAAAGCATACCCAGTCCCACGTCCCACTTAGAGGGTAGACGCCCGAAGTCTCAATATGCGTCCGCAATCCGGAATGTTTCAATCGCTGAGTAAGAATGGAAAGGTCGTACATAACAGGTTCACCACCGGTAATAACAACTATTTGAGTGCCGCTCGCCTTAGCTCGCAAACACATTTCGTCAACGTGCAACAATGGGTGAGCCGATGCGTCCCAGGAGTCCTTTACATCACACCAGACACAGCCGACATCACAGCCACCTAATCGTATAAAATAAGCAGCGTGGCCCTGGTAGAAACCTTCTCCCTGGATCGTATAAAAATCCTCCATCAGTGGAAGAACTTCAGCTGAAATTTTGTCTTTCACTTCTACCATCGCATTCTGTATTCTTACGACCGGAAACCACCTCCGCGAATCAAAGTCATTTATGGATTTCGTGCCTCCGTTGCCCGCAGTGTATTGAGCAGCAAGGAAGCAATAGTCATAGGACCTATCCCACCGGGTACTGGCGTGATAAACGAAGTCTTGGGAGCAACTCCTTTAAAGTCCACATCACCCTTAATAGCCCACCCTTTTTGGTATTCAGGACCTTCCACACGCGTGGTACCGATATCAATTACCACCGCGCCTTCTTTGACCATATCAGCCGTTACGAGGCCCGGTTTTCCCACTGCAACGAGGAGAATATCAGCCATTCTCGTAAAGCTCGCGAGATTCTCTGTGTATTTATGGCATATCGTTACCGTTGCGTGGCCCTGTTCGGTAAGCATCATGCTTAATGGTGCTCCAGCTATGCGGCTGGCACCGATCACCACGGCGTGTTTACCTTCTGTGACAATGTTATAGCGACGCAGCAGCTCCATCACACCAAATGGCGTAGCGGGCATGAGCAATGGATTTTTTGAAATAATACTTCCAAAATTATGATTCGTAAAACCGTCGACATCTTTATCGGAACGAATCTTTTCGGTAATATTCTCCACCGAAATGTGTGGCGGCAATGGCAGCTGGACAATAAATCCATCAACATCGTCGTCGTTGTTCACGTGATCGATGTGTTTCATCAGACGTTCTTCGCTGATCGTATCCGCAAAGCGCATCATCGTGTAGTGAAACCCAACGCTCTTGCAGGCTTTCACTTTGTTGTCAACATACGTTTGGCTAGCACCATCATCACCGATCAAAATAATAGCGAGATGCGGAATCTTTTTCCCCTGCTTCTTGCGCGCGGCTACCTTTATAGCAATCTCACTTTTTATATCGGTGGATACTTTTTTTCCGTCTATAAGTGTGTACGTAGTTTGAAGAGTTTCCTGCATGGATATAATTTGATTTATGCTTGTTGCCAGGACAATACAAAAGGCAATCGAATTTGTAAGGTTAATCAATTTTCAATACTGCCAGAAAGGCTTCCTGCGGTACCTCTACGTTTCCAATCTGACGCATTCGTTTCTTACCTTTCTTTTGTTTTTCCAGCAGCTTGCGTTTACGTGAAATATCACCACCATAACATTTGGCAGTACATTTTTTCGCATGGCTCTGATGGTTTCACGCGAAACAATCTTTTCACCGATAGCGGCCTGTATCGCGATCTCGAACATCTGACGTGGTATGAGTTCTTTCAATTTCTCACAAAGCTTTCTTCCACAATCCTGCGCGTTGCCCCGGTGAACAATTGCACTTAATGCATCCACTTTTTCACCATTGAGCATAATATCCATTTTTACCATATCGACTCGCGGTAACCGATCGGATGATAATCAAACGATGCATATCCCCGGGTATGGATTTCAGCTTATCATAAAAGTCAAACACTATTTCTGTCAGTGGCATTTCAAAGACAGTTCCACGCGGTCTGTCGTCAGGTAGCGTTGATTCTTGATGATTCCCCGTTTACCCAAACAAAGGGTCATGATCGATCCGATGTATTCGGATTTGGTAATGATCTGTGCTTTAATGTAAGGCTCTTCAATGCGCTTAGCTGTGTTGGATCCGGCAATTCTGTGGGAATTACGTTGATTTCTGCTCGTTTTGTAAGAAAAGCACTAAACTGAACGGAGGGAACCGTAGTGATCACGGTCTTGTCAAACTCCCGTTCCAGGCGTTCCTGAATGATCTCCATGTGCAGCATGCCCAGGAATCCACAGCGGAAAACCAAAACCCAGGGCTGCGATGTTTCTAGTTCATACGTCAACGAAGCATCGTTCAGTTGCAGTTTATCCATACAATCACGCAGCTCTTCAAACTCAGTGGTATCAACGGGGAAAATGCCCGCAAATACCATCGGCTTCACCTTCTCAAATCCCTTGAGAGCCTCACCTGGGATTTTCGACGTTGGTAATGGTATCACCCACTTTAACTTCGCTGGCTTCTTTGATACCGGAAATGAGATAGCCTACATTGCCAGCGCTTAATGGCATCTTTGGGTTTTTTATCCAGTTTCAGTATCCCCATTTCATCCGCGTCATATTCGTTCTCTGCGTTGACAAATTTTATCTTTATCCCTTTTTGGATTGTTCCATTGAAGATCCGGAAATAAATTTCAATACCGCGAAAGGAGTTGAATACCGAGTCAAAGATCATCGCCTGCAAGCGGCGCGTTCGGATTTCCTTTGGGAGGTTTGACTCTGTGGACAATGGCATACAGAATTTCTTCAACGCCCTTGCCTTCTTTCGCGCTGGCGCGGATTACGTCTTCGCGTTTGCATCCGATCAGCTCCACGATTTCGTCTTTCACTTCGTCAGTCATCGCATGCGGAAGGTCAATTTTATTCACCACCGGGATGATCTCCAGGTCATTCTCCAAGCGCCAGGTAAAGGTTCGAGATGGTTTGTGCCTCTATTCCCTGAGTTGCATCCACCATCAGCAGGGCGCCTTCACAGGCGGCAATGGCCCGGGATACTTCGTATGAAAAGTCCACGTGACCGGGTGTATCGATCAGGTTCAGGATATATTCCTGTCCATCCAGCTTATAGTTCATCTGGATGGCATGGCTCTTAATGGTAATGCCCTTTTCCCTTTCCAGGTCCATGTCATCGAGCACCTGGCTCCATTTGGCGCTCGTTCATGGTACCTGTAAACTCCAAAAGCCTGTCAGCCAGCGTACTTTTGCCGTGGTCAATGTGTGCTATGATGCAAAAATTGCGGATGTTTTCCATCTATCTCCTCTATATTATCTATTCCCAAAAAATAATCTTGCCCGACTTCAGCCCGGAATACTAACTTCACGGGCCCCGCCAGTTTTTAAGACAGCAAAAGTAAGGAATTCCTTAAAGTGTTAGGGTGTCGGCGTTCGAAGTGTTGAAGTTTTATTATGGCTGGCGCGTCGTTCCCGACCAGCATCTTCCTACTGAAAACTTAAGCAGCGAACTATTGCTTGTAAATCACGCCTTCCTTCATTACAAACGTTACTTTTTCCATGGCACGAATGTTTTGCAGGGGATTTTCATCGGTTGCAACGATATCGGCAAGTTTGCCCTGCTCGAGTGTACCAATTTTGTCGCCCATTTGTAAAATGCCGGCGTTTACAACAGTAGCACATTTTATTGCCTCCATGGGAGGCATGCCACCTTCCACCATGGATGCAAATTCCTGAGCGTTATTGCCATGGAAATAAACGCCCGCATCGGTTCCAAAAGCAATTTTTACCCCACGTTTATAAGCTTTGGCATATGTTAGTTGAATCTGCGGACCAATTGCGACAGCCTTAGGCACGACCAGGGGATGATAATACCCAGGAATTTTTGCCTGCTCAGCAACAAATTTGCCGGCCGTGATGGTCGGGCACATAATACGTTCCCTTCTGCTTCATCAGGTCCATAATTTCTTCCGTCATCAGGGTACCGTGCTCAATGGTGGTAATTCCAGCCAGCACCGCGCGTTTCATGCCTTCGGCGCCGTGGGCATGCGCGGCAGTGTGCATGCCATAATCTTTTGCAGTTTCGACAATAGCCTTCAACTCTTCAACAGTAAACTGAGGTCCTGAGCCGTCTTTAGCCAAACTCGTAACACCTCCGGTCGCTGTAATTTTGATTAAGTCAGCGCCATCCTTGTATCGCTGACGGACGGCTTTTCGCGCGTCTTCTGGGGAATTGATCACACCTTCTTTCGGTCCGGGATCTCCCATCAAATCCTTTCTGTAACTGTTGGTGGGATCTGCGTGCCCACCAGTGGTAGCGATTGACTTACCCGCAGAAAAAATTCTGGGTCCGATTACCGTTCCCTGATTGATCGCATTTCTTAGCGCGGTATTAACGCCGGTACCTCCTAAATCCCTTACCGTTGTGAAGCCAGCCATCAATGTCCTTTTGGCAAATAGCGTCGAACGAAACGCAATGTCGGCTTCATTTAATGTAAAACGTTGCAACGACTGGTCTTTGCTGGTTTCACCTTCTAAATGCACATGCATGTCGATCAACCCTGGCATCACCGTTTTCTTGCTTAAATCAACGAGGATATCATCGTTTCCTTTTGACATAAGGCCTTTTGTTACCGAGACAATTTTATCTGATTCTACTACGATGGTCATTTGTGGTTGGGCGTCATTGCTTTTGCCATCGATTAAAAATCCACAATGAATGATTGTTCTTTGAGCATTTGCCGAGAAGATGATCACAGCAAAGAAGATCAACAGGTAATGCTTCATGCGAGGGAAAAATGAGTTAATAGATATCTGTTTGCTTATTTTTTAAGATGTTTTTGTGTGACTTCTTTTAAGTTGATGATCTCGTCTTTTTCCATCACGCCAGCCTTAACATGAAGAAGGAGCTCGAACATGACTTGATTTTCATAACCCAGGTTCTCCGCAATTTTGGAACAAAACAGCATCTCTTCCTTATACATACGCTCATCAATTTTCATAAGCTTGACCAGGCTAAATAAATATTCAAATTTTTGATCATCGGTCAAATCCGTTGGGACGACCAGCGCATGCCGCTGTTCGAAGAGTGTGTCCATCTGATCTGTTGCTATATCATTTGACTTACCAATACTGGTGATAAAGTTGCGTTCACGTTCGGCAACTTTGCCATCAATCTGTGCCAGACTGATAAGCAATTTTAGCTGGGCCAATGCAGACATGTTATACTAATTTGAGGGTCTTTGATTTTGCGTGCGTGTGTGTGAGTGCGTATAGGCCTTTGAACCTAATAACTTAATGGCAAATAACCAATAACTTTACATTGCATGAATTTCCTGGCGCATATTTATTTGTCGAAAGATCATCCTAAAATTATGGTAGGAAACTTCATTGGAGATTTTGTGAAAGGAAAACACTTCTCAGAGCAGTTTGAACCGGACATTGCAAAAGGCATAGAACTCCATCGTGCCATCGATGAGTTTACCGACCACCATCCCATCGTTCATCAAAGTAAAACCAGACTGCGCCCCAAGTACCGTCACTACGCGGGCGTTATCGTTGATATTTTTTACGATCACTTTTTATCAAAATACTGGCGTGACTATCACGTGCTTCCGTTAACAGAATTTGCAGCAAATACTTACGCAACACTGAAAGATCACCATTCGATTTTGCCCGAGGACGTAAAAACCATGCTTCCCTACATGATTAAAGACAATTGGTTGGTTAATTACGGACATCTCGATGGAATTGGGCAAGCCCTTAAAGGAATATCCAGGCGAACCCGGTACGACTCGAAAATGAATGAATCAGTTCATGAACTGGAAGAATTTTATGAGGAATTCAAGACCGAGTTCCAATCGTTTTTTCTCGACCTAAATTCTCACGCAGAAGCATTTTTAAGACAGAACTGATATTCAAAACTTTTGATTTTTATAGACATGCATAACGATCCCGAATTAAGCGGAAAATACCTGGGCACAATTTCAGAGGACTTTGTAAAAGTGTCCGACACGTTAAAAGAAGCATCCTACCAAATACGCAAGGCGGGATTTGAGTATCCAATATTTCCCCTTTGCAAAAAGGAACAGCCAATCGGGGAAGTGTTGCTCCAACCAGCGATTAATGGAACGACGTGGTATATTACGCATCCTTTCTTAATGAATTTGTACAACGAACGCTTATCGTAAAAGATAAGCTGGAAGAATTTGAAGCAGCCTATAAGGATCCCGATGAATTCTGCTGCCTGTTCGTAATTGATCCTCAGTTTACCAATTTCGTTTTTATTCCATATCCGGAAGATTGAACATAGGAGAAAGCCACAGCTGTGCAGGCAGATTTAAAATTTAGTGATTGGCTCGAAGTTTTAACGCAGAGCGCGCCGAGGAGGGAAAATCTGATTTGAATAATTTTTGGCTCCCTCACGCGGTGACACTTCGGACAGTTTCCCGGTAGAGTTTCGCAGAGCACGGCCAAGCCGTGGCTCGATGATTCGGTAGAAAAGTGTTTCTTCTCTGCGCCTACCTGCGGTAGGCAGTTTAAAAATTCCGACGCAACCCATAAGCAGACTGCGTACAGCTTACATTTTTCTTAGTTATTTGATAATCTCCGCGACTTTCAAGCTCGAACAGTTACTACGAAGTGCCCGTCCACCCACGGCTTGGCCGTGCTCTGCGGTCTCGTGTACAGCGAATCATACCTACGCACTCACAAACAGGGATGACATTTTCATTGAGCCGGCCTCTGCATACTCTGCGTTAAAAACTTCGACACAACCGAGAAACAGCCTGCTTACAGCGAAAGCTTACAGACATGCAAATCTCACGTTCGCCTTTTTGGATTCACTACCTGCTGCCTAGGGATAGGCTGTTATGTGTTAAAATGGTCCCAACCTTGCGCACGCAAGGGAATCACAGTCTCCTGTTTCGTGATTAGCACCCGTTCGTTCTTGCGATCATGAACATATCCTATAAAATGGATATCGGGATGATTCTTCAGTTTCTCCTGGTCGGACTTATCGATAGTGAAAAGTAACTCGTAGTCCTCACCACCGTTTAGGGCACACGTTATGGGATCCAGTTTAAACTCGATCGCAGTTTCATAGGTGGCGTGATCAATGGGAACTTTATCCTCGTAAATCCTAAGACCAACACCAGAATTCTTAGCGATGTGTAATAATTCAGAGGCTAATCCGTCTGAAATATCGATCATAGACGTTGGCGTTACTCCGGCCTCCTCCAAATCGAAGACGATGTCGGTACGGGCTTCGGGCTTTAGCTGCCTTCCCACCAGATATTCATATTTCTCAAGATTTGGTTGCATTCCCGGATCCGACAAATAAACTTCCTTCTCGCGTTCCAATACTTGCAACCCAGCGAAAGCAGCGCCTAAATCGCCGGTAACACAAATAATATCATTGGCTTTTGCACCGCCGCGATAGGCAATTTTGTCCTTCTTCGCCCTGCCCACGACGGTGATCGATATTACCAGGCCAGAAGCAGAGGAAGTTGTATCACCTCCAACCAAATCGACCTTATAGTTTTCGCATGCGGCTTTTATACCCCCATATAATGCATCCACTGCTTCTATTGAAAAACGATTGCTCAAGGCGATACTCACCGTAATCTGTTCGGCCCTGCCATTCATCGCAGCAATATCCGACACGTTGACAGCGACGGCCTTATATCCTAAATGATGGATAGGCGTATAGGATAAGTCAAAATGAATACCTTCGACCAGCATATCGGTGGATATTAAGATATTGTCATCCTTAGCCTCAATTACGGCTGCATCATCCCCAATCCCCGTTAACGAGGTCGAATTGACGAGCGTAAATTTTTCACGAATCCGGTCTATCAGACCAAATTCACCCAATTGACTTATTTCTGACCGGTTTTCACTCATAAATTAGTTGTGAGGGTCTCTTTGGCGTGTTCAAAACCCATTCATCCTGCAAAAGTAAGATTATGGATGAATAAGCACGATTTACCTGATAAAATCAGTGTACTTATGTAGTGGATAATTCAGAGTTATGAAAAGAATAGTTGGAATATTAGTCGTTGCCCTCATCTTCCTCAGTGCGTGCAGTTCTCCAAAACCATATTATAAAACTGCCAAGGGAAAGAAGAAGAAAAAATATTACAACGAGATTGAGTTTGGCGGTAAAAGTGCCAGCACAATGAAGAGACCTTAAGCGTCCTGACACAACTCGATTAATACATGCCCTGTTGATTTCGGGTGCAAAAAACAGATCATTTTGTTGTCAGCTCCTCTTTTCGGAACCTCATGAATGACCTCAAAGCCCTTCTTTTTATAGGATTGAATGCTTTGCGAAATATCAGACACTGAAAACGCGAGGTGATGGATTCCTTCACCTTTTTTCTCGATGAATTTAGCGATTGGCGAATCCTGATGAGTTGCCTCCAAAAGTTCGATTTTTACCCCTCCAACTTGAAAAAACGATGTACGAACACCTTCGGATTCAACCGCTTCGATTTTATAATGCTGCTGGCCCAAAAGGGCCGCAAAAAGCGCATTGCTTTGATCCATGTTTTTAACGGCGATACCGATGTGTTCTAGTTTTTCCATATTTGTTAACTTTATACCCAAAGAAGAAACTTTTTGGCTAAATCAAAAGTTTAGGCCAATGAAACTTTAGTATCATGATTGAGACAATCAATGAGATGCATGTAGAAGCAGCCCGCATACAGCAAGAAATCAAGGACTATTTAGGGCTCCGTACGTCAGATCTGGTGTTTGAATACACAACTATTGACGGAAAGGTTAAGCTGGATTTGATCACTATCAATCCAAGACACAATCAGGCTTTTCTCTTTCACAGTGAGACCGGGGCTGACAAGGTCCATGCGCTTACCAAAATGTTCGCTTACGTTCAGAGCTATAAGGAAAAGGAAAATTCCTATACCATACAATGGGTGGCGAAAGGCGATACCGAGCTTACATACGTCGTATTTTAAAGCTGGAAACATCCTGGACGCTTTGCAAAAGTTATATTATGGCCGAGATATGAATACGATTACCGTATTCAGCGTTGTGTTGAATCCGATTTCATAAGTTGTAAGAATATTGATTATGATAAACGTAACAGAAAAAGCAAAAGAGAAGATAATATCCCTCCGGAAGGAAGAAGGACAAGTGCCGTGCACAATAACGTGCGTGTTTTGGTAAAGGGTGGAGGCTGCTCTGGCTTGATGTATGATCTTAACTTCGATGACGAAGTCAAGCCTGCTGATCAGATCTTTGAAGACAAGGGCATTAAGATTTTAGTCGATAAAAAAAGCTTGTTGTATTTACTGGGAACGACACTTGGATTTTTCTGATGGTCTGAATGGAAAAGGATTTCAATTTATCAACCCCAACGCAACGCGTACCTGCGGATGCGGCGAAAGTTTGCCGTAGCGCACGTTTAGTTATCTCTGATACAACAGCGATACATTTCAATTCGATAGGCGATGGAGTTCGGCAAAGCATTGCACCTCGACAGTAGTCCTGCAAGGTTGATTTTTCTTAAAGTATTCCGCGTAAATTTTATTGAATACAGGAAAATCCTTTTTCATATTCGTCAGAAAAACCGTTACGTCAACAAGCTTTTCCCACGATGATCCTGATGCTTCAAGGATAAATTTTACATTCTCGAAAACGGCATGACATTGCTGCTCAATGTCATAACTTTTGATGTTGCCATGGCCGTCCATCGTGACGCCAGGTATTTCTATTGAGCTCCTCTCTTTCGCGGACCTACACCAGATAAGAAAAAGTAAATTGCCCACCTTTTTTGCGTGGGGATATGCGCCGACGGGCTCAGGAGCTTTATCAGAATTGTATTTTTTCCATATTATTTTTCTATGCCAAACACAAGACTCCCCGGTAACTTTGCCAATCAGCACCGGATTGTTTTGAAGGTATCATTCTAACTACACGTCACCATCCACGGCCCTGGACTGCTAATCCGTGCTTCCAGCGTTCCATTTTTTTCGGTGTAAATATTCTGAATGGTCGTTCGGTTATCGAATCTATTCCAAACTTTCACCCTGACGCCAAAAACAGGCTTGCCATCAAAGAGAATCTTAAAGTGAATTGGATCACCGATTTTTAATGCGTAAGGGTTTTCCGAAAAGCAGAATTTCCGCAGGAAAACCATTTACTTTTTTGTACGCGTCGTCTTTTTTTTCACCAACCTGTACTAAAAGTTTTGCATGGCCCGAATAATATTCCTTTGCCGGAGACGCAAGGGTATTAGTTTTTGTCCGACGGTCTAAAACTTCATCCAATCCATTCTCTTTCAAAAAAGAATTGAATCTTTCTGCGTCCCATTCATTCAAGGCATTTTTGGTTTGCATCGCTAACATGTAACCTCCTTCTTGTTTGAGCGTAAGGATTAGGCTATTGTTACGATCCTCCTTAATACTATCCATTATTGAAGAAGAGCCTGACACCTGTTGAAGGACCAAAGATTCGATCTGATTTTTTTGAAGATCCCATGGCTCGCCCATAAAATTCTCTCCCGATTTAAAATTCATCGTGAATTTCTCTCCCGATTTATAGACGAATTTCAAAGGCTGCAACCAGAATTCCCGAGCGCTTGTCAACGCAATGGCTAACACGATCAATATTGGAAGTATAAGTTTCTTATTCATTTATTGTTTTGCCGCTTCTGACATTTCGTCCCTACGGGACTTGGGCCAGGATGTGAATCGCTTTTCTACCAACATTTGATGCCTACGGCATCGTTAGATATTCTAAACTCATTCGATGCCAAAAATTTAATACTCATCCACCACACAATCTTCCCTGCAAGAATCCACCGATCTCATCTCCTTTCGGCCTGTGTGTTACGTGTTCATGATCTCCTCAATCTCTTCAACTTCTATCGGTATGTTTTTCATGAGATCAAACACACCATTCCGTTGAATCACAACATTGTTTTCAATCCGAATGCCCAAACCTTCTTCACGAATGTAAATGCCAGGCTCGACCGTCCATACCTGACCGATCTGCATCTTATGATACATGTTCCCGACATCGTGTACATCCAGCCCAAGCTGATGGCCGGTCCCGTGCATAAAATATTTCATGAACAATGGTCTGTTGGGATCCTGATTTTTGACATCCTTTTTGTCAATCAACTTTAAACCAAGCAACTCGCGTTCCGTAATTTTTTGCACCTCCTTGTGATACTCGAAATATTGAATTCCGGGTTTCATTAATTTAACGGCTTCGCGATGAATCCGCAGCACGGCGTTGTAGACGTCTTTTTGACGCTTGGAAAATCGTCCGTTCACAGGTATGGAGCGCGTCATGTCCGCATTGTAGTTTGCATACTCAGCGCCCACATCCAGTAAGAGCATGTCGCCATCCTGGCAGGGCTTGTCGTTTTCGATATAATGCAACACGCAGGAGTTCTTGCCGGATGCAACGATCGGCTCATACGCAAATCCACGCGAACCACTTTTAATGAACTCATGAATAAACTCAGCTTCGATTTCATTTTCGGAAACACCTGGCTTGACAAATTGCAGCACTCGCCTGAATGCGCGTTCCGTTATGTCACATGCCTGTTGCAGCAGGTCAATTTCAACCTTTGCTTTTATGCTTCGTAATTTGTGCATTATCGGCGCCAACCGCTCGTAAGCATGAAGAGGATATCGTTCCATGCAGGTTTTTACAAACCGCATTTCGCGTGTTGTCACAGAAGATTCCGCACGATAGTGATCATTGGTGTTCAGATAGACGAATTGTGTGTCTCCCATCACCATCATTGTGTTAAATAATTTCCAAAATTCCGAGACCCACAGTACAGTTTCGATACCAGTTAATGCGCGCGCTTCGTCTTTCGTTAATTTGTGCCCTTCCCACGTGGCGATGTGCTCATTTGTCTCGCGAAGAAAGAGTACTTCACGGTACTTCTTATCCGGAAAATCAGGACAAAGAATCAAAATTGTTTCCTCCTGGTCCACGCCTGTCAAATAAAACAAGTCACTGTTCTGACGAAATCTCATGGTGCCATCAGCATTTGTGGGCATGACGTCGTTCGCGTTTACCGCCACGAGCGAATGCGGCTTCAATTCCTTCAACAATCTTTTTCGATTCGACACGAAGAGTTCCTTGTTGATTCTTTTGTATCTCATATTGAATAACTAATTTTCAGCGGATGCAATTTAAAAAAAACTCCATGAAGACAACCACTCAAAGAAATAGTGAACACTATTTTCGCGGGACGCACCCTTACGAAAGACACTACTATAAAAGGTCTCATGTGGCTGTTATTCGTTTATTCGATTTCACTGAATTTATCGCAGGCTCAACCTTATCAGCCGACAGCCGAAAATCTTAAAACCAGAGAATGGTTTGAGAATGCTAAGTTTGGATTATTTATTCATTGGGGCGTGTACAGCGTGTTGGGCGATGGCGAGTGGGTTATGAATCAACAGCAGATACCCGTCAAGGACTACGAAAAAATTCCCTCCTTTTTTAATCCTACTGAGTTTGATCCAAAAGCCTGGGTACAAATGGCAAAGTCAGCTGGCATGAGATACATTACCATTACCAGCAAACATCATGATGGTTTTGCCATGTGGGATAGCCAGGTTTCCGATTACAATATTGTTAAACGTACACCCTACGGAAAAGACGTTTTAAAAATGCTGGCGGACGAATGTAAGAAGGAAGGCATCAAACTTTTCTTTTATCATTCGCAATTAGACTGGCATCACCCTGACTATTTTCCAAGAGGAAATACTGGAGGAAGTTGGACCGGCCGGCCCGAGAGCGGTGACATGAATAAATATCTCGATTATATGGACGCTCAGCTAGCCGAGCTGCTCACTAACTACGGAGAAATCGCGGGAATTTGGTTTGATGGCATGTGGGATAAGAAAGATGCCGATTGGCGATTGCAAAAAACCTATGATCTGATCCATAAGTTACAGCCTGGTGCACTGGTTGGGAGCAATCATCATCGTCCACCTTACCCGGGAGAAGATTTCCAAATGTTTGAAAAAGATTTACCCGGCCATAACACGACAGGATTCTCCCAGGAATCAAAAGTAGGAACGCTTCCAAAAGAAACTTGTGAAACGATCAATAATTCCTGGGGCTTTAACCTCAAAGATGATAGACACAAAAGCAAAAAAGAACTTATTCAATACCTGGTAAAAGCTGCTGGCTACGATGCAAATTTTTTATTGAACGTGGGGCCGATGCCGAATGGCAAGATCCAACCCGAACACATTGCGTCGTTGAAAGAAGTGGGCGAATGGCTCAAGATCTATGGTGAAACGATTTATGGAACACGCGGAGGACCACTTACCGCGCGCGACTGGGGTGTAACCACACAAAACGGCAACAAAGTATATGTTCATGTTCTGAAATGGTTTGACGAATCCATTACAATCCCGTCCTGGGGCAAGAAAATAAAATCTGTAAAACTATTTCAGGACAAGACCCCCGTGAAATTTAACCTCAACGATTATGGGTTAAGCTTGAAAATTCCAAAAGGTAAAATTGACGAAGTGGACACAGTCATCGAAGTGGAAACAAATTAGTTGCCTTACAATAACTTTCATTTCGCTGGCAGACCTCAGCCGAAGATACTATGAAATTTTTAGCGCATCGTATCCCAATAATGCCTCATGTATTGATAGTGATAATTTAAGAAAAGCTCTTGCATCAAGAGATTTTTTAGCGCAGAGAATTACAATAAGGGTCTAATGTTTTGATGATAATAACTTTGTAAGCCTTTTGCACCAAGACATTTTTTGCCTGGCGATAGCTATGCCTTACCCAAATTTTATGCAACAATTTCATAGAGAGTTTGGATCATGGTCTTTGCTACAACGAAATTTAAGCGCGGAGAGCCGCAGAGGGAATGAGCCTGTCCTACTCAAAAAAATACTGAGGCCGCTGAGCACGGCCAAGCCGTGGTCCCACGGGAGCTTTGTAGGAAGTGTTCTGCGGGCCAGTATAGAGTGGAATTGGTTCACTCCGGATTCTGATAGTGCAAATTCCTCCACCGACTCTGCCTGAAAAATTCCGCCCTAGTTCTAGAGTGATCACTGAGCATGAAAAAGCGCTGCCTTGCTACCGATATTTTCTACCCGTGCCTAGAAATCCCGAAATTTCTCTATTCAGAGGACGCTGAGCACGGCCAGGCCGTGGTACACAAGAGCTTCGGGGAGAGTGTTTCGTTTTTCTTCAATTTACTCTTTGAAAGCGTTGAACTTTCCTACGAAGCTTATCGAGCCACGGCTTGGCCGTGCTCAGCGTCCTCTCCTTATAGAATTACTTTTTGTAGAACGGACCTGCCCTATCTCCTCGACGAATTGGTTCTCTCTGGATTTTTCTCAGCGCAAGTTCCCCTGCGCTCCTCAGCGCTAAAAAAAATTCCGCCTAGTTATATAGAAGAAATCGTTGAGCGTGAAAAGTTCTGACTTGCTGCCAATATTTTCTAGCCGCCTGTAGAAACGCCTGGAAATTTTTCTACTCAGAGGTCGCAGAGCACGGCCGAGCCGTGATCCCACGGGACCTTCGTAGAAAATGTCAAGTTTTTCTTCGATTTGAGCTTTGAAAGCGTTGAACTTTCCTACGAAGCGTATCGAACCACGGCCTGGCCGTGCTCTGCGGCCTCTCAGTGTCGAATTATTTTTTTGAGAACAGACTTATCCCCTCGTCGCCCTCAGCGCTTAAATTTCTTTCTAGCAAATACTACAAAGAAATAATAAACAGTTGTGTGAATAAGAGTGACGTTTTTCCGATAATAAATTTGTCCTCCCCGGACGGCCACCGCCGTCCACGGATCTTCCGGGCGTGAGTTTTTTGGATTCGCATCCCTAGTGACAGTTTAAACTATATCTTAGGAAAATTGATATTCGTTTTTACTTCCTCCAATTGCGCTACATGCCTGTTGGCATGACCAGCAATAAACACCAACCATTGATAGGTGGTGAGTTCACCAAACGCAGGATGACGCGCGACGTGATTTTTCAATGGATCCTGAGTTGTCTTTATATAATTTATAGTCTGGTCGCGCGCTATCTTAAAAGCTTCAATTAATTCCTTCTTTGTCGCAAACCTGCCAGTCGGCTTAATAACCTCTGGCGCTTGAGCTTTGACTGAACGGTCCATGACCGACACCAGCAATTGCGTTTCATTACCCTCCAGTGTTTTCGCTTTCGCATCGTCTGCTGGCGATAGCAATGTTTTCTGAACGATAGAATACAATAGTCCTTCCGATAAAGTAATGTGTTCAGCAACTTCGGCAACCGACCAGGCATTCGATGCAGGTTTGAATTTCCATTGTTCGTCGCTTACCTGTTCAATATCAGCCAAGAATTTGATGGCGTTGGCCTCGAGCAAATCGACGACAAAGCGACGTTCATCCGGCGATAACGTTTGGGCCATCGTCGCGTGGACAAAAAGAAAATAAACAGCAGCCAGAACAATTTTTTTCATACTGATGGAATAACCGTTGCCTTAGACAAGCCTGTTCATATACACCGTGAGGTGTGAACAATGACAACAAAATTATTTGCTAACAAAGGGTGTGTCCGCTGTTGAGCTGGCTGCAACTACCGTCCTCCGGGTGTAGATTCTAAATTTGTATCATCCTTATCAACCGGCGCGCTCACCTCATCCGTTGCAACCCAATTCAGGATTACAAAAGTAACCGTCAGTCCGGAGAAGAAGCCTTCGAGAACCACAATGAAGGCAACGATATAGGGATTTAAATAGCGTCCCATCGGCTCATTCTCGACTATGGTTTTCATCAGATCCGCATCCAGTTTCATATAAATAAAGAGAAACACTCCAAATATTAATGAGGCTATTCCTCCGGTAGCAACGCCTGTGATTATTCCTCTGAAATAATTCAAGCTTTCCGAATGCGTGCCTTTGAATTTTTTAAGAGCAAGGAAAATCCCTACAGCCAATATCACCAGGTTAAGGAGCCGTAATTCGGTCATATGTCCCAGTCCCACAATCCTCATAACAAGGAAGAAGACTATTAGACCAGCGGCTATTAGGAGACCGTATTTTTCGGGAATGCGGTTTGGGCTATTCAAACTCATACGTTTAGAGGATTAGTGTATCTAAATTTTCTCAATTTTTGACACATATACAACGTTTTCGGTGGTTATAATTCTTTTGCACATCTATTGTATTTTAATTTTTTGATAACACCATTGCTTTCAACTTGTTCATTTCCAATAATTGTACTGTTACCGACTTTGGCGTTCCTGTTATTCATGATTACTTTGTTGCATGAACTTTCAAGATTTTAAATCGTCGTTAAATGCGTCATCAATCCCTCCGGGTTTGTCAAATGGTTTGACGGCATTGTGGTATGATGGGAAAGGAGATTGGAACAAGGCGCACGATGTGGCACAGGAAGTCCGCACCGTAGAAGGATCCTGGATACACGCTTACCTTCATCGAAAAGAAGGTGATGCTGGAAACGCCTCTTATTGGTATCATCGCGCTAACCAACCAGTATGCAAGGCGTCCCTGGCGGAGGAATGGGAAAACATTGTAAAAGCTCTTCTAGGTTAAGGATCCAATTCGTGGTCACGCGATTTAATTTCGCGTTTATTCCATTCATCAACTTCTCGCCTTCGCTGCAACAACTCCTCCTCTGTAGGTTTGTAGTCCAACAACAATTTCAAATCAGGCTGACCAGCGTCCACCCATGCCGTGTACCAGAAATCTCCAATCATCTTGATTGCTGCCCTCATGCGACGCTCAACCATTCCGTCGAGAACCTTGTGAAATGCTTTTGAATATTCGCGCGAATACACTTTGACGGTCTGCCTTCCTTTTGTTTCAAATGAGTATTTCCGTTCCTTAAATTTTTCCGCTAGCACCTTCTCTTCGGCCAGCAGAAAATTTACATCCACGTGCGCTTCCTCGATGTTTTTCCAAACAGCCCGTTGGGGGTCCTTAAGGTACTCCGCCTTACCCACAAAAAAATCGTAGTCATTGGAAAACAATTCCGGTAATCTCGACTCCCAAAATCCATGGATACCTTCCTGACCCGTAAGCTGACCGTTGTAATTTTCCGTGGTGTGCAAAGGCACGTTTGCATCGGCAATGTAGTGACCCATTTCGGCGGAAATCTTTAAAATTCTTTCCGGGTCCCGCAGTAAAAAAGCGTCCCTCAACCGATAATACATTGTGTTGACGTGCCAGGGAACAATTCCATATGCTTTTAGAGTGTCTTCTGAATATTGGCTTACGGCGCTTTGCCAAAATCTAGGCATGGTGGCAAAGGCGCTATCCCCATAGTGATCGAGGTCGATATAATGTCGAGGTGCCTCATCCGGTACCGAAAATCTTCTCCTGTCCGGATTAATTGCGGCTTCGGTAATAAACGTTATATTTTTTTTATAGAAACCAATCATGGATGGCGGCAGGGTAAATACGGCCAGGCGGTTTATCCTTTGGTGAGCGAAGAATCCCCAACCAGAGGCAAAGAAACCGATAGAAACTACCAGGAGGCACAACGGCAAAATTTTCATAACTTTTGGATAACGGTGATCAATAATGGCGACCTAATTTAAAGAAAATTGGACCAAAACCCCTAAATCAAGCTATTTTCCCCTCATTTTATAAATTGATTTAAGGATGACTTTTGCAATTCCCGTAAATCCAATTACCTTTGCAGTCCTTATTTTTAAGCACAATATGGCAAATCATAAATCAGCAGAAAAAAGAATCCGTGCCAATGACGCAAAACGGGTCAGGAACCGCTACCAGGCTAAGACTACTCGTACTTTCATAAAGAAATTAAGAACCTCCACTGTTAAAAGTGAGGCCGAAAATTTACTAAAGGAGGTCAATTCGATGATCGATAAACTCGCTAAGAAGAATATCATTCATTGGAAAAAGGCTGCTAACCAAAAGTCAAAGTTGACCAAGCTGGTAAATAAGCTAGCCTAAGGCCTAAAACCGATTTTAATGTTTTTATGAAACCTCGCCGAAAGCGAGGTTTATTTTTTTAGACCTGTATTATTTTGATTTCCAGGCAGTATTTTTAGTACTAATCGTTAGCCCTTATTAATATATGAATACCGAAAAAAATCTCAACATTAAAAGTTGGTCCCCAGAGGATCGTCCGCGAGAAAAGCTCATCCTAAAAGGTAAATCTGCCCTCTCAGATGCGGAGCTAATAGCAATTTTATTGGGTTCAGGAACCCGCGCCTTGAGCGCCGTCGACCTTGCCAAAAAAGTTTTGTATCCCACGGGAAACAACTTACACGAATTGGCAAGACTGACCGTTAAAGACCTTACAAAGATACCAGGCATTGGTCAAGCAAAAGCTTTGACTATTGTTGCCGCCCTTGAACTCGGTCGGAGGAGGAAGGAGTTGGATGGTCGGGAAAAAACGAAAGTCACCGGATCTAAAGACGTCTATGATTTAATAAAGGCCGATTTGCTCGATATTAGCCATGAAGAATTTTGGATATTATTACTTAACCGTGCAAATCGTGTAATAAAAAAAGCACAGGTCAGTCAGGGCGGAGTAGCGGGAACTGTTGCTGATCCTAAAATCATTTTTAAATTAGCGCTGGATGAATTAGCCAGTGGAATTATTCTCGCCCATAATCATCCATCGGGAAATCTAACCGCTAGTCAGGCAGACCTAGACCTAACCAAAAAATTAAAGGACGCTGGTAAATTGCTCGACATCCAGGTGTTGGACCACCTTATCGTTGCAGGACAAAAATATTTTAGTTTTGCAGACGAAGGTTTGATGTGAGTGCCGTTAGCCATTCACCCGTTATCCGTTATCAGTTGGCCGTTGTCCGATCGTTATTGCACACAACACATACACACACCTAAGTAACGGATAACGACTTTATGAAGAGAACACGACGGACGCGATATATTATTTCAGGACTGTTGCTGATAGCCTTACCGATTTTGCTAGCCCAGGTTCTCCTTAAAAAGGACCCTGCCCCGATCGTAAAAAAGAAATCTCCTCCGCGTCCACCCAAGGAAACCAATCCCCGGCTTCAAGAACTGTTAAATGATTACAATAACGAGATCATTGCCCTGGCGCAAGAAGCGAGTACTCCAGGTGCAGCAGTTGCTGTGGTTCACGATTCGACCATCGTTTTTTTAAAAGCATACGGCGTGAAAAAAGCAGGAGACTCCGATTCCGTTGATGTAAACACAGTTTTTAGAATTGCATCTGTCTCAAAATGTTTTGCCTCCTTCTTAACAGGTATATTGGTGGAGGACACTGTTTTTTCGTGGGATGATCGCGTCATCGACTATGTTCCGCA
Organism: uncultured Bacteroidota bacterium; assembly: GCA_963813425.1. Taxonomy (GTDB): domain Bacteria; phylum Bacteroidota; class Bacteroidia; order Cytophagales; family Cyclobacteriaceae; genus Chryseolinea. Next base: position 52,313 of record CAWEZB010000003.1, read on the forward strand.
TTTTACCTTGAAATCGCCTGAGGAAACACAACGTCTCCGCATTCGAAATGTATTATCACATACAACTGGATTACCTTATCATGCCTATACCAACATGGTGGAGGAAGGTATTTCATTGGACAGCATGCTTTCCTGGCTAAAGAAAATCAATCTGGTTTCTAAAGTTGGTGAATCCTACAGTTATCAAAATGTGGCGTACAGCGTAATCGCACCCGTGATGCAGAAGGCGACCGGCAAAACATATGAAAGTCTGATGCAGGAAAAAGTTTTTGGTCCCTTGCAAATGAAAACCGCCTCAATCGACTATGCCAGCATTATGCAGAATCCAAATGTAGCAAGCCCACACTTACGAAGGAGCAGACAGTGGAAATCCATTAAGATCACTGATACCTATTACAACGTGGCTCCTGCTGGAGGCATTAACGCCAGCATTTCTGATATGGCACAATGGATGATTGCGTTATTAGGAAATCGTGAGAATGTAATCACCAAGGCCAGTCTACAGCAACTGTACACACCTGAAGTGAAGGCTCGCTCAAAAAATAGAAATTATGGACGAATGCATCGGCTAAGTGATTCATTTTACGGATTAGGTTGGCGAATACTCTACTACCCTAACGATACTTTAATTTATCATGGTGGATATGTCAACGGCTATCGAAGCGAAGTTGCATTAAACCCAAAAGATAAAATTGCAGTTTGTATTTTAGCCAATGCACCGGGCGAACTTGCAGATAATGGCATTCCATTATTTTTTGATTTGTTTAATACCCGCCGCGATACGATCAATTCGTGGGAAGAAAAAAATCAAAAGAAGTTTCTCGGCACACCAGCCATTCCATGAAATATCCATGCACCAAATCCACCCAGAGGCATGTTAGTGAATATGGATATTCCATACGTCCGTTAAAAATGATTATTAACGCATGAAAGCTAAGAACATAATTTTTCTTGCCGCGGCAGTAGTTGTTATCGTCAGCCTTATCTATTCCTTCATAGGTAGTGGCGATCAGTCTGTCTACATTGAAGAAATAAATAAAGAGCGCGAAGAGAGGGATCGCTTTATGAAGTCTGCTAAGGAGTCTCCTTTCAAGGACAATCCTGAAAGTTATAAAGGCTTATCATATTATTCCCCTGATCCCAAATACAGAATCATTGCCGATCTCACCCCTATTGAAAACAAAGAGCTTGTTACGCTCGCAACAAATACAGGTGAGGAGCAACGATACCAGCAGTATGCTTTTGCTGAATTTGATCTGGATGGGTTACACCACCGATTGCTGATCTTAGAGGTTATCGACTCTGGCCCTACAAGAGGAAAACTTTTCTTTGCTTTCGGGGATGAAACCAGCACTGTCGAAACGTACGGTGCGGGGCGTTACCTGGACTTGGAAAAAGTGCCGGGCAGTAGTACCATTACATTGGATTTTAATAAAGCTTATAATCCCTATTGTGCTTACATATCAAATTATTCTTGTCCGTTACCTCCGGCTCAAAATCTCCTGACGATCCCAATCAAGGCAGGGGAAAAAACCTATCATTAATCCATTTCTCTTTTGAGTATCTCCTTAGTGGAATTTTTAACGCAGAGTCCGCTGAGGAATTTGCGCTGAGGAAAATCCAGAGAGAACCAATTCCACTCCCAGCGAACCTCCCTGTATTTAACTCGGTATTCTCTCCGCGCTAAAAAATATCCGGATGCAAGGCCTTGTCTTATAAAGTTATATTTTCAAAGATTATGCCCCCTTATTGGACACTCGGCGTTTAACCCTACTTTGAAAGTCCATATGGCAGGGTTTCGTTTTCCTTGCGTTTGAGCTTTTACGGTTCGATTCAAAAACGTCACTGGAATTGGCCAACGCCAAGAAGTTATCTGGAAGCGCTACGTTTTAACCATTTTGAATTCTTTCTATAAAGTATTTTTACTTCCTTGCGAAACTTTATTTTTGCAGACATAAAATTCGTTCATGACGATTTCGTACCACTGGCTAAAAGATTACATCGATATTCCGGAATCTCCGGAAGAAATTGGCCACGTTTTAACCTCGACGGGCCTTGAAGTTGAAAGTGTTGAACTGCATGAAACTGTGAAAGGTGGACTTCAAGGATTGGTGATTGGCGAGGTGTTGACTTGTGCGAAACATCCGAATGCGGACAAACTAACCCTCACCACGGTTGACGTTGGCAATAATAAGATATTACCCATTGTATGTGGCGCCCCTAATGTAGCTGTGGGGCAGAAGGTCGTTGTCGCTGTGCCTGGTACAACGCTTTACACGACGAAAGGCGACTCTTTCACTATCAAATCAACAAAGATCAGAGGTGAACAATCTGAAGGCATGATCTGTGCTGAAGATGAAATCGGTCTTGGAGACAGTCACGACGGCATCATCGTCCTTCCCACGAGTCTTCCCAACGGAACACCAGCTGCAACATATTACGATGTTCAATCCGATCACATCTTTGAAATTGGTTTGACGCCTAATCGGGCGGACGCAGCCTCGCATATTGGCGTGGCGCGCGATCTCAAAGCTTCGAAGAAGAGAGCATTGAAGTTGCCATCTGTAGATAAATTCAAAGTTCAAAATAAAAATCTTCCCATTGCCGTTGAAGTGGAAAATCTGGAAGCATGTCCGCGATATTCAGGCGTGACGATCTCAGGTGTAAAGGTCACAGATTCACCGAGCTGGCTGAAGAACCGATTATTGGCGATCGGACAAACACCGATCAACAACATTGTTGACATCACAAATTTTGTGTGCCATGAGTTGGGTCAGCCCCTTCATGCATTTGATGCCGATCATGTGGCTGGAAATAAAATTATCGTAAAGACCCTTGCCGAAGGAACCACCTTTGTCACGCTTGACAAAAAAGAAAGAATTCTTAAAGCGGCTGATTTGATGATCTGCAATGCGCAGGAAGGAATGTGCATTGCGGGAGTTTTCGGCGGCGCTAAATCAGGCATAACAGAAGCCAGTAGAAATATCTTTTTGGAGAGTGCCTACTTCTCCCCGGAATATATTCGGAGAACCTCGATGCATCACCAACTAAAGACGGATGCTTCATTCCGCTTTGAACGTGGTGCCGACCCGAACAATACTGTCTATGCTTTAAAAAGAGCAGCTCTTTTGATCCAGGAAATAGCAGGCGGAGAGATATCCTCTGACATTGTAGACGTCTATCCTGCAAAAATTGAAAACAGAATTTTTATCGTAAAATATAAAAACATAGACCGGCTTATTGGAAAGAATATTCCGCGAGAAGAAATCATTTCTATCTTAGAACGACTTGATATCCAGATCGTCAACAAGGATGAAAATACCTTCACAGTTTCTGTGCCTCCATATCGTGTAGACGTTTCGCAGGAGGCCGATATCGCGGAAGAGATTCTTCGGATCTACGGATTTAACAATATTGAACTTGCGGAGACGGCTTCTGCTGATTACCTGGCTTCATTTCCTGCAAAGGATTTGAATACATACAAAAAAACTATTGGAGAACTTCTCGTGTCCAATGGATTTTTCGAAATCTGGACAAACTCCCTAACCAATTATTCTTATCAACAAAAGCACAATCTGAGGTTTACAGGAAGCCCTGTTGAAATCTTGAACAAACTCAGTGAAGAGCAAGGTATCTTGCGGCAGACCATGTTATTCACCGGGCTCGAAGTGTGTGCCTATAATATAAATCGCAAGCAAAAAGACTTGAAGCTTTTTGAATTTGGGAAAATATATTATAAAGAGACGGGCTACAAGGAAGAAGAACGTTTAGCTCTTTATATGACGGGCAACATACAAACGGAAAATTGGCAATTCCCATCAAGGGCCACCAGCTATTATCAGCTGGCGCAGGACGTGCATCACATTTTGGTTAAATCAGGAGTAGTTAATATTGAGCAGGAAAAAATAAATGATCAGCTGCTCGAATATGGGGTAAAATTACTTCGGGATACAAAGGAAATTGGTAAGCTTGGAAAAGTAAAACAAGCATTACTGAAAGATTTTGGCGTTAAGCAAGATTTATTTTACGCAGAGCTCAGTACATCCTTGCTTTTCCAAAATGCAAACCCTAAGTTAGTAATTCAGGAAGTTACTAAGTTCCCGGAAGTAAGACGCGACTTGTCACTTGTGTTAGACAAGAAAATCAGCTTCGAGGAAATTCATAACCTGATCATGGAGGAAGAGAAGAAGTTGATTAAGAACATCATAGCTTTTGATGTTTACGAAGGGGAAAAAATTCCAAAGGGGAAAAAAGCTTATGCACTTGGTTTTACACTTCTGAATGAAACCAAGACCCTGACGGATGAAGAGATTGATAGAACTATGGAGCGACTGATGGCAGCATTAGAACAAAAATTTGGAGCTTTAATTAGGAAATAATGACAGTATAGAGAACGGAAATTGTGTTGAGTCAACGTATTGCCTGAAGCACATTTAACCACTATACCTAAATAACATTGCATGAATCAGGAACTTCTTAAAACCAATCTGACTGGGTTGGAACGCAAAATTTTGGTGCTGGTCAACGAGCACAAAAACGCGAAGGATGAGTTAAAAGGCCTTAAAAGAGAGAACCAGGAACTGAAAGAAGCCGTAAGGGCTCGGGACGAACAAATCGCAGGCTTTCATAATCAATTGAAAATCACTAAAATTGTGGATAGTATTAACCCGGAAGACGGAAGTGCTTCGGAGTTGAAGAAAAAAGTGGACGACTACATTCGTGAAATCGACAAGTGCATCGCTCACTTAAGCAGATAAAGAAACCCTGTAAGATTATTTGATGGAGGATCTTTCTATAAAAATCAAAATAGCGGACCGTGAGTATCCGATGAAGGTGAAACTCACGGACGAAGAGCGGGTTAGAATGGCCGGCAAACTCATCAATGAAAAGATAAAATCTTATCGGGAACAATTTGGGATTGACGATAAGCAAGATTTACTAGCCATGGTGGCCTTTGACTGTCTGATCGATAAGATGGCCGCGGATGAAACGTATCAGGTGATTGATCAAACCGTGTTTGAAAAAGTAAATCAGCTTAATCATATCGTTTCTCAATCTATTCTCTAGTCTAGCCCTTCACTCCTTATATTTCTGAGCCAAGGCGGCATCCCGGGATATTTATAACCTAAATTTTTTATGTCAACAACCGTGATAGCTGTTGTAGCCAGTATTATCGCTACAATTGTGCTTAGTCCTCTGATCGGTTCCTGGCTGTTTAGTCGAAAGCTTAAGAAAAATGAGGAAGACGCATCGGCGAAAGCCAAGTTAATTCTAAAAGAAGCCGAGATTGCAGCTGAAAACCTGAAAAAGGATAAGATCATTGAAGCGAAGGAAAAACTTCTCAAAATGAAAAGCGATTTTGAAGAAGAAGCCAACAAGAAAAAAAGTCTCATTATTAGCAATGAGCAAAAGATCAAACAACGCGAGCAAACCTTAAGTAAGGAAATCGAAAATCTCAAACGCAAGGAAGGTGAATTAGACGACATCCGGACAGATCTGGCGGCTCAACTTGAACACACAAAAAAACGCAAGGAAGAACTTGACAAATTCAATCAACAGAAAATTCAAGTCCTTGAAAACATCAGCAAGTTAACGGCCGACGAAGCCCGCGAGCAATTAGTTGCATCCCTTAAAGATGAAGCCCAAACACGTGCCTCAAGCTACGTCAAGGATATCATGGAACAGGCGAAGCTCACAGCTACGAAGGAAGCAAAAAAGATTGTGGTCGAGACCATTCAACGCACAGCTACTGAACATGCCATTGAGAATTGTGTATCGATTTTCAATATCGAAAGCGACGACATCAAAGGCAAAATCATCGGTCGCGAAGGCCGAAATATACGTGCCTTGGAAGCTGTTACGGGAGTCGAAATCATTGTAGACGATACCCCCGAGGCGATCATCATATCTGGATTTGATCCGGTACGAAGAGAAATCGCCAGGCTTTCGCTTCACCGTCTCGTTCAAGACGGAAGAATACATCCTGCCCGCATTGAAGAGATTGTGGCCAAAACCACCAAGAATATCGAAGACGAAATTGTTGAAACCGGAGAAAGAACGGTGATCGATTTAGGGATCCATGGTCTGCACCCTGAGTTGGTACGGATGGTTGGACGCATGCGCTTCCGATCGTCTTATGGACAAAACCTGTTGCAACACTCCCGCGAAGTAGCGAACCTTTGTGCCATCATGGCAAGCGAGCTTGGTTTGAATGTAAAGCAAGCCAAACGCGCTGGACTCCTTCATGATATCGGGAAAGTTTGGCCGGAAGAACTTGAAAAACCTCACGCAATCGTCGGGATGGAACTCGCGCAGAAATACAAGGAACATCCTGTGATCTGCAACGCCATAGGTGCCCACCACGATGAAATCGAAATGACAAGTATCATCTCGCCGATCGTGCAATCCTGTGATGCGATCAGTGGAGCACGACCTGGTGCAAGACGCGAGGTAATGGAGCAATACATCAAACGCCTCAAAGAACTGGAACAATTGGGATTAAGTTTTGAAGGTGTTGATAAGTGCTACGCGATACAGGCAGGCCGCGAGTTGCGCGTGATTGTTGATGCTGAAAAAGCCACCGATGAACGCGCCGGACAACTAAGTTTCGACATCTCGCAGAAAATTGAGCGGGATATGCAATATCCGGGACAGGTAAAAGTAACGGTGATCCGCGAAATGCGAAGCGTCGCCTATGCTAAATAATACTTGCTCAAAATCTTTGAGAAAAAGGCCCCTTTCGCAGGGGCTTTTTCTTTTGATGGGCCCCTGATTCCTTCAGTGGTGTCACTGAAATGCTTTCTTTACTTATCTTTAAAATCCATAACTCTATTGTTGATGTTATCAGGAAGTCACGGACTTTATTTGGATCCACTTGTCACGCCCAAATGCTTTCAATAATTATAATTCCAAATTCTTAAGAGACGGCATGTGAACATGGAGAATAAGCTATACAACATAAAAATTTCAACCCCGCGGCTACTCTCGACGACCGTTTTTTTGTTGCTCTTAATCTTGACAGGGTGTATCGAACAGTACAACCCGCCCGCCATAGCTGATACCGTAGACATCCTTGTTGTAGATGGCTTTTTAAATGGCACCGACAGTTCCGCCACCGTTCAACTCTCGAAAGCAACGCCCTTAGCAAGTGGTGAAGGGCGCGTCCCTGAGTTCAACGCCTCAGTACGGGTTGAAGATGAAACCGGATACCAATTTCCTTTAACAGAAATTGGTGATGGAAATTACTTTGGAACGAAATTACCTGTCAATTCAACCTTAAAATACCGGTTATTCGTCTCCACGAATAGCCGAAAGGAATATGTGTCTGATTACGTTGAACTGAAAGCTACTCCCCCCATCGATAGTATTACCTATGGGAAGAGTCCGCAGAGCGATGGCCTTACCATTTATATGCATGCCCACGATCCGGCAAACAATACAAGGTTTTATCAATGGACATACCAGGAAACCTGGGAGTATACAGCAGGCTATTTTTCCAGCCTTAAGATCAAGGATGGAGTGGTCGTCGTTCAGGACGAAAACATTTACCAGTGCTGGAATTCACGACCTTCGACAGAAATTAATATCAGTTCAACGACACAACTCATCAACGACGCTATTCGCAATTTCGAGTTACAATATATCCCAAAAGGATCGCAAAAAATTTCACGCAGGTATTGCCTGGAAGTTCAGCAGCGCGCCCTGACCAAGGAAGCTTACGATTTTTGGTTGCAGTTAAAAAAAACAACGGAAAGCCTAGGTAGTCTATTTGACCCCCTTCCTTCCGAGGTAGTTGGAAATCTTCGAAGCACAACAGAAACCGCGCAACCAGTGCTTGGGTATTTTAGCGGCGGTACAGTTTCCACGAAAAGGATTTTTATCGACTTTTCGGATTTACCGAGTGAACTTGTTAATACAATCACTAAGTTCTGCCCGACGGATACAATTCGCCTCATTGACGTTGACACCAGGCCAGATATGAATCTGATCAGCTCCTTTGGAACCCCCTTCATCCAAGGATATACAACATCCTTCAATAGCAATTGCCTTGATTGCAGGGATGGTGGAGGTAAAAACGTGCGGCCGGATTTCTGGTAGTGGCACTTAGTCGTGCACCAGGACGCCATCTAAAGTCAGTTATCTCCAATTGAACCCGCATCCAAGGTTTTTAATCCATACCCCGTTTCTGTGTCTATAAAAATTCGAACAGGTTAAAAATGAGGCAATCCGCGAAAGGATCACGTGTGGCATATGCATCAAATAACACGAGCAGGCGAAATCGCCCCTTTCAGGGGTTTTTTTCCTTCTGTTGTCTCTAATTTTTTTAACGGTTCGGATACCATGTTTTCTTTTACATATATTTAGAATTGACAATTATTTTCATGCTTTCAAAATTCCGAAGCGTATTCGCTGGCGTACTAGTACTTTCCTCATCGTTCTGTTATTGCCAGGTGACACAAGTTGACACAGCGTTTCTAGCCCAGGCGAAAAAGAAAAGCATTGTGCTTTATACAAGCATTATTCAACATCAATCGAGGCTTTACAATGGCAACGATTATGTAATCTATTTCCCAAGAGACGAGGAGCATCCATATTATAAAAATGATGATTGGGGTAACGGATCAGTATCGTACTGGGGTGAATTGTATGAAAACATACCACTCTTATTTGACCTGGCCGTTGATCAGATAATAACCGAGCACAATCGGGGGAATCCCATAAAACTACTTGCCGAAAAGGTACAGGGCTTCGTCATATGGGACCATACATTTGTAAGACTCTACCCGGACGATAAAAATAGAATTTCAGCAGGATTCTATGACCAGTTGTATAGCGGGAAATCAAAAGTTTACGCGAAGTACTCAAAAAAATATAGCGAAAAGCTGGATACCAAGGTAATACCTCGATTCGATGAAAGTGTAAGGTACTACCTGGTAAAAGATGGGGTATTTACCGTCGTCAAATCGAAAGGCTCGGTACTGAAAGTTTTGAGTGATCATAAGTCAGAAGTAAAAAATTTCATCCGAAAGAACCGTATTGCATTTAAGGACAATCGAGACCAGGCACTCGTTCGTGTAACGCAATTCTATGACACTTTAACCGACTAGCTATGGGACTATTCTACAGAAGGGTAGCATTTTTATCTTTTTTTATAACCCTCTCCTATGTTAGCGTCGCCCAGGAATCCAAAATCACGGGCACATTTAGCAATCTGTCGCTTGAAAAATTTGTAAAGGAACTTGAATCCAGAACCGACTATCACTTTTATTTCAACCCCCAATTTTCGGACAGCCTAAACATCACCGCCTCACCGCAAAATCAGTCCATTGAAGAGTTGTTGAACCAGGTTCTTGCAGGAACAGACCTTCGTTACGTAATTGATCGCGATCATAATATTTACATTTCCTTTGAGCGGGAAATTCTTGCTGATTTACCCGATGATTTCTTTGGTACGGGAGCCTCACAACCCGCAGGCCAAGCACCAGCATTTGACTATACACTGTATGAAAAAAGGGAGAAGGAAAGAAAGTTAGTAGAAACCAAGCTTTACTCCATCGGCATAAAAACAAGTAACCTGCAGGGCAAAGCTTCTCTGGCCGGTTACGTCCGAGATGCTGCCAGCGGCGCGGCAGTTATTGGCGCTGCCGTTTATATTGAAAATCCTATGATCGGCGTCGCCACGGATCAATTTGGATATTATTCTATCACCTTAGATAAGGGTCGTCACGTGCTTAAGATCAAAAGCGTAGGGATGAAAAGCACAGAACGGCAGATCATGCTTTACTCAGATGGAAAGCTAAACATAGATCTGGATGAAGACGTGATACCACTCAAAGAAGTTGTTGTCCAATCCGAACGCGACGTGCGCGTGGCCGGGCTGCAAATGGGCGCGGAGAAACTGGATATAAAGACCATGAAACAAATGCCGCTGGTATTGGGGGAAACGGATATCATGAAGATTGTACTTACCCTGCCAGGCGTCCAGTCGGTCGGCGAAGGAACGGTTGGGCTAAATGTTCGTGGTGGCACTACCAATCAAAATCTGATTCTGTTTAACGATGCTATCATTTATAATCCATCGCACCTCTTTGGGTTCTTTTCTACTTTTAATCCGGATGTTCTAAGCAACGTCGAACTTTATAAAAGCGGAATCAATGCCGAATATGGAGGAAGGTTATCGTCAGTCCTTGACGTTACGTCCCGCGAAGGAAACACAAAAAAATTTGCAGGTTCTGGCGGTATCAGTCCGATAACCGGGAGGCTATCGCTGGAAGGCCCGATTATTAAAGAAAAATTGTCATTTCTCGTGGGTGCCCGGTCAACTTACTCCGATTGGATTCTGGGGCAGCTCAACACAGAAGCTTTGCAAAATAGCGAAGCCTCATTTTATGATATCAATGCTCACCTCAGCTATAAAATAAACGACAAGAATAACATTTATCTGTCGGGCTATATGAGCAAAGACAGGTTCAAACTGAATAGTGATACGCTTTACAAGTACGGGGACAAAAATCTCTCACTGAAATGGAAACACGTGATTAATAATAAAATTTATGGGGTATTCACCAGTGGATACAGCAATTACTCCTACTCCATTTCAAGTGATATCAATCCTGTCGAAGCATTCAACATGAAATTCGCGATACAGCAAACCAATGCCAAGCTTGACTTTAGTTACTTTCCGAATCCAAAGCACACGATCAATTTTGGAATAGGAACTACCCACTACAAATTATCACCCGGGAACATGCAGCCTGACGGCCCCGAATCCCTGATCAGACCCGACGAATTGCAGCAAGAACAGGGTTTGGAAAGCGCGATCTATGCTGGCGAAAATTTTGAGCTTACACAAAATCTTTCCTTATATGCGGGCATCCGTTACTCCTACTACCAATTTTTAGGACCCAAAGATGTTTACACTTACCCACAAGATGTACCCAGGGAAGAAGGCTCAATTCAGGACACCGTACATTATGCATCAGGGAAGAGCATTGCAACTCATCATGGACCTGAACCAAGAATATCGCTCCGTTATTTCTTATCCCGAAATTCCTCTCTTAAGTTCAGTTATAACCGGATGCGTCAATATATTCAGATGCTTTCTAATACCACGGCCATTGCTCCAACCGATATTTGGAAATTGAGTGATTCTTATATCCGCCCACAAATAGGTGATCAATATTCCCTCGGTTTTTATAAGAACCTTAAGGGTAATACCATTGAGTTTTCCCTTGAGACATATTACAAGACTATGATGAATTCAATTGATTTTAAGAATTCTGCAGTCTTGCTTCTTAATCACCATGTTGAAACAGATGTGGTAAACGCCGAAGGAAAAGCCTATGGCGTAGAAGTGCTGCTGAAAAAGGCTTCTGGAAAATTAAATGGATGGATTAGCTATACATATTCAAGGTCGATGTTAAGAACCAAAAGTTCACACTCGGCAGAAACAGTAAACGGGGGAAAGTTCTATCCCAGCAGTTATGATAAGCCCCATGCCGTAAACGTCATCGGTAATTACAAATTCAGTCGCAGGTTTAATTTTTCAATGAACATGACTTACAGCACCGGGCGACCAATAACGTTACCGTTAGCGAAGTACGACCTGGGTGGCAATCCACGACTGTATTACTCCGAGCGGAACCAATTCCGTATTCCGGATTATTTTAGAGTCGATGTTTCCATCAATGTGGAAGGCAACCACAAAATAAAAAAATTGGCCCACAGTTCATGGACTTTCGCTATTTACAACCTGACCGGCCGCGAAAATGCGTACTCCGTGTACTTCACTTCGAAAGACAATAAGATCAGCGGCTATAAGCTTTCAATCTTCGGAAAACCAATTCCGACTATTACTTATAATTTCAAATTTTAAGGAGATGTATTGCACAGATGAAATAGTTTCCCGTATACGAAGAAGAGCCGCGCTGATCCTCATGGTAGCAATGACAGCTTGCCTTGAACCGTATAGCCCACCGGAGATCAAAGAGGATGTAAATATTTTGGTAGTAGACGGATTTATCAATACCACAAATAACAGCAGTCAGGTATACCTGTCGAAAGCCGTTCCGTTATCCTACAACGGAGAAACGCAAACGGTATCAAATGCTTTGGTTCAGGTTGAAGAGGAGAACGGGGCCAGTTACATTTTGCAGGAATTGGAATCGGGAAGTTATTCCTTAACCAATATGAATCTAGATCCTGCCAAGAGATACAGGCTTTCCGTGCGGACCAACAATGACTCTAAATATTTTTCTGACTTCATTGACTTGGTGCCTACACCCCAGATTGATAGCATCACCTGGCATGCGAGTCAGCAGCAACCTGGCATTGACATATTTGTAAATACGCACGATGATTCCGGCAGGTCAAAATACTATCGATGGACATTTGAAGAAACGTGGCTGTATAGATCCAATTATGGAGCCAGCTATAAAATAGTGCATGGACAAGTTGAATGGAATGAGGTGGACATTAGCAGATGTTTCCATAACAAACCTTCGACGGAAATTCACGTCGGGTCCACTGTTCAGCTGGCAAATGATGTTATACGAAATTTTCCTTTGGTTTTTATCCCCGTTCTATCGCAAAAGGTGTCAGTGAAATACAGTATCATGGTAAAACAGCAATCCTTAACGAAAGAGGCCCACAATTTTTGGACTCAACTGAAAAAATCGACTGAAAGTTTGGGGGGATTATTTGATCCGCTGCCCTCGCAGGTTCTGGGAAACATGTATAGTGAGAATAATTCTGCTGAGCCTGTTCTCGGTTATTTTAGCGGAGGCCAAACCACCGAGAAAAGAATCTTCATCAACTTCAGTGACCTGCCTCCCGACCTCAAGCTTGTCAGGCCGGCAAATTGCCCAATAGATACAATTCTCAATGCGGATATAAAAAACTACGCGAACACATTTCTGATTGGACCCTATGGCAATCCTTTTACCCTGGGATATGTTAAATCTGATGGTCATAGTTGTATGGATTGCAGGGATGACGGTGGAGTTTTAGAACGTCCTGACTTTTGGGAATAATTTTAAATTAACGATGTCGCTATGCGGAAATTAGCCACTCTTTGTAAAATATTCGGGATAAGCACTGCGATTATGCTCTGCACCGGTTTTTCCTATGCCCAGGAAACGCTGGACAGTTTGAGCAAAAAATTTGATCGTTACCGTACTACGTTTCCGCAGGAAAAACTATACGTTCACCTCGCCCAGGAATTTTACCTCACAGGAGAAACCGTTTGGTTTAAGATTTATTATGTTGACGGCGCGCTACATCATAGCATGGATATCAGCAAAGTTGCGTATGTGGAAATTTTGGACAATAACAACCAGCGTTTGCTTCAGACCAAAGTCGCATTAAAAGATGGCAAAGGCGACGGCTCACTATTTTTACCAGCGTCCATCAGTTCCGGGAACTATCATTTTCGTGCCTACACGCAGTGGATGAGGAACTTTAGCCCAGAGTTTTTCTTTCATAAAACAATATCCATTGTTAATTCATTTCGCAAACTTGAGGCTGACATCGCAAAAGCTCCAAAACCTTTTTCGGTGCAGTTTTTTCCCGAAGGTGGAAATCTCGTTTATGGGCTCAAAAGCAAAGTTGCCTTTCAAGGTGTCAATTCCAATGGTAAAGGAATTGGTTTTTCAGGTGTGATACTCAATGGGCAAAACGATACGATAGCCCGGATCAGCCCCGTTAAATTTGGAATTGGAAATTTCACCTTTACGCCGTTATCGGGGCAATTGTATCGCGCCGTAATCTCTGATTCATTACAGAATTCGCAAACCGTTAATTTACCTGTTCCTAAAACACATGGATTTGTGATGGAATTACGAGACAGCACATCGGAGCTGCTTTCGATCAATGTCTCTTCGAATGATCCGAAGACACAAACATCTCCGAATTTTTACTATGTTATCCATGCGCGACAAATTATTTCCTCGACAGGAATGCGCTCGTTCGGAGGGAACAAGGCTTCCATTTTGGTTTCAAAGAAACAATTGGCCGAGGGCATTTCCCATATCACGATTTTTGACGGCGACCTTCGCCCCCAATGTGAACGCCTGTATTTCAAACCTAGCGAAAAGAAACTGCAGATCACCGCCCACACCAGCCAGAATGAATATGGTATCCGGCGAAAAGTTACCCTCGATTTGTCCGCCAGCAATAGCAGTGTCAGCGACGATAAAACAAGCCTATCAATCTCCATCCTAAGGTCTGACTCGCTCCAGGGAAATCTGTATGGTGACATCTTCGACTACCTTTGGTTAAGCTCCGATTTAAAAGGAGAAGTAGAATCCCCAGCTTATTACATGAATACCAATAGCCCAGAGGTGGCCGCTGCATCCGACAATCTTATGCTCACCCATGGCTGGAGGCGGTTTGCATGGGATGAAGTCCTTGATGATAATAAGAGAACGCCCTTATTTATACCCGAATACCGCGGGCATTTGATCAGGGGCACGGTTACAGATGCACAGGGCAAGCCGGCAGCAGGAGTCGCAACGTACTTGTCAACACCTGGCAGAAATATTCAACTGTACACTTCTCGAAGCAAATTCAGCGGAGAGGTCCAGTATGAGATGAAGGATTTTTGGGGATCCAGAAAAATTGTTGTTCAGACAAATACAGACCAAGACAGCACCAGCCTAATAAAAATTCACAGCCCGTACGCAGATGTTTTTGCAACGCGCAGGCTAGCATCATTCACACTGAACTCAAACGTGTCAAAAACCCTGTTAACCAGAAGCGTTGCCATGCAGGTCCAAGATGTCTATCATGCCGATAATTCCACGAAGTTTAACGTGGTCGATATCGATAGTACAGCCTTTTACGGAAAGGCTAGCGAAACCTATCTTTTGGATGACTTTACACGCTTTCCAGTGATGGAGGAGGTAATGCGCGAATATGTGCCGGGGGTAATGGTGCGAAAAAGGAAAGATGGTTTTCACTTTTTGGTACTTGATAATGTGAGGAAAAGTTTATTCCAGGAAAACCCGTTGGTTATCCTAGATGGCATGCCAATATTTGACATAGACAAAATCATGGCGTTTGATCCGCTGAAGGTTAAGAAACTTGAAGTCGTTACCAACCGTTATTTCCTTGGCCCATTTACTTTTCCGGGTGTTGTAAGTTATACCACCTATACTGGAGACCTCGCTGGATTTCAACTTGATCCAAGGGCTGTTTCATTAAATTATGAAGGCTTACAACATCAGCGAATATTTTATTCGCCACCGTATGACACGCAAAAACAACGAGAAAGCAGAATGCCTGATCGAAGAAATTTGTTGTTTTGGGCGCCACAGGTTACCCTGGATAAAGAAGGTAAACAACAACTTGAATTTTATACGTCGGACCTTATCGGAACTTATACTATCGTGGTTGAAGGTTTAACAACGGATGGATATTCTGGAAGCACGACAAGTTCTTTCGTGGTTAAGCAATTCAATAACTAGGTCGTTTTCAATTGCTCGATTAATGAGGACGACGGGCTAAGGTGCCCGATAATTTTGCAAACTCGATTTATACCAACCCCTTGTGATCCTTTATCGACTTGCGGTTAAAATTGCATTCTTCATAAACGGTTTTGTATTTGCAAACTGGGTTTCCCGGTTACCGCGAATACAAGAACTCTATCAGGCTGACAATGGCACCATTGGACTCGTGTTGCTTTCGTCGTCAATCGGCGCTGTGACAGCGATGCCTTTTACGGGCTGGACAATCATAAAAAATGGAAGCCGGAGAATTACAATTGTAGCGGCATTTGCGTACTGTGCCCTGGTTCCCCTGATTCCCTTGTTGCCAAACATTTTTTATTTGATAGTATTATTTTTTTTGATGGGGATTTCAACGGGTATGCTGGATGTCGCTATGAATGCACAGGCAGTCATGGTGGAACGGCTCTACAAAAGGCCAATAATGACTTCGTTCCATGCGCTGTTCAGCATTGGGATGATGCTGGGCGCGTGGTGCGGATCGCTTTTTATTGATTTAGGATACGAACTTAACCATCACCTGATCATCGTCTCGGCGGCCTCACTAATAGCGATATGGTGGGCGAACAGGAATTTGATTCATGACAAGCCGGATGCACTTTCTAAACATGAGGGCCCATTGTTTCAACTGCCTAACCAAGCGCTCATCAGTATTGGTATTATTACCTTTTGTGGTATGCTAGCAGAAGGTGCCATGTCAGACTGGAGTGTAAACTATATGCAGAATATCGCAAAGGCAAGTAAAACCCTTGCTCCAATCGGGTTGTCCGCCTTCGCCACATCCATGACCATCGGAAGAATTTTTGGCGACCGGATTCGAGAATTGTTAGGGGACAAAACGATGATTGTCTTAGGTGGCCTGATCGCCACGGTAGGCCTAATGCTGTCGTTATTCATGCCGAGCCCCTATCCTTCTATTGCAGGTTTCTTTTTAGTGGGCCTGGGGTTGTCCTCCATCGTTCCGATTGCTTACAGCATTGCAGGCAATGCAAAAAGCCTTCCACCCGGTGTTGGGTTGGCTATGGTAACAACGGTAGGATATTCAGGATTTTTATTCGGCCCTCCTATCATTGGTTTCATTTCCGACGCTTTTACTTTGCGAATAGCACTGGGTGTCGTGGCTGTCCTGCTTGTTATTATGACAGTCTTGGGACTTCGATATAAAAAAAACTAGTTCTGCTTCAACTTCACCGCTTGGGTGCGGTAATAATTTCCATCTTCATTCGGCAATAATTCTCCCAGTCGTGTGTAAATGTCAACAACAGTACTGTCATAACTCAACGCTTCTTTGTAAAGATCAATGGCCATCGCGTACTCACCTTTGGTATCATAGATGTACGCCATAAGGTGACACAATGCCCGGCTGCGAATTCCCCCATTTTCATAGGCATTTTTATACCATCTCATCGCATCGTCAAATTGTTTTTGTTCATAATATGAATCGCCAATGAGCAGCATGGCGTCATAATAGTCTGGATTCTTTTCCAGCAGCGGGGCGAGAATCACGATAGCTTCGCTGTAGTTAGCACGATTGTAATGCGTCAACGCCTTATTGTAACTCGCATCATTGTAACCGGGGTCAATGGACAATGCCTTGTCAAACATGATAATTGCTGAATCCTGCTCATTTCTAACGACCAGCACTTTTCCATAGCCAACCATTGCTTCAATATATTGATCGTTGGATTTCCATGCTTGACGATAATTCACGTAGGCAGAATCATAATTTCCATTCAAATAAAATTCCTCGGCAGTCTGGAAATAGCCAACCGAGTCATCATCCCAATCATCGGACGAACTAAAAAAAACGCTACCAATAAAAAAGACGAAGAACATGACAAAAATTCCAGCAATTACGAAGCTGACGAGCCTGCGATTATCCTCGGGGGTAGAAGGTCTCGTAAACGGTTTAGCAGTATGTTTAGACCCACCGTGTGGCGTTTGAAAGATCTTTGCAAAAGTATCGGCAAAAGTTGTCGAAGGTCCACTCGAGTGGGTCCGGGTTGATTTAAAAGGTTCCTGAAAATTTTTCGGCGTTGGACGCGAATAAAAGCCCAGGAACAAAAAGAAGACGGCGATTCCAATGCAGATATAAACAATTGAAGGATCGACCGACCAGACCAAGGCCGCAGCCATTAGAAAAATATATCCAAGAATGAAGTATGCCTTTGATTTAAGGGGGTCGTCGTTTGAGTTCGAACCAGTATCCTTTTCCATATTATTGAATAGAACGCTAAAATACCATTAGCTAAAATACATACTTCAAAAAGCCAGAAGCCCCTTTCGAGGCTTCCAGCTGGGCTCCACTCGAAAATATTTTTAATCCTCCAGGATTTCTACCACTACGCGAACGTTTCGTTTGGCGTTCGCACTATTCTTGTCATAAATGGGCCGGCGACCTCCCCAACCTTTTAGCTCCATTCTATCAGGCTGAATGCCCTGGCTTACCAAATACTCCTTTACGATTTCAGCACGGCCATAAGATAGCTCCTTCGCCGTCCCGGCCCGTTGCACCGACCCCGTTAGTGAGAAAAAATTCTTCTCGGGCCCCATGGTAATAATTTTGCCGTGATAATTTCCATTCGTATGGCCATGGAGGCGAATTCTGTACTTAGCATTTTCTTGGAGAAGCTGTAGGAGACTGTTCAGTTCATATTTTGATTCTGGTAACATCACGGAAGCATCGTTATAAAAATAAACATTAAAGAGGGTGGCAAGATCTCCCTTATGGTACCGAACCAAATCAAAATTTACTACCAAAGTGGTACCCATCAAGTCCACAAAATCCTTCACGGTGTCTGCGAGGGGTAATGGATAGTTTATCTCCTGTTGAATTTTACGATAACCAAAGACATCACAGATCAAAGTAAGTTGGCCCGATTTACTTTTTGGGTCTGGAAGGTTCAAATATTCATTTCCTTTTACCTTAGTTATCAGCTTCGCGCGTTCCGTATCGACAACTTCCACATCACCTTCCACAATTCGATTGTTTCGTGCATTAAAGAGGCTCAAAAAAACCTCCGTATTTCCCAGCGTCATCACAGAATATTGCACTATTTCAGGATTGTCGGTAACAGGAATTTCATCAGGGGCCTGGGCTTTTTCGGGTACCGACTCCGTTGGTTCGATCGCCTTTGGCGCAGGACTCGCCACTGCGATGGATCCTGGAGGGCGGGAGCTGTCGGAGACAGCAACGGGTTGAATATCGCCCGAAACTACGCGAACCCAAGCGTCCGTGAACGTCCCCGACTCGCGTGTTTTTTTCATGTCGCCCAAAGATTCTCGCAGGTTGTCAAAATATTTTAAATAAACGAAATAAAATTTCCGGCTCGAATTAAAACCATAGTCAGCATCTTGACCCTTCTCTCTCAAAACTTCAACATATTGCTGCGCCATTTTCTCTTGAGATCGCGCATACGCGCTTACAACAATATAATAACCGGGTGCTAATTCTTTTAAGTCTTGAGAGGATGCTGCGGTCGAGGAAAAAAGCAGAATTGCTAGGCCAACTAGAATTCTAGAATATCGACTCATGATAGGATAGGTAAAGTTTTACCTAAGTTATTTAAAACTAGCTAATTACGAAGCATCTGGTGGTTAATTTGTCGTGTTACTCGTTGGAACGGAGTTTTTCCTTTAAAAACCCCAGGCCATATCCGTAGAGCTGACACAATGCAGCTGGAACAGAAAGTATCGCGACTGTAAAATTTTTGTTTTGCAACAATGCATGTAAAAAAATAGCCATCAGATAAAAAGTGAAAAGGCTGACGCCCAGGAGGAATAACTGATGATTTATCAATGGAAGAAATAATAACAAGACGGAGCCCAAAAGAAAAAACGTTGGGAACCAGTGCGTAATTTTTACCTCTTCGCTGTGAGCCCGGCCGATAAGCGCGCGACCCTTACCGAAATTATACACCTGGTTAAAAAACTGCTTAAAATTGATCCTCCGTTTGTGATACACAAACGCATCGGGAATTAATCCAACGTTGAATCCGGCTTTTTTCATTCGAATGCTAAATTCGATATCCTCTGCAAAACGGTCGAACTTAAAACCACTTGTCACCTCATAAACTCTCCGGGAAATTCCCATGTTGAAGCTTCGGGGCTGAAACCAGCCAAGGTGTTTTTTCCCTCCACGAATTCCGCCGGTTGTCAGCAACGACGACATCGTATATCCCATAGCGCGTTGCATGAGAGTAAAATCCTCGTGCGACTTATCAGGTCCACCCCAGGCGTCCCAATGATTTTCTTCTAAAGCCTTGATCACCGTTGCAAAATAGGTCGATGGGAGAATGCAGTCGGAATCAAAGACGACAAAATAGTTTCCCGTTGCCCGGGCGAAGCCAGCATTGCGACTCGGACCAGGACCTGTATTCGGTTTAAAGAAATATTCTATCTTCAGTTGGTCCCGGAAAATATCGACAATGTCCTCACAGCGAGTGGAGGATCCATCTTCAACGATAATGACTTCAAAATCCTTAAAAGTTTGTGCGGCAAGACTTCGCAGGATTTCTTTCACCTCCTGAGGGCGATTGTAGACAGGGATTATTACAGAAAACTTTGGCTCAGGCATTTAGAACTTAAATAAATTGGAAGTTAAAAGTTGTGCTGAAAGAAATAAAATAGATCAAAAGAATATCCATCGCCATAGCAAACCTTGAACATTTTACATCAAAATCGGCATAAATGTCAGTCCGCTATCGCACAATTCCGATCGGCGCTGAACACAGCAATCAAACAAAATCGCTTTAATTGGCACAAAGTACGCGTTTTAGTAATTGGTCCGGCTTTGGTCATAGGTCGAAACGTGTAATTAACCGGTAAAAATCATGTTTCGTAATTGCCTCAAGGTAGCCGTTCGCAATCTCTCAAAGAATCTATTCTATTCTCTTACTTCCATTGCCGGTCTTGCGCTCGGACTTGCTTGCGTTTTTCTCATCGTCCAATATTTGAAACAAGAATTGAGTTACGACCGCTTCCATGAAAATGCCGACGATATCTATCGCGTTACCTGGGAGGATGAGAATCCCCAAACGCGAACGCCTCACCCAATGGCACAAGCGCTGGTACACGACTTCCCGGAAGTAGAGAGTGCCGTGAGCATAACTCCGATGTGGGGCCTGGGACTTACGCGTGAATCGTTTTCCTTTCGAAATCCTGAAAAAGATATCCGGTTTGAGGAGAACAACGTCATGGCTGTTGATAGTACATTCTTTGATGTATTTACCTTTCCGCTTCTCAAGGGCGATCCAAAAACAGCGTTAAAAAATCCTGACGGCATACTTATTTCAAGTTCAATGTCCAAAAAATATTTTGGTGACGAAGACCCGTTGGGAAAACAACTGGCTGTGAACGATGAGAAAGAGCTTATCCAGGTTGTCGGTGTATTTGAGGACGTGCCGGCCGAGTCGCACTTTCATTTCGACTTTTTAGTATCGTATGTAAATGAAAAAAGCTTCGAAGATGCCGAAAGCGGATTTTATAGCTGGAATGATTTTGGTCATTATAATTATATTCGGTTAAAACACGGCGCAGATGCGAAGCAGCTTGAAGCGAAGTTGACAGGGTGGGTAAGAAAATATATCAACGTACCCGACGACGTGTTTCAATCTCTTAGCAATAACAATTTTGGGTTCAGGCTACAACCCATTACCCAAATTCACCTTCATTCACACCTCCGCTGGGAGTTAGAGCCGAACGGCTATGTCGCATACACTTACATGCTGATGACCGCCGCTATCCTTATTATAATAATTGCTTGTGTCAATTTTATAAACTTAACAACTGCACAGTCCGCAAGCCGGGCAAAGGAGATAGGAATTAGAAAATCGTTGGGTGCATTTCGAAGCGAGCTCGCGATCCAATTTACCGGTGAAGCTGTGCTGGTTAGTTTATTATCGATGGTATTGGCAATCGTCTTCGTGGAACTCGCTTTACCGTTCTTTAAGTTGGCCACTGGGAAGTCACTTCAAATTGACTATCTTTTTTTTATTCTTGCCTTGTTAGGTATGAGTCTCGCGACAGGAATTGTCGCCGGAATTTTTCCTTCACTCTATTTGACGTCGTTAAAGCCCGGTTTAGTGCTTAAGGGAAAATTTTTGCAAAGTTCAAAGGGTTCAATTTTGCGTGAAGGTTTCACGGTATTTCAGTTTTTCGCATCGATGATACTCATCACTTGCAGCATAATCATTTATAGTCAGCTGAATTACATCCAACACAAAGATCTGGGTTTTGATCAGGAGGAAGTTATCGTGCTACCGATAAAAAACCTCGATGCGATCAATCCCAAGTTTGAAGAAATTCGAAATGAGTTGTTGCGCATACCAAATGTAAAATCGGTTTCAGCAGCCTCTAACGTTCCGGGCAGGCCATTTAATCAAAATCCGGTCTTTGCGACACAATTTCCGCAGATGCGCATGGGCTCTTCGGAAGCTCTGATTGACTATGATTTCTTCACAGTTCTGGGGATTGAATTTTCGGATGGCCGATCGTTTTCAAGAAATAATTCCGCTGACAAGGATGCATTTGTTTTAAATGAAACTGCTGCGAAAAATCTTTACAACGGACAAGCTGTCGGAAAAGAATTAACCTGGGAATCTGAGGAAGGTCTAATTAAAGGACCCATTATTGGTGTTATAAAAGATTTTCACTTCCAATCGCTGCATGAACCGGTACGGCCACTGATGTTTCGCTTATTGCCACGGTATAACTATGTGTTAATTAAATTGAATACGCAAGACTTTTCGCGGACGCTCGAGGCCATTCAAAATACATGGAGAAAATTTGACAACCGATTCGGTTTCGAGTTCGCTTTTCTGTCCGACTACCTTAACCAACAATACCTTTTAGAACAGAGCATGGTCAAAATATTGGGCGCATTTTCTGGAATTGCTATCGCGATTGCATGCTTTGGCTTATTGGGTATCGCCGCGCTTTCTTTCCGTCAAAAAACCAAGGAGGTAAGCATTCGAAAAGTGCTCGGTGCAACCGTCCCTGAAATTATGTTTCATTTGGCAAAGAGCTTCAGCAAGATTGTTTTGATTTCCATAGGATTAGCGGTGCCTTTGATCTGGTGGGTGATGGATAACTGGCTGGAAAATTTTACATTCAGAACTACGATCAATCCATTAACATTCATAGGAACCGGAGTACTGCTCCTGATTACCTCATGGATTACGTTGAGCCACCTGCTTTGGAAAGTGTCCACAATCAATCCGGCGGATACCTTAAAAAATGAATGATGCCTTTTGGCTAATCTTATATTATTTTAATCTCGCTTCCGGATGTCTATAATATGAAACACCCAAGGGTTCGCCCGAGAGTTTTTCTTCCAGGCCAACCTTGTCAATAATTAGATAATCTCGCCTGCTCGCTGATTGCATAGCAAACATTTCCGCTAAAAATCCAGTTACAAAAAGTTGCACCCCGATGATCACAGCCACCAATGCGAGATAGAATAAGGGTTGTTCCGTGATATCGCGTTTCATTGGAATCCGATCAATGAAAAGAGAGTTTACTTTATCCCAAAATAACTTGAGCGTGAAAATAAATCCGATCAGAAAGGAGAGAACCCCGAACGTTCCAAAAAAATGCATGGGTTTTCTGCCAAACTTTCCCATAAAGGTAATCGACAGTACATCCAGAAGCCCAGTGATGCGGGCCCATCCAAATTTGGTACGACCATATTTTCTTTCAGAATGTTGTACGACTTTTTCGGTGATCTTAGAAAAGCCCGCCCATTTGGCAACGAGCGGAATATACCGATGCATCTCTCCATATATCGTAATATGTTTGACGACGATAGATTGGTAAGCTTTTAGTCCACAGTTGAAATCGTGAAGGCCGATACCGGAAATCAAACGCGTGATGTAATTGAAGAATCGTGACGGAATTGTTTTTGAGATCGGATCATGACGTTTCTTTTTCCAGCCTGAAACAATATGATGCCCATGTTCTAAAATCATGTTGTACAACGCAGGGATTTCATCGGGACTGTCTTGCAGGTCCGCGTCCATGGTTATCACAACACGTCCCTGGGCTGCGCGGAACCCGGTTTGCAGGGCTGCGGATTTTCCAAAGTTTCTGATAAAGCGAATTCCTTTAAACCGGCTATCGACCTCATTTATCTTTTGAATTTCCTGCCACGTATTGTCCGTACTTCCGTCATCAACAAAAATAACTTCATACGAAAAGCCATGTGCTAACATCACACGGCTTATCCATTGGCACAGTTCAGAAAGAGATTCCTCTTCGTCCTTGGCCGGAATGATGACAGTTATTTCCGGATTCATTATAAACTAAATACTTTGTTCAGGTTGCGGTTTTTGCGTAAAGATTGCAATAATTAGTGCTACAACTACGGTAATTAAAACTCCAAAAAATAAACCAAAGAATAAAATTGCTTCAGCGTTGGTGAACATGTCCACAAATTTCATCGCCGCATCAATTTGTTCTTGTGTTTGACCTTTCGCTTCCATATCCGCAATAGCTTTTTCGCGAATTCCGGCAATGAAAGATTCGTCAATAAATTTCGCGTAAATATACGTGAAGAAACTGGAAATGACAGCGGATACAAGGCCTATCCAAAATCCGATGCCAACGCCCTGCCCAAAGCTCATAAAACCATCGCCGTTGTCTTTAAAATATTTGTGCGCCAGATAGATGATCACTATGGTGATGATCATACCCGCCCAGCGGCCTACGCCCTGCGACATGTCTACTCCGGCAGTGGTAAGAACTAGGAAATAAGCAATGCTAACTAATCCGCCAATAATACCGTAGCGGACGCCTACACTGCGGGTCGTGACTGTGGAAGTTGTGGTTACATTTGGTTCCATAAAATTAGGTTTTAGGTTGTCTTCTTAATATTACCGATAAAATGATGTTGACGAAAAATCCGATTACTATGCCTTGCATAAAATAGGTTTGAATCAAATCGAAAATATTGGTCGTCGGCAACGCGTTTAAATTACGATCATATATTTCTTTTCCAATCCGGTCGATGTCTTCCCTGGGAAAGGATTTTAAATATAGTGTAACCTGTGCGATGTAGGAATCAATAAAATCACTGTCCCAACGTCCAAACAACCACAGCAGCATTGAGGTAACAATGGTTGCGACCAAAACCATCGTCCAGCCTCCTAAAATCGCCTGCCAGTAATACAAAATCCCATCGTGATAATAGTCCCTAAACTCTTTTAAGGTAAAGAAAATAAAAATACCAAACAGCAAAATTCGAAAGTCAAGAAAGGGCGACGTAAGCAAAGGATGTGGCCCCAAATAATACATCACCAACAACAGAATAAAAGCAAGAATTCCTGCGGCCGCTCCATATCGCACTGAAATTTTCCACAACATTTTAGTCATGACCACAGGGAATTATTTCTGAAACTAATCTTCGATTCTGTGGCGACCATTATTAAACACGGCCAAGGCTTTTCCTGTGATCTGTTTGCCGAGCCAGGGTGAGTTCTTTGACTTCGAGAAATTGCTTTTTTCGTCAAAAGTCCAGAAATAATTGGGATCAAAAAGTGTCAGGTTCGCTTTTGCCTCCGCCTCGATTTTAGGAATTTCCAGTCCTAACAGCTTTCGGGGATTTACGGTAACTTTTTCCAACAGAAGATCCCAATCCACCCATTTAGAAAGTGTAACCAGATTCGCTGCAAAAGTTTGCAAATTAATCATGCCCGGATCGGCGAGATCAAACTCCAAACTTTTACTTTCATCTTCGTGGGGTGCGTGACCTGAGCAAAGTACATCAATGGTTCCATCCTTCAAGGCTTTTATCAGCGCATCAGCATCGCTCTTTTCGCGTAATGGAGGATTAACTTTATAGTTCGTATCAAAATCACGAAGGTAACTGTCATCGAGGAGCGGCTGATAGCTTGCGATGTCGCAACTCACTGGCAATTTCTTTTTTGCCTGGCGTACCATATCGATTGCTTTGGCTGACGATATTCGCGAGAAATGCAATCTGCCACCGGCGTATCCCAGCAGTTCTAGATTTTTTCCAACTGCAATATCTTCGGCAATACGAGGCATGCCTTTCAACCCCAGCGTGGTACTATTGATACCTTCATGCATTTGGCCAAACATATTCAGCCATATATCTTCAGGATGATCAATCAACAAGCCGTTGAATTTTTGGAGGTATTGTAGCGATTTGAGAAAAATATCGGTATGCCAAATAGGTTTTAGTCCGTCGGTAAATGCAAGCGCTCCTGCTTCATGTAAGTCGATCATTTCCGTAAGCTCCTCGCCTTTGTTATTTTTTGTTACAGAGGCCAGTGCATGAATTAGTACCAGTCTGGTATCATTACCCCGGGTGATGTAGCTTACTTCGTTTTTTGTTTGAACAGAAGGCACCGTGTTCGGAAGCATGGCGATCTCGGTAAAGCCACCAGCCGCCGCGGCGCGGCCAGCAGACTCCAGATCTTCTTTATGCTCAAGGCCGGGATCACCTACGGACGTGCCTAAGTCAAACCACCCGATGGTTAATTTCATGCCTTCGGCTTTTATGATCCTGTCGGCAGAATAGTTTTTATCGCCGATTTCAGCAATGCGGCCATTATTGAGGAGAACATTTTTTACTTTTTGATGGAATGGAGAACTGCTATCGATGATTTCAGGAGCCTGAAGTAAGATTTTCATCCTATAAGGTGTTGGAGTATTGAGGTTCTAGGTGTTGAGGTTCTGGTTGCCGAAGTTTCAAAAGGTTGTGCATGATAGATGTCATTATCTCATGTGCGCTTTGTTTGCCAAATCAATCTTATTTTAAGAATCGGATTAGCAGAATTTCCATCAGGAGGAAGAATATCGCCAATATAAGCGCGTACTTCCACAATGCCGTGCCCAAATATCGCTCCTTTATTTCGTTGCTGAAAGCCTCCTGGGCACCAACTTTAAAAATTGTAATGTTGTCTCCAGCGCCTAAAAGCGCTTTCATTTCTTCCCCTGAATACTGATCCAACAAAGACTCTGCCTTATCAAGGTTAAAAGCCAGCAGACTCAGTGTGTCTCTGTTCGCCACGATCTTGTAAAAACCCTTTACAATTGAAAATTTGGGTAGGTCAAAAATCACTTCATCGCTGAGCTTTCGCTGCGCCGGTACAATTTCCTCCTCCCCAACCCATCGAAGAGGTTCTTCACCCTGCAGGCTGTCAGAACGCAACTGGATAAAACTTTCACGCAAGGTATAGTACAACTTGGATTCACTTCTGATGCTACTGGAGGCGATACGATACATCACAGGAACGAACAAGGCATGATTAAAAAAATCCGTCTGACCGGGCAGTAACGGCGTTGCTACCACATATAAACTGCCACGTTGGTCAAATCGCGATAAAAAGGGTTGATCATTTTTGAACCGCAGAATAGCGGATCTATCGTTTCCCCAATCCAGCAACTTAATACCTCTAGGCATTGCAATAGACACCGACTTCTCTTCAAATACATTTTCAAAAAAAGGGTTTGAGAAATCGGGTTTATCTAATTCTTGTTGCACGGCAGCTTCAGGCACATTCGCAATGGGGATTTGAAGAAAATTTTTCAGGCTTACAACGTCTGGCTTACTGCCTGGAAAAAATAATATCGTTCCTAAGTCACCGAGGTAGTCACGCAAAGCATTTGCCAACGGGATATCTATCGCATTCAAGCCATTCACGACCACCAAATCCGCCTTGGATAATAAGCTATAATTAAAATTACTGACGGAATAAGTGGAAAAATCAAATATCTGTTTGTTCCCGAAAACTTTTTCAACCACCGTCCTGACTTCCGAGCTTCGGATTTCAAGTATCCGTATTTTGTCCGTGAAATTCAGGGCCATGTAAAATTCATTGTCGAAGGTAATGGGGAAATCATTAAATGCCAGTTTCGCCTCATTCAATCCAGATAGTGT
Source organism: uncultured Bacteroidota bacterium (assembly GCA_963813425.1). Taxonomy (GTDB): domain Bacteria; phylum Bacteroidota; class Bacteroidia; order Cytophagales; family Cyclobacteriaceae; genus Chryseolinea. The sequence goes on from CAWEZB010000003.1 coordinate 79,718, forward strand.
TGTCGAGAGGTCAAAGCTCGTTTCGGCACTTCCCTTTGCAGGGATATTGATGGAAGTTGTAGCAGCCTGCGTTCCGTTGATCGTAAGCCTCACGTTCAACCGTTCCGCTGCCTTATCCCCATCGTTGCGAACCTTCACATTTAAGACGTTTTTACCCCCGCCGGCCGCAAAAGGGTTTTCCAGATGTGCCGTGTCTACAAATACGTTTGACTGTCTGCTGAATTGAATAGGAACGAGGTGCAGTTTGGATAAACTGTCCCACTGGCTGACCTGCCCGAGGGTGGATTTCTGCAAATCGGATATCCAAAACACCTCCTGATTTCTTGAGGTTCTGGATTGTGATATCCGATCAACTACTTCCTTATGCGCACGGCTAACCGGTGACAGTCTTATTTGCGTGAGCAGGTCCAGTATTTCAATTTTGGTTTTGTAGGTATTGGATGCGGGTGAAAAATCGTTGGTGAGCAATTTATACCGCGTGTCTGGCGGAAACAAGTCGACAATGCTGCGCGCGAAAGATACGCCTACCTCAAGACCTCTATTTTGATCAATTGTTTGCGCAGACATACTTTGAGAGTTATCCAGGTACAGAATAATGTTCCGTCCGTTGCGCCAGCTGTTCTGCCGCGGGAATAATCGGCTGGCAAAACGTGATGATGAGAAAAAACAAAAAGAGAAGACGGGATAAAAGGATGAGGTAGTGCTTAAGGCGTCTTTTTGCCGTGGTCGCTTCTTTTACTTCTTTTAGAAATCGGTTATTGGAAAAAAGTACCTGCGTTGTTTTGCGAAAGTTGAATAAATGGATGATGATGGGGATGGCTAAAGCGAGCAGGGCCCATAAAAATGAAGGATATAGAAAACTCATCAGGACAAAACTAATTAAAAAATGTTGCAGGTCAGGCCACCGATTACATGGTTAAAGTTATACACATGGTGAGCGGCATGGACTAACAACGTGTTCCTTGTTAGAAAATTCTCTCGTCCTAGTGCAAAAAAAGGAAAGCCTGACTTGCTTCCAAAGCCAGGCTTCTCAAGATGGGAAATCTGTTATTGTTTTCCTACCATCGACATCTCGCTGGCGTTGATTTCCGTGATGTAGCGCTTATCACCAGTCTTGGTTTCATAGACACGGTGCATAAGCTTGCCTTCGATGGCTACTTCGCTACCTTTCTTTAGTGATTGTCCTGCCTCGTCCGCGAGCTTGCCCCACATGACCACGTTGTGCCATTGCGTTTCCTGGACGTTCTCACCCTTTTGATTTCGATAAGAATCGGTGGTGGCAATGGTGAAGGTTGCCTTTTTTTTGCCGCTTTCAAAAGTTTTTACCTCCGGGTCTTTGCCTAGATGACCAATTAACTTGACGCTGTTTTTTAAGTTTGTCATAAAAATTATGTTTAAAGTTTAACATATCGTTTGCCGGTGTTGAGTTTGTTCGACCCGAACCGGTAGGACAAAGGTGAAGGCTGAAAAATGCCTTATTCGTATTTTAAACGCTTACTTTCGATTATATTCGTTTGTTGTCGTTTGTAAACGAACCCGTTATATGCTATTAAAACAAGAAAAAAGCTGCGAGGAGTGCGGCAAATTAATCGTCGGACGCATTGACAAAAGATTCTGCTCCGATCAATGCAGGAACTCTTTCAACAATCGGCTAAACAGTAATGTCACCAACTACGTCCGTAATATCAATAATGCATTACGGAAAAACAGGCGAATACTCATGGAGCTGAATCCACAGGGCAAAGCCCGGCTAAGGCGTGATCAACTTCTGGCGAAAGGATTTGACTTTTCCTGTTATACCAGTACCTACACGACCCGGGAGGGATCGCAGTACTTTTACTGTTATGAACAAGGATATTTACCTATGGAGAAGGGATACTTTTTGCTGGTTGTCAAGAAGGAATTCTAAAAACAACGGTATGGCCACTTTAAGGAGTTTCGGGCCAAATCCTAGGCTACACGCTGTTTTCTGTGGCGGATATAGGCGGGGTGATGGCATCGGAAGGCTGATACCACCCTATCCATACCCCTAAACTTTAAGTTCCAAAAACAGAAAGACATCACAATGCTTGCATTCTAAGGTTGATCATAATAACTTGTTCATTATATTCCTCGCTTAATCGTTCAGCCTGCATAGCTGGGGCCTCCGTTAGATGCGGCCGGAACCATGGGGCTGAACCTGACAGACGCTAAACCTGTATGATAAAAGAAGGATTCGAATCAACCCTGCCTGTTGTATGGATTTGTTCCTTACCCGTTTATCGTGATCAAATGCTGCCCTTAATTTTGAATTCGTTCAACGAAAATATCTGGAGCAATTAAAATCTATTAACCAAAAACAAATCTGAACCTTTACAACTTAGACCTATGGCCAAAACAACTAAACAAACCAAATTAAAACTCCTCCAGGGCGAATCCTGGAAAGAGTTAAAGCTAAAGAAAGGCACAACAACCAAACGCTACTCTGTTTCTGACAAAGGACGCATTGTTAGTTTTAAAACCAAACTGGAAGATGGTTATGTGCTCAAGCCAAGGCTGACGCAGGGATATCCCAGCATTACCATTGGGCGTGAGGAGACACGTCAGAATTATTACATCCATCGGTTAGTTGCCGAATACTTTTGCAAGCAGGCAAATGCCAATCACAATTTTGTTATCCACGTTGACCACAAAAAAGAAAACAACAAAGCGGCAAATTTAAAATGGGTAAAGCATGACGATCAAATTCAACATGCATTAAAAGATCCAAACGTTATTGTTCGGATGAATCCCGATGAAGGTCCAAAATTAACAGCCGATAAGGTTAAACAAATTAAGGTAGCGCTCTTCAAATCAAAGAAACAACCTACGCTCAAAGCACTCGCTAAAAAATTCAGGGTATCAGATATGCAGATACATCGAATTAAGACCGGCGAAAACTGGAGTCACGTTAAGGTATAAAAAGAAAGCCCCTTTCCAGGGGCTTTTTTATGTTAGCGCTCATTCAATGCGCCGCGGCCAGTTATTGAAATAATTCTCCGCTATCATTTGAAAAGATTAATCTTCTCTCGTTCTGATTTTTTTATGATAGCCGTCAGCCAGGGCGTTAAATGGTAGCGTTATTACCAACTTACTTCCCTCAATAATAGAATTAATTTTTCCTATATCGATAAAATACGGCAAAGGGCGATTATATATCGTATAGGGCAACCGTATATCCTTACCTGCTGAACTGATATTCATCACATAGTAAACGAATAACGAATTATTATTAATTTCTACCTGAATTGATTCCGGATCTATACTCGGCACCTTTATCCGCACCTCGCGCGAATTGTCGAGCTGATTCACGGAAACCTGTGGCTCACTAACGCCCCCGTGCAATGTATTTAACACATCCACGGAAGTCAGCAAATCTAATTTGTTTTCCATGTTTTATTCTCCTTTGAGGATTTGACGTCAACCACTATACCAATTCCTGTTGATCGTCAAAAGGGCACAGTACTAGGTCAAAATGACATAATTCAAAAACGTCCGATAGAACAAGGGCTGACAAAAGGAAATTAAAAGAAGGGAACTATTTTTCGAGAATGGAGATCGGGAAATCATTTCCTGTAATATAGCCGGTCGGGTACTGGGCCTGTCCGCCATATTGTTTCGTGAGCTCTGGAACGCGTTCCTCCATATACTGTTTCAACTCGTTCACGGTAATTTTCCGGTCGCCGTTGTCAGCTTTTCCATCCAATGCCTCTAATAACGCATAGGTAAAAACGCCATGTTTTAAGGCTTCAAACTCAGTTGCGAGCTGTTTTGTTCCACTGGAAGCAATCATCACCACCCCGGAGCTACGGGCGAGCTGAACCATCGCCTTTTCATCGCTGGCCACCGCACGGGTGCTAAGCGATTTTACGGCTCCGCCTGAATGGCAGGCATCCATCAAAACAATTTGCTTTTGCGATTTGATCTGTGTGAGAAATCCACGAATATCTGTGGCGGAAATTCCACGTGCATGAAGCTGTGCCGGATCACCATACAACTTTGTAATGTCAGTCGGTACCAAATAATATTCGTCATTATTCGCTTCGTCCAAGGTGCCATGACCGGCGTAGTAAAACATAAAGACATCTTCTGGTTTTGCCCGTGCAATCATAGCTTTAAAACCTTTCGCAATGTTCTCTTTAGTAGCTTCCTCGTCGTAAATTTCAACACGGTTCACATCCTTAAAAATGATTTTACTTCTTTCATTCAATTTTTCGACGAAAGAATAAGCGTCTGGCTGCGCATAATTCAAGTTATAGGCAGCATTTTGGTACTTGTTTATCCCCACCGCTAAAACGTGTAAGGTAGACGTGGCAATTACCTCTCCCTCATATTCGATTACCAACTCGTCGGAGCGGGACTCAATTTTTTGAAAGTTCATTACTTTAACCTTGATCTTATTGGTTTCGTTGGCCATTTCCAACGCATATGTTTTAGATCGTTTTTCACCTTCGCGCGAAGTTTTTACGTCCTTGTCGCTGATAATAAGTTTATCATTTTGGTAGATGTTAACTTCCTTTACTCCACCTCCGCCATCATAGATATCAACCGTGATGGGAATGGTCCTGGCCTGCGTAAAATATTTTCCCTGATCGTATCTCAGTAGGTCAGTCGCCTTCGTTGTCGCAGTAATATCAAAGAATCCTACAGACGGGCGATGAAGTTTGCTTAGATCAAAAATTCTCTCACCGGATTCGCGCAAGATATCTTCAACACGTTTTCCTTGTTTGAAACTGTTTCCGACTTCCGTTGGGCGATATAACAATTCGAAATATTGCTCTGCCGAATAAAAATCAGCCAATTGATTAATCCCCTTATTTACATGCCATCCGAAGTATTGTCCGCCATCCGAGGAGCAGGAAAAATAACCACGCGGTGTCCAGCAAATCCATTCCTGATCTTCCGTGACAAAGAGCGTAGCAAATGGAATAACCTGCTCCCCTAATGTTTTATAAACGTCCTCAATACTTTTATAAGCTTTGTTTCCCGAGCTCTTCAAAAATGCGATCACATCCAGCCAGGCTTTTTTTGTAGGTTCTTTCGTTAGGGAGTCCACTGGCAGTGAATTAAAAAATAAGGACCATTCGTCACCCTCAAAAGTTTGTCGGAGGCTAGGCGCATAACCGCTCTCCGATAATTTCCACACCATGATCGTTTGATCTTCCCCGCCCGAAGCCAAATACCTTCCGTCAGCACTAACGGTTACTGAATGCACCGCCCCATAGTGACCGATAAATTCTTTACTTAAATAACCATTCTTATCAAACATCTTCAAGGAAAAATCGCTGGCCACGATCACACCACCATCGGCCAACCCATGGTAATCGAGAATTCGTCCATCCTGATTTTCGTCCGTTTGTATTTTTTTTCCCTTCGGCAAATCCAGGGTATTTTGACCGGTTCGCGATATACCCTTGCTCACTTCTTTCATTGTGGCAGTCGGCGCTGTGGGATTTCGGTTTAATGTTAATGACTCAAAATTAAAGCTTGTTTTGTACAGTCGGCTTTTTATCATTTGAAAGTTCTTGCGCGATAAAAAGGTCCATTCCCGATCCAAAGGCCAAATCAAGTAAGGCATTTCCTTTTCCCTTAATTTTTCTAACGGCAAGGCCATTGATCGGATTCCACAATATGATTTCGTTGTTAATCCCGCCGGCCGAAGCCACCACGTAGTTGCCCTTGTGCGACGGCGCAAAGGCGGCGCTGAAGACTGTATTATCATGTCCAGAGTAGTCCGCAAATTTATTTCCGCCGGGAATACCCCAGCTTGTACCCTTACCAATGACGTCCAGGCCAACCATAATTTTAGAGTCCGAAGAAAACGCGATGGCATTGATGGGATTCTCCAAATTTTCGAATTCCTTGACGATGCTTCCATCGGCCTTCCAGAGGATCAATTCGTTTTCAAAGCTGCTGCTCGCCATGTAAGTCCCGTCCAACGAGTAGGCTATCTTAACTACCGTTCCCTTGTGCTGCTTCAATACACGTGGCGTAAACTTGGTTACGCCCTTATCCAACGTCGCTAAGCTGTACAACAGTATATCACCACTTTCATGCGCAACAGCGAGGTCCTGGGTTGTCTTATTGAAAGCGATGCACGAAACCGGCGAGGGAATGGAAATATTTGCAATAACAGCTAGCCTGGGCGTGGATTCCACTTTCCATATCTTCACAGTATTATCGGCTCCGCCACTAGCCAGGTATTTACCATTGCCGCTAAAGCTTAAGGTAGTAATGATATCAGAGTGGCCTATGGCCGTACTCACCTGTGTACCTTTCTCAAGGTCAATAATAATAATATAGTTCTCGGTTTCTGATTCTACTTTGTAGCCCGCAACTGCCAGCAGCTTACCATCCGGCGAAAGAGCGGAGGAGTAAAACATTCCTTCCGGTCCTTCCCCGATCTGAGATTCAAATTTTTTCAACATCTCTCCCGTTTCGGCTTGCCAGATGCGAATCGTCTTATCTTCAGATACCGATACGATCCGATGCCCGTCGGGTGTAAAAATGAGATTATGGATTTTGGCCGAATGGCCTAAGGGATTTACAACGATCCGCGGCGCCTGAGCACTGCTTTCGAGAATACATAAAAGAAATAGAAAACAGAGGTAAGCTTTTTGGCTGAACGTGTGCATAGGGGTAGTAGGATAGCAAATAAAGGTATCTAATTTTACTTTTAATCAAGATTACCTGGTTCGTCAGCGCTAAAGCGGAATTTTGTCACTCATTATTCTGTTTCCTCCAAGAATTCCGAACATCAACACTATTTTCATGGACTGCGTACCAGAAAAGCAAACTATAAAACAAGATCAAGGTCCCAAAAACTATAAACATTCTGCGTGGTGGTTGTTAAACAAAGGTAGGTCTTGCTCGTACCCAGTTCAGGTTAGTATTCCACTTCGGGGTACTGAAGTAATATCGGCAGGGCTTTTGTCAGATTTATGTCCAAATACCGTTAGAATAATCTCAGCGCGATGCTTAAACTAATTGACCTATATTGAAATTATATTAATTGAAAAACAGTGATTTATGATGGCTAAGAAGTTAGGGATATTGATTTTATTCACCATGGGTGTGTGCGCGATACACACCTTTGCTGCAGACGTTGAATTTCAACAGCAGGATACCACTGCCGTCGCTGAGGATTGGTTCTTACGTGATCCCGAAACAGACAAGTTGCAAGGGACCAGCACTGAAAAGACTTATGCGACCCTGCTGCAAGGAAAACCTTCAAAAAAAGTTAGGGTAGCAGTAATCGATTCTGGTATAGACGTCGAGCATGAAGATCTTAAGGGCTCCATCTGGACCAATGATGACGAAATTCCTGGGAACGGTATTGATGATGACAAAAATGGTTACGTCGACGATGTACACGGCTGGAACTTTATTGGCGGAAAGGATGGGTCGGTAAATGAAGATACCTATGAATTAACGCGTGAATATGTTCGGCTGAAGCCGTTGTACGATTCCGTTGACGAGAAAAAAATAAAGAAAAAAAATAAAGCCGAGTACGAATCGTGGAAAGAAGTGAAGGCAAATTTTGAGAAGGAAGTTGCAACAAATAAGGAGCAATTCGACCTTTTTAGTCAGCAATACAACATGTATATCAATGCACTTAGTACACTTAGCTATTGCGATAGTATTGTCAGCAAAAATCTCGGCGTGAAATCCGTATCGAAGTCGTCACTTTCCAGCGTCAACACCGCCAACGACACGGTTCGGTTTGCCAAGGAAACTTTGCTTAAAGTATTGGAAAATGTTGAGGGCGACGTTCAAGTCGATGAGTTCCTGGAAGAATTGGAACTTTACCTTGGCGAATTAAAGGAAGGCGTTGATCACTTTAAATCGGCTGTCGAGTGCGGCTACAATCCAAACTTTAATTCGCGAACCATTGTAGGCGATAATCCAAATGATCCTTACGAGAAAAACTATGGTAATAATGATCTGAAAGGTGGCGATCCAAAACATGGAACTCACGTCGCGGGACTAATCGGCGCAAATCGGAAAAATGACATTGGTATAAAGGGTATTGCCGACAATGTTGAAATCATTGCCATTCGCGTTGTTCCACCCAACGGAGATGAACGCGATAAAGACATTGCAAACGGAATTATTTATGCCGTTGACAATGGCGCGCAGATCATCAATATGAGTTTCGGAAAAGATTATTCGCCTTATAAAGATGCTGTTGATAAAGCCGTGAAATACGCAGAGCAAAAAGGTGTATTAATGATTCACGCAGCCGGAAATGAATCGGAAAATTTGGACAACACATCTCAGTTTCCCTCGCGATATTATAAAAATAAAAAAGAGGCACCGAACTGGATGGAGATTGGCGCTTCATCCTGGGGAAAAGATACTGCGTTCGTGGCATCTTTTTCCAACTACGGAAAAAAGAGCGTTGACGTGTTTGCGCCCGGCGTTGAAATCTATTCAACAACGCCTAATAACGAGTATGAAAATTTGCAGGGAACCAGCTTCTCCAGTCCTATTGCCAGTGGTGTAGCAGCCCTGATCTGGTCCTACTTTCCAGATCTTACCACGGCCCAGGTAAAAAATATTATAAACCAATCGTCACGAAAATTTGATGGCTTAAAAGTAACGGAACCTGGCAACGGGCAATGAAGTTCCATTCAGTCAATTGAGCATTACAGGAGGAATGGTGAATGCCTATGAAGCAGTGAAACTTGCTCAAACGATGAAGATTGAGCCAGCCAAATAAATAGCGTACAACAAATGTTCGAAAGTGAGACGAAAAAGTCCGAGATAAATTATTTCGGACTTTTTTATGATTACCTGGCAACAAAAATAACGTAGGACAGGGGATATATGACTGAAACAATTACCGATATGAATACCGCATTCGAGTGAAACCTTATGTTTGCAACTTACAACGGCTCTTTTATACGCCGTTAAAAATCCGCCTTAGCGCGTGTTACACAGAAGTTAATCATGATGTAGCTTTTCTCACCCTTAGAGACACGCTACATGAAATCTGCCGATCGCGTCATTGTTTTGATGACAATTTATTTCTTTACATTCTCCGCGCAAGCATCCGAAACGAAGGCTGGATTTTCTCTTCCGGAAGATGTCTCCGAAGTCAGCCTGAAATTTCAGAGCATTCGAAACCTTATTGTATTGCCCGTCGTAATCAACGATTCTATCCAGGTCAATCTTATTCTGGACACGGGCTGCAGAAACCTGGTATTATTCGGCAAGCGATTTCAAAAATTATTTCAAACGGAGCCCAACCAAAAAGTCCAGTTTTCCGGTTTGGGAGATGGCAATCCGATCCATGGAAAACTTTCGTTAAACAATAAGGTGTCCATTCAAGCAGTCATCGGCGAAAAAATTCCCATTATTGTTGTTCCTGAAAAAAATCTGTTCTCGACATATGCTAACATTCATGGCGTAATCGGTTACGATATTTTCATAAAGTTTGAAATTGAACTCGACCCGATTCAACAAGTTATCACCTTTCGACCGGCCGCAACATCGGAACTCTCCAACGACTATGAAAAAATTCCATTGACGATTGAGGATTCGCGGCCCCTGATTAAATCACAGGTTTTCTTTACGAATAGTGATGGTCTGTCCTGCGACCTGATGCTCGATACAGGGTCTTCATTGGGATTATTAATGAAGACTACCGACTTAAAAAATTTTCCTGGCGGAATTAAAAAGATTCTCGGACGTGGCCTTAATGGGAATGTTCTCGGCATTGAAACAATCGCATCAAAATTAATTTTAAGCACGTTCGAGATATCAGCAATAACCGCGGGAATTACACACTCAGCCTGGCACAATTATGCTTCCGTTGGAATGGAGGTAATGAAAGATTATACCATTGTTTTAAATTACTGCAAGGCCTACGCAGGGTTCAAAAAAAATATTTAGAGGAGCTACCTCTTCTTCACAGCATTCTTCCTGACCTTCATATTCAAAACTTCGACGCCGAGGGCAAATGCCATGGAGAAATAGATGTAACCTTTCGGAACGTGAACGTGAAAGCCCTCCAAAATCAGAAGCACGCCGATCATGAGCAAAAATGAAATAGCAAGAATTTTCATGGTAGGGTGTTCGTTGATAAAGGAGCTTATTCTTTTCGAAAAGATGAGCATTATACCCAGCGATATGACAATAGCGATAATGATGATCGGCAGGTTTTCCACGAGACCAACGGCTGTTAGAATTGAGTCTATTGAAAAGATTACGTCCAGCAACACGATCTGAATTATCGTTGACTGAAACGTAGCGCCTTGACATTTTTTTCATCATGCCCGCCCTCTAGTTTGGCGTGCATTTCAGAAGTGCTCTTGGCAAGAAGGAACAGACCGCCGGCGATCAAAATCAAGTCGCGATAACTTAGTGAAAATGTCCCGATGGTGAAGATGGTCGCGCGCAACCCAATGATCCAGCTAACACCTAACAACATAAGAACACGGACCAATAGCGCCAGTATGATACCGATATTCCGGGCCTTTCCTTGTTGTTGTAACGGTAATCGGCCACTGATAATTGAAATGAAAATGATGTTATCAATTCCGAGAATGATCTCCAGAAATGTGAGTGTAAAAAGACTTACCAGTCCTTCAATTGAGAATAATACCTCCATCAATTATTCATTTTTTGGGCCTGAGCCTTCTCCTGGGCCTTTTTTTGTTTTTTAAAATAGCCACGCAACAAAAAATTATGACGCATCGCTTCCATATTTTGATCGAGTTTGGCGGATGCGGCCTGCGCATTGTCCAATGTTATTCTAAGTTTGTGTGCAAATGTACTATCGGCGAGCAATACTCCAATGGCATTGTCTTCATCGTTGAATTTCGAAACAACCTCTTTTAGATCTTCGGACATCACCTTTGCATTAACACCAACTTCCGCAACGTTCTGCAAAGCACTGTCGAAGGTGGCTGCATACGTTGAGTCTTTAATTAATTTAGTCACGAGTCCGTCACCGGTACTGACTTCAGCCACTAGTTTTTTTAAATCCAAAGTTGCCTCATTGGTATTATGGCTGGCGATCCTTAACGAATTGATGGTTTCGCGTAACTCTCTCGACAATTCTCCTTCATTTAAGAGTTCGCCAACAACGCCCTGACCCTTGTTGATCTTGGCCGTAATTAATTTTAAATCGTCGGTCAGCGACCTGGTATTCGACCCCACATCCTTGGCAATATTAATTAACTCTTGCGTATCCGTTGGCGAGAAGGAATTGATGGTATCATTATCATGGATGGATTCACTGGCAGATCCCGGTCGGACCACAACAATTTTATTTCCTACTAAACCATCTGACCCGATAAACGCAGTTGCATCCTGTTTGATAAATTCATTTTGCTTATCCTTTAATGAAAGCGTAACAATGACTTGGCCCTCAGAAATAATCGTGACTTTTTTTACCGTTCCAATCTTTACGCCAGACAACCACACATTATCACCTTCCGTAAGTCCTTCTACATTTTTAAAGATCGCCGAAACTGCAAATGTTTTATTGAAAACGTTTCGTTCGCTTCCAATATAAAATATAGAAGTAAGGAACAATGCGAGGCCGGCCATTACAAAGATCCCCAATCTTATATTCTGTTTGTATTCTTTAGATTCCATGGTCCTATCATTAGTAATTGAAAAATTCTTTTAATTCCGGGTCCTCCCGCTGTTTTAATTCATCAAAGGTTCCTTCAAATTTATTGTACCCACCGAAAAGCGCTATAATCCGATCGGAAGTATGTTGCGCGCAACTTATGTCGTGTGTGATGATGATCGAAGCGGTATTGTATTTATCGCGAACCTCCAAAATCAAATCATTGATCTCGCCCGAAGTTACAGGATCTAGGCCTGCCGTGGGTTCATCATAAAGCATGATCTTCGGTTTCAGGATTAGGGTTCTGGCGATCCCCACTCGTTTTTTCATTCCTCCGGATAGTTCGGCCGGTGCTTGATTGACTGCTTTCTCCAAACCGACATCCTTTAAAGCATCCATAACTAAACTATCTAATTCATGCTTATCATAAATGCCACGGTTCCGTTTGAGTGGAAACTCAAGATTTTCCCTTACTGTCATTGAGTCGTACAACGCACTCCCTTGAAATGAAAATCCAACCTGTTGCCGAAGCTCATTTAGTTCTTCAGTATTCAATCTGGTAACGTCATACCCCAATACATTGATCTCTCCTGAATCGGATTTGAGCAAACCCACCATACATTTTATAAGCACTGATTTGCCAGTCCCTGATCTTCCCAGGATGACCAGGTTCTCACGATCAAATAAGTCCAGGTTTAAATCTCGCAGAACATGTAGATCTCCAAAACTTTTTTTCAAATGACGAACTTCAGCGACTTTTTCGTTTTCAAGCGATGAACCATTCGTTTCGTAAGCTGTTTTCGTATTCATCGTCTGAAAAGATTTATAACTTGTAGCATAATCAGATCGATTATGAAAATAGAAATCATGGATACAACTACCGCGGTATTTGCTGCCTTACCTACGCCTGTGGTGCCCTTATCAGAATGATAGCCGGCATAACACCCAACGATGCCAATCGCAAAACCAAAGAATGCCGACTTTATCAGAGATGAGAAAATATCCAGGTAGGTGATTGACTCGGCTACCTCATTGAAGAACAAGAGAAAGCTTGAGTTGTTGATGGCATTGACCATAAAAAATGATCCAAGCAATCCAACTACATCGGTATATACCACTAAAATTGGGACCATGAGGGTGGCAGCAACTACACGTGTAACCACCAAATAAGAAAACGGCCTTGTTCCCGATACCTCCATAGCATCAATTTGTTCTGAAACTTGCATGCTCCCTAACTCTGCACCAATATTGGAGCCCAATTTTCCAGCGCAAATTAATCCCGTAATTAATGGACCTAATGATCGAACAATAGCTTGCGACACAAGGGACGGTAGCCACGACTCAGCACCAAATGAAGCGAGTGAAGGGGTTGATTGTTTCGTAAAAACAACTCCTGCAATTAATGCCGTGAAGGTAATGAGAAACCATGATTTGTTACCCATGGCAAAGCATTGCCGCAAAATTTCCCGGCCTTCGTATGGCGGCCACAACGCGTCCTTTAAAAATCGAATGATGAACCTATGTATTTCAGCAACCTGAAAAAAAAAATTTCTAAAATTCATTCAGCTTAGTTTCTTTACGGCTAAGAGAAAATACGTGCCAGATGGTCAGCGCATCGGCATAACTCTACTACGCGGTATTTTCAAAGAGTGGAAAAAGTTGTTGTAGAGATCTATACCCACTTGCATGTGGGATAAAATTCTACGATTTCGGCAGACTTGATTTTTTCCGCTTGTGAAAAGTTGTCGCTTCGTCGAGGGAGTGCGAGCTGTGTAGGTCATGTTCCTTTTCTGCCAGCTCCGACAATCTGATGTAAAACTTTTTTAACACCCTCAGTTCGTCTTCCGTGAGATCTTCAATGTCAATCAGGCGGTTACTGGCTGATTCCTGACAGGCAATCAACTCGTTTAACTTTAATTGCACCGCCAACGTGTCTTTATTCTGAGACTGTTGAATAATAAATACCATCAAAAATGTAATGATGGTGGTGCCGGTGTTGATCACCAACTGCCAGGTATCGGAGAAATCAAAAATGGGTCCGCTGAGAGCCCAAATGATAATTACAGAGAAAGCTATGATGGTAGCGGCTGGCCTTCCCGCAGCCCGGGTAGTGGCGGTTGCAATGCGATCAAAAAAAGTTGCTTTGCTGTGAGGAATTCGATTGCCCTGCATCTTTGACTTATTTGCAGAAGCCCCGTTATTGGTTTTCATAAATGTGAATGATTGAATGAATGAGGAGTACAATGATTCAACAACGGCAAACCCTGAAAGGGTTTAAAGTTTCTTCAAAATCTTCATCAGAACTTTTTCTTCCTGCGTTAAATCGCTGACGTCATCCGGTTTTTCAATTGCATCCAACTCATCGAGATATTTTTGCAGGTTGTCTTCTTCGTACAATCGGATTATCTCGGGGTGCACGTAATATTTCTTACAGATGGTCCGTGTATTGCCCAATTTCGAGCTTACTTCATCCAACGCCGACACGATGTTCTTCTTTTTTTCAGCCTGCGTTTTTGCAGTGCCCAACGCTTTAAAAGAGCTCAGAATTGAAAGCGTTCCTGCCCATGTTCTGAAGTCTTTCGCTGAAAAGTCTTTACCCGTTGCCTCTCGAATATAATTGTTGATCATGCCTGAATCGATCGAACACCTTACGCCGTTTTCATCAAAGTACTGAAACAGTTCTTTGCCTGGGATATCTTTACAAGCCTGAACAATTTTCGCAAGTCTCTTATTCTTTAACGTAACAGAATGGTAGACGCCCTTTTTTCCTTTAAATGCAAATTTAATGGTAGCGCCGTTGATGTCGACGTGACCATCTTTTAATGTCGTCAGGCCATACGACCCATATAGTCTTTCATACTCGGCATTTCCAATCCGGATAAACGTACGTTCCATCAGGCTCGCCACAGTCGCCAACACTTTTTCTTTCGACAACATGGAGTGTGAAATATCATCCTCCATCTTTTTTCTCATCTGCGGGAGAACTTTGCCAAATTCATAGAGGCGATGGAATTTTGTTTGGTTCCGGACCGTGTTCCAACTTGGGTGGTACTTGTACTGCTTACGATTTTTTATGTCATAGCCGGTAACCTGAATATGACCATTGATGGTCGGACAAATCCAAACTTTGATCCACGCTGGGGGAATCACCAGCCTCTTAATCCTGGAGAGTATTTCCTTATCCTTGACTGTGACACCATTAAAAGTGTAGGTGAACCGCGAACCATATTTTGCGCGAAGGATGCCTGGACTGCCATCGGTAACGTATTCCAGGCTGGCGATTGCAGCCGTGCGCTTATAATTCCGATGCATTTTGATTGACTCAATCCGGGTTATTTGCACAGCTCGTACGAAATAATGTTATTCTTAATACTTAATATTAAGATTATTATTGAACGAAAGCAATAGCATGAAGAGTGTCGTCGCTAAAGTACAGCAGGAGGAGACCACCGTTACCCAATCGTTGTTGAGGTAACTATAGCATAGTCTGTTAAATGTTATCGTAGGGAACTCGGGATTTGGTTTGACAGTACTCAACTTGTCCGATACCAACTTGATGGTGGGGCGCATGACTTTTATGGTTATGGCTAAATTTCCGTTTCAACTATTTTCTGTTCTTGTGAATATCTTCTACTTCATGAATAAAATCTGTGACCTTTACATCGGCATAGGCGCCGTACGCATCGACCAAAATTCCCTTTCGACCATCTGACGTTTCAATCCAATAAAGGATTGCATTATCCTGAGGATCCGAGTATCCTTCAAAGCGATGAAAGTTTGGGATGTGAATCTCAGACGCAGCATAGAATTTATTACCTACTTCGTCCGTTAGTCCACGCGATGTTATTTTAAAATTCTCGGTATAGCCAAGCTGCAACGCAGCGTTTATCTTCTCTGATAGCGTCGGCATTTTTTCTGTCGAATCGAAATTGTCTCTGTCCTTTATACCTGCTTTCATATCTATTCTCTTTGCAATTGATTAGTTAAAAACCTTGCCAAACCCGAAATCATCTACTTTTCCTCAAAAAAAGGTGTGTAATTGGGGAATGACTACCACAATCGCAAAAGTTTGATGCTATTCTCTACAGTGAATCTCTGATGAATCTCAATTTGGGGATGCCGCTTCCTTGGGCGGAGTCGATAATGGTGTTAAGTTTATACTAAGCGCACGGCTGCTCCGTTGTTCTATATTCCAGCAATAGTTAACGAAACGGCACTACTTGAAGACCGACCTAAGTTCCAGATAAAATAAATTCTTCGTTTAAATTTTTGACGGCGAGACGGAGGTAAATTCCCGTGGTCCAATTGGTATACCGCCAACAATCAGATCAGATTGTGACCAAAAAAAGAAGCCACCCGAAGGTGGCTACTTTTCTTTTACAGGTTTCCAACTATCAAACTTCTTCTTCATCAACCTCACAAGCGAGGTGATTGATTTTCTCAGCCAGTTCCGTCAGTTTTACATCCGTCACAGCCTCCTCATCCTTGATTTCTTCCAGAATTTCTGCGCACTGAGTCATGCCTAACACATTAGCCATTGTTCGGAGGGTGCCGTACGCTGAAATTTCATAATGCTCGACTTTCTGGGCTGCGCCAATGAGGGCGGCATCACGGGGATGTCCTTCATCGTGTTCTTCGATTTGCTCTTCACCTTCTTTGATCAAACCTTCCATGGCCTCACACTTTTTCGCTACTGGTTTTTTCCCTAGAAGTTCAAAGCACTTTTCCAACTTTCCAATTTGCCTTTCGGTTTCACTCAAATGCGTATCAAAAGCATCTTTTAGTTCTTCATTGTACGCAGCTTTCGACATTTTAGTCAAGGCCTTTGTCAAATGTTTTTCAGCCCAGTAAATATCTTTTAATGTGTCCTCAAATATATCTTCCAACGTCTCCTTTGAACTCTTATTTGAACTCTTAGAAGAACTCCGCGTTGCACTTTTTACTCCATGAGACCCATTGGTCCGCGTTTGCATTTTAGTTTTCATATGATTTTTTTAAGAGGTGGTTAATTTTTTTTAGGGCGTTAATTAAAAAATTAGAATGCAAATGGGACACGGCCAAAAACATACCAGTAACAACTAGTAAATCAATGTTGGTAAACCTGCGAAAGGCGATTTCAATCTGAGGTAGTTATTCTACAAATGAGAAATCGACTACCCATTAAGCATTCACTATTTCTCCACCATTTGGATGCAGCACTTGCCCAGTGATGTAAGAGGCATCATCGCATGCTAAAAAGACATAGGCATAAGCAATCTCTACCGGCTCTGCCGCTCGTTTTAAGGGCGTATCAGAACCAAAAGTGGCTACTTCTTTCGCACTGAACGTGGTGGGAATGAGTGGTGTCCAAACCGGGCCAGGCGCAACGCCATTTACTCGAATTCCCTTGTCTGAAAAATAAGCAGCCAACGAACGAATCATTGCCACAATTGCACCTTTCGTAGAAGCGTAATCGATCAGGTGGGAACTTCCGCGATAGGCGGTAACTGAAGTAGTATTAATAATCGAGGCACCCTTTCGCAAATATTTCTCGGCAGCTTTTGTCAGATATAGTTGAGAAAACACATTTACCTCAAACGTCCTTGTCAATTGTCGTGATGTTATTTTGCTCAATTTTTTTTGCGGGAATTGAACCGCGGCGTTGTTGACCAAAATATCGATCCGGCTCCATGTGTCCACTACGGTACGGACTATTTTCTTGCAATGATTTTCATCACTTATGTCTCCAGGTACTAGTAGACAATTCCCACCAAGTTCTTCTATCCTTTTAGCCGTTACTTTTGCATCGCGGTGGTCCTTGTGATAGGCGACGCAAACATCTGCGCCCTCCTTTACAAAGGCAATCGCCACCGCCCGACCGATTCCGCTATCGCCACCGGTGATAATGGCAACCTTTCCCGCTAGTCGTTGATAGGTCTTCTCCTTTTCATAAACGGGTTCAGGCTCCATTCGGGCTTCCTTCCCCTGGGATGACCGCACTACCCGAGATGGCCGAATCTTTCTTTTTGGCCCTGCTTTCTGCATTACTTCAGCGCTAGTTTCCCATGGCTGCCTACCGATGGTTGGGAACCAGTAGCTGCTGCAGTAAGAATTTTCAGGTAAGTCAAAACTTTGGAATCATCATTTGACCAATATTCCATTTCCATTGGATGTACGATGAGCAATGTAAGGGACGGATCTTTCAAGCCCTTTGGAAACCATGCTTTTACAAAGGGATTAAACAATTCCTTCATACGTTGATGGTCATCGGAAAGGTGTGCTGTACCCTCAATGCTAAGATAACAGCTGTCGCTTTCATTAACATAAACTAGCTGTACCGTTGGATTTTGCTGGACATCCGCTGCCTTCCATGAGTCTTTCGAAGTGAAAAACCAAATATTTCCATCATCATCTATGTCCACGTGCGACATGGGCCGAAATTTCATAAACCCTCCTTCCAGCGTTCCAAGCATTCCCACACGAGAGCGACTGGCCAGCTCTTTTACCTTTTCTATATTATTGAATTCCATAAACGTAATTGTTTGTTTATCTCCTAAACTTGAAATATTCTAAAAATCGGTTCGGCTTTCCTGCCACTGCGTCTGATAATATTTCCATTCCCATGATGCTAAACGTAATTCCATTGCCGCCAAATCCAAGCATGAAGTAACTATTTCTGAAATCAGGATGTGCACCGATGTACGGTAACGCATCTTTTGTCTCACCAAAAGTGCCCGCCCAGCTAAAGTCCGCTACAAAAGGGATACCGGGCATTTGTTTTTGGAACTTGGCAACAAGATCCCGTTCCTTTTTTTCGATCAAAAAGTCTCGCTTTTCAGCGTTCTTAAAGTTTGCATCTGCCCCACCAATCAAAATCCGGTTGTCCATGGTAGTTCTGAAATAGAAATAGGGATCCTCTGTATTCCAAAATACCGTTTCCGAGAGCAGTTCAGGAAGTTTATCAAACGGTTCACTGACACATGCATAGGTGCTAATTAGTTTTCCAATACCACTGCGGATAAGTTCGTGCGATTCATAACCAGCGGCATAGACCATAGTGTTGCATTCGATTACAGCCTTGGTATCGACTGTGGCAAAGTTTTTATTTTTAGCGTACTTAACCGATTTCAATCGAGTATGATCATAAACTTTTAATCCAAAATGTTCAGCCGAATATTGAAGGAGCGCATGCGTCATTTGATAAGCATCCAAACTCGCAGCCGTTTCAGATAATATTCCTCCCTCACTGGCTAAGCCATACTGTAAAAAGATTTCTTCTTTCGCTAACCATGTCACATCTAATCCTGCCATTTTTCGGCATTCAAATTCCTTTACCAACCCGGCAACATCCCGCTCCCTACTCGCAAAGTGTAAACTTTGTTTAGCATTAAATCCACAATCTTTGGGCAGGATGTCTACAATGTTTTTCAATTTTCGGACCGCGTCAGCGGCCCCCATGTAAATATCCACGGCGCTTTCTTTGCCGATCGTCTCACTCAAAGAATATAGTGGCTTATCCAATTCATACTGTATCATCGACGTTGTTGCGCTCGTACTTCCCGCGCCAATGTCTCGTTTATCGATTACTACGGTTCGATATCCCTCACTTGAAAGCTGATACCCCACCAGAGCACCTGTAATTCCTCCACCAACTATCAATATGTCACACTCAATATTTTTTCTTAAAGAAGGATAAGAGTTAATAATTCCGTTCTTCAAAAGCCAATACGGCTCCTTAGATCTTATTTCCACATTTTTATAATCAATAAAGCCTGCTGCCAGTAGGTCAATGGTCATAGCTTAACCATTGACTTACTGCAACATGCTGTTTATTATCCGTTACTGACCTAAGTCTCCATTCTTAGCTAGCTTTTTCATTTCCTTGTTCGCGTAAATGGCTACTTCAACCCGGCGATTTTTTTGCCTCCCAGCTTCTGAATCATTGGCATCCAGGGGTTGCGTTTCACCGTAACCTTTCGTAGTAACCCGGCCGTTGTCAATGCCCTGTGTTATCAGATGTTGCTCAACAGCGTCTGCCCTGTTTTCAGAAAGCTTCTGATTGTATGGTTCCTCTCCGGTATTGTCGGTATGACCCTCAATCAAAATATTAGTGTCATCGTATTTTTTAAGAGTTTGCGAAAGTTCAGTGAGATTGGCTTTAGTCGTTTCGCGAAGTGCGTAAGACTCTGTATCGAACACCAATCCAGACGGAAAGGTGATCAATATTCCTTCACCTACCCGTTCCACCGTTGCTCCTTCTAAATCCCTTTTAAGTTCCTCTGCTTGTTTATCCATTTCCCGGCCTATCACGGCACCTGCCGCACCACCTACCGTTGCTCCGATGATTGCGCCGATCACGGTATTGTCAGATCGATGTCCGATAGCCCCACCGATAGCTCCACCAACGCCGGCCCCAATCGCGCCGCCTTTAGTTGTATTACTCGCATTACATCCCATCAAAATTTGTCCAATGATGATTACAAGGACAGTTAATGCAATTATCCAGGGTGTTATTTTAGTTTTCATACATCTATTCTATTTATCCTTGTCGTCATCTTTAAGATCGTCGCGGGCTCCTTCCAACGCCAGGTCAATTCTTTCGCCCAGTTTCTGAAATTCGAGTTTTACCTCAGCTGCTGTATTCCTTGAAGCCTGCTGAATATCATCCCAGGTTTCGTCCGAGGAATTGCTAATTTGATCTAATGCTGTTTCAACATTGTCCCGTTGCTTGGTTAGTCGTTCCTTAACATCATCCAAATCCTTTTTTGCCTCAATATTTCCCTTCTCTAATTCTTTGGAAACTTTATCCAATTTATTGTTGATGTCATCCCGAAGGGTGCGAAGGTCCTTCGCAACTTCTTCTTTCTGGTCTTTAATATCTTCGACGATCGCTTCTTGTGCATCGTCTACTTTATTCTCCGTTGAGCGGCTACATTGCGTGAAGGTTACAGCACTCGCGAGCACTGCACCCAAAATAAACTTGTTCATAATCTGTTTTTTTAGTTTGATATAAATAGCGCCATCCTTTGATGGCGCCTTTTTTCCTATGTTCTATTGTTTTTAAATGATTACAAATCTGCGATCTCCTTCTTTATCTCGTCTTTTGTCTTACCTAACTTTTTCTGAAGACGTCCATACATTTCGTCTTCTTTGCCTTTTGCAAAGGTCAGGTCATCGTCTGTCAGCTCACCATATTTTTGTTTGAGCTTTCCCTTAATTTCATTCCAGTTACCTTCTATTGTGAGCTTGTTCATAGTTATAGTTATTTTAGTTTTACATGATTTACGAACGCGTTATACCTTAATCTTCTCGCTGGTGTAGTCAACTTTTTGTTTTCCTTCTTTAGCAAGCTGATCAATTTTAGTGTTGAATTGGTCTTTAAGCTTTTCGATCGACTCATTAACGGTGCCTACCAGATTGTCTTTTAGCTTTGAGGAACCCTCGACAATTTTTTGTCTCGTTTTCTTTCCTTCACTTGGTGCCAAAAGCATTCCAACAGCGATACCTACTGCTGCGCCAGCTATAAAGCCGCCAATCAGATTCTTCGGATCATTGAGATTCATAATTTTTAGAGTTTTAGTTTTTTTTAATAGTTTTTAATAACCACTTGTATTAATTAGGAGAAAACATTATGCCAGTCTGAAAAAAAATTTAAAGGCTCGTTTTACAGGATGTCGTATTGGTGGTCGTGTAACAAACTCCACAAGGTTGACCTAGAACGCAACATGGTAAGGATGAATCATCAAATAAAACTCAGTCATTGATGTCCATGAACTGTATTCTTAAAACAACAGGTTGGGGATTTTTGGATGAGAGATCGTGGACAATACTCCACAACAGAATGTCAAAAAATATCGATTTCAGTAAGAAAATACAGTTTTCAATCTGGTACGAGATTCATAAGTACAGGGGAAAGACTAAACCAAACTTTATTTATGACATCCACTACAAACTACTTATCGATGGAAGAACTTGCAGTCAGGTTCTTCGGAGAAATTAAAAATGAACTAGGCTTTACTTCAACCCGCAAAATTGTTTACCTGGTGCGATCGGTAATGAGTCAGCTGAGAAGAAACTTCTCGCACGAACAAGCCTCTAATATTATTAAAAAAACGCCTTCTCTGTTTCAACTTCTCTTTATAAGTAACTGGAAATACAATGAAAAAGAAACCTCAATAAATCATTTGGATGAAATTGTTGATAGGGTATACCAACAAGGTTCTCAACCACTCTTTACATCGGAGATTGAGACCTTAAATGCAGTTATCGTGGTGCTTAAAAAACTTGACAAGTTTTTTAAGATGTTAGGATTGGACATTCTACATTATTCCTTAAAACAAGAACTCAAACAAGTAGCTATGGAAGATGCAGCTTAGCGCTTCCACTTTCTTTATTTAAATATTTAAAAACCATTAAAACTTAATCTTATGTTACGCTGGACAGTCACATTTCTTATCATTGCTATTGTAGCCGCAATTTTTGGATTCGGTGGTATCGCTGCCGGAGCAGCTTCAATTGCAAAGGTCTTATTCTTTATCTTTTTAGTACTCTTTGTACTATCACTAGTATTTGGCGCTAGCATCTTTAAAAGGTGACGATAAGGAATACCCAAAATCCCGGTTTTTTATTTAAAGCCGGGATTTTTATTTTCTATCGTTGATTAAACTATAAGGGCTCATAGTCCGTCTTTAACGAGCGGCCGTGAACAATAAAAAGCCGTTTTCGTCCTTATTAAATTAAGGACCTTTCTAAATTACCAAATGAATTTTCGATGGAAACCCAAGAAATACCTGATTACAACCTTAAGAGTGATTGGGTGGATATGTTTTTCCATCCTGGGTCTTCTCGTTCTCATTTCCCTTTCCATCCAAATACCGTACGTTCAAAATAAGCTCACACAAAAAGTCATCACTTTTTTAGAAAAGAAGATTGGAACGGATGTAAATCTTGAACGTATCAGCCTATCCATTCCAAAAAAGCTCGTACTCACCGGCCTTTACCTGGAAGATCAGCAACGCGATACGCTGCTGTATGCCGGCGAACTTGCCATCGATACAGATCTATGGAAACTGACACAGCAGACCATTCAACTAAACGAGGTCGAGCTCACGAACTTTCAGGGATCTGTTACCCGCTCCGAAAGTGACAGTTCTTTTAACTTCAGCTACATTCTCGACGCCTTTAACACCGACACTACAACCACTAAAGTGGATACGACACAAGCGCCGTGGAAATTTTCTATCGGTTCTATATCCCTCGAGAAAATCAGAATTCTTTTTAAGGATAACCTAATGGGAAATGAAATTGCTTTGCGACTGGGTATATTAAATCTAGGCATGGATGAGTTTGACCTGGAAGAATCCATATTCAAGGCTGACGAAATAGACATTGAAAATTTAACGGCCGAGATTACTCAAACTAAACGATCGGCCGACACCGTCGAGCAGGTCGATGATACAGCGGCAGCGGCTGAAATGGCTTTTGATTTAGGGGTCAACCAAATAAATTTGAAGGATATTAATGCCCGTTACAATCACCGGGCTACCGGACAAGTCGCATCGTTAAAATTGAAAGAATTAGTTTTGGAAGCAGAGGAGATAGACATGAAAAATCGTTCGATCAATCTCAACGAGTTTCGCCTTCATGATACATTTGTATCCTATCAACAATTAGCCGGTTACAAGGTCCCCGCCCCGGAAAAGGACAGTTCAAGCACTAACAACGACAATGAATCCTGGCACATCACCCTGGGAAAATTGGACCTGGAAAACAACAGCATCCAACTTTACGATTTCGACAAACCCTTTCAGAAAGAGATATTTGATGTCAACCATCTTTGGATAACGAAGTTCAATACACAGGCCAGCAACCTGGAATGGGAAGGAATGACGATGAAAGGCGACATATCCGACCTTACCTTTCAGGAGAGAAGCGGCTTTGCCGTCGAGTCGATGTCTGGGATGTTTGCGATGAGCGACAACTCAATTAATGTAAAGGACTTTAGCTTCAAATCTCCAAACAGTGAAATCCTTGTACATGCCGAAGGAAAATTTACTTCTCTGAAGACGCTGAGTGACTCTTACCCAGATGCATCTGTTGACATGACGGTACAGAAATCAAGTTTCGGATTGCGAGACATCTACTATTTCGCCCCAACGTTATTAGACAGCTTGCCCCTGAATATCCCGCGAAACACAACGATCCGTCTGGATACAAGAATTGTGGGGCAGCTTAAAAACTTACGCATTGATCATTTAATTATCGAGGCATTGGCCGAGACCTATTTGAGCGCCCGAGGAAACCTTCAATTGCGTAAAAACGAAGATCCCTATTTTGCACTGGAGCTTGAAAAATTTTACACAACCAAGAGAGACATTCAATCCATTCTGCCTGACACGTTGATTCCCTCTTCAATAACGTTACCAGATTGGTTGAATGTAAGCGCAAGCGGTAAAGGAACCGTTCTTTCTCCTGACGCCAAGGCAGTGATAACGAGCAATTTTGGTACGATCGCATTAGACGCCCAACTGAAACGGAATAGGACTTCCGGTACGAGCAAGTATAAAGGAACACTTGACCTTAAAGAATTTCAAACCGGAAAACTTCTAAAGCAGGAAGAAAGTCTCGGACCCCTGACGTTGTCTTTATCAGTGGACGGGTCAGGACTGACCATGGAAGATTTGGATACACGGATCAACCTGCAGATCAATCATTTTTCATATCAGGGTTATGACTACAAAAATTTTGCTCTTCACGGAGCAGTGAAACAATATCTGTTCGACGGGGATGCACAATTTCAGGATGAAAATTTAGACTTTAAATTGGCCGGCGATCTGAATTACAATGAAGACGTGCCCAAATACCATTTTACGTTCGAACTTAAAAATGCAGATTTCAAAGCATTAAAACTTACCAGTCGCCCACTGAAAGCCCGGGGAACTTTGAATGTCGACCTGGCCACGGCGGATTTTAAAGTTATCAACGGAAAACTGGACATACGAAAGTTTGCCATTTTTAATGGTAAGGATATGTACGCCGTCGATTCACTCTTGTTTGCCTCGATTGATCAGGAGGGACAAAGTGAAATTTCACTTCGGTCGGATATTGTCGATGGAGATTTTAAAGGCACTATTAATTTGTATAGTCTTCCGGAGGTTATCCGAAGACACGTCGATAACTATTTTTCGTTGCACGATACAACGTACAACAAACCCGCAGCTCCACAGAATTTCGAGTTTGGCCTACGAATTAAAAACACCGATCTGCTGACCGAGATAATTTTTCCTGACCTTGATCCCTTCGTTCCCGGGGAAATTGTGGGTGCATTCGACAGCAATGAGGACCGTCTGGACTTGAATAGTCGGTCTGGCTAAAGTCCGCTACGCCGGCGTCGGGACTGACTCGATCACGTTTAATATGACTTCCAACAAAGAAGCCCTAGCGTACACGTTAGCGATACGAAAAGCTCAAATGGACACCTTGCGCATAGAGGCCCTTAAGTTGCAGGGCGAAGTGGCAAATGATTCAATTAGAACTAAATTCGTGATTCTTGACTCCCTACAAAAAGAGAAATATGTATTTGGAGGCGTATTTAATAGTCTGGAAAAAGTATTTCAGTTCCGGTTCCTAAAAGATCAGGTGGTTATGAACTATGCACCCTGGTCTGCGCCGTCCGATAACTCCATGCAATTTACCGCTAAGGGAATTAGGGCTCACAATTTTTCGATCACGAACATCAATGAGAAAATTTCACTTGTCACCAGCAGCGACCAGGATTCAATAGTATCCCTTCAGCTCGAAGATTTAAATCTTGAAAATATCACAAGAATGATCGAAGGCGCCACGCCTTTGGCCGGGTTGGCAAATGGCAGTTTGAATGTGATGGCTGCTGAACAAGGCGCGTTCAACACTGACCTTCGAATCGATAGCCTAAACATCCTGGATCACACCTGGGGGAATCTTTCTCTCGCCTTAGGCAAAACAGCGTCTGGCCCGTTGAACGTCGATGTCAAACTGGAAGGTAAAGGAACGTCCCTGCAGGCGGGCGGGTACTATGTGTCTAATCCCGACAAACCAGAAATCAATTTTACAGCTGATATTATAAGGTTCGATCTGGTCAACATAGAACCTTTCACAATGGGGCAGTTGAAAAACACAAAAGGCCAATTAAAGGGAGACATAAAGATTACCGGAAGTCCTACAGCCCCCGACATAAAGGGTGAACTTATTTTTGCTAAAGCCTCATTTACGCCGTCGATGGTAAATAGCGAATTTACGTTGAACGATGAGACGATTAAATTTGGCAATAACGAGATCTTAATATCCGATTTTGAGATAACAGACAAGCAAAACAATACAGCAAAACTGGACGGAAAGATTTCAATCGAAGAATTTCAGAAGTTTAATTTAAACCTAGGACTTACGGCCAATAATTTTCAGGTGCTCAACTCAACAGAAAAAGACAACGAACTTTTTTATGGCAGCGTAAAAGTTACGACTCAGGCCAAGATCACCGGTGACCTGAATCAGCCCGTGGTAAAGTTGAACATTAAGTTGAGCGATGACAGCAACTTTACGTTCGTGGTCCCTCAATCTGAAAAAGGAGTTTTGGACCAACAAGGCATTGTGGAATGGGTTGACCGCGACGCCAAGAACGATCCTTTCCTTGCCTCGATAAAACCTCAGGACACGCTTAAATCAGCTTTCAAAGGAGTTGATCTTTCGGCGAATATTGAATTAAATGGCAAAGAAACTTTTAACATCATTATTGATCCTGTTACCGGTGACAAGCTTTCCGTAAAAGGCAACGCAACGTTAACATTAGACAATAATGCCAGCGGTGACATGGTGCTGACCGGACGGTACGAAATCGACGAAGGAACTTACGATTTTTCGTTTTATAAAATTATAAAACGAAAATTCTTAATTGAAAAGGGTAGTACCATAATGTGGGCGAGCAATGCGTG
>CAWEZB010000004.1:0-26215 GCA_963813425.1 uncultured Bacteroidota bacterium
AGCATTCAATCCCATTGCTTTGCCCAGTGTGATCCGGGTTTGAATGATTTCTTCCCATCGCGCTGACCTGCAGAATTGTAACGCCGTTCTCTTTTTTGTACTGGCCGATCTTTTCAGATATTTTCATCCGTGCAGCCATCTTTGACATGATCTCATCGTCCAGTTGGTCGATCTGCTCGCGTCAGGATGCTAAGTGTATCCTTAAATGTTTTGTTATCAGATGAAACGGTTCTTACCACCAAGCCGTCGATGATCTTTGCCAACGTAGCAGGTGTCACTTGTTGTTTAGCATCGCTCCACGCTGCATCTGGATCAATATGACTTTCGATCATTAAGTCCTGCCATGTCGAGGTCGAGTGCTTTTTGAGAAATGAATGAAATCAGTTCGCGGTTTCCGGCAATGTGACTTGGATCGCAAATGATATCAAGTTCAGGAATACGGGTCTTCAATTCAATGGCCATGTCCCACATCGGTGCATTTCTGAAAGGACCTTTTTCAAATGAAGAAAATCCACGGTGAATTGCAGCAAGTTTGGTAATACCGGCTTTGTTCAAACGCTCCAAGCGCACCGATCCAAAGTTCAAGATCAGGGTTGATTGGATTTTTTACCATCACAGGAATGTCAACGCCTTTCAACGAGTCGGCAACTTCCTGAACTGAAAACGGATTTACCGTTGTCCGTGCACCAACCCAAAGAATATCGACACCAGCTTTGAGACATGCTTCAACGTGAGCAGCATTGGCAACTTCGGTTGTAACAGGCAAGACCTGTTTCTTTCTTTGCCTGAATAAGCCACTTCAATCCTTCTTCACCGGCGCCTTCATATTGCCCGGGCCGTGTACGAGGTTTCCAGATACCGGCACGAAGTGCGTGTACTTTACCCGTTGCAGCAAGTTGTTTTGCTGTAGCGATCGTTTGTTCTTCGGTTTCTGCACTGCAGGGGCCGCTGATTATGATCGGCTTGCTTGCAGTGGGAAGCCATTTTGAAATTGATTCGAGTTGCAATGCCTTTTTCATATGCGTTCAATTTTTATTTTTCTTGACTACTTGTTTTTGATTGTTTGTATTCTATTCCATTTAAAATTTCTCTAATTCGGTTTGCTTCCGTCATGATCCGATGAAGTTCTTTTCCATCGCGTTTCATGAGATGATACTGAAATTTTTGCAGGTGCATGATGTATTCAAGCAATGCCTGACTCAGGTATTCAGCATTCTGTTCGAAGATCGGCGCCCACATGTCCGGCGAGCTTTTTGCCAACCGTACTGTTGATGCAAAACCGCTGCCGGCCAGCGCAAAAATATTTTTTTCGTCACGTTCAATATCCAGAACGGTTTGTCCCAAAAGAAAAGAACTCACGTGCGACAAATGCGAAACATAGGCCACGTGTTTATCATGTTCTTCCGGTTCCATAAAAATAGTGTTCATGCCAAGCACGTCAAATACCTGGTCCGCAACATCAAGGCCTCATCGCGACGATTTTTCCTTTTCACAAATGATGTTGGTCTTGTTCTTGAACAATCCTTCGAAATGCCGCATCAGGTCCGGAGTTTTCCGTACCGGCAATAGGATGCGATGCCACAAACTGCTCGCGGTTTGGATGATCCGTCAACGGCGCGACAAATCAGACTTTTCGTAGAACCTGCATCGATCACAACTGCATTTCTTCTTAATGGTATCAAGGATCGAAGGCAGTAACTGACTAAACGCTTACCGGAATAGCCAGAATGACCAGATCCGCGGTGGAAATCGCATGTCTTCATGTCAATCTTATCTACCAATCCCAGTTCAATAGCCCTTGCTGCATTTTCCGGATTCGAATCAATACCAGACAACTCGGTGACCAAACCTGCCTTTCGCAAGATCCAGCGCCATCGATCCTCCAATTAATCCCAATCCGATAACTGTTGCTTTCATATTATCGTGTGTTTAAGTACCTTCGTGTGACGCTTTTCGTTCTGCGGAAGCCGTTTTCATAAAATTTTTCAATACGCTTCAATGCTTCGTTCAGCATCTCCACTGTACAGCACAAGGAGATTCTTATGTATCGTTCTACCGGCTTCGCCAAAAATGAAACCCGGAGTAATAAATACTTTTGTTCCATACAGGATCTCATCGATCCACTTTTCAACATCAGCAATGTGATCGGGTGCCTTTGCCCAAACAAATAATCCGGATTGTTTTTCTGCATACGAACAGCCCAACCGTTCAGCAGCTTGCATGGCTACATTCTTTCTGTCGCGCATACATTTTGTTCAGCTCGGTGAACCATTCATCTCCATTCTTCAGCGCTTCCACAGCAGCATGTTGCAATCCGAGGAACATACCGGAATCCATATTGCTTTTTACTTTCAGTACGGCTTCGATAAATTCTTTTTTACCAGCAACCCATCCGATACGCCAGCCCGCCATATTGTGCGACTTGCTCAGCGAATTCAATTCCAGCGCAACTTCTTCAGCACCTTCAATAGAAAGAATGCTCATCGGCTCATCATTGAGGATCATGCTGTAAGGATTGTCATTTACGATTAGGAACTGATTCTTACGCGCGAGGTCAACCAGTTCTTTCAATTCTTCACGTGAAGCCGTTCTACCCGTGGGCATGTGCGGGAAGTTAACCCACATGATCTTTACTTTGGAAAGATCACTCTTTCTTAGTGCTTCAATATCAATACCCCAATTGAGATCTTCCGCAGATGCATATGGTCTTAGCGTAGCGCCAACCAGATTTGCCACAGAGGAATACGTCGGATATCCAGGATTCGGAATCAGCACTTCATCGCCTTCATCCACAAATGCCATCGATATGTGCATGATCCCTTCTTTCGATCCCATCAACGGAAGTATCATGCTTTCAGGATCGATTGAAACATCGTAAATCTTTTGGTAGAAGTCAGCAATACCTTTGCGCAGATGGGGAATACCCTTGTAATTCTGATATCCATGATTCGCAGGATTTTTTGCCGAACCATTAAGGCATCAATCGTCGAAGGCGAAGGCGCCTGATCAGGACTTCCGATACCAAGATTAATTACTCTCAGTTCGGGCGAATCAAGTCCACGTACTTCAGCCAGCTTTCTGCTGAAGTAGTACTCCTCTACATTCGCGATTCGTTTTGCTGTTTTTATCATAATCCATTTTATCACTATCGCATCGTACCTGGTATTTCAAGCATGCTTTACTTGTATTCAATCTTTCCTTTTTTATATTCTCCAAGCACGTTCAGGTTTTTTACCTGTCTCAACACCTGGTGCATCGCGTCATCGTAATTTTTCCTTTTTCTCCATTCCACATCGATGTGAATGGAATATTCGCTTGGTCTTCCAATGATCGGAATGGATTGTATCTTCGTGAGGTTGATGCTATTGTTTTTTAATGTCATAAGCGCATCGGCCAGACTTCCTACTTCGTTGGCAACTTCAAAAGAAAGGGAAGCTTTATTTGATTCAGCCTTGCCGTTGCTTCGTTTCGTTAGAATCAGAAACCGGGTGAAATTTTTCTTATGGGTTTCAATACGCTTTTCAAGAATTTCAAGTCCGAATTTCTTTGCAGCATATTCATTTGCAATGGCAGCAGTGTTCTTCAGCTTTAATTCGCTCACTCGCTTGGCCGAAAGCGCCGTGTCATCACTTTCGCGGATCTCGACATTTTTCAAGTCATGCAAATATTCCGAACATTGGCGAATGGCCATCGGATGTGATTCTATGGTTTTGATATCGCTTAAGGCAACTCCGGGAAGCGCCAGCAAATGCATGTGAATCGGCAGGTACAATTCTCCGACGATGCTGAAGTGATAATCCTGCAGAAGAAAGTAGTTCGGCAGAATGCTTCCTGCAATGGAGTTTTCTATTGCCATAACGGCAAAGTCAGCATTACCATTTTTCAGACTTTCGCAAAGCTGATGAAACGTAAGGCATTCAACCGTATCGATGGGTTCATCGAAATACGTCAGGGCAGCCACCTCGTGAAAGCTGGTGGCTATACCTTGAATTGCAACCCTTAGTTTTTTCTTCTTTGCCATAAATCTTTTTCCCGTTCTCTTGCTAGGGAATTCTGCCATTAGTCAAAAGGTCCATAAAAGAAAAAGTCCCGGCTTTCCGGGACCTTTTTGAGTTTTTGTTATCGTTAAGTCAACAACACAGTACTCTTAAAGTCCCGTCGGGGCACTAAAAAAGTAATAAAAATAAAAAGATGTGTTGTTGGCTTTCATTTCGTTCTTGATAGCCCAAAGATAAAATTTTTTTTTTCGGAGTTGCAAGCCCGCAATCATCTTTAGCGAGAAATTTTTATATAACTAATGGTTGTTAGTGCTATTTAGCCCAGTTTGGACTAGTTGCATAAGCTCCTCGTTGGGGTTGTTAGTCAATTACTTTTACCTTTGCAGGTCTAACACAACACTTAGAACGTCAACACTCCAACACTTCAAATATGAAAACGATTCTTCCGGTTTTATCACTCTTTATGCTAAGCCTCGTCTGGAGCTGTGGACAAAAAACGAAAGACAATCAGACGCTATATGATGAAGTGATGAAGGTGCATGACGAAGTCATGCCGAAAATGGATGACATCTATAAACTCAAGCAAGCATTAAAAAAACAAATGGCCGACAGTTCGAACCTGGCGGTTGAAAAAAGGAAAACGATTGAAGCCGCAATTCTAAGGCTTGATTCAGCCAGTGAAGGCATGATGGTGTGGATGCGGAATTTTAATCCACTTCCGGATAGCCTTGGAGAGGAAAAAGCGCGTGGTTACTTAGAAGACCAGCAGGAAAAGATAAAAAAGGTAAAGGAGGAGATGCTTAAGGCAATCGATGAGGCGAAGGCGTTACATTAAAAGGTAATCGGTAACCAGTGATCGGTAATCGGTGGCCCTCGGTAGGAAAGCGCAATTGGTCAAATGTAGTTTGTAAGAGGTAGTTGGTAAGAAGTGGTATTGCGATTCGCCGCTTTGTGAAACTTGGTGTCATGGTGTCTTTGTGGCGAAGGTTCGGTGGTAAGAGGTAATCAGGTATTCCCGCCTGCATCGCCTTCGCGATAGTCGTCAGGCTTTATTTATTTTTGGAATTTGCGTACAGATCGCCGCAATAATATTTAGGCTTAACGTTAATTTAAGACCTATGCTAAAACCGCGTGGCAAACTGTTTTTAATTTTTTGGCTGCAATTGCTTTCGACTATCCCTCAGGTCGTTGTTGCTTCTCACATGGTTGCCGTGGAAATCCGTGCCAGGCCACTCGACTGCAATTCGCGGCGATACGAGATTACCCTTATCGGGTACGTTAATACAGCATCCTCAGTGTCATTTGGGGGTGAAGAAGATGTTTTATTATTTGGTGATGGAGGAGGCATAATTGTACCTGAACAAATTCCCATTGTAATCGACCCCCTCCTTAACATTGGGCGCGTGCAATACACGGTCGTCCATACATATTCCTCGCCGGGCAAGTATATACTTTCGTATCGGGAACATGCAAGAAATGCGGGTATCGTCAATATGGACGAGTCTGCGTTTACAACGTTCTACACAGAAACGGGTATTACCATAGAGAATGGATATTGTGATTCCTCACCATATCTCACAGTTCCGCCTGTTGATCGAGCTTGCACAGGAATATCTTACTTTCACAATCCTGGCGCCATCGATCCAAATGACGATAGCATATCATTCGAGTTCGTGATCCCAAAAAGCGACTTGTCTACAGACGTCAAAAACTATCGCTATCCAAACGATCGTCAATTTTATTCGTCAGCGGGAATTGATTATGGCACTGGCAATGAAGATCAGGATGGTCCGCCAACTTTTATTATCGATCCGGTTACTGGAACGCTCACGTGGGACGCACCCGGGGCTGTCGGAGAATATGCACTAGCCATCAAGGTAACTGCCTGGAAATTCAATAGCACCGATAGCGTCTGGGTTGAATCCGGATTTAGTATTCGAGATATGCAGGTACTGGTTGAACAGTGTTCCAATCAAAAACCTGCATTTGGTTGTACCCGCTGACTTATGCGTAATCGCCGGTACCACGGTCGAATTTACCGTCCCTGCTTCGGATCCCGATGGAGATCCAGTTATTATCGAATCGTTCTCCGACGTTTTCGCCTTGGAAGACAACCCTGCTAAGGTGGTGCCCAGCGGTCCTGTGCTTCAGTCTACGCTTCCCCCTATGACACCGCGGCCATTCAGTTTAAATGGGCCACGTCCTGTCTACATGTTAAAAATCAACCTTACAAGATTGTTTTTAAGGTAACGGACAGTCCACCCGCCGGACCAAGATTTGTACGTTTCGAAACGGTTTCGATACGCGTCATTGCACCGGCCCCTGAATTTGAAACCGTCAATGTAAATCCCGTCAGCAGAAACGTAACATTAACGTGGAAGGAGTATGATTGTGAAAATATACAAAACATCCAGGTCTGGCGTAGGGTATCTCAATACAAATACGAACAGCCGGAATGTAATATCAGGTATGCCGTACTTTTTACGTTACACGTTGTTAACCACCCTGCCGGGAGATTCAAACAAGTTATGTTGATTCAGGCCTTTCGATCGGCGCACAATATTGCTATCGGATTGTGGCGCTGATAGGTGAGAACAAGATTACCAGTCGAATATCGATCGATACTTGCTTTATACCGAAACCAGCAGAAGCACCGATGATCACAAATGTCTCCGTCACAGAAACCAATGAGATCGATGGAGGCATTCAGGTTCGATGGACGTCGCCCTTCGATATTGACAAAAGTCAATATCCTCCTCCTTATGAATATAAACTTTACCGTTCGATTGGGTTTGGACAGGATACTTTTGTCGAAGTTACATCAACACTGATTGGTGACACGGTTTTTACAGATACGCAAATCGATACCGGGATCTTCTCCACATGAGTATAAAGTTACACTCTATGTACCTTCGCTGGTAGACACACCGATAGATACCTCGTCAATTGCATCTTCGGTGTTTCTGAAAGCAGAAACTCAAAGCCTGGCAAAATAAAACTCGCCTGGCAGGCTTATACTCCGTGGTACAACTATATCCAACGTTATCCCTATCACGAGATTTACCGAAGCGACCATGGTCCGTTTCGGGACCCTTCCATATTAATCGATAGTGTCGATGTCAATGAAAATGATTTTCAATTTGTCGACAGTGGTCAATTTCAAAACCAGGGCCTGATCGAAGATAAACCATATTATTACAAAATTTTAACGAGAGGATGCCTACGGAAATCCGAAAATCAGGAACCCCTTGAAAATTTCTCTCAGATTGCAGCCTACGATCCTGGACACGAAAGCACCATGTACACCAGTTGTAACGCTGGAGAAAACAGATTGCAGTTCGTTTGCCTGCACGACAGATACCTATTACAACAAATTAACGTGGCGGTATCCCGACGATGCGGCATGCCTTGAAGAGAGCTTAACGTATCGGGTGTACGCTGCCGAAACGGAAAACGAGGAATTTCTTCCATTGGCGACAGTTTCTGGAAATTCATTTCAGCATAACAATTTAAATTCTTTAGCGAAGTGCTATCGCGTGGCTGCTATCGATGCTGCAGGAAATATCAGTACCATGAGCGAGCCCGTGTGCAATGATAATTGCCCATATTTTGAACTGCCCAACGTGTTTACGCCAGGCGTTGCTGACGGATGGAATGATCAGTTGATGGCTTTCGGGGCGGAGACAGGAGCATCGCGATGCGCACGATTTGTCAAGGAGGTAGACCTGAAAGTATACAATCGATGGGGAATGGAAGTCTACGCCGTCACTGACGCTGACCCGAAAGTAACTATGTCTTTTGGGATGGATCCTCTAATACCGGAAAGGCACTGGATTCTGGTATTTATTATTATTCTGCTAACGTAACATTCGATGTACGCGATCCCGTTCAGCAGCACCAAACTTTCAAGGGGTGGGTGCACGTGATTCGCAGTCATTAGTTTCTCCGATTTCCGTCGACCTGTTTTGATAAGGCCACAAACGAATTCTAAAGATCATTTTTGCTGCGCGATCAGATGCTGAATAATTCACTTCCACTTTTCGGAAATAGTTTACCTTTGTCTTCTTCAAAAATACGCCATGGATTTAAAGTTTGTTCCCCTCAACGATCTGCATGTAAAACTCGGTGCTAAAATGGTACCCTTCGCTGGCTATAATATGCCGGTCCGTTACTCCTCCGATATTGAAGAGCATATGACCGTTCGTAATGGCGTGGGTGTTTTTGATGTTTCGCATATGGGCGAATTTGTCGTTCAGGGTCCGCAAGCATTGGACCTCATCCAACGCGTTACTTCCAATGATGCCTCTAAACTTATCGATGGTCAGGCGCAATACTCCTGCTTGCCGAATGAAACTGGAGGCATTGTAGACGATCTCATTGTCTACAAAATAAAAGACAACGATTACATGCTTGTCGTCAATGCATCGAACATTGAAAAAGACTGGAACTGGATAAGCAAGTTCAATTCGAAGGGTGCAACGATGAAAAACATTTCAGATGATATTTGCCTTTTTGCCGTTCAGGGACCCAAGGCAGTCACCACTTTACAAAAACTTACAAAAGTAGATTTAAGCGCGATCAAATATTATCATTTTACAAAAGGTGAGTTTGCCGGCGTATCAGATGTCATTCTGTCCAATACGGGATATACAGGCGCGGGTGGATTTGAGATTTACGTCAACAAGAAATTTGCTGAAAAAATTTGGAACGCAATCTTTGAAGCTGGAAAAGAATTTAATATCAAACCGATTGGCCTCGGTGCCCGCGATACCCTGAGACTTGAAATGGGTTTCTGTCTTTACGGCAACGACATCGATGATACCACGTCTCCGATCGAAGGTGGGCTCGGTTGGATTACAAAGTTCACCAAATCATTTACAAATTCCGCCGCAATCAAAAGTCAAAAAGAGACTGGCGTAAATCGCAAGCTCGTCGGATTTAAGATGGTAGATAAAGGTATTCCACGTCATGACTATACCATCAAATCGTGCTGATGGAAGCGTGATCGGAAAAGTGACTTCTGGAACAATGTCGCCGGTGCTTGGGAATTGGTGTTGGATTAGGATATGTAATGTTGATCACGCCACGCCAGATACAGAAATTTTTATTGATGTACGCGGGCGGTGCATTGAAAGCATCCGTCAGTAAATTACCATTCATTTGATATGACCTTGAAACTTCTTATGGTCTTTGTGTTCGCCAGCATCACGCTTTTTGCGCAATCCAAAGAAGAAGTTGCGCTCAATAATCTCGCGGTTTCGTTGATGGATAATGGCAATTACAAAGAGGCACTTGCCCATCTGGATAAACTCACAGCATCCGATCAAAACAATTTTGTTTATCGATACAACCGTGCCGTTACGCTATTTAATCTCAAAAAATATCCCGAGGCCATTGCAGAATATAAATTCTTGCATGACTTGCTTCCCGAACAAAGTGAATATATTTTTCAAATGGGAAATGCGTACGAACAATTAGACAGTACGAAGGCTGCTTTAACTTTCTACACGCAAGCCATCGAGATGGACCAGGACCATTTTATGTACTACTTTAAACGAGGTACTGTATTTTTGAAGACAAGACTCATTGCAGCAAGCCGCAGCCGATTTCACATCTTCGATAGAACTCAATCCAAAACACCACAACTCTTTGCACAACCGCGGGATTACGTTTTACAAAATGGGCCAGGAAAACAAAGCATGTGAAGATTGGTGTCAGGCCTTTGCGCTGGGAAATTCATATTCGGGAAATCATTTCACGCCAAAATTGTAGCAAAGTCTCAGCCTTGCGTTTCGGTCAAATGAAAAAGATAGATGTTTGCCTCAGTCCGGATTTGATGCATTTGTATAGGACAGATGACAGAACTGTTGTCGTTGTCGATATTCTTCGGGCAACATCGTGCATGACGACAGCTTTTGCCTCTGGCATCGAAAGCATTACTCCTTTTGCAGTCGCTGGAAGATTGTCGTGCGATGAAAAAGCAGGGATACTTTACTTCCGGCGAGCGAGACGGAAAAAAAGTTGAAGGATTCGATCTGGGAAATTCTCCCTTCGAATACATGGAGGAAAAATTGAAGGGACAAAAAATTGCTTTTACGACCACCAATGGAACACAAGCCATTGCCAAATCCATCGGCGCTAAAGAAATTGTGATTGGTTCATTTTTAAATCTGTCGGCGCTGGCAAATCATATCCGCGAGGCAAGTGATGATGTCCTCATCGTTTGTGCCGGCTGGAAGGGAAGATTTAATCTGGAGGACACACTTTTTGCAGGAGCCCTGATTGAATCACTGAATGATCACGTCGAATTGGAATGTGATGCTCCACAAGCTTCGCTTCATATCTATCAACAAGCAAAGTCAAACCTGTTTGAGTTTCTAAAGGAGGCAAGTCACGTTAAGCGTTTGGCCAATCTCAATATTTTCGAAGACATCAAATTTTGCCTGACAATCGATAAGTATGATGTGGTACCAATCTTTGTAGAGGGTTCGAGGTTCGAGAGTTTGAAGTTCGAGGTTTCCGCGGCATTCAAGTTCTGCAGCTTGCAAGGTCTGCCGAGCGCTCGCCTAGTCAATGCAGTCAAGTTGAAGTTCGCACGCCCAAGCTTTAAGCTTTAAGCTTTCTGCTTTAAGCTATAAAGCTAAACCCTCACATAAATCTTTCTCCTATCCAACACATACCCAACCCCCCAGCAGGCAAGCATAAAAAATACAGCAAATAAAAATGAAGCAAGCAGTGGTCCTGCAAAACTTCCAAAGAAATCTTGTACAGCCAATCTCCGAGCGTTGTTATCCCTTGAAGGAATCATCAGCAAAATCATCAGACCAATCTCTGACAACAGATAAATAAAGAGTGGATTGCGTCCGAACACCACGAAAAAATAATGTCCAGTGTTGACGCTTCTCTGATATCAATCACGTACATTAAGACAGCCAGGATAACAGTTCCCAGCCCCACCGTTAACAGCACAAATGAACTCGTCCAAAGCTTTTTGTTAATCGGAAAGAACATATCCCAAACCAAGGCTGCAAGAATAAAACGGCGCCCGCTATCAACAGCTTGGCAATTGATTCGTACGAGCTTTTGTTCTTACGAATATAGTCTCCAACCCAATATCCCACGATGACATTCACGATTGACGGTAGTGTACTCAGTAGTCCTTCGGGTTCAAAAGCAATGCCCTCACCGTGGTACATGTGTTTTTCGCCAAGCAACATCAGATCAAGCTTAAGCCCGTAGTTGCCCACCATGCTGTAAGGATCATTTGCGTCCCCGAAGGCATAGGAAAGTATCCAGTAACCCAAGCAGCGCAACGATGCTAAACCAAATGCTAAAATTTTTCGAACCAAAGTAAAGGATAATAGACGCAAAGAAATAACAAAGCGCAATGCGTTGTAGAACCCCGAGTATTCTGGTCTCTGCGAAAGGTTTCAGTTCGAGGCCACCAGCCTGGGCTTCACGAAAGAAAGGAAACCAATACATCAGATATCCCAAAAGAAAGATTAACAAGGTTCTCTTGATAGTCTTTCTCCAAAATACATCGGCTCCCAAAGCTTCATATTTAGGCATGACAAACGCCATGGCATTTCCAACCGCGAATAAGAAAGAGGGGAATACAAGGTCCGTCGGAGTGAACCCATGCCACTTAGCATGAAGCAAGGGCGCATAAGCAAGGTGCCAGCTACCAGGTGAATTGACGATGATCATAAAGCAGACCGTCATTCCCCGAAAAACATCCAGGGCCAGGTAGCGTTGATTCTCTGGCATGATGGCTTAGGATTTATCTAAAGCTCATGGATTTTTTTTAGAGGTGCAAGTATCTAGTTTGAAGTTTCTAGTTTGAGGTTTCTAGTTGTTACGTAGCTTCGGATTTTGGTGATGACGGTCTTTGTCACGCTGGGTTTTCTTCTCAAGATTTTGAGTAAAGGCTTTGGTTAAATCGACACCAGTTTGATTTGCAAGACATAATAAAATCCAAAGAACGTCCGCAAGCTCATCACCCAGGTCTTTATCTTTATCCGACTCTTTTTCAGACTGCTCACCGTACCTTCTGTGCAATGATGCGCGCTACTTCTCCTACTTCCTCTGTTAGCATCG
The DNA here is from genome assembly GCA_963813425.1 of uncultured Bacteroidota bacterium. Lineage (GTDB taxonomy): Bacteria > Bacteroidota > Bacteroidia > Cytophagales > Cyclobacteriaceae > Chryseolinea. Next base: position 12,096 of record CAWEZB010000004.1, read on the forward strand.
CCATGTTCGTGAGTTCGTTAAAATAGCGAACACCATTTGTTTTGATCCATTCGTCCACGGATTGTTGAGCTTGCTCGAGTGTCATTTTAATTCTATTTAAAGGATTGGACAACAGCTGCAATTATTCTTTCGGAAATTTGCCGCTGATTTTTTTCGTCGTTCATATAGGCATGATCAGCTTTGTTGGAAAAATATCCAAGCTCCAATAAAATTGCCGGAACACTATTTCGACTCAAGAACGTAGAAGTCGGACTTTTTTATTCCATTCACTGAGATTCCTTTAAGGTTTGGAATTCCTTCACGAGTTTCCCGCGAGACGTTCACTGTCTTGAAATCGGCTGTTCTTTTCGCTTACAACGCACTCAATACCTGATGATATGGCATTTTTTCCATCGTAGTTTGCATGAATTGAAATAAACGCTGCCGCAGGGTAACGAGCGGCCAGGCTCACCCTTTCTTCAAGGGCCATAGCTTTGTCGTCGGTTCGCGTGAGTATCACTTGAATATTTTTAGCCTCACCTGCCCTTTGAATATTTCTCGCCATCGCCAACGCAAATTCCTTTTCTGATAAACCATCATTGTTGCTACCTCCAAGATCATGCCCACCGTGGCCGGCATCAACGACAATCATGATCTTCTCTTCTGTACCCGTGTTAAAATTATTCGAAAAAGAAACTGTTCGTACGGATGGTTTTGCAAAGGCAAATAATAGCAAGCATGCTACCGGAACGAACAGCGCGTAAAGCAGCGAACGTCTACGTGAGGTCTTTTCTTTTGTCATCATAATAATTCGTTTTTTAATGTTTTGAGAATAAAATTGACTGATAGGACTACCTAAATTTTCTGCCTGAAGGTGATGAAGAATGCAATCAAGGTAATGCGGAACATCGGAGCCATTTCGTATGACATCATTGTCCGCCTCATACTCATGCTGAATTTTTATCGACTTCTTGTAAAAGATCATTATGGGGTTGAACCAAAGCACGGCACTGGCAATTTCCACCAGCAGCAAGTCAATCCAGTGATGATAGCGCACGTGCGCTTTTTCGTGTGCAAGTATCAAAGGATTTACTTCGCCCTTCGGCAAAAAGATCAGATTAAAAAAAGAAAATGGTTGCAGCAAAGTCTGTATGCACAATTCGCCTCGATCCGTTCCGGCAAACCCCAGACTTCGTTTTTAATCGAGCGAGTCTGACAATAGAATAGATAAGTCGCAGGATAATAAAACCAAAACCAGTCCAATAAATAAGGGAAATAAAATTGAAATTTTCAGGCGCGATATTGCCCCTATGGACTGAGGCTTTATATATTTAAGACCGGGAGCGCAGCGGCATCAAGAAAATCGGTTGACGGCAAATGGTAATCTGCAGCTACCCTTGAAAAATCTAAAACAGGAATAATAAACGAAAATAGAAGGGCGACTACTAAATAAATTCTGTTGGCTCTGAAGAAAGTTGAATTTCTGAAGAAGATGAGGTACAAGACATAGAAGGCCAGTAATACACCCGCTTACCTGAAGGAGATACAAAGCATTTTCCATAGTCTACTTCTTTTTTGCTTTCAACTTTTTAATTCTACTATCGATCAATTGCCTTATCTCTTCCAATTCCGAAAGATTAAGTTTTGCATTCGAAAAATATGAGACAACAGCGGAAGGCGATTCCTTTAAATAATTTGACAGGAACGGCTTAACCTGTTGTTGAAAATATTCATCCTTTGAAATCGTTGGATAATATTCGTTCGTCTTTCCAAACGTCTTAAAACCAATAAATCCCTTTTTTACCAAAACTCTTATGACTGTCGATATGGTTGTATAGGCCGGTCGTGGTTCCGGAAATTTTTCAACAACGTCCTTCAGACAGGCACGTTCTATTTCCCACAAATATTGCATAACCTGTTCTTCCGCCTTTGTTAGTGACTTCCGTATCATACAGCAGCAAATATATAACTATATTTATAGTAACAAAACTATATTTGTAGTAATTAGAAAAAAATTGAGCATTAACTTTATACGAATGCACAATGTGTAGCGCGAAAACACAATTGCTGAACCTATCGGCCTTGAGTCTTTATGGCGAAAAATGATTAATTCGAAATTATAAAACTACAGGGGACGTTACGGTTGTAATTTTTGCAGGAGACCTTCAGGTATTCTTGCAACCTTTCTCGCATCGTAATCAAAACATACAATACCTGTTTTACCACGGGCTACTTCTTTTCCTGTAGCTTTGTTCTCTACATGATAGTACATGTCAAATCCGTATTTGTTAAAATCACGATACACCAACTTTAATAATCAGCTGATCTGCTAAAAAAGATTCCGATTTGTATTGAACAATTACATCTGCGATAACCTGACCGACGGCACCTTCAAAGTTGAGTTCATTTTTGAAGCCCAACGTGCGATAAAACCTCATACGCGCTTCTTGCATCAACGTAAGTATCCTGTCATGGCCCACATGGTTGCCGTAATTGAGATCGGATGCCCGAACTGTAAGCTCGGTGGTAAACAAAAACTTTTCGGGCAGATTCAATTGGACGCGGGCCATACATTAATTTTTAATCATTCACTTACAAACTCTTCCACAAATACAAGGTCGCATAAGCTTCCCATCCTTTGTACTTCTTGTATACCCTTTTTACCTCCTCCAGGGAAGGCTTCCTGGTTAGCTTCTTCAGGTTCTTGATGGCATTATGAATGCCAGCATCTTCCAATGGAAATGCATCTGCATGGCGAAATGTTTTCATGAGCGCATAGTTGGCAGTCCAGTTGCCAATACCTTTGATTTGCATTAGCAGCTCCTTTGCTTCCTTCAGCGACAATCCGACAAGTTTTTCTTTTGAAACAACACCCTCTGCAAATGCTTTCGCGATGTTTATTGTGTAGGCTGCCTTTTGTCGTGAAAACTGTAGGGCAAAAGTTGCGCTTCGGTTAGCTGGGCTACCACGGCGGCCGTGGGGAACAAATAATAGGTCTCTTCTTTTAATGTCAGGGCTTCTCCAAAACGTTCAACAAATTTTTGTTTGAGTGTATACGCGAACTGCAGGTTAATTTGCTGACCCAAGACGGCCCAAACAATGGATTCAAATAAATCGGGTTGTCCAACAATACGATAACCATAAAAATTCTTCACTAAACCTTTTAGACAGCTTATCCTTTTGACACATCGCATAAAAATGGCTTTAGGTCTGTATCGAGATCCAGCCATTCCCGAATATACTTCACAACTTCAGTTGCTTGGGCGACCGTAACTTTTGTATTCAAGAATTCTACGACCAGCTCATCCTTGTCGTAGCGAATGGAGAATACGATGACGGCGCCATTTATTCGAATCGCTTTCTCAATCCTGTCATCAATAACTTTGTGTAATAATTCCCGGGGAGACCGTTTTAAAAAAGTCAACGCGAGCTCATAGCTGAATTCATGCGGAGGAGGAATGCGTAGTGACTTCATTTGAAGAAATGAAAATAAGAAATTTATAAACAAGTCCACAATCCGAAGGCACCACAATTAATAAGTTTATTCGCAAGATTCGGGTTGAACAAGGCACGTTGTAGCTTCCACCTTTACTGAACAAAATTTAAGCAAGGAATACTTGTAAAAAACCGGCGGTTTCACCACTGCCGTCAGCAACAACCTTATCATGAAAGACATTAAAGCTATGAATTGGAATACGATAACAAATAGTCTCAACACGAAGGGCTATGCTGTGATCGAAAATGTATTATCAGGAGCGGAATGCCAGCACCTTGCCGGCTTATACGACGACAATTATTTGTATCGAAGCATCATTAACATGCAACGCTACCGTTTTGGTCAGGGTGAATACAAATATTTCAACTATCCCCTTCCACCAACCATCCAAGCTTTGCGCGAAATACTCTATTCTCCGTTGGCGACAATCGCAAATGAGTGGATGAAAAAATTGGAACCCACCATCCATTTTCCTGAAAAACATCCGGAGTTTGTGAGGGAGTGCCAGACAAAGTCACAGTCGCGGCCTACGCCATTAATATTACGTTATGAGCCCGGCGGGTTTAATACGCTTCATCAGGATATGTATGGCGAGATCTATTTCCCATTTCAGGTTGTTTTTGTTTTAACGCAAGCGGGACTGGATCATGAGGGCGGCGAATTTGTCCTGACCGAACAAATACCGAGAGCACAATCCAAGGTAGAAGTGCTTCAACCCAATCAGGGCGACGCGGTCATCTTTACAACGAATTTCCGACCTATTAAAGGAACTAAAGGATATTACCGCGCAAAAATGAAACACGGCGTAAGTGAAATAAAAAAAGGCGTTCGTTACTCGTTAGGCATTATTTTCCATGATGCCGCTTAAAATTCACGCGCCAAAATGACCCGGCACAATGATATCGGTAGACAGGAGCTCTGGAAGAAGATTAAAAACAGATGTATCCAGTATGCTGGGAATTCCAGATTAAAAATATTTGGTCTGCTCAATTGCAGTTCAGGCAAAAGAATGAAGCGTCAGAACCGGATTTTCTTTAAAACAGAAACGGAAGCCATCGCTGCGGGCTTCCGTCCATGTGGTCATTGTATGCGTGACCAATATCGTCAATGGAAATTAATGAACTGACCGAATTTCCGGGACCTATTAAAGGAACGAAAGAAAACTTTGGAAGGGTTGCCCGGAAAAGGCTCCCTCCGGTAACCTGGCATTTGATGGCAACTCTTTATGAAATAAAAAAATGGATCGGAATACCTGCTGGAGCCGTTGAAGGCTAACTGATGATAAAAACCACCAGTTAGTCCAACTCTACCAAACCCACACTATACAAAAAATGCCAGGTAACTTAAATTTTTTTTCCCGAACGGGAGTTAAAAGCCCCTAAGACCAAGTTCACTTTAGTACCAGAAGTATTGAGCAGTTTAATTACATACAATGTTATCCACAGAACTTTTGTATTCCGCCCTTTCCCCTGCAGTAAGACCTGGACAATCCAACAACTCGGCAGCCGCAGCTTTAAACGCCTTACACTTGTCGACATTCTCGATATCAGCCATTAAGTCATTTAACGCAGATTGAAATGCACTAACGTCGTTTTCACAAGACTTCGAAGTGACGGGATCATCATCACCTCCGCATCCAAATGCCAATGTTGCGATTAAACAAAAAACCGGTAGTAAGCGAGAACTGAAATTCTTTTTCATAAGATTAAATTTTTAGTTAATGTTAATTCGTGGACACTGGCTATTTCGAAAATTTGCTAAGCCTCAATTGATAGATCAAAGTTGCAATGCCCGGCCATAATGATCAATCCCGCAAACACGTGAATTATTATCCCTTGTTAAGGTGATTTTGAGATTAATCCTCACTGGATAAGGTTACATTCTCCATGATAAGGCGTTAAGAGCCTATGAATACGATAGCGCAAAAATGAAACACGTCGTAAGTGAAATTAAAAATGGAGCTCACTACTCATTAGGAATCATTTTACATGATGCCGCCTAAAATTCACAACCTAAATGGCATGGCACAACGGTATCGGTAGACACGAACTCAGGCAGGAGATTAAAAACAGATCTGTAAAGTATGCTGGGAATTCCAGGTTAAAAAAAATTTGGGCTTCTCAATGTAGTTCAGGCAAAAGAATGACGCGGGACAACCGGATCTTCTTCAAAACAGAAACGGAAGCCCTCGCCGCGGGCTTCCGTCCATGTGGTCATTGCATGCCTGACCAATATCATATGTGGAAATTAACTAAATGATCTATTTTTTTGCCGGTTGCGTCGCCTTCAGGTTTTCGGCAATGAGCAGCACAAAATCTTTGCCCTTAATGAATCCCTTGCCCCATTCAGCATCATATTTACTACTCACAGGTAAACTTGTGATCTCCTCAGGCTTCTTTCCTTTTTTCAAAGCAGCGGCAACCTCATCGCGAATTTCGGCAAGGCGGTCCCTGAATTTTTTTACATCGGCCTTGGTACATAACTCGCCATGACCGGGAATGACCTTGGTATTATCGTCCATCATCCCTAAAAAAGCATCCAGGGACGAAATGAATCCATTGATCGATCCACCACTTCCGTAGTCGATGTATGGGTATCCATAAGTAACAAACATATCACCCATATGGTACACGTTAGCTTTTTTGAAATGGACAACGACATCGCCGTCGGTGTGTCCCGGGGTTACGTGCAGCAATTCTATTTCTTCCTGATTCAGATAAAAATTAAGCTTGCCTGAAAACGTAACAACAGGCCAGGCATCTTCGGGACGCGGTGGAGTCACCTCCTTGTTCGTAGGGTTAACCTGCTCCTTCGACATCCTGCTTCGCACCATGTCGTGTGCAACCACGGTAACGCCCATCATTTTAAAATTTTCATTGCTCCCAGAGTGATCGCCATGCAAGTGCGTATTAATTAGAAAACGGATATCATTTGGACTTAATGTTTTGATAGCACCGTTGATCTTATTGGCTAGCGGCGCGAACTGATCATCGACCATCAACGTTCCATCTTTGCCAATGAATACGCCGATATTACCGCCAGAGCCCTTCAAAAAATAAAGGTTCTCAGCCACCTGAACAGGTCTGATCTTAACGGTGTCATAGTTGTCCTGAGCCTGAACGAGCAGGCAGCACATACAAAGGATTAGAATTAAGAGGTATTTTTTCATGTGGGATTTAGTCATTCTTAAATATAATAAAAGGCGGATTCGTTTCTACCTGGTTATTTTTTTTGAGCAACTTTTTCGCTACCACAGGCAATGCGCAAGAAACGGGTTGAACAGGTGACGTAAGAGAGGCAATTTTGAATCATAAAAATTGATAGTTTTATGACAACGACAATGAATGAAAATCACATTAATTACGCCCGGATAGAACAGGCAATTCTATACCTGGAAAAGAATTTTCAACGGCAGCCGGAGTTGGATGAAGTGGCTGAGAAAGTCCATCTTTCACCATTTCATTTTCAACGGATCTTCACCGAGTGGGCCGGTATTAGCCCGAAACGTTTTTTACAATACCTTACTGTTGACTATCTGAAGGAAAAATTGGAGCAATCCAAAAATCTTGTAGAAGCCGCCGAGGACGCTGGACTTTCGAGTCAATCAAGAGTGTACGATCTGTTCACGACTCTGGAGGCGGTCACTCCGCAGGAATACAAACAACACGGTGCCGGAATCCGAATTGAATATGGTATCCACGGCACACCTTTTGGCGCCTGTTTAATAGGTGTAACTGACCGGGGAATTTGCTGGCTATCCTTTCTTCAAACCGATGAGGATCCCAGGCGGGAAATTGAATTGATGAAGGGGCATTGGCATAATTCAACTTTTCATCAGGACCAGGATCTAACTTCAGTCTTTGCGGAAAAAATATTCGATCAAAATATTTCCGGCAAAGGTGAAAAGCTCCATGTGTTTGTAAAAGGAACGAACTTCCAGTTAAAAGTATGGGAAGCATTGCTAAAAATTCCCATGGGCGAAGTGACTACTTATCAAAACATAGCGGCTTCGATTCAGAGTCCCAGGGCAATGCAAGCTGTAGGGTCGGCAGTCGGCTCAAATCATATTGCATACCTTATTCCCTGCCACCGGGTAATTCGGAAAGATGGGATATTAGGGGAATACAGATGGAGTTCGGCAAGAAAGAAGAGCATCATCGGATGGGAAATGGCCAGGACAGGGATGATTTAGATTTTAGATTGACGATTTTAGATTTGGGTAAACACAAGCAAAGTTCTGCAAAATAAGGGTGTTTGCACTTCTGTATAAATTCATTTCACGCAAAGAGGCCGCAAAGGACTAAGATTCGCAAAGGCCGCAAACTGATCGGATTTTTAATTGATCGCCGACTATGCGATCTTTGTGAATCTTTGTACCCTTGGTAAGGGCGCCATCTAAAATCGCAATCTAAAATCTGAAATCATTAAAATGCAGTAGCCCGAAGACGCAAGACTCAAGGTCTCACAAAGTCAATGCCAGCCGACATCTTCGTTTGCGGCCTTTGTGTATTCAACTTTGCGCTCTTTGCGTGAAAGGCATTTGCTACAACGTACGTACCAATCTACAATCGTCAATCTAAAATCTACAATCAAATCAAGTAGTTTTTCCGAAAAAAAATCCTTCCGCTTGGGTGATAACAATTACGATGTCGGGTCTCGTTCTTAGACATACACCAGCCTATGCACTTATGATTCGTAATTTTCTCATCATCGCGCTGCGCAATTTTCAGCGTCAAAAACTTTTCTCCTTACTCAACATGTTTGGTCTTGCGTTAGGGCTGGCAAGCGCAATACTTATTTTTCTGTATGTTAGTGATGAGTTGCAGTACGATGTAATGCATCCTTACTATAACAACACTTACCGTGTGGGATGTACATTTACGAATCCAAACGGTCAGGTATTTGATAATACGACATCACCTGGATTCTGGATAAAGCATTTGAAAGAAACGCGTAGCGAAGTCGTTGATGCCACACGGGTAGACTACATTGGCTACCCAACCTCTCTGCATCACAAACCCACTGATAAAATTATTCTGACGGAAGAGATTAAATGGGCTGAGCCGGGATTTGATGATATCATCGATTTCCACCTAAGCAAAGGCAATCAGGCGAAGATGTTTGATGATTACAACACCATAGTGTTAAGTGAAACAGGCGCTGAAAGATTATTTGGCGATGAAGATCCCCTTGGTGAGGTCATTAGTGTTAAACATCCGTTCGCCACCGATGGACGCGAGATCGATGTTATGGTGACAGGGGTCTATGAAGATCTTCCTTCTAATTCTCACTTCAAACCAAAATATCTTGTCAACGTCAACGCCTTCAGGAGCGTGGTTCCAAATTTCACGAACTACATGGAAGGAACCCGATTCGCTGACCGGATCGAATTTTTTGAGAACTACCTCGTATTAAAACCTGGAGCTGATATAAAGGCAATTGAAGCAGACTTGCAGGAGCAGGCCAATCACCTTGATTCAGTCTGATTCGGGCACGGCGGCCGCCGGGTTTAAGATGTCTGCCTTCCTTACCAAGATGTCAGACCTACACTTCGACGAAAAAAATCTTTGGGAAAATGATAGCACAAGAGGTGATCGAAAATACCTGGTAATTTTTAGCGCTGTTGCTGTCCTTATACTACTCATTGCGTGCATCAACTACATGAATCTCGCCACCGCGCGATCCTCCCGAAGAGCAAAGGAAGTCGGCCTCAGAAAATCGTTGGGGAGCAAACGCTCTGAACTTGCAAAACAGTTTTTTTACGAATCGATGCTCATGACACTGGGATCCCTGGTGATTGCGCTAATCCTTGTTGTCATTCTCCTTCAGCCCTTCAATCAACTTGCGCACAAAACGTTTACGTTAACTTCCCTCTTGAATCCCTACATGATTGGAATCGTCCTGCTTATCGTTTTATTCATGGCTTTCCTTTCAGGAAGTTATCCAGCCATTTACCTGTCTGCGTTCAGGCCAGCCGATGTGCTGAAAGGACAGGTCATAAAGGGAAAGGGCGCGGAGTTATTTCGCAAGAGCCTGGTTACAATTCAATATACTGTCTCGCTGATTTTGATCATTTCAACATTCATAGTCATCCGGCAAATGGATCACATGCAAAATACCAAGCTAAATCAGCAAGGAAGCCAACTGCTGTCTATCCGATATGGTGGAATTGCACCACAGGAAAAATTTGAAGCCTTTAAGCAAGCGGTGTTGGAGGACAAGGATATCGAGCATGTGACCATGGCGAATCACTTGCCACGCCTAAATTACTTTGGCTTCATTGGCGCAAATGTGAAGTTCCCGGAGTTATCGGATAAAAATTTACAATGGAACCAACTGAACGTTGAGTTTGACTTTGCAAAAACTTATTCCCTTGAATTTACGGCCGGTCGTGACTTTGATGTCACCAATGTCGCGGATTCGTCGAGCGTTATTTTGAATGAAGCAGCGGTGAAGGCGCTCAATCAGCCGCTTGAAAAAATTATGGGCGCGACGGTTCTAGAAGCCAATAATAACAATGGGAATAACAATCGCGCATATAAAGTAATTGGGGTAGTGAAGGATTTTCCGTTCAGATCCATGCATCAAACCATTGAGCCGCTGATGTTAAATCCACGCGTTCACTTTATTGACCGTATCGCATACGTGAAGCTACCACCGGGAAAATTCCAGGAGAAAATTGCCTCCATTGAAAAGAAATGGAAGGAAATCTTTCCTGCCGTTGGATTCGATTATTGGTTTCTCAGCGATGAATTTACCCGGATGTATGAAACGGAGGCCAGGGTTTCATCGATGGCTAAAAGCTTTGCTGTCCTTGCTATTCTAATCACGGCGCTTGGAGTTTTCGGGCTCGCCTCGTACACGGCTGAACAAAAGACTAAAGAAGTAGGTATTCGAAAAGTGTTGGGTGCGGAAGTGCTTCAAGTCATTGGAATGTTCTTGTGGGTGTTTTTGAAAATTTTTCTCGTAGCCTGCGTGCTTGCTATTCCTGTTGCTTATTTTATGGCTGACAAGTGGCTAGCCGGTTTTGCTTACCGATCGCCAATCAGTCCGGCGATTTTTGGCGCCAGCCTCTTGGGACTACTAGTCATAACGTTGATGACGGTAAGCTATGAAACCTGGAAAGCTGCCAGGACCAATCCTGTAAATTCACTGCGAAGTGAGTAAGTTCGAAGTTCGAGGTTTGAAGTTCGAGGTTTGAAGTTCGAGGTTACCGGTAGCCAAATGTGGAGGGCTTGTATTTTAAAAGCCTAACTATTTTTCTAACTCCTTTAACTCGATATTTCTAAAATCTATGGGCTGACCCTCGCTTTGCAAGGCGATATACCCCGATGTCAACGGCTTACCTACTTGCCAAATCGTGCTATCATAGCCTTGAACCACCCCACCCCCCATGGATGGTTTACTGTATTGTAATACGGTGTCGCCATTGATAATGTGTGTGACGAGCGAATCTCCCAATACGATAAGTTCCGCACGGACCCATTCATCTTTATCATAGGTTTTAGATGTGGAATTCAAGCAATGACTTTCATACATCTTTCCCTGATACACAATTTCGGTACCGGGGGAACACATGTTTCCAGTCGGCCGTGGATTCCCGTCGCCTAATCCTGCCAGGAATTGCATCTCCACTGAAATAGGCCAATTTTGTTCTTTCAGCATTCCACGAGGATCCTGCGAATGAAACATTACCCCGCTGTTCAACAACGTGTAGTCTGGAGCACCTTTTTGTAGTTCACCGGTAAAATGATATTCTAGTTTCAAATGGAAATGAGAGAATGGCTGTTTGTAGTAGAGATGTGAAAACTGGTCATTGAAGTCGCCGTACTGATCGTATCTCACTTTGATCATTCCGTCTTCAACCCGGAAAGTATTTCCGAAGTTATCGCCAGCCTCATGATGATGAACCTTTACAATCCAGTCATTAAGATCTTTGCCATTGAAGAGTTTTATCCATTCATTTTCCGTTTTGGTTTCTTTCGGAGCGCCACATCCCAGGGCGATGACCAGCATGAAAAGAGACAGTGATTTCCACATGGTATTTCTGTTTGTTTTAAAATCAAGAAAAGATAGGAGGATTACGAGCTTAAATTTGAGATAATTTAAAAGATTGACAAGCACCAAATCTAATTAAAAGAAAACGACTATCATTCATCAAGCTGCAGCCGATAAACTTTACCACTGTTATACGCCAACACATATAAATTTTTCTTTTCGTCTTCCCCAAAGGAAGATAATCCATCAGAAAGGGTAGCAACAAGTTCATTTTTTAGTGCCTTCTTTCCTGAATAGCTCAATGCCCAAATGTTGCCCGAAACAAAATCACCATACACATATTTGCCTTCCAGACCCATCAAATTTTTATCGTGACAAACATATCCGCCGGTGACTGACCGGCCAGTGCTGGCGCCCTGACGATAACTCCAGATCGGCAAAATCAAATTTTCTTTGCTACAATTTTGGGGTTTGAAACATTTTTCTGCCTCCATAATTCTCCACCCATAATTTCCACCCTTTTCAACGATATCAACCTCTTCAATTTCATTTTGGCCTACATCTCCGGCCCATAGCCAACCTGTTTCATCATCAAAATTAAATCGCCATGCGTTGCGTAGTCCGTAAGCAAAGATCTCCTCCCGATAACCTTTGCCCTTTCCGCTAAATGGATTATCCGCGGGTATGCTATACTTCTTGCCATCTGAGGACTTGTTTACGTCAATTCGTAAAATTTTTCCTAATAAGGACGTTAAGTCCTGTCCATTGTTGTGTGGATCTCCTCCGCTGCCACCATCGCCGGCAGAAATGTAGAGATAACCGTCCTTTCCAAATGCAATCTTTCCACCGTTATGGTTTGAATAGGGTTGCGAATACCGAAGTAAAATTTCCTCGGACGCTGGATCGGCGGATCCCGCATTGGAGCGGCTAACCTTAAACCGCGAGATAATAGTTTCCAGCGGACTACTGCGTGTATAATTCACGTAAAAAAATCCGTTGTTCTTATAGTCAGGATGAAAAGCCAATCCTAGCAAACCTTTTTCACCTCCGCTATCAACTTTCTTCACAATATCAAGAAACACAGATGGCACTTTTTACATCGGCTTGATTTGGAAAAGACATGATCTTTCCTTTCTGCTCGACAACAAATACCCGGTTGGAATTATCGGGTGGACTTGTTAATTCGACTGGCATGTCAAATTCCAAGGCTGGAAAAGCCGGAGAGAGTTCATAACGGGTCGTGCCCTCCCGATGTATTTCCGGTTTAAAATCACCGCTCGAAAAAAGAAACGGCAAGATCAGGACTGAAGGGACAATTACATTTTTCATAAATGAACTTCATTTTTTGTAAGGTTATTGACGGGATGGACAGCCTCGCTTCTTATTGATAAACGTCAAAGGCGCCAATTATTCCATAAATCTTACTCACCTGATTTTCACCGCTTCTACATATGAACGTTGCGCATTAGGATTGCGTAACTTTGCGGCCTCAAACAACCCTCATTAATGATCCGCCTTATTATTTATTCTCTTAAGCGCTTTGCGTGGTTCAAACGTCTAAATGCAAAAGTAACTTACGAACTCTTAGCAAAGCGCGTTCCTGCAGCTGAATGGCAGTTTATGAATTACGGCTACGTTCCTAATACAACCGAAAAGCCTATTGTATTGCCCGATGACCCAAAAATTCAAAAGTATCCTTTGCAAATGTATCATTATCTGGCGCTGAAGACCCAGGTGGAAGGTAAGGCCGTCCTGGAAGTTGGTAGTGGTCGTGGGGGTGGTGCCAAGCATATCGCAAGCGCGCTTAAGCCGGCCTCTTATGTTGGAATGGACCTCGCTCAAAACGCCGTCGATCTCGCGAACAAGCTCCATAAGGTGCCAAATTTGAAATTTATCCAAGGTAGCGCCGAAGAAATTCCCCTGCCGGACAATAGTATCGATGTAGTGCTTAATGTGGAATCCTGCCATGCCTATGGGGATGTAGGAAAATTTATAAGCGAGGTTAAACGTGTATTAAAACCAGAGGGTGTCCTTGCCTTGGTCGATTTCCGTGACGCAGAAAAAATGAACATCCTTCGTGATCAACTCAAGGGATCTGGTCTGCAATGGATAGAAGAAGAAAATATTTGTAGCAACGTTATTCAGGCGATCGAGGCTGAGGATGAAGTAAAGAAAGCCCGCATTGAAAAATTATTCCCTCCGAAATGGCAAAAGCTTTTTGGCGAGTTTGCAGGTGTGGTTGGCTCTAAGTTCTATACAAAACTGAAATGCGGTACGAAAGTCTACCACCGGTTTGTCCTTAAGAAGGCCATCTAGGCACATTTCTGGTTTCTTTTTTCATTTATTTATTTTTTAGGGCCGGTTTGAATGAAAATAGGTCTTATGAATCCCGTTTTTATTTTATAGAATAAAAAATAACAAAACAGGTGGTTTCATTACATGTCCATTCCGGATATACCACCTGATTATGGATACTCCTCCGCCAGAAAAACGCATAAAAGGTTCAGTAGCTCCTAACAAAGCTTAATAAGTCTTTTATCATCCTCATCAATTATTACCATTATGTTTCGAATAGCCTTTCTCATTGCGTCCCTATGCATATTTGCCCTTCTGGCTAATGCATTGATCCAACCTGCCGCACCGACTC
>CAWEZB010000005.1:0-144090 GCA_963813425.1 uncultured Bacteroidota bacterium
TTATTCGAAATAACTCCTTAGCAAATTTTCTAGACCCCAGAGAAAACCCCAAAACCATCTCCTACACCCTTATTTCGCGTTCCAGAGGATACGCTACGTTGCTAGCGCAAACAATGTTTAACCAAAATTCTGAAATTATGAACGATCACTCAAAAGTAAACTCAAGGCGCGACTTCCTTGGGAAAGTAGCTGCCGGCAGCGCCGCAGGCCTATCCGTTTTTTCTCTTCCGTTCCCTTCGACTGCATTCGGTCAGACCCTCAAGCCCTCCGCGGACGCCGAAGCGTGGATCAGGAAAGCAAAAGGAAAACATCGCGTAGTATTTGATGCTTCCGAGCCCCACAATGGCATGCCGCTGGTCTGGTCATGGGTATTTTATCACACAAACAACGAATCCGGTATTGCCGACGACAACATGACATCGATGGTCGTGCTTCGTCACAATGCAATTCCTTTTGCCATGGAAGATAACCTGTGGGCAAAGTATAAACTTGGAGAAGTATTTAAAGTCACCGATAGCACAACCGGGAAGTCCGCCATTAGAAATCCTTACTTCACACCGCGTGAGGGAGATTTTCCTTCTCCTGGTATCGAGGGAATCAAGAGACAACAAGAGCGCGGCGCGATGTATTGCGTCTGCAACATGGCACTCACGGTTTATAGCGCGGCCGTCGCTAAGGGAGCTAATCTCAAACACGAAGAGGTTCTGAACGACTGGAAGAGCGGACTGCTTCCGAATGTGCAAATCGTTCCTTCCGGCATCTGGGCTATTGGCCGTGCGCAGGAAAACGGATTTGGATATTGTTATGCGGGTGGATGATGGATCAGGATTTACCGGATTAAAGGATTCCCCTGATTTTATTAGGGAAGTCTTTTTGCGTCACAGCAGAGTCTCCGGTCTCCGGGACTCTGCGTTACTCATCCTCATGTCTTTCTCTTATGCAGGTCGACGTCCTGCAACCTAGTACATGTGACACTAACCGGACTAACAAGTTCATCGAAAATGTCTGAACCATGATTTACTTGATTAAAGGATCCTCAGGATTGCGTCGCCGCAGAGTCTCCGGTCTCCGGGACTCTGCGTCGTCCAGGATTTTATCAGTTAGTCGTCTTGCGGACTTTGCGCTGAAACCTTTCCGGGTTATGCATCAACGGTAAACACGTCCAGATACAAAATAATTTATGTCAGAAGAACTTAGACTCCTGTTACAAATGAAACGTACATCAAAACTTATTTTGTTGCTCGTGGGCTTCGTGGCAGCGTCGTTTATTGTGCAACTGGCCATTGTCGTGAACAATTTTGACCAGGATGAGATTCATCAGTACGTCGAGCGAGAAATTGCCGCTTGTCTCCGCTGATACCCTCTGGTCCGTATTCATGCCTGCAGCAAATCCAGCAACAACCGATGGTGAATTAAAATGCCCTGTAGAGAACTGATTTAACACCACCGTTAAACAACAGTGATACTTGTACCGGAGTCATAGCCAAAAGGAGCGATGCCACAATAGGTAGCAAACTTTCGCCAGTCTTTGAAGGCTGTAAAACAGTTAGTATAAACCAACATCGTAGTACCTAATACCAAGCCCACTCCTTTCACAGAAGTCACCAGGTTATAAGTTTTTTTTAGCTGCTCGTCCTGATTCAGGAGAGTCTGTATTTGTTTTTCAACATTTTTGATTTGTTTATCCAGTTCCTGAATCAGGCGGTCCTGAATCTGGAAAAGGGCTGACGAAGGTGTAGCTACTTTCAAAAAGGATTTCATTTCTTTTTTAGCAGCCTTGTATCCGCCTCGCTGAATAACCATTCTTTCGCGCAAGGAAAGCAAACTCTTTAATTCCAGTAGAAGCTTAGAAGGAAGACGATAAATAGTAATCTTATTGCGTCTTAAGTAAGCATACTCTGCTATCCGCTGGGCATCCACCTTATCATCTTTTCCGCGGCTCAAACCCATCGAATATTTAATCTCCAGCCCCGATACCATAGCATACTGTACTTGCAGTTTACTCAAAAACATCGCTAAGGGCAATGAGTATAACCCTGTATGTTCAAAACAGAAAAGAAGAGTAGTTAAATCGATGTTGCTTTTCTTACTCCATCGAAGCAATTGCTTAAAACCATTAACCGTGTTACTTACTTGGATATGAACCCCCTTCACATAATCATGGGCATCAAGCGTCAGCTTCGAAACATCAATCCCAATGGCGTTGCTAAACTTTTCCATAATCATTAATTTTGGTTTTTAAATAAAAAAAAGTTGCTCTAAACGAAGACCTTGATAACAGACCTGGCGATGTCTAAAATTCTAAATAGTCCTTTATGAGCAACGTTGGAAAAGAATGGGGACTAATACAGGCAATAGGTCATTCCTAGCCGAAGCGAAGTTCACCCCATTCTTTTTTATACTTCAATTTAAAAATTAAAGTTGTCCACTTATCCACAAATTATCAGTCTCCCCCCGGTCCCCCCTCATGTTTATAATAACAACGATATCAACATGATAACAAATCTAAAGGCCGAAGCAGGCGAAGGCAGGGACAGGGTTCAGCGAGATATCGGTATGCGGGGGCCGCGCCCCCCGGGAGCGCCGTGGGGAAAATTCATTTGGAGATCCAATGCCGGCTAACTGTGATTCACAATGCAAAACAAAGTTGACTTAACACCACCCTCGAACAACAAAAAATAATCATGGAACTTTTCGGATATGCCTCGCTGATCGGCGTGGGACTTTTATTGGGGATGATGGGTGGGGGCGGATCAATTTTGTCTGTACCAATCCTTGTATACCTGTTTTCGCTCGATGTTGTAGTTGCATCATCGTACTCATTGTTTATCGTCGGCTCGACGAGCGTGGTAGGTACAGCCCTAAAACAGCGCGAACGCTTCGTTGACATTCCCGCTGCCCTCAAGCTTGGAGTACCTTCGGTATCTCGCCACATTTTGTACACGCAAGTGGATCGTGTGTTCGATACCCGACGTCTTGTTCATGGTCGGTCCGGTAGACGTAACGCGACGAGCATTACTGTTATCGGTGTTTGCAATTGTAGTTATCATTTCTTCCCTAATGGTGATCCGTAGCAGGCAATTTACAAGAGAAGAATCCACCTGGAGAGCAAACCCGTTCGCTGTGATGCCTCGCCGGTCTTGGCGTCGGTTTTCTTTCCGGACTTGCAGGCGTGGGCGGCGGTTTCCTGATCCTTCCTGCCCTGATGCTCTTTGCAGGACTGCGCTTCAATGTCGCGGTTGGATCTGCGTTGCCAATCATTGCCTTGAACTCGCTGGTAGGATTTCTCGGCGGTGCATTCAGCCATCCCGTTGACTGGCTTTTCCTTGCATCCATATCGCTGCTCGCCGCCTTAGGCATCTTCATCGGCGACCTCTTCGCGAGCCGCTTTTCTGGGGACAGCCTAAAACGAATCTTCGGATGGTCGGCGCTGGTGTTGGGAATTTGGATGTTAGTGAAGGAGTGTGTTATTTTTGAATGAGGCGACAACCGATGGCCTATTGCATTCTTCCGGGACATCGGTCTAAGTTTTAACGCGGAGACCGCAGAGAATGCTTTCATCTTTAAGTACTCAGAACGCGCTTAATCCATAGCGCAAACCGGAGACCGCAGAGCACGGCCAAGCCGTGGGTCGAAGGGCGCTCCGTAGGAAAGTGTCTTGGTCTGTCAACTCTTCTCTAGCCGTTCTTCGCCCAACATGCGAAACGAATCTTCGGTTGGTCGGCCCCCTAGCGATCCGTCATGTTGAGCCTACGCACTTCCTCGAAGTTACTGAACCTCCCGCGAAACATCCCGAATTGTGAGACTACAAAAGCAAAGATCTACGACTTGAATAAACCAGTCTCTTCCAGACAAAGAAATTGTGGCTATATGTCACATTTGTTAACAAAGAACGGAACAATGAACGACTGACACGCCAACAGTTTACGATTCCTTCTATAGCATCGACTGTACCACAGAGCACCCCCTTAGCGATCCCGTGATGTTGAGCCTACGCTCCTCTTCGAAGTCACTGAACTTCCCGCGAAACATCCCGAAGTGTGTCCAAAGGACTCCTTCGGAGAGACTGCAACAGTAAAGACCTACGTCTAAAATAGACCAGACACTTTCAGAATCAGAATTGTATTCAATGCGCTTACGGCGTTTGCATCGGAATGATCTCAATTGGTTATAATCCTAATCCCTAACCGTAATCCTTCGGGTTCTGGACCAGTTTCAAAATCAGCATTCACAATCGATTCAAAAGCTGGCGACTGGGTATAAAAAGTCGTTGAAGCATGTTTCATGTTGTTGAAAGAAAGGATCGGATGAACACTAGTGATTTCTGACGGCAATTCCTGGAAGGATTGATTTCCCGATGACGCGGAAACATCCCATGTTATAACGGTTTGGCTAACAGCATCAGAGTAACTCCATCGGCTCTTGCGCCAAACATAAGACTTTGACGCTGTCGCCGAAAAATTAGTGAAAAACTTTTCATTGATATTAAAATCCGATTTCTGAGGCCATGCAATGTTTCCGTCCGGGATGGAACCTATGTTTATGTAGTCGTAAAGATAGTCTGAATAGACGATGTTCAACTGCGTTCTGTAATTCGTCAGACTGTTAAGGTATCCCGCCTTAATAGTAGTGTGTGCATCGGAATTAAAATGCGCAACCAGGTTATAGTAATTCGGTGTGAGCGTGGTGTTCGGTTCGCTTCCCCACACATCGAGCAAAACATGATCAGGTTGAGGAAAAGTAAAGTCTACCGTCTGGTCGAAGGGAGCCATATCGTAAAACGAAAAACTATATGAATCATTGGGCTTGACGTCGTTTAAGACCCTATGTTTCAATGAATACCCATCGGACACCGTAACGATATGCTTTGAAATACCCTTGAATGTAGTGGACTCCATATCTAGAATGCCCGTGCCGCCACTCCAGGATGCACCGCCTGAAGGGCTGATCTGGCTGCTCAAGGAATGATGGTCCCGAACAGCGACATTGCTCACAGAAATATAGAGTTTTCCTGTTGCCTCTGGCGAAGTATACGAATTGCGTTTTAGGATCATGTGTTTTCCCTTTTCAATATTCACATTGCTAGTTGCAAAATAGAACTTGGTGCCATTGCTCATAAAATATCTGAGGTGCGTAACCGTAATCTTCCCAGGTGCCGGTTTGTCCGTTACGATCTCCAACTCCTGAGCCGTTGCAAAACTTTCGGACGCGAGCAAAGATCCGTCTTCGCTATGAACAATTATCCAATTGTCAGCGCCAAGACCAGCCCAGGAAGCATCGACAGTAAGCTTTAGCAGAGATGTTTTTTCTGGGATAACATTATCGCCATCATCACAGGCAAACGCAAACATCAACAACGCTGAAGCAAATAGGATCTTATTCTTCATGATTAAACAGTTTACAACTGACACCTTCGGGATCAATACCGGTCAGTAAGACTTGGTAACCATTCCATTTAATTGCAAAGCCAAGGCACGCAATTCCCTGGGAGCCCGTTGCCACTACCTTATTTTTTCTTTTTCATATTAGTACTACCTTTCGCTACGTCCATCAGCGTTACCGACGTACAAGTGTAGCAGCGGACTTTAGCCATTAAATTGAAAATACATGATTCCAAGAGGCAACACAAAATTCCCTCCAAAACTCGACCGCTGGCTTGCCGAAAGAAAACTTAAGATTGAACTGCTCTTGACAGGATTGGTCGCGGTTAGCTTATTGGCTTACCACACTCACCTGCGCGAGGCCCCACATATGATAATGATGTCCATGACTACCCTTGCTATATTTTATTTTCTCTGTTCATATCTCACTCCGGATATAGAAGGTAGGTTCGGCTCGATTACATGCACGGTTCTCAACATGTCTTGTGCAATTTGTGTAATCGGTTTAATGTTCAGCATTCTCAAATTCGAAGGTGCGGATCAAATGCTCCTCATAGGCACGACGTCGCTTGCAATTTCAGGGATAATTATAGGCGGTTACGCTATTTCTTCCGGTCTGGGAAAGTTGGGGCCGTTACTTTTGAGGATTGTAATTATTGGCGGGATTTTCGGTTTATTGAAATTGACTTGAAATTCTCATTCAATTGTATATCCCACACGTTGCATCTTTGCATATGCAGGAAGTGCGAGTTGGATATTTGGTAAAAGAATGGAGGTATGATTTTTAGGCGACAGGGCAACCGAAGTATCCTACGGCATTCTTCCAGGACATTGGTCCAAGTTTTAACGCAGAGATTCTGTGTTAAATTCCAATAGTATCTGAAACTATTAATGTTGAAATATGGATAACCCCAAAAGTTAATTTAGGTCTCTTTGATACATACTTTAGTTTGGGGTTACCCACATTACAACATTCAGTAATTGCAGTAGAATTTTTATAAATTTGTGACAAGGCGGCTTTATGCCAGCCTGGAAGGAGAAGCAGTCGTTTAAAACCGACTGCTTTTCTGTTTTATGTTGTTAATGTTTGTTCAGACTTCGTTTTGAGGTAATCTTCATTGTAAAGGGTTTTTGTTTTATAAATAGTATAAATCATTTCTAATAATTTTCTTTGAACAGCTACGGCTGCTTTCATTTTTATTCCATGTTTTGATACTAATCTGGCAAATATTACTTTAAATCGTTCGCATGTGTTCGTATGGCGGCAAGTGCTGGCAAATGCATGGCCTTTCGTAAATACCTGATTTCCTCTTCTTTGATATTCTTGGCTTTGCCTTTTACCGATGTGCCGGATTGTTTTTCCTTCACATCAAAACCTGCATAGCTGGTCAATTGTCTTTTATTACGAATCAGTTCAAAACCATTGGTCTCTGCCAAAACGGTTGCTGCTGTTAGGAGGCCTACACCTGTTATCGAACGGATATATTCAATGGATCTGCTAACTTCCAGGTCTTCTTTGCCATTTTGACAATCTCTTGTTGAATCTCCTTTTCCTGTTTATTAAGCAGGGTTAATACGTGTTCTTCATTCTGACTTATACTTGCATGGCTGGGGCTCTGCCTCAGCTTGTTCTGCATGCAATTGATTCTTAGCCATTGTTCTTTCTTGTACAATTTGATCTCGTTCCCGTGTTAATTGTCTTAGCTTTTTAAAAATTTCGGTTTAGGTCGTTTCCATTTATCAAGTTTTCTTTCCAATCCAAACCTTGCAATGGCTTCCGAGGCTGTTTTATCTGTAATGGTTTTTACCTCCAGCGTCCTGAAGTAATTGCTGATTTTATTGGGCAATACAATACTTACCTCACAACTCTTGCTCATCTAAAAAATAAGCCAATGATTCATGATACACTCCGGTGGCTTCCATGACATACCGGACAGTGACATTGGGACTCTTCAGTCAGCTTTTTGTACCCATGATAGCCAATGTCGCAAATCCCTTCTGCTGTATTTGGGAAAAGTTTTACATGCATACAGTTCCGGTGATCCAGATCATCATACATACGCTCCCAAGCAAACAACCAATTCTTTTTGAGCCACATCAATGCCCACTACCTGTTTTACAATTCTTTTCATTTTTACCAATTAGTTTAAAAAAAAATAAAAGTGAAAATCTCCCTTCGCTTTGTCTCCTGGTTGGATATTCTGGATATACCGCCATGCAGTATTCCTTACATTCTGTTCAAACTCGAAGAGATAAAAAAGGGTGAGGCATTATCTCTGCGAGAACATACCTTGAAGGTTGTTTAGACCGCGACTGCGCTCTCACCCCTTTTCACTTTAAAATCAAATCTATTGGTATCTTAACTTTCCTTCAAAGAACTTCTTTTACTTACTTTACAAACATAGGAGACCGCAGAGGAATTTGCGCTGAGAAAATCCAGAGAGAACCAATTCGCCGAGGAGATAGGGCAAGCCTGTTCTACAAAAAGTAATTCGATAATGAGAGGACGCTGAGCACGGCCAAGCCGTGTCTCGATAAGCTTCGTAGCAAAGCTCAACGCTTTCAAAGGCTCAAATTGAAAGAAAAACGAAACACTATCCACGAACCTCTTGTGTACCACGGCTTGGCCGTGCTCAGCGAATCTCCCGGATTTCTACGCACGGGTTGAAAATATCGGTAGCAAGGCAGAGCTTTTTCATGCTCAGTTATCACTCTATAGAACTAGGGCTAATTTTTAACGCAAAGTGGGTGGAGGAATTTGCACTTTCAGAATCCAGAGTGAACCAATTCCACTCTCAGCGTACCTCCCTGTATTTTACCTCGGTATTCCCTCCGCGCTAAAAAATGTCTTGGTATAAAAGCCTTCTTTAAAAAGTTATTATCATCAAAACATTAGACCCTTATTGGAATACGCCGCGTTAAAAAAACCTTGATGCAAATGACTTTTTAACAAAGTTTCATTTTCAAAAAACTAACCTTTTTGAGATACGCGCACAAAAAATTCCGGCTTATTCGCTAGTCAAAATTATCGTGTCAGACCATTTCCGGTTTGTATAACACTGAAGTGTTTTTCGTACAGGTCTTCAATTTTCTTCGCTTGCTCGGCTTCACCATACTTATATAGCACACGTTGCAATTCACCCAAGATAACCACGTTCATCTGAAGTTCTCTGCCAATAGAGCGTTTCTCAATGTAGTAGGTAGCCAACTGATCAGCCCGCGTACTCATAACGTTGGCTATTTCCATTGCTTTTTCTTTTTCGCCAACCTCAAAAAGCATTTCAACGGTCTGCGCATTCGTGTAATCATACGGCACCGACTTATCCGGCATTTTCGCAAGGCTGAAAAGCAGCACTTCCCTCGCTTTCGCGGTATCTCCTTCTAAAATCAAGAACTCCGCCAGTGAATTAAAGCTACTCCGGTGATTTAAAAACATGTTACGGTAGTCCTGATTGAAATATACCTTCGGATCATCCGTGTTCCGGAACTGAAATTTCTTAACCATGTTTTCATAACTCACTTTCGTGTTCACCAATTCCATCTGGTTAAAGGCCTTTGGATTTAATACCGGCAGAATTCGATAGGCATTTCCCTCTTGCACTACGTAGCGACTCAGGTCAACACTAAATTGAGACAGAGAGGTAGCGTTGACATACAGTGGCCGTTCCCAATTGGCTGTTGCCAAAACATCCAGCATCGCCAAATCTTTTTTCTCCAGCCCACCCGTGCGCACACGCAATCGCATTTCGGGAACTACAAGGCTATCCATTCCTTCCGGGATAATTCCCAGACTCCTGACTTTCTCTACATCAACCTTCAGGACAATTTCTTTTGCAGGCAGCATGTTCCTTGTTCCACCGTATTGTGGATGTAAAAGACTCTTGTTGTTGTCTCTTACAAGCTCCAGAAACTTATGCAAGTCCATCTGCTTAATCCCGGCATCGTAATATGGCAGGTAGTCATTCAATCCACCTTGCACGTAGTTTTCCAGCGTTAGGGTATAAGGAAAAGGTTCAGACTGATAATGCTTTTGCAAACTTTGATCGATGTACCAATCGGTATTGTAATAACTCAATACAATTACTCGAGTATCAGTACGAACACCTTCCACTTCCTGTGAATACCAGAGGGGGAAAGTGTCGTTATCACCACCCGTGAATAGAATGGCGTTTTGGGCGCACGATTGTAAATAGTTTACCGCAGAATCAACCGAGAAATAACGATTAGAGCGATTGTGGTCATCCCATCCGGCAGACGCCATCAGCACGGGTGCAATCAGTCCGATAAGTGTTGCAATAATGGCAGAGGTCTTTAGGCTCTTCGCGAACTTTGCAAAGTATTCTGCCATCCCGATCACGGCTAATCCGATCCAAAAACAAAAAGCATAATAGGACCCGGAGTAAATATAATCGCGTTCACGAGGCTCGGTGGGAGGAGAATTCAGATAAATCACCAATGCCACGCCGGTTAGGATAAACAGCAACGCCAGTACAGCAAAGTTTTTTGTGTCGTTGACCGATTGATAAAACATGCCGATCAGACCGAGAATAAATGGTATCATGAAAAAATTGTTCCGGCCTTTATTTTCTGCCAGCGCTGACGGAAGTTTGTCAAACCAATGTAATGGGCTTAGCCAATCTGCGTTCTGGATATCGCTTTCCCGACCGGCGAAGTTGAAGAAGAAGTACCGGACATACATCCAGCCAATCTGATGCTGGAACATGAACGTCAGGTTATCTCCAGCAGTCGGTTTTTCACCCTCTGCAAGACCCAGGTTCTCCCGGTAAATTTCCACATGGTCCGGATCACTGCTCCAGATACGGGGTAAAAATGTTTGTGTACCCGGCTCATATTCGTATTCAAATTTCCGGTCCTTGATTTCGTAACGATCCTTTCCCTTTTTGTATGTGGGAGCACCTTCATTATAACCAACAGGCTGGGAGGTAAAATACGGACCGTATAATAATGGCCTGCTTCCATATTGTTCTCTTTTTAAATAGCTGACAAAGCTCATTACATCTGCCGGGTCGTTCTCATTTATTGGAGGGTCGTACGATGACCTGATAACAACCATTGTGTACGATGAATAACCAATCAGGATAAAGGCAGTCGCGATTAAAAAAGTATTCAATACTACCTTTTTATGTTTTTGAGAAAAAATGATTCCCCATACTAAAACTGCCAGCAGGATCGCACTAAACACAATGACACCAGATCCAAAAGGTAGGCGGAGGCTATTGACAAAATAGACTTCAAAGTGACTCGCAATGGTCGGAAGGCCCGGAATAATAATTTCGTTAATAAAGAAAATGATCACCAAACTAATAAGCATTGTGGCCACTATTCCCCACGTTGTCGGCGTGTATTTCTTAAAATAATAAATCAAGGCCAGAGCAGGGTATCGCAACCAGATTCAACAAGTGAACACCGATGGACAAACCCATCATATAGAAAATCAATAATAACCAACGATTGGCCTTGGACTCATCTTCAATAACATCCCACTTTAACATGGCCCAAACAACAAAGGCAGTAAAGAACGAAGACATTGCGTACACTTCAGCTTCCACGGCCGAAAACCAGGCGGACTCTGAGAAAGTCAACGACAACGCGCCCACGATACCGGCACCCATCAACAACCATATTTTCTCTTCAGTTAACTCGGAGTCTTTGTTAACTTTCATCACCTTCTTTCCAAACAATACGATGGACCAAAACAGAAATAACACCGCGAATGAGCTCGCTAAGACGCTGATGAAATTTATCCAGTAAGCTACTTTCATTACATCCCCAAAAGCCAGGAATGAGAATATTCTTCCGATGATTAAAAATAAAGGAGCTCCGGGAGGGTGTGGAACTTCCAGCTTGTAGGACACAGCAATAAATTCCCCGCAGTCCCAATAGCTGGCAGTCTCTTCCATGGAAAGCCAATAGGTGATCAGGGCTATGGCAAATACGGCCCACCCCGTTACGTTATTAATTTTTTGAAATTTCATTCTAGGAAAGTTATCCGTTGTTCCTTTAATCGTTCATCGGTGTAAAAAAATGGCCTACAGCCTCGGATTTAGTGGAAATTTGAACCTTAAACCCTAAACTCTAAACCAAATTAGGGCCGAAAATAGTGAAATTTTGGTTGTAAGCAGGGTGCATTTATGTAGTTTGGTAATTTCACTGGCAATATCCACATGACGTTGAAATCCATTCCATTTTTATCACTGGCTCATCAGCATACCAAGATCAGGACGGAGGTTCTTGAGACATTAACAAATGTCTACGACAGAAATTGGTTTGTACTGGGAAAAGAGCTGGAATCTTTCGAACGAGAATATGCCCGTTTTTCTAATTCTTCCTTTTGTGTGGGCGTAGGAAATGGACTAGACGCACTTTTTATTGCACTTAAGGCATGTGGGATAGGTCCTGGTGACGAGGTTGTTGTTCCCGCACATACCTTCCTCGCCACGTGGCTGGCGGTATTAAGAACTGAGGCAAAGGTCATTCCCGTCGAGCCAAATCCACTCACTTTCAATATTGACGTCGACAAGGTCGCAGAGGTAATTACTGAAAGAACGAAAGCCATAGTTCCCGTACACCTTTATGGGCAGGCGTGCGAGATGACTGACCTTTTAAACCTCACAAGTTCAAAATCAATTTCTGTAATCGAAGACAACGCACAGGCCCATGGCGCCACCTGGAATGGAAAAATAACCGGGAGTTTAGGGAATTGCAGTGCTACAAGCTTTTATCCTGTTAAGAATCTCGGCGCCCTGGGAGATGGCGGAGCAATTGTCACTCAGAATTATGAGCTTGCCCAACGTGCAGCCTCGTACCGAAACTATGGATTTGAACAAAAAAATGTGGCGCTGGAGCAGGGCGTAAATTCCAGGCTCGATGAAATGCAGGCAGCTTTTCTGAGAATAAAACTTAAGTACGTGCAGACCTGGAATAACGAAAGAATAAAACTTGCTGCAGCATATTTAAAAAATCTCCAAGGCATCGGCGACGTTGTGCTTCCCGGATCGCACGCGCAAGCACGCCATGTTTATCATTTGTTTGTTATTCGATCGTCCAAACGTGATGACCTTCGCAAATACCTAATGGATCGATCGATAGAAACGGCAATTCACTATCCGATTCCACCCCACTTGCAAAAAAGTTTTAAAGATCTGGGATTTAAGAAAGGCGACTATCCGATAACCGAAGCCATTGCCGATACGGCGTTAAGTTTACCACTCTGGCCCGGCCTGGAGGTAGAGCAGGTTGACTACGTTTGTGATGTGATTAAGAAATTTTTTTACTGATCACCTTGATTACAGTTTATAGCAAGTATTACAGTCATTACTTATATACGATCGAGTAAAACAATAGCCACAAAAAGAAGATCAGGACATAAGAGCAAACCACGATGATCCAAACGTATTTTTTGTCCTTACGAGCATAATGGTGGATGCCAGCCACAAGCAGGAACCAATAAACGATTTCAAAGACGTTTAGCGCGCGCAGCGGATATGCCCACCGTTTATCAAGGGATTCGTAGTCGACAAAATGAATTAGCGACAAGGGATAAAAACCACTGATATCGTGATAGGTGGGGTCTGTCTCCACTACCATAAACCATAGAATCTTTAAAATCTCAGGGATTAAAAAAATAAATTCAGCGGCAATAACAACACCCCAACACTGGCTATACGTTACGCGATATCCAAACATGAAACATCCGATCCATATAACAAATGCAATCACCGTAAACTTCCAGGCGTAGACCAGTGGTATGGAAAGAAATTTGGCTGCGCTGATGGCCCTTAAAATAGTTCCTTCGGGCCTATCCTGTAGAAACTCAAAAGCCGCCGTTTCGTTTTCAATCAAGGATATTTTGATATAAAGGAGCAATAAAGTAACCAGGCAAAGCAGTATAAAGAGTAACCTTTTGTCGGCTGCAAAGAATGATTTAGTTTCGTGTTCCATTGATGCTTACGTGTTTAAGCGTGTTGGTGTGTAGTGTGTAACGTTTTTGAAGTACTGAATGCCGTAAGCTGCAGGCTGACTGCTGTAGGCTGACCGCTATTTATGCAGTGCCAAGTAAGGTAGTTTATGAAAGATTATTTAGTTGCAAGGAAAAATATATTAATGATTTCGTTGTCACCGGACCATGTACTCCGGAGATCCGGCTATAAATTATTGATGGTAGTATTTGCCCTGGCGTTAGCTTCCAGCGCTCATGGGCAAACCATAATAAAATCAGCTACTACCAAAAAGGACACTACCATAATATTGATTTCGGATCTGCATGTTCAATTGGAATGCACACAAGCTTTGAATGACTTATACAATTTCAATTTCCCCCGCGCAGAATTTCAATTTAAGTATTTGAAAGCCAAATTTCCCTGGCATCCGCTTCCTTACTTTTTGATGGGTTTGATCGAGTGGTGGAAAATCATGCCGAACACAAAAGATACTTCCCACGATGATAGCTTTCTTGGGTATATGGACACAACAATCTATGTCGGCGAAAACCTTTATAAAAATCATCCCGCATATAAAACCGAGGCAGCTTTTTTTCTGGCAGCAGCCTACGCTTTCAAAGGTAGATTATACTCTGACGAAGAACGAAAAAACTGGCGCAAAGCTGTTTCTGCCGGCACCAACGCCCTTGACTATTTGAAATACAGCAAGGAAAAAGAAGCGCTAAACCCCGAATTGCTATTTGGGGATGCCCTCTACAATTATTTTTCGGTATGGGTACCCGAAAATTACCCCGCTTTAAAACCTGTCTTGTGGTTTTTTAAAAAAGGCGACAAGGCATTTGGGATTAAAACAGCTGACAGAAGTTTCGTACAACGCATTTTATACACGCACCGAAGCCATGGTCTGGCTCATGAGGATTTTAAATAGCTATGAAAATGATCAGCCAAGAGCTTTTCAGATCAGTGAGTACTTACATACTAGCTATCCCAACAATCCTTATTTCGACCGATATTATGCTCGTATGCTTTACTCGATGGGAAAGTTTACGCAAGCTGAGCCAGCATGTAAAAGTATTCTAATGAAAATTGATAGCGGTCAGGTAGGATACGAAGCCACCAGTGGACGGTATGCCGCCTTTTTTCTGGGCCAGATCTACGAAGCCCGGCAAAAGCTCGATGATGCTAAGGAGTACTATCTACTCTGCATGAAATATCGCGGAACAAATCGGCTCTACCGACTCTGGCTACTACCTTTATTCGATGATTGCCCTGGGTGAAATCGCCGGCAGACAGGGAAATCGCGCCGAAGCGAGGCGGTGGTTTAAGGAAGTTAAGGACAAAGCAGATCGGAAGGATGAGGCATTTAAGGAGGCGAAGAGGAGGTTGAAGAGGATGGAGAAGGGGGATTAGGAAAAACATTAATCTTGTCTGTAACCTTACAGCAGGTGGCCATTTGTTGTTTGTTAGTTATGCAAAGGCTGAACTTCGTTCAAAATTTCAACAAATTGTTTTGGAAGCTCCGCGACCTGATCGTTACTCCGATACTGCTGATCGTAATTGCTGTACTCGCTTACATTATACGACCACGCGTCACTGATTCGGTAACCGGGTTTATTTTTTTCCAGCGTTAGCGGTAAAAATTTTTGGAGCTCTTGCTGTTGGGATTTATTTACCAATTTTATTACGATGGAGGCGATACATTTAATTATCACACGCATGGCAGTCAGACATGTTTGGGAAGCTTTTATGGATTCGCCGCCAAAGGAATGCGGCTTATTGCTAAATGATGGCAGCAATTATAATGATGTCTATCGATACGCTTCCAAAATAGTTTTTTTCTCCGACCCACAGTCATACGCGATTGTAAAGATTGCCGCAGTTTTCGACCTGCTGACTTTTTCATCGTATTCTTCCACTGCAATATTATTTGCAGTTGTGAGCTTTGTAGGAATGTGGATGTTTTTTTTAACCTTTTATGAACAGTATCCGCAGTTACATCGCTGGTTGGCAATCGCTTCATTTTTTATTCCATCCGTATTTTTTTGGGGATCTGGCCTATTAAAAGACACTATAACTATTGGGATGCCTCGGAGTAGCTACTTATCAGGTCTACCGGATTTTTATTAAAAAGAATTTCGGGATCAGAAATGTCTTGCTGCTGTTGCGATTTCTCTGTACGGTATGTACAGCATTAAAATCTACATCCTTCTTACATTTTTACCAGCGGTAATTGTTTGGGTGTTTCTTGTTAACCTGGATGCCATACGTTCTCCGGTCCTTAAAATCATGTTAGCGCCTTTTACGATAAGTTGTGCCATTGCCCTGGGCTATTTTGCTATGGTCAAAGCTGGAGAAGACAATGCTAAATATTCACTTCAGAATGTTGCAATGACTGCGAAGATTACAGCGTATGATATCGGATTCTATACTGGTCGTGATGCAGGTTCCGGCTATTCACTTGGTGAGTTGGATGGTACGTTTGGGTCCATGATCAGGCTTTCACCACAGGCGATAAATGTTTCCTTATTCCGACCTTACCTATGGGAAGTTAAAAATCCGCTCATGCTTTTGTCGGCGCTCGAAAGTTTTTTATTGCTCTCTGCTTTGCCTGTATATTATTGTTAAAAAAAATGTACAGACTATTGGCTGCTATCAATAATCCCAATGTTCTCTTCGCACTGATCTTTTCTATCTGCTTTTGCTTTTGCCGTTGGCGTCTCAACTTTCAATTTCGGAACGTTGGTTCGATACAAAATCCCATTACTTCCGTTTTTTCTCGTTGCCCTTATTTTGATTTTACATCATTCAAAAAGTGATAGGAAATTAGCTGAATTGGATAGTACAGAATAATTTTCAACGACGGTTTTTCTGCCATTTATTCCCATTTTTTTTCGAAGGTCTGAATCTTCAATTAGTTTCCTTAATGCTTCTTCCCATTCTTCAGGGGTGTTGCATAAAAAACCGTTAACACCGTGATTTATAATTCTCGAATTGACTCCAACCGGCGAGGCTACTGCCGGAAGTTCGAGGGCCATATATTGAAGAGCTTTGAAACCACATTTGCCTTTTGCCCATTCGTCATCCGGCAAAGGCATAATTCCAATATCAAATTGAAGGAGATCCTTAATTTCAGTTTCACTGTTCCAGGGAATGAATTTTACCGATGAACCAATGTCAAGGGAAGGAGGTCTATCGGCGATCACAATAAATTCTACAGCGGGATATTCTTGCAAAATTTTATGCAAAACTAGGCTGTATTTCATCTAGGTATTTTAATGTAGAATGGGAACCTGTCCAGCCAATCCGTATTCTATCGGATGCTTGATTGGACGCAGGATTTGAAGCACGATGATGTAGATTTTCAGTGTCAATAGTGGTCGGATTATAGACTACACTTTTATTAAATAGAGCAGCATAATTACAGAGGTATTCATTCCCACAACTGACTTTATAAGCCCACTTGCAAATAGATCCCACTTTGCTTCGCCACTTGGCTAATCTCAAGATTGCAGATTCATGTTGCCGATCTGTCAGCCATATCGCATCGTCGAAATCATAAATAATTTTCTTTTTAAGGACTTTCGCCATTATCCATTCAAAAATTGGTGGCCCCAATGGCGCTGCTTCCCGGTGAATAAAAACAAAATCATACATCGGTGATTTAAGAAGAACTATCACCCGTTTGGCAAGCCCAGCAATCAGTGCCCCTAGCTTGATAAGAGTATGGCCCGACTTGAAAAATACGCCCCAGTTATTGGAATTAAGAAAATTTTGTACTGTATAGCTATATCCATTGCTTCGAAGGACTGTGAAGTATTGTTCAAATCGAAACCGCTGTGAAGGGGATTCATGTAAGGGATATGGAACAAGAAATAGTATTCTTTTTGACATATCGTAATTTTAATGAATAATTTCCCATTCAAGACATCTTCTCAGTTAGTATTGAAATTCCATAATTGGCACGCTCGTTAAATCATGATAACTTAGCGATAAACTAAAGATCCCTCATTGATTTCGCAAACTACAGCCATTAAAAGAACAACAGGAGTACATAGTAGACGCCGAAAAGCGAACGCTCTTTGATTTTCAGGAAATCTGGAATTACAAGGAGCTTTTTTACTTTTTCACCTGGCGCGATATAAAAATTAAGTATAAGCAAACCGTACTTGGATTTTTATGGGCAATTCTGCAACCGTTGTTCATGATGATCATCTTTACTCTTTTTTTTGGGCGAGCGCTTAATGTACCTTCTCAAAATTTGCCTTACCCAGTTTTTGTTTTTTCGGGCTTTTGCTTTGGAATACTTTCTCTTCGGGATTACCAATTCTGCCAACAGCATGGTGAACAATGCACAAATCATAAAGAAAATTTATTTTCCCAGACTCATCATTCCGGTGTCTTCCATATCTGGTTGCTCTTTTCGATTTTTTAATGGCCTTTATTCTTTTTATTCCACTTGTTAATTTTTTATCATCAACCAGTTTCTTTAACGGCACTTTGGAGTTGGCCATTGGCTTTGTGCATTTGCCTTGTGGCAACACTTGGCCCTGGCAGTTTACTTGCTGCCTTAATGTAAAGTATCGTGACTTTCGGTATGTTATACCTTTCTGGTGCAGGTGTTATTTTTTTTAACGCCCATTATTTATCCTGTTTCCATGTTGAAATACCCACTCTTCAAATACGTATTGGCCGCTTCACCAATGTATGCCGCTATTGAACTTTTTCGATTTCCATTAACAGGAGGTGATGGCCGACTGGCAACTTTATGCTGATTAGTTTACATTCGGGATTTTTTTTCTGATTGTGGGCTTAGTGTATTTTAAAAGGACAGAAGATTTTTTTGCGGATTTTGCTTAACTGATAAATAATATAGCCACATACGTGGGCAATGATCAATGAAACCGATTTTAGAAGTACAACACCTTTCGCAAAAAATATAAGATCCAACATCAGGCTGGTGGATATTTGAGCTTGCGCGAACGAATGTTAAGCGCGCTTAAATTTGAACGAAATACTAGTCGAAGATTTTTGGGCATTGAACGATGTATCATTTGAGGTACAGCCGGGAGAATCAATTGGTATTATTGGTCGCAATGGCGCAGGCAAATCTACACTTGCTAAAAATACTTTCTAAAATCACACCACCTACAAAAGGAAAAATTATTACTCGTGGAAGAATAGCAAGCTTGCTCGAAGTAGGCACTGGATTTCATCCTGAATTAACAGGCCGTGAAAATATTTTCTTCAATGGCTCTCTTTTGGGAATGAAGCGCAAAGAGATCGCAGCAAAGTTCGATGAGATCGTTGATTTTCAGCGGCGTTGAAAAATTTTTGGACACACCTTTAAAGCACTATTCAAGCGGCATGCAACTTCGGCTAGCCTTTGCTGTTGCGGCTTTTCTTGAACCTGAGATTTTAATTATTGATGAAGTGCTTGCAGTCGGTGATGCTGAATTTCAAAAGAAGTGCTTGGGCAAGATGGAGGATGTGAGCAAAAGTGGAAGAACCATTTTGTTTGTGAGCCATAATCTGGGCAGCGGTTCGAACATTATGTACACGTTCCGTTATTTTGCAAAAAGGTGAAGTTGATTTCGTAGGTAATACTACAGATGCCATAAGCAAATATCTGCTGACCAATGAAGGGGAAGGGGGAAGTAACGGAACGTTTGATCTGGCCACTCATAAAAGTAAAAAAAAACCAGGTTACGGAATTATAAAAAGTAGATTGTTGAAAAATGGAATGGTCACAGACGTCTTTTTTTCGCAAGATAAATTTACCGCAGAATTTGAGTTTGTTGATAAGAATCCTGTTTCAGAAATTGTCTTTGGAATAGTAATTAAAGATTATAACCAGCAACCAGTCATGGGCATTAATAACTGGGACTTAGGAGTACGATTAAACAAACAGCCTTTAACCAGAGGGAAAATAATTTTTGAAATTGAATCTCTTCCACTTTATGGCGACTCCTTTTATTACATCGACCTTTATTTCGGAGATGGTGGAAATAATTATGACACGATTGAAAATGCCATGAGTTTCAAACTTCAAACGATTGATGTTTTCTCAAATGGAAAAACACTTAATCCAAAATTAAATCTTATGCATCCAGGCAAAGTTAAGATGGAGTTAGATGATGATTAGGGATAGACTAAATAAAATTACCTTCTCGGCAAGAGTTATCAAGTGGCAACAAGACAACACTTCTCCAACCTTTGAAAACTGCCGCGCAGAAAAAACAATTTGTGATCGATGCTATGACAAAAGCTGGTCATACAAATTATGAAACACATCATGGCAGGTTTTCTAAAACACTACCATTGTTTAAGAAAAGAAATCTTTGCATTCTCCGATTGGATGATGATTGGCATGATTTAGTAATGACAGCGCTTCAATATCTATATCCGATGGTTGTTCATAATGGATTGGTCATCCTGGAAGATTATTCGTATTGGGCCGGATGTACACGTGCAGTTCATAAATCTTTCAGACATTAGTCAGGAAAGCCGGGTCCACGAAGTGAATAATGTGACGCATATTTTAAAGAGGGATAAACAATCGTAAGCGGTCATGTATAAAAAACTCTTCAAATTTCTAGCCATCGAACGGACATATCATTTTCTGTTTGGTATTCAATCAGGTCAGCAATGGTGCCGGATCGTAATGGATGAAGAGACCGATAAAATGATCAAGAGCCTTCCCTTCAAAGATCTGTCTGTTCTTGAGATATCTGGAACCAAGTGGGAGAAATTCGGATTCAAAAAATATAAAAGTGTTCAGTACCCTGAGTTCGATATTTGTTCACAGACGCCTTTCGGAAAAATTTGATCTGGTCATCTCTGAACAAGTATTCGAACATTTGCTTAGACCGTATAGCGCAGCGAAGAATGTGCACACGATGTTGAATCCTGGTGGTTCGTTCCTAATCACAACTCCATTCTTATTAAAGGTGCATCTCTATCCCGAAGATTGTTCACGCTGGACAGAAACAGGAATGAAATATTTTCTTGCTGAAGCAGGTTTCGATGAAAATCAGGTTCAAGCTGGATCGTGGGGTAACATCGAATGTGTGGTGAGTAATCTGAATCAATGGACGAAATACAATCCAAAACTTCATTCATTAAAGAATGATAAAAATGTTCCGGTGGTTGTTTGGGCGCTTGCTAAAAAAATGGCATGACCATTACGTTTATTCTGTAGGGCCATATCGCATCATCAAAATCATACATAATTTTCTTTTGAAGGACTTTTGCCAGTATCCATTCAAAAATTGGTGGCACTAACGGTGCAACCGCCCGATGGATAAAAATAAAATCGTATTTAGGAGCCTTAAATCAACATTATTAATTTATCTGTAGGTTGTCCCGGTCTAAAAATTTGCCAGTTGTCAAAATTCAGGAACTTTGCACGACCCAGTCCGTCCATGGGCGGTGAGAAAATCGAAATATTTGTCAAAACGAAATCGCTGAGACTGAGAAACCTTTAAAGGATATGGAACAAGAAATAGTATTTTTTGAGTCATTTGACGGAAAATCATTGAAAATATTCTTTTTTAAATATTTGGGGATCTATTGTGCATAAGACGTCGACTACCTATTCATTACTATTTCTACAAAGACAAAACTCAAAAGCGGTAATTATGAGGAAGTTAATTGATTTATTTATATTCATTTACTTAGCTCCTCTTAGACTGAGTAGCAAACTTGCACTGTACACGAAAGGGAAAATATTAACTTATGAAGAACATTATCTAATTGCCCTGGACGTAATAAAACGAAGGTATCCAGGCAGTAACGGAATTGTAATAGATATTGGTGCATTTAATGCTGACTCGACAATTTTCCTGGCCCGTAGACTTCCAAAGAATACAATTTTTGGTTTTGAACCAAACCCAAATCCCTTTAAAACCGGATTAGATCGAGCAAAACAATACTCCAACGTTCAATTATTTAATTTAGGATTTTCAGACGCTGCAGGAAATATTGACCTCCACGTTACAAAAAACTTGGTGTCTTCATCTATATATAGAATTAAAAACCCAACAGAAATTTCGCTCGACAAAGTGATTAAAGTCAAGGTAGATACAATGGACAATTTTTTTTCTGAGCATAAGGATATATTACTTGTTAAGTTAGATGTCCAAGGAGCGGAATTGGATATTCTAAAAGCAGGTAAGGAAACGCTGAAGAAAACGAAACTGGTTCTTACGGAGGTTTTGGTTGACGAAGTATATTTCGCTGCTTGTCGGTACTACGAAGTCGACGACTTTCTTAGGAGTAATAATTTTCAAATCCATAGTATTATTACAAATTACAACAAGGAC
This sequence comes from uncultured Bacteroidota bacterium, assembly GCA_963813425.1. GTDB lineage: Bacteria > Bacteroidota > Bacteroidia > Cytophagales > Cyclobacteriaceae > Chryseolinea. The sequence goes on from CAWEZB010000005.1 coordinate 21,664, forward strand.
GGCACAAAATATTTTGACATTCTGTATATGAATATCAACCGTAAGTGAATGGGGTCAAATTGTTAGTTTGCAATAACAATTTGCGTTTTTACCCAATAACAAAAATCATAATAACTTAGCTCCTATATTTAGACTATCGGCATTCAGGGAAATGGTCAGAAACCAACAATGAGCTTCATTTTTGCTTAAAATAAATTTGAAAGATGATAAAAGAAATATTTCGAGATACCGGACTGTATGTGTATTTAAAATATTGGAGAAAAAAATATTTTCCAACGCACGATCAACAGGAGGAACAGAAATTATTGGCTGATAAATTAATTTTTTACCAACAATTTTTAAAACCCGGAGACCTATGCTTTGATGTTGGCGCCAATATTGGCAACAGGACTGAGGCGTTCTTAGCGTCGGGTGCAAAAGTAGTTGCCGTTGAGCCCCAGTCTCAATGCGCGCAAATGCTTCGGTTGCGTTTTGGCAGCAAAATCAAATTAGTTAAAATGGCTCTAGGGGAAAAAGAAACGACTGGATCAATGTATATAAGTGATACTTCAGAAATTTCTTCATTGTCCAAAGACTGGATCGATGCCGTTTCGAAGTCACGGTTCAAGAATAGTCAATGGAACAAGGCAGAATCTGTAAGCATCACAACGCTTGATAAGTTGATTTCAGACATCGGGTTGCCAAAATTCTGTAAAATAGATGTTGAAGGATATGAGGAAGAGGTGCTAAAAGGTCTAACGCAACCAATTGAATTCATAAGTTTTGAATACACAATACCTGAAAGACTCGATAGTTTTTTAAACTGTTTGTCGCTATTTTCGAAAATAGGCCCTTTTGATTGCAACTATACTATTGGGGAACAAATGAAACTGGAATTTGCCACCTGGGTATCGCAAGAAACCCTGATAGAAAAGATCCATGAAATCTCCCGGGAGTCTTTATTTGGAGATATCTACGTACGATTTGGCAAGTAACACGCCTCGACAAGGACATATTTATCATGCTGATCGATCCGACATATTAGCATCTTAAAAAATTGTCTTCTTGTTAATTCTCAGCTTTTGAAAATTTTTGTGTCTCCTATTGTTAATGCCGATATTCGTCGTAAGGCTTCCATCTCCGAATGGCATCTATTGTCCTAAAATTTGTTATTCCGCTATTTATCGCCACAATCATACATTTGTGACTTAATACGGACGGCCACTCAGTATCAGCCTAAATTTGTGCTCGGGCGCCCGGAAAATATTGTGTAAACAAAGAACGGGTTTATGTTGACCATGTAAGAGATAGGATCAAGCGATAATATTCCTTTTCACCTATCGTAATTTTATCGAATAATTTCCCATTCAGGACGCCTTCTCAGTTAGTATTCGAAATTCCATAATTGGCACGCTCGCTAAATCATGATAACTTAGCGATCAACTAAAGACATTTCATTGATTTTGCCAGCCTCACAGCTCAAAGACCAGCAAGAGTACATAGTAGACGCAGAAAAGCGGGCACTATTTAATTTTCGGGAGCCCTGGAATTATAAAGAGCTTTTTTATTTTTTCGCTTGGCGCGACATAAAAATTAAGGATAAAAAAACCGCGCTCGGATTTTTATGGGCAATTCTGCAACCATTGCTGATGATGAGACGAATTTCAAAATTTCAAACTAGAAAATTTCTACGGTCTTGAATACCCTGTATATCCACGAAGAGAATGTTCACAACCTCACTGCGCCACGCGAAGTTATACCTATTATAATGTCCATCACAACTCCAAAAAGTGTCTTGGACGTTGGTTGTGGTATTGGCACTTGGCTCAAGGTCTTTGAGGAGCATGGAATTAAAGATTATCTGGGAGTAGACGGAAACTATGTCGATTTTAAGAAACTAAAAATTTCCCAAGAAAAATTCCACACCCAAGATTTAAGAGAATATTGGTCTTTAAATCGAAAATTCGATTTGGTAATCTCCTTAGAAGTGGCCGAACACCTGCCCGAAGCAAATGCAGATCAATTTGTCAAAATCTTAGTTGAGCATAGCGATTCAATTATCTTTTCCGCCGCGATCACCTGGGCAATCTGGTCAGAACCATCTCAACGAACAATGGCCTGAATATTGGGAAAAAAAATTCGCCAAACATGGATTTTATTTTTATGACATAATTCGACCCGAGATCTGGACAAATAATAAAGTCGAGTGGTGGTATAAGCAAAATATGTTTCTGGTACAACGAACTAAGCCTGCATCACTCCCTTTCAACGCTTTATCGGTTGTGCATCCACAATTATTTTCTTTACAAAAACAAAACGAACAAAATTTCTACAAATCCATGTCTCAAGGCAGACAAGGGGTAAAGTTAGCGTCAAAGATTTTTATCAATGCCTTGGCATTTAAGATCCAAAATTTCTTTATGGCTAAAAAGTTATGATGGGAATCTCTATAATAATATGCTGTTTCAATAGTGCGAACCGAATAGAAGAAACAATAGATTTCCTTTTTCTGCAAGAGACACCTTCGAATTTACTTTGGGAAATAATTGTTGTTAACAACGCCTCGACAGACAACACAGATGAAATGGTATTCAAATTAGCCCGGAGGGATTCACAAAACAGATTGCGTTTAGTTCATGAGCAAGCACCTGGTTTGGCAAATGCAAGAAAAAAAGGAGTAGAGGCATCTATTTATGACTTGTTGATTTTTTGTGACGACGATAACCACTTGGAGTCTGACTACCTCGCTCAAGCTTTTCAATTAATGAGCGAGAACGTAGAAATAGGAGTCGGAGGTGCTTTGGTCAAACCAAAATTACCGTTTTATCCCGGCAAATGGATCGAGGCCAACTATTCTGCTCTAGCAATAGGACAGCAATCCGTCAAATCGGGATATGTTGATTGGGTCTTTGGTGCGGGAATGGTTTTTCGCAAAGAAATTTTCAATAAACTCCAGGAAAAGGGAATTAACCTAATGCTCAGCGGACGGCTAGGTTCTAAACAAACTTCGGGGGATGATGCAGAAATGTGCCGACTGGCGAGTTTTATCGGATACAAAATTTACTACTCTAACAAACTCGTCCTTCATCATCAAATTTCTGCTCATCGACTCACTCGTTGGAGTTTCATAAAAGCTAATTTCCTGAATGTCTATCATGTTATTTACTTCTATTTGCTGGACAATCTCATGAAACGGCCAACCATGTCGTCGGGGAAGATGTATGTAAACTTTTTGCAGACTGTGACTTACAATGTCTTCTACTTTCTCCCACGAATACTGTTAGGCAAAAATAATTTTTTTTCCTTCATGATGTTTTTTCAAAATCTACAACTTCTGGCTTGGCTTGCTCTAAAGAGAAATCATTTTAGCCATTCTTACAAAACCATTAAAGCAAATTTATATAATGGACAGCAGGGACAAGGGTTATAATACGTGGCATGTTTCCCATGTGGATGACAACGATATTTCCACACCATGGCATAATTTTGTAAAAAAAGCATTAGAACCCGCCGACCTTGAAAATAAGGTGACGCTTGAAATTGGCTGCGGTCGAGGTGGCTTTTCAAATTACTTACTAAAGAACTATCCAGCTCTTGGAAAATTGTATGCATGCGACTATTCGAAAGCTGCGCTCGAGATTGGGCAGAGTAAAATGGAACTTACAAACAAATTAGTTTGGCAACAGGAAGACATTCAAAAACTTTCTTTCCGAAACGACACATTTGATACGATAATATCTTGCGAAACCATAGAACATGTACCCAGCCCGTTGGTCGCTTTAGAAGAACTGTATAGAGTCTTAAAGCCAAACGGAAAGTTTATTCTCACGTGCCCTAATTATTTCAACTTTTTTGGAATTTGGTGTTTATACCGTTCGATGATAAACAAACCTTACACAGAGGGTGGTCAACCTTATGTTAATTACATCTTACTGCCAAATATTTATAGCAAATTAAAGAGACTTGGATTTAAATTTTTACATTTCCACTCTTCCGAACTAGTTCTTCCTGCACGAGTTCCCAAAACGTTTTATCCCCTTGAAACGCCGGAAATATTAAAATATTTTGGTAACCGTACATTTTATGTTCTGGTTAAGAAGTAATATTATCAGCCAGATTTGTCTCAATTACAATTAAAGGATATTGTGTCGGTAATCTTGTTTTATTCACCTTTTTATCGTCGCTCCAGGGATGTGGAATCTCTTATGCTTCAATTTAAAAAGCAAGGGCATAAAGTAATTTCACTTTCACAATTACCAGGCGTGGATATTAATCCATTCTTAAGAAGCCAGGGAATAGATGCCTATTCTTTCTTGGTGCGAGGAAAAGCAAATTTCTACTATTACCTAAGGCATCTTATACATTTTGTTTATTTCTGTTATAAACATAAAGTGAACATTGTTTTCAGTCATTTGGATCCTGCAAATTTTGTTGCTTCAATTGGTCAATACGTTATTCGCGGCACTGTTTACTTATGTAGGCACCACGTAGATGAAGCTGCATTGTATAAATATCATCTAAGCTGGACATATAGAGTTACAAACTTCCTCGCGAAACAAATTATTGTGGTCTCGAAAAAGTCTATGACTTATGCGATAAATGAAGAAAATGTAACGCCTTCTAAATTAATGCACATTAATCTTGGATATGATTTTTCACTGTATAATTCTCCTGACGCAAATAATGTAATGAGTCTCCGAAACAAATATGGCGAAACAGCGTTGTTAGTTCTCTCGGTCTGCAGATTAACTGAATTCAAGAGACCTGAATTATCCATCAAGGTTTTGCAAAACCTCCTAGATAAAGGCGTCAACGCCAAGCTGGTTATTCTAGGCACTGGTAATATGCAAAACCAGCTGAATTTGTACGTTGCCGAAAATAACTTGTCTGATTATGTATTTCTTGAGGGACACGTTAACAATGTTCTAGATTATCTAGTTGTTTCGGATTTTTTACTTCACCCTTCTATTCTTGAATCCAGTTGCGTTGTGGTGAAGGAAGCTGGCATTATTAAAAAGCCAGTCATTGTATGCAAGGGAGTAGGTGATTTTGATGATTACATTCGACATGGATATAATGGATTCTTAGTAAATAGTGAACAGTTTGTAGAAGAATCTGTATCAATTATAGAAAGACATGCAAGCGACAGGAAATTACTATCCACTATAGGGCAGAATCTATTTACGGATGTTTCAGCATTGTTTGACATAGAGAATGTAATCAAAAAATACGCCGTCATTGTCAAGAACTAATCTATACATCGAATGCTGAACGCCCTTAAACTAATTTTTAAATCTAATTATATTTTGTTCAAGGTCGTCAGAATCCCTTTGATTGCCATGGGTTACTTCAAGAAGAAATCAAAGGCGAAGGTTGATGACTTTTGGGAGCAAAGAATTGAAACGACCCTACTTTCTCCTGATAACAAATCTATAGCACGAGTATCAGATGCCGGGGAAATAAAAAAGGATACCCAGGTAATGCACAATGGCATAAAAATACATGTTGGAAGCTACTATGGCGATGGAATTACCTCGCTTTTGTATAGAAACAAGGGAGTCCATGAGCCTCAAGAGGAAAAAGTTTTTTGTGAAGTTTTGGAGTATTTGCCGGCGAATGCTACAATGCTTGAATTAGGTGCATTTTGGGGATTTTACTCAATGTCCTTTCAACGTAAAATTAAATTCGGTAGCAACTATTTGATTGAACCCGACCGCCATTCATTGTTAAGCGGGAAACACAATTTCAAACTTAACAATTTCAAAGGAAATTTCTTTAACTACTATATTTCAGACCATCCCTCGTCCACAAATACTCCCACAATCACTGTTGATCAATTTCTTAAAAATAATAAGATACCTCGTCTGAATATTTTGCATAGTGACATACAAGGATTTGAGTTAAAGATGCTACACGGAAGTGCTGACCATTTGAAAGCGGGAAAAATAGACTATTTTTTTATTTCCACTCACAGCAATGAGCTTCATGAGGCGTGTAAACAATATTTAGAAAGTTTTGATTATACTATATTGTGTGACGCCAATCTTGATGAAACCTATTCTTGGGACGGCCTTGTGGTTGCCAAGAATAAACACGCAAAGGGGCCGCTTTTTCTTGAAATACAAAAAAAATGATACTCTTTTCTCATAAGTGCGGACAGCTGGGTAATCGCCTTTTTTGTTTCGCTCATCTAATTGCGTATGCAGAGGCTAATAATCTTAAGATAATAAACTTATCTTTTGATGAATATGCTAAATTTTTTCGAACAACTAGTCAGGACGTATTTTGTCGCTACCCAGCCAGGGCAACCGTTATAAAAGATGGGAGAGTTAGGACATTTCTGTTCCTCATCAATAAAATTGTTCTGAAACTATTAAGAACTACAAAAATTATCAAGAGTCCAATTCACACAATCATTACTGCTGATCTGCCGGAATATCAATTCAATGAAAATCAGTATTTTGATTTAGGCCTGTTATCAAACAGAATAATTCAAAACAAAAGTTTGATTTTCTTATTCGGACGTTTTTTTAGAGATTATGAAAACGTTGATAGGCATCAGCACACGATAAGAAGCTACTTTAGGCCAGTTAGTAAAATTGAGGACAATGTAAAATTGTTGATCAAAAAACAAAAAACTGATTCCAATATTCTCATTGGAGTACACATCAGACGAGGAGACTATGAACATTTTTCAAGTGGAAAATATTTCTATGATCAGCGTCAGTATGCCATAAAAATGAAAGAACTACAAAATATTATTCCTAATAAAAAAATAAAATTTATTGTGTGTTCCAATGAAAAAATAGAACCACAGTATTTTCATGAGGTGGATTTTCTGAAATGGTACAGGTCACTTTGTAGAGGATATTTACACCCTTTCAAATTGCGATTTTATTATGGGGCCCCCTAGTACATATACGCTTTGGGCATCATTTTATGGAAATAAACCATTGTACCAAATCATAGATATTAACCAGCCGATTACCTTGGACCGCTTTAGATTCTGCCTCCAAAGATCTTGTATAATTTTACCTTTAACTAAAATATATATTAACTTAACAACATATCATCAGCCCATAAAATATCAGAATTGAGCACCCCTTTTTTCTCCATTATTATTCCAACCTTTAATCGTGGCCCATTAATTCTGGATTCCGTTACTTCAATACTGCGTCAAGAAAACGTAGCTCTTGAGCTAATTGTGGTGGACGATGGAAGTACCGACCATACCGAGAATTTGATAAAAGATCTCAACGATACAAGGTTAAAGTATATCAAAACTGTCAACAGGGAACGGGGCGCTGCCAGAAATTCAGGGCTTCGACTCGCTACAGGGAGTTACATTAATTATTTTGATTCAGATGATATTTTTAATCCTTGTCTGTTCGACCTTTATCAATTCATAACGGAAAACAACTTGCCAAATGTGGTATTTGGCCTGATCGAAACCTTGTCGGAGCGGGGAAAAACGATCAGGACCATTGAATCCATACGTCATAACTTTAAAACAAGCCTCTTACAAAATAATTTTCTTGCGTGCGGATCAGTATTTATAAAACGAGAGGTTGCTCTAAGCCATTTATTTTCGGAAGATAGAAAACTTAGTGGTACCGAGGATTGGGAATTATGGCTTCGCATATATTCATCTTTTGACTTTGTTAAATTCTCAAGAATTGTTTTCAAACAACGTTTACACTCACTGAGAAGTCTCAAATAGGTACCTGCACAGAAAGTAACAGAACGGGAAACGGCCTTCATCGAACACATAAAAAAATCACATAATCATTTAATAAAAAGATTTTCCGAAGTTGATCTGAATTCACTCATCGCTGACCGATATACCTTGATCTCACTGGCACAAAGCGAAACGGGGACTAAACAATTAGCATCTGAATACTTAGCTAAATCTTCGCATAGTTCGTTCAGAGTTATAACAAGAAGGCGGTTTTGGGCGGTAGTGAAAAAATTGATTGTGGATTGATATGATCAAGGCGATTCTAAAAAAAATCTTTCCAGCAAGAGTATTAAAGGATACTTTCTTGATTTTAAACAAATTTCGAATCAAGACTTTCGATCGGTTTTTTTTTCCAGAAAGAATTTTTCAAAAAAAAGATTATCTAATTTACGAAGAAACAAATCCCTTTCTAGGCAATAACGTATTTACCAAAGATTTTACAGAAGACATCCAAAGAAAGCTTGAATTGTGGGTAGATCCGGCATGGTGTCAGGAGCAATATTTGCTTCATTATAAAGGCAGCGCCTATATCGACCCCGACTACGGCTGGGCGATTACAGGTAGGCACGAACTCATTTTTCCATCCCTGGGATTTTCCCAGGGCTCCTTATGTTAAGAAACCCAAACTTTTAAAAAGTTATTTTAAAAAAAACAATACAGTTCACCTTTCTAAAATTATTTCCCTGCGTGATACCGGTGAGGAAAACTACTTCCACTTTTACAACGATGTTATTGCCAAGCTCTTCTTTGTTGAAGAGCAAAACATTAACATTAAGAACTTTACAGTCGTAATTTCTGAGAAACTCTTTCTTAAAGAATTTTTTCAATACTTCTTTGAAAATACTAAGCTGAAGGATCTGACCTGGCATGTTCAAGGAAGTGAATGGGTTCACTTTGAAGAAGCAATATTTTGTAAACCCTATACACATACAAAAAAATATCTGACCTCGGCAGTTAGCCTTGTTAAAACAAAATCGAGAAATCTTGCTAGACGAATATTTCTTACGAGACCGAAGAGCTCGTTGAGGTTTATTGAAAATATGGACGAGCTAGCTCCTTTGCTTGAGTTACACAAATTTGAAATTATTGAATCTAGCGCATTGAAAGTATCAGATCAAATAGAATTATTTCATGAGTGTCAATACTTAATTTCCATCCATGGGGCTGGGTTAACGAACATTATTTTCCGGCAAGGCAACCCTCTTACAATACTGGAAATTATTCACCCTTCTCCTTATATTCCCTTCCATTACATATTGCTAGCCCATCAATTCAACTATAAATACAATATTCTCTTAGGGGAACGGGGTAAGCTTCAATATCATTGGAGGTTTTCGTGTTGATCCCATCCTGTTAAAAAAGGAAGTCGAAAAAATGTTGATATCAAGAGGATAAATGGAAAAGATGCGAATTTTGCTTCTAATACCAAACTTAGGGCGAGGCGGAGCTCAACAAGTATTCCGTGATCAACTTCAATTTTATTCCAGGCATTATACAACGATTGGCTGTGTATTCAACTGGGATGAGGCCTTTACCGATGACCATGAGTTAAGCATTCGTTCGCTTGACATACCTGCGGGCTCAACGTGGGTGAGCAAGTTTATTTCTTTTTGGCGGCGTGTTGCTGCGCTTCGAAAAATAAAAAAAAAGTACAACATCGACGTTTGCATCAGTCACCTTGAGGGTGCCGACTACGTGAATGTACTTTCAAAGGGACGAGAAAAAACAATTTGCTGGATTCATGGTTCGAAAAGTTTTGATGGAAATATTGGAGTCATTGGTTCCTTCCGAAAAAAAATATTCATCCCATTTGCCTACAGGCTAGCCGATCAAATTGTTACCGTTAGTGAAGGTATCCGTCAGGAATTAATCAGTAACTTCTCGACACCAGCGCCGAAGACGATAACACTTTACAATGGATTTGATTTGGATGAGATCGATGCTAAGTCAGCGCAGCCTCTATCAACGCCATACCAGGAATTATTTGACACTAAAACTATATTGATAACGCATTGCCGGTTATCAACGCAAAAAAATGTCAGTGCCTTGATTGATGTTTTTAAATATCTTAAGGACGAATCGGACGTAAAATTGGTGATCCTGGGTGACGGTGAATTACGGGAAGAATTGATACACCATAGCCGGAAAGGTAAGCTTCATGTGTATTCCCGATGGGAATCCGACACGTCTTTTCACACAAATTACCATATTTATTTTCTGGGCTATGAACGTAATCCATACCCATTTCTACAACGGTCGAAACTTTATCTAATGACATCTTCATGGGAAGGGTTTCCGCTATCGCTCTGTGAAGCTATGGCTTGCAACATTCCAGTACTATCATCGGATTGTTTCACGGGCCCGCGGGAAATCATTTCACCCGGGTTGGAAAAAGAACAGCCGATTGAACAATCCGTAGTATGTTCATATGGCATTTTGATGCCGCTCGCAACGCCTTCGCACTTGCCCGCGTGGTCAGAAACGATTCAGTCTATTCTGGGAAATGAAGGTCTTCAGCACCAATTGAAAAAAGCTGGCAGAGAAAGGGTACTAACGTTTGACAAAAAGAAAATCAGCTTACAGTGGCTATCGCTGGTCGAGCACTTCAAAAATTCAACCACTTCTAAAAGCGTTGATGTAACAAGGGAAAAAGCATAATGGTAAAACGACGGATCTTAATTATTGAGAATTCGATAGCAGTAACAGGTGCGCTGAAATCCATCGTCCGCAGCTCACAAGGTCTTGCTCATGATTACTCGTTTATCTTTCTCTTGCCAGAAGAAAGCACAGCCATAGCATATGTTCGAGACCTGGGATTTGAAGTTTGTGAATTGCCCATGAGGGAATTACAGAAAAAAATTATTTCTTCAATATCCTATTTACCCACATTGCTTTTCAACTCCCTAAAGCTGAAACAGCTTACGCACCAACTTGGAATTGACCTGATCGTTGTAAATGATTTCTACAATTTACTTCCGGCTGCATATAAAATCTTTGGAGGGTCACTTCCTTATATCTGCTATGTTCGTTTCCTTCCTTCTAAATTTCCAAGACAGCTCGTTAAATTCTGGTGCGCATGGCATCAGCGTTATGCTATCTGCAACGATTGCTGTTTCCGAAGTTGTAAAAAAAGAATTGCCCTATAAAAAAAATGTCATAGTTATTGGGAATGAACTTCCTGCCGACGAAGTTCCATTTACGACATCGACTAATTCCGCTACCATTCTGTATCCGGCAAACTATATTCAAGGCAAGGGCCACGAATTTGCGTTGGAAGCCTTTTGCCCTTGTTTCAAAAAAATATCCTCAATGGAAATTGAAATTTGTCGGTGGGGATATGGGATTAAAAAAGAATCAAGATTTCAAACAACGTTCTTGTTGCACATGGCAAATCGGCTAAAACTTGAAGCTCAGGTTGAATGGCACTCTTTCGCAGAAAAAATTTCCGAAGAATACCTCAACGCTGCCATCGTCCTAAATTTTTCCGAATCGGAATCCTTTTCTCTCACGTGTCTCGAAGCCATGTTTTATGGTAGGCCGGTTATTGCTACCCGAAGCGGAGGCCCATCCGAAATTATAGATCATAATGAATCTGGAATTCTCGTTGACGTCAAAGACGTCGAAGCGATGGCTAGTGCCTTAGACGAACTCATTAGCAGCCCTGAAAAGCGCGAGCAGATGTCTCGACTTGCTTATGCACGCGTCAGACAAAAGTTTTCTTATCAAAATACCATTGGAAGGCTCGGAGAGGTTTATAAGGCTGCCATAAAAGATTATTAGCCGGCTATTCTTTAAATCGCAATTTTTCCAAATAATCCTAAAATTATTATAATTTTGACCGAATTTTATTTGGACCCCCCGTAGCATGAAAACACAAAAAATCGACAACACAGATCGCAAGATTCTGGAAATACTTCAGGCGAATTCAAACATTACCAACGCTCAACTGGCCAAAGAAATCGGGCTTTCACCGGCACCTACGCTTGAACGTGTTAACAAATTGGAAACGTCCGGGATCATTAAAAGCTATCATGCCGTTGTCGACGCGGGCAGTGTTGGCCTTGGCGTTAGCACCTTCGTTATGGTGACCTTGAAGGGTCACAATAAAGAAAACATAGAAAAATTTATTAAAGCCATCAAAAATATTGACGAAGTAATTGAGTGTCATCATATCACCGGCGCGGGAGATTTTATTCTGAAGATTGTCGCAGCCGATATCGCAGCATACCAGCAACTCATGCTCGAACAGGTGTCCAACATCGAGGTCGTTGATAGTCTTCAATCATTGGTAATTCTTTCTACCTTTAAAGACAGTAAGTCGATGCCTATTCCTAGTTAGTTTCGAGTTTGAAGTTTCGAGTTTGAAGTTGCCTTAGTGATATACGTCGAATTTCGAAACAGTTTGAAGTTTGAAGTTGCTACAAAAGTTTAATATGGTGACAGATAAAACATTAATACTGGACACGCGTCAGGTGAAACAGAAAATCAAACGCATGGCGTATGAAATTTTTGAACATAATTTTAAAGAGAAAGGAATTGTTATTGCGGGCATCGAAGGACAAGGCTATATCTTAGCGAAGCTCCTGGCAAAAGAAGTGGAAAACATATCGCCTCTTGAAATAAAGCTTGTCAAAATAAGCCTTGATAAAATTGCTCCCCAGCAGAGCGAGATCAAACTGGACTGCGATCTGAAAGAGCTTAAGAAAAAATGTATCATCATGGTGGATGACGTACTGAACACCGGTCGCACATTCGCCTATGGCATGAAACCTTTTCTGACAATCGAAGTAAAAAAAATTGAAACTGCGGTATTGGTCAATCGCAGTCATACTTTGTTTCCAATCTATCCACAATACACTGGCTATGAGCTAGCCACTACCATTAAAGATCACGTCGAAGTAAATCTAGGCGATGAAACTGTATATTTAGTCTAGCACGCCAGGTTTAAAGTCAGTCCGCTCAACGCAATCCGACAACCTACAACTTCAAACTAGAAACTAGAAACCCGAAACTATCCCATGTCGACGCATAAAGCTGAAATAAAACGAATCACGACTCACCAACTTCGCGAGATGAAAAACCGCGGAGAAAAAATTGCCATGCTCACGGCCTATGACTTCAGTATGGCAAAGATCATCGACGGCGCCGGCATTGATATTATTTTGGTCGGTGATTCAGCCTCTAACGTAATGGCAGGACACGAAACGACTTTACCCATTACGTTGGATCAAATGATTTATCACGCGGCTTCGGTCGTGCGGGCGGCTAAACGTTCACTCGTCATCGTTGACCTGCCCTTTGGCACCTATCAGGGTAGCTCTGGGGAAGCGTTACGTTCGTCCATTCGCATCATGAAAGAATCTGGCGCACATGCCGTGAAACTGGAAGGCGGAGCAGAGGTAAAAGAATCTGTCGACAGAATTTTAAGCGCGGGTATACCTGTGATGGGTCACTTAGGACTTACACCTCAATCCATCTACAAGTTCGGAACGTATACCGTCCGCGCTAAAGAGGAACAGGAAGCCAACAAGTTGATCGAGGACGCACAAGTGCTTGAAAAATGTGGTTGCTTCGGAATCGTCCTGGAGAAAATTCCAGCAAACCTCGCCAAAACGGTATCTAAGTCCGTATCAATTCCAACCATTGGAATTGGAGCAGGTCCCGACGTCGACGGACAAGTACTGGTCATGCAGGACATGTTTGGGATTTCAAAAGAATTTAAACCACGTTTCCTCAGGCGTTATGCAGACCTGCATACCATCATGACCGACGCAGTTATAAAATATATTGCTGATGTCAAGTCGAAGGATTTCCCCAACGAATCCGAAAAGTATTAAGTTCGAGGTTTGAAGTTTGAGGTTCGAAGTTGTGCCAGTAGCCAGACGAGAAGGTTATGCTGTATCGTAATTTCGAGTTCGAAATTGGACGTTCGAAGTTACTTTCACGCTAATCCCAAAACTTCGAACTTCAAACCTCGAACTTCAAACTAGCCTAAAGCATTTCATTTGCAAGGTTTGCCAGCTCAGAACGCTCACCTTTTTCTAACGTAATGTGGGCATAGAGTTCATGGTCCTGCAGTCTGTCAATGAGCGTAGACAGTCCGTTGCTTTGAGAATCCAGGTAAGGCGTATCAATCTGATAGATATCTCCCGTAAAAATAATTTTTGTATTTTCTCCAGCACGTGTGATGATGGTTTTTACTTCGTGGGGGGTAAGATTCTGTGCCTCGTCAACGATGAAACAAATGTTTGATAAGCTTCGACCCCGAATATAAGCAAGCGGCGTAATCATGAGCTTTTCCTGATTCACCATTTCAGTGATGCGTGAAAACTCTTTGTCTGTTTCACTGTACTGATTTTGAATAAATTTAAGATTGTCCCACAGTGGTTCCATGTATGGATTTACCTTCGACTTAATGTCTCCCGGTAGATATCCAATATCTTTATTGCTTAATGGAACGATAGGTCGCGCCAGGTAGATTTGTTTGTATTCCTTCTTTTGCTCAAGCGCTGCCGCCAACGCAAGCAACGTCTTGCCAGTACCGGCCACACCCTGAATGGAAACCAGTTTTATCTCTGGTTTTAAAGCTGCATGAATGGCAAAAGTCTGTTCTGCATTTCTTGGTTTGACTCCATAAACTGAACGCTTTTCGACGTGCTCAAGCATTTCATTAAATGGATTGTAATATGCCAACGCCGACTTCTTTCCGCTTTTTAAAATGTAATAATGATTTTTTACCGGAGTCATCGTGTTCAGCAACTCACCGGGGGGACAATATCCCTTCTCATACAACAGGTTGATCATATTTGCGTCAACCTCTTCGACAATAGTTTTGCCGGTATATAAGGAGGAAATATTTTGAACCTTACCTGTGGTATAGTCCTCAGACTGCAAGCCAAGCGCCTTTGCCTTGAGCCTCAGGTTTACGTCCTTTGATACTAAAATTATCTTCCTGGCTTTGGACTCCTTCTGGAGTTGCAATGCGGAATTCAGAATTCGATGGTCCGGCTTTTCTTCATTGAAAATTTTATTCGCGTCGATCGCACTTTTCGTGTCCATCAACACTTTAAAATTTCCTTTGCCCTTGCCATTGATTGGATTCCAATTGTGAAGCATTTGCCCTTTCGCCAGCTTGTCTATCAGGCGAATAAATTCCCGGGCCTCAAAATTTTTTGTATCGTTGCCTTTTTTGAAATTATCCAATTCCTCCAGCACCGTGATCGGGATACCTACGTCATGTTCATCGAAGTTGAGAATGGAGTTGTGTTCATAAATAATAACAGACGTGTCGAGGACGAATACCTTCTTTTCCTTTTTCGTTTTTGCCATGCGTCACAAAGAACTTGGTTTACGAAATGTAATGAATGGAAATGAAAACGTTTACATGTTTGTGAGATTTTATTCGATGACGTTGATCCGTTATACGCTATTTGTTATTCGTGCCCGTAATGCAAAGGCTTAGTTTTCCTTATTACCAACTTCCCGAAAGTTTAAAACTTTCGGGAAGTTTTTCTAAAATTTTGCCTTTTTCGTCCGTACAAAAAGTTGAAGGATATCAAATAGAAAAAATGTTTAGCGAATGATATACAGGTCTCCCTTTTCGTGCGGTATGATGCGTAGAACATTAGCAAGGACAAGTAAAATTAATTTTCGAGATGCGTAAATGCGATTTAATCCCCTGAGGGCAACAAATTCTTTTAGCGTGATTGTTTTCTTCTCATCAAGGTATTGCATTAGAAATTTTTCATGTTCACCATAATGAAAGCGAATGTCTTTCATGCGTTGCTTTCGCTTTACGATTTCTCTTAGTTCCCGGCTGGCCTTAATACTTTTGTCGTCCACCCGCACAAAGGACTCTTTCATCTTGTTTTCATCAATAATGTAATGAGGTTTACGTTTGCTTTCCGGAATCTCATATTGAATTACCATTCGCGCATTGGCGATGGGTATTAAGGTAACATTATACTGCATTGAGGGCCTGACTTTTTTTAGGGCTTCAGTCATTACATGCATTTCATCCTCCGGATGTTTTAACCCCGCGAGACTTCCGTCATCTCCAATTCCAATCAAAAGGATGCCACCTTTCGTATTGGCAAATGCGATCATCTCTCTAACGATTTTTTGGGGAAATGTTGCCTTACGCTTAAACTCCAATGATGCGCCTTCTCCGTGAGAAACCAAAAGTCTAAGCTGTTGTACTTGTCTGGGATCCAGCGAAAGAAATTCCTGTGGCTTCATGGTAGTAGATCCAACTTCTTACTTAGCAACTTCCTTCTTAGCAACTTCCCGAAAGTTTAAAACTTTCGGGAAGTTTTTAAATCCAAGTTTTTAAACGCTCGGGTAGGTGTCAGAATTTTCTCCTTCCCATTATTTCGTCATCCTCATCGTCTTCATCCGGTTTCGGTAGTGTAAACATACTGCTCAACAGATCTTTAAATTGAAGTCCTGCAGTGAGGGAATGTTTGCTTATCAAACTATATTCCGCCAGACCGTGGAGCGCAAATTCCATCAGGAATAAAGTCGTGGTCGTATCCTGATTAGGATGAAATTCCTTGACCAGTTCCCTCAATCCCGGAATCGCATTGATCTGCTTTTCAAATTCGGTCTGGCTCATGTCATGCAACAAATCGACCATATTGCCCTCCCCAAACCAGTTGGAGATTTTCTTGTACGGACTTTTTTCTTTTTGTTTTCGAAACTTATCGGGATCCGGAAAATAGTTGATGAATTGTGTACGCAACGCTTTGCCCACTAAGTTTTGCGCCACGATGCCAGGCCCTTCTTGCTCTCCTTCGTACACCAACTCTACCTTTCCCGTGATCGCAGGTATTACGCCCACAAAATCAAGTATCCTGATTTGTGCACTCTTCTCTTGATTTAGTATACTTCTTCGCTCGGCTGCGGCAATTAAGTTTTCATATGCCGAAATCGTCAAACGCGCCGAGACACCACTTTTGGAATCCACAAATTCGCTCTTACGCGCCTCAAACGCTATTTGCTCAACCAGGTCCTTGGCAATTTCATTTATAGAAACAAGCCTGCGCTGCGCTGCGTTTACGCGAGCTTCTTGTTGC
Source organism: uncultured Bacteroidota bacterium (assembly GCA_963813425.1). Lineage (GTDB taxonomy): Bacteria > Bacteroidota > Bacteroidia > Cytophagales > Cyclobacteriaceae > Chryseolinea. The sequence continues at coordinate 38,455 of CAWEZB010000005.1, forward strand.
GTAATATGCTTTCCTATTTCGAGTGTCTTCGGATAATGGGTAATAATCTGGCTGTCGATTCTATCCTTGAGTGGCGTTACTATGCTGCCGCGGTTCGTGTAGTCCTCGGGGTTCGCAGTAAAAACAAATTGAATATCGAGCGGCATCCGGATTTTAAATCCTCGTATCTGAATATCACCTTCCTGTAAAATATTAAACAACGCAACCTGAATGCGGGCTTGCAGGTCTGGCAATTCATTAATAACAAAAATGCTTCGATTCGAACGCGGTATCAATCCGAAATGAATAACACGTTCGTCCGCATAAGGGAGCTTAAGTGTTGCTGCTTTAATCGGATCTACGTCACCTATTAGATCTGCGATGGAAACATCCGGCGTCGCTAATTTTTCTGAGTATCGTTCATCTCTGTGGAGCCAGGAGATAGGTGTGGCGTCACCCAATTCTTTAATTTTATCACGACCATATCGAGAGGTCGGACTAAACGGATCATCATTTAATTCGGAGCCGGTGATAACGGGTATAAACTCATCCAGGAGGTTTACCATCAGGCGAGCAAGTCGCGTTTTTGCCTGCCCACGCAATCCCAGCAAGTTAATGTCATGCCCGGCAAGAATCGCCCGTTCTAAATCAGGAATTACTGTTTCTTCATACCCCCAAATTCCTTCGAACACAGTCTGCTTATTTTTTAACCGGGCGATTAGATTTTCCCGCAGCTCTTCCTTAATTGATTTTGACTTATAGCCAGCGTTCTTCAGTTGCGCGAGTGTATTTATTTTTGAATGATCCATTCGATAATATATTTAAACTTGATTTGCCAGGGTCAAAAATCCCGAAATATGGATCATTTGACAATTCAGGGGTGGGTACTTATAAATTCTTCCTACGGTTTCTTTTGAAATCTTCAAATACCAGATTTCCCAATCCTTCAAGACTGCTATAATATGCATTTCCGTTATTTGCCTTTGTAAAATCCCGGACAAATGCTTTGAGATACGGATCGGTGGCAATCATAAATGTTGTTACCGGAACCTTCAGCTTTCTCAATTGCCCTGCAAGATTTAATGTTTGATTTAATATTTTCGGATCGAGCCCAAAAGCATTTTTGTAGTACTTGATCCCTTGTTTGATACACGTCGGCTTGCCATCCGTGATCATAAAAATCTGTTTATTGGAATTTTTTCTCCGTCGTAACAAGTCCATAGCCAACTCCAATCCCGCCACTGTATTCGTGTGATAAGGTCCCACCTGCAGATAGGGAAGATCTTTTATTTCAATTTGCCATGCATCATCACCAAATACTAAAATATCCAGTGTGTCTTTCGGATATTTCTTTGTGATCAGTTCGGCCAACGCCATGGCTACCTTCTTTGCTGGGGTGATCCGATCCTCACCATACAAGATCATGGAGTGCGAAATGTCGATCATGAGCACAGTAGAGGTTTGCGTTTTATATTCGGCCTCCATCACTTCCAGATCTTCCTCCGTCATGAAAAAATTGTCAAGACCATGATTGATCTGCGCATTTCTCAACGAATCGGTGACTGAAATCTGCTCAAGTGTATCACCAAATTCGTAGTCCCGATGTTCCGTAGTTTGTTCGTCACCTCTCCCGCTGTGATGTGTGTTGTGTTCCCCGGATTTCGTTTTTTTAAGTTTGCCAAAAATCTCCTCTAGCGCCGATTGCCTCAGTCGCTGTTCGCTCTTTGCATTTAATTTGAATTCTCCTTTTGGACCCTCTTCCGTGATGTAACCCTTCTTCTTTAGATCTTCAATAAAATCGCCGATCCCATATTGACCATTGGTGAGACCATATTGACGGTCCACCTCGGTCAGCCATTGCAGCGCTTCGGCAACATTGCCGGCGGTCACCAGGACCAATTGCATGAAAATTTTGAGCAGCTTATCAAAGTCGCTTTGAGCTTTTTCGGGAGGCGGGGTGTAGCGGGAAAATCTGTAACCTAGCATGTCGGCGTCACTTATTCATACTTAACCCTTAATTCCAATATTCTGTTCGGTCCCATCGACTTTTCTGCAGAACGCGTGGACCATTTACAGATCAATAAAGAATTGAAAACTAAAATACTGATTATGTTGCGGATAAAAATAAAAATTACAACGAAAGGAAGAACATTAAAGGTCGCTGCGCAAAATGGTGCCTACTTGGCTGACAGCTTTTTCTCCTTCATGGTACCGTAAATATAATCCCACAGCGGAGACGAAACACCATAGATCATTTCGCCATTTTTATAATGGTGAGTTCCGTGATTGATCCACAAAAGTCTGAAGAAATTCTTGGGTGGCGCAAACGCGTGAACCATATAATGTACCCCAAGGTATGCAGCATATCCCACGAGAAATCCCGGCAAGAAAGCAAACGCGAAATCACCCATCACCACTCTGAACAACAACAATAAAATGGTTGATATGGTAACACTCAACAGGGGAGGCATCGCAAGCCTGTCTTTGTCTTTTGGATATTCGTGATGGACGCCATGGATGGTGTACTGAAATTTAGCGCGAACGGCAGAAATGGGTTTTATGTGAAAAACATAACGATGAACAATGTATTCTACCCATGTAAAAGCAATAAATCCCAATACAAACAACCCTATTGTTGTACCTGCTGAAAGGGATGTATGCGTTATATTCCAGGTCAATAATCCACCAGAAAAGAGAGAAAAAATGGTGAGCGGTACTGCAATGTGCGTTCGGCTAAGTTTTTCCAAGACAGGATTTTGGAAGAGCTGTTGTGTTCCTTTGTTTTTGGGTACGATGTCTTTCTCCATAACCTAAAGTAGATAATTCATCAATATTTTACGTTAAATGGTTGCTTTGGATGCGGCTTTTTCCAGTATCTTATGATAATAATTTTCATAAAGAGGCAGAATTTTGGTGATGTCAAATTCCTGCGCCCGCTTCAAAGCATTCTCCTTAAATTTTGGCAAATTATTTTTATCCAGGATAAATAATGCATGTTTCGTCATGTCTTCAACGTCTCCAACTGGGCTCATAAAACCCGTTACACCCTGAACAATAAGTTCCGGCAACCCACCAGCATCAGAGCTGATTACGGGAACTTCGCAGGCCATGGCTTCAAGGGCAGCTAACCCGAAGCTTTCTTTTTCGGATGGCATCAAAAAAAGGTCAGCCACAGACAATACTTCCTCTACGGCTTCAAGCTTGCCGAGAAAACGAACATCGTCGCCAATGTCCAGATCCCGACACATATTTTCTGCTCTGGTTCTTTCCGGTCCATCCCCAATCATTAACAATTTACTGGGTATTTCGTTGTGAAGATTTGCAAAAACTTTAACCACGTCCTGCACACGTTTTACTTTTCTGAAGTTCGAAGTGTGCACTACCAGGGCTTCACCATTCGGACAGATCGCTTTTTTAAAATGTTCCTTTTTTTGCTTCTTGAATTTTTCAAGATCGATGAAATTTGGAATCACTTCTATATCATTTGTGATCTTGAAAGATGCATAAGTTTCCCTTCTGAGATCTTCTGATACGGCTGTAACACCATCAGATTGATTTATGCTAAAAGTTACAACAGGCTCATATGAAGCATCCTTACCTACCAGTGTAATATCGGTACCATGAAGCGTAGTTACAAAAGGTATAGTGATCCCGTGGGTTTTTAAAATCTGCTTCGCCATGTAGGCAGCAGACGCATGGGGTATAGCATAATGAACATGAAGCAGGTCAAGTTTTTCATTTTTAACCACACTTACCATTTTGCTGGCCAGCGCTAACTCATAGGGTGGAAATTCAAATAACGGATACGACCTGAAGTCAACTTCGTGATAAAAAAGATTTTCATTCAGAAAATCCAGTCGGGTAGGTTGGGAATAGGTAATAAAATGAATTTTGTGCCCTTCCTTGGCAAGCGCCTTTCCAAGTTCGGTAGCGACCACACCACTTCCCCCAAAGGTTGGATAACAGACAATTCCGATATTCATTTCCTGTAGATAAAATGGTAGTGCGTGCGCAATGTGTGTGAATCAGTTATTTAATTTAATTCAAATTAACAATCCAATCAATTGACGCAAAGTTTTTAGAAATATTGTATTGATGGCTAGACGATGTCGTTCATTGGTTATACTGGCAATAATCAAAAATGGACTCATAAATCACATCTTGTATGCGAGAACGTATATTGGTGTTGATTAGTTTAGCGCTCCTATCGGGATATACGCGGTTCGAAAGGAAAATATAAACCAGGTCAAATTCCGGGTCGACCCAAATACAGGTTCCGGTAAATCCGGTATGCCCAAATGTTCTCGGCGAAGCTTTTAACGACGTCGGACTACTCCATTCACTTTGCACGGGTTTGTCCCATCCCAACCCTCTTCTGCTTTTGTCGAATTGTTTGGCCGTAAACAGGTTAATGGTTTCAGGCTTATAATATCGGTATCCCCCGTAAAACCCGTCCTGCAAAAGCATTTGACCCAGTTTAGCCAGATCGGAAGCATTGCTGAACAAGCCGGCATGTCCGGCGACACCGCCCATCATCGCGGCACGCTCATCGTGCACAGTTCCGGCAATGTGGGTTTTTCGATAGATTTTGTCGTCCTCCGTTGGGGCAATGCGCTGCACTGGAAATCGTTTTAATGGTGTAAATCCCGTAGTGTAGGCTCCAAGTGGCTCATATAGGTTTTGTGCTAAAAACTCATCGATGGGTTGATTGAAAATTCTTTCCGCAAGGCGTTGGAACAACAAAAAGCCTAAATCACTGTACTGATAGGCATAGGGTGTACGTGGCGCCTTAGTTTGCAGCTTTGATTCACCGATCCATGACCACACGGAATCGCGGAGAATGGGTGCTGCAAATAGATCTGGTGAAACCTGCAGCGGATAACCCTCACTTTGAACCCGGCTATAATATTGTGGAAGAAAATTATTGTCCTTTACAGTTTCCGTCCACATCGGTATAAACGGAACAAGCCCGGCCTGATGCGTGAGCATTTCCACCAGGGTAATGTCTTTCTTATTGGTATTCTTCAGTTCCGGGAGATAGTATGAGAGTTTTTTGTTGAGATCGATCAATCCTTTTTCGTACATGAACATGACGGTTTGAAGCGTAGCAGAAACCTTTGTCAAGGAGGCCAGGTCGTAAATATTTTCATCGGTCACCAGTTCGGTACTATCGTACGTCAAGCCGCCATAAGATTTGTCCAGTACAACTTTTCCATGTCGAGCAACTAAAATTTGGCAACCCGGTGTAGCATGGGAAATGATAGCTTCATTCACGATAGCCTCAATTTTTTTCAATGTCCTGCCGTCCATGCCAGCGTCTTCGGGAAGGGAATAAGTAAGCCGCTGAAGCGTGCCTGACATTAGTCCAGTTCCTTCACGAGCTTCCGCGGAAAAAGTGTAGGGCAAAATACCATCTGCTCTTAGACCTCCGAAGATCACCTGCGGCACCGCGCTCAAAGTTTCCGGTTGTGGCGTGTACGCCGTAATAACCGTCGTATTCGGAATCCCTGTCTTTAAAAAATTTTCGTTGCCAAAGTCGCATATGATAATTTCATGCGTAGGTAGGGCACGTTGTGCCAGGATGCCAAGCTTGGCTATTACATAAGCGGGAGTTTGGGGAAACACACCTACGATAATTACATGCTTTTCGCGCAGCGAATCTGAGAATGATTCAACATTTGTTTTATCGTCGAATGTAAACTGGCTTGTATAAGCATACTTGTTGAGATAGTGATAAAATTCTCCTGATTGTTCTAAAGCCGTGTTGATATAAATAAAATGTTTATTTTCTAACGTGGCGATGGGAATAACATTTTGCTTGTCCTGTACAATGGTTATCGCTTTTTCGAATAGTCTCTTATTTAATATTTCCGCAGCGGGAGAGTTCAGTTTTGCCATCAGGTTATCGGTGTCCACAAAGGACTTTCGCCAAAGCCCCGCGTCAAATTTTGCAGCAAGAATTTTTCTGACTGAGGTGGTCAATAGCGCTCCAAAACTTTCGTCCTTCTTAAGCAAGCGTTTTATTTTCCGAATGGCTGGACCGACATCTTCCGCGGAAATAATGATATCGTTCCCCATCTGAAAAGCAAGCACCTCGTCATTGCCCTTATTCTTTTCATCAATTTCTTGTCCATGATGCAGGTCGACCATGGATAGTCCTTCATAATTCAATTTCTTTTTTATCCAGTCAGCGGTGAATAACAAGGATATGGTTGTCGCATTGTAGTTGTTTTTTCGCACTAGCTCCTTGTCCTGATAAAAAAGCGGGAAATTAGCGGAGGCAGTCATGAACCCTGAAACCTTGTTTTCAAAAAGTTTGAAAAAGGGAAACGATTTTGCGCTATCCACGCTGGCGTCAATGATGGGAATGTCATCCACGACGTTCAACACCGTCGCGCCGTTTATGGTAAAGTTTTTTACAATAGCAGCCACACCATAATCTTGAAGGCCTCTCATAAAAGCAACCGAACGCGACGCAACACGATTTTGATTTTCCCCAAAGGCGTAGTGACTAACTGGATCTTGAAAATTGCTGGCAACCGTTGCAAATGAAGATACGTTCATATGGGCTCCGACCAATTTCATTTTTCGGGCGATACCACGTCCAGCGAGATATGCCATTGAGTCATCTCTGGCTGCGCCAATAATATAGGCATCGGGAACGTGTATGGTGCTGTCGCGAAACTGTCCTAAGCCCAGCGGCGTATGCTGCGCAATAAGCAACGGAATTTCAGAAGCGGCCTGAAACCGGTTTGTAAAGCTAACCTGCGCTAATGGTCCAAGGGAATCGAAGATTATGCCCCCGATTTCTTTACTTTTAATTTGATTCTCGATTTTATGGATCGTGGCCTCGCTCGTATTCGATGGAATGGGCACCATGAATAACTGGCCTATTTTTTCGTCGAAATTCAGCGAGTTAAAGACGCTATCGACCCAATTGTTCTTATTGGGTTGTGCCGCTGACGGTGCCGAAACGCCACAAATGATTAAAAAATAAAGAAAAACTTTTTTCAACATCCCCACGTTCAGTTTTGAAATGGACAATTATACACGCAACTTTATGCGGCCTTCAAGTTATAAAATTAGTTAATCGGTAAGGATGATTTTGTTTACAAACGGACGGACGATATAAGAACATTGTAAATAAGCGACGTAGCCTATCGTACTTCGTAAATCATACCTTGTAAATTTATACACATATGAAGATACCATCGTTATTTACAAAGACCCCCAATTATAAACGGTTTGGCGTATACTCCCAGGCATTATGATCCGCTCGAGGAGGAACGCAAGGAACGAGAAGAACGAATTCGACGTGAGCTTAGTATAGAAGTCGGACAAGAAAGCGGATGATGACAGGCTTTGCACGGCTATCGCTCTCGCATCGCTGGATCATTTCGATCAGCAAAAAAAACGGCTACTGTTCAAAAAGATCCGTCAGCGAACATGTTGCGGCTGATCATTCTACTGGTACTTGCAGTCGGACTTATTGCGTTTATTGAATATGGAAAGATAGCCCTGTATGGCATTGCCCTTATCATTGTTCCCTTTTATTTCTATTTAAAATTCAGGAAGTTCAGGCGGTAATCTGCACTTTTACATCCAGATTTTTCGCTATTGTTCATGCCTGATATTATTCAACTTTTACCCGATTCAATTGCCAACCAGATTGCTGCTGGTGAAGTGGTGCAACGTCCCGCCTCAGCAGTAAAAGAATTAATTGAAAACGCTATCGATGCGGAAGCTACGCATATCAAATTAATAGTCAAAGATTCCGGAAAGACCCTGCTTCAGGTTATTGATAATGGAAAAGGGATGTCAGAAACAGATGCCCGCATGAGTCTTGAGCGACATGCCACTTCCAAAATAAGGAAAGCTGAAGATCTTTTTACGTTACACACAATGGGATTTCGTGGTGAAGCGCTTGCCTCTATGGCTGCCGTATCTCAACTGGAGTTAAAGACGCGCCCTCATGATGAGGAGCTGGGAACATTGCTTGTGGTTGAAGCGTCAGATGTGAAAAGGCAGGAAGCAGTTGCCTGTGAAAAGGGTACCAGCATTAGTGTTAAAAATCTTTTTTATAACATTCCTGCACGGCGAAATTTTTTGAAATCCAACGCCAGCGAATACCAACATATTCTGGAAGAATTTCAGCGACTCGCTTTATCTCACCCGGATATCGCCTTCCAGTTGATCGAAACCGATTCCCTGGAATACGATCTTCCAGGGGGAAAGTTAAGCCAACGCATTGTCAACCTTTTCGGGAAAGTCTACCAGGAACAATTGGCTGCTTGCCAGGAGGAAACCCTTCTGGTAAAAATAACAGGATATGTAGGGAAACCTCAGTTTGCCAAAAAGAAAAGAGGCGAACAATTCTTATTCGTTAACAAACGGTTTATTCGAAGCAATTATCTCAATCATGCGGTGATGACTGCCTTTGAAGATCTGCTTCCTGAAAACACGTTTCCATTTTATGTGCTCTTCATCGAAGTTGATCCAAAACATATCGACGTGAATGTGCATCCGACAAAAACGGAGATAAAATTTGATGACGAACGTGCCGTCTATGCGGTAGTTCTTTCTGCTGTCCGTCAATCGATCGGGACGCACAACTTAACGCCTGCGATAGACTTTGATGCCGACGTAAATATTATTGCCAAGCTGAGTCAGGCAACGAGCCAATCCAAAGAAGTTTATTTTGAGGAACGTTTCAGCACAAGTCTGCAACAATCAAACCGGGAGAACTGGGAAAAACTTTTCGAAGGCGATGAGCAGAGAAATTTTTTTCACGCTGCCACACCCACGCCGGTTCAGACGCTGCGTTTTGAAAGTGCGTTAAATCAACCTGAACAGCCAGGCAATGTTGAAGAAAAAATTTTATGTCAACTTCACAACCGTTATATTGTTAGACAGGTTCGGTCGGGAATGATGATTATCGACCAACAGGCAGCCCACGAAAGGATTCTGTTTGAAAAATTTTTAAACCAGTTTAAAAATCAATCGGGGGCAAGTCAGCAAAGTTTGTTTCCACAAGCTATCACATTCAGCGCCGCAGATTTTACATTGGTCTCGGAAATGCAGCAGGAAATCGAAGCATTGGGTTTTAAGATAGAGGTATTTGGCAAAAATACGTTTATTGTAAATGGAATACCGGGGAATTTATCCACTGGAAGGGAAAAAGAATTATTCGAAGGATTAATCGAACAATTTAAGATGAATCAGTCCGAGTTAGCGGTTCCCATTCGCGAAAATCTGGCGCGGTCCCTTGCAAAACGGGCTTCGCTCAAAAGTGGGCAACCTTTAGAACGTCAAGAGATGCAATCGGTAATTGATAGTTTGTTTGGCTGCTCCACACCCAACTATGCTCCTGATGGCAGGCCAACATTCTTTATTTTTGGGTTGAATAAAATAGAAACTTACTTTCGATAGACTATACAAGAAAATCATGCTAAGACTCACACCGGTTGTCAGAAATATCATAATCATCAATGTTATTGTATACATCGCACAAAACCTTATACCAGGCGTTACGTCATTGTTGTCACTTTGGAATCCCCAAACTGAAAACTTCAGGCCGTATCAGCTTTTCACCTACATGTTTGCACATTCCCCGGAGAGTTTCTTCCATATTTTTTTCAATATGCTGGTATTGGCCTCCACTGCACCGGTGCTTGAAAATTTCTGGGGCCAAAAGAAATTTTTGATCTTTTATTTGGTTACCGGAATTGGAGCCGGGGTTTTTCATTTGGTTATGCACCTGTTTTTCTTTCAGAACGCCTATGGTTCGATGTTGGGGGCGTCTGGCGCAGTTTATGGCATCCTGATGGGATATGGTATGATGTTTCCAAATATGGAGATGAGATTATTGATACCACCAGTTTCTATAAAGGCAAAATATCTGGTTTGGGTCTTAGGGGCGATAACCTATTTATTGAGTGGATCAGGTGTTGCACATTTTGCTCACTTAGGTGGTATCATTTTCGCTTTTATCTTGTTACGTATTTGGCGCCATAAGAGTGGCACTTATTTTTAGAAACTATGTTTGAGGAATTTAAAAACGCGTTTCAACGCTATAATAATGCACACGTTCAGCTGATCATTATTAATATCGTTGTTTTCTTGACGCTTGCGGTGGTGTTGGTGTTTTCGCGTGCGTTTCAAGTTCCCGATATTTTTAATGTCATTCACGATCAGTTGGCTATTCCTGCTCCTATCGGGGAATTTCTCCAGAAGCCATGGACCCTTATCACTTATGCTTTTGTCCATGACTTGTCAGGCGTGTTCCATATTCTTTTCAACATGCTGGTTTTTTATTGGTTTGGAAAACTCTTCGTGGAATACCTGGGCAGTGACAAACTCGTCGCCCTGTATTTTCTTGGTGCCCTTGCGGGAGGCCTTGCCTATCTCCTGGTGTACAATACAATTCCGTTTTATATCGAACGCATCGGATCCTTCAACGGTATGGTTGGTGCTTCAGCAGCGATCTATGCCATCGTCGTGGCTACTGCAACGCTGATACCCGATTACACTTTCTTTCTTTTATTTCTCGGACCGGTGAGAATCAAATACATCGCAGGATTTTACATCGTTGTTTCTTTTCTCGGATCGGTGGGCGAAAATGCTGGCGGCAACGTCGCTCACCTTGGCGGAGCGCTGATGGGTTTTATCTACATAAAGCAACTACAGGCGGGCGTTAACTGGGGAAGTTGGGTGACCGCAACATTGGACTGGTTTAAGGGACTATTCACAGCAAAGCCAAAGGTAAAAGTCACTTACCGGAAGCAGTATTCTGAAGCTCAGAAGCCCAAAGCAAAATCTTCCATCTCACAAGACGAAATCGATGCGATACTTGACAAAATTTCAGATGGCGGCTATGAGAGCCTTACGAAGGAAGAAAAGGAAAAATTGTTTAACGCCAGTAAAAAATAGGTACGAATTACGAGGTACGAGGTACCGATAGGACAGGAAGGCCTTTTATAAAATCGCCATGACTAAAATCGCCTCGTACGTCGTAATTCGTACCTCGTACCTCGAAGTACCTCGTACTTTTTAATTACCTTACATTCCGTAAACCTCCCAACCTAATTTGAAAAAAGATCCTTACGTTATCTCTGATGATACCATTCTAGAACCCCCCACTACCTTTGTTGGAAAGCTTAAGTTTTTAGGCCCTGGATTTATTCTTTCCGCGTCCATCGTGGGTTCAGGAGAACTTATTGCCACTACCGTCCTGGGTGCGAAAGCCGGGTTTGCAGCATTATGGATCATTCTTGTGAGTTGTTTCATGAAAGTTGCTGTCCAACTGGAATTTGGAAAGCATACCATCCTAACCGGGGAAACCGTGATGCAGGCTTTTAACCAACTTCCCGGTTTTCGATTTGGTAAAGGAAGGTGGAGCGTATGGATTATTTTTTTTATGGTCTTGCTTAAGACCGTTCAATTGGGTGGAATGTTGGGCGGAACGGTGATCATTCTTAATAAATTGTTTCCCGGCTTTTCAATTGCCGTGTGGGCCTTTATCGTAGCCGTTGTAGTCGCTTCGTTGATCTTCAGAGGAAATTATAGCATCGTGGAAAAAGGATCATTGTTGATGATTGGCCTGTTTACCGTGCTTACTTTCACCTCTCTGTATTTCGTTCAATACACGTCATTCGCCTTTTCTTTTTCAGATGTTCTTTATGGCCTTCGGTTTAATCTCTCGAATGAGGTCGTGGCAGTAGCCATTGGAGCATTTGGAATTACAGGCGTAGCCAGCGATGAAATTATTGCCTACAACTACTGGTGCCTTGAGAAAGGATATGCAGCTTACGTGGGTCCGCGCGATAATTCCAACGCATGGAAAACACGTGCTCACGGTTGGATTAACACGATGTACGTAGATGCTATCGTCGCTATGATCATTTACACAACGGTGACGATAACATTTTATTTATTGGGGTCAGCGATCCTTTACAATCGAGGCGACATCCCGCAAGGAAACCAGGTAATCGATGCGCTCGCGCTAATCTATACACAATCCCTGGGCGAAGGGGTAAGAAATGTTTATCTCGTCGGAGCTTTCTTTGTCTTATTCTCCAGCGTTTATGCAACGCTTGCTTTTTGGACACGACTATTTCCGGACATTTTCGCCCAGCTTGGCTGGATCGACTTCTATAATGTACGACAACGAAAAAAATTAATCGCGTTGATATCCTGGACCATTCCCTTCGTCTGGGCTCTTTTATATCTCTACATCGCGCTGCCGGTAGTGATGGTTTTGTTCGGAGGAGTCGTCGGATCACTCATGTTATTTATTGTTGTATTCGGTGCCTATCATTTTAAATATGGTCGAACTCAACAGCTTCCATCCAGCGTCTTTTATAACGTAGCCTTTTGGATTAGCCTGACCTCTATTCTTGCTGTTGGGATTTACGGCGTCGTTCAGGTATTGTTCTAAGAAACTTCCCGAAAGTTTTGAACTTTCGGGAAGCTCGATTACGCCATCAGGCAGGTTTCAATTATCTCCCTTTTTTCGAAAATTTTTTCAAAAGGCCTCCTCGGCCTCCAACGGAGCCTGACAGCCGGTAGCGCTTTCGCAAAGAAAGGTCATTCTCTATGTAACCTTTGTACGCTCGTTGGTTCCGTGGGTGAAAAAGATTCAACGAATCTTGCAAAACTTCGAACTTCAAGCCTCAAACTTCAAACTAATTTTCTTCGTTTCTAGCCTGTTTTGGCACTTTGTCCCATCTGTGTTAATCCTTGTCTCATTTGTTATATAAGGTTTTGCATCCTTGACGACGGGTTTGCGTGCTAAGTCACAGATTCAAAAATTAACCTCTAATACAAACAAAACAAATGAAAACGCAAACCGAATCCCTTGTAATGAAAATCAGATTTATTGAACTGATTAAGTATGTATTCATAGCTAGCGTCTTATTCACGCTCGCCAGCTGTTCCGATGACGATGACGCAAAACCTGACACACGCACTCAGTTCATTGGTACCTACGCGGTAGAAGATATCAGCGGTTCCAACGGCTATACTTATGAATATGATGTGTCTATCTCAAACGGTTCTGATGGATATCTGCACATTTCAAATTTCGCAGACATTTTCAATACCCCTGTGAAAGCGTCAGTAGATGGAAATAAAATTACCATCAAGTCTCAGACATTTACCAACCCAAGCAGTGGAAATTCAATTCAGGTTTCTGGCTCAGGCACGTTGTCGGGTAACGTTTTAAACTTTACCTACACTACAACCGGCTATATCAACTATACAGGAACTTGCACAGCCAGCAAAAAACAATAACTGGGAGAGGTTAGTTGTTATCCGCTAATCGTGAAGATCGGATGTGCCAAGGCATTAGCGGGTAACAATTTTCTTCTTAAAAATTTCATATCACTCAAAACAAAAAAAATATTAATACCATGAACACCATCACATTCCATTTAAAAAACGTAGTAAGCTCCATTTCAGCACACAACCTTTTTAGAAACTATATTACTATCCTGATGTTTGCCATCGTCACTTTGACCAGCTGCAGCGACGATGACGACGGTCCAAACCCAGATATTGCTAAAGTTGTTGGCAGCTATACAGTGGTTGATACAGACGAAGACGGCGATGTCGAAAATTACTCGATTAACATTACCCAATCTAAAGATGGCGGCATAGAAATAAGCAATTTCGGAGACATCATGTATGTACCCGTCAAAGCTTCGATAAAAGGAAATTCTTTCACGGTTCCATCCCAGACATTCAAAGGCAAGTCTATGACCATTGTGGTTGCCGGGAACGGAACATTGAACGGCAACACACTTAATTTTAATTACACCATTGATACTGCTGGTGATATCTTGCTTGAGCATTCATGCGTTGCGAGCAAGAGTATTTGAGCGTCCGTTATCCGTTTTCCGTTATTCGTTATCCGTACTACGGTTAACGGATAACGGATAACTTTTTTCGGCGCCTAACGATATCGTTGTTTAAAAAAAGACTTTAATGAACTTATGATCTCGTTCCTATCCGTTGAATAAAGTACACTTTGACTTTGTTTGTTGAATTCAGCCAAAGTCGCATAATAGTCCGTTTCGGAAAGCTCCAGTTCCTGCATAATGTCCTCCCTCAAAAGTTGATCGTTAATTACCTCCACGTAGGTTCTAATGCGATTATTTTCATTGATCAGCTTCGTCGCTTTACGTTTGTCCTTCTCCCCTTTTGTAAAATAATCCCATGGCGATGAGAACGCATCGGCTGTGGACATTTTCCTCGGCATTGAACGAGTGGTCCGAACTACTTCGCTGGGGCCTAAACGCGTACTGGTAATGGTTATCTCTTTTAACATGCGAACCCTTTCCTTCAGTCTGATCAGGATATCCTCTTCCTCAAATAACAACGGGACCTCCAGGTCTATGTATCCAACTCTGGATAGAAGCAGCGTGTCGGTCGGCTTAGCCGTTATAAAAAATTCACCTTTCGGGTTGGTAGCTGTTCCGCGATCTGAATTTTTGATTTTTACATGGACTCCTTGAAGGATAGAGAGCGTGGCCGAATCAACTACAATTCCGTGCGTTATTTTTTGAGCAACGCCCGAAAATGATAACGTCAGAACTAGTATCGTGAGATAGACTTTTTGGATACGATAGCTCAAAACCATTCGCCACACCGCTTTTGCTTTAGATGCATAAACCGACGATTAAGTTTTATTCGCCAGCTGCCCACATGCAGCATCGATATCTTTTCCGCGGCTTTTGCGGATGCGGGTTGTGATTCCATGGCGTTCCAGCAAGTCCATATACATATTCAATGTTGCATCCGATGCTTGCTGAAATTCGCCATCATCAATTGGGTTGTATTCAATCAGGTTTACTTTGGAAGGAATGATTTTGCAAAATTTAAGCAAGGCCTTCGCGTGCTCTTCATGTATCGTTGATGCCTTTCCAAACAACATATTCATAGGTAACTTTTCGCTTGGTTTTATTATACCAGTAGCGTAACGCTTCCCCTAGCTCTTCCAAGGGATTTGTATCATTGATCGGCATGATCGAAGATCGCGTCTTGTCCAGGGCAGCATGTAGTGAAACCGCCAGATTAAACTTTACACCGTCGTCAGCCATTTTCACAATCATCTTGGCAATGCCCACCGTAGAAAGTGTGATGCGCTTTGATGCCATGTTAAGTCCTTTTTGCGACGTAATTTTTTCAATTGCGGAAATGACGTTGGCATAATTGAGCAATGGTTCACCCATTCCCATAAAAACAATATTGGTAAGCGGCCGGCCAAAAAATAGTTCAGCTTGTTCCTTGATTGCTACGACCTGATCATAGATTTCATCGGGGGTGAGGTTTCGTTGTCGTTTGAGGCGTGCCGTAGCGCAAAACTTGCACGCCGAGGCTGCAGCCCACCTGGGAAGAGACACAAGCCGTAATTCTTTTTTCAGTCGGAATCAAAACCGACTCCACGACCATTCCGTCAAACAATGTTACTGCATTTTTGATAGTGCCATCAGCACTGCGCTGCATATGATCGACCTTGATATGATTGATGACGAAGTGTTCCTTCAGCATATCACGCAGATTTACTGAGAGATTAGTCATCTGATCAAAACTCTTCGCGGATTTATTCCATAACCATTCGTATACCTGCTTCGCCCGAAAGGGTTTTTCTCCGTGCTGCAGAAAAAATTCTGTCAGCTCATCCTGCTTAAGTTTTCGAATATCTCGCTTTGACCCGGTTTCTACCATCGTGTAAAGGTAGGGAAGGTACGAAATACGAGGTACGAGGTACGAATAGAACGCCAGTCGTGCGTCCTGTACTCTACTTTATTTGATTCGCACAAATATTTTGGTTTCGCAAACCCGCGTTGCATTGGAAATAATCAGCGAATCTCCATCCATTTTCTCAACGGTATAACCGTCAATGATGGTTTTGGATTTTTTATCTAAAAAATAAAGAGTTCCTTCATTATAACGATACATAAAGGATTTGGAGTTATAGGATTTTTTCTTATTGATGATTTTCGTACTCTCTTCGCCCGTGTTGTTCTCTTTGAACTCTAGAATCTGTGGTTCGGCACCCGATAATCCTTTCATGTCCTCTGTCATTTCCTTGACACCCGCTTCCTCTTCACCGAGCTCGCTTTCAACACAGTTGCTTTGCTTAACCAATTGCCAGCGTCCAACGATGGATTGTGCCTGGGCAATCACTGTGGAGAAGCCTAGCACCATCACAAAAATGAATGTTTTCATAGCTGATATGGATTTAATCAAATTTACCAAAATTCGAGCCATCAAACGTTACCAGTCTTTATTTTACTTAATATCAGTTGGTGTCGCCATTTCCCGACATTTTCCTTTTTGAAAACTCATTTTATTACACGTATTTTTCGGCCTTCAAAAATCAGCATGGAGAAAAGTACGGCAATTGTTATTACCGGAGGATACCTGGATACATACAGCGCCAAAACGGCACACGGACTAATTCGGGGAACTGACCGGTTCACCATTTTAGGTTTAATTGATGAAAAAAGCCCTGGAAAGGATGCCGGGGAAGTGTTAGATGGGAAGACACGCAATATTCCAATCTACGCAACCATCGCTGATTTTATTAAAACCTCAGGAAAAAAGGCAAAGTATTGTATCGTTGGCGTTGCAACAAAAGGTGGTGTGATTCCCGAATCCCTAAACCAATCTGTTAAAGGAAGCATTGGAAAATGGATTGGGCATTGTAAACGGCTTGCATGAATATGTCTCCGATATTCCTGAACTCGCGTCGCTCGCGCACCAAAAAGGATTAGAGATCATCGATGTCCGGAAACCTAAAAAAGTAAAGGACCTTCATTTCTGGTCTGGCAAGATCAAAGAAGTAAAATGTCCGAAAGTCGCCGTCTTAGGTACCGATTGTGCCTTGGGCAAACGCACTACTACACGATTTTTGGTTGAAGCCATGCGAAAGGCCGGTTACAAAGCTGAGATGATTTATACCGGGCAAACCGGATGGATGCAAGGCGCGAAGTATGGATTTGTTTTTGACTCAACACTAAATGATTTTATCTCCGGAGAAATGGAGCATGCAGTGGTGACGCTGCTACCATGAAGCAAAACCCGACATAATTTTTATTGAAGGACAGTCGGCCTTCGAAATCCTAGCGGACCAGCAGGATCGGAATGGATTGTGTCTGCCGCTGCGGATGCCGTCGTGCTACAACATAATCCTGCCCGTAAACAATACAAGGACATGGAATATTATCCTGCTTATTTGCCAGCATTGAAAGATGAAATCGCGTTGATCAAAATTTTTGGAGCGCCTACTGCAGCCGTTACTATCAATTCCGCAAAGATGACATCACAGGAAGCCCGTGCAGCCGTTCAACAATATGAAAAGGAACTGGGGATTCCTGTTGTACTTCCGCTTGAAGATGGTGTAGATAGCCTTACGCCTGTCTTTGAAAAAATGATTAAGAACAGCTTGGCCAGAGTTTAAATATTTGCAACGACTCATTAAAAATGAAAATTAAAGATATAAAGGTTTGGAGCGTTGACTTAGGAAATACAAAGCCATATACCATCGCTTTCAAAACGATCGATGAAGTGAAAAATGCCTTTGTAGAAATAATATTGGAAAATGGTCTAACCGGCATTGGTGCAGGAAATCCCAGCGAATATGTCGTGGGCGAGACCCTGGATCAGTGCCTCGACGCTTTGAAACAAAAAAACCTTCAATTCTTAATTGGACGTGACATTCGGGAATTCAATCAGCTGACATTTCGAGGTCTGGCAAAAATTTCCAGACAATCCCTCCGCACGGGCTGCGTTGGACATTGCGTTGCACGACGTGTTCACAAAATTTCTGGATATTCCGCTGGTGAAATTTCTTGGACAAAAAATTAAAAAGCTTCCAACTTCTAATACCATTGGAATTAAGAATGTCGAAGAAACCTTAACGGAAGCTGAAGACTATATCAAACGCGGTTTCAAGGTTATAAAAGTAAAACTTGGCAAAGACCTCGATGAGGATGTTGAACGCGTACTAAAACTGCGTGAGAAATTTGGTAACGGTATTGTGATCCGATGTGATGCAAACCAAGGCTATACCACTGAGCAAACCATTCAGTTTTACGGCCGGACTTACGATGTCGACGTCGAACTTATTGAACAACCGCTTCCTGCAAAAGAAATTTCGGAAATGAAAAGTTTACCGAAAGAAGTACGACAGGTGATAGCCGCCGACGAATCGTTGATCACGCCAGCAGACGCGATCGAGCTCATTAAACCTCCGAAAGCAGCCGCAATTTTTAATATTAAGCTCATGAAATGCGGAGGCGTAAGTCAGGCACTAAAAATCGCTGACATCGCCTTGCACGAAGGCATTGATTTGTTCTGGGGATGTAATGACGAAAGTATCGTTAGCATTACGGCCGCCCTACATGCGGCGTTTGCTTGCTCTAACACCAAGTACATCGATCTTGATGGCAGTCTCGACCTAGCCCGTGATGTAGTAAAGGGTGGATTCATCTTAAAGGATGGATATATGTCCTGCTCCGATAAGCCCGGCTTGGGTGTAGAAAAGTTGTAAAGTTTCGAGTTTCTGGTTTCTAGTTGTGCGAGTGACTTTCCGCGCGTCTGGAATGGCGGAAACTAGAAACTTCAAACTAGAAACTAGTAAACTAGAAACTAGAAACTATCATGCAATGAAACAGACGAATTCATTAAAATAATTATCTTGGAAAAAACCCTTAATGATTTCATCCAAACCCAATACATTCCCAATGAATAGCCATTCGTATTTTAAGTTATCAGGTAGCTTACTACTGGTCATCGGACTACTGTTTAGTTCATGCCAGGGCAAAAAAAATGAAGCTGCAGTATCCGAAACAGATTCTTTGGCGCAAGATTCCGTACCTAAAAAACAACTTCCAAAGCCTATATCAGAACCGTTGGTGACCCATATTTATACCGCGGATCCTTCAGCGCATGTATTCAACGGAAGGATTTACATTTACCCTTCACACGACATTGAGTCAAATACGCCTCAAGATGATGAGGGCGGACATTTTGATATGAAGGATTATCACATCTTATCAATGGATAGTGTCGGTGGAAAAGTTACTGACCATGGTGTGGCCCTGGATATTAAGGACGTGCCATGGGCCGGGAGACAAATGTGGGCACCAGACGCCGCCTTCAAAAACGGTAAGTATTATTTGTATTTCCCGGTGAAGGATAAAAAAGATGTATTCCATATTGGCGTCGCAACCGGCACCGCTCCCGAGGGCCCATTTAAAGCTGAGCCAAACTTCATTAAAGGAAGTTATAGCATTGATCCCGCAGTGTTTACGGACGCCGACGGAAAATCCTATATGTATTTTGGCGGAATATGGGGGGGACAACTCCAGCGTTGGAGTCAAGGAAAGTATGATTCTACTGGTTCTAAAACAGATTTGAAAAAAGACAGTCTTGCTGCAATTGGTCCAAGAGTAGCCTTAATGAGCAAGGACATGCTGAGCTTTTCGGGACCGGTAAAGGAGATAAAAATTCTTGATCCGGAAGGCAAGCCATTGTTGGGCGGAGACCACGATAGAAGATTTTTTGAGGCTTCCTGGATGCACAAGTACAATGGCAAATATTACTTCTCCTACTCAACAGGTGATACTCATTTTATTGCCTATGCTACAGGCACAAGTCCCACAGGGCCCTTTACCTATCAGGGAGTAATCTTAAATCCCGTGGTGGGTTGGACAAATCACCATTCTATCGTTGAGATTAAAGGGAAATGGTATTTGTTCTATCACGATAGTGTCTTGTCAGAAGACAGAACGCATTTGAGAACAGTAAAGGTGACGGAGCTAAAGTACCAACCTGACGGCAGGATTGAACCCATAGATGCCTACTACAAATAGCAGTTGGAGCCTGGGTCAAGTGATTTGATATTTCAGATGCCGATCTCTTTTAAAAATCTCCAGATCTCTTCATGGATCATGGTCATTTCCCCGGCGTCAAAATTTCCGTGCTTTTTACCGGGTATGGTCAGGAAATAATTTTTTGCCCCCACCGTCTCCAATTTCTGATGTAGTAAGACGCTCTGCTCATGGGGCGAGGCTGCATCCTGATCGCCGTGGATCGACATCACCGGCACTGTCGATTTTGTCACATACTTGATGGGCGACGAAACTTTCAGGATGCTATCGCGCATCTCCGCGTTAGGAACAATCTGGCCAAGATATTCAGGCTCCCATTGTTGAGAAGCCTTTATCAAATCGACTACACCAAACCAATTTATTACTGCGGCGGCCTTTAATTTCCTGCCTGCCTTAATATCTCCCTGTGAGAATAAAGACTCATCGCTCGCCAGACCCGTCATCAATGCGAGATGGCCTCCCGCCGACTCTCCGGACACAACGATTTTCGTAGAGTCAAATTTATACTTCTCTGCATTTTGATAGATCCAGTTTAGCGCAGAGCGGCAATCGCGGATAATTCCCACCAGGCTGGTTTGATCTACGTGCCTGTAGTTTGCAGTCACAACGCACCAGCCTCTGTTGATATAAGGCATCAGGAAAAGCGAACGTGAAACCTTGTCGCCCGTTCTCCATCCACCACCATGAAGAAACAATAGCGTGGGCTTTTTCTCGTCGGAATACTTTGTCCAGGGCGGCTCGCCGAGCTTTGTACAAGGTATGTAGGCATCCAGATCAAGGCGTATAGAGTCGACGTTGCTATATTCAATATTCGACACAACTTGAGTATTTGAATACAACGATGCTACCTGATCGATGGCTATTTGCTTCTTTTCGCAGCCGGCCAAGCCCACCAGGAGCGAAAGAAAAATTATTGAACTACAATTCTTACCTGATATTGTCATTCTATTCGTATGTAAATGGATTCCGTGCCGGAGACCACAAAGTTTGGATCAGGCGTGCCGGAACATTTTATTGAAAATCACTTTTTAGGAATATCAAGCTTCGAATTGCTTACAAAAGCTATCTTCTTGCTATCAGGCGACCAACTCGGAACGTTAATGGTTCCTTGTCCTCCATAGATGTAGGCAATAGTTTTAGGAATCCCTCCTGCAGTCGGCATCAACCTCAAATAGATTTTCTTGTAGAAGGGATGACTTGTTGGGTCGATGTCTTTCGGAAATGCAACATACAATATCCACTTACCATCAGGGGAAAAATGGGGAAACCAATTATTGTATTCGTCAAAAGTCACTTGCTCTTCCTCGGTGCCATCGGGTTTCATTCGCCACAACTGCATTGTGCCGGTTCGAACAGAGTTAAAATAAATGTACTTGCCATCCGGGCTGTACTCGGGGCCATCATCGAGTGTTGCATCTTCTGTTAGATTGGTCTCCTTCTTTGTCGCAATGTCGATGGATACAATATTCCATTCTTTGTTTCGCTGACCGGTGAAAACCAGTTTCTTATTATCCGGCGACCAGCTATGCAAGTAAGAGTGACCATTCTCTTCCGACGTGATTTTAGTTGGATTATCAGACCCTCCAACCGGAAGCGTGAAAATGGTAGACGTCCTTTTCTCTCCCACATGGTTGCTGATGGCTAACATTTTTCCATCATACGATAACACATGATCATTATTATTTTGATTGGCAAAACCGGTATTCAGCTTCGTGATCGCTCCGCTTGTCAAATCATACTTATACAATAGATTCTCCCCAGGCGTCAGCGAATTGAAGATCAAAAACTTGTTATCAGGGGTCCAGTTGGGGGCCTGTAAAGAGTTGGGGGCGCTGTGCAAAATTTTTCGGTGGCCAGTTGTTACATCCATAATTTCCAGGTGACTTCCGAGGTAATCACGGTAGGGAACAAAATTTTTCGCCGCCGGAATGATGATTTGCACATTGCTGAAAACAGCTTTTTCCATCACGTCTTCAACATGAGAACAGATAAAAAGTCCTGCATAGACTTCCTCATTAAGAGTAAGTTCCTGGCTCACCGACTTATATGGTTCGCCAAATACTGCCGCCGAAAAAGTGAACGTATTGCCTACACGCTCAAGTTCGATTTCTGTTGGATGATAGGTGGACAATACAACCTGATCGGTGGAATCTCCATCTGTCGGCCTGTACTGCAAGGACGTCAAAACATCACCATGTACACAAGCGTCGGCGTATCTCGAACCTGTTGTTAACTTATCACGCGCGATGATTCCTATTTTCCGGTGGTCAGCAGTCCCTTTTCCAATAAACTTAATGGAAGCTCTGATGATAAAATCGCCTTTGATCTTTTTCCACAGAAAGTGAAATTGATCCTCCGTGGCCCACATGTTTTTCCCTGCGCCTGAAACGGTATAGGTTTGATTTTCTTTGTCATAAACGACAGACCCTTTCAATTTTGGATCTCCAACATCTTGATGGTGTTCGAATATGCCAACGGGTTCCAAAGACTGACTGAAAGCGATAGTCGCTTGCAGAACAACGATGAACAAAACTAAACTTGCACGATTTAGGATTGCATTCAACAGGAGGTTTGTACTCATAATGAGTTAGGGTTTATGGTTTGGGGGATTAATATTAGAATCAAAATGTGTCGTGTGCAATTTTAGCTTTCTGAAATTTATCCCGTCATGAATGGAAGTACAGCAATGGACATAATGCTCTATTAACGGTCGCTGCCTCATAAATTTCAAATGGATCCTGGTCGAATATTATTAAATTTAGTCACCGACCGGTAAGCGTTGTTGGATACTTAGTAAATCGACCTCATCCTCCGAACTCAAAAATCTACTCATATGATCAAACGCACCTTACTTGGAACTTTGCTTTTGTGTTCCACCTTTTCCCTCCTTGTTCAAGCCCAAACTCCAGAAAAAGGGCCGTGGTGGCCGCACCCAATTTGGGGAGCTGCCGATCAGGCAGGCGGATCAAACTGGATCACGCCTGAAAAAATTGTCAAAGCGCTCTCGCTGGTCAAGTCCGGCAAAGTATTCGAGCTTGGTCATGTCTATGAACGTGACATGCCTTTGATCGGCAAACGAAGCTATAACCTGTTCATCCCAGCCTTTCCCACCTATGAACCTACGGGTAAAGATCAGCTTGTTTTTAATGATGAGTATGTCACTGCAGAGATCGGACAGGTAGGAACTCAATTTGATGGACCGGGCCATGTTGGCAAACGAATGACCATGGCTGATGGAACGACAACTGAGGTCTTTTACAACGGTATGACTACGAAAGAAATGCGAAGTCCTTATGGTTTGCTTAAGCTTGGTGTGGAAAATGTAAAGCCGATTATCACAAAGGGAATCCTTATTGATCTCGCAGGCTATAAGGGTGTCGACACTTTGCCCGAACGATACGAAATTACAATGGAGGATGTCCGCAATACATTGGCAAAAGAAGGTTTAAAAGAAACCGACATAGAACCGGGAGATGCATTGCTCTTCAACCTGGGCTGGTGGCGAATCTGGCCGGACCCGAAGACTACAGCAGGGAGCCCAGCGTACATTGGCTCAGAGGTCATTCAATGGATTATTGCGCGAAAACCTTCCATGGTTGGATCGGATGCAAACCTCGATGGACCCGATGCAAAAGTTCACGGGGAATTAATCTTAAAGAATGGCATCTTCAACCTTGAGCTTATGGATTTTGCATCGTTCCACACTGAAAAAGTTTACAAATTCCTGTTCGTATTTACGCCCGTGCGGCTGAAAGGTGCTACCGGGTCGCCCGGCCGTCCCCTTGCTATTTACTAGGAACTGCCTACAAAAAGCATTTAGCTGATCGGTACAGCTTTCTTTTTTCTTTGCACTCTTTTGGAAACAAATTGAGTCAGGATGGGCGTAAAGATGATCGTCGTAACAACAGCGGCAGCGATCTGAGATGTGGCAACGTTCACGATAGGCGCCAGCGATGGATCGATCAGTGCAATTGCCGCCGGTGTCGCTACCGCGTTGCCAGCGGTACTCGAAGCCGCCGCGCCTGATATTCCGGTACCTCCTACTGACCGATCAGCCAGTACGTTGAAGATTCCCCCAAAAAAAGTAGTGATAATGCCCAAAAGGATTCCAGGAAATCCCGCTTCTATAATCGTGGTCAGATTTAAGCCGGCGCCCAATGCAAAGGCAAAAAAAGGAATCAATATCATGCCACCCCTCAACAAAAACGTTCTTAACTCTTCATCCAGATTGCCCAACACGACACCTATCACTAACGGAAGTATTACACCGACCAAGGGCAGTAACGGAAGATTGGCAAGGCCCGCGGTACCGAGCGCGACCATCGTTAAGAAAGGACCATCATTGATAGAAAGAATTGCAATTGCACCGACGTCAGTCTCATCACCAAACTCGCCGGCAAGTGCTGCAAATAGGCCGCCGTTAGAATTTGTCACTGCCGATATAATTGCCAAAGCAGACAACCCGAATATCCCTTCATCTCCAAAAAATTTTGCCACTGCGATACCCAGCAGTGCGCCCACCAAAAATTTCGTCAACGTTACTGCGACACCTTTTTTCAAAGCCATCGTGGTTGACTTAAAATTGATTCCAGCACCCATGCATAGCAGGAAAGCACCAATTAGCGCGCCTGAGCCTTTTGCCAGCGAAGTGGTAAGACCGCCAATATTTAAGAAAGCGGGAAAAAATGTATTGAGGATAACACCAATAAAAAGCGGCACGATCATCATCCCACCGGGAATTTTTTCAATGGTGGCTTTTATCTTCATCTCAGGGTGTTGGGTGTTGAAGTTCCAGATGTTGAAGTTGGGTGGGCTCCCTCAATGCTATTCGCATAATATTGCTCCGTATTTGATCGCTTGTATCATACTGTCAGCGTTGGCTTCACCTTTTCCTCCTTTGTCAAACGCAACACCGTGATCAACGGATACCCTGATGATCGGAAGGCCCAAAGTTATATTCACACCTGACAGCCCCTCCCATTTATTTTTTTCATGATTGTAATTGAACCCCAAAAGTTTAGTGGGAATATGACCCTGATCATGATACATACAAACCACTACATCATATTGGCCACCTTTCATTTTCGGAAAAATGGTATCCGGTGGAAAGGGTCCTTCGGCATGAATACCAAATTTTTTCGCCGCCTCAATAGCGGGAATAATTTCGTCGATCTCTTCGCTTCCAAACAATCCATTTTCTCCAGCGTGGGGGTTTAAGCCTGCTACAGCGATCCTGGGGTTGCCAATGTCGATTCTCTTTAAAGCTGCGTCCGCGAGTTGAATCACTTTCAACACACGGTCTCTTTTCACCCGCTTGATTGCCTCAGACAGGGCGACGTGTGTCGACACATGAACAACCCTGAAATTTCCGTCGGCCAACATCATCGTATAGTCTTTAGTGTTCGTCAACGCCGCATAAATTTCGGTGTGCCCTGCAAAATTAAATCCCGCCATTTGAATAGCTTCTTTATGAATGGGGCCCGTAATCGTCGCATCAATCAATCTGGCTTTCGCCAAGTCAATCACTTTCGCCACATACTCAAAAGACGCTTTACCAGTCATGGCAGAAATGGCATTGAACTGAAAACTTTCGTCAACATTTTTCATATCCAACACGTCAATGGTTCCGAATCGGTAAACACCATCCGCAGGAGCTGCGACCACATTCACTTTTAGGTTTAATCCGCATAGTGAAATAATTTGAACCATGATCATAGCATCACAAACAACGAGCGGTTTGCAGATTTCGTAGATCTCTTTCAATGCCAGAGCCTTCGCTGTAATCTCAGGACCGATTCCGGCGGGATCTCCCGCGCTGATGCCTAAAATGGGCAGATTTTTTTCCATAGTTATATTTTCCTAGATAGAAAAACTTTCTATCAATGTTGCCGGCCAGGCATAACTTCCAGGTTTTACCGTAAAGCACGGCTGCTGATCGACGTCATCGTTCCGTACCAACGAAACCACACCTGGTGCAATTTCCCGTCTTACAAACAATTTGCCGGCGGAATATTGCCTGATCATTGCAGAAGCCGTCGCGCCGCCAGTAAAGCAAAAATGAATCTTGTTTTCCGCAATGTTCTGCGTAATGTATGTCAGCAACTCAACAAAATACTTCAAAAATTTTTCCGACAATATTTTATTATGTTGAACGGGATGGTCAATCGTAACGACGGCAACTTTTCGGGTATGTAACGCACGTAAGACTTTTTGAAACCAACCGATTGCTTCATCTTCCGGCAATTGGAATTCACCACTTTTAAAATTGCCGGCTAATGTAAGCTGAGGCACACCCAAGCGATCAAAGCCATCCTTTTCATTTTTATTTATGACGGTACTTCCATTGATAATCAATGTAAATTCTGATTTATTCAGTTGCGGGCCAGACGAACTCATTTGCTGGGGCAAAAATCCCAAATTTTCCAGGAACGATTCAAAAAATTCCGCGGCCCCGCAACAGAGATCATTTTGTTGTGCCTCCGCTGCATAATTTTTTAAATCAATTTTTGATTCGATATCACCGGTAACAATTGATCGGGATGGAAGACTATCGTAAGGCGCCACATGAGCGTGCTTTAACGTAGCTGTATATGAATTGATTCTTGCACCTATTTTAGACGAAGTGACTGGGAAATCAGGATCCCTTGCAAATACCGTCTCGTGCAACCTAATCCCATTAATAAGGTATTCCCCATCAATAATTTTCCTGTCGCGACCTGGATTGGCGGGCATCAACAAAATCCTATTGAAGGCGAAGCATTCTTGTAACGCATTTAACTCAGGAATCAAATGGCCACGCATCACAGAATCTATTTTTTTAAATAAATGAAAGGGCTTATTCCATTGTTTTAGTGCTATTCCCGTATCAAGTATCTTTTTAATTGCCTCGCCTTCGTTTAAAGAACGAGTACCAGTATCCAAAACCACTAAATCTGCAGTCGTGTTGAGGTCGAGGCCCAGTTGAATTTCTGTTCGTAACCCATAACGATGACCGATTCCACCAATCTCCGCAGCCCCGGAAAAATCATCGGCAAGAACAAATACCATATCTTGTTTTAACACCAAACTTACTAATCAATTCGCAATCCTTCGTTCTTACTTTTTACCCAAGCGCTTACCTATAGAGTTTCAACGCAGCGCCAAGGATCGCATGAATGGTTTTAAGGGGAATATCTTTCGCCGGATCAAACAACATTATTTTCATTCGAGCTCTTTTTTCCAATATAAGGTCGGGGTGATTTATTTTCTTGCCGTCTACAATTCCAAGGTAAGGCTGTTGAAATTTTTTTTGAACCCAGAGATAACAAAATCTTTTCCCCTTGTAGCAATAGAATGGCATTCTGTATTGCCACACCTCTGTAATATCTCTATCATATTGAAGGATATAGTCTCTCAGCGTAAGCAAATAACTTTTAACGGGTTCCTCTTTTTCAAGAAAGTAGTTATCAATGTCGCGAATCATGAATCATCGCTAAATTATGAGCTAAAGGCTAGCGATTCGCTTCCAATATAATAAAAGAAGTTTCATTGATGGATGGCACCCTTTCGCAAGTGGGGGAAATAGCCACAAAGTCACCAAGGCTCAAAGCTTCACAAAAAGGAGCGACCTAACGAGCAACCCACAAATAAATTAATCACCCCTTATTTTTGGAATTTTTCTTTCGCTTCGCTCTATTGCTTTCGTGATTGAACTGACAACGCTATCCAGTTCATCGGCCGTATTTTGGAGGCGACGATTAATTTCCATTCCCTCAGCGTCGAGTTTGGCTTTGGAAAAAAGATTGATCAAACCCAAAATAGTCGCAACCGGGCTTCGAAGTTTATGTCCATTGATGAAGGCGTATTCCTCCAACGCTTTGTTTTTTCTCTCAAGATCACGTGTTCTTTCCTGCACAATTTCCTCCAGGTTCTCGTTTATCCGGAGAATTTCTTCCGACTGGGCTGAAATCTCCTCGTTCTGTGTTTGGATTTCATCACTTTGCTGCTGTATCTCTTTAGTGCGCAATTGCACTTTTTCCTCCAGCAATTCATTGTATCGCCTTAATTTCCGCTCACTACTTTTAATAATAAAATAAACCCCTGCCGCCAACAAGATGACTGAGAAGATATAAAACGGAATGGTTTGCCAGATAGGAGGATGAATGGAAAATGCGATAGACGTTTCCTGCGCATCACTAAAATCTGAGGATTCAGAAACTTTTAATTTGAACGTGTAGTTACCGGGTGGAAGCCTGGAATATGTAACAGCCTGGTTTTTTGTTGTAATCCAATCACGGTCATAGTTTTCCATTTTGTAGGAATACAACAACCCATTTGGATTCTTAAACCATACGCCCAAATAGTTTATCGTAATATTATTTTCGTCGTAACGCAAAGCCTTCGCCGCAGCAAAATTAATTTGCGCATCAAACACCGAAATATTTTGAAGGCTTGGTTTAGGCTTGTGGCGCAGATAGTTTTGTTCGCTGGTATATTTAATGATTCCACCAGTCGTGCCGAAATAGATATTCCCATGGGAATCCAAGCCGGCAGCATTGAGGTTCGTTATTTTATCCCGGACACCGACTTCCTCACCAAGGTAAACCACTTTGTGTTTTCTGATGTCAATGATGTCCATACCAGCGTCGTGCATGACGACAATATTTCCGGCCTTATCAGAAACCAGGGCATGGATATTTTTGTCCCGAAGTATCAAGGTTGAATCACACGCATGAAATTTTGTTCCGTCAAAAATATATAATCCGTTTCCTTGCACATTTACCCATAGACTACCATTTCCGTCCTGCGCCATACCGTAAACAACTGCACTGGGTAGCTCTTTTTCATAATGATGAAACCCATCTCTGTTCATCATTGCAATGCCTTCCCCGTCCGTCGCGAACCAAACCCGCTGGCTATTTTCCAGAAAAACCTGATAAATAAAATCAGATGCCAGGCCGTCTTTACTGCTGAAATTGGTGATGTCCAGCGATTCGTCGTCTAAGAGTGTAATTCTTGAACTACCTCCCAATGTGCCTAGCCATACCGTATTTTCATGCCCTGCTATGCTTAGGATATTCCCGTTTCTTAGTTCCTGGCTCAAGTGTCTGATCTTCCCCGTTGCAGGGTTGATGCGTAGCACACCTTCGCCATAAAGGCCGGCCCAGATATAACCCTTCGAATCAGTGTAAAGGCTAATGACGGTATACCTGTTGAAAGGGGTGTTAGCTAATGGTTTTATGTTTTCGCTTTTGGAATTCAGTGGTCGTTTCAACAACCCATCTTTGCTCGAGAACCAAATATTATCCTGGTGATCGACTGTTACTGCCAGAATATTGGCACTGCCTCCCGGCTCAGGCCTTTCCATAAATTGTAAACCATCGCCTGGTGTCCGTAGTATACCTGACTTGGTTCCAATCCAAATATTTCCTTCCTGATCTTTCTCTAAAATTCGAATTGCGTGGAGGCCGTGAACTTGATCCTGTGAATACAAAATTTCCTGATTGATATTTCGATCATATACTAACAAGCCCTTCTGTGGCACAGCGATCCATATTTTGTCGTCTTTGATTTTGATGTCGCTAACAGGTCCATAGGACCACGAATGATCAAGGAAGTCCTCGTGCTTTTTTGAAGAAAGGTCATATCGAAGAATTCCGGCATCTTCTGTTGCCAGGAGGACGGAATGATCACTCTCTGGAATAATTTTCCGGATTATGTTATCGGGTAGGCCATCAGTGTAGTTGATTACCTGGATCGAAATTTTATTTCCCTGCAACGTACAGACCGCTGCGCCGCCATCAGTACCAGCCCATATATTTCCAACTGCATCCTCGGCCAGGTCGTAGATGTAAAGGTCTGGCATACCTTCGGCTTCATCTACGCGATACAGGCGATTTGATGTGAAGTAATAGAGTCCGTCGTTCAAAGTTGAAAACCATAGGTTGCCTTTTGAATCAAAAAGGATATCAGAAACAGTCTTGGTTGCGCTTCCTTCGGGTGGATCAAATATTTGAAAACTGTCTGCCTGAAAAAATCCAACCTTGCCATTGTCATATCCAATCCAAATTCTGCCCAGCGAGTCTTCCGCCAACGCGGTCACTACATCATTTTCCAATCCTTCTTTGGTTGTAAACCGTTTTTGGTTTTCCCCATCGAAATTGTAAAGCCCCTTTGACGTGGCATACCACATGAAGCCTTCCTTCTCCTGCAGGATGGCATTGATTTGTATCGACTCATTTTTGCGTAGAAGAAAGTACTCTTGAAAAAAAGGAACCTGTGCTGCAACCCCGGTGAAGGCACCATAGAGAATGAACACAATGGAAAGTACCTTTTTCATATAACCGCTATTGAAGAGTCATCGATGCGTCAAATTGTACCTGGATTTCGGTTGCTATCTTTTGACTGACAATCGTAGGAATGGAAATGTTGTGATCGGCCAATGGCACGGTAAACTGCGCATTCACCTGCACCGCTCCATTATGAATTGTAATTTTTCCCTTGATAATGCGCATCTGCTTTACGCCATGAATGTCAAGGTCTCCCTTGGCGCGAACCTCGTAAGAACCATCTTTCGAAAAATCCACGTGTTCTATGATTTTTCCACTGAAAGACGCCTTTGGAAACTTTTCGCTCTCCAAATACTTCTCGTTGAAGTGCTCGCGTTGAAGGGCACTATTAAATCCTTTGAAGGAATTGATATCTACTGAAAAAGCAAATTGATGTGTGCCCGGATCAATAAGTCCTCGCGCCTCTCCGGAAGCGGCCTTAATTAATTCCAATTCGGCCTCCGATGTAAAATCAAGGGCTGCTTTTTGAGTACTGTATTTTGTCTGAGCTAATAGTTCGTGGCACGAAAACAAGGCAATAATCTGAATTAAAAAAATGGGGAAAAGGCGCATATTTTTTACGGTCCAATTGCAGGGAATGGGTAGACCCTTAGTCCCTTAAAATCAATGATATAACGGCAGTTTTAAAACTGTGAATTTTGACAATCTTAAGATCTAAATTCCGTGGTATTTTCCCCAGAACATACGCGGGTGAAAAACTGGTATTATTAGTTTATTTCAATACAATGCGTTTGCCCTCCTGAGCGGACTTGCGAGCAGCTTCCAGGATTTTTACCACAATCAGATTGTTGTCAAGGGAGGAAAGATCAATTCCCGGTTGGATTTTTCCATTCAGTACATCCGCCAGATACTTCAAATTACTTGTATAGACAGGTGTTTTTGCGTCCACGGTTTCATAGGTATCCTTTTTTCTTTCCCGGATTACTTTACTGTTTTGAGCCTGTAAGTATCCCGTCGTACCGAAAACCTCAAGATCTTTGATGCCAAAGGGCCAATTCCATGAAGCCTCGATAATTCCAGTAGCATCCTTGTATTCCAGCAAGATGGTGGCGTCATCATCGACTTTCGGGTACACGTCTGGTTTGATCTGTCGTGTTACAGCGGTCACGGCGACGGGGGCCTTTCCGTTCATCAGCCAGGTCATAAGATTCGCACCGTAACATCCAAAATCCACTAAAGCGCCACCGCCATTTTTTACGGGATCAGTAAGCCAGGCCAAAAACTCCGCACTACATCCGATTTCCTTTGGCCCTTGATGTCCATCGTGTACCACCATTTTTCTGATTGCTCCCACAGCGTGTTCCTGGTTTACCATGACGTTAATTTGCTGGTTGCTGGGATACCACGTCGTTTCATAGTTCGTAAGCACATGAATATTGTATTGCTTGGCCAAGGCAGCGATCCGCTCGGCCTGTTGGTTGTTAACTGCCAATGGTTTTTCTACCATCACCGATATTCCTTTTGGAGCACATTCCTCAACGACGGCGAGGTGATCGGCGATCGCATTGTACGCTAGTACCGCATCTGGCTTTATCCTCGCAAGCATGTCGCTCGTGGTATTAAAGAACAAAGCATCCGGGAGCTGGTAACGAGTCTTATACCGGTCTATCAAAGTCTTATCGCTTTCGACGATGCCCACGATGGTAACTTCTCCATTCTTGTATTGATTCATAAGACCATAAGCATGATCATGACTTAGTCCAACGACTCCCACTTTTAAAACCTGACTTTTCGCAACAACATTTAGCAGCATGAAAATGGATATCAAGAGGAAATAGTTTCTTAGGGCTAGTACCCTTAACAAACTTGAAGATTTCAGTGGTTCTAAATTCATAAGATTAATTTCCTTTTGAGTTTACTTATCAGTATTTAACCAAACTACTTTTTGTTCCGACACATGTTCTTGTCCCAGAATATTTCTATAAAGTTCAGGCCTTCTAGCATTGATATAGCGGTGGCCTCCAGCCTGCGTAAGTTTTTCACGCGTCAGGGTAGCGCTCACAATATCGTCACCTAAGGTACGGCATTCGGCAATAATATCGCCAAAGGGATCAATGATCATTGAACATCCATTCTTCAATTGATCATCATCCATTCCAATTGGATTTGAAAAGACCGTATAGATCGCGTTATCATACGCCCTTGCAGGAAGCCATTTCATCAGCCAATCTCTTCCTTTCATGCCATCAAATTCCAATCGCAATGAAGTTGGATCACGCTGGCGATTTTTCCAAAGTTCGGGATCAACAAAACCGGCACCCGGACGTGTAGAAGGTGTACACATGGTTACATGCGGCATGAAGATAATATCGGCCCCAAGTAATCGGGTTGCCCTGACGTTTTCAATGATATTGTTGTCGTAGCAAATCAGAATGCCACATTTCCAACCATGCAATTCAAAAACACAATATTGATCTCCAGGCGTAAGATGCGGATTGATGAAGGGATGGAGTTTTCTGAATTTTGCTACTAGTCCATTTTTATCAACACATACGTAAGCCTTGAATAAATTATTGAATGAATCTTTTTCGAAAAGCCCTGCCAGGATTACGATTTTATTCTTTCGCGCGATTTCATTTAGTTTTTTTATACTTGGTCCAGTTGGAATCACTTCCGCTACATCCAGCATCTCTTCCTTTGAAAGATGCCGAGCAAATGTATAACCGGTGATCGAACATTCGTGAAAAGCAATGGCGTCACATCCTTGTTGGGCAGCTTTCGCGGACAATGAATCGATTATCGAAAGATTATAATCTTTGTCGCCGCTTTTATTTTCGAATTGTGCCGAGGATACAATCAAGGGATCTTTCATGATTCAAATTTATAAAGATCAATATTCCATGATTTCAATTTTGCGAAAATCTATGGGGTGACTGTTAGATTGCAAAGACACATATCCATCTTTCACGCTGTCATCTCCCCCTTTGATAAATGTTTTGCCAAGTTCATGTCCGGGATTATACTTTGGATTTTCAAACCGAAGGATTTCTTCTCCATTTACAAAGTGCTTGATGATTTTCCCCTGGACATCAATCTCAAGGGTGACCCATTGATCGCCATGAAATGTTCTTTTTACAGTGGGTGGTGTGCAGAAAGACGTGTTCTTCTGGCCATTGATTTCCACCGTGGTCCCGGAAGCACATATCTCACCGACAGGTCGTTCATCTTTTCCGTTTCCGCCATGCAGGTTAAATTCCAGGCATACAGGAAATGGCTGATTTAATCCCAATGAATTCGGCGCCTGGCTATGATATTGAATGCCGCTATCCCTGTACCCCCATGTAGGGGCGCCAACGGTTGTCTCACCCACAAATCGATATTCTACTTTCAATCTGTAGTTCGAAAGTTTTTTATCGTAGTATAACGCTCCGAATTTATTTCTGAAGCTATCATATTGATCATAGCGAAGACTTAAAATGCCATTTTCCACGCGAAACGTGTTTCCGAAGTTCTCGCCTAATTTATAACCCGAAATTTTCAACGACCATCCATCCAGATTTTTACCATTAAAAATGCTGACCCATTTTTTCTTGTTAATGAGTTGATCGCTATCTTTTTGATTGAACGAGAAAAGCAGAAATGCCAGTACCAACAGAAAAAAACGATTACGGGTCATCGGATTTGCAATTAGGTGAACCCGTAAAGTAAGCAAAGAAGCTTAAAGCAGAAAGCTGATGAGAGCGGAAAGCTAAAAGTAGAAAGCAGAAAGTGGAAAGGCGGACAGCTTTAAGCTTTCTGCTTTAAGCTAATAGCTCAATCGTACATTCCCATCAGACGTCGATAACACCACGGGTATTCCTCCACCGTTGGATTGACCGCGTACATAGGTCTTATCGAATTTTCCCGTGAAATTTTTAAATGGAACATCAATGGATTCGCCTTTGATATCCAGATCCAGTCCTAATTGACCAGGTATAGAAACGTCAATATTTCCTCCGCTCGTTTTTAAAGCAAGTTCATTTCTTAGTTCGACCAGACTTCCCTTAATATTACCATCAGAAGTGGAGGCCTTGAATGAACCTGAAATTTCGTTGAAGTCTATATAGCCATCTGAAGTTTTTACAACAATGTCACCTTTCACTTTGTCCAGTTCGATATTTCCATCACTGGTCGAGGCTTGAACATTTCCTGTGATGGTTGACAACCGGATACTACCATCGCTGGTCCCAACATCTACACGCCCTTTGACTTGTTTGACACGAACGTCTCCGTCCGATGTTTTACCTTGTACATTTCCGTCGATATCCCTGATCTCGATCGAGCCGTCGCTGGTCTTGCATTGCTGATCGGAGATCAGCCCTTGAATCGATACGCTTCCATCGGAAGTAGCGAGATTACAAGCCGTTTCTTTGGGTACATATACCTTAAAATGCACACCTATCGAAGACTCCCAATTAAAAGAACGATGCAGGTCTCTATAGCGGACGCTAACCTTTACACCGTTCTTGCTTTGCTCTGTTTCTACAATCAGGTCTTTCTCCAGCTCCTGGCGGTCAATTTTCAAGAGCTTCCCGCCCTTTTTGACGATGTAGTAAATCAGGATCTTATTTCCCTCGGTAGGGATTACATCCAGGTTTCCGTCAAAAGAAGATAGGTCTAACTGCGCCGGCGTGGTGACTTCATAACTTTCCTTAAATGAATAATCGAATTCTTGCGCGTACGAAATGGAAACTGCAAAGAGGAAGACTAGTATGGTTAGTTTCATAGGTTCAATATTTTGGAGGGTAATTTCGTGTTCCCAATCTTAATGCCAAGCGAAAAACACGCCTGAAAGATATCATTTCGAAGTTAGAGATAGCTGACGCTGTACACAAGCGAATCGGATTGTACGCCAGCGGGCACTGCTTTATCGCCATTGAAATGAGTAAGGTGCTCCTCTCAAGAGAATTTAACCTGAGATAGAAATATCAGTAAAGGCTGCAAAAATAAATTGTAATCTAGTATTGCAACAAGAAAATGAATCAATGGCGGACTCACGCAGAAATTTCATAAAAAAAAGCGCTTCCCTTACCGCGCTCTCCACGATGGGATTGCCGGGTGCAAGGGCGGAAGCAATCTCCTATTCGAAGGACGCGGGTATTGAATTATGCCTCGCCTACTTTTACGGATTACAAGAGCGAAAAATAGAACTTTCAAAACAAATGGGAGTCACGGGGGCGGTCTCACCTTCAAGCCCGTGGGCAGTAGGGTTGCCCAATGTTAAAGCATGGGAAACTGAGGCTTTGGTCGCTGTCAAAGAAGCGTACACAAAGCGCGGATTACAATGGAAGGTTTTGGAAGGGCCGCCTCCGCTTGACAAAGCGAAGTTGGGGATTGAAGGAAGGGATCAAGAGATCGAAAACTTCATCACGCTTATGCGAAATATGAAGCAAATTGGATTAGATACCATTTGTTATAACTGGATGCCGGTGATCAGTTGGGCCCGTACCGACTTTGCAAAAGTTGGAAGAGGGGGTGCGTTTGTGACTGCGTTTAATTACGAGAAGGTGAAAGATTTGCCACTGACCGAGTTTGGCGAATTTACCGAAGAAACCATGTGGAAAAACATGGAGTATTTTTTAAAGGCAGTCGTGCCGGAGGCGGAAAAAAATGGAATCAAGCTTGCGTTACATCCGGACGATCCACCCATTCCTAAAATCCGCGGTATCGCAAGAATCATGACGTCGGCCGATGCTTTTAAAAAACTAATTGAACTGTATCCCAGCCCGAACAATGGCCTCACCCTTTGCCAGGGAACATTTGCAACCATGGGCGAAGATATTCCTTCAGTGATCAGATACTTTGGAAAACGAAATAAAATCTTCTTTGTACACTTTCGCGACATCAAAGGTGATAAGTGGAACTTTGAAGAAACTTTTCACGACGAGGGGAAGACGGATATGTATCAGGCCATGAAAACATACTTTGAAGTAGGCTTCAAAGGACCAATGCGCGAAGACCATGTCCCTACCGTTGCGGGTGACAGCAATGAACATCCCGGCTACAGCGAGTTGGGGACGTTGTTTGCCATTGGCTATATAAAAGGGTTGATTGAGGCTGCAAAAAAAGAGATGTAAACTTTCAATTAACAGTCCACGGTTTAATTTATACCGTGGACTGTCGATGATGCCTATTTTAGATTCGCCAAAAATTCTATCACGTCCCTGATCTCTCTTTTCGACATCAGTGTCCGCATGGGTGGCATACCTGATGGTAGATTTTGGCGTTTGCTGATTCTTGACACAGGGATTTCCAGAGGTTCTGCTTCGGCGGTTTTCAGAATGAGTTCCTCGGCGGTTTCTTCCATAAGAATTCCCGTTACTTCCTGATTATCCTTCAACGTAATCTTCACAGAGCCAAATCCCGGGCGCAAGTCTTGCACTGGGTTCTATGAGTGCTTGTAACAATTGTTCTCTGGTGAGTGCGCCGCCGATTTGCCGCAATGGGGGCCCAACAGTTCCTGTCTCATCACCAAGGCCGTGGCATCGAACGCATTGTGCCGTGGAATTGTAAAGAAAAATATTTCTTCCATTTCGTGCGTTGCCGCCATACAGTGTTTCAGCGAAAGACTCTGCATCGTTCCCAGCGCTGCGGAGAGGTGTTAATTTGGCGATGAGCTTTTCTGAATGTGTAGAGTCAACCGCTTCTATCAGATCCAACTTTACCCCTGGAGAAAGTTTCTTACCTGCCATTTGATTTATCAGATCTTCCAAAACGGGTTCCGTTTTTTCTATCGGCATTTCACCCAGGACACGAAGCATTTGTTGTTGTTCCTGAATGGTACCTTTAGCAAAAATAGGCCCGACAATTCCAGGCAAATTTTCTTTACTGATTTCCAACTCGCTTAGCAGGCCGATGGAAGTTGTTCTAACGGCCCCGTCCTTATCATTCATCCCGAATTTTATTACTGATTCAATCTTATCGTCTTTCAGTTTGTGCAACGCAACAATCATTGCCGATCTAACAGCAGGAGAAGTATTTTGGCGCATGATTTTTTCCAGTTGATCATTGTAATCCGCAATTCCAAGTTCGCTTAACATGCTTGCCGTAGCTATCAGTATGTCTGCGTTACCGGCGCTTAAGAAGGGACTAATATTGGCCTTCACCTTACTTACGACCTGGGAAGGATCGCGTTCAATCTTTCCACGATAGCGTCCGTCTACTCTATCCATCACAGAAGGATTTGCCCACGTACCAATCGTTGCTAAAGCTTCTGCCCGAACGCCCGATGCGATATCACTTCGCTTGGCGAAGTTCATCAGCAGATCCAACTCCTTTTCGCTGCCAACACGCAAACATGCATTTATAGCCCGACGCAATAGTGCCTCGGAAGTAAAACGTTTTTCACTGAGCGCCGATGCGAGAGCTGGCAAAGCGCCTGGAATGGATAAATCATCGTTAATTGCCCGAGCGGCGTCAGTGGCAATAAGCTCATTTTTATCATTGAGAAACAGCGCAACCTTTTCACTCTGCATCCTCCTCAGCACCAACACGGCCGCTATGCGAAGGGCATCGCTTGGACTGTTGGCCAGGGCCGCGATTGGCTCCGCATTCCCGATCCGCGAAAGCGCAAGAACTGCTGCGTGTCTCAGGTAGACGTCTTCATCGTTATTTTTTTCAATCATTTTTAGAAGTGGCTCAACGGCAGGAGCATATTGTAACCGTCCCAAAGCCTGCGCTGCAAAAAATTGAACGCGTGGATTTTCGTGGCCTACGAGTGGAAGAAGTTTATCCGCTGCCTCCTTATGTCGAATGTCACCAAGAATTTTTGCCGATTGCGCTATTATTTCCGCGTCACCATCGCTTAAAAGAGCAATCAACGGTGCCGCCAGGGTTTGATCCTTTGCGGCAAGTTGTCCGATACCCCAGATGCCATGAATTCGAGCAAATTGATTGCCTTTTTCGTCTGCGACCTTTTTTAATATTTCCCAACCTTTTTTGTCTCGATTCACCAATTCGAATTGCGATTTTTGACGAACACGCATATCTTCATATGACAATAATTTCAACAACTCATCCTCTGTTTTTTCTTCATAGTTCATCTGAATTAACCGTTTCGTTTCAGCCCGTGCTTCTTTCAAATCGTTTTTGTCGTCGCTCACATCAAGTTTCCACACACGACCATAATTCTTGGTACCCCAACCGTTGATCCAGTCGGCGACGTACAAAGCGCCATCGGGTCCAAATCGAATGCCAGTTGGCAGAATACCACTCACGACATCTATATCCTCCCCCAGTTCAAATGAAGCGCCTTTCGGCTTCAGGCTAAAAGCCCAGACGTGAGAACGGCTCGGATTGCCCACAAATTCAACCAGAAAGAACTTGTTCTTCCATACCGAACCCAGTGCCGTCCCAGGATTATATACCATTCCCGTCGGACCGTTATGAAAATTAATGATCGGAGGAATAATGTACGAAGCTTGCCCAGGCCAACGCGGCTTATACAGCCCTTCATCCATCCAGACTTTGTATGAATTATTCTTCGGATCCGTATATTTTCCATATTGCCAGTTGCTTCTCCATCCGGCGTCAGAACCTTCAACGATATACACAAGTCGCTCACTTTCTCCAGGATGGTCACCATCATTGTCAGAGCTGATGATATTTCCATATTCATCAAAAACAAACTCGTGGGTGTTCCTTAAACCAGCAGCAAACACTTCAAAGTCGCTGCCGTCAGGGTTGGCCCTTACCACGATCCCTTCATTGGGATGCTTATGGACCGTACCATCAGGAGCTTTTACATTTGCACCAATATCTCCAACCTTCCAATAAATTTTTCCGTCTGGTCCCTCCGTTACGCCTGCCAACCCGTGCCCGGAGAATCCGATATGTACGCCATAGCCATTACTAACCGATGTCTTTTCATCGATTATTCCATCGCCGTCATTATCTTTCAAACGCCAGAGGTCTGGCGCAATCGTCACGAACATGTCGTTTTTGCGAACTAAGATTCCTTCTGCTACATCGGTTACTTCTTCATTAAAATCATTGAGTATCCGGGTTGAAATGTCCGCCATGCCATCACCGGATCGATCTTCCAGTTTCCAGATCTCGTCCTTCTCGACGGCCAAATCACGCCAGTCGTGAACGCCATCTTTATTTAGATCCTGCAGCCATTGGTTTTCAGCGCTTTTCTCGGGCGCAAAATTGCTTCGCAAGAATGCCCTTCTATCGTCGACTGACTGCCAGCTAATCGAGGGAGTCATCCAATGCCGATAGCCCCGAATATCAAACTCAGAGTTTTTTTGCCGATTGGTACGCGTAAGGTATACGTTGCCTGCGTCATCAATGGACATTGCGACGGGGTCTGGTGCTAAAGAGTCCGACGCCCACAGTGTGAGTGTCAGCCCTTCCGCAAGCTGGGCGGGAGTGTTCTTGCGGATTTCGTTTGCTTTTGTTACCGCTGTCGCGGGATCCTCTCTGACAATCAGTGGAGGCTCTTTAACAGCAGCTTTTTTGCAGGATACCAACGCAACTACCAACAGAAGCATGGTGACTTGGGCACGCAAGGATTTAAAGTATATCATTATTAGTTCTTTGAATTTCCGATTTAGTTTAAGATTTGCTTATAAAAAAGTTTTTGAATCATTTAGCGGTATCAATGGTCGCGCTTCTCGCTATTTCAATATCCTTTGCGACCTCTGGTCGAAGCAACGCCCAATGAAAGCGCAGGTGGTCGTTTTCTTTCCAGTGTTTTCCGTCCTGCTCACTGTAATGAACCAAGGGCATATCGTTGTAAAGTGGTCGGGTAATCGTGACCACCTCATCCCAATAGCGTAATGCATTTTCCAGGCGTCTTACGGCTTCCTGCTTATCTTCTTCAGCACCTTTTTCACGATAGGTTTGTAAAGCAACTCCGCCCTTTAACTTTTCCGCAAAATACAATCCCAAATTTGCCCACACTTTGATGTCAGCAACCTCCTGGTGCAGCGATGCATTGCTTGAATTTTTAAAATTCTTTAGCAGTCCCAATGCCTTGCTACAGTCAGACTCCAACATACTCGCTAAAACGGGAGGCGTAATTTTACTTTTGTCGAATGTATTTCCAGCGGCGATGGTTTTCACATATTCGAGTATAGATACATAGTCAGGATCAATCGGAGGTTGCCTGATTTGCCAATCAACTGAGATATATTCAACTCGTTTGACCTCGCGGTTCAATGCCATGAACCCCTCACTGTAAAGAGAAAAATCCCAGGTGAAGTCAAATGAAGACGCCAAACGCAAAGGTGTTTTTCCTGCTAAAGTGGACGCCTCAAACAATGCTCCTGCATCCTTTCCATAACGACGAACAAATTCTGCCCTAAATGTTTCGTCCGGCGTTCCAGGATTATATAATAACCTTCCCCAGGTTTTATAGAATAACCATTGCCTTTCAAACGCATACTTCCAATTCACTTTAGGACCCGGTTTTGTAAAATAATCTTTTGCCGGAATGTAGGTTTCAGATCCTAGCAAATAGCCGCCTACATAATCGTGACCGTTGTTGTTAACATGCTGCCGCACAAACTCAGGCACACCCCATCGTAAGCAAAAGAAGTCTTCATTTCTTGCTGTCCAGATCACTTTATAGTCATTTGGCACGGGACTAAAGTACGCGCCAAATAATTTACCTCCGTGTACCTTCAATAATTTCGGTGTAGAATGTGCGTGGGACCAGTTAAACTTTAGATCCGCCCAAACCGGCGGTTCAATAAATTCCATCGCCGCTTCCTGTTCTATTCCCTTTCGCGTCAACTTTTCCGTCTCTATGCTGGTAGGTCCAAGTGATCCGGTGGTGCTTGAAAAAGGAATACGATGGATGAGTTTTGACTTGCGATTTGCACGGCGCATGCCTTCTATGATTGTTGCCTTCATCCAGTCTTCCCGTTGCTGTGGCGTCATACCGCCCATTCCCTCACCCAGTGTAAGTCCCATGCCCGTGAGATCGGGGTATTCGTCTAACAATTGCGTCACACATTCACGTGTATATCGCTTCACGATTTCCGATGTATCGCCCTTGACAAAGAAATCGTGCTCCAAGTTGTCCAACGCAACATTGTGAGCCTTTGCAAATTCGGGCGTCACAAAAATGTTAAAGGGAATGATATAGGTATCGATGCCACGCTCTTTGGCCATTTTGAAAATACTTCCGAATAAATTTTTCCAGGCTTGCATTTCCTTATCGTCCCATGGACTGGCTTCTGGAAAGTTTTTAGGCTTTATCATGAAAGTATAGGGATGAAGATTCCAAAGTGTGAGCGTATTGAATCGGTTCTCCACCATCATGTCCAGAAATGCTTTCCAATAATTAATATCGCTACAAGTTTGCTGATGTTGATCCAAAGCATAACTGTGGCGATAGGTATCCCAGGGCAAATCATACTTGATACCACGAAAAGCTAATCTTGGAGCTTCACTTTTCTTTTTAATATTATTAATTGAAACACCATTTCTGAAATCTTCCGCTAATGACAGCGTTCCATAGATGAGGCCCGTAGGGTCCCCACCCACGATGGTGATTTTCTTTCCTTCCGGCACGAGTGTATAGGCTTCCTTGCTCAGGCCGGTTGAATCTACCTGTAGAATTATTTGATAATCGGATTCTCCGTCATTCAAAATATACCCTCGCTTTAGGACTGAAAATTTTAATATCTCAGCAGCATAATTCGCTTGTGGCAGCGTGTAATTATACTGAACGCTAACCCGCTGCGCAGCAGCTGAACACATAACTATGAGAGCCAAAAAAATCAATGCTAACTTCTTCATAGCAATTGCGATAATGCCGGTGCGTTTTACTGAGCGTGGAAAAATTAAAATTAGAAGTTTAGTTTCAAACGGCAAAGGATATCGTGTTGAACGGAATCGATGATTCATCGCGGACAGGTGAGGTCTTCATCTAAGGTATTTGGACCAGGGGTTTCGTAAACAGGTAGGCCCTGCTTTTAAACCCGATATTTTCGTAGAAATGATGTGCTTCCTTACGGTGAAAAGAAGAATCAAGTTCTATCTGTTTACAATGTTTGCTAATCGCAATTTCCTCAATTCGATTCATTAACATTTTACCAATTCCCTGACCTCTATAATTTTCATCGACTACGAGTTCATCCACGTTGCCGATGCATCCTGCTTTCCAAAAATTATTCTTAAGAGAGAGGGAACAAAATCCGACAATTCGATCCTCCACCACGCCCACAATCAGATGTTGCGTCACCGACGAAAGCGCACGCTCATAAACTGAATAAAGGGCATGGTAATCCAGTTCCAGGCTTGGCCATAGCTGTCCAAAGAGATTAAAAACCGATGTAAAATCATCAGGCGTGCAGGCTCTGATTTGCAGTTTCATTCGTAAAAAATTCTATACGTTTGGTAGAAGTTCAAACCAGATCTCTACTTCATATCCATCAGGATCTTTGAAGAAAACGTAAGGAGAACCCTCAACAAATTCACCTTTATCAATGATCTGGCCTCCCGCAGATATTACCCTCGTTATCATTTCATCTATGTCCTTCGCTTCTTTTAGCCTGAACCCAAAGTGCGCAATGCCGCCAGTGTTTCCGATCGCGGAATTTTTGTTCTCTTCAAAAACAAGAATGTCGTGACAGCCTGGTGTGGTCATCTGAAGAAAGCCTTGTTGATCATACATGGCTTCCATTCCAAAAATATCATGGTAGAACTTTTTTGTCCGGGTGACATCTTGAACAGAAATCGCAAGGTGCGTCAGCCCATATGTCAATGAATTATTCATATTAAATAAATTTCATGATCCCACAGTAAGATGGACGGCAAAAAAATCTTCGAGCTTCGTGAGTTTGATATCTATTTTCCCCTCTGCAGACACCACTTTCACGTCGCCTTGGGCGCGAAGCACCTTGTAATTATTCAGTTTACCGCCCAGGCTTAATTTCACACTAAGATCATAAACAGGAAGCAAATTTCGAAGCGGCCTGACAGGCCCAGACGTAGTGTTTACAAGTGAAAAAATATACTCCTCAGTATTTTCCAGCGACTTTGTTAATCCCGTATGGACACTTTCTGGCGCATTGGTTTCCAACATCATAGAGTCCTTCGCGAGGTACCGGACACTGCGTACCAAAAGATTCCGAACATCAGGATGAGCAAACTCAAATGTTATAAGATCCGGCTGATTCGCGAAATAAATCGATCTCCCCTTTTTGTAGATGTTTTCCAGAACCGTTGGATGCTCGCGGGCCCAGGCGTTGGTCCACGCCTTTTCAGGCGGTTGGTTGTGCACCACCGGATTGTAAGTGCAAATCTTTTTTGCTGATGGGGTGGCTTTACAAATCAAGGTGTACCCTGCATTTATCAATAACTGGGTTTGCTGGCTATCCGGGTTCACTATAAAATGTGTCGGATCTGCAATGACTTGATAAAAGTCCTTTCGTGTATTTATTTTTTCACCTGTGAAGCTGCAGCCAAACACATCGGCTAATCCAAAGTCTTGGCGCCGGACACCATCAGTATTAAACAAACTGGTTTCATAAGTTGATACAATATTTCCGCCATTGCCCACAAATTCCTTAATTAAGCCGAGCTCAGCATCGGACAAACTGCGCACATTGGCCAAAACGATCACTTTATACCTGGCAAGTCTTTCCTTCGTCACCTGGTCATCGGCAATAAAGTCATGAGGAATATGACCTTCAATCAGGGCCGTTTCAACTCCACGTATAAAAGCTTCAAAACGATCACCCTCCTCAGACTTATTCCGGTAAGTCAAACGTGTAGCCCTGGAGTAGTACACGCCAACGTTGGCGACAGAGGTATGCTGAGATAACAATTTTTCATTTTCTTTAACGAATTGATACGTCTCGGTTTGATGAAAGGCCGTTCTGCGATCATAGGTTGCCGCCGGATAAGAGCCGGTAAAGCTGCAATTCCAAAATCGGCCGCCAGCCGAAAGCGCCTGCCATAACCATACTTTGAGGTCAATTGGCGGATCCATGACGTAACGATGCGAAGTACCATTTCCGCCGTACAAAATTATGGCCTCCTTTTGAGGTGCCATCGACTTCAAAAATTTTACAATAGTATTGGCGTAATTCAAATCAGCATAATGAATATTCTCCGTGTTTTCGGTCAGGAAAGCGACGCTTACCAAAAAATCAAAATGATCACGGGCCATGTACAGATCAATCCCATCGCTTACGCGGTTGCCTGCTTCAAACATGCTGAAAACTTCCGCCGTATAAACTTTGTCTGCTCCGAACGACTTTACGGTTTGCTTCATCGTCTCCATGTGCCGGTCCGCCATCGCCGATTTCCACAACATGAATTGGTCCAACTTATCCGAACCCGCGTCTGCCGAGGGGATGCCTTCTCCTGAAAATTTTTGAAAGGATTGTTGACAGTGCTGGCAATAACAAAGGCCTTGTACGCCGATGCTATTGTGCCAAATTCCATCGATGTTGTATTTCGAAATTATGTATTTTATAAATTCCTGGGCGTGGTCATTCCTGTAATGCCCCATGTAACAAGATGAATACAGCTCCGGACGCGTATAGGTCAATTGTTTGGGCTTTAGTTGCTGATCGACACTAAACCATTCTGGATGTTGCCGGAATATTTTTTCCTCTACGCCACGAAAATCAACACGGGCAATAACACGCATACCTGCTGCATGGCAGGCTTCTGTGATTTCCTTCAGGATGTCACGTTGGCCCATAAATGAATTAACATTAGCGGCAGGAAGGGGATTCTGAAAGAAGTCCACAATACCGCCACCGTTGACGACTAAAGTATTGCTCCCGGTTTCCTCCATATAATGAACCACCGCCT
Source organism: uncultured Bacteroidota bacterium (assembly GCA_963813425.1). GTDB lineage: Bacteria > Bacteroidota > Bacteroidia > Cytophagales > Cyclobacteriaceae > Chryseolinea. The sequence goes on from CAWEZB010000005.1 coordinate 83,420, forward strand.
TAGCGTCATAGTTTTCCGCGTCCGGCTCACGCATTACGGTCTGCAGTATTCTCAATGGTTTCTGATACCAGTATAACTCCCGTTGTAAATTGTCCTTTGCAAAAGCAGGTCCATATGGCACGGGCGAAAAGACAATGGTGCTGCTCACGGCCGCCGAGTACTTAATAAACTTCCGTCGGTTTACTTTGAATGATTCCATGGACTTAAGCTTAAGATTGAGAAAATCGCATTACTCTCAAATCTAATATTTCTCTTCCATACGCAGGAAAATTGTTATATAAGCCATTCAGGGAATACTTTCGATGGTTTGGAAGGGATCAGAAAACCGAAGCTTGCAATTAAGATCGCCGGTCTGCCGGATTTGTTATCCGACCGCGATTTGAATGAAGCTGTCTTCGGCGAAATGTTGATCAGCAATTTGTATGAGATCGTCCGCGGTGATGGCATCGATCCTGGTAATCATATTTTGATAATAGCTATGCGGAAGGTTGTAGAGTACAATGGTCTTTATTTTATCGGCATGCGCAAATGAGGTGGTGATCTCTAGTTGGAGACCGCCGATAAAATGGTTCCTTGCATTGTTTAATTCCTCATCGTCAATTTTTTCGGTTCTTAACCGTTTGATTTCTTTGGTAATTTCGTCGAATGTGAGATCTAAATTTTCGCGATTTACATCCGCCCCAATAACCAGGTAACTGTCATTCTTAAGTGCATGCAGCGACGAAGAAATACCATACGACAGGCCTTTGTCCTCCCGGATATTTTTCATCAGTCGTGATCCAAAATAACCACCGAGGATATGATTCAGAAATAATGCGTCAATATAATCCGGATGTGTTTTGGAAACTGAATTTTTAGCCAGACGAACTGTGGCTTGAACACTGCCTTCCTTAGGCAACACTTCACGCGAATATTTGAGATCTTGCCTGGAGAAATCGTTTCGCACTGTTCCATTGTGCGCGAATGAAGAAAACAGGTCAGCAATTAAATTCTGATTTTTTTCAGATACTCGGCCCGAGACCAGTACTGTTCCCTCCTTAAAGAATGTTGAATAGTGTTGTACGAGTCCCTCCCGGGTTAGCTGGTGAATATCCGCTTCATCAAGTTCTTTTCCGTAGGGATGAGCTTCTCCAAAAAGATTTTTCCGCACAAGCCTGGAAGCTAAAAAACTTGTCTTCTCACAATTTACCTTCAGGTTTTGCAAGTATATTGATTTCAGCAAATCAAACTCTTCCTGTGGAAAAACCGATTCGTTAAGTAACTCCAGGAAAAGTAGAATAGCAGGTTCAAAATTTTTATTCAGAATATAAAGCGACACGGAAACAAAATCCAACCCAGGACTGATTTCCAGGTGAGCCCCATAAAGATCCAGCAGATGAGCTATCTCAAAACTCTTTTTCTTTTTTGTGCCTTTCGAAAGAAGGTTAGCAGTGAAATATGAAGCACCCCAATTTTTTTCTACCCATCGTCCTGCGGTAAGGACAATTTCAACCTTACTCACTTCTTGCGTACCCCCAAGAATAAAATAGGCTTCTGCGCCGCCTTTTAGAATTTTCTTTTGCGGCTGGATTAATTCGAAAGATGTGCTCCGATTAAACGGAGGTGCAAGTGTTCTGTCGAGCATCAGGGATTGTCGTCGGTAACAGACTCTTCGGCAACAGGATTTTCCTTGATATTGAAATGCAGCGTAAATCGCAACGTTTCGGCTAGTGGATGTTCCCGTTTAGCCGTCGGCACGAGATAAGCTACGTCAATTCCAAATCTGTTTTTAGTAAAACCTAAACCCAAGGTCAGGTATTTGCGATTGCCTTTGTTAGCTGCCTCGTTAAAGTAACCGACCCGGGCCGCAAAGGATTTGTTATACCAATACTCAACCCCGATGGATGTCATTATCTCCTGAAATTCCTCTTTTGCTCCATTGGGTGCATCCGAAAATGACGTGAACATCGCATTGAGCAGGGAACGGTTGGGATCTTCGCCCGCAATGATCTGACCTGTTTCGTCGCGGATGGGAGGACTTGGAACCAATAATTTATTAAAGTCAAGAATAAAGGTTATCGTGTTATAGGGATCCAACGCCGTCATAAGCGCGCTACCAAGTCTTAAGTTCATGGGCAAAAAGTCTTCATTGGCATTGTCGGTATACGACAGTTTTGCTCCGATATTGCTGATGGAACCGCCAAAAGAAAGGTTCGACGGATTTTTCCATTTGAGCTCCTTCGTATAGTAAAGTCCGATGTCCACGGCAACACTTTTTCCCGCCTGTCCATCGACATTTGAATTGGTACCGGTAAGGTTGGAATAAATGTATTTCGCAGTCAGGCCAATGCCCAAATTTTCAGAAAGCATTCGAGAGTAGCTTCCGTCAAATGAAAAGTCCCGCGGGCTGTATTGTCCTGTTACGGCAGCGACATTGTTGGTGAAAGTTATTTCCCCCATGTCAAAATATTTTAGTGCGAGGTTAAACGCGCTTTCCCGGTTGATTTTATAGAAACCGGTAAGGTAGGAAATAGACATGTCGTTCACGATCTTTCCTAACCAGGGCGTGTACGATGCTGACGCCCCATACTTACTTTGGATAAATGCGAGTTTTCCTGGGTTCCAATAGGTCGCGTTAGCATCTGGTGTAGTCGCAACGCCCGCATCCCCAAGGGCAGCATGACGGGCATCCGGAGAAATAACAAGAAATGGGACTGCTGTTGTAATGGCCGACTGCTGACCAAGTGTATTTACATTCTGCGAGAACGAATGTTGACTGATTATCACCCCAGATATCAATAACAGAATTGCACGGTAATACATCAAGATTTTTTTCAAAGGCTCAAAGATAGTTAATTCACAACAATAAGTTTTGTAACACGCTCATTTTTAGAGCCATTCGTTAATGAACGAACGGCCAAACGCGCCAAGTATAATCCGCCCGGAAGTTTTTTTCCAAAATCATACAAATCGTTTATTACTCCTAAATCTACACGATAGGAACTTTGCGGTATTTCGTAGTCATACGTTTTCAATTCCATCCCATTAGCGCTGTAAATTACCAGTTGTGCCTGCAGATCGTCGCCAGAGCGATTGTGGGTAAAATATATTGACGTTTCGGATTGAAAAGGATTTGGAAAATTTGCAAGGGTTTCTATCACGATACTTTCGCCATCGGTAACAACAAAGTCAAGGGTACCCTGGCCTGGATTATTGTGTGTATCCCAAGCCTTTACGGTTATCGTGTGCCTGCCCGGCGAAAGGCCGTCTATTGGAAAATGTACAGATCCGCTTGTAAAATCATTCATGTAAGCTTCGTAATAATCATTTAAAATATAGGCCTCCTGTTGATCGTCTAAATACGCCACTAATGCATTTCCGACGCCATACCCCGATATATTAATGCCGCTATCATCCTGCAAGTTTACGATTAGTGTGGAGTTTGTATTTACCACTCCACCGGAAATAAAGGTCGTGTCTCCCATAAAAAGCTGCATCGTCGGTGATGTATTATCCGGTGGAAAGGATGGCTCCGTTCCCCCGATCTTAAAAGATTGCGTTGCGCCGCTTGCATCCCGCTCCCGGGCTGGGTCAGAGGCGTATAAACTTAGCTTGCCCTGGCCTATTTCATACGCCACATTTTTGGTCAGCACAAATTCAAATTGAAAAGTCCCGTTACTCACCGAAGCTTTACCCCTATACAAAGCGTTGTACCATTCATTGTATTGAAAAGCCGGGTCGTTTTTCCCGATTGTTATAAAATCTACCTCTTTGTCGAACAACGTAAATTCAAGTGTACCGTCAAAGTCGTCCATCAGGATTCCGTCCTCATTTTGAATTTCGCCTTTCAACATAACCGTGGACAATGCCTTTAATGTATCTGAGCCAGTAGATGTTTTGATACTCGTCACCACCACTGAACCAACAGGCATGGCAAGCCGCATCGACGGATCTGCCAACAATGAAAAATTACGATTCGACACACCACTCGTACTGTTATTTTTAGTTTTCCGGAATATGTCCCCTATCGTGCCATACCCTGACAATTCCTTTTCAAAAAGCGCTTTATAAAATTCCTGGTTCAGCACAAAGTTAGTGCCCGCGTTAACCGGGCGTGCCGTCGTCACGAGTCCAATTGCCCCGCCTTTTGGACGAAGCACGCTTAGCTCCGCGCTGGACACAACGGTAGGGTCATCCTGTCTTCCAAATTCGCATGTAGCGGTTACTAAAAAAGGATAGAGCTCGTTTTCAAGTTCATCAATCTGTACATCAGAAAAGATATTTTCATCTGTCCATTGGTTTTCATTACCATGGCCGGTAAAGTTGATGATGAGCGATCCACGGTCGAATCGACTTACAACGTCTTTGCTCGCTTCTGGAATAGTTTCTCCGTTGGGCTTTACTGTTTTTACATATTTCCCGAGGAAAATCTTTTTGGTGTCAAATTCAGGATGAGAAGACTCGATACCTTCAGCAATTGAGTTCGCCTGCGACTGATGGCTGCTGGTAAAGTTGTCGGCGTTGTTTCCGTCATCGCCAACAAAGGCAATATCCTTACGCCACCGGCCATACGATTTTTTATGCGTATCGTAATAAATGATCTTATCGATAACATTTTTTGCCTCCTCCACAGTCTTAACCGGCAAGCGGCCGACACCAATATCGAGTGTATGATTTTGCGCCGGGGACTCACCCCAGTTTCCCTCATCGTTTTCCATGAATGCGAAATAGTCGTCGGAGGAATAGGTTGCCAAAGGCGATAACGAATTCCTGGATTCATACGTTGGGACAAGATTTGTATTTTGTTGAATACGGTCTTTGTAATCGTAGGATCCCTTCCCCATCAACAATACAGCTTTAAGCGTATTCGGATTTTTATCATAAAGATGTTTAATGAAATCGCGAATCGCCGTAACGTCTTGCCTACCTGACGAAAATTCCAGAAAAATTTGTTCCGGCGTAACAACGGTAGACGTCCAGGAATTATGTTGCTCGCGATGCAATGCTAAACGCGATGCTTCATCAAGAAAGGCAGCGTGTGTTATGATGATGAAATTGGGGGTCGTTAGTCCGTGTAAATTTTGATTTTCGATCCTACCAACCAGCTCAGGCGCGGGAACTTCATGATCAAAAATAATATACTCGTGCAACTGGTCACTCGGACTTGAAAATCGTGCACCAACATCATCCAGCGTATAGTCTTGCTGTTGTGCGTCAGCAGGCTGGGTGATGTCCCAAATTGAACAATTAGCCGTTGCCTTTGATATGGAAAAAGTGGAAACTGACTGGAGTGTACTTTCGCGCGAACGAAATAGAATTTGATGCAGCGAAAAGTCAAGTAGGCGTTTCACATTCAAGAGGAAGAAATCAAGATTTCCGACAGACGCGCCTGATGACGCTTTATTGAATTGATATTTAATTTGCTGTGATGCAACACCTGACGCATTGATCTCGCTGGAGTTTATAATGACCGTGTCCCTTTTGTGTGTCCCCTTAATGCCATACTGCGTATTGGGGATTGAAGGAAGCACCTGATTTTTCACTAACGTATTGTTCCAAAACAGATTAAAGGAAGAGGCACCAAATGACTGACCCATCACATCTGATACTACTTTTACGGGGGAATTTTCGCGGACCCCACTCAGCTCAATGGAAAAGGTGCGTTCGGAAGTAATATCAAACCGTTCACCAAACCATTCGCGTCCGGAACTCAAAACATTGTGCTCATCTATTTCATGGTAGACAAAATCATCATAATGTTGGATGACAGGATAATTTCCCTCGAGATTCGGTTTACTTCTAACCCGTTTTCCATCAGTATCGCCAACCGTTACAAAGTAAAAATTCTTTTCACTGTATAGATTTTTTTCGTAGGCGAAAATTTCGCGGTTCACCTGATATTGGATCCGATCGGGCCCTTCGGCGAAAAATAAAATGTAATCTCCTTTGTCGAGCGATCCATCACTTTCTCCAGAAACAAAAATCGCATTTTGCGTGAGATCGACAGGACGACTTAAACTATTGGCCTGGGGAAGCATGCCGCCGACATTACCGAATACTTGAATTCGGCGCGGGTCAATCTGGCTATCAAACCCCATCTTTTTAAGGTCATCGTAGGTTATTTTGTAGATCCCCCTTTTTTCGACGGCGACCTTATACCAACTCCCGGACTGCAGCGCTGATGATTGACCAAATGCCTGCACCATCAGTGTGGCACTTATGCAAAACAAAAACAGTCGTATGGTAGCAAAGAAATGCATGTAAATTTGACTCCGAAAAATAGCTCCTTATTTTGAAAGCATCCGGACACCTAACGAAATGGCGATGTAAGAAAGTATGATAAGAGGCAGGGCAGCCATCCTTAATATCGCCAATAGTAGTAGTGCGATAAGAAGGAAGGTAAACCGGACCTTGTTATCAGACCAGCTGAAATTTTTGAATTTTAGTGCAAAGAGGTCAATTCTGGAGACGAGTAACAGGGAAAATGCTACACAAATGGTGGCGAGCACCAAGGGAGTATGAACGAAATCGAAAAAAGGCGCATCGAGAAAAGGTATTGCTGTAATGAATATTGCATTAGCCGGTGTCGGCAAGCCTTTAAAGGAATCCGATTGCGTCTCATCCAGGTTAAAGATTGCCAACCGTATCGCAGAGGCGACCGCGATGAGCAAGCCTGCGTAAGGCAAAATTGAAACGGTGATTTCAGCGATATTGTCGTGTACATGAGGAGGGCAGGCAAAACGCCAAAGCTTACCATATCCGCGAGAGAGTCGAGTTCCTTACCAATAGGGGACGATATTTTTAACAGTCGTGCTGCAAAGCCATCCAGGAAATCAAAAATGCAAGCGGCCCAAACAAAATAGGCCAAGGGAATATCTTTCCCCTCCAGCAACGCAATGATTCCCAAGCAACCACAAACCAAGTTGCAACAGGTCAAAAAATTCGGAATGTGTCTTTGCATGAATCAACGTAATGTAAGTGCACAAAATGGATTGGTTCTTTTCTCGACTCCAATGGTTGTCTCATCACCATGACCAGGATAGACCGTTACTTCGTCAGGCAGTGTAAAAAGCTTTTTATGAATGCTATCGATCAACGTATTATGATTCCCACCGGGAAGATCCGTTCTGCCGACACTGTTTTGAAATAAAACATCGCCTGCCAAAACCACTTTTTCTTTTTCATTGTAAAATGCAATGTGACCAGGCGAATGTCCCGGCACAAAAAGGACAGCAAATTTTTGCGCCCCAAACTCTACGACATCCCCTTCCACTAAATACCCGTCTGGTTTTGCTTCCTGATAGCGATTGAATCCATAGTGTGGCGCAAATATCTTTTGCGCGTTCAATACAAATTCTTCAGTCTGATGAATGTAAAGCTTGGTGCTGTACTTTTGTTTCACAAACTCGTTTCCCAAGATGTGATCGATGTGACAGTGCGTGTTCAAAAGCATCCTGACCTTGAGCTTTTGGTCCAAGACATAATCTGACAATTCCTTTTTTTCATCGTCGTCATAACATCCCGGATCCACGACGACGCACTCTTTTGTTTCATCAGAAATGATATATGTATTTTCCTGAAATGCATTAAAAACAAACGACTGAATGGCAATCACGAGAGAAATTTTGTTTAACCGGCCCGCAAATTAATACTCAAAACCCGAAACCCGAAACTGAGCCAGTAAACCAGAAACTAATTCACTAGGTTGCAAGCAGAAAAATGAAAACGTCGAAGCAAATTGATTTCATCATCGTCGGTCAGGGACTTGCCGGTTCTGCGTTGGCTTTGCAACTGTTAAAGCGCAACAAAAAAATCCTGGTGATTGATAGAATCACGACTAATTCGCCTTCGAGAATTGCAGTGGGCCTGTTCAACCCAATTACAGGACGACATATGATCAAAACGTGGATGGCCGATGAGCTTTTTCCATACTTGCATCGGTTTTATCAAGAGGCAGAAGCATTAACTCAAACCCGCTTTTTTTATCCAGCTTCACTTTACAGACCCTTCGCCACCATTGAAGAGCAAAATGAATGGATGGCAAAAAGCGCCGATCCCGTCTATCACGGTTATATCGAGAATATTTTCGCTAAACCTGCCCGTGCTTTCACCAAGGATCCTTTCGGAGGGTTGTTGCTGAAGCGTTGCGGTTACCTGGACACAATCCGTTATATTGAATCAGTTCGTATGTTAATCGAGACCAGGGGAATGTTGCTGGAAGAAATTTTCCAGGACGAGCAGCTTTCGATAGACAGTCAATCGGTCCGATATCGGGATTATGAGGCCGGTGCCGTGATCTTTTGTCAGGGAATGGAATCCAATAAATGGTTTAACTGGGTACCGATGTTACCCTTCAAGGGCGAAACTATTCGAATTCAAAGCGACCAGCCGGAAAATATAATCGTCAACCGGGGCGTTTATGCAGTGCCAGTAAACCAAAATGGACTGTGGCGCGTTGGGGCTACGTATTCGTGGACAGACCAGGCACCTGGAATTACGGATGTTGCCAGGGAGGAATTAACATCAAAATTAAGCGACTTGGTGAGCTTTAATTATAGGGTTTTGGATCAGGAATGGGGCATCCGGCCTACAACCCATGACCGCAGGCCTATTTTGGGAAGGCATCCGGAGCATAAGGCATTGTATATTTTTAATGGAATGGGAACAAAGGGTGTAAGCCTGGCACCGTATTTTTCCGACGTTTTGATCCACTCCATTGAAAATGACAATCCGTTAAACAAAGAGGTGGATATTGAACGTTATAAATTATTATATTGGTCTCCCTCAACAAGAATATGAATTTGCGAAGCGGAATTTTATTACCCATTAGCACTGATCTTATTGAGTGGTTTCTCCAGGTTGGGCACAACAGTCGAGGGAAGTATTTGGCAAAAACAGGATTCAATACCGCCAGTTTGACTGGCTGTATCTAAGCGGCGAAAATTTTGATGTCTACTATTATGATGCGCGTAAAGCCGTCGCCCAGGAAGCACTCGAATATCTTGAAGGGTGAATTTGACCGGATTACCGATCTGATTGGATATCCCCCATATTTTAAAACCAAGGTCTTTCTTTATAATTCCTTAAGCGATCTTCGTCAAAGCAATGTGGGTCTGAATCATAATGTTTTTAATGTTGGCGGAGAAACTGAATTCATTAAACCTTACGTCGAAGTAGCTCACCTGGGAACAGCGCAGGAATTCAAGGACGAGTTGTTGTTTCAGATCTCCGACCTCATGATCAATGAAATGATGTTCGGAGGAAATCTGAAAGACATGTTTCAAAGCTCCATTCTGATGAACCTGCCGGATTGGTTTGTCGATGGCGCTTCACTGTTATGTTGCAAAAGGCTGGAGCATCGAAATGGATGATTACATCCGTCAGCTGATGACTACTCGCAAAGCGAGAAGAGCGACCAAACTACCGGCAAAGACGCTGCGTTGGTAGGACAATCCATGTGGAATTTTATCGCTGAAAAATACGGCAAGAGCAGCGTAGCCAATATTCTGAATTATACCCGTGTGACCCGCAATGAAGAAAAAAGCATTCTGATAACGCTTGGAATCAATCTTCAGCAATTGCTTGCCGAATGGAGAAAATTTTATACTGATATGGAGGTGTCAGGTTGACAAGTCCTACATTCCTGCCTCAGGACTCGACTTCGTTTACCCACCAACACAACAAGACCACTGAATTCACAACGGTAAAGATAAGTCCCGATGGCCGCAACATCGCATACGCGGAAAATGACCGCGGACGTTATATTGTAAAAGTCCGGTCACTTGAAACTGGCAAAGAAAAGACGATTATTTCCGGTGGAAGTAAAGTAATCAAACAACGTGTTGACTATCGCCTTCCACTAATTGCTTGGGCCGATGCAAATACGTTGGGCGTAATCGGAGTAAAGAACGGCGAATACATTTTCTGGCTGTATGATTTTACGACCAAGACTAAAATTCCCCGCGAACTTGAACGGTTTAGCAACGTCCGAAGCTTTGATTTTTCCGGCAATGGACGACTGGTTATCCTAAGCGCAGATTTTGAAGGAAAAAGCGATCTGTTCCTGATCAGTGCAAAGCGTGATCGCGTGCCGCAGACTGACCAATGACATGTACGACGATCTTGATCCAAGCTTTATCCCCAATACCAATCGGATTGTTTTCAGTTCAAACCGGACGACCGATACACTACGCGCAAATGCAAAGCCTCAGTTTGAACAACTTACCAACAATTATAATCTTTTTATTTACGATCTGGATAGTACCAAATTTCTGTTGACACGCCTCACCAATACGCTTAGCAAAGATCATTCACCGGAAGCACTGGATGAAAACAACTTCTACTACCTGAGCGATCAGCGAGGTATTGTGAATCTGTTCAAGTTTACCCGAAGTACTGGGATCTATTCGCAGGTGACTAACTATTCATCCAGCATTAAGGATTACGATCTTAATTTCAACACCAATACCATGTCCATGGTGATGACTAAAAATTTGAAAGAAAATATTTTCGTCGATCGTGGATTTAATATCAACCGGCAGGTCTTCACTCCCGCGACACGAAGAAAAGATCTACAACAGGCGCGGGTAATCCGTGAGCGTAGGAAGACGGAAGAAAACAAAAACATGAGCATTAAAGACCTGCTCAACGCCAGATTAAAGGAAGCACAACCTCAACGCGATACTGCTACAACCGATTCCATTAATCGAACGAAACCTGATTCGACTACCGTGAATAAATCGGTGGTGGACTCCACTGCAGTTAGTAATACCGATTCAACTGTCGGCACAGACTCAAGTGCAGCCCAAGTTGCACCAAAGGATTCTGCCGTAACTAAACCAAAACAAAATGTTGTCAACACCGACAATTATGTTTTTGAAGATGACGTGGTGAAGCAAAAGCAGCCTAGCGAATCGTTTCTGACACGGTATATGAAAGCGCGCGAAAAAAGCAGGATCACCGGACCATTCCCCTACGAATCGAAATTCAGCTCGAATAATCTTGTGACTTCGCTCGTGGTAGATCCGATCCGTGGACTCGGTATTTCCATTGAAACGCAAATGAACGACATGCTGGAGAACTATCGTTTCTTTGGTGGACTTATGACCAGCGTAGATTTGCGAAATGGCGATTTTTATGCAGAATTTCAATATCTAAAATCACTTATAGACTTCAGCGCGCGGTTTGACCGAAAGGGAATTCGTTGGCCTGCCCCTGAAGAACCTAATGCAACACAACGGAATCTCTATCATTATTCGCTCAATCGTATTGAAGTTAGTGCCTCGCTCCCGATTTCCGACAGAATCAGATTTACTTTAAAACCGTTTGCAGCCTTGGCACGATCGGTTGATTTGACTGAAGAGGATTATCCAACGTCTCCTCCGACCGGTCCCCCGGTAAATAATTATTACGCAGGTGTAAAATCTGAAATCGTTTATGATAACTCTGTGTCTACTGGACTAAACCTTATTGAAGGAACGCGTGGCAAAATTTCGTTCCAACACTACCAGGGGTTAGAGAATCGAGGAATTAAGTTTCAGTCAGGCTTCAGTCGACATCCGGCATTATCAAAAAATTTATAAGGAAATCGTCTTTGCTGTTCGCGGATTTGCAGGAACGTTCTTCGGAAATTCGCCTAAGAAGTATCTGCTCGGAGGTATGGACAACTGGTTCTTCAATGAAACGAAAACCACTGGAAGAACCAGTGAAGGTGAATACAATCCCCTTGGATATCCTGATGAAAATCAGGATATTCTATTTGTTGAATTTGCAACCAGTCTTCGCGGATTCGACTATGCAACTATTTTTGGTAACAGCGTGATCCTCGCCAATGCCGAGTTAAGAGTTCCATTGATCCGAGCACTATCAAGCGGTCCTATTTCTTCGAATTTCCTTCGCAATATGCAGTTCATTGCATTCTATGATATCGGTACAAGCTGGTCGGGCAAGCCACCCTTTAGCTCAGAGAACAGTGTCAGTTATGAGGAAATTAACAGTGGGGGATTTAACATAAAACTTAAGAATTACCTTAATCCATGGCTTTACAGCTACGGTGTGGGTATGCGTACCGTTATGCTGGGGTACTACATGAAATTTGATCTAGCCTGGCCGGTGGAAAATTACGAGGTTGCCAAGCCAAGACTTTACGTGACACTTGGCTTCGATTTCTAGTATCTTTCAGAGAAACAAGTATTCGGAAATTAGGCAGAATATGTTTGTATTTGTGCCACTATTTCATTTAACACCAATTTATTATTCATGCTTAAATCCATGACAGGCTTTGGCCAATGCTCTCTTGATGACGGGCAGGTGCAGATTACTGCAGAAGTAAAAAGCCTTAATTCTAAATTCCTCGACCTTAATCTTAGACTACCAAAGGTTTTCTCCGACAAGGAAATAGAAGTTAGGAATCTGATCAGTGAAAAACTTGACCGCGGCAAGGTATCGATAGCGGTAGACTATCAACGTTATGGTGAAGAAGAGATTAAACAATCATACAATGAAAAATTATTCATTGCGTATTACAGCGAGTTAAAAAAGTTGGCCGACAGGGTCATCGCGCCCTACGATCAACTCTTCGAGTTAGCCCTAAATTCACCGGAGGTAATCCAGGCAAAAATTAAGGAGAGTAACAACGAGGAGGAATGGACCAACGTGAAGTCTTGTATCACCCAAGCGCTGGATAAGTGTGATCATTTCAGGAAGACGGAGGGAAAAGTGCTGGAAAAAATGTTAAAAGAATGTTGCAGCGTAATCTATCAGGAACTTAAGAGTGTGGAGTTGTTAGACCCTAAGCGTGTCGAAAAAGTGCGGGAAAAGCTGAAAGGGAATGTGACTAGTTTTTTTGGCGAAGAGGGATATGATACGAACCGGCTAGAGCAGGAGATTATTTTTTACATCGAGAAACTTGATATCAACGAAGAAAAGGTGCGGCTCAAATCCCACCTCGATTATTTCATGGGCGTCTTGAATGAGTCGCAGGGAAACGGAAAAAAATTGGGCTTCATTTCTCAGGAAATCGGCAGGGAGATCAACACGATTGGATCCAAAGCAAGTGATGCCGGAATCCAGAAACATGTAGTGGTGATGAAAGAAGAACTGGAAAAAATTAAAGAACAATTGAATAATGTCGTCTGATTGATTCCCGTGAGTCGATCAGATTAGTTTTGCAAGCGTGCTGATATAGCGATCGGGTACTTCGCCCTTCACAGCCGTTTGGTAGTCACTGTAGTTGCAGGGAACAATGCTGTTCCGGGAGTACTTTTCCTTTCCGCCGGGATAAGGTATTTCCATCCACCACTTTTCACTGAATTTACTTTTGTAAAATGAAATTACCTCGGGTTCGACCGGCATGGAAACGGAGTATTTCATAAAATCATTGCTCCTGAAATTCTGTTCATTCTTGCGATAATAATAACCCTCGATGAAATACCACATCATCGTTGCTATAACAGATGCCGTCTTTTTGTGATCATCATCGTAAGCAGGATTATATTCATAAAAGCCGATCGAGCTTAACTTCTCATTTAAGCCTGCATACCAGCAAATCTGACATGCCTCTTCCCCTGTAATACCGAAAGGTTGGGCGTTAGCGTTTCCAGGGGCGTCCGATGAGCGAATGGCCGTGATATCAAAGGCCACCATGTCTGCATTTCGAATCGTTGGTTCGATTTCCTGAATGTTCGTTCGCACTTGTCCCACGCGAAATGTCTCGAAGTATAATCTTTCGAGGATAGACACCGCCTGGGGGTCGATTAGATACGATTGATACGCAAGATGCGTGTAGCTAAACAGGTAATTTGGCTCGTGCAATAGTATTTTGTGAATGTGGTGTCTGCTTTCCGGCGATTCTCTTTTCTCCTCCAAATCCAGAAATGCGTCAATATTCAACAAGCTGACAAGCTTATTCATGGTTTCATAGGCGCAATATTGGCCATAGTCGATGTCGTGAGACCCACCAAGTATGATAGGGAGTACGTTGTGTTCTAACAACATCCGGCATACTTCACTGACACGGACATAAGACTCGCTCAGGTCGTGTCCAATATTTAGATTGCCAAGATCAACAACGCGGTAGGCTCCTGTCCCTTTTTTGAGGTGATATAATTTCTTGCGTATCTCATCGGGCGCGGAGGCCGTTCCCTTGTTGGTATATGTACCTCGATCCTCTTTAATACCAAACAGCGCGATATGGGCTCCCCGGTAATCGGGCATTTTTTCTGTGAAGGCATGTATGCTTTTAAAAAAACTGGAAGGTGAAGTAATCTCGGAATAAAGCGCTTCCTCAACAGGGGAAAAAAGAATAGTAAGATCCATAAGCAATAAAAATCTGGGTGAAGATAATATAAAGTAGAAAGCGAAAAAGCTCCAGGCACTATTTGAAGTTGTAACCATTCAACCCTCTAAAAAAGCGAACCATCGCCGGTTTAAGAGGGAAGGAGGGTTTAGCGATGGAAAGGCATAGGGTTGTGGTGTATATTTATTTGATAATGAGTTGATTAATTTTGAATCTAAAACTCCAACTTAAATATAGCCTGGATTTTAAGATCATTTTAGTAGCGATACTCTACTATTTAGCAGCGAGATTAGGCTACTTTCTTGCATTTGAAAATACCACGGCGCTCCCGACCTGGCCTCCTTCTGGAATTGCTTTTGCCTTGATTATTTTATTAGGCAGACAAACATGGCCGGGTATAACCATTGGTTCCCTGGTAGCCAATATCATGGCTTACTGGAACAATCCGGCCATGCCTCCACAAACTATTATTATCATCAGCAGCTTGATAGCTTGCTGCAATACCTTTGAAGCTGTTGCGGGCAATTATCTGGTAAAAAAATGGATCAAATCAGATTACCCGTTTAACAGCACAAGAAATGCATATCGATTTCTTTTTGTCGCCCTTGTCATGTGCTTCCTCGGTTCCAGCCTTGGCACTTGTGGGCTCTATCTCAATAAGGTGATAGATACGGCTGAGCTACTTCGTACAGGCTTCTCTTGGTGGGTTGGAAATGTCGTGGGAATACTCCTCTTCACACCGCTCATACTGGCCTGTGCGCAAAAAATCCGCTTCAAAATTTTCTCCAAAAAGTTTATGGAAGTGGGAATTTTCCTACTTACGCTAATTGGAATTTATTTACTACTGCAAATTGACTATTTAGTTCCTACCCTTGAGCGTGCTCTGCCATTCCTTGTCCTGCCATTTTTATTGTGGCTTGCATTTCGATTTGATTTGATCATTGCAATTGCCGGAATTCTCATCACGTCATTAATTTCTATTTATCTGACGACGCATGGACAAGGACCCTTTAACCTTCAGGACCCTCATAATTCAATGTTGCTTCTCCAAATTTTTATTGGCGTAATGAGTATTTCCACTATCATCCTTTCAGCAACGGTAAAAGAAAGGATGGAAGTTCAATACAAACTTCAGGTCTTCAATGAGAACCTGGAAACTATGGTGTTGGAACGGACCAGTGCATTAAAAGACGAGATCACTACGCGGAAAAAGGCAGAAGAAAAACTTCAGGGTACAAATCAGGAGCTTAGCAAAAGGAATACGGAGCTTGATAACTTTGTCTATAGCGTATCACACGATTTACGCGCCCCCATCGCCTCGGTGCTAGGGCTGATCAATCTGGCCAAAAAAGATGTCGATGTGGATATGAAGGATATGTACCTCGACATGATTCTTAAAAGCGCAATTCAGCAGGACCATTTTATTAAGGAAATTTTAGATCAATCCAGAAATTCGAGACTGGAAGTAAAACGCGAGGAAATTTTATTCCGGCCGCTGATTGATGAGACGTTTAACCAGTTGAAGTTCGCTACCAACGCAGGACAGCCTGTTGAAAGAGTTATAAAAATAAATCAAGATCAGCCGTTCTTTTCCGATCGTTGGCGACTAAAGGTAATTCTCAACAACATAATCTCAAATGCCATTCGATATCGAAATGGCCGCGATCCGGTTATTAGGGTAAATGTTGACATCACGGCATTTGCCGCCTCCGTTGCAATAGAAGACAACGGTAAGGGTATTGAGAAAGATCACCTCCCGAATATTTATAAAATGTTTTACCGCGCGACAGATGATGGGGCCGGTTCAGGGCTGGGACTCTACATCGTGAAGGAAGCAATAGAAAAGTTAAATGGCCATATCAACATTGAATCTGAGGTGGGTAAAGGAACTACCGTTAAGCTGCAAATTCCTGCCCTCTGTTAAGCATAAAAAAAGAGCCGGCTGAGGAGCCGGCTCACCTTACTACCTAAACCTATTAACTGTAACTCAAACTATCTTGTTAATCTATATGCGTACGTGACCGACAACAACCAGTCCGCGAAAGCAGCATCGCCTATTGTGTAGGTCCCTGTCGCCTCAGTTCTCGCTTTATCAATTGTGTTTTGCGTTCTGTTACGATACAACGCGATGGGCACATTCACGCCGAAAGTATGCTTTCCAGTTGTGTAAACTACGGAGGGTTCCAAAGAGACAATGTATCCAGGTCTCCGGAATCCCTGGCTTTCGCCAATTAGATCTTCGGATGGAATACCTTCATACCGGCCCCCTATAGCCAACTGAAAACGTTTTACATGAAAGCGCGCACCAAGTCTGAAAACGAATTGATCTACTACGGAGAACTCGTTTGATTTCACGATACCGTTCGTGAGCGTTGGACTCCTCAACACGCCATTGGTATTCATGGGATTCGAAAGGTAAAGCCCTGTCGTATACATCGTAAACCAATGATTGAAATTATAGGCAAGATCATATTCGACAATAAATCCAAGGCCTTTATCACCCAGTTGTATCGACTGATCAACCACACGATAAACCAAAGAATCCTGACCTTCAGAATCTAATTTGTGAAAGTGGTCTTTGGTTTCATAGTTTCCTGTAGGCAGCTTTAGACCGAACCCTAAAGTCAAATTTATTTTCTGTTTTTGGAGCGCAGCATAGTAGGCACTAATGCGAACGTCACCCAAACCCCTTGCTTGCGTATGGAAGCGCGGATTGCCCGGCGTATTTCCGTAGTGTTCATACAATGAGGAACGATCTACATTCAAAAAGGGAATGATTGTGGATAATGACCAACGTCTGCTTAGTGAATAGGAGATGCCGAATAGTACTGAGTTATCATTATTAATAACTTCGGTGCCTTGTTCTACACGTTCCTCCTCTTCTTCACTACCCCTGAAATGTTTGTAAGAGCGGAAATACCGATAATTTAATGAGAATTGCCATGCGTTCATTTGAACACTATCCGCAGCGCCCAGCGACCACGACGACATATTACGGACTGCGACACATCCCTGCGCGTTTGAGTCAATAACGCGACAAGCTAGCAGAACAAATAATAATGCGAATGAATATTGTAACCGTATTTTCATAAAATGATTAAGTTAATATTTGGACGAAACAAGATTGTCAAATAGCCGTCAACGCGCGATCGTTCTTGATGAATGTCGAGACATCGGTATGGCTATTGGAAAGGTTGGAAATCAAACGAGTGTTGACTCCTGCAAATATTAAGCTTGCTCAGGCGGTGGAGAGTCTATCGGAAAGACCTGCTGAATAATTAGAAAATCATCTACCGAAAAAAGAATATCGTACTGCAGCACGAGATTCATAGAAGGTGTTATAAAACTTGTTGATGTAAAATCTTTAAAAAGTTTGCCCATCAGGTCCATCGTGTGCTTTGCGCTGGCGGGCAAGTTATTCGCGAGGTTAGTGTATTCATTCATTGTTCGATCCAGTCTTTTTTGTTGGTGATCTTTCACACACACCATAAAAAGAGTATCGTTTTCAATTTTCTGTTTCACCAATTGATAGTATTCTCCATGGTATTCCATTTCGCCATTTGCTGGCTGGTAGCCTTCGTCACGAACGGGATAGGGCAAGGAAACCGGGACGGTTAGAACAACCACTTCCTCTGAGGAATAAGAATCTGCATCCAGGCGGTGCAATAAATCGTTTTTTGCTTGCGAACGGAGAGCCCAAAAAACGACATGGTATCCTGCTACATTAAACAGGAAGATTACCAGGAAAAATATAGCAACCGCTTTTTTCAGGTTTTAGGTCGTTTTAGACTTCCTAGATAGCAAAAATTCCGGACGTTAACAATACCAGCGCCGGCTTAACCACCAAAGTCGTCGAACCTTACGTTTTCTTTCGGAATGCCCATTTCATCCAGCATTTTTAATACTGCCGCATTCATCAAAGGCGGTCCGCATAGGTAGTATTCGACATCTTCCGGGGAAGGGTGGTTCTTGAGGTATTGATCAAACAAACATTGGTGAATGAACCCTGTGTAGCCGTCAGCCTCCCTGTCATCGAGGCTCTTCTTGACCTTCCACTTATCGTCAGGCAAGGGCTCAGAAAGTCCTATAACAAACTGAAAGTTGGGGAACTCCTTTTCGATTTTTCTAAAATGGTCAACATAAAAGAGTTCTTTCTTCGAACGTCCGCCGTACCAATACGACACTTTACGTTTTGTTTTTTCGGTATGGAATAGGTGAAAGATCTGGGCACGAAGTGGTGCCATTCCGGCTCCTCCGCCGATGTAAATCATTTCACGCTGAGTAGGATTGATGTGGAACTCACCGTAGGGTCCAGATATTGTGACCTTATCCCCAGGTTTGCGACCAAAGATATACGAAGAGCAAATGCCAGGATTTACATCCATCCAGTGGTTGTTTGCACGATCCCAGGGTGGCGTCGCAACACGGATATTCAGCATCACTATGTTGCCTTCAGCGGGATGGTTGGCCATGGAATAGGCTCTGAAGATAGGTTCGTCGTTCTTCATTTTCAGATCCCAAAGTTTAAACTTATCCCAATCCGACTTAAAGACATCGGGTTTATGGCCAAGCTCCGGATGAGGCGTGATATCGATCGTCTTATAATCAACGGTTGTAACAGGTACGTCGATCTGAATATATCCTCCGGCCTCAAACTTCAAAGTTTCACCTGGAGGAAGCCTGACAACAAACTCCTTGATAAAGGTCGATACGTTGTGATTGGAGACCACCTCACATTCCCATTTCTTAATGCCAAAAATCTCGTCGGGGATTCGGATATTCAGATCCTGTTTCACCTTCACCTGGCAGCCCAGCCGTACACGCTCCTTCTTTTCCTGGCGTGTTAGATGGCCCAGCTCTGTTGGAAGGACATCACCGCCACCGGATTCAACGACGCATTTACACATGGCACAAGTGCCACCTCCACCGCAAGCAGACGGTAAGAATATTTTTTCGTTAGCCAAGCGTGGACAATAAAGAACTTCCAGCTGAAACCGTCAGCGTCTTTTCGCCATTAATCATGATCTTCACCGGCCCTGACTGCACTAATTTTTTTTGTGCAATCAGCAACATGAACACCAACAACAAAATAATTAAAGTGAAAGCTACAATCGAGGATATTATGATCATTTCGCAACCGGTTTAACGGCTACAAATATATTGAGCACGCTCTATAATCCGTATAAAAATCCAGTTTTTTACACCGGGAAAAGAACAAAAAAATGCATGCTTTTCAGCGTTCGCATGCTATGATTCCACCAGCGCAGGAATTTTGCCAAGGTTGATTTCCGTTTGCGGCGTAAATGTTGCTCCGGGGGCTAAAATGATGCCGACACCTTCCAACAAAGACCATTCATAGAGTTTCAATAAGCTTACCTTCCCGACCATATATTGCTTACCGTGCGAAGCATAGCCTGATTCGAATTGTTCAAAATCACTAATTGAAATATTGACACCTTTTTCAAAGCTCACAAAAGCCTCAACTACCAGGTGATTTGAAAATTGGAGATTGCTGGACTGATGCAATTTTTTGTACTCGTATTGATAATCGTAGGTAAGCGCCGAAATATCGGAAAGCACTGCCGATCCCGTTGGATAACTTCCGGCACCCTTTCCAACAAAAAGCTGCTTTTCAGCAAATGCACTTTCTAATTGCACAGCATTGTATTCATTGCGGACTGCATAAAGTGGGTGTGTCGACTCAATAAACTGGGGCGCGACGAAGCCGAACACGCGATTTTGAATTTTAAACGCACGTGCAACAAGTTTAATCGAGTAATGATTATCGTACGCAAATTTTAAGTCCAGGTCGGATATGCGATCGATGCCGATGTTGATGATTTTTTCTGGCTTCACAAAGACACCAAATGTATGAGTAATGGCTATCGCCAGTTTAAATTTTGGATCAAACCCTTTGACGTCCAAACTAGGATCTGATTCGGCAAACCCTAATGCTTGCGCCTGCTGCAACGCTACTTCGTAGCTCTTTTTCTCTTCAAATACCTTTGTGAGGATATAATTTGTCGATCCGTTAAATATGCCTTCTATTCCGGTGAGCAAGTCGTTATCGTAATATTCTTCCAGGTTTCGGATGATGGGTATGCTTCCACACACAGCCCCTTCATATAACACCGGCTTACCACACTGTCGCTGCAGGGCATAAATTTCCTCGAGGTGTTCGGCCAGCATCTTTTTATTTGCAGTGACGACCGCTTTCCCTTTTTGCAATGCGGCCTTCACGATATCAAAGGCTGCGTCAGCGTCGTCAATTAATTCAACAACAACGTCGATTGTGGGATCATTTAAAACATCCTCTTTATTAAAAGTAAATATGTCTTCCGGCAAAGAGCGCGTTTTATTTCGGTTCTTGACGCAGATCTTTTTTATCTCGGCTTTAATCCCTTGTGTCTCGTCCAAAACGTGATAGAGTCCCTGGCCCACGCACCCAAAACCGAATAAGCCAAGTGTCAGATGTCGATGCTTGATGTGCCCGTTATATTGTGAGTTATTTTCAGATATCATTTGGTGGTATTAATTTAGGTTAGACTCTTACGCGTATTGTAACGTGATCCTCGGCAAAGAATTTTTTAATATGACTGCTCAATTGTTCAAACTCTACCAAAAATCCATCGTGCCCATATAAGGACGACATTACTTCCAGTCGAGCGTGGGGAATATTGTCAACCAAAAACTTCTGTTCATGAAGTGGATATAAAATATCGCTGTCGATACCGACGACCAAGGTTCGTGCTTTGATCTTGCTCAACGCTTCGGCAATGCCCAGTCTCTTGCGTCCAACGTTGTGGCTATCCATCATTGTCGAAAGGCCCCAATAGGTGAACGCATTAAAACGATTTGCCAGTTTTTGTCCCTGGTAACGCTGGTAGGTTGCAGCTCTGAATTCCTCCAGGGTTTCATTACTTTTCTCGGCTTGCGTTTCGTTGTAGGTGTTGTAGTACCTGTAAGAGAGCATTCCAATCGCACGAGCGGCTTTTAGTCCTTCGACACCGGCCCGTTGATGATTTTCTTTCCAGGTAGGATCAGCCTCAATGGCCATACGTTGCGCTTCGTTAAAAGCTATTCCCCATGGAGAGTGACTTGCGTTAGTAGCGATCGGAATGATATGTTGAAAAACATCTGGCTGATAGATCGCCCATTCAAGTACCTGTTGGCCGCCAAGCGAACCCCCAATCAGCGTGTGTACGGACTCGAGGCGGAGCTCCTGCCGCAACAAGTCGAAAGCTTGTACCACGTCGCGGTTGGTAACCGATGGAAATGTGTGATAAAACGGTTTGCCTGTCTTGGGATTGAGCGAGAGCGGACCGGTGGATCCATAACATCCACCCAATACGTTGGCACAAATGATAAAATAGCGTTTGGGATCAAAAAATCTTCCTTCGTCAAACAGGCCACTCCACCAATCGGTAAAGTCGGAACTCCCCGTCAGGGCGTGACAAATCCAAACTACATTGCTACGATCAGCATTTAGTTTGCCTAACGTGGTGTATTTAAGCTGAAATCCCGGCAAGGACACGCCTGACTCCAACGGAAAATCCTGTTGATAATGAAATGTGTGATCGTTTTTCTCCATAATCTTTCCCCTGCACCCCTTCCTTTATGGAGGAGTACAAGACCAATTTTTAATTTCAAAATATTTTTCTTATCAAACCCTCCGCATTTTAGAAGAGGGTTTGATAAGATTTTAGGACACTAATTCACCTTCAAATACCTTTTCAAAAGCCTGTTGTAAATCAGCTTTGAGATCATCAATATGCTCAGTTCCTACTGATATTCTCAACTGATTAGGCAACACACCCGCCGTAATTTGTTCGCTTTCGCTTAGCTGCTGATGCGTCGTTGCTGAAGGTTGAATGATTAATGTTTTAGAGTCCCCAAGGTTCGCGAGGTGACTTAACAATTTTAAGTTATCGACAAATTTGGTTGTATGCTGTTTAGTTCCCTTCACGGTGAAGGATAAAACTGCACCAAATCCATTCTTCAGATATTTTTTTGCCAGCTTATGATATGGACTGCTTTCCAAACCTGGATAATATACACTTTCAACCAATTCATGTTTTTCAAGCCACTGCGCCAACGCAAGGGCATTGTCTACGGCGCGCTGCACACGAAGGGATAAAGTCTCCAGGCCTTGCAGGAACAAGAATGAATTAAATGGACTTAGAGAAGCTCCAAAGTCCCTTAGGCCTTCGACTCTTGCCCGGATTATGAATGCTATATTGGGTAGGCCAAGGGGATTTCCTTCGCCGAAAACGTCCCAGAATTTCAAACCGTGATATCCTTCTGAAGGCTCTGTGAACTGTGGATATTTACCATTTCCCCAGTTGTAATTTCCACCGTCAACAATAACGCCGCCAATTGAATTCCCGTGGCCGCCTATCCACTTCGTTGCAGACTCCACAACTACGTGAGCGCCGTGCTCAAAAGGCCGGAACAAGTAACCCGCAGCGCCGAATGTATTGTCAACAATAAGCGGAAGATCATATTTTTTAGCGAGTGCCGCGATGGCTTCAAAATCAGGAATGTTAAAACCAGGATTACCGATCGTTTCGAGATAAATTGCCTTGGTCTTTCTATCGATGAGTTTTTCGAAGGCTTCTGCTTTATCTCCTTCTGCAAATCTTGCATCGATACCAAGGCGTTTGAAGGCAACTTTAAACTGATTGTAAGTACCTCCGTACAACAAGGAAGTTGACACGAAATTGTCACCTGTCTGCAAAATATTATTGAGCGCGAGAAACTGTGAAGCTTGCCCGGAGCCAACGGCCAGGGCAGCAACCCCGCCTTCCAGTGCAGCAATGCGTTTTTCAAAAACGTCGGTTGTCGGATTCATGATCCGCGTGTATATGTTACCGAATTCTTTCAGTGCAAATAGATTAGCACCATGCTCCGAATCTCTAAATGTATAAGAAGTTGTCTGGTAAATAGGAACTGCGCGTGAACGTGTTGTGGGATCGATTTCTTGGCCAGCATGTAGCTGGAGAGTTTCAAAATGTAAGTTTGACATGTGATTTAATATTTTAATGTTGAATGATGTTTGTTGAATTTGAAATAGCCGTAACCAGACTTGCCTGTCACATGGCAGGGTCATAGGCTATGTGTTGCTGAAAGGAGCTACTCAGTTAACAGCAACAACGGCAACAACAACACATGCAAGCATCATCGTTGCTAACCATGTCATCAATAAAATACAGGAAGCTTTTGAAGTAAGCACGGAAGCGTACGTTGATCGTTCCTGAAATGAGGCTTTGAATGATTTTCTTCATTTTTTAACCGGTTTATAGTTCTCCCATCTTGAGCGAAGTCAGGATTTAGCACCTTTCATATTTAGGAGGTTGCTAGCGTTTCTTAGAGCCTGTCTCTCCGCGCTTCTTTATAAATCGATTAAGCGATGTGCTTATTCGACTTTGAGACTACAAACGTAGGGCCTGAAAGGTAGGTTTGCAAGCGATGCCAAATCTTTTTTTGATCTTCAACGCGCTCACAATTGTTCGGAAGCTGGTTGAAAACGGCTTTTCTTCAGTAATGGAAACGTTTTAGAAATATTTTTTTTATACAATCCGCCAATAAGCTGTGCCATGGAATGATAGCCTGTTGAACAAAGTTTTAGAACGTGTGTCTTATGTTTTCCGGTGAATTCTGACAATCATTTAACACAACTTTAACAGGAGACCTAAACACGATCCGGAAAGAAGTCTCGTAAAAACAACGAATATCATGGAGCACGCATGAAGGAAAAAATCGGTAGGTCCTTTCTCACGTGAGCATACCACCATCTACCTGAATCACCTGACCCGAGATGTACGATGACATGTCTGATCCCAGGAAAACGCAAGCATCTGCTACGTCTTGTGGTCTGCCTCCCCTTTTAAGTGGAATGGCATCTCGCCAGGTTTGAATTGTTTTCTCATCGAGTTTTTCAGTCATTTCCGTTTCAATAAATCCCGGTGCTACAGCGTTGGAACGAATACCCCTCGATCCCAACTCCAGTGCTACTGACTTTGTAAATCCAATAATACCAGCCTTCGAAGCAGCATAGTTGGACTGACCTGCGTTGCCTTTCAAACCAACAACTGAAGTCATGTTGATTATCGAACCACTTTTCTGTTTCATCATTTGCTTTGTCACTGCTTTCACTGTGTTGAAACATGATTTTAAATTCACGGCAATTACTTTGTCCCACATCGCCTCAGACATGCGAAGCAGTAATGTATCTTGTGTTATCCCTGCATTGTTAATAAGAATATCCAACGAACCAAAATCTGCAATCACCCCGTTAATTAAAATTTCAGCCTGAGAAAAGTCAGATGCATCGGATCTATAGCCTTTAGCCTTCACTCCCTTTCCTGTAAGCTCCCCCTCCAATGCCAGCCCTTGTTCCACACTTGATAAATAAGTAAAGGCAACGTTTGCTCCTTCCTCCGCATAACGATAGGCAATGGCTTTTCCAATTCCTTTTGATGCGCCTGTAATTAGGGCTGTTTTTCCTTGTAATAAATTCATATAAAATTTTACAGCCCACGGCCGGCTGACAACGCTTTAGGTTCTTCCGTTAATGTTCAAAAGTAGCCCAATTCTGGCAAAATTCATCGGAAGGAGAACATTTCCTCGTCATCCGTACGGCTCAAATTCCTAGGAATAGCATTTAAATACGAAACTTTTTGAAAGAGCGCTCAGGAGTTTATCTTTGGCAGCGAATTTTAAATCTAATACAATGTCAAAATATGATCTTATCGTGATCGGAAGTGGCCCGGGCGGTTACGTGGCTGCAATCAGAGCCTCCCAGCTTGGAATGAAGGTAGGCGTGGTTGAGAAAGCTGAGTTAGGCGGTATCTGTCTGAATTGGGGATGTATACCCACGAAAGCGCTATTAAAAAGTGCCAATGTTTTCGAATATATCAAGCATGCTAAGGATTATGGCATTGAGGTAAAGGATGCTAAAGCGGACGTTACTGGAATGGTGAAACGTAGTCGTGACGTAGCAGCCGGAATGAGCAAGGGTGTCCAGTTCCTATTCAAAAAAAACAAAATTGATCAGATCGTTGGTTTTGGGAAACTAAAGAAGGGCAACAAGGTAGAGGTAACGGATGAAGCTGGTAAGAAAACAGACTATGAAGCAAAGCATATTATCGTCGCCACAGGGGGACGCTCCCGTGAATTACCCAGCCTGAAGATCGATGGTAAAAAGATCATTGGTTATCGCGAAGCGATGATATTAGAGGAACAACCAAAGCGGTTGTTGGTCGTAGGTTCGGGCGCGATAGGAGTAGAATTCGCTTATTTTTACAATACCATTGGTACGGAAGTTACGATCGTTGAATTCTTGCCACGGATTGTTCCAGTCGAGGACGAAGAAGTTTCAAAAGCACTCGATCGTTCGTTCAAAAAAGCCGGAATGAAAATTCACGTGAATTCCGAAGTTACCAAGGTAGATACCAGTGGAAAGAGTTGTATTGCTACTGTAAAAACTCCTGAAGGAGAGATTAAAATTGAAACTGACATTGTGCTCTCCGCAGTTGGCATTGCCACCAACCTTGAAGGCATTGGCCTGGAAGATGTCGGTGTAAAAACTGATAAGGGCAAGGTGATCGTCGACGATTTTTATAAAACCAATGTTCCCGGCGTATATGCTATTGGTGATATCGTCAAAGGGCCGGCATTAGCGCACGTTGCTTCAGCGGAGGGTATAATTTGTGTCGAGAAGATCACGGGTCATAATCCCCAGCCCCTGAATTACAATAATCTGCCAGGATGCACGTACTGCTCACCAGAGATTGCGTCTGTGGGTTACACGGAAGAAGCCGCAAAAAAAGCCGGCTATGAAATCAAGGTTGGCAAATTTCCGTTTTCAGCATCAGGCAAAGCAAAGGCGGCAGGTAGCGCTGACGGTTTTGTGAAATTGATTTTTGATGCAAAGTACGGCGAATGGTTAGGAGCCCACTTTATTGGAGCAAATGTAACAGAAATGATCGCCGAAGTGGTTGTCGCCAGGAAGCTGGAAACGACAGGCCACGAAATCATAAAATCAGTTCACCCTCATCCTACGATGAGCGAGGCCATCATGGAAGCTGCTGCTGCCGCTTATGGTGAGGTGATTCATCTTTGATTCTACATTGGGTCGTAAGGACGGACGATGTCCGTCCTTACATCTTTACAAGTGAATGGGCCTGTTGGCTGTCGCCGCGAGGCACGCCTCTTTAACGGCCTCCATATACGTTGGATGTGCGTGCGACATGCGCGCAACATCTTCGGCCGACGCACGAAATTCCATTGCTGTAACGCCGGCTGCAATCATGTCGGCAGCACGCGCTCCGATAATGTGGACACCAAGGATCTCGTCCGTTTGCTTGTCAGCAAGTATTTTTACCAGTCCATCAGTATCCATACTGGCACGGGCACGGCCCAGGGCTTTGTAGGGAAAGCTTCCGGTTTTATAGGCTCTTCCCTCGGTCTTCAGCTGTTCTTCTGTGTAGCCAACACTTGCAACTTCAGGCCATGTATACACAACGCCAGGTATAAGCAAATAATTGACATGCGGCTTTTGTCCTGCCATTTGCTCAGCAACGAAAACACCTTCTTCTTCGGCCTTGTGGGCTAACATTGCCCCGCGAACAACATCCCCAATGGCGTAGATATTATCAACTTTGGTTTTCAAATGATCATCTACCGGGATCTGGCCTTTTACAGTTTCGATCCCCACTTTTTCAAGACCCAGCCCGTCTGTATAAGGACGTCGTCCAATACTGACGAGACAATAATCTCCTTTCAATTCCAATACCTTGCCGTCCTTTGCCTCAGCTTTCAATAGGACTTCCTTTCCTTTGTTTTCAACGGCAGTCACCTTATGACCAAGGTAAATTTCCATCCCCATTTTTTTGGCGATCTTCTGAAGCTCTTTGCCCATGGTGCCATCCATGGTAGGGATGAGGCTGTCCAAAAATTCGACGACGGTTACTTTCGATCCCAACCTGGCGTACACTGATCCTAATTCCATTCCGATCACGCCGCCCCCTATCACGATGAGATGCGCGGGAACTTCCGTAAGCGTGAGCGCCTCCGTGCTTGAAATAATTCTTTTTTTGTCAAATGCCGCGAAGGGCAGTGGCGTAGGTTTTGATCCGGTAGCGATGATTACTTTTTCCGTGGTTATTTTCGTTTCCTTGCCATCCGACGATTTAACCTGAATAGTATTTTTATCGACGAAAGAACCTGTGCCTATTAAAACATCGATCTTGTTTTTCTTCATCAGAAACGCAATGCCGTCAACATTAGATTTGACAACATCTTCTTTGCGCTTGATCATTTGCTTAATATTTACTTTCGGCGCGGGAATGTCGATACCATGCTCCTTAAAATGCTCTTTAGCATTGATGAAATGTTCTGACGAATCCAGCAAAGCCTTGGAAGGTATACAGCCCACATTCAGGCAGGTTCCTCCCAATGTATCGTATTTTTCAATGATGGCTGTTTTAAAGCCAAGCTGTGCGCAGCGAATTGCCGCCACATAGCCTCCAGGACCTGAACCTATAACCGTGACGTTGTATTGCATGATGATTTAAATGAATAGGATAATGGGGACTATTGGTGAGTGTAATTAGATGCCAAGAATTAATCGGCCTGGATCTTCTAACATCTCTTTTACTCTGACAAGAAAACTAACTGACTCACGTCCATCAATTACACGATGATCATAAGATAGGGCGAGATACATAATTGGACGGACCACAACTTCTCCGTTCTTGGCAACAGGGCGCTCAACGATATTGTGCATACCCAAAATAGCGGACTGTGGTGGATTCAAAATAGGCGTCGAAAGCATGGAACCAAACACACCTCCATTGGTAATGGAAAAAGTTCCTCCAGTCATTTCTTCAATAGAAAGTTTGCCATCTCTTCCTCTTGTCGCGAGGCGTACAACTTCACTTTCAATCTGATTAAAAGACAGCGCTTCGGCATTTCGTATCACGGGTACGACCAGCCCGCGGGGTGTTGATACTGCGATTGAAATATCGCAATAGTCGTGATACACAATTTCATCTCCTTCAATTGAAGCGTTCACCGCTGGGAAATCCTTCAACGCCGTGCACACAGCCTTCGTGAAAAAGGACATAAATCCTAATCCAACACCATATTTTTCCTTAAACTGATCTTTATATTTTGACCGGAGATCCATGATAGGTTTCATGTCAACCTCATTGAAGGTGGTCAGCATCGCCGTTTCGTTTTTCACTGAAACCAGACGCTTTGCAATGGTCCTCCGGAGCGACGTCATTTTTTCCTTACGGATATTCCTTGCGCCACCGGCCGAAATCACAGGAGGAGTTTGCGATGGCTGCGGTTTGGTCTCGGCAGGTTTTGCAGGTCCAGCTGTTTGTGCTTGTGCCTTTACTGCATCTTCCTTGGTGATGCGTCCGCCGACACCATTACCTTGTACCTGGTTGGCCGGAATCCCCTTTTCACTTAGGATTTTTGCGGCCGCTGGCGACGGATGACCAGCTGCATAAGATTTATCACTTCCACCTCCTGCAGCACCAACGGCTTCCTGTTTTGGAGCAGCTTCCGCCACGGGCGCAGCCTCTGTAATTTCAATTTTACAAATTAACCCACCAATGGGTAGTGTTTCTTTCTCCTTCGCAACGATGTGTAAAATACCCGTCGCTTCAGCAGGTAGCTCAAACGTTGCCTTATCGGATTCAACTTCAGCTATCACCTCGTCAAGTTTAACAAAGTCTCCTTCTTTTTTGAGCCACGTGGAAATAGTTACTTCCGTGATGGATTCCCCTACTGCTGGAACTTTCATTTCCTTCACACCGCCACTAACAGAAGGTTTTGATGGTTCTCCCTTTGGAGATGGTGAAGCGGCAGCGGCTGGTGCTTTTGCCGGTGGAGCAGCAGAAGCCGCTTGCTCTGACGGTTCGATTTCACAAATGGCTTCACCTATGGGTACGGTTTCTCCTTGTTGCTTCAGGATTTTCAGTACGCCACCACTAGACGCCGGCAACTCGAAGGAAGCCTTATCAGATTCCAATTCAGCAATAACCTCATCAACTTTAACCACATCACCATCTTTCTTGAGCCAATTGGCAATGGTCACTTCCGTAATAGATTCTCCAACTGCAGGTACTTTTATTTGAATAGCCATTCAGAGTTTTTTTTATTTATAAAAATGGATTTGAGATGGATTTAAATTTCAAACGCCTTATTAACTATTTTTTCTTGTTCTACTTTGTGAATTTTCGAATAACCCGTAGCAGGCGAGGCGCTTGCTTTGCGGGAAACAAATTCCAGGTTGTACTTCGGCATCATCCTTAAAATATAACTCAAGCAGCCCATGTTTGCAGGCTCTTCCTGTGCCCATACCAACTTAGCATCCTTGTATTTTTTCAACACAGCTTTAAGTTGTTTTTCAGGGAATGGATGAAGTTGCTCAAGCCGCACTACCGCTGCCTCTTTTATTTTTTTCTTCTGTTGTGCATCAAGCAAGTCGTAATAAATCTTTCCGGAACAAAGGACAACACGTTTAACATCTTTAGCAGATACATTCGGGTCGTCGAGCACCTCGGCAAAGGAACCTGACGTAAAATCTTTTATCGGAGAAACAACAGCAGGATGTCTTAACAATGACTTCGGCGAAAATACGACGCACGGTTTGCGGAACGGCCATGCTACTTGTCTTCTTAGAAGGTGGAAGAAATTCGCAGGCGTCGTTGGATTCGCAACCACCATGTTATACTCGGCCGATTGTTGCAAAAATCTTTCCGGGCGGCAGCTGGAGTGCTCGGGACCCTGACCTTCATAACCGTGAGGCAACAGCATCACGAGTCCATTCATCCGTTGCCATTTTGATTCAGCGCTGGAAATAAATTGATCAATGACAACTTGAGCTCCATTGACAAAATCTCCGAATTGAGCCTCCCATAACACCAATGCACTTGGGGACGACATTGCATATCCGTATTCAAAACCGAGAACACCAAATTCCGATAGCAGTGAATTGTATATACTGAACTTGATTTGGTTCTTGTCAAGATTATTGAGTGCACAATAGGGCTCGTTACTGTTGGCATCAAAAAAATAAGCGTGCCGGTGCGAGAAAGTGCCACGTTTCACGTCCTGGCCAGACATCCGCACCGGTGTCTTTTCAAGAAGCAAAGAACCATATGCAAGCAATTCAGCATCCGCCCAGCCTAAAATTTTTGTTTCAAAGAAAGCACTGTTTCTGTCCTTAAGGAGCTTTTCAATTTGCTTTAGCGGCTTGAATCCTTCGGGAATCGACGACAAAGCTTTGCCAACCTTCTCCACTACACTTTCTTTAATTCCCGTGTCAGGAGATTTATCAAAATCTTCTGGTTTAGCCCAACGCATCTCCTCCCATTCAGCCTCCATTTTTTGTGGCTTGTATGGAAGCGGTTTCTGTTTCACTTCATTTAACCTGTCTTGTAACTGGTTTCTGAAGTTCTTATCCATCTCGTCCGCCAACGCTGCGTCTACATCTCCGCGCTCAATCAGTTTCTTTACATAGATCTCGCGTGGATTTTCGTGTTTGGCAATGAGGTTATACAATTTTGGCTGCGTGAATTTCGGCTCATCCGCTTCATTGTGACCATGCCGGCGATAACAAAGCAGATCGATAAAAATGTCCTTTCCGAACTTCTGCCGATATTCAACGGCTAGGTTAGACACAAAGCTTACAGCTTCGGCGTCATCACCATTTACGTGCAGCACCGGCGCGTCAACAATTTTGGCAAGGTCCGTACAGTAAATACTGGTGCGCGCATCATCATAGTCGGTGGTAAATCCAACCTGATTGTTGATAACAAAGTGGATTGTTCCGCCCGTAGTGTAGCCAGGCAACCCGGACATCTGAACTACTTCATAAACAATTCCCTGCCCGGCAAGCGCCGCATCACCGTGGATCAATATCGCCATGGCCTTGGAAAGGTCTCCTTTATATTCATCATCAATCTGCCCCCGCGTGTAACCAATTACCAGGGGATCTACTGCTTCCAGGTGTGATGGGTTTGGCGTAAGCTTCAGATATATTTTTTTTCCTGAGGGTGTATTGACATGGCTTGAATAACCGAGGTGATATTTTACATCTCCATCGCCCATCGTCTGTTCCGGGCTCACATTACCCTCGAACTCTGTAAAAATCTGTTCATATGTTTTTCCAAGAATATTGGAAAGAACGTTCAACCGGCCACGATGCGCCATTCCGATAACGACTTCCTTTACATCGAGGGCCGCGGCCTTGTTAATAATGGTCTGAAGACCCGGAATTGTATTTTCGCCGCCTTCAAGCGAGAATCTCTTTTGTCCTAAAAATTTTGTGTGTAAAAAATTTTCAAAGACAACGGCTTCGTTAAGTTTCGTCAGGATTCTTTTTTTTTCGTCAACCGTAGGGTTATATGCAAAATATTCCTGCTCACATTTCTGAAAAAACCACGCCCTGATTTCATCATTGCGAATGAAATTATATTCAAATCCCACAGGCCCGAGATACACGGCCTTTAATTTTTCAATGATCTTTTTTAGCGATGGCGCGGCCCATTCCGATCTCCGATCCTACATCAAATTCTGTATCGAGATCGGCATCGGTCAATCCAACACTCTTGTGATCAAAATTCACGTGGTGATTTCTCCGGGGCCGTACCGGATTGGTCTTTGAGGTAAGGTGTCCGAAAGACCGATATGTAAATATCAGGTTCCGCACCTGCGTTTCTTTGATTGACAGTGATTCGTCGACAGCTACAGAATGGCCATTGCCATTTTCCCCCTTTGTTGAGAATTCGTACCCCTCAAAAAATTTTTGCCAGGTAAGATCCACTGAATTGGGATCCTTCTTATAAGTTTTGATACAGCTGGTCAATGTAGCCAACATCTGCATTTGATATGTAAGAATAATCGCTCATGAATTCGTTTGAAAAGCCCCCAAATGTAGGTAAGGCAATTTATATTAAAAAATTGCATACTCGCGTGAACGAATATTTACATTTTCCCACTCATTGCACCCCACTGCCTTGCTGAAATTATTTCCTCCTCATTTCAATAGACAGATTTGGTCAGCCAAAAATTCCATTATCTTTGCGCTCTTTATTAAAGGACGAGTTCCACAATTAAACCTTAAAGAAGTAATGGTTAAAATCAGATTGGCCCGCAGAGGCCGCAAAAAACTGGCAATGTACGATGTAGTCGTAGCCGACGCCAGATCCCCACGCGATGGGCGATTTATTGAAAAAATCGGAACGTATAACCCCCTCACCGTTCCAGCCACAATCGAGCTTAATGATGAAAAAGCTTTTAAATGGCTAATGAATGGAGCACAACCTAGCGATACAGTTAAGGCTGTTCTCTCCTACAGAGGAATTATGTTGAAAAAACATTTACAAATTGGCGTAATTAAGGGTGCCATGACGCAAGAGCAAGCCGACTCCAAGTTACAGGATTGGCTCAAGTCCAAGACGGCTACAATTGACGCCAAACGGGATAAGCTTTCTCAATCGAAGGAAGCCATCGCAAAAGCTCGTAAGGAAGCTGAATCGAAGGTCCGCGAAGCACGTGCCGAAGCAATTCGTAAGAAAGCGCAAGTGGTTGAAGCCGCTGCAGCTGCTCCGCAGCCGGCAGAAGGAGAAGCTCCTGCCGCAGAACCCCAGGAAGCTCAGGCTTAATTTCAAAGAATTTATTAGATGCCAATGCGCAAACCGCATTGGCATTTTTATTTATGGAAATAGACTCTTGCTTTAAAATCGGATGGATTCTCAAACCCCATGGTTTAAAGGGAGAAGTAACCGTGATGCTCGATGAGGATGCACCCGAAGACTTTTCGTCGATCGAATCTGTCTTCATAGAAAACAACAAACGCCTTGTCCCATATTTTATCAAGGCTATTTCAACACATGGCAAAAAGGCATTCGTGAAATTTGAGGACATTGACTCCGTCGAGACTGCGATGAAGATCTCCAAACAGTCCCTGTACATTCAAAAGTCCGTCCGTCCAAAATCAGGACGCGGTGAGTTTTACAATGATGAGGTCATTGATTTTGAAGTTCACGACGAAGAAAAGGGATTGTTGGGAAAAATCCGGGAAGTGATGCAAGCCGGTCCTAACCGCCTCTTGGTTGTCGACTACGATAAGAAAGAAGTTCTGATCCCCCTGAATGGTCCTTTTATCGCGAGTGTGAACAAAACAAAAAAAAGGGTGCTCGTTAATTTGCCCGAAGGGTTTCTGGAATTATGATTTAGGGCCGTTCTTCGATCGTGATTAGTTTTTCACCGTGCAGTAGGGCAGAGTTCTTAAAT
The DNA here is from genome assembly GCA_963813425.1 of uncultured Bacteroidota bacterium. Taxonomy (GTDB): domain Bacteria; phylum Bacteroidota; class Bacteroidia; order Cytophagales; family Cyclobacteriaceae; genus Chryseolinea. The sequence goes on from CAWEZB010000005.1 coordinate 117,012, forward strand.
TTACCTACTTTTTGACAAAGCCAAACAATGCATTTCGATATTGTAACCTGTCTGCCGAAGCTTATTGAAAGCCCGTTTTCAGATTCGATTCTAAAGAGAGCGCAAAAAAAAGGATTGGTCACCGTTAACATTATTGACTTGAGAGCTTACTCGATGGACAAACACAAATCAATTGATGACTATGCTTTTGGTGGTGGCGCCGGCATGGTTATGATGATTGAACCCATTGACAGATGCCTCGAGGATTTAAAATCCAAAAGAAAATATGATGACATTATATATATGAGCCCGGATGGGCAACGCCTTACTCAATCCCTGGCCAACGAGTTAAGCCTGAAAAAAAACCTTATTCTGCTATGCGGCCACTACAAAGGCGTGGATGAGCGGGTTCGTCAACATTTAATAACGCGCGAAATCAGTATTGGGGATTATGTGTTATCGGGAGGTGAATTAGCCGCGGCCGTTCTTGCTGATGCGATTATCCGCCTGGTGCCTGGGTGTGCTTTCTGACGAAACTTCTGCTTTAAGCGATTCCTTTCAGGATAATTTAATAGCTCCCCCTGTTTACACGCGCCCAGCCACCTACAAGGGCTGGGAGGTACCACCCGTATTAATTTCCGGCCATCAGGCAAAAATTGACGAGTGGAGGCATGAACAGGCGGTAGAAAGGACCCAAAAAAGGCGACCTGATCTGCTTTCAAACGTGTAAAATCTCATTTTCATAAACATTCTGGGGTCAGCTTCGTAAAATTCATTTCTTTCCCTACCTTTGCAATCCAATTTTCAAAACCATCGAGTTATGGCCGACCTGATCAAATTAGTTGAACAAGAATACGCAAAGGTTCGTGACGTATTTCCAGCTTTTAAGCCTGGGGATACCATCAATGTTCACGTTAAAATTAAAGAAGGAAATAAAGAGCGGATTCAGCAATTCCAAGGCACTGTAATTCAACGCAAAAGCCGTGGTACAAATGGCGAAAGCTTCACTGTGCGGAAGATTTCAAACGGCGTTGGCGTGGAGCGTATATTTCCCCTTGTTTCCCCTACCATCGACAAGATCGAGTTGGTGAAGGAAGGTAAAGTTCGCAGAGCAAAACTTTACTATCTGAAAGGAAGACAAGGAAAGGCAGCCCGCATTAAAGAGAAAATTTAAGTTCTATTATAGCTTCTTGAAAAGCCATTCTTCGCAGAATGGCTTTTTTGATTTCCGGCCACGTCAAATTCGTGGAATACGATTGAAAGGGCGGCAAAACCTCGAAATTAGTGCCGGTTAGCATCCTATTAAATAATTAATAACTTTGTCGTCATTTTTTAAAAATCAACCGAACCAATGGCCAGAAACATTAATGAACTCTTAGGCAAAGACGCGGATTACCTGCTGAAGCACCAAAGCAAGACAATTCTCAAAGAACAGCTCCATACTCCAAGCCCAGATTTTGTTAGCAAAGTTTTCGCCCAAACCAACCGGAATACGCAGGTATTACGCAGTCTTCAGGCGTTGTATGGAACAGGTCGTTTAGCGAATACAGGATTCGTTTCTATTCTTCCCATTGACCAGGGTATTGAACATAGTGCCGGCGCTTCTTTCGCAAAGAATCCAGCTTATTTTGATCCTGAAAATATCATTAAGCTAGCCATTGAAGGCGGCTGTAATGGGGTGGCGACTACGTTTGGCGCGCTGGCCATGATGTCGAGAAAATATGCTCATAAAATACCTTTCATCGTTAAGATCAATCATAACGAGCTGCTGACTTATCCGAATAAAGCCGATCAGATCATGTTCGGGTCCATCAAGGATGCCTGGAATCTAGGGGCTGCCGCAGTAGGCGCTACGATTTACTTTGGTTCCGATAATGCCACGCGACAAATCGTGGAAGTTGCAGAAGCTTTCGAGCGTGCTCATGATTTGGGAATGGCTACAATCTTATGGTGTTATACCCGGAACAATGCATTTAAAAAAGATGGTGTGGACTATCACGTGTCAGCCGATTTAACCGGGCAGGCAAATCATCTGGGCGTTACTATTCAGGCTGATATTATCAAACAAAAACTAGCTGAAAACAACGGGGGTTATAAAGCCCTTAATACCGGTGGAAGCAGCTACGGCAAACTGGACGAACGCATTTATACCGAGCTTACGTCTGATCACCCCATCGATCTTTGCCGTTACCAGGTTGCAAATTGTTACATGGGCCGCGCAGGACTGATTAGCTCTGGCGGAGAGTCTAAAGGCGCAAGCGATTTGGCTGATGCTGTCCGCACCGCGGTCATCAACAAGCGGGCAGGTGGAATGGGCTTGATTTCAGGCCGCAAGTCGTTTCAGCGCCCGTTGAAGGAAGGTGTTGAAATACTGAATGCTATTCAGGACGTCTATCTTGACGATAAGATTACTTTAGCCTGATAAAAAAATACTGTGAGCCGATGCAGAAGTTCTTCTTCATCGGCTTTATTTTTAATAAAAGTTTTAAACTATGTCTTGGTTCAAACGCAGCGATAAAGGGATTTTAACACCTACAGAATCAAAACGTGAAGTTCCAGATGGACTCTGGTTTAAATCACCGGCAGGAAAAATTGTTCATACGCGCGAATTAAAAAACAATGCTTATGTCGTCCCTGACGAAGAATATCATGTGCGTATTGGTTCAGAAGAATATTTTGAAGTCCTGTTCGATGAAAATAAGTTCACTGAAATGGATGCCAACATGGAGTCTGCAGATCCATTGAAATTCAAAGACACAAAGCCTTATCCGAAGCGCATAAAAGAAACGCAGGAAAAGTCACAGCTGAAGGACGCCGTGCGAACAGCCTATGGCAAAATGAATGGACTGGATATTACCATCGCCTGCATGGATTTCAGTTTTATCGGCGGCTCTATGGGTTCCGTTGTGGGTGAAAAAATTGCGCGCGCGATGGATCACAGCATCAAGCACAAAATTCCTTTTTTAATGATCTCAAGGTCCGGTGGGGCACGGATGATGGAAGCTGGCCTTTCATTGATGCAAATGGCAAAGACAGCGGCGAAGATTGCTCAAATGGATCAGGCAAAAGTTCCTTACATATCGTTATTAACCGATCCTACAACGGGAGGTGTAACAGCTTCCTACGCCATGCTGGGAGATTTTAATATTGCTGAACCGAATTCACTGATTGGTTTTGCAGGACCGCGCGTTATTCGCGAAACCATTGGAAAAGATTTACCGAAAGGTTTTCAGAGCGCTGAGTTCGTCCTCGAACATGGATTCCTTGATTTTATCATCGACCGTAGAAATCTAAAAAGCCGACTGTCTACGCTATTGCGCATGCTTCAGAATTAAAGACCGTCCGAGCGCTGTTCCGAAGATTTCACCAAGCCTTCCAGTCTCCTTGTAAACATTCTCGTTATCAACCTCAAAAACGCGAAGGCGCAAAGATACAAGTTGTTGGTATTTTTCTGTTGCAGGTCTACTCGCGCTACTGATTTCTGGTTAAAAGTTGGTGTTATCGATCGACCAAATGGCAATCGTATCCCATTCAATCACTTCGCAGCGAGCGACCGGGAAGGGCTGTATTCTTTTACGGTATCAATAAAGCACTTTACTTTGTCGACTTCTGTATCGGGATACAGGCCGTGGCCCAAATTTGCAATGTGCTTATGAGGTCCAAAGGCATCCAGCATCTTTTTCGTTTCGCGTTTGACATCTTCGCGGGACCCATATAGGGCACAGGGATCCAAATTACCCTGCAAAACTTTGCCCGGCATCAACGCCCTCGATTCCTCTATGCCCATATTCCAATCCAGCCCCACTACGTCGCAGTTAATGGAATTCATTTCTTCACGGGCGAAGAAAGCTCCTTTAGCAAACACAATCTTTAGGCGTATGAGATATCGCATCGCATATTTTTGAGATATAGCGCAACGAGTATTCACGGTATTGCTCAGGACCCAAAATCCCGGCCCAGGAATCAAATATCTGGATCAGGTCAGCCCCGGCTTTGATCTGACCCTTCAAATAATGAATGGTACTTTGAGTGATCATCTCCAAAAGCTGATGCGAAAATTCGGGTTGGGTGTACAGCATTTTTTTTGCCGCACTAAAGGTCTTGCTTCCTTTCCCCTCGATCATATAGGAGAAAATAGTCCAGGGTGCGCCCGCAAAACCAATTAGCGGCACTTTGCCATTAAGCTCCTTTTTTGTCAGAGCGATGGCGTCAAGCACGTATTGGAGTTCTTCAGCGACAGCGACATGGAGGCCGCCTAAGTCTTTAGCGGTAGAAATTTTTTTGGGAAACATCGGTCCCTTGTTCTCTTCCATTTCATAATCGAGGCCCATGGCCTCCGGAATTACTAATATGTCAGAAAAAATGATGGCTGCATCAACGCCCAGGATGTTGACAGGTTGAATTGTTACTTCCGTGGCAAGCTCTGGGGTTTTCACCAGCGTTTTGAAATTTTTTGCCACTTCCCGGACTTTTCGGTATTCTGGCAAAATTCTTCCCGCCTGGCGCATAAGCCAAACTGGTGTACGAGTGGTGTGCTCTGCCTTAGCAGCCTGAATGATGAGCTTATTTTGCATGGCCAAAATTAGGAAAGGAACAGTTGCAATTACAGCTACGGAATCTTTTATCCATAAAAAAAGCCGACTCTTTGGGAGACGGCTTTTTTAGGCTTTTATACTTTTTATGCTTCTGCAATCGGCTCAACCGATACATAAGATTTTTCTTCTCTTTTCTTCTTAAAAACAACTACACCATTTGTCAGGGCAAATAACGTATGATCTCTTCCGATCCCCACATTCTTGCCAGGATGATGTTTTGTTCCCCGTTGACGAACAATAATATTTCCTGCAATTACCTTTTGGCCACCGTAAACCTTAATCCCTAGTCGTTTGCTTTCCGATTCGCGGCCGTTTTTTACTTTACCTTCACCTTTTTTATGTGCCATGGTTTGAAATCGTTATTCGTTGATGTTGTGATATTATCCTATGCTTTCAATTTGAACCTTCGTGAACTGCTGACGATGTCCATTCTTCACCACATACCCTTTTCTTCTCTTTTTCTTGAAGACAATAACTTTATTGCCCTTTACATGCTCCAGAATTTTACCTGATACGGAAACACCGCTTAACATGGGAGCTCCAATGTTTATTGCGCCTCCATCGTCAACGAGGAGAACCTTGTCAAAATTTACTGCAGTTCCGGCATCACCCTCTAATTTAGGGGCGTAGATGTATTGATCCTTAGCCACTTTGAACTGTTTTCCTGCGATCTCTACTATTGCGTACATAGCTTTTGAAAATTGGACTGCAAAGGTAAAAAAAGAATCAAGAAATATTAAGCAGGTCTCAAATATCTTCGAATAAAAAGCATCTTTGGGGTTGAAAAAAAAATTAAAAAAACTTTTAGCGTTGTTTATATCTCAAAGAAAGCGCTAAGGCCAGTAGATTAAACTACTATTTGACAGCAACTTATCTTTCCACAAAGTATTCACAAGTTATCCACAATCGTTGTATATCGGGCTAAAAACGCAGTTTTGATTTTTAGAATCATTCTATTTCATTTGTACACTTGATACGGGGCGGTTATTCATTCGGTATCACCAAACAAAATTTTACTACTTAGGAATTATCGGATGCTAGCCGAGGCTAGTGTCCATTTAATATTTTTGGTCAACCCTCAAAACCCACTTACCAATGAGCCAGGTAATACATGAAGAACCCATTCTGAAGGAAAACAAAGATCGTTTTGTGCTCTTTCCTATCCGCCAACATGAAATTTGGAAATTTTATAAACAGGCAGAAGCCAGTTTTTGGACTGCCGAAGAAATCGATCTAAGTCAGGACTTACGGGACTGGGTAAGCTTAAATGATGGCGAACGGCATTTTATCACACACGTGCTGGCATTCTTTGCCGCAAGCGATGGCATTGTAAACGAAAATCTGGCAGAACATTTTATTTCAGAAGTTCAATACACGGAGGCAAAATTCTTCTACGGGTTTCAGATCACCATCGAAAATATTCACTCCGAAACCTATTCGCTTTTGATCGATACCTACGTAAAAGATCCAAAAGAAAAAGACAAACTTTTCCACGCCATCGAGACCATGGAATGTGTAAAGAAAAAAGCTGACTGGGCACTGCGTTGGATCAACCAGGGAAATTTTCAGGAACGACTTATTGCATTTGCTGCAGTCGAAGGAATTTTCTTTTCTGGATCTTTCTGTTCCATTTTCTGGTTGAAGAAACGTGGCTTGATGCCAGGCCTTAGTTTCTCAAATGAATTGATTTCACGCGATGAAGGATTGCACTGTGATTTTGCTTGCCACCTTTACAACAGGCACGTCGTAAATAAATTGCCTGAGCAAACCGTTATTGATATTATCACAGACGCAGTAGAAATTGAAAAAGAATTTGTAACGGATGCGCTTCCCGTAAACCTTATCGGGATGAATGCTGTTCAAATGAGACAGTATATTGAATTTGTTGCTGATCGTTTATTGAATGAACTGATCGGTAAAAAAATCTACAACGCTACCAATCCATTTGATTTTATGGATATGATTTCGTTGCGAGGAAAAACGAATTTCTTCGAAAAACGTGTAGCTGAATATCAGAAAGCCGGCGTGATGAAAAGCACGGAAAAAGAAACCTCCGCTAAGTTTTCACTGAACGAAGATTTTTAATTACATTAAATCACTTTTTAAACTTTTTTCTCACAACAACCCCCATTTCCTAAGATGCTTGTATTAAAACGTGACGGACACAGAGAATCTGTTAAGTTTGATAAGATCACCGCTCGAATTGAAAAACTCTGTTATGGATTAGATCCTAAGTTCGTCAACCCTGTAGAAGTGGCCATGAAGGTGATCAATGGCCTGTATGATGGTGTGTCAACGCAAGAGCTGGATAACCTCGCTGCAGAAATTGCTGCAACGATGACAACCAAACATCCTGACTTTGCAAAGCTTGCCGCACGTATTGCTGTTTCTAATTTGCACAAAGTGACCAGCAAGTCGTTTTCAAATACGATGAAACGATTCTATACGTATGTAGATCCGAAAAACGGACAAAATGCTCCGCTGATTTCAAAAGAAACCTGTAAAGTAATTAAAGAACACGCGGCGGAACTGGATGAAGCTATCATCTATGATCGTGATTTTGCTTACGATTATTTTGGTTTCAAAACACTGGAACGTTCGTACCTGATGAAGATCGATGGCAAAGTCATCGAACGTCCGCAGCATTTACTCATGCGCGTAGCCGTAGGGATACATGGTGAGGATATTCCGGCAGCAATCGAAACCTACAACCTTTTATCAGAAAAATGGTTTACGCACGCAACGCCAACGCTTGTTTAACGCTGGAACACCTAAACCTCAATTATCCTCTTGCTTCCTGCTCACCATGAAGGATGACAGCATCGATGGTATTTATGATACCTTAAAGCAATGCGCAAAGATTTCACAATCTGCCGGAGGTATCGGCCTTAGCATTCATAATGTTCGTGCGAAGGGTTCCTATATCAAAGGAACGGGTGGAACGTCCAATGGTATTGTTCCTATGCTGCGAAACTTCGATATGACGGCGCGTTATGTCGATCAGGGTGGTGGAAAACGAAAAGGAAGTTTTGCCATTTATCTTGAACCATGGCACGCTGATATTTTCGATTTCCTTGATCTGAAGAAGAATCATGGCAAAGAAGAAATGCGTGCACGCGACCTTTTCTTCGCTGTATGGATACCTGATCTTTTCATGAAGCGGGTGGAAAACAATGAGATGTGGTCGCTCTTCTGCCCAAATGAAGCGCCCGGCCTGGCCGATGTGTGGGGTGAAGAATTTGAACGCCTGTACGAAAAATATGAGAGAGAAGAATAAATTCCGCAAACAGATAAAGGCACAGGATCTTTGGTTTGAAATTCTGGAATCACAGATCGAAACAGGAACACCTTACATCCTTTATAAGGACGCTGCAAACAGAAAATCAAATCAGAAGAATCTGGGCACGATCAAGTCAAGCAACCTATGCACAGAAATAATCGAATATACTTCGCCGGATGAAGTAGCAGTTTGTAACCTGGCGTCTATTGCTTTGCCGAAGTTCATTATTGACGGAAAATTTGATCACCAGAAATTATATGAGATCACCAAAGTTGCTACACGCAATCTGAATAAGGTGATTGATGTCAATTATTATCCCGTCGCGGAGGCACGTAATTCCAATATGCAACATCGGCCGATAGGAATTGGCGTACAAGGCCTGGCTGATGCCTTTATCCTGTTGCGCATGCCTTTCGATTCCGACGAAGCACGCCGGTTGAATGAAGACATTTTTGAGACCATCTACTTCGGTGCAATGGAAGCCTCCATGGAGTTGTCCAAAGTGAACGGTCCTTACGAAACATTCAAAGGTTCTCCTGTATCAAAAGGGATTTTCCAGTTTGATATGTGGAATGTAACACCTAAGAGCGGCCGTTGGAATTGGGATCAATTGAAGCGCGACGTGAAACAGTATGGTGTACGCAATTCTTTGTTGCTCGCACCGATGCCAACAGCGTCTACTTCTCAAATTTTAGGTAATAACGAATGCTTCGAACCTTACACTTCGAACATGTATACACGGAGAACGTTATCGGGTGAATTCATTATTGCCAACAAACACCTGATGAAGGACCTGATGAACCTCGGACTATGGAGTGAAACCATGCGTCAGAAACTGATCGCCACAAATGGTTCGGTTCAGCCAATTGCAGAAATTCCTCAAAATATCAAAGACATATACAGAACGGTTTGGGAAATTTCGCAAAAGTCTATCATTGATATGTCGGCCGATCGCGGCGCGTACATTTGCCAATCACAAAGTCTGAATATTCACCTGACGAATCCAAACTTTGGGAAGCTGACATCCATGCACTTCTATGCCTGGAAAAAAGGATTCAAGACCGGTATGTATTATCTACGTTCTACAGCTGCAGCTGACGCTATCAAGTTCACCCTTGATAAAACAGCAATGTCCCAGCCTCACGTAGCGACTACCGCTGCCGTGGAGGTTAATGCTCTGGAAGTTGCTGATCCCGTTGTAGCGTACGGCGTTTCTGAAAATCAGCAAACTATACCATACGAAAATGTTCAGGACGATTACGATCAAAAACGCGCAGACATGACGTGTTCACTCGATAATCCTGAAGGATGTGAGGCATGTGGTAGTTAAAACACCAATATTTAAACTTAAAAAGCCTGTTTCTCGACAGGCTTTTTTGTTTGTTGTAACGACGTCAGGCTGCTTTTATGTAAAGAGCCATAAATAATATCCTAAAAATTGAGATATTACAGTTGCAGAGAAAAACTATTCATACCCGAGAATCATCGATGATGCGTATGGCACTTAAATCAATTTATTTGTTACTCGTTGCATTTTGTATATCCCTGACTTCCTTCTGTCAGACCATGACTGGTAAGGATATCACAGATCACATGCTGATTGATCTCTCGAAAAAAGTAGACCGAAGCATTACGAACTACGAGGGATCTCCCTATTTAAGCGGAGAGTTTGTTTCGGGAGAGGTTCACGATTCTAAGAAAAAATTCACTGGACTTCTTTTGCGCTACAACATCTTCAATGACAACATAGAATTTATGCAGAAAGGTACCACGTATGCCTTGTACGCCGAGCCCAGAATCGTAAAGGTCCTTTTAGGAAACGAAGTGTACGTAGTTGAAAACTATGAATTAAAAGGAAAGATTGCGCCCGGTTATTTTGCAAGACTGGACAGTGGAAAAGTTACGTTGCTGGTAAAAAAGATCGTCCGTTTTACAGAGGAGCAAGAACCCAAGGCCTTGCAGGGCGCAGCGACGCCTGCAAAATTTACGCGTGTCGCGGATGTATTTTATTATCGGATCGGTAACGCCGAAATCGCTAAAGTTGGTTCGCTAAAAAGTTTTATCGACAGCCTGCCAGACAAAAAAGAGGATGTTTCCAACTATGCAAAAAAAGAAAAGCTTGGCACCAAGAATGAAAGCGACCTCGTCACAATCGTGAAGTATTATAATTCATTACCATAGATCTTATTCTTCCAATGTCTTCTTGGCTTGTTTAGCCTGCTTGATCCGGTAATTAAAAGTAAGGTTGATCTGCCTGCGCCTTGGCTGGAAATTCGTTTCCGTATAAAAATTTATTCCTTCAGAAATAGACCGCATTTTGCGCGTGTTGAATACGTCAAGGATGTTGAGATTAAAAGTTCCTCTTCCTTTCAAAACATCTTTGCTCATGGACAGGTCGGCGTAGTAAAGTGATTTGCGTTTACCCTGTGCTGTATTTTGTGGCGCTTCATAGTTTCCGCGAATCTGAATATCAAAATTCTTCGGCAATGTAAAACGTGATGTTTGTCTGGCAAACCAGCTATAGGTTGAAGCTTTATACGTTTCAATGATGTTGCTGCCATCAATATCGGCATGGAAAAAATTGAAGTTAACGTCCCATTTCCACCATTTGAAAAGCGAATAGGTGCTGCTGAACTCAACCCCTACAGCTTTTTCCGATAACAGGTTTTGCGGAAGTGTCACCGAATGACCTGACTCATCAACAGTCCTGATGCGGTCAATCTTGTCTTCGGTACCGCGATAATAGACGGACGAAGAAAGCGAGCCCTTTTCAAAATATTTAATGTGACCCAATTCATACACGTTGCTGAATTCAGGATTAAGATCGGGATTCCCACTGAAATAATTTCGGCTATCCGAAAATGTCATAAACGGACTTAGGTCATTATAGAAAGGCCGTCTAACCCTCCGGCTGTAGCTCACTTGAATAGCGTTCTCTTTGGGAAGATCGTATGTCAGGTGGGCACTTGGAAACAGGTTAGAATATTTTCTTGGATTCACTTCGCCAGTTTCCTTAAGTGTAGTTTTTACGTCCGTCCATTCCGCGCGTAAACCGGCTTGGTAAGATAATTTATTACTCTTATTTCCAAGGATACCATACAAAGCATGAATGTTTTCATCATAGACAAAGACATTATCCAGATCTATATTGTTCAAGTCTGTGATGGGCACAAACTCGCCTTCGTCGTTTTGTCTGGTCACAATATAGTCGTTCACCATGTCACGGAAACTAGACCTCGCGCCCATTTCCACCTTTCCTTCTTTACCAATAGGTTTGATGTAGTCGACCTGGAACAACCACTGTTTTTCAAATTCGTCGTTGAGCGATCGCTCCAATGTTGAAGCAATGGGCGTACCGTCTGGCGCAAATTTATCTTGCGTAAACCACTGATCTGAACTTTCCCAATTGTCAAGGAATTTTACTTCAGCTATTAATTCGTGCCCTTTTTGCTCGTACGACTTTTTATAGATTAATGAATATTCAGAATTGGGTTCGACCTCTTCTTCGTCTTGTCTTCGCTTCGTATAGCTGGTCATATTGGAAAAGTCGAACAGGTAATCTTCGTATAAAATGTCTGTTACACGAGAAGCATTGCTCCTTCGGTAGAGATACGAAACGGTCAAAATATTTTTTTCGTTGATGAAATAGTCAAGACCTCCCCTGATATTCGTGTTGAATCCCGTGATCAGTGCGTCGGTGTGCTGATTTAATAAAAAAGTCGTGTCACCCCTGTAAACGGAATTGTCCTCCGTTGTATCCATATCATAAACTTCCTGGTACAATCTTCCACCACCGGGTTGCTCACGAAAAGCAATACTGTAATTGATAAAGAAATTAATCTTCTTGTGTCGATAGTTAAGGTTTGCTGCAGCGCCCAGGTTTGTCGGATGCCCAGTGATTACTTCGAAGGAACCATTGAAGCCCTGATTCCTTTCTTTCTTTAGAATAATATTAATGATACCGGCCATACCTTCAGCTTCGTAACGTGCAGAAGGATTGGTGATGACCTCCACCCGCTCAATCATGCTGGCCTGAAGCTGTTGGAGCCCGCTTCCACCTTTAAAGCTGACCAGGCCTGAAGGCTTACCATCAATCAGTATTCTCACGTTGTCGCTTCCACGAAGTTTCACAGCACCTTCAGGGTCCACGGACACGGACGGAATATTCATCAGGATATCATTTGCAGTGCCCCCAGCATTGGCTAAATCCTTTCCAACGTTAAAGACTTTTTTGTCCAGCGATAATTCCATGGTGCTTTTTTCCGCCTGGACCACCACTTCATCCAGTGTACTGACTGACGTGGCAAGCTTGATCGTGCCAAAATCGTAAATAGGGCTTGCCTGGGACAGAATAATATCTTTAGTTTTTTGTGATTCATAGCCCATGAAGTCAATCTCCGCATAATATTTTCCATAAGGCAGTTCAATAGAGAAATCGCCGGCATCGTGTGAAATATCTCCATTGATCAATTTCTTTTCGTCACTGGAAAAGACCCTGATCGTGGCAAAACTTACCGGCGCCGAGGTAAGAGAGTCCAAAATTTTTCCTTTGACATGCCCCTTCGACTGAGCGAACGCGTCCCCTAAATTCCATAACAAAATCGGTAATGCCAGGAATAGCCTCATTGCGTGTTTTCCGTGCCTTGCGCACATTCTACGATTCATAATACTCCGCATGGCCGCTCAAAACCTGAGGGCCGTTTTAGTTTAAAAAGCGAAGGTAGACGGAAAATATTAAGCTGAGTCTCAGAATTCCTTATACCCAACGATTTCTCTTTAAGCGGTGAAATCCGATTACAACTTCCATTAATCCACAGAATTTCCTAAGTTGAGGCTACACGTTTTCTTCCTGATACATGTTCCTGAAAATTTCGCGGGTTTGCATCATCGTTATTTTGATATCTGCTTGTTCAGAGGATGAACCGGAAAGAAATGGGTTGACCGCATATGATGAAAGTGTGATTGAATATTTCAATGAAATAGCTTTGGGGTTTGAATTTGGTGGCGCTTCGGAAGTTACCCGCAAATGGAAAAATGACATGAAAATTTTTGTGGGCGGGACCAAAACACCGATAATGATGGACGAACTACAGCGTGTTATACAAGAAATAAATGCGTTGGCCACGGATGGTTTTAGTGCGTCCGTTGTTACAGACAGCCTGGAATCCAATTTTTATATTTTTCTAGGTTCCGGCGGAGACTATGCAAAAAAATTTCCCTCCGTTTTAAATCTTGTCCTAAGCAACTGGGGACTATTCAATGTCTACTTTGACGCCTCAAATATAATTTACGGTGGAATTATGTATGTTGATATTGATCGTGCCAGCAACATCGAAGAAAAACATCTGTTGCGAGAGGAGTTAACGCAATCATTGGGGCTGGCAAAAGACTCTAACCGATATCCTGACAGTATTTTTCAAGCCAATTGGACTTCAACAACGGAATATTCGAACGTTGACAAAGATTTAGTTCGGCTGTTGTATCATCCCTCTATGCAAATCGGGCTGGACCAGATGCAAAGTGCGGAACTCTTAAGAGAAATTATTCTAAGCGAAAAATAACGAACTCAAAATTGCGTCTGCACCGATAGATGTATTCTTTCCTTATAGCTGCTCATTCATTCGTTCGTTGGCTTGTGTTACTAAGCTTACTATTTGCTATCTATCGTGCCTACCACGGCTGGTTGACAAACAGAATCTTTACACCGCTTGAAAATTTAATCCGGAATTTTGCAGCTACTATCACAAATATTCAGTTCCTAATTGGCCTGTGGTTGTATTTTAAAAGTCCCATCGTTGGTTACTTCTGGGGCAATTTCCAGAACGCCGTTCACGAACGAGATAATCGCTTTTTTGGCATCGAGCACATAACAATGATGTTTATCGCGGTCTCAATAATCAACACAGGATCCGGTTTAGTAAAACAAAGGTTGACCGATAAATCAAAATTCAAAACAATAGCGATATGGTTCAGCGTCGGAATCATCATAATTTTTCTTTCGATACCATGGCCGTTTTCTCCTTTTACAAGGCGACCATACTTACGAAGCTATCAGACAAACGGAATCGTTTCTAGTTTCTCTCAAACACCAGACCTGCGAGCAAACCAGCCATTCCCAGCACAATGGCGATGCCGCGATATTTCATATAGTTCAGCCATTGGATTCTTACATTCTCCCAGTTTACATTTTCAGGCGTTGAACCATACGAATGAGACAATGTATTTAGCGGTACACTACCCCTTAACGTAATGGCAAGATCGATTGACAGAAAAATTAATGCAGACGTTGAAGAGATAAAAAAGAGCGAACCCGGCTGCCATGCAGAAAGGACTACGGTCACTATACTTAAGGCAAGACACGAATAATACATGAACTTGAATCGTTTGATCATCAAGGAGTCGATTACTTTTCGAAGCTCGAAATAATTGTCCAGGGAAACGGCTTTCAAAGCTTTGCACAGAATGAATAAATAGAAAAGAACCTGCGACGTCACCAGCACGTAGCTCAGGAGATGCAGGATGCGGATAAATTTAATCGCAATCATAATTTTCTTAACGATAATCTCGCGAGGCAAGTGCGCCCAGGCGAGGGAATATCAACTTGAAAATCCTTACTGCAAGAAGCGTAAGGATAATCAAGCGATAACCGATTGTTTGGGCTCCAACGGTAATATTTTAAATCTGTACAGTCATAATAACTTATACGCCAGCGACCCTTTTTTTGTACTCCGCCAAAGCATCATCCAACCGTTGTTTGGCTGTGGTGTCGCCAGGAACATTGTGCGAGGGGTTTATGAAAAGTTTCACGCCACGATCGGCTAAGATCTCGGCTACAGTTGTTACTGTCATCCATACACAGGTCACAAACGCCATGGTCGAAACAGGACCAACTTTGTCTTGGTGGTTCTTTAGATCAACCGAAGCATCGATGATAGGCGCACATGAGTCCACAACGATGTCGGCAATATCAAAAATCGTTTTTCCGGTCGAATGCCTTGAGGTTTTTCCTGCCGCTGCGGCGGCGGAGCCATATGCGATTACCTTCATGCCTCTTTTTTTCGCTTCCAACGCTACGTCTATGTTCACGTTATTGATACCTGTATGTGAAAATAGCCACATAGTATCCCGTGCGTCAAAATTGTAGCCTTTCATGATTTCTACACCATAACCCTCTACGCGTTCCAGGAAGACGAACTGATGTACACCCATTTCCCCGGTAATGCGGGTGAAAAAGGTAAGCGGCAATTCTACGATCGGATGAAATCCCACGAAACCTCCTATGCGGGGATACATCTCTTCTACGGGAATGGTGGCATGGCCGCACCCGAAGGTGTGAACCCACCTGCCCGCTTCTATGCTATCGGCCATTACCTTAGCGGCCTCCTGTATTTTGTCCAATTGTGTTTCTTCGATCCGCGACATCACGTCACGCGCATTGTTTAGCCATTGTTTAGCGAGCATAGAGATAATAATTGTTTATGATTTTATTTTACTGAATACCATGAGTATAAAAAAGAGCATACCTGCTGTCAATATAAATCCCATCGTGATGAGATGTTGAATGCCAAATCGCTCAACAATTAACCCCATCAGGTAGTTGATGATCATACTTCCTACCAAAGCCATGGAGATCACAATACTGAAGGCAGTACCCGAAAGTTTTTTGTAGCGATCGCCTACGAAACCAAGCATCACAGGATAACCGGCGGCCAAACCCGCTCCCAGGATTACCAATCCTACGGTGGATGTACTGAAGGAAGTTCCAAAATGTATCAGGGCACAGGCGATCACCAGCAGCACGATAGATAGCAATAGGATGGATTTGGAAGAAACTCGTTTCAAAATCTTTCCCAGGATTATCCTCGTAATTGCCATTCCCAGAACATATAAGGACAGTGCATACAACGCATTGCTCATGGAAATAGAAATTTTGTTGAGCAGGTAAGTAGTGGTCCAGTTGTTAATGATGGTCTCGACACTGGATTGACAAAAAAGGAAAAAGCCAACGAGAAGTAAAAAACTATCATTCAACAAATTCCCTACTTCCTTAATTGAAATGCCATGTGCCTGTTTTGCAACGGGGAACCTGGTGGCCGAAAATAATGCAACGCCAAGTAGAGCAACATACCCCACCCCCGCGACTATGGTGTCAAATGGAAATTTCTTCTCCAGTATTCCGAGAATAAATGGCATGCCCAATGCCCCCAACGCAAAAAAGACGCCGAGGAAACTTAAGTTTCCGCCTTTGTCCGACTCGCTGATATCTGACACAACTGCATTGCTGGCGCCGTTGAGGATTCCGCCTCCAAAACCAAAGAGAAATACACTGGCTTTTAATATTGTCAGGGAAGAAGCATAAGCAATACCCTCAAACCCTATGAACATGCCCAAGCCAGCCAGCAGGAAAATTATTTTAAACCCATATCGATCGGCGATCGGACCAAAGAACAATGATCCAGCCAAAATTCCAAAGGGAAGAATTGAAAACAGTGTGCCGAACGCGATGGCGTCCAGCGAGAATTTTCCTCTCAGACCCGGGGCCACCGAACCCAGCGTTATCAGCGAAATGCCGAAAAGCAACATCCCAATATAGGCCGATAGAAACACGGATCGATGTTGAGGCATTGGATCTGATTAGTGAATGTTATTATTTTTTAGTGCAAGAAATCCTGCGCCGAACACAGCCGCGTCGCTCTCCAACATAGAATGTTCAAAACTAACTTGCTTCATGCTAATGGGCTGCGCCCATTTTGCAGCTTCGGTCTTGATGTCGTTTATAAGTTTTGCAGCAGGTCCAAAGACACCGCCTCCAAATATTATTTTCTCAGGATTGAAAATACTCACAAGGTTGGCAGCAGCCATCCCCCAATAGGAAATGCATTCCCGCACAACCAGGCAAGCCACCGGATCCTCTTCGTCGAAGGCATCAAATACTTGACGCGTCGTGATCTTTTCTTTCGGATAAATTCTTAGAATAGATCCTGTCGGATCAGAAGCCAAAACTTCTTGCGTGAATTTTGGAATGCCAGGGCCGGAGGCGTAAAATTCGAAGCAGCCGCACGGAATATATTTGCTTTGAAAGGGTTTCGTCAACGACATCCACCCAATTGCTCCAGCGATGTCGTTGGATCCTCGCAACACGTTTCCGTCGACCAAAATACCAGCACCTATTCCGGTTCCCACTGCTATAAAAATTGCATCTCGGCAATCTTTAGCATTTCCTTGCCATTGTTCACCCAGAATGCTACACACGCGGTCATTATCTATATTTACAGGAATTGAACCAGCGAACTGTTGAATTTCATTTAACAGCGGATAGTCCTCCCATCCCTCTATGTTCGGTGCCCACACAGTTCCGGTTTTATGGCGGCTGATTCCCGGCACCGAAACGCCAATAGACTTGATCGGCGATGAACTCTGGTACTTTTTTACTTGTTCCCCAATTAACGTTCCCACTTCCGCGCCTTTCCGTCTGCCCAACGACACTGACTCTTTTGTCAATAGCGTACCGGACTCCGAAAATAATGCCGTAGCTAGCTTGCTTCCTCCCAGATCAATTCCAAGTATGGCCATTCGCGTTTCTAGTTTAGGATCAATATCAAATCACTCCAACAACTCGTTGATTCTAATCAGCGTGTATCCGTTGCCTTTTAATTCTTTAATTAGCGCATCCAGCTTCAAATAGAATTTATCTGACCTTCTGCTATCAGTTCCGATATGGGTCAACAAAATAAATCCATTAAGTCCGTGCACATTTTGTTCTTCGTAACTCATAATAGAGTTATAAATTTCATCAGACGTTTTGTACCCACTCATTTCCGGGTATGTATAATCGGCCGCCGATCGTGTCCCAGGCGAAAAATTGACAAGGGTAAGCCCCATTTCACTGGTCCATCTCGGAGATGGATTTGTTATACCACTCATAAGGTGGGAGGAAATAATACGCGTCGGCTTTTTTTATACCAAATGATTTCATGCGCTTATAATTTCTCCGGAGGTCTTTCCTAAATTGGCCTCTGGTAACGAGCAAGCTGTCGCGATTTGTCCAGTCTGCGTACAAAAGGTGTTTGTCCGAATGAGCTCCCAAATAATGACCATCATTTTTTAATCGTTGTATGATCGAGTTGAATGCAGCAGTTTCATAAAATTTCCCGGTCAGGAAAAATGAGGCTTTCACTTTGTTCGCATTCAAAACGTCCGCTATTATTTCTCCGCCATCCGCAAATTCATCTCCTGTAAATACCAACGCAATTTGTTTTTTGGTAGTATCCCCTCTGATAATCGCACCATGTTCATCAACTACTTTTTTGCGCTTCCAACCTCCCGGGAATCTCTTTCTTTCGCTGCCAGCAAATAAATTAGAGACGCAGTACCATCCATCGTAGGCTCATTGGTGCTGTAGTCACCATAATCATCGTGGTAGACAGCTAAGTTGGACTGAAATTCTGCATACTCATCGGCATCCGCCAACGTAAGCCCTAACAGACTCTTGAAAATATATCCCGACACAGGTCCATCCACCAACGCTCCGTCTAATGGGAATTTATGAAGAACAGTAAAAGATGAATGAGGATCAACGGGAGTATCGCCGTGAGCCGGCAATCCATACACCATACTGGTACCCCAGGGATTGCAACCAAAAAGCCAATCGAAATAAGCCTGTTCCAAACGTAGATACGTTTCATCGCCACTTAGTTTGCGATACAGGAACACTGAATGGCAAATGAAGTGGTAAGGTTATTGCAGCACCAAATAAATGGAACCCCGCGAAAAAATGCGTTCTTATTTGCTTTTTTCCACACCTTTTCGATCCCGTCCTTATAATACTTAATGAGTGTAGCCCGATCACGTTGATCGCTTACTTTTGCCAATTCGTAGTGGCCGAAATTATGAAATGGATACCATTGATAATGAACAGCTGTGTCGGCTCCCATCCATGGTGTAACTTTTTCTTCCGCGCTAAACTTCAGTCCTTGCTTTAGATAGCCATCCTCCCCTGTTGACTGATAAATTGCAGCAGCGCCCAGTTCCATATCATCAACCCAATTGTCCTCCTCATAAAAATATCGCGCCTTCATAGGTGCTGTCTGAGCAACACCGGGCTTGGCTAATCCGAACTTAAAAGCGGAAATGGATTTTTGCTGCAGCGTCTTTGCAAACGCGGGATTTCTTTTTTCAAAGACCTGGGCTCCAAGCGCAAAGGCGCTGGCGAACTTTCCTGCGGTTGAAGATGATCCTGTCGCTCGATTCTTATATTTTCCTAATCCCTGTACTTGTCCAGAGACGAAATACACGGGCCTTCCATTGCCTTTCCCATATCCATAGTCCGCTGGATCATTTGTTGGTAACCGAAAACCGATATGATCACGATCATCGGCCAGTTGGTTAAACATCCAGTCATCTTTTGGATGCATTTTCGATAACCATTGCAATCCCCAGGTGGCTTCATCCAAAACATCGGCAATTGCGTTTGCGCCCTCCAGTCCATTGTCTTGGTATTTGTCCGAAAATGCATCGGGAAAATCCCGGTATGCGGCCAGTAGATGATACGTGGCATTTGCCGAAGTCGTAACATATTGCAAATAGTCTGTTGCATCGTGCCATCCGCCCGAAACATCTACATAAGTTCCATCAGGCATTGGACCATAAACTGTATAACCATCTTTCGTATGACATGAATCTTTCAAAAACGGATTGTATCCGCTTCGCTGCTGTCGCATGTACCGCAAGGCGAAGTCTGCCGTGCCTGTGTAAACATCATTCGAGACTGTAAATTCAGGTGACTTGGTATCACCTACTTTTA
Organism: uncultured Bacteroidota bacterium; assembly: GCA_963813425.1. Taxonomy (GTDB): domain Bacteria; phylum Bacteroidota; class Bacteroidia; order Cytophagales; family Cyclobacteriaceae; genus Chryseolinea. Next base: position 136,669 of record CAWEZB010000005.1, read on the forward strand.
AATAGTAAGTTCCACTTGTTTTGCATGCTGAGAAATCAAGTCTGTATGAACTAACGAATGGGCCATAGGCGCCAAAATCATTTCCAGGTTCACGCTGACAGAACGGACTCAGAAGTTCTTGCGTTGATCAGTTCAAATTTTGAAATGACAATTTTTTCTTTAGATACGAAGACTGCTACTTTATTGCCTTGCTGAGTGTATCCGAGTTGATTTACTCTTATCCAGGCCTTCGGCGATGATTGGCCAACAGCTGGGAATTGGACTAGAAGAATGAAAATTAACGGGAACAAAATTCTCATCAGGCTTGCTGCTATGTTTTGCTACTTTTTCATTTAAATTTAATAAGTTAGCATAAAACAGCAAAAATACTTTCCCTGCGCAATCATTTATCGACCGGCAATTTTTGCCGGGAAACGAAAAAACGCAAAATCCAACATGCTCGCGTTGATTTTTGCGACGCAGCGCGAAGGAAAAATTATAAACATGTTACAGGAAGAGCGACATAATTTAATAGTCCAACAGATCAACGCTCATAATAGGGTGGTTGCCTCGGATCTTTGCCAACAGCTCAATGTGTCACTCGATACCGTAAGGAGAGATATAAAGGAGCTGGAAAAAAAAGGAAAAGTAATCAAAGTCCACGGCGGAGCAATATCCCCTAATTTCCATCAGCCCTTCCAGCAACAGGAAGTTTATGCCCGAAGCGAAAAAAGAGAAATTGCCAAAAAAGCGCTCACGCTTATCAAAGATGGCATGACATTGCTCACTGGTGGCGGTACTGTTATGCTCGAACTGGCGAGAATTCTTCCCGAGCGTCTGAACGGTACAATATTTACAGTTAGCCCATTCGTCGCATTAGAAGCAGCACAACGATCGTCGGTTGAAGTGATTCTTATCGGCGGACGCGTTGCCAGAAATTCCTACATCTGCACAGGCGCATCCGTGGCCAATGAAATTGCCACCGTTCGTGCTGACTTGTGCCTGCTGGGCACAAATGGATTGTCGGTGGATGAAGGAATTACTGATTACGACTGGGAAGTAGCGCAGGTAAAAAAAGCAATTCTCAATGCTGCGGAAAAAAGTGCCCTGTTAAGCATCTCCGAAAAACTGGGCACTGTTCAAAAAGTTCAAGTCTGTAAATTAACTTCGATTGATTATTTGATCACCGAATGTCATCCCAATGATGAGAAGCTAGAGCGTTATGGCTCCTTTTGTAAGGTTTTATAATGCTAGCCGACGCTTGAATTAAGCAAGAAAATCCGCCAACTATTAATCCGAATTTCTTTACTTCAGGAAATGACTATCATCGACATCATCAGGTTTCGTCTTGCAAACCAACAGATCGCCGATACAAAATTTAAGACGCCCGAAGAGATTCTCATTTGGTTCGGCGCCATGCAAGCCCAGGTATTTCCAATGGCGAAATGGGCATTGGGATTGCGACTCAGGGGTGTCGTTGAAGCAAGGATTGACGATGCCTTTAATGCGGGGAAAATTCTTCGGACGCACTTGCTTCGGCCAACATGGCATTTTGTAGCACCTCAGGATATTCGTTGGATGCTGGCGTTAACGGCACCCCGCGTTCATGCTGTTAATAAATACTATTACAAAAAATTTGAATTGGATAATGTGGTTTTTAAACGTGCCAATGCCGTTTTTATCAAAATGCTTAGAGATGGCAAAACGCTTACACGAACTGCCCTGAATGAAGGGCTAAGCGATGCAAAAATAAAAGCCGAAGCTTTAAGGTTAAGTTATATTTTTATGCAGGCCGAATTAGAAGGAATTATTTGCAGCGGGCCACGGGAAGGAAAGCAATTTACATACGCTTTGTTGGATGAGCGCGTTCCCGCTACAAAACCGATGCATCCGCAAGAATCGCTTGCCGAACTTTCGAAACGATATTTTATTAGTCGCGGGCCGGCAACGGTACAGGATTTTGCCTGGTGGTCAGGCCTCAGCACCAAACAAGCAAATGAGGGTGTAGCCCTGTTGGAAAAAAACTTCATTCACGAAAAAATCGGCAACCTGGATTATATTTTAAATTCACCTGGTTCCACGAAAGAAGGAAAGCTTCAAACCAGTTTTCTGATGCCCGACTACGACGAATTTGGGATCAGTTATAAAGACCGAAGCGCGCTGCTTAAAAAAATTCATGACACAGCGAAGGACGTAAGCAACGTTTCACCCTACAGCCATATGCTTATCGTCGACGGAGTGATTTCTGGAACTTGGAAAATTATAGATGGCAAATCAATTGACATTGAAGTAACTCCCTTCTTTTCGATGACAAAGATCAAACAACAAGCCATCACACAGGCGATAAGAAAATATAAATCATTTCTATCTTGAGCTTAAATAACCACTACCAATGCACAACGGTAATGATACCTGTCACAGGAAATTCAACACGTCGATTTCGACAAACACACTTTTTCAAAACAAACCAATTTCAAACATGCCATGTGGAACACCAACTCACTCTGGTTCGAAGTCGCTGTCGTAACGAGCCTAACAGCCGTCGGTAGCATTTTCTTCAGTCACTTCGAAGAACGTACGCCAAAGTGGCGAAAAATCATCAAGCTGATCTTTTTTGTTTTTGTCACTACTTTAATTTCCGCCACTGCAGGAAGAACCTGGGCGATGAGTTTCCTGGGGCTGATTTTACTTTTTGTTGTCTATATCCACGCAATTTGGCTTCCTAGAAAGGGTATTAATGGCTGGACCGGTGAACCACGAGAAAAGTATTATGAATTAAGAGGCTGGAAAAAGAAAGAGAAATAGCTAGCAATTATTTTTTATCACTGCTTATATTTGCCCGTTTTTTAAAAATTCTTTCTATGGTAGTATTAAAATTTGGCGGCACCTCGGTTGGGAAACCTGAACGCATGAAGAAAATTGCCGAACTTGTGTTAGGCACTCCGGGAAAAAAAATCGTGGTGCTTTCTGCCTTGTCCGGCACTACCAATACACTGGTTGCCATTGGCGATAATCTTTTGGCAGGCCAAAAGGCTAAGGCCGAAGAAGAAACGGCCGCACTTGAGAAGCACTACCAATCCTTTATTAAAGAGCTTTACGGTACTGAATCATTTCAGGCCATTGGGCAGGAGATCGTAAGCCGTTTTTTTATTTTCATTAGAATGCTGGCAGCTGGCCAATTTGACAATAAAAGTTATCGCGAGTTGCTGGCGCAGGGTGAATTGATATCAACAGAATTATTTTATCAGCACCTGCAGGAGCGTAGAATCAACGCGAGATTGTTACCAGCGCTTTATTTCATGTCGATCGATGAAAATGATGAACCTGAGTTAGAAAAAATTTCTGAACGACTTAAACCGTTGGTGAGTTCGTTGACAAACATTGACATTGTTATTACACAAGGATATATCTGCCGGAACAACAGGAACGAAATCGACAATCTAAAACGTGGTGGCAGCGACTACACAGCATCGTTGATCGGGGCTGCAATTCGTGCCGAAGAGATTCAGATCTGGACGGACATCGATGGCATGCACAACAACGATCCCCGCATTGTTAAGAAGACCATTCCAATCTCGGAACTTACTTTTGATGAAGCCTCAGAACTTGCTTATTTCGGCGCAAAAATTTTACACCCTTCTACGATCGTACCCGCTCAGAAATATAATGTCCCTGTTCGTCTGAAAAACACAATGGACGAAAAGGCACCTGGTACAATCATCGCCAGCAAGGGTGCAGCGCCAGGGTCGTTCAAGGCCATCGCCGCAAAGGATGGTATAACGGCGATTAATATAAGGTCATCGCGCATGCTGATGGCCTATGGTTTTTTACGGAGAGTGTTTGAGGTTTTTGAAAATCATAAAACGTCTATTGACATGATCACTACCTCGGAGGTGGCTGTTTCATTAACGATTGATAATGCATCACAGCTTCCTTCCATTGAACACGAATTAAATAAATTCGGTACCATTGAAGTTGATAAAGATCAAACGATTATTTGTATCGTGGGCCAAAAGATCACCGAGCAAAAAGCTACGTTGAAAAAAATATTCGATGCATTAAGTGACGTACCTGTTCGTATGGTTTCCTGCGGAGGAAGTACAAACAATGTCTCCGTGCTGGTAGAAAAACAATATAAGGAAAAAGCCTTAAATGCATTAAATGAAGGATTGTTTGGTTTAAAATAACTTAAAAACACTTCCCGCATTTTCCTCAAGACCGCTCGTGTAGTAATCATTGACCTTTTGTGATGATTATTAAAAATACCTTTTTAGACAATTAAAAATTTTTCATCTTCACGCCCCCTGTGAATATGGAAGCGACGGTCATCATTATTTTCGTCATCGGCTATTTGCTGATTGCACTTGAGCATCCGATCAAAGTAAATAAATCCGCAACGGCGATTGTAACGGGCGTGCTTTGCTGGACTATTTATGCGCTGGTTTCCGAAACCCCTATCGAACATATTTCAGATCAATTAGCAGAGCATTTTGGAGAAATCTCAGAAATTTTATTTTTCCTATTGGGTGCGATGACTATCGTTGAATTGGTGGATGGCTATGAAGGATTTAGAATTATCACAGATCGCATTAAAACGAAGGATGCAAAAAAACTATTATGGATAATTTGCGGCATCACGTTCTTCCTATCTGCTATTCTGGATAATCTTACCACTGCCATCGTTATGGTTTCGCTTGTACGCAAGCTGGTGCCAAATAGAGATATGCGATTGATTTTTGTAGGCATGATCGTAATCGCTGCCAATGCCGGGGGAGCCTGGTCGCCCATTGGCGACGTAACGACGACCATGTTATGGATCGGCGGGCAGATTTCCTCGGTCAATATTATTAAGACCCTTATACTTCCCAGTATCGTGTGTATGGTCGTACCGTTGTTGTATTTGCAGTTTACACTGAAGGGCGAACTGGGACACGCAGATGCCACCGCGTCTGGTGACATTAATTCGCAGGCTGATCATACAAGTATACGGGGCGCGAAAACAATGCTCACACTAGGTGTCGCAGGTCTGATTTCAGTGCCTTTTTTTAAAACGATAACACACTTGCCGCCATACTTGGGAATGTTATTGGCGCTAGGGATAATTTGGATTGTTTCTGAACTGATGAATCCCCACCTGAGTGAAGCGGAGAAGAAGCCTTATACCGCCGCTGGCGCTTTGGCTCGTGTAGACGTTGCCAGCGTTCTATTCTTTTTAGGTATTCTCCTGGCGGTGGCCGCGCTGCAGTCCATGGGACTTCTTCATCAGTTTGCATCATACCTTGCAGAAACGATTGGCGATAACCGGATCATTATCACACTCATTGGAATTCTTTCTTCTGTCGTTGATAATGTGCCGCTTGGTCGCTGCCAGCATGGGGATGTATAGCTTGGAGGATTTTCCTACCGATCACATGATCTGGGAATACCTGGCCTATTGTGCTGGCACCGGTGGCAGTATGCTCATCATTGGCTCTGCGGCTGGGGTGGCGGTTATGGGTATGGAAAAGATTGACTTTATATGGTATTTGAAGAAAATTTCTCTGCTGGCGTTAATGGGATATTTTGCAGGCGCAATTGTCTACCTGATTATTTATCCTTATCTGGCCGTGCACCCATAAAAGTTTTTAAATTTTAAAGACAAACAACTTCCTTCTAAAACAAAAATTGCCCATCTTAACATAACCTATCCCCTGAATGGAAACACTAATAATTATTGTGTTTGTTATTGGCTATCTGGCCATAGCACTCGAACATTCTATAAAAATCAATAAGACAGCTTCTGCAATTTTAACCGGTGTTATTTGCTGGACACTATTTGCAATCTCATCCCCATCGGAATCAATTTTAGGTAGCTCGCAGTTTGCCACATACTTAGCGGGATTAAAATTAGATCTTGCTGACAAGTTTTCAACGCTTAGCCAACACGAACTTTATATTCGTTTTGTCGGATCAGAACTCTCTCATCATTTAGCTCAAATTTCCGAAATACTATTTTTCCTGATGGGCGCAATGACCATTGTGGAACTGGTGGACGCTCACCATGGTTTTCGTTTCATTACGGATCGTATTAAAACCGAAAATGCAAAATCACTTTTGTGGATAATATGCTGGGTAACGTTCTTCCTTTCATCGGTACTGGATAATCTGACTACTTCTATTGTGATGGTATCTCTGATCCGCAAGCTGATTCCCAATAAAGACATGCGATTATTCTTTGCAGGTATGATCGTGATTGCTGCAAATGCAGGTGGCGCATGGACGCCTATCGGCGATGTAACAACGACTATGCTATGGATCGGTGGCCAGATTTCAACCCTCAGACATCATGAAAGTAATGTTTATTCCGAGCGTGATCTGTATGCTTACCCCGCTTATATATTTGAGCTTTACGTTGAAAGGCGAAATAGGAAAGGCAAGTGACATCCGTTACAAAGCACAAAGACCGACGTGGGCGGCGGATTGTTGATGCTGATTCTTGGTGTTGGCGCATTGATATCAGTACCTGTCTTCAAGACCCTTACGCATCTTCCACCTTATATTGGAATGCTCTTCGGATTGGGAATTCTATGGGTCGTTTCAGAACTAATACATCCTGAACTGGATGAGGCCGTGAAAAAGAATTATACAGCAGCTGGCGCACTTTCAAGAATTGATGTACCCAGCGTGTTATTCTTCCTGGGAATTTTGCTTGCTGTGGGCTCGCTTGAATCGATGCTTACACTGCATCATTTTGCTGAGTATCTAGCCCATACGATAGGCGACAACAGAATCATTATTACTTTAATTGGACTGCTTTCGGCCGTGGTCGACAATGTTCCACTAGTTGCCGCCAGCATGGGAATGTACAGCTTGATGTTTATCCTCAGGATCACCTCATCTGGGAATATCTTGCATATTGCGCAGGAACAGGAGGAAGCATTTTAATTATTGGTTCCGCCGCGGGCGTTGCTGTCATGGGCATGGAAAAAATCGATTTCATATGGTACATGAAAAAAATAGCCTTGTCGCCATGATGGGATATTTTGGCGGTGCAGCTGCCTATCTGTTCATCGAACATCTACTGGGAAAAACTAGCATAGCTTCAGATTTTCCAATTCTTTTTTTTGCTTTATACAAGCTGCTGCAGCGCCAGCTCGAATGATGCTTGCGCGATTCCGGTCCGATAAGGATTAAGCGTATGGGTTTTGGCAAGGATTCTTGGATCGTTTGAGCAATATCATTAAATACGGGCTCGTCAGTTGCAGGTACCCGGATTCTCCATAAAATACGCACTCGCCCTGGCCCTTCCGCAATTAGCGATAAAGTCTGGAATGACCGAAAATTTTTCATCTGCGTATAGACCTATCGGGCCCAGAAAAATTTCCGGATCGAAAAAAAGGAACATGGGCTGCGCAAGGAAAGACTTCAATTTTCGAAGAAATCATCCGGTCGATCTGATCTTTG
>CAWEZB010000006.1:0-44635 GCA_963813425.1 uncultured Bacteroidota bacterium
ACTCTGATGCCACCTCTTTCGAAACATTATCTGTACTTGGAATAAAATTGGCATTTAAATAAAGAAATTAGCCCACAACGTCACCTCCACAAGCGTTGTGTCCGATTCTAAATTCGCGGCCTGCGATACGTAAAGTTCCTTAACGATTGTTAGAATGACCAATAGATTGATTTTAATTTTTTCGCTTTGTATCTATTCAGTCCTGGTTATAGCTCAACAACCTATACCGGTTAAGCCTAGGATTCTAATCAGTACTGATATTGGCGGAACAGATCCTGATGATAATCAATCGATGGCTCATTTGCTTATGTACAGTGACATGTTTGATATAGAAGGACTTGTTTCATCGCCTTCTTATGGAGAAGGTAATAAAGCAGAAATTTTACGCATGATTGGCCTATATGAAAAAGATTTACCCAAACTGCAAAAACATCAAAATGGTTTTCCGTCACCTGATTACTTGCGTTCGGTAACTAAACAAGGACGCCATGGAGCTGCTCCTTACATTGGATATACAACCGCTACTGAAGGTTCGGACTGGATTATCAAATGTGCTAAAAAAGAAAGTTCGCTACCTCTTTGGATTTTGGTGTGGGGTGGACTGGATGATTTAGCTCAGGCATTACACGATGCACCAGAAATTCAAAGTAAAATACGAGTGTATTGGATTGGCGGTCCCAATAAAAAATGGAGTGCAAACAGTTACGCCTATATCGCAGAGAATTTTCCAAATCTTTGGTTTATAGAAGTTAATTCAACGTACTACGGTTTCTTTTCAAACAATAATGCTCCCGATAGCATAAAAAGTTCGGATTACTACGACAGACACATTAAAGCAGCGGGACATTTAGGAAAAGATTTTAAAAATTACTACAACGGTGATGTAAAAATGGGTGATACTCCTTCACTTCTCTACATGATGGATGGAGATCCAAACAACCCAATGCGTGAAAGCTGGGGAGGCAGCTTTGAGAAACTTAATCATAGCCCACGGGTTGTGTTTAATCGTACAACCAACAAAACGGACACCGTTGCGTTTTGTACTGTTATTGAATTCCACTTGAATGGACCTGAAATAAATATACCGGCAGACTCAGTTTGTTTTTGGATGGAAACTCCCTACAAAAATACAACACAAAAATGGCCGGGTTATTATCTTGGCAACGGACAATATTCTGTTAAATATGCACCCAAACAAGCTGAAATCTTAAGCTATCGCTTTACTTCTCACGATTCCAAATTTTGCTTTCCAAGAGGGAAAACTAGTTGTCGACAATCTGTGGCCGGGAAAGAACCGTATCACTGATTATAAATTAGGAGCTAATTGGTACTCAGACAAAACTGACCCAAGTTTATACGATGGAAAAATCCAGGGCGGAAAAACAATCTTAAAATGGAGAAGCGATATTTTGCTCGATTGGGCAAAGCGGTGGGATTGGCTCAGATAAAATTGACAGGCGGACAAAAGAACACATCATGCAAAACCAAAAACGATGACTGGTTGGCTATGAAAATGTAAATAATGTAACTTTGCAAATTGTGCTTAATTCAGGGCGTAAATGAGAAAGATTATCTACTACGTTGCGATGTCATTAGACGGGTTTATTTCAGGAGTTAATGGTGACATAAGGGGTTTTGTGGGAGACGGCAATGGAGTTGCGAAGTATTTGGCAGACTTAGCCAACTATGACACTGTAATTATGGGGAAGAATACTTATGAATTCGGATATAAGTTTGGGCTTCAACCTGGAAAACCAGCGTATCCACATATGACACACTATATTTTCTCAAATAGTTTGACCTTTGACAATCCCGACCCGAAAGTTTTAGTTAGACCAGTTAGGATTGAGGAGATTGATACAATTAAAAAGCAAAGTGGGACCGATATTTACCTTTGCGGTGGTGGGCAATTTGCTGGTTGGCTTTTGGATAATCACCAAATCGACATATTAAAAATCAAGCTTAATCCTTTACTATTAGGCAAAGGTGTTAGAATCTTCGGAGACTCGAGGAACGATTTCAAATTGGAATTAATTGAGACTGACAAATTTGACAATGGGCTTCAGATAATGACTTACCAACTGAAATGACTTTGGAATAAAAAAATGGCGTGTATAAGATCACAGCGGGGTATAATTCTAAATTATTAAATTGGCCGCAGGCAGGTCTCTCGCATGTCTTATATGGCGGACGTTAGCGGCAAAGTGCCACACAGATGACAAAAGAAATTAGATTTATAATTGAGAATCACAAATTTAAATCCGAATGGGCAGAATATTTTACTTTCATATTTGTAGTAATCTGCCTGACACTGGCAACAATAATTGGACTTTCATTTTTAATATCTGGTGAAACTTGGACAGAAAAAATTGCCGGAACGTTTATTTCCCTATTGACAACCCTTGGGACAATTAATCTGATTAGACGATTCCCAAACTTAAATAAGTTCACAGTAATAGAGACCGACGAAAACCAAGTTGATAATTATCGATTCGCAACAAAACTTGTCAAAGAGATTGACCCAATAGAAATAGATCATGACATTCACAATTTTTGCATAAGCGCAAAGGTTTTTAGCTATCCAGACTTTATTCCTAAGACATTAAGACAATCAGGATTTCCATCATGGATAACTATCATCTCCTTAGACAATAAACTCCTTGTGAATGAGCGACCTCAAATACCTAGCCTGGCGTTGCTATCTAATTACTCGCTAGAAAGATTTCTAAAACTTATTGACAAGGTCAAGGGCGATCGCTACCGTGTTATAAGAGTTGCGCACATCGATGGTTCTGATAAATCATATGCACGATTTGTTATGATCTTCTGCGGGTAAATTTATTCAGGGGCAATGAAAATAGTAAGGACATAGAATAAAATGGCAAACGAAAACAAGCAACTGAGTTATTTCAGTAATGTTAGCGGTCATGGATGCGCCCGCCGCCTGTGCCTGGTACAAAGAAGCACTGGGTGCTACAGAACTCTGGAACTTAGGATCCGTAATAGGTTTGGAGATTGCTGGCGCTGCATTCTTTCTGGGTCCAACCGGAAAATAATGGATGGGAAATCCCAACTAAACTTGGTGTTACAACGACAAGGATAGAGGTATTTTGCAATGATCCTGATACATTTATAGCACGTGCTGTAGAAGCAGGCGCAAATGGTAGTTTTGACATAAATAAAGAATCATGAGGCACCATGGGGGATTCATAGACAAGGGAGGATTCATAGATCCATTTGGACATATATGGTTGGTCGGTGACAAAGTCGCCTTTGCGTTTAGACGGTCATGGTAACGAATGAGAGAAAAACAAATGGACAAAAGAGTAAAATTCGACTTTGAAATATACTTTACCAATGGCGGCAGCATTAAAGGTGAAGACTTTCGGCTTGACATACTGGGCGATAACATCTCGGACAAGGAACTTGCAGACTATATCGTACAAGATTTAAGGCTTCTGATGGTTGGGGAGACAAAAATTCTTAATAAGGAAATTTTAACGGAGCCACATAAAAGAAAACCGATCAACGAAAAAGTTGAGGGGGGTTTGTTGATTGATTTGAGTCACACAATAGAAGATGGCCTTGTAACTTACAAAGGCTTACCACCACCCATTATTTGTGACTACTTAAGCAGAGAAAACTCAAGGAAGTTTTATGCAGAAGGAACCGAGTTTCAAATCGGCAAGATTGAAATGGTAGCAAACACAGGGACTTATATTGACTGTCCATTTCATAGATTTGAAAATGGGAAAGACCTATCTGAAGTTGGATTGGAATGCTTTACCGACCTTGACGCAATCGTAATAAGTGTTCCGTTCTCAGAAACATTAGAAGTAACGGAAGCGCATTTGAAAAACCACGAACTAAGAAATAGAGCCGTATTAGTTCATACAGGCTGGGACAGTAATTGGAATACAGAAAAGTACTACGACAACCATCCTTATCTGACTGAAGGAGCTGCCAAATATTTAAAAGATTGTAGCGTTAAATTAGTTGGTATTGACTCTCATAATATTGACAACACAATAGGTAGAACAAGGCCTGTTCACACGACACTTTTAGGAGCAGAAATTTTAATCGTTGAACATCTGTGTAATTTATATTTATTGCCTAAAGACGGTTTTACATTCAGTGCAATACCACCTAAGTTTAAGGGTGTGGGGACATTTCCTGTAAGGGCGATGGCGAAACTGACTAAAAAACAAGAAGGTTGAAAAACGAACATTGCACATTGCATATCTCAGATTACATGCAAATTGAATACTCCGTTATGGGTCAACATGATCTGTTACTAAAACCAAACTACATTTTAACATTTCATCCGCAGCTGACATAACACAGTGACTCGTGGTTCGTGCATTTTAAAAGAACAGCAACGTCATAATGAACTATTACGATCAACCATAATTTTTGGTAAATTCAGTATCAAAAACGGACAATTGTTTAATTATTACGAAAGGGTAAAATCCCGACCGGGAATTTATAGCCAACTTAACTGCAAGGACCTTTTGTTTGTACATTATAAGTGTCCGATGGAAGAGAAGATGCAGGATTTGTGGTCACAGCAAAATTATATCCAGTATATTCTAAGCGGTAAAAAGGCATTTCACACTCCCGGACGTTCCTGGCTGATGAAAAGCCGGGGATGCGTTTTTTGTAAAGAAAGGAGCCACGATTGTCGAAAAATTTTTTGAAGACCCGCTCTGCATTATCACATTCTTTATACCCGACTCTTACTTGCAGTCCTTTATGCAGGAGAGTCATTCATTAAAAGCAAGTTCTCACTTTACTGAAACCGAAGATGAGTTGCTGATTCCGCTGCGTGTCAACACCATCATGACCGCTTATTTTGATTCACTCATCCCTTATTTTTTTTCCGATACAAAACCAACAGAAGATTTACTGGAATTAAAATTCCGGGAACTGCTTGCTGAACATTCTTGACAATCCTGAAAACATGGATCTGAAAAATTACCTGCTGCATCTTCTTTCGCCGCAATATGAACCGCTTCGGAAGGTAATGGAAGCCAATTGTCTTTATAATCTTTCCCTTCAGGATTATGCCGAAATGCTGAACCTTAGTTTATCCTCTTTTAAACGGCATTTTATTTCTGCGTATAAAACCACACCCGGCCACTGGCTGCAGGAGCAAAAACTGAATCATGCCTATAAGCTTCTTATCAGCACTGATAAGCCGGTAACCGACATTTCTTTTGAAAGCGGTTTTGAAAGCAGCACTCACTTCAGCCATCTCTTTAAAAAAAGGTTTGGTCTTTCGCCTCTGAAATACCGTAAGGAAAATGAAGCTTCGCAGATTTCCTGAAATTGACCTTTTCTGATAGTTAATTGAACTTTTCGAACACGCCTTAGCTAATGTTTGATTTAATTTTATGACAGCTATTCAGCAAGAGCTGCAAAAATAATTTCATCATTAAAAAAACTGTGTATGAAAAGTCATCACGTTTAAATTCAATTTCATTTTTCCTTGCCTTGGTATTTATATTTTCTGCAAGGAAGGAATCAGGCAGCGACGACGAGAATAAAAACAAAACGTTTTTCTACCGCATCCTGCGTTAATGAAAACGATTCAGCGCTGACAAAGGGTTACTCATCGGAGTGTGGTTCTGCGGTGGATGGATATGCAACTGGAACTGATACGCACTAGTTCACCTTTCATCGGAGGATTACCGCCATCCCGTCCTTTTGCGTATGGCGGCATAGCGTTGTATGAAGCTGTTGTGCCCGGGATGCCTGCTTACCGGTCGTTATCAGGACAATTAACTGATATGCCGGCCATGCCGAAAACAGTTCCAACGGTATGCTTATCATTGGCCCACCTGCGCCAATGCTGCACTTGCAGCCATGAACCGTAATTTTTTCCCGAATACTTCTGATGCAAATAAAGCTGCTATCAATGCATTGGAAAATGAACTAAATACAGCTTATCAATCGGAAGTAGATCACGCGACTTTTCAAGGATCAGCAGAATTCGGAAAAGCGGTAGCCCAATTAATATTCGATTGGTCGAAAACGATGGATATGCCACCAACATCAATAAGCCTTATACACCTCCTGCAGGGCCAGGACACTGGGCACCTACGCCTCCCGGCTTTGCACCGGCTTTCGGACCATATTGGGGAAACCACCGCCTATTTGTTGCACGCAGTTTAGACGGCACTGCACCTCCGGCGCCGCCGACATACTCTACAGATCCTTCTTCCAATTATTACAAGATGGCAAAGGAAGTGTATGATACTTCACAGAAATTGACGCCGGATCAAATTGCGCTTGCTCTATTTTATCGTGATTATCCCGGTTTCGGCGACGGCCATTATATCTCTATATTAAAACAGTTACTGAAACAGGAACAACCCACTCTTGATTTTACTGCCATGGTTTGTGCAAAGACCGGTATTGCCTGCGTGGATGCAGGTATCGGTTGCTGGAAAACAAAATTTCAATATAACCAGGAACGTCCGGTCAGGTATATAAGAGAAGTGCTGGGTCACAGGGAATGGAAACCATTAATTGACACACCGCCTTTCCCGGATTTTCCATCCGGGCATTCCACGATTGCCGGTTCATTTGGGGAGATACTCAGACGATTTTTTCGGAAACAGTTATCCTTTTTCCGATCACACTTATGATTATCTCGGTATGACACCCCGTACTTATAATTCTTTTCATGAGCTGGTAAAAGAAATATGCGACTCAAGAGTGTATGCAGGAATTCACTATACTTATTCCTGCACAGCGGCAGCAGAGCAGGGAAGAAAAATTGGACAGAATATTAACAACACGCTTAAGTTTGGAAAGGAATAAGGATATTTATTTTGAATTGCTGCCTGGTAAATGAGCATTGACGGTGACGACGCCAATAACGGCAATTTATTTCGCTTACAAAAGCCCACAGAAGATGTACTGCAAATTTTGAATAGTCAAAAAATCCTATTGTTTACTTATCAGATTACACTGTGCCTGATAAAGTGGACCAGGAAGATTCGACTGAATATGCATTTAACTCATGCGGGCAGATTAATTATAATTGTTAAATTGGCCTGCCACCGCAGGCAGGTCTGCCGGCACGCGTTATATGCCAGACGTTGTGTGCCAGTTTTCCAACCAGACCGGGCAACTTAAAAGTCTACAATTTGGACACTGATGAACAAACAAGATTTAGCGGAACTATTAAAAGGACAATTTATCGGAATGCTTGACATGAGCGGAAAACCAATTCATGAAGGCGATTCGGTTCAATTATACTATAAAGGAGAGTTTGTGATCTGCAAAATAATTTATGTTCCAGATTGGGCAATGTTTTGTCTTCAATGGCCAGATGGGTATAAGAATAAATTCCCAATGGATCCAGAGAAATATCAAGTAGTGACATCATAAATAATTTGTTAACGCGTGTTCACCCTCGATCAAATCAATGAGATACATGAGCGCCTCGGCAAGCAAGCGACATTGCCTCAATATTTACAGGCACTTAAAGCCATTGGGGTAGATAAGTATGATTCATTCATTACTGATGGGCATTCAGAATATTATGGAAATGAAAGTCAAAAGGTAGTTTCTCCACCAGTACACGAGAAGTTCACGATCGCAAAAACAAGCAACCGGGAAGGACTACTAAGGCATTTAAACTTGCATAACCAGGGCAACACCAACTATGTGGAAATGTCCAAGGGCTTAGCCGACAGTGGAATTGAAAAATGGACATTTGACACCAGCAAAATGACAATTACCTACTATGACAAGGATGGAAATAGAATGTTGGTTGAAGCGATCATTTGACTTAACACAACCTCGAACCTCGAACTTCAAACCTCGAACTAAAAAATGAAACCAATTTTTTTTGCCAAACAATCCGATTTTAGAAAGTGGTTAGAAAAAAATCATAAAAAAGAAACTGAGTTAGTTGGTCGGCTTTTATAAGGTTGACAGTGGAAAGCCTAGTATGACGTGGTCACAATCGGTTGACGAAGCACTGTGTTTTGGATGGATAGACGGTGTTCGTAAATCTATAGACAAAGACAGTTATCAAATTCGGTTTACGCAACGTAAACCAACCAGTACATGGAGTGCTATTAACATCAAAAAAGTGGAAGCGTTAATTCAACAAGGACTTATGCAACCAGCAGGACTTGAAAGTTTTAAAAAGCTAAATAAAAGCAAATCTAAAATCTATACGTACGAAAATGAAGAAGTAAAATTTTCACCTGACTTTGAAAAACGATTTAAGGCAAATAAAATCGCATGGAATTATTTTCAATCTCTTGCACCGTCATACAGAAAAACTTCAAGCAATTGGGTAATGCGAGCCAAACAGGAAGCCACAAGACTAAAAAGACTCGATGAGCTTATAGCCGACAGTGAAGCAGGAACGAACCAATGGAAGGATAATAAATACAAGAAAAAATAATCGTGAATGTAGTTGGTAAGAAGTGGTTAGTAAGAAGTGCAATTCGCGCTTTGTGAAACTTTGTGTCTTTGGGACTTTGTGGCTATTCATGTGGGTCAGGATTACGCAATCATGAATCGATCACTCAAATCTTGAACAAAGGACATCAGATTTCACTCGAAGTTTTCCGGGACTTCTGACGTTCTTCAGGGATAGTTCCGCGCAATAATAAAACGTATATTTATCTCCTATTCCAAAAAAGGAATTGATTAGAAACACCGGGTTGCCTTCTTAAAAAGTCTTATGAACACCACCACACAACAAGGCTTTTTGATTATAGCGGACATTACAGGCTTTACGCCATTTGTTGCCGAGACGGAACTTGAGCACTCCAATGAAATATTGCAAGAAATGTTGAAGGGTATCCTTTCTTACCTGACACCCACGTTTACGTTAGCTGAAGTAGAAGGAGATGCCGTATTTGTTTACGCCCCGATTGAAAAATTTCCCCGCGGCGAAACGATACTTGAAATCATAGAATCATTTTATAGCGCATTCAGAGATAAAAAAAGCTCCTTCCATAGAGTAAGAATCTGCAATTGCAAAGCTTGCCAGATGGCTCCATTATTGGATCTAAAATTCATAGTCCACTATGGAGAATATATTATGAATAATGTTAGCGGTAAAAAAAAACCACTCGGGACCTCTGTGAATGTTGCTCACAGGCTGCTCAAGAATAGCATCAGTGAAGTAACCGGATGGAAGGCTTATATCCTTCTGACAAAAGATTGTGCGGATGCGATTGGGTTGGATTCAATTAAGTTTCATCAACAAACCGAACGGTTCGATCATATTGGAGCTATCGAAACATTCAGCATTGATCTTGATGGGTTGTATAAAAATTCCCTTAAAGACCGAAGGGTTTATCTTTCAAAGGAAGATGCCGATGTCGTAGTTGAAAGAGATTTTCCAATTCCTCCTACCTTATTATGGGATTGGCTGAATGACCCGAGGCAAAGAACACGCTGGACTCCGGGATCCGATTGGAACATAGGATTTAGACCAATGGGACGAAGGGGGAAAGGCGCAACCAACCATTGTGTAAATAGTAAGGTCGTGGAAAAAATTCTGGATTATCGTCCCTTCGATTATTATACTTCATCTATGGGTAGAGGTCTCTTTAATGTAATGCTGACCAGTGAATTTAAAGAAATCCCCTCAGGCACACGGTTGTCCTGGCATTTGAAAATAAATAGTATCCTGCCTAAAGGGATTTCCAGATTCCTATGCAGGCTGATCATTAAAAAAGGAATGAAGGTCTATAAATCCTTTGATATTCTTTCAGAATTAATTCAACGTGATCAAGTAGCCAAGGAAGTTTTGGTTTCTTAAACCCATTAGTCACCGTTTCCGGGACTCTTATGCTTAGACTTAAGGGGACTGCCTACATTGCGCTAGTGATCTCTCCAATTGCCGTGGACTAAAACTTTCAAAGCACGAAATGGTTGAGACTGTCCCGAAAAACCGGTGACTCTGAAGGTGCGTAAGTGAATTTAAATAAAATCCATTTTCATCGCGACACTATGCAAAATGATGCAAAACTGATTGTAGTTAAAGTCATACACACTTTGATATGGATATTCTTCAATTTCGTGATTTTCTACATGCTTTACGCCGTAATACAAGACAAGATTGATATTTGGCTATGGATTGGTTATGGATTAATATTTCTTGAGGGCATTACATTGCTCATCTTTAGGTTCTTTTGCCCTCTGACTTTAATTGCTCGCAAATATTCAGACTCGACAAAAGACAACTTTGACATTTATCTTCCAAACTGGTTAGCCAAGTATACGAAGTTGATCTATACTTCGATTATGGTTGTTATTATTATTTTAACAGTTTATCGTCTCTTGACAATGAGTGCTATCGCTAACAAAGGCTCCTCGGCTACGCTAAGGCGATGCATGGACCGGCTGAGCTATGATCGTGCAGTGGAAAGTGCGAGCGAAGGATCCGAATTAAGACGTTACGAACCCCTATCAGAGTCACCGGCTTCCGGTGACTTTGATGCATAAACCTTAGTTTTTTTTCAAATTACGTTTGGTCCCGTGGGACAGTCATGCGTAACTTAATCCCAACACTGCTGGTTAGACCAGGCACCCTAAATTTTATCTACAAAAAAGGTATGTGCCATTCAGAAACTTCTTAGTCTATGAAAACATTAATTTCCCTATCATTTATGATCCTTTCTGCAGCGCTCACCGCGTGCCAGAATACGAAAGTTGACCCTGTAGCAGAAGGCGAAAAACTTATGCAGGTAAGTCGGGAATGGTCACAAACTGTCCCCACTAAGGACTATGAAAAAATGCTAAGTTATTGGCGGGACGATGCTGTGATTATAATGCCCAATCAGGCTCCCATTAGAGGAAAAGCGGCGATTCGTGCGATGGTGGAATCAACTTCAAAAGACCCTGCGTTTAATATAAGTTGGGAACCACTTGAGGCGCATATTTCTGACGATGCAAGCATGGGATATCTCATTGAACGTAATAAGGTAACGCTGAATGACTCTTTGACAGCTTACCATAATGTGATAACGGTTTGGCGAAAAGCGGAGGATGGAACCTGGAAGAATGTTGCTGATGTGAGCACGCCTGATGCTTCAAGAAATTAGCGATTGGACGGCATAACTTTGCGTCGACATGGCGTGGGAACATGGAAGTCGAGGGCGTACATCGAAAAATTGAACGGCGGTTTGCATTGACGCTCCACCTTTAAAGCAGGTGTAGATCTTGTAAATACACCAGGTCACACCCCTGGTTATATTTCCATTTAGTTTCCCAACGACAAAATTCTAATCGCCAATGACGCAGTAGTCGTGGAAAATGATGAATTAGAAATAGCCAATCCGCAGTTCGCCTTAGATCTCAATCAGGCAATTGAATCAATTAGAAAAATATCATCACTGGATATTGATCGGTTATTTTATTATCATGGCGGTGTTGTTGAAGGAATCGTTAAAAAGAAATTGATGAAACTGCTGACCAGGTATCAAGAACAGTCAAACCTTATTAGCAGACTTCGACGGCCGATAAATGATTTCCCATCATTGAAATTTTCAAAATAAAATGGAGCAAGCTTACACGTCACGACAAAACATTCGACCGGAACGACTTCACACAAACATCATTGACAAAAGGCGAGTACGAAAACTGCACTTTCAAAAACTGCAACTTTGCCGACAACGATCTTTCGAATTTCAAGTTTACAGACTGTGAATTTATCGGTTGTAATCTAAGCCTGATAAAATTGAACAAAACTGCGCTTCAAGACATAAAGTTTAAAGATTGCAAAATGTTGGGACTTCGTTTCGATACTTGTGCTGACTTCAACCTTTCCTTCTCCTTCGACAATTGCATGCTTGATCATTCATCGTTTTATAAAACCAAAATCAAAAAAACTTTTTTTAAAAACTCTCAATTAAAGGAGGCTGACTTCACGGAATGCGACTTGACGAGTTCCCTGTTCGAAAATTGTGATCTGACAAGATCGACATTTGATAATACGATCATTGAGAAAGTGGACTTCCGGACTTCTTACAACTATTCCATTGATCCGGAAAAAAATCGTGTCAAGAAAGCGAAATTTTCCCTCCAAGGTGTTTCAGGACTTTTGGACAAATATGATATTGAGATTGAAGGCTCGTGAGTGGTGATCGGTCTTCGAGAGGATGTAGTTGGTAAGAGGTGGTTAGTAAAAAGTAAGAGGTGGTTGGGGTAGTTTGGCATGAAGGAAATATTTCAATTCGGCCGCTTTGTGAAACTTCGTGTCTCCGCGACTCCGTGGTAAAATCTGAACAAATTCGACGATAACAAAAGTAACGACCTACGGCTTAGTTAAACCAGACACTTCCAGAACTGGCCAAGTGCGTTCGCTTCCGACAGCCAACAATGTTGTTGACCACGGATTTCAAAACGGTCAATATTAAAAATATAGACCAACATTTAGAACTCAACGTACAGGCCACACCAAGATTGTTCTCCATTTCATAAGGTCATGATTTGGTTATTCAATTGCAGCATTTCATTTGGAACGGGATTCTTCGGCCCTATCGCACAATCAAACCCTTCACTCAGAATGACGGGTTTACATGGGGTAAGGTCCGCAACAAACTCGACCTCCGTGCCTCCGCGACTCCGTGGTTAAGTGAAATTAATAATCGCTTTTAACAACTTCGTATCCTTTCGCACCTTCAAACCGTTACAATCATGTTGCTCCTTAACTTCTAAAATCACTTTTCAATGGATGAATCGATACCAAAAATTCCCACGTTATATGAATGGCTCGGCGGAAACGAAACGTTGGAAAAATTGACGAAATTGTTTTATGACAAGGTGCTACAGGATGACCTACTTTCTCCCGTGTTTAAAAATATGTCGGCAGAGCATTCGAGGCATGTTGCTCATTTTATAGGCGAAGTGTTCGGCGGACCAGAACTTTACACGAAAGGTGATCACGGAAGCCATGCCCACATGGTAGAACACCATGTGGGAAAAATGCTGGACGAAGAAAAGCGCAAACGCTGGATCAAGCTTTTATTAGAAAGCTCAGATGAAGTTGGTCTTGCCGATGATCCCGAGTTTCGTTCCGCTTTCGTTGGCTACTCGAATGGGGAAGCAGGCTGGCTATTATAAATTCAAACTCGAAAGATAATCCTATAAAGGAATCAGAGCCTATGCCCAAATGGAATTGGGGCGCAACGGGTGGCCCATATCTACCGTCCGGCTTCTTGAAAAACCAGAAATTATTTTTAAAATCGATCAGACGTAATGGAAATAGGAATTTTTGACAATAAGTAGCTGAAACCGATAAAATACCCTTCTCAGAACATAGTTGTTACAACAAAGACTGCTGACACTGCAAACAAGTGGGGCAGAGATAGCTTTTTATTCCACTATACGTCAGTGGACAACCTGGCAACGGTTCAGGTGCCTGGCAGCAGGCGAGTAAAATCCTTACCTTTCGCTGCCAAATTTGTCAAGATAGCCCTCTCTATGAAAGAATTTGTTGAACGAAATCTTATTCGAATTGCGATAGGTGTCATTTGTATACTTATTATCCTCAGCGTCAGCCTATCCCTCTACAACGGCAATATCATGCGCCGCGCGTTGGTGCTGAAAGAGCAATCAAATTTTGGCTTACGGGAAGTAGAACGCGTTTATCAGAACATTCAGCTCATGGACATTAGCTCACGAGGCTATGCACTCATCCGTCAACCCGAATACCTGTTCTGGACGGTGAAGATGGCGCGTGACCGCAACGCGGAGATATTCCGTCACCTTGACAGTATTTTTGTCGCGCAAAATTTTACCAATCCGGACCGGTATGCGGAAGTAAAGAAAGGATTAACGGACTACACTAGATATGTATGAACAAATGGTACTTCATCTTCAGGCAAATCAAGATTCTTTATACATCGATCTTTTGAAGAAAGACCTGGGCAGGTACTTCTGGGATGTTTTTAATCCTTTTTCAAAGAATGTAAATGAGTTTGAGGCGAAAATCAACGAGGAGTCAAAAAGCACTTACCAGCGGGCATCCACCAGCAACACCGTTGTTCAGCTCTTATTGTTGATCATCGGAATACCAACCATGATCTTTGTCATTTACCGTTTAGTACAGGAAGAACGTGCGCGAAGGGCACTCCTGCGCAGCGTTGCTGACAACGATAAAAAATATCTGTTCGATGATGGAAAACCAGCAGCGTCAGATGCAAATGGAATTATTGGAAGTCTTATTAAGGAACTTCAGCGGTCGGCAACATTTGTTAATGAAATCTCCGGCGGCAATTACGATGCACGTTGGGAAGAGCTTCAAAGTAACCTGGATCGAAATAAAAATACGCTCGCCGGACGGCTTCTGTCCATGCGCGATGAAATGAAACGCCAGAAGGAAGAAGACAACAAACGCATGTGGGCGACACAAGGTCTTTCTGATCTGTCACAGCTGATCCGGGAACATCAGAACAACATTCAGGAACTCACATACAGGGCCGTTACTTTTATTGTTAACTACGTTAAGGTTCAGCAAGCCTCCCTATTTGTCTTGGAGCGTGACGGCAACGATGAACAATTTCTTAACCTCAGCGCGTGTTATGCTTTCAACCGGAAGAAACTTTTGGAAAAGCGTGTTAACATCGGAGAAGGTTTGGTAGGTCAAGTGTACCTCGAACGCCAGACGGTCGTGTTGAAAAAAGTTCCACAAGGCTATACCCGATCACTTCCGGACTTGGCGACGCAACGCCAAGTTATCTTATTGTTGTTCCATGAAATACAACGAGGTGGTTACTGCGGTTCTTGAGCTTGCAGGTTTTCGCATCCTGGAAGATCACGAAGTGACTTTTTTAGAGAAGGCTGGTGAATTTATCGCATCGGCTATTGCCAATGTTCAGAACACAGAAAAGAGCAAGACGATGATTGATCAGATGCGTGAACAAACCGAGCAGATGCGGGCACAGGAGGAAGAGTTACGTCAAAATCTGGAAGAGCTGGAAGCAACGCAGGAAGACATGAGAAGGAAGGGATTGAAAGCGTAGCACCGTACAGAATCCTTTTAAGGAAGGACTGCATCAAGCCCAGCAGTATCCATACGCGTCAGCGTCAAACCACTTTATAAATTTTCACAGGAGTTCCGATTCCCCGAAGGGGTTCTTCGCCAAGGTAAGTAATCGCCATTTTGCCTTTCGCGATCTGATCGTGCACCTGCCCTGAAATCAACAGTTGCGTCCCATACTTTTTGTTGAGCTGCTCAATTCTTGAAGCAACGATAACAGGCGTTCCGCTAATGGAAAACTGCTTACGGTTTTCATTGCCGATATTTCCCGTCACCATCAGCCCACTATGAAGACCAATACCAACGGTTGTCGGAGGAATTACATTTTCTGCAGATGCTTGTTCCACCTGTTTCAAAATTCTAAGACTGGCTTGAAACGCCATATCTGCATGCAGCACATTTTCACCCGGTGAACCAAAGCATGCCATTAATCCGTCGCCAAGAATCTGAAACACCACACCTTGATGCTGATTGATAATATCCATTACCGGACTGAGAAACTGGTTTTGATAATCGATTACTTCTTCGGCGGTATGCACGTCAGCAAAGGCAGTAAAGTTTCTGATATCCAAAAACATCACGGTTGCCTCACGTCGTTTCGTTGCTCCTTTTTCTTCGATCAGTGCCTTGGAAACTTCTTTTGAAACCTGCTGACCAAATAACACTTCCAACTCGTTTTTCTTTTCCTGAAAATCAAAAGTGGTTTTGATCCTGGTCTTTAATTCTGCCGATACGAAAGCTGCCGCAGCTCCCGAAAATACCATTATCACGGCACGTATATAGTGCGCAGCTTCTGGCGTTGATGGTGCGTATGCTTCTTCCAAACTCAACGTAGTGAAATCCATAATAGATTAGAAATACATATTGAAGAGCGGCAAAGGTCCCCGCAAAAATGCTCACCCTGAAATCCAGGTGCAAGATGGAAAGTATAATGAATAAGAAATATAAAAGGAACACCGGCGAATCGACAAATGAAAGCATTTTTAATTGAGACATCATAAGAAACATGATCGCCGTCGGAAAACTGATTTCGATCATGGTATGAACATACTTATACAAACGTGGCGTCCCTGACCCATCTCGCAGTTTTCCTTTGAGATATTGAAGTATGAGTACCTGATAAAATAAAAATACCAGCAAGAAAGCCTACTCCCCTTAAAAAATACCGGCGTACCTCCGTAAAATTTAATAAGGTCTGTCTTTCAGTGTGAAATAGTTTACGCCTGCAACAAGCAGGATAAGCGAAAACAATACGATCAAAAGATAGGAGCGTTGAAATTCACTTTTTACTTCTTCCGATTTCAGATTAGAAATAACATCCGAAAAATATCTTTTAGCGCGCATGAAATTTCATTTGAGTGTTTAAACAACCTCCGAACTTTACGCCGTCTTTTTATAGTTTATAATTGCCCAGGCATTGAGTACAATGGCAAACACCAATGTAATTCCCAGGTGCCCGAGAATATCTTTCATACCACTTCCTTTTAGAATTACCATTCGCATCACACTGATGAGATAGCTCACGGGATTTAGTCGCGAAATTGCCTGGGCCCACTCCGGCATGCTATCAATCGAAGTGAATAGTCCTCCCATCAGAATGAAGACCATCATAAAAAAGAACATGATGAACATTGCTTGTTGCTGCGTTTCGCAGAAGGTTGATACCAAAAGTCCGAGTCCCAAGACACATAAGAGATAAACAGCAATAAACCCATATAGCACGAGCAGATTTCCAACGGGAACAATTCCATACATAAGCCACGAAATCAGTAAGCCCAATCGTAAAGACAACATTCCCCAAAACCCAGAACGGAATTAATTTACCCAAAATAAAATGATGTTTTTTTATCGGTGTTACATTGATCTGTTCAATCGTTCCGATTTCTTTTTCTTTCACAATATTAAGGCAGGAAAGAAATCCGCCGATCATGGTCACTAAAATCGCCAGGATTCCAGGAACCATAAAAACACGGTAGTTCAGCAAATTATTGAACCAATTGGAGGAAGCAATTTCAATGGTTGGACTTGATGAATAATCGTGTGGCCGGACATGAGGTCCAACCGAATATCCTTATTAAAGTTTTTGATAATGGTAGCAAGATAAGATCCACCCAAATTTGCCTTTGACACCATTGATCGCATTGACAGCAATAAACATTTTCTGCTCATCTTCTCGTATCAGATTTTTTTCAAACCCCTGGGGAATCTCCAAAATCAAATCTGCTTTATCTGCTTCAATCAATTGAAAAGCTTCGTTAAATGAATCATTGTATCCTGTCAGCTTAAAGTAACCGGAGGCGGTAATGGTTGAAACAAGCTTCTGCGAATAGGATGACTGATCGTTGTCAACAATGGCGATGTTGATATTTTTCACTTCGTAGTCGGCTGCCAAGCGGCAATATCATCAATTGAATAGCGGCATCACCAGGATCATCGCCAGGATAATTTTGTTGCGAAATATTTGCCTGAATTCTTTTTGCAATAAAAAACGTATTGTTCTCATGCGAGACGTATTTTAAAATTTTTCAAACTGACAATCAAGAAAAAAGATTGTGATGCCAAACAGAATCAAGTGTCTCTTTCCAGATACCTGAAAATCCAACTCCTTTGATCATGATGGATTTTACGATGATGTAAAACCATTTTGCAGGAACGACATTCGAAAAGATCTGCAAGGCCATTGGCATGTTTTCAATGGGAAACATAAATCCGCTGAATAAAATCGTAGGCAATAACATTCCCATCAGCGAAATAAGCATGGCCACTTGCTGTGAATTGGTTTTTACGGAAATAAAAATACCCAAGCGTAAGACAGGTGATGATGAACAAAGTGCTTTCAGCAAATAATAAAAACACACTTCCATTCACCGGTACTTCCAGAACAAATACACTCAACAGCAGAATGGTGGTAACATTAATGAGCGAAAGTATAAGATAAGGAATGGCTTTGGATACCATCACCATAATGGGTTTGAATGGTGATACCAGCAAAATTTCCATCGTACCGATTTCTTTTTCCCGAACAATGGATACGGCAGTCATCATAACACAGACCAGCATCAGCACGAGCGCCATTACGCCGGGAACAAAATTGTGCACACCTTTTAACTGAGGATTATACAACATTCTTGTTTGTGGTTCAATGCGATAAGGTTGTGTACTCGTTTTATCCAATTCATTCTGATAGTCCTGAACGATGGAAGAAACATAATTGGTTAATGTATTGGCGGTATTTGGATCGGATGCATCGGCAATGACCTGAATCTGTGCTTTGTTTTGATGCAATAGATCATATTCGAAGTTGGCGGGAAATACCACGGCCATTTTGATAACTCCTTTCTGAAAAGCATCTTCAATTTGCTGCTGCACTCATCATTGACTTTTCAATTTCAAAATACCTGCTTGCTTCTATCTTCGAAATGATCTTTTGTGAGGCGATATCTTTTGCATTATCGACAATAACAATTTTTGAATTTTTTACTTCGTTGGTGAGCGCAAAACCAAAAATCAGTATCTGCATGATAGGCATACCAAATAGGATCAGCAGCGTCTTTCGGTCACGAAGTACGTGGGCAAATTCTTTTTTTAGAAATGTGATAAATTGTTTCATAATAATTTCTTCTAATCGTTACGCTTTGCTCCTCTTGCTAACTGATAAAATACTTCATCCATTGAACGCAGCGTGAAAGGACTGTTTCAAATTCGCTGGTGTATCCAACGCTTCAATCTTTCCATCCACCATGATAGAAATGCGATTGCAATATTCCGCTTCATCCATGTAGTGCGTCGTCACAAAAATGGTCACACCTCTGTCGGCCGCTTCGTAGATCAGATCCCAGAATTGTCTTCGTGGTAACAGGATCAACCCCTCCCGTGGGTTCATCCAGAAAAACTATTTTAGGCTCATGAAGTACAGCCACTGAAAAAGACAAGTTTTTGTTTCCAGCCCAGCGGTAATGATGCCACCAATTTCTTCGCTTCCTGCTGAAGTCCAAGTTGTTTAACCAGAGCTTCACTTTTATTTTTCAATTGTTCATCGCTTAGTCCATAGATGCCACCGAAAAATTCGATGTTCTCCAACACGGTCAGATCATCATACAAGGAAAATTTCTGGCTCATGTAACCAATATTCTTTTTGATCAGCTCCGTTTGTTTGTATACATCAAAACCTGCAATGGTTGCTTTACCTGAGGATGGAATAGATAGTCCGCACAGCATGCGCATGGCTGTTGTTTTGCCTGCACCATTCGCTCCCAGGAAACCAAAGATTTCACCTTTGTATACTTCAAACGATATTTCATTCGCTGCGATGAAATCACCGAAACGTTTGGTCAGTTTTTCGGTTTTTATAACGGTCTCTTTCATATGTTGAGGTGTTGATGTTCTAAGTGTTGATGTTGCAGCAGCTACGTTCTTCAATTTTTAAAAGTTTTATAAAGCAATCTTCAATGGTTGGTTGCGTTTTATGAATTTCAATATGCTGCAAGCCACTATCCTGTAGAAATTCAGATACTTCGTGTTCAGCAGTCCTGTCCGTGAACGATGCATGTGCATATTCACCAAACGCATAGCTATTAATGTATTTTGATACGTTGTTCAACTTTTTCAGCAACGCATACATGTTATCCGCTTTGACGGCATACAACTTATCAGGATAAGACTTCGACAATATTTTCTGGTGTATCAATCGACAAAATTTTTCCAGTTTGAATCAGGGCAATGCGGTCGCATAATGTTGCTTCATCCATGTAAGGCGTAGAAACAACAATCGTGATACCTTCTGCTTTTAATCTTTTCAGCATTTCCCAAAATTCTTTCCGGGAAACAGGATCAACACCGGTGGTGGGTTCATCGAGAAATAAAACAGTAGGTTTATGAATCAGCGCGCAACACAAGGCAAGCTTTTGTTTCATCCCGCCGGACAATTTTCCGGCCCTCCTATTCTTAAATCGTTCGATCTGAACATAAATGTCTTTTATCAGGTGATAGTTTTCTTCGATGGTGGTACCGAATACCGTTGCAAAAAAGTTCAGATTTTCTTCAATGGTTAGATCCTGATACAGTGAAAATTTTCCGGGCATATACCCAACAGTGTTTCGGATCTTTTTATAGTCTTTCACGATATCAAATCCATCCACGGTTGCGCTCCCTGCATCTGGCAGCAGTAAGGTTGTCAGCATACGGAAGATGCTGGTTTTACCTGCACCATCCGGACCGATCAATCCGAACAGTTCTCCTTTGCTAACGGAGAAGGACACATTGTCTACGGCTTCTATTTTTTCTTTTCCGTAAACCTTCGAAAGATTGCGAACTACTACTGCCTCCATAGATTATAATTTTACTTCACCGTACATTCCCATCTTTAACAGTCCATCATTCTTCACGCCGATCTTTACGGCATAGACAAGGTTGGCGCGTTCATCTTTGGTTTGAATGGTTTTGGGCGTGAACTCGGCTTTGTCGCTGATCCATTGAACTGATGCCCGGATATTCTTTGTATTTTCCATCGGCATCATCGATCAGCACAGTTACTTTTTGATTTAGCTTTACTTGTGAAAACTGATTACCGGTGATGTAGGCTCTCAGAATTATGTTCGACAGGTCCGCAATCTTGTACAGCGGTTTTCCGGTAACCGCCGTTTCATAGGTCTCTGCATACTTGGTCAACACTGTTCCATTAACAGCATTGATAATTTTACATTTCGTTAATTGATCATCAAGCTGCTCGATTTGAACCTGAAGTGGAAAGGTTTCCTCTCGCAAGCTTGCCGTAGTAATTCCCAAGGAAGATTCCTGCGCGGAAATTTTTCTTTTTATGATGGCTACTTGTGCGGTAGCATCATCCAATTGTTTTTGAGTAGCTGCATCAGACTTGAGTAGGTTGGCAATTCGTCTTTGTTCACGTTCTGCCTGTTCTAATTCTTCCAGCAATGCAGCAAGCTGCGTTGTGATATTTGGCTTTTTACTAAGGACAGCCCGTATCTGCGCTTGCAGTTGCTTTCGTTTTAGAAACAATTGCGTACTATCGATATAGCCGATAGTCGATCCGCTCTGAAGCACCTGCCCCTCTTCAATATTAAAAGACTGGATGGTGCCTGTTGCCTCAGCGGAAACTATGGTCTCAATTGCTTCAAAAGTACCGGTAGCATCGTACTTGTTTTCATCTGTGGAACATGAGACCAGCGCGGCAGCAAAGGTTAAAGCGATGATGGACGTTTTCATATAGATGATAAATTGTTCTTTGTTTTGTATTCTTAAATTCCTGTCGTTGTTTGCAAATTGTATTGTGCAAGTAAAAGTTGTATTTCGTGAAGGATCTTGGTTTGACGGGCCTGATCTTCCGCGGTTACTTCGCGGAGATAATCATTCGAGTTGATCACGCCATTTCCCAATTGCGCAGACGCCGTATTTTTTATTTTCTCTCTGAGCTCGATTATTTCATCATCAGACGCAAGTACATTTTGAAACTTCGTCACATCGCCTTGCTGGCTTCTCATGGTGAGATTCGTGTTATACAAAAAAGTTTCTTTTTGCAGGTCAATATTCATCCGGCTGATATCAAGCAGTTCTTTTTCCTTTTTGAAAGTATAGAATCCAGCGATGGTCCAATTTAGCCTCACGCCCGCCATGTAGTAGCCTGCAGGTGAATTGTCCAGCATATTTAACGCAGGTCTTCCGTAACCTCCCTGGAAGAAAAGTGAAAGCTTTGGCCGATTTCGCGTTGACAACATTTTGTTTTGAATGTTGATGCCTTCGCGTTGATAATCATAGAGTGTCAATTCAGGTCTTTTAATTTCATTCGCTGTCGATAGCTGTTGAGGCTTAACAAATTGCGTAGCATCATCCAGCGGTTTCCCGATCATCAATTCCAACATGTCAACATAGGCAGCGCGCGCGGCTTTTAATTCAATTGTTTTTTGATCGGCCTTTAAAAGTTCGGCTCTTAAAACATCGGCGCTACTTTTTAGCGCAACGCCATTGGCTATCGACGCTTCCGTCTGCTGAATTCCACGTTGAATGTCTTTCTTGAGCAATTCATTTTGAACAATTTGTGCATCCAGCAAAAGCACACCAAAAAATAGTTGATTGATCCGTTCCTTTAATTTATACAACTCAACTTCTAGTTTTTGTTCGTCTATTTTGGCCGTAGTGCGATACGAGTCCTTTTGACTTTTGATAGCCCCGCCATCGTAAAGATTTACAGAAACGTCTCCATAAACCCTATACTGATGTTTGCTGAGCTGTTCAGCCTTGAATTGGGGTAGGTCGACCGGAGGAAGTTCCGTCACGCCGGACTGATAAGAATCCTGGCCATGAATGGTAATCACAGGAAGAAATCCCTTGGCTGCGTTGCTAATGGAGTACTCTTCACTGCTGGCAATGAGGTCCCTTTGCTTGATCATGGGATAACGTTCGGCAGCCAACCGATACGATTCTTCAATTGTGAGAGTGCCCGAAGACTGCCCGTGAATCGTTCCCAGGGCCGATATCAGACACAAGACGGTTAGCAAGCTTTTCATAATTATTTGGATCTAGGCAGTTAAACGATCGTTTTAATCATTTGTTTAATTTTTATAAAAAAAATTATTTTGCTTTTAGCATAGCATTAATCCACTTCGGAATCAAAGCTTTTCTTTCCTCCATCCGGGTCAGGAAAGCCTTTTCACCCAATATTCCTGAAGCATGGAAAATGGGTTTCATAATAAATGGAAATACGCTCATCCCCAATAAATTCATGAGAAAATGAAGGGGATTTATATCGGGTCGTCTTTCCTGCAGTTGTCTCACAAAATGTGAATCAGCAACTTTTGCTACTGGCAATTTGTGCGCGAATCGTTCAGGATTATAGCGTACTTCACTCAGTATAAAAAGCGGAAGTTCAGGGTTAGCAATGATCAGATCGATATAATTATTGGAAAACAAGGTGACCTTTTGCTCCAGACTTGTCGTGCTATTGTTCAGGATCGGGGCAATAGCGCCAAAAAACTTTTCCAATTTCTCGAGCATGATCAAATCGAAGAGCTTTTCCTTACTCCTAAAATAATAGTTCAACAAAGCCAGATTAAGACCTGCTTCCTCCGCGATATCACGCGTTCTGGTGGCCGCATAGCCCTTTTTCAAAAAGACTTTTTTTGCGGCTTCTTTAATTTTTTCCTCAGTGGACAAATCCACCACAACCGATTTCTTTTTCGCCATATGAATTATTTACGCAAATATATAGACATAGTTTTAAATTAATCTAACATTTTAATCATTTGTTTAAATCAATTAAAGATTATTTGGCCAGTCGGCGATATAGGTCAACCAAAAAAATCGTTATTAACGTGTGACGCGCGTAAGTCTCGCCGTGCCTGCGCTTGTTGGTGAAGAATCTGCTTGCCGGCAGGCAGGCACACAACAAGGGGCCGTATGGGTAGGACTTAATTAACACCTACCTAAAGTCCAAATTTTCATGTCGCCAAGCTAAATTCTTTGCCGGCGCGGTGGCCCGGGCCAAATGCGGGGGTGGTCCGGCATTGCGGGCGGGCAGCATATTTACTCATACCCGCATTCATGCACACTTCCCTTCGTGAACCTCATACACACATTCATGCGCGCATCGCCTTCGGTTTGGCTCTTGATTTTTTTGGTTCTTTTTGGTATCAAGACAAAAAGAACGTAAAAAAATTGAGAAGAAATATCCAAGCACAAACCAGCAGAGATTTAAGAGTCAGTAACAGATCATACAAATCGTTATTAACTTGACGCGCGTAAGTCTTGGCGTGCTGCGATTGTTGGTGAAGAACACACAACAAGGGCGGTATGGGTAGGACTTAATTAACACCTACCTAAAGGCCAAATTTTCATGTCGCTAAGCTTTTTTAGAGTGTATTCTGACTGAATTAGTCGATTTGAACATTCCAAAATAGATTGTAATATGAGTTTGGATAATTTATGGCACATTTACCGCAAATCATTACGGATCTTGGCTTAATTCTGGCCGTGGCCGCCATAACAACGCTCATTTTCAAAAAAATTAAACAACCAGTTGTCCTCGGCTACATCATCGCGGGAGTATTAGTAGGTCCTCACATTTCATTGACGCCAACCGTCAGCAGACGAGGAAGGCGTTAAGACATTGTCGGAGATGGGTGTGATCTTCCTTTTGTTTAGTCTTGGTCTTGAGTTCAGTTTTAAAAAACTTGCACAGGTGGGTGCGTCCGCATTCCATCACAGGATTGGTTGGAATAATTCTAATGATCGCCATCGGATTTGGCGTCGGCCAATTATTGGGATGGTCTTTTATGGACTGCTTGTTTCTAGGGGCAATTCTCTCAATGTCGTCTACTACTATTATCATTCGAGCTTTTGACGAGATGGGCGTCAAAACCAAAAGGTTTGCCAGCCTCGTGTTTGGTGTCCTTATCGTACAGGACCTTGTGGCTATACTCTTGTTGGTTCTCCTTTCGACTATTGCTGTTAGTCAACAGTTTGCGGGGGGCGAATTACTCATGCAAATGTTAAAGCTTGCTTTTTTTCTCATCCTTTGGTTTCTGGGAGGGATATTTTTCGTGCCGACTTTTTTAAAACGAACCACAAAACTTCTGAACGACGAAACGCTACTGATCTTTTGTATCGGCATGTGTCTGCTAATGGTTATGCTTGCCGTACGTGTCGGATTCTCGGCCGCGCTGGGTGCTTTTATCATGGGTTCCATTCTGGCAGAGACAACGCAGGCCGAACGTATTGAACGTCTCATAATGTCAGTAAAAGATTTATTTGCAGCTGTATTTTTTGTTTCTGTGGGCATGATGATAGATCCACAGGTCATCCTTGATTACTCAGTTCCAATTCTCATCGTTACCCTGGTTACCCTTGTCGGAAAATTTACAACTTCCGCGCTTGGTGCGTTGCTGTCAGGTCAACCCTTAAAGCATGCCGTGCAGGCAGGCATGAGCCTCGGGCAAATCGGTGAATTCTCGTTTATCATTGCATCGCTCGGCGTTTCATTAAAAGTTACCAGCGATTTTTTATATCCGATCGCGGTGGCCGCATCGGCTGTCACAACGTTTACCACACCTTATCTCATTAAACTTTCCGGGCCAGCTTATAGTCGACTGGAGAAAATGCTCCCGGAAAAATGGGTACGTTCGCTTAATCGCTACAGTTCAGGCACTCAACAGCTATCTGCTTATAGCGATTGGAAAAAGCTCTTGCGCGCATATGCTCTCAATTTGGTAATTCATTCAGTGATACTTGTGGCTATTATCGTTCTATCGGATACCTATCTCGCTCCCGTTATCCAGGAAACCGTCGGCGACGATATTAGCGTCACTAACATTTTCACCGTAGTAGTTATCCTAATCCTCATGGCGCCTTTTATCTGGGGCCTGGCCATCCGAAGAGTGCAACGAGAAGCGTATTCTCATCTGTGGCTGAATCGAAAACTAAATAGAGGTCCACTTATTGCGCTTGAATTAGTGAGAATCATGGTGGCTATCCTACATGTAGGTATTTTGCTTAGCATTTTCTTTTCTACTGCCGTAGCGATTCTAATCGCCCTTGCCGTTATGATTTTTGCAATAATAATTTTTCGACACAAACTTCAATCGTTTTATGGTCGAATTGAAAAACAATTTCTCTTCAATCTAAATGCGCGGGAAAATAGAAAGTTAGCCACGCCATCGATCGTTCCATGGGATGCGCACTTGGCTGAGTTCAAGGTTTTGCCAGAATCGGACCTGATTGACAAGCCGTTGCTGGAATTGGCCCTGCGAGAGAAGTTTGGAATTAACGTTGCCCTGATTGAAAGGGGAAAGAAAACGATTATTACACCTGGCAGAGGTGAAAAAATATTTCCCGGAGACATTCTTTCTGTTATTGGTACAGATGAACAACTCGGAAAGCTAAGAATGCTCCTGGAAGAGACAACCGTTTCGGACGAAGAACAAAAAGCTGTGCATATCCGGTTGAAAACTTTTACCATTTCAGAAAGTTCTCCCCTTCGAAATAAAACGATTCGTCAATCAAATATTCGAGAAACTGTCAAAGCTTTGATTGTAGGTGTTGAACGCAACGGGGAGCGAGTGCTAAATCCCGAATCAACTTTTAAGTTCGAAAATGGCGATATTGTTTGGATTGTCGGGGATAGTGAACAGATTGACGCCTTTCTGAAAAATTAATTTCAATACTGTCTGCCGCCCTCCTATGAAAAACGTCATCCAGTCCAAAGGACTCCTTCGGAGAGCGAGGACAATGCGAATGCCTGTGGGGAGCGAAGGATCCCGTGGCAGTACAGTCGAACGTTCTACAAGCTTCTGCACCTTACATAGCCACTCCGTAGCTTCTGGATCCTTCGCCCATCCGCTCATATCATCCCTTCGCTCAGGCTGACGCCTACTCATACCACACATGTACCTGCCTGCGCGAAGCCGCTTGCGCAACGCTATAACTTTAGCGCACGCGGTCGGCAAAGGCAGGTCAAGACAAAAGGGAAGCAGGCTAATACAAAATCTTGTTAACATGGGACCGCGAAGGTTTCTGCATGCCTGTACTTCTTCGTGAAGAACACACAACGCGCACGTCAGCCCTTGGCTCAAGATGGCTTTGGCTTCCTGTTCAGCAGAACGACGTAAACTAGAATTAGGTCGCAGTGACCAACGTAGACATGTGACGCGAGTAAGCCTTGGCGTGCCTGCACTTGTTGGTGAAGAACACACAACAAGGGCGGTATGGGTAGGACTTAATTAGACACCAACGGTAAAGCCCAATTTTTCATTGTCGCAAAAACAAATTCTGCTGCCGGCGCGTCAGCCCGAGCCAAATGCGGGGGTGGTCCGGCATTGCGGGAGGACTTAATTAACACCAACGTAAAGCCCAATTTTTCATGTCGCAAAGCCAAATTCTCTGCCGGCGCGATGGGCCTGAGCAAAGCGGAGCTCCACACTAATTATTCGAGGCCCCATTCTCGATCCAACATAGAATAGCGTTTTTGTCATCGGTCGAAAGCCGGCCATCCTGCGGCATGCTTCCATTCGATACAACTCGTTTTATCTCACTTCTTGCATTATAAATCTGACTGTAGTTCACAAGTGCGCCCGGACCATGATTACTTCCGGATGCGTGGCAATTGGAGTTCTTTGCGCAGGACGACTGAATAATGGAATTCACCGCCGTAAAGGTTAGGGCGACACCGCTGCAATCTACGCTTGCTAATTCCTCTTCACTGCTGCCACTGCATGACATCCCCAAACCAAGGACGAACAAAAATCCTATCGTAGCTGCTACGATCCATTTCGATTCACTATCCAAATTGTTTTTCTTCTTCATATGCGTCGATCTTTAGCTTTTCAATGTCTTGCTGATCCCATCCAACAATGGATAGATTTTCCCGAAGCTGAATGGTAAGGGTTGACGTACTTCCACTGTCTCCGCGAGCATTCGCAACAATCAGGTAGTTTCCCGCGATCGCGAGAAGGTCAAACCAATCTGAAGTATAAATGATCGCTATTTTATGGGCATTCCTATTTGAAATATTCGAGTCGAGCAATTGAAATTCGTGATTTTCAAAGGCGAGCGGCTTTCCAATCGAATCCCGCAAGCCCGGAATTACATTTTTCAATTCGGCGACATAGCGACCTATTGAAAAACCAACTTTGTAATGGAGCGAATTCGCTTTTGGATTATTTCCAATCAAATCCTGAAACGTCTTCAATCTTCCCCCCTCACTATACGCCTGTGATTGAAGATAAAACTCGTTGAAAGAATCATTGAACAACTTTTTT
Organism: uncultured Bacteroidota bacterium; assembly: GCA_963813425.1. Lineage (GTDB taxonomy): Bacteria > Bacteroidota > Bacteroidia > Cytophagales > Cyclobacteriaceae > Chryseolinea. The sequence goes on from CAWEZB010000006.1 coordinate 27,787, forward strand.
TTCAAAATCACTCGAGGATCTGAAATCAATGATTTGGCGATGGGCGATTTTAATTTTCGTCATGTTTGCTAAGCAGAGATATACAATGTGTGTGCCAAATCATAACTACCTGAGTCGTTCTTCACAACAGCGGCGAGTTCATTGTCCAAAGAATCACGAATTATATTGTCGGTTGAATTCTTTGTTGGATTTTGACCGTGCGCAGCATACAATGTGCTGTTGTAAACCTCTGTGTTGATCTCCTCTGGAAAGGCGATTTGTGACGTCAATTTCAAAGTAGTGCCAACATATACCTGAACGTGAATGTGTGTAACCCTTCCCTGATACCAACCCGGGTAAATGGTCGTAAATTTCACCTCCCCATTTGCGTCCGAATACTGGAGGCCGCGGCAAAAGAACTTAGCAGTATTGTTTTGCGTGCCTAGGAGACCAGAGTTTGTATATCCGGAATAATATCCGTCCTTGTCACAATGCCAGATATCCACACGGGCATTTTCGATGATGTTGCAATTGTCATTTACATTTTTGACGGTGATGGTCATCAATAACGGAATCCCCTCCTTTCCATCTGTTATATCGATCCGGTTGATGGATGATCCACGACTATTGTAAAGCGGATAAGGCCCATCGGTTTCCGTATCCGTCACCACACAGGCCCCTGAATTGTCACCGGCGTTCACTGCCTCCTCGATGGTCTCGTCTTCACTGCACGATGTCAACATAGGTATTAACGTAGTGCCTAAGCCAAAATTTTTTAAAAACTCCTTTCGTTGCATATTATTAATTTTAATAGATACAAGAGAAAGGCCTTGCTTGTTGTTACCGCGCAAAGGCCTTGCAGGCTCCAACCTAACCCAATACCAAAAATATTCTGTGCTCTATAGTTGCCTGTACATTCTAAATACGTCAAATGGGACTAAAAAATTGCCTATCAGCGCTGTGGGTGCCTGCAAGGGGGGAGAATGTGTAGACGAAACGGCTAGTGTGTAGACTTATACTTTTGCGAAAAGTCCGAGGCAAACTTGTCTCCGATGGGAATGGAAGTCGCTTTTATGAAAACCTGCGACTTCAGCGTGGAAGTAATTTTTGATAAGGACACGATATAAGAATTATGAATCCGGCAAAACTGACTGAAAGGAAGTTTACCTTCGATCGCCTTTAAATTCATCCGGGTGAGAATGGGCCGGTCCTGGGTTGTCACGAATATCTTAACATAATCCTTTAGACCTTCGATGTATAAAATCTGGTGATGAAATATTTTCAACTCCTTATATTCAGAATGCACAAAAAAGAATGACTCCTCCGATGATTTGGGTTGGCCGCCTTTTAACAAAAATTGATCACGTGCGCGATTCACCGCTTTTAAAAAACGTTCGAAGGGAATTGGCTTTACCAGGTAATCGATAACATTGAGCTCAAATCCCTCCAGCGCATATTGCTCGAAGGCCGTGGTCATAATTACAAGCGGCGGATGCTGCAGTGTTCTTAAGAATTCAGTACCCTTCAATATCGGCATTTGAATATCCAGAAATAAAAGATCAATGGAATTGTGCTTCAGATATTCTAACGCATCCATTGGTGATGTACAAGTTTTAATCAGCTTTAAAAATGGAACCTTCCCAATATCGTCCGCTAATAGCTTCAACGCGAATGGTTCATCATCAACGGCCAGACAGTTCATGTAAAATTGTTCTGTGATAAATTAGAACGAACATCAGTTTAGATTGATTTCCAAGGTAACGAAATAATTATCGCCCTCCTCCCATTGTTTGAAATGATGGTGTCCCTGGATAATGCAATTCAAGGCGCTTGCGGAGATTGTCAATTCCGATTCCGGAATCTATTGCTTCTTTGTCAGACGCCAACGTCTTATTCATTGTTTTGAACGTCAGCTTGGATTCGTGGACTTTGACGTCAATGACGCTTTGATCAGTATTCACGAAGTCTCCGTGCTTGAAAAAGTTTTCCACCAATGGAATCAAAAGCAAGGGAACAATTCTTTTATTCTGCATTTCGCCCTCCACGGTAAAATTGATTTTTGAATTTTCTTCCAATCGCATTTTTTGAAGGCTGACGTAGTCATGCAGGTGCGCAATTTCTTTGTCCAGCGAAACAAAATTCGTGTCGGCCTGATATAAAATGTAACGGAGCAGTTGAGAAAGTTTCACTAATGCCGGTTCTGCGTTGTCAGATTTTGAGCGTACAAGCCATCGAATATTGTTTAACGTATTGAACAAAAAATGTGGGCTGATCTGAAGTTTCAACATCGACAATTCCGCGGCAACTTTTTGGAGCGTCCGCTCCTGTTCGTCTTCTTTCGCTTTGATCCAGTTGTTCCATAAGACCAATAGTGTACTGGCCGTCGCCACGAGCGCTGTAATCAGCAGACTTGAAAAGTATGGACTCGCCAGCATCAGCCTCCTCGGCGGTCGGTTATTTCCAGGGAAATCCGGAGGCGGTCTAAAATCCCCTGCCCCTCTAGGGGGGCCCAAACGGAAACCTTCAAAGGGACCATTTAGAATTTCATGAATGTAATAATTGACGGATCCTACGATCATGATAAGTAGTGCCATCACAAAAAAGAAAGTAGCCTGACTTTTGGGCGTAAATAATTTAGGCGTGAGGTAAAAAAGATTGGAATAAAATAAAATCATTAACAAAATGTTCCGAAGCACCAGAGAAGTTATTATTGGCGCCTCCGAAAAATAAGCTTCAATATCTCTTCCTGGAGAAAGTATTACAGGGGCAAAGAAAAAGATCAGCCATCCTACCACGTGAAATGAAAGCTTGATGCCCGACGGCGATTGCCTGGATAACTCCATAATGTCTCTTTTCTTACTTGCAGACTAAACCCACAAAATAGAGAAATAGGTCTGTTTCTATTGCTATTTAACACCAACAATATACTGCTGGACAAATTGTGTAGACCAATTCTATCACCAATAGTACAGCCGTAATGCCGTTCGATACATTCTTATTAAGGGCTAATGATTTATGCCTACCTTCGACGGCTCAAAATTTTTCGCGTGATCCACAGGTTATTTCTACTGCTTTTTCTACTACCGTTGACCTCTTTCTCACAACAGCGATACACCCATCAACTTTTTTGGCTAAGGCTGACTTTTGGCGACACGATCAACGAAAAATTGGAGTGGGAAGTTGGAATCCAGCGGCGAACGCAGAACAACTATGCCGGTGACCCCAATCTTTTTCATTCATTTCAATTTGAGGGTTATTCACCGTCTTTTAAATATAACTTTTCGGAAAAGTTCAATGTTTCTCTTATGCCGCTTGGTTATTACAGAAGTCACCCCTTAAATGTTCAGCAACCTGACTGGCTTCGGCCATCGACGACCGAATGGCGGTCAACTGTTCAGGTAGGATACGAAACGGATCTGAGATACTTTACCCTTCTTAATCGCCTTTCGATGGACTACAGGCGGCGTGTCTTTCAGGGGGCCGATCATTATCAAAACAATTGGAGGCTGCGTTACATGGTAAGAATCGAAAAAGAAGTGCTCGGCATATTCTCTGATGTTAAGCCCGTGACTTTTACCTTATTCGACGAAGTTTTCTTTCAGTTCGGGGATGCAGTCAAAAATAATAAGTACATTTTTGATCAGAATCGCCTGTATTTGGGCGCGTCTTATGAAGTCTTAAGAAATACAACGTTCAGCATAGGTTACGCTTATGGATTTCAGATGCGCCCCTCTGGTGACCAGTGTGACAATATCAACTCTTTGTACGTAGCCCTGGCGTTTGATAATTTGTTTTCACAATTCTCTCGGCCAACGGGCAACTTTTAAAGGAGTGGACCGTCAAGATAATTTTTAAGGATATATTGAGGAGGGTGAAGTTTTGCAAAACATAAAATGAAGAAAATACCAATCAACGGACTTAACCTGTGGCAATTTGAAAAACTTGCACAGGAAAATTCTATTCAACATTTCGTTACCGATCGCGGCTCTAACACGGCAGATGAAGAGTTTACGTTAAGTTTTTCAAGCTCGCCAGACCGAACCTTCATTCAGCAGAACAGAAATCTCCTCGCTGTTGCCATGGGTGTCGAAAACTCCAGTTTATATTTTCCCTCGCAGGTTCATAAAACCAGAATCGTACAGGTCAATAAAAACATGTCAAGGGAAGAGCTTCTTGAAACGGATGCCTTGATCACAAATGAATCAGGGCTTTGTATTGCAGTGATGTCGGCAGACTGTGTTCCAATTCTTTTGTATGACAAGAAAAATAACGCCGTGGGTGCTGTTCATTCTGGATGGAGGGGAACAGTTGCGCGCATTCTGGAAAAGACTTTACAGCAAATGCATCAGGTCTTCGGAACGAAGGGGGAAGATATTTACGCCGGTATCGGGCCTTCTGTATCGCAAGATTCGTATGAAGTGGGTGAAGAAGTAGTTTCGGAAGTTCAACGGACTTTCGGACATAAAAGTGAATTAATGATTCCCGTGGGCACCAACAAAGCAAAGCTCGATCTCTGGAAAGCGAACAAACTCCAACTTATGGAGTTTGGAGTCCCTGCCGCACGAATTGAAATTTCAGACCTGTGCACGGTAAAAAATAATAATCATTTCTTCTCTGCGAGAAAGGGAGACGCTGGGAGGTTTGCTGCGGGGATTATGTTGCGGCTTGAGGAAATAGTAACAGGTAAGTGGTGGCTTGTAAGAGGTAATTGGTAATCGGTAATTAGTAGTTGGTGTTGTTGTGGTTAGAAGTTATTATTGTTAATCGTTAGTCCAGGAATGTGGTAACTCTCGGTAATTGATAATCCGGCGGGTGTTATTCATAAACGCTCTCACACATACTATTTACTACTTACACCGAGGCCCTAAGTCACACCTAAAGCACAGCGAAAATCAAGGCGCTGATGGAAAGATTGTTTACTCATTCCTATGGCTTTATACAAACCATTCATTTTGACTTTGTGGATCTTCGGTGGAGCCAGTACCAGAGGATAGTTTGCCAGTAAATTTTTTTTTGATATCTATCTTATATTCACTTTCTGCAGCTCTATTAGCTTCTCCTGGAAATCAAGCTTTATAACAACCTCTCCTATCGCACACCGAATATCCGATAACTGATCAGGTTACCCTGCACAGGATGAGGCAAGGAATTCGTAGAAGACTAGTAAAGTGTGCATTCGCCGCTTTGTGATCTTGTGCTTGGACTTTGGCAATTAATATGGTCTGGTAACCCATCACAACAATTCCGCTACTGGTAAAACTTTCACACAGCCAAAATCATCCAACGATAGGGAGCAGCAAAATCCTAGAATTCAATGAAACCGATCGTTTTATTTTGCTTTGGAATTCTTTTTTCCAATTGGGAGGCGTACAGCCAGGCCACTCAGGAAAAGATCGGATACGCCGATGTAGATTATATTTTCAATCAAGCTTCCGGTGGCTAAACAAATCGAAGCGGAACTGAAATCTTTGCAAGTTCAATTGGAGGCGCAACTGAAAACTAAGTACGAGGAGTTTAGAAAAAAGTATGAGTCGTATAGTTGCAGATGAAAAGACTGCAACGACTGCTGAGCTTCAGAACAAACAGAAGGAATTACAACTTATGCAGGAAAATCTGCAAAAATTTGAACAAGAATGCCAGGGCACATTACAGCGCAAGCAAAAACAACTGATAGATCCTGTAACGCAATCCATACAAAAAGCAATCTCATCTGTTGCGATTGAAAGCGGCTACGATTTTATTCTGAATGCAGGCGCTGGGACAGGATGACATTGTCTTATTTGCCGTTGACCGGGCCGACGTATCAGATCTCGTTTTGCAAAAATTGGGTGTTCAGCCTCCGACCGTATCCCCAAGGTAATTTATTTTGATACCGATTATGAATAACAGCGGCGCTTTCCCATCGGACACCGATTACCGATCACCGATTACCAGACATTCATAGCCACAAAGGCCCTAAGACACAAAGTTTCACAAAGCGACCAATCGCAATTACTACTTCTTACTAACCACTTCTTACCAACCACGCTTTTCTACGAAGCGCCACCGATTTATTTTGAAAGCGGCCCACGGTTAACTTCTACACCATTCTTCCAAACGGCCTGAATAGATTGTGTAGCCTTTATATCATTTTCCGGATTTGAATTGAGCACAATAAAATCTGCTCTGCATTCCTGGAGGAAAGTACACCTTGATCTTTAAGCCTTAGCGCATTGCTTGCATTCCTGGTCGCCACGGTGATGGCCTGCAATGGTGTAAGACCAGCCTCGACCATCAGCTGCAATTCCAGGTGTTCGGAAAATCCTTGTGCCCGTACCGGCTGCGCACCCGAATCCGTTCCCATCGCCACCAGCACGCCTGAATCGTAAAACTTTTTTAAATTTTTCAGGGCCATGTTGTAAGCGTCCTTATTTTTTTGATAACGTGGATTATTAAGGATACGGTTTTTATATTCTGAGCTCGTGATCATTTCGTAAACACCTGGTTCCAGCGAAGCTTTAAAAAAAGGGTCATTGATCCAGGGTTGGGTTGTCCCATAAAAAAATTCGTATGCATCCCGCGTCAGCGTCGGAATGTACACGATGCCTTTTGACTTCATCTTTGCGATCAACGCATCATCCACCGCTTTATCGCGAACGCTATGCGCAAAAATATCGACACCAGCGTCAAGCAGGGCATGCGCATCTTCCAGGTAAAACAAGTGCGCAGCTACGCGTATGCCATACTTGTGCGCTTCACTAATGATTGCCTTATACACCTCGGGTTTTATTTTTTCCACCGTCCCTCCCTGATCATCCACCCACATTTTTACCATGTCGGGTTTCAATGCCGCTAGCTCTTTTACATTAGCGATGGCTTCATCAGGAGTAGTCGGCCGGTAAATCTTCTCCATACCCGTTTCCCCTGATCTCGACCCCAGGGGCGAACGAAAACCATAACCTGCCGTGTACACTGACGCTCCCGGCAGCTTTCCCGTTCGCGAATCATCCCGGATGGAAAAAATTAATTCTTTATCCATACCCATGGAAACAACGGTCCCCACACCATACGATTGATATCGCTCGAGTTCTTTTGCAATTTGTTCACGGGTGAAACTTTCAGGGCCTATGGTTGTTCCTTTTGACATTCCAAGATGACCATGAACGTTAATAAGAAGGGGCATGATCGTCTTGCCGGACATATCGATGACACGGGTATTCGATTTAGCAGCGTCCTTGGATATCGATACAATCTTACCTTCCTTCAGCAGCACGTTCATATCTTTTTGCGCAGGTCGTCCTGATCCATCAATCAGCGGTAACATTCTTTAACATGATGGCTTCCGGAGATTGGGCTTGAAGGTTATTCAAGGCAGCAATCAGGATCGCGAATATCAGCAGGTTCTTTTTCATAGGATTAGTTATAACGTCTGGGTTTTTCGTAATAAAAATAAGGGCGTGTAAAGTTTCAACGCAAAGGCCGGCAAAGGGAATTTCGCGAAAGCCTGCCTGCACAGAGCTCAGGCAGGGCCGCAGGTACCGCTTTGCGCCCTTAATGAATTTCGCTTTGCGCTCCTTTGCGTGAAATGTATTTAAGATCGAATACCCGTGAGAAATCCTGCAGCTGAAAATATGAGTTCTCTCACGGTGTAAATGCGGCATTCTAAGGGGTTGATCGCGACAATGACCCGCACTATTTTTATAGTATGAAACGTATATCCATTCTTATTCCTAAAGGCGAGGCCGTTATGGGGAGCATAGAGGGGCCTCACAAAGTATTCAATCAAGTCAATGAATTTTTAGTTGCCATGGGTAAGCCAGCCTTGTTTGACGTGAAGCTGGTCGGTCTATCAAGGGAAGAACAGCAGTATGAAAATTTATTCACCGTAAAACCTCAGTTGACTATTTATGAACTAGATTATACGGATCTAATTGTCATCCCTGCCATCAAAGGCGATTTAAAAAGATCCATCCAAATCAATCAGGATTTTATTCCATGGATTTCCCGTCATTATAAGGCTGGTACAGAAATCGCAAGCCTCTGTCTGGGTGCTTTCCTGCTGGCATCCACAGGATTGTTGAAAGGCAGAAAATGTGCAACGCACTGGATATTTGCCAATGAATTTAAAAAAATGTTCCCGGATGTAAACCTGGTTGCCGAAAAGATCATCACCGACGAAAATGGTATTTATTGCAGCGGAGGTGCTTACTCGTTTCTAAATCTTATTTTATATCTGATTGAAAAATATGCCGGAAGAAGTATGGCTGTATTGTGCGCCAAAGTGTTTGAAATTGAAATTGAGCGCGGGAGCCAATCGCCATTCATAATTTTCAATGGTCAAAAAGAACACGAAGACGAGCCGGTAAAAAAAGCACAGGTCTTCATTGAAAATAATTTTCAGAAAAAAATAACGGTAGATGAACTTGCCTCGATGCTGGCGTTGAGCCGCAGAAATCTCGAACGCAGATTTAAGAAAGCCACTTCAAATACAACGGTAGAATATATTCAACGTGTGAAAATCGAGGTTGCTAAGATGAGTCTTGAAAGCTCGCGTGAAAATGTGAATGAAGTCATGTACAAGGTCGGTTACACCGATAGCAAGGCATTTCGTACTACTTTCAAGAAAATAACAGGGCTTTCCCCTTTGCAGTATCGCAGTAAGTATAATCGAGAGATGACGCCTTTTCAGAGTGTAGTTAGTGGTTAGTGGTTGGTGAGAAGTCGTTAATCGTTATCAGTTATCTGTATCCGTAATCCGTTATCCGTTAATTTGTTGCGAGGACAAAGGCACTAGCCTACACACATGTACAAGCTACGTCGGTTAATTGTCTGAACAAACTCGCCAACGGATTCAAACGGATAACGATAACGGATTAACAAAAAAAAACCTGAACGTAAAACGCTCAGGTTTTTTTTCAAGAATCTGATTTGAATTACTTCACGTGATTGTTAACCACTTTTGCCAATTCAAACATTGAGATTTGTTCTTTGCCGCCGAAAACTACTTTCAGTTTGTCATCTGCATTGATCATTCTTCTGTTCACTTTGTCTTGAAGTCCGTTCTTCTTGATGTAATCCCAGATCTTCTTGATGATCTCCGTTCTTGGAAGAGGCTTTGCTCCAACCACTGCTCCCAGTGATTCGCTAGGAGTAAGTGCAGCCATAAATGCTGCGTTAGGTTTTCTTGCTGACTTCTTCTTAGGAGCTGCTTTTTTTGCAACCTTCTTAGGAGCAGCTTTCTTTGCTGCCTTCTTAGGCGCTGCCTTCTTCTTAGCAGCTTTTTTTGGTGCTGCTTTTTTAGCAGCTTTCTTCGCTTTTTTTGCCATAGCGTTTAATTGATGTTTAGTAGTTTTTACTTTTATTTCATCCATATCATTGCCTCTGAACAACGGACATTTTTGAATTTGTCGAAGCGACAGAGGAATAATAATCAGGACATACTTTGCGCTAAAATAGCGGTGTAGTTTTAATAATCCTAATTCCTGTTTTTCATAGGTAAAATTGTTCCCATCTCAAGGCGAGTAAAATCAGTTTTACGAGACAAAAAACGGAGCGCAAAAACCACCTATGAAGACCTGATGAATCCGATCGTCATCGCCGTCATCAGGATGAAATCTGGATGTGAATAGCGGCAAAAAAGGACGCAGTTCAACGATGCGATCTCCCTCTGGGAAAGTACCCTTTCCCCTCTGAGGAAAATGGGATAATATCCTGTTAAAGAGTATAAAACATGAAGAGATTGAACCTTCTCTTCATGTTTTCCACCCTTGTCGTCAATGGGAAATTCTCATTGCAGCGATACGTTACCCATATCGGTTACACTGCCCACAGTGACGTTTACCCCCTCCTGCGAAAAATCTGTGTATCCCTCTTTTGCATCGAAGCTTACCTTATAACTTCCCGCAGGGAGACCTCTTAAAAAATAATTACCAGCATCATCGGTATAAGTCGTTCCCAAGGTATCACTTCCTACAATGGCAAAGACCGCCGGGAAGGATTCGACTGGAGTCACATGTCCCTTGATAGCCCCACTCGTCGCCTCGGTAATAGTCCTTATAACAGGCTTAAGATTGTAAGCACCGCTCCCCGTCTTGACGATCGAACGGGCAGCATCAAAGTCCAGCAAGATCTTATAAGTAATCCCCTCTGTAAGCTCGGCGTGCACGTTCAGCTTTAGCCCGGAATGCTGCGCACTCGGCGTCGTCAACCCCATCTCCTGGCCATCTATTTTTACAGAATTATCGTCGCCAAGGATCAGCCGGATTTGAGAAATTCTCCCCGCAGGTAGTACTGCCGTGGCTAATAAAGTATCGATTCCGTTGGTGAATTCCAGAAGATTGTATCGACCCTCCTGCACCTCCAGTGACTTCCACCCGTTGCTTGTATTTCCCTCGTCAGCGTGAATCTCAACGCCCTGAATATCCACGTACACCGCTTCATAATCGCCTGGAGCATCCGTCAGTCTGATTTCCAGACGGGCGTTTTCCTCGCTGTCAGAACAGGAAAATAATGCAAGTGATAAAGCTAAAATTCCAATTGTTTTCTTCATAAGCTACGTTTTAGTTTTAATCCCTTTAGACATTCCCAGGGACTATAGGTTTAACACCCGGGATAAAAAAAGGAATTTTTTTTCAACCTGATTTTTCGATTGCCCAAGTCCAAAAAATGCAGTTCGTCCAGATCAAACCAATATCGCGAAAGGAAGGTGCGCACTTTGATTAGATGGGGATCCTTCGTTACCCACATCCCCGAGCGCGCTTGGCTCACTCAGGACTCGGACAATTGAATACGAAAACTTAATTTCATCCATCAATACTAAACTGAGGTGAATTCAGATCTATTCGACAACATCGTTGTTAAATTCGATAACACTTAAAATGAACCCAATGAAGCCAACAACATTAGCTAACCTTCATATTGGTTTTTGCAATAACCGGTATGGGAAACTTCGCTTACAGTCAGGAAAAATTAGATGAATTTATGACGGAAACTACGCCCGAAGAAAGAGCACAGTTTCAAACCGACTACATGAAAGAAAATCTATCGTTAACCGGAGGATCAGGAGACAAAAGTGCATGATGTAAATGTTAAGTATGCGGAAAAAATGCAGGAGGCGTACGAGGCCCCAACCAATGAGCAACAGAAGCTAAAAGCCATGAAACGCATCAATGCTGAAAAGGAAGCAGAGCTGAAACTCATTCTAAGCGCCGATCAATATGCTACCTATGAAAAAAATAAGGAAGCGATGAAGAAAAAGGTAAAGGCGCGTATTCAGGAAAAGGAAAAAGGAAAGTGAGCCCATGTCGACATCTAAGGCGAAGCGGGAATTGCTATGGAAAAGCACGAACGTTTTAGGTGGGCAGTTGAAATCCTGAAAGTAAAACCCGATGATTACATCCTTGAAATTGGATGTGGCGTGGGATTCGCAGTTGAAGAAGTCGCACAACATTTAGTGACGGGGAAAATCACGGCCATCGACAAGTCCCCTGGCATGATTGAAAAAGCTATCCGGCGAAATCAAAAAAATATTGAACAGGATAAAGTAAAATTTATACAATCCGAATTGCTTGGATTTGAAGAAAATGATGTCAAATACAACAAGATTTTCTGTTTTAATGTCAATCTGTTTTGGACTGGTAATTCAATCGACAGGGAAATTTCTGTCCTAAGATCTATTCTTCTCAGAAAAGGTCTAGTCTACATTTTTTATGGACCAATGTTTGGAGATGGGTTCGACAAGATCGCCTCGCCCCTCAGGAAAAATCTCGAAAAGGAAAATTTAAAGGTCATTGACTTTTGTCACGAAAAGGGACTGAAATGCTGTTGCTTTGTCGTGGCACTTCATTCATAAAAGATTGCATATCGGCTTAAAAAGTTCGGACGAAACTGGCATTGCACTGAGATATGCTTACAAGGCAGAACGAACCATGTTCAAACTTAACGATGGTCCGCGTTAATCAATGGATAAGGATGATGAACTAACGCGCATATGATTCATCACAGCGCGCAAATGTCCGTAGTTGAATTTACCTTCCAGGGCTGTAAACAGATCTTTAGAAGTAAAGTCCTCAGGCATCTCCCTCACTCTATTTTCAACGAGAGCAACTTCTTCGTGCGTCATGAATTTATAAATGCTGATCCGCCCATCTCCAATCGCATCGGCGAGGTGTCCCAGGATCGTACCCACTGCCAGCTCTCTTTCCTTCGCAATTTCCTCCACATTCATACCAGACTCCAATAGTTTGACTGTAATCTCCGACGTGCGAGGTTCTCCCTTTTTCTTTTTTCCGCCTTTTTTCTTTTTCTCCGGAATGACAACAATTTTACTTCGGATCTCTTTTAACACCTTGGCTCTCGTGGAGGCGCGGCTTTCCGTAAGATTAGAAAAATCAAATTGATATTTGCCCGCTAAAATTGATTCGGTGAGATAGAGGGCTTTATCAACCTCCTCAAGTTTTTTAGCAAAAAGCTGATCCAGATCTGACAAGCTGTTAAGATAGGTTTTCATTCTTTTCTTCTGCCGGATCTCCTCGATGTGAAGCAATAAAACACCTACCTGCTCCTCCAGAAATTTTTTATAATATTCACTGCCTTTCTTGATTCTCTCTAATAATTGTTCGGCATTATTTTCTTCCAGGAGGGAAAGCAGTTGCCTGCGGAATTTTGCAGTATTTTCTTTTTCATTCAGCAGGGAAGCGCTGAGCTGTTCAAGCACCGAACGCATCGCCTTATCCTCAAGATCCAGAACATCTTTGCGCCCTCGTTGAATATAAGCACATTCTTTCACCAGCGTTTCAAGGTCAAATGTTTTGCTTACAAGCTGGCGGATGTACTCCTGCTGTTTGACCTTCATCTTGGTAGACAGCATTTCAGGTTGGTTGTTGGCAGCAGTGAAGGATACGATTTGTTTGTCGGTCGTGATAACATTGGGATCAATAAGGGTACGCATAACGAGCCCATCCAATGTACGCAACCGCGAAAGCGCAACATATACCTGTCCATCGGCGAACGCTTGTCCTACATCGATGATCGCTTTGTCGAATGTAAGTCCCTGGCTTTTGTGGACCGTGATGGCCCAGGCGAGCTTTACAGGGTATTGTTCGAAAGTGCCAATCACTTCATCCTCGAGTTCCTGCGTGTGAGCACTAACGGTGTATCGTTTATTTTCCCAAATGGCCTTCTTCAATGTATATAAAATGTGGGTGCCGGCCATTTCAACTTTTATTTCGGCTTCGTTAATACTTTTGACAGTGGCGAGCTTACCGTTAAAGTACATTTTTTCATCGTTATCGTTTTTGGTGAACATGATCTGTGCCCCGACCTTCAATTCCAAATGTTGAAGCACCGGGAACATGCTTTCAGGAAAGTCGCCTTCGATCGACGCGTGTGACACGTGAGACGCGCCAGGCAATTCGTTCAAGGCCCGCAGGTTCAAATCATCTGCTTTGTAATTATGCGTTGTGAGGGTAATGACCTCGCGAAGGTTTTGAATTTCGTCGGCTGACTTATAATGTTTGTTTAATTCATCGATGTCTGCCCGGGTCGGTTGGTTGTTCCGCAGATTGTTAAGCAAGTCAATAAAATTACCGTCGCTCTGGCGGAAAATTTTATCGAGTTCGATATATACAAACCCATCTTGTTTCAAAGCTTTAGATTCAAAAAACCAGGCACTGTTGTAATGCTGCCTCAAGATCATTTCCTCGTCACGTTTTACGACGGGAGGTAATTGATACAAATCGCCAATTAAGAGAAGTTGAACACCTCCAAAACTTTGATTAAAATTTCCACGCACGGACTTCATTCGCGCATCAATGGCATCGAGCAGGTCGGCCCGCAGCATACTGACTTCGTCGATTACCAGCAAGTCGATCGTCCGAAGCACCTGCTTGCTCACACTGTTTATGGGATGTTTTTGCGCAAGGGTGTGGGCGTTATAAAAATTCCCACCTGGATAAGAATCCGACATTGAATTCCGATCGGGCATAAACATTCCGAATGGCAATAAAAACTGCGAGTGAATGGTCACACCTCCCGCATTTAACGCTGCAATACCTGTTGGCGCAACAATGGTAAGTTGTTTATGCGTTCGGGCGGCAAGGTTTTTCAGGAAAGTGGTTTTGCCAGTTCCAGCCTTTCCTGTAAGAAAAATATGACTGGCGGTGCTATTAATAAATTGGATAGCGGACGGTCATGCTATCTCTTTCGGGCAAAATTTCTTCAGTAGAATACATCGGGTCAAAGTTAAACAGCTAGGTTCAAAAGTTTTCGATAAAAAAAACAATCTGATTTTCCTGGCGATTTTTTGGGTACTTTGTATTTACTTGGGAGTGTCTCGAATTTTAGCGCAGAGACCACAGAGGGAATTTACGCGGAGGTCGCTGAGGGAGGTTCATAAGCCCAACGTCTCGTGCGTCCTCAGCGTAGTTTTCTCTCGGCGCTTCTCTGAGCGCTTAATATTTGGAAATCGCGAAAACTAGATAAAGATTATCATGAAATACTTTATTAACACCATCGCAGCCTTGGCTTTAGTGTTCGTGGCAAATGCGCAAGAAATTCCCACAGAAAACGGCGATTATCAAGACCGACCATCACGCTGACAAAGGAAGTCCTAAAGGACAAAATCATGGGCGGCTGGGCAGGGCAGACCATTGGCGTTACGTTTGGAGGGCCGACAGAATTCCGGTTCTGTGGGACCATGATTCAGGAGTACCGCCCAATTGCCTGGTATGATGGATACATAAAAAACACGATGGAAAACAATCCTGGCCTTTACGATGATATCTATATGGACCTAACCTTTGTGGATATCTTTGAACAAAAGGGACTGGATGCACCGATCGAAGATTTTGCTAACGCATACGCTAAGGCAGGTTACATGTTATGGCATGCAAACCAGGCTGGCCGTTACAATATTCTACACGGCATAGCCGCTCCAAAATCGGGTCATTGGATCAATAATCCTCACGCTGATTGTATCGATTACCAGATCGAATCCGATTTTGCAGGGCTAATGTCACCGGGTATGCCCAACACAGCTTCACAAATCAGCGATAAGATCGGTCACATCATGAACTATGGCGACGGATGGTATGGTGGCGTATATATGGGCGCCATGTACGCGTTGGCTTTTACGTCCAACGATATTCAATTCATCGTACGCGAGGGCCTGAAAACAATTCCTCAGCAAAGCAGATTTTACAAGGTAATTCAGGATGTGATCACGCTGGCACAAACAATATCCTAACGACTGGAAACAAACCTGGTTTGAAATCGAACGAAAGTATACCGAAGACATTGGTTGTCCTGACGGCGTTTTTGTTCCCTTCAACATTGATGCAACCGTTAACGCAGCTTACGTGGCGTTGGGTTTGCTATACGGCAATGGAGACTTTACAAAAACAATGGACATCACCACCCGCGCAGGGCAGGATTCTGACTGTAATCCGTCCTCGGCCGGTGGTATTTTGGGAACCGTGCTGGGCTATAAAAAAATCCCTGAGTTTTGGAAAATGGGTTAAAAGAAGCCGAACCGATCGATTTCAAGTACACGACCATGTCTCTGAACGAGGTGTATGAACTCGGAATGAAGCACGCATTCCAGAACATTCAACGCAATGGGGGTCAAATTCAAGGCGACCATGTCCTTACGTTTCGCAGCAACTGGTTCCTGTGAAATTCGAGCAAAGCTTTGAAGGACATCACCCCATCGAAAAAAGAGAAATAAAAAAATCATTTGACATATGAATTCACCTTTGATTTCGAGGGGGTTGGATTTGTGCTTCGGGGAGGGTTGGTGAAGGCCGATCTATCATCCAGCTACGTCGGCAAAGGATGAGTTCGTATATTGATGGGAAAGTTGGTTGGAAACGATCAAGCTTCCCTCAAACTTTACGATCTCGACGACACGAGTCGTTCTGGAAATTTCAGCTTCCGAATTGAAAACATACTGTCAAAATAAAACTTCTAAATCCCGAAAAAGAAAATCCAGTCCATATTGAAGATGCGCCGTGTATTCGAATAAACCCAAATGCGAGTAAGCTGTGATCGAGATAAATCGGTGTCGACATTCAAAATAGTTGAGCATTGAGTATTAGGCCGTTGAACATTACTTGAATGCTGAAAATTGAATGTTGAGTGTTGAGTGTTTGATCAGGGTCTTTCTCCAGAAAACACTCAACACTCAACATTCAACACTCGATTTTCAGAGAATATTCAATGGGTCAACTTTCAAATGGCGAATCAACGACAGCGGTGTTATGACTCTGGCACAGACAATCTCTCCAGCATTTGTCTGAATAGTTCGGATATTTGGCGAACGACCAAGTTTCTTCTCCCATTTTTTTCAAACGATAGTCAAGTTGCTGACACTTCATCTTTAGGTGTGCCGCCCCTTTTCGGTGAGAATAATAGTATAGCCCGGTGCATCCAATGGATCATCTTCCTTATTAAATAACTCTTGAGAACCCTTCCAGTTGATACACCAAAGTGTCTATCCATTGTTTCTGTTATGTCCTGTATGCTCAGAGTGAGCCTTCGTCATGAGATCCATATCGTCTTCCATGTATTGAAAAACTAGGCTGTGAGAAGGTGTTATTTCTCCATATCGAGCTTCTTCAAGTTGCTGACGAAGGTTTGCAACCAGGGCGTTGACAAGACAGCTGTCGTAAATAAACACCGGGTAAATTTTGTATTTTCTTTGGATGTCTATTGTAACGAATTTCTCAGTTAGCCGGAAATATAGTCAGTCAAACCATGATTAAATGAAAACATCAATGGAATTATTAAAGTCATCAAAAGTAGTCCATCTCCGAAAATACGCGCGCGATTCGGGGACTTTTTCACTTCTGCCATGGGAAATGAAACAAATGGAAATCAGTCTCTGATGAAAATT
>CAWEZB010000007.1:0-108593 GCA_963813425.1 uncultured Bacteroidota bacterium
TGTCATATTGCTAGGGCAAGGGTTGACCGAGGAGAATATCATGCGTCGTTTTGCTATAATAGTCAAAAGTAAAATTCACTTTGCCGTCGAAAAAGGCAATGTCAGCACCGATGTCGACCTGGGTCGCGGTTTCCCACTTTACATTCGGATTTGCAAAATTTATTGGAGCAGGTCCGCGCACTACAGTTTGTGGGCCTGTACCGACCACATAAAAGATAGAGGGTTGCAACGTGGTCAGGTAGGCGAAATTGGTTCCCGTAAATTGATTACCAGATTGCCCCCAGCTTGCTCTGATTTTCAAATCGTCCACAAAATTGTTTTCGGGAAAAAATGACTCTTGACTTATCCTCCAACCTGCTGAAAATGATGGGAAAGCCTGTGAGCGATTTTCTTTTGAAAATCTTGACGAATAATCCTGGCGAATGTTAAAAGTAAAGAGATACTTGTCGTCAAATCCATAGTTTATTCTACCCAAATATCCGCGTAGTGCCCACTGGTCTGCTTCATTAGCTCCGCCAACCTGAACACCTGTTGAAGCAAACTTAATGGCAGGATTAAAGAGGTCACTTCCCTGCAATCTTACCTTATCGTATCTGAAATTCGTTTCTTCATGACCAGCCAATATTGTTAAGCTGTGCTTGCCAAAGGTTTTAATATAGGTGAGTGTCTGATTAAAATTCGTTGTCAATTCTATTGGTCTCTCCTGTACAATAAGCGAAGGTGTTGGCGATCCATTGTAGCCCATTGGACCTGTGTAGTATTCTCCGTCACCAACGTTATAATCTATACCTTCTGAAATTCTGTACTTAAGTCCTTTTAAAATCTCAAGCTCGCCATAGACGTTGGCCAGGAGTTTTCTGCTCAAAACCTGTCGTGTAGGTAAAATCAGGATCCGTGCGCATCACGTAATTTTGACTGCTTCCTTGTTCGCCGCGCGTATCAGCGTTTTCGGGATTATAGCCACTGGGACCGTCGGGATTGTAGACTTGGAAAAAAGGTTGATTCTGTGCCGCTGCCGCCGCTGCAAAGGTTGCATCTTCAGACTGAATTTTTCTCTCTGTTGAACTGATTAGCATTGATTCGCCAATCTTAATACGCTTTCCAATTTTAATATCGGAGTTTGCCTTCAGCGAGTAGCGTTGAAATCCCTGACCTAATTCCAGACCTTGCTGATCCATGTAACCAGCACCGACAAAATAGTTCGCGTTAGCATTTCCGCCATTTACCCCAACGTTATGGCTTTGTACTTTCGATGTGCGAAAGACCTGGTCTTGCCAGTCGATTGTAGGTAAAGAAGCATATTGACTGAAATCTCTTCCAAGTTGATTTTGGATGTTTATATACTGTGCTTGAATTTAATACATCTAATGTTTTCCAGGGTGTTCCGAAGCCAACGTAACCGTCATACGTCAGCTGCGCTGTGCCGTCCTTTCCCCTTTTGGTTGTTACTATGATTACGCCGTTAGCAGCACGTGCTCCATAGATCGCGGCTGCAGATGCGTCCTTTAAAACGTCGATAGATTCAATATCTGTTGGATTTATTCCGGCCAAGGGATTGGACTCGGTTGTAGAAGAGGTGTTTACCGTAATATTAGAGGTCTGCACGATGGGAACACCGTCGATGACCCATAATGGAGAGTTTACACCTGCGGTACCGACACCCCGTATTCGTACATCAATAGGTGCACCAGGATCGCCGCTTCGATTTGTAATTTGCACACCCGCGATGCGTCCAGCGAGCAGCTGATCGGCACTTGTAATTGCCTTCGATCCGATGTCAATGTCAGAAGCGCGTATTGAACCAACGGCACCAGTCAGATCAACTTTACGTTGTGTTCCGTATCCTACAACAACAACTTCTTCCAATGCAGTAATGTCACCTGTCAGGCTAACATTCACTGTAGTCTGATCAGTGACCTGTATTTCCTGTGTTTGATAGCCAATAAAACTGAACAGCAGGAATAACGGCTCATTACTTTGGGCGATGGAAAGCTTATACTCACCATTGCCGTCTGAAGAAGTGCCTTGAGTTTTTCCTTTACAAGAATAGAAACGCCGGGTAAAGGATCGCCGGTTTCTGCGTCAGTTATTTTTCCACTGATCGTTTTTTCCTGACCTAGTGAGACAAGTGAAATCAATAGGAGCGGGATACAAAATTTCAACTTTAGGGTAGAATTTATCATAGTGTATTACGGTTTTGTCAACCAAATATAAATATAAAATAACAAAACGAAATCAAAAAAATAAAATAAACAGTATTCGTAACCATTTATACTTTCGATTAATTTTAAATAGCTTGAGCTGCTGTAGGCTTAAGGGATAGTGAGCCATAAGGACGTTTTGCCTGTAATTGGCTTGATTTAGGCTGTTTTCAGACTCCGTCTCAAGTCAAAGTCAAAGGTTAGCCAAAGAATCGGAAGTGAACTTTGTAGAAAAGACTGGATTATGCTGAAATGAAAGCAATCGTTTGGAAAATAGATATACTTCGAAACGATCTGAAAGGGAGATCGCAAAAGCCGACTCGGTAAACCTCATGCAGGTGTCTATTCGATTTCAAAGGCAAATGGAAAATTTTCTTAAAAGAAGTTGCATGGGTCGGCCTGTTTACATCAACGGAACTTTTGATTACAGAAAGGTAAATTTTTGGCGGCCCGACCAGTGGTGACATTTTTGGACTTTGCCCCAGAATTTTAGTTAATTTCAACTGGGCATGGGTTCTAACCTTGTGATCTATGAATGATTTCTCAAACCAAAGTAAACATCAATGCCAAGGCGAGAGCGTTGCATACATACGATGCGATCGTAATCGGTTCTGGAATTAGCGGGGGATGGGCTGCGAAGGAACTTTGTGAAAGCGGTTTGAAAACAATTGTTCTGGAACGCGGGAGGAATATTGAGCATTTGAAGGACTATCCAACGATGACCAAAGCCCCATGGGAGTTAGAACATCGTGGAAGAATGAGTTATCAGTTTTATAAAGACAATCCGCTCATATCCAAGGCTGCCGGTTTTGGGGAAGACACCTCGCATTTCTTTATTAAAGATGACGACCATCCTTATGTTCAGGAAAAGCCATTTGATTGGATCAGGGGATACCAGGTCGGCGGCAAGTCAATTATTTGGGGAAGAGCTTGCCAACGTTGGAGTAATTACGAATTTGAAGCTCCCGTTAAACTTGGGTATGGGCACGATTGGCCTATCCGTTATGACGATATTGCTCCATGGTATTCGCACGCCGAAAAATTCATGGCGTATGTGGCAACAAGGATGGAGTGGATTCAATGCCCGACGGGGAATTTCTGCCGCCGTATCGAGTTTAATTGTGTTGAGAAACATTTGAAGGAGTCCTATCTAAAAAAATATACTAATCGGTTTTATGTTCAGGGACGATGGGCACATCTTTCCGAGCCTAGTGAATTGCATAAAAAGCAGGGACGTGGCCGTTGTCAGGCAAGAAATCTTTGTATGCGCGGATGTCCTTACGGCGCATATTTCAGTTCTGTGTCCACAACACTGCCATGGGCTATGAAAACAGGTAACCTGACCGTCAGACCATTTTCCGTTGTGCACTCCATCATTTATGATGAAGCAATAGGTCAGGCTTCCGGCGTTCGCGTTATCGATGCAAATACAAAGGAAGTCGCTGAATATTTTGCGAAGGTCTTTTGTCAACGCGTCTGCATTAAATACGTACTTGTCTTACTGAATTCCACGGTCAACGTTTTCCTAACGGTCTGGGTAATGATAGTGGTGTGTTGGGCAAAGGTGTTGCTTTTCACATCTATCGCGGATTCGTCAGCGCAGCTTTGGACGGATTTGGAGACAAGTATTACTATGTGCGAAATCCAACGGAAGGCCTTATTGCGAATTACCGGAATTTGGGAAAACTTGATACTGATTATGTAGGAGGATTTACAAGTTTCTGGGCGCGTATCGCACCCGTGGGGTTAATGACAAGAAGCTCCTCGCGTTGGTGCCGACTTAAGGAACGGTTACGTGTTCCTGGCTCATGGGGGGTATATATGTATATGCAGGGAGAAACAATTACTAAGGAAAAGAATCATGTGCGTTTGAGTAAAGATAAAGTTGATCAATGGGGTATACCACTACTGGTTACCTCGGTGGATTATGATGACAATGATGAAAAGATGGTAAAGGATTTCCTTCAGCAAGGCAGTGAGATGTTTGAATCTGCGGGTGGAAAAGTACTGGAAACAATTGATAACAAGCAGCCGCCTGGACTTGACATTCATGAGATGGGCGGGGTGCGAATGGGGAAAGATCCCAAAACCTCGATGCTTAATGCAGGAAAATCAACTACATCATTGCAAGAATGTTTTTGTAACAGATGGTGCATGTATGACCAGCACAGGAAATCAAAGCCCGTCGATTTTGTACATGGCGCTGACAGCAAGAGCGGCTAATCATGCCGTATCGGAAATAAGTAAAGGAAATTTGTAGGCGCAGCCATGTATCACGAAGCTTATGCACCACTTGTTCAGACCAGGCGCCAAGATAAAATTGGTAGCTTATCCAAAAGCTGGGAAAAGTTTGTACGCCGATGCGTTCACGAAAGTTCAACCTTTGTGAATCCGTTGGGCCCGTGCTTCCATGAAACACAATCTCTCGAATGGCAAACTTAGGTCAAATTAATTTCAACTGACAATTAATTATGAACAGACGAGAAGCATTAACAGCCACAGCAGCCTTGATCGGTTCGGCCATTATCGGTTCGCAGGTTTTTCTTCCGGCTGTGGCGGAAGTGAAACTAAAGTTGAAGGTTTTAGCGACGAGGTATTAGCGTTGCTGACGAAATCGGTGAAACTATTCTTCCAGCGACGGCATCGTCACCGGGCGCCAAAGCGAGCAAAATCGGTGAGTTCATGAAAGTAGTGGTAACGGATTGTTACAGTCAGGCAGAACAAAAAATATTTTTTGAAGGGATTTCAGTTATTGAGCAGGCGGCAAAGAAAAAGTATAATATTCCTTTCATTAAACTTACCGATAATCAGAAGCTTGATACCATGCTGTTTTTTGATCAGGAAGCACAAAAGGTCAGCAAAGAAAAAATGGAAGATGATCAGGAACATTTCTTCACGATGCTTAATCAATTAACAGTATGGGGATTCTTTTCTTCCGAGCCCGGCGCTACGAAGGCCCTAAGGTACGTCCCAATTCCTGGCCGTTATGAAGGCTGTGTTGCCTACAAAGAAGGAGATGGTGCCTGGGTTTATTAAAAAATAATTTCAAGCCTTGGAAATAATTTATGGAGACTGCCCATCTGTGAAGGAAGCTCGTTAAAAAAAAATTTTAAAACGCTCGGCGCCTGCGCACACGGTTGCAATATTGTATTTTGATAGCTGGACGAATTGTTTCTGTTCGTGATTCGTGCGCTAAATTTTAGTGTTAAAATCTTCAAAACCCTTTTGGACTTTTTTTTGTTTTTAAACTGCATTCAGTCCATTAATTTTCAAGACATAAAATCTGGGTGTGCACGAATGCATCATGAAGGGAATTCTTTCAGTCAGTATATTTTATTTTGTACTCACGACACTGGTATTTTCTCAGCAATACAAATTTCCACTTAACGTAAGCGCGAATAATCGTTATTTGGTTGATCAAAATGGCAAGGCTTTTTTTTACAATGCCGATACCGGCTGGAAACTTTTTCTTAAGCTAAACAAGAAAGAAGTTATTGATTACCTGGCCGATAGGAAGAAAAAGAAATTTAATACCGTGCAGACTGCGCTCACCGGCTTTCAAGGTGAGAAAAATATTTATGGTGTTCTGCCCTTTGAGAACTCAGCCGATTTCGCTTCCATAAATACTGCATATTTCGATCATGTCGATTGGGTACTACGCCAAGCGGATTCCCTGAAATTGCTTATTGCCGTAGCGCCGCTATGGGCCGGATGTTGCGGCGAGGGTTATGCGGGTAAGGGATCCGTAAGTACAACCAGCTTCATGGACCAAAATGGTCCCCTCAAATCTAAAGCCTTCGGTGAATATGTCGGTAAAAGGTTCGCGAAATACAACCATGTCCTTTGGATAATCGGAGGTGATAACGATCCCCACGAAGACCGCGAATCCATGAATCAACTTGCGCTCGGTATTAAGTCGCAGGCGCCTCATCAGCTGATGACCTATCATGCTTCCTCTTCACATTCAAGTACGGATGTGTGGGAAAATCCTAGCTGGCTGGATGTTGTAATGACTTATACCTACTTCCGGGGATTTGATAAGGGATGGAATAAGAATCAGCCTGATGTATATGAAGTAAACTTCAATGAGTATGCTAAAAGTCCTATCAGACCTTTTTTTCTGGGAGAATCGACCTTTGAAAATGAGCACGGTTCGTGGGGATCTGCCCTTCAGGTGAGGAAGCAAGCATATTGGTCCGCCCTTTCAGGAGGAATTGGTAATGCATATGGAACGCCGAACTGGGACTTTCCTTCAAATTGGAGGACGACTACTTGACCTCCCAGGTGGCAATAGCCTTCGTTATTATTTCGACCTATTCAATTCAAGACCATGGTATCAAATCGTTCCCGATCCGGAATCAAAGATAATTATTGAGGGTGCCGGGGTGTATGCCAAGAACGATTATGCCATTGCGGGCTCGGACAAAAAGGGCAAATTCATAATTGCTTATATCCCTTCTGGAAGAACCTTTAAGGTCAACACTGCAGCACTAGTAGGAAATAAAGTCAAGGCAAGCTGGTATAATCCAAGAGATGGGACCACTGCAGTAATTGGAGAAAATAAAAACCCTGGCGTCTTATCATTAAAGACTCCTGATGAAAATGATTGGGTATTAATTGTTGATAGCATCAATACAAAAAAACGATGATAAGTCTCTACCTCTCAAATGCACGATCAAAACATTGCACGCCTCAGATGAAAATTTCTATTCCGTCCATTTATTTTCTCCAAACCTCTTTAATTTGATTTCTCGTATTCATCTAAACATTTATTAAGCGGCTTTCCCTGGTTATGTATGCAATCACAAAAATCGTGACAAGCCTTGGGGTTACGATGACTTCCGCATCCATTACTGCATTCCTCTATAGAATTGCCGGGTCGAATCTCATATAAAAAATGATTAATTAATATTACTGAAGCGACGATCGCAAAAACACATCCAAAAAAAACAAGCGGAAACTTGTTGCTCGACGTTTGCTTTTTTGCAGCGACACTGTCTTCTTTCGACTGTTTAAATGGTAAAATATATTTCAACCGGTCATAATCCCAACACAGCAAATATAAGTTTGCCAATACCATTAGGGTTGTAATACGAGTGCCTTCGAATCGAACTGCATAAGCCAGAATACAAATGTTAAGGATGACAGGAAAATAGATGATTGCACCAAGAAGCGCTGTCCTTGGAATGAGTAATAAAAGTGCAGCCGTCACCTGGAGAATTCCGATAGAGGTGTAGTAATAGCCTGTAAGATGTAACGCTTCAAGATAATGACCCAATGGATGATTAACTGACAAAGCAGTGAATCGTTCTCCCATAATTTTTACAATACCCGATGGAATAAAACCAAGGGCTAATATAATGCGGCAAAAAATGGTGAAATAATGAAACCATTTGTTCCCTCTTGCTTCATCGTACAGGTGCTCAAGCTTCCTGATCATTTAGCTTTTTTTTTTTTAAATGGTCTAACAATAGATTTTTTAAAACCTCGTAGTGAGTCTATCATAATAAAAGTACTTTGTATAACAAAGTTAACAGACATAAATTGAAAAACCTATCTTTTCTTTTGATTGTCTCTCTAAATCGATCCGGGCAGCTGACGTCTCGTTGAAGGCTGGCTTTGCCCCTTACTCACTGATAATTTTCCAAAAACGCTCATAGGGGACTTAGCTTGGAAAACCGTATTATTGTTTTAGGGGATGTCACACGTGGAAGGAATGGCGCCTTTACCTGACAGAACTCGCTCCAAAATTCTTCAAGTAATTCTTTTTAGTTAAAACCACGAAAAAATATGGCCACGCTACAGTCAAAAACAATGAGGCTGATTTTGTCTCTGTTAATCCTCTGGATACCGACCAGTACATTTTCACAATCTGATAAAAAACCACGTGTACTGGTTTTGACGGATATCGAGGCTGACCCGGACGATACGCAGTCATTAATTCGGTTCTTGTTGTATAGCAACCAATTTGATGTGGAGGGCCTGGTTGCTACCACATCGATTCATCAAAAGACAAGAGTGGCGCCGGAGAGTATTTTGAAAGTACTCGATGCGTATGGAAAAGTTCATCCCAATCTGATCAAGCATGAGCAAGGGTACCCTACCCAGGAAGAATTGAAGCCAACGGTCAGGAAGGGTTTAGCAACCTATGGCATGGAAGGAGTTGGCGAAGGAAAAGACTCCGACGGTTCGGATTGGATTATTAAAGCGCTCGAGAAAGAAGACGATCGTCCTTTGTGGATTTCGGTTTGGGGCGGTCCAAATACATTAGCTCAAGCGTTGTGGAAGATAAAGAAAACAAAGTCGGCGACCGCAGCTGAAAAGCTTTACAAGAAATTACGCGTGTACACCATATCCGACCAGGATGACTCGGGCCCATGGATCCGAAAAAACTTTCCTTCGGTATTTTTTGTCGTTACTCCGGGTTATAATTACTCTAAGGCAACGTGGCTAGGGATCACGATGGGGCTACCCGGCTCGAATGCGGAAGTGGTTTCTGCCGATTGGCTGGCGAAAAACATTCAGCAAGGGCATGGGCCGTTAGGTGCAGCCTATCCTGACGTCGCCTACGGTATGGAAGGCGACACGCCCGCTTTTCTTAATTTGATCAGCAACGGGCTTAATGACTCAGAGCATCCCAATTTCGGGGGGTGGGGTGGACGCTACGAACTCTATCTTCCAAAATTTGAAGACTCGAACCAGGGTCCGTTCAGAAGAGAAAACTGGCCAAAGGATGAACCCGAAACAAGACCAATCTGGACCAACGCAAATGACTCTGTTGTTTCTGTGTTGGATAAGAAGTCCTATGTTGGGAACAGGGAGACTATCTGGCGCTGGCGCACGGAATTTCAGAATGATTTTGCCGCACGAATGATGTGGACAACAAAAGCATTCAGTGAGTCGAATCATCCGCCAATTCCAAAGCTCGCGCATCCAGAGAATTTCAGTGTCAAATCGGGTCAGCAATTTCACTTAAACGCAGATGGTACTACTGACCCGGATGGTGATTCAATGAGTTACTGGTGGTTTCAATATCCGGAAGCAGGAACATATAAAGGAAATGTAAGTTTCCGGCCTTACTCGCCAAATCTCTATGACATCCCTGTCATCGCACCCGTTGTAAATAGCCCGAAGACGATCCATTTTATTTTAAAAGTTACGGATAAAGGAACACCCGCATTGACAAGGTATAAGCGGGTTATCGTAACGGTGACACCTTAGTATTCTGGATCGTCCTTTGCAAAGGCTGACGCTTGTAGCCCGCTAGAAGAACTTAAACTTTTTGTCGTCGTTGAACAAATGATTAGTACGAAGTGCTCAACGAATTGAACTATTATTGAAACTGTAACCTCTAATCCTTTGAGGAATTTGTGAATGCCAAGGCTTCAATCTCAACTAAATATTCGGGGTTTGCCAACCCTGCAACAATAACTCCTGTTATAACGGGAGGGTTGCTTAATTTTTTTAGAAATTTTTGCGCTCCTGCAAATCCTTTTTGAACGTCCTGACCTTGCACAATATAAATCGTCAATTTAAATAGGTCGTCTAAAGTTGCATTGGAAGCTTTCAAGGCAATTTCAATGTTCTTTAGGACGTATTCTGTTTGTAAAATTATGTCGCCTTTGCCAATTATTTGGAGGTCCTTCGTTATCGAGTTTTGTCCTCCGATATAAATTGTATTTCCACTTCCCCTTGTGATAGCAATTTGAGAAAACGCAGGATTTTTTAACAATCCGTCTGGATTTATAAAATCTATTTTATTTTTCATGAGTTTATTTTTTAATACAATGTTTACCATGACCGCTAACGACTAGTATATCGTATGCGGATAAATCATTATTCATTAACAATCACTCGTGAAGAAGGTTACTTGCAGCATTTATTATAGCAAAAATTCACAATCATATGATGCATTGATCGAGATGGAGAAAACCATGAAAAATTGGGATCGGCCCTTTGGATTATTTCCATGGAATCCACGTGCTGCGTATCATGCTAAGTTGCTGGAAAATTTACTGGAAGTAATGTAAATGTGATTAGGTAAAATCAGTTTGTCTGAAAGGACTCTTTTGGAGAAGACTGGCAATTGAAAGAAGTCTCCCTGCTATGCGCCTGCGCGGGAGGACTTTGAAATGGGCCTAATAATTTTCAAATTTACATAGCTGAAGCAGGCAAGGTCTACCAAAGTCCCTGGCCAGCGCCTGACAGTTGAACGTTACGCCAATTAAATTTATCTTTCGTCACGGTCCGTTACTATTGCCATATCGATCGGTGTATTAAAGTAGCAGGATTGTCCAGTTCACGTTCATGAAAAAAAGAATTATTCACGATATAAGGAGATGGTTAACGAGCTTTTTCAGCCCCGAAAAAGAAGAGGCCTATACAATGCTGTTTGAACGTAGCCCATTGCCGCAGGCCATCGTATCTACGCAAGGTGATTTCCTGGAAGTGAATGCCGCCTGCACGCGACTGCACGGCATTGACCGCGACGAATTCATCGGCAAATCGCCGATCGACCTTGGGTTTTCATCTCCGATAGAGCTTCGGCAAATTTTAGAAACCTTCAGCCAACAAAATAGACTTGAAGGATACTTGGTTAAATATCCGTTGCGCAACGGTGGGCTATTGTATGTCCGCATTTTTGCACACAGCATTACGCTTAAAGGGCAATCGGCAATCTTGCTTGCATTTCATGATGTCTCC
Organism: uncultured Bacteroidota bacterium; assembly: GCA_963813425.1. Taxonomy (GTDB): domain Bacteria; phylum Bacteroidota; class Bacteroidia; order Cytophagales; family Cyclobacteriaceae; genus Chryseolinea. The sequence continues at coordinate 10,905 of CAWEZB010000007.1, forward strand.
CATCAACAACATGCCGAAAAGACGACAAAATCATCAGAGCGTTTTTTGCACACTGTGTTAAACGCCATACCCACTCGCGTATTTTGGAAAGACCGGAATTCTGTATTCAGGGGCTGCAATCAGGTTGCTGCGAATGACCTGGGGTATGCTTCACCCCATGACTTGGTGGGCAAAACTGATTACGATCTTTTTTCCAAAGAAATTGCCGATAAGTTCGTGAACGACGATCAACGTGTCATCAATACGCTAGAGAACAGCCTCTTTTTTGAAGAAACACAGCCTCAAGTAAATGGCACTTTAAGATGGAGGCTTACTAGTAAAGTGCCGTTGATGGACCAGGCTGGCAATGTCGTTGGATTGTTAGGAACGTATGATGACATTACGGCGAGAAAACAAGCGGAGGCGGCCTTAAAACTAGCAAGGTTTTCAATAGATCACGCCACCAGTTCCATCTTATGGATTTCCAAAGATGGACAAATCGTTGATTTCAATCCTTCGTTTTGCGCGATGCTTTTATATACCAGAGAAGAACTTCTTTCGCTTTATGTTCAGGATATCGATCCACTTTATACAGCTGAAAAGTGGCCATTGCACTGGGAGGAGCTGCGTAAGAAGGAGGCCCTGACTTTCTTCACAAAGCATCGCAGAAAGGATGGGCAAATACTGGACGTAGAGGTGCGCGCACATTTCTTAGAATTTAATGGTGAGGAATACAATTGCGCATTTATCAACGATATAACCGAACGTAGAAAAACGGAGGAGCAACTACACTTGTCCCATTCTTTTCAGCAAGCGGTGCTGAATAATATTCCTTCAGGCGTTTTCTGGAAAGACAAAGAATCAAAATATCTGGGAGCCAACACTTTTTTCAGAAAACTCGCCAATCGAAAACCAGAAGAGGATTTGAGGGGGAAAACTGATTTTGAATTTCCCTGGGCGGAACAGGCCGAACAATTACGGGCTGATGATCGACATGTAATTGAGAATAATGTTTCGAAGCTCTATTTTATCGAGCCGCTTCGCAACGCTGATGGCAAAATTCACTACAATGAAGTAAGCAAGGTTCCCCTGACAAATGCCGCTGGTGAAGTGGTTGGAGTGCTCGGGACTTTTCGCGATATAACTGAACAAATTGAATTTAGTCAGGCCCTAAAGGAGAGTGAAAAATTGTTCAAAGGTGTCGTTCAAAATGCCCCTGCGATTATTTACCTAATTGACAACGACGGAATAATTCAACTCTGTGAAGGATTAAGTTTGGAGGTGCTCGGATTAAAGCCAGGTGAGACCATTGGTCAATCCGTGTTCGATATGTACCGGGATGTCCCTGAAATTATTACGACAATTCGTCGTGCTTTGAAAGGCGAAATTATTTCAACTGAGGTGTCCATAGACGGGTTGACATTTTCAAACCGTTACACGCCAATGCAGAATGAGCACGGTGCAATCACCGGTATCTTATGCGTCTCTTTTGATATAACGCCTCGGAAAAAACTAGAGCAGGAATTGAGCAAGCTGAACGCGGAATTGGAGCAACACGTGAACGAGCTAAAGGAAAGTGAGCTCAAATTCCGGCAAATTATCCAATCCAGCCCAATGGGAATTTATGTATATGAGGTGAACGCGAATAGCCAACTTGTGCTTGTCGATACAAATCCTGCGGCAGATACGCTGACAGGAATAGAAAATCTCAAATTAATTGGCATGACAATAGACGAAGCGTTCCCGGATCTCATGAAGACTGAAATACCTGAACATTTTTTAAAGGCTGCCTTGGGTGGTATCCCTTGGGCTACTGAAGATTTTAATTACGACATCGGTACCATTAAAGGTATCTTTCAGATATATGCCTTTCAAGCGGGGCACAACAGGATGGCAGTTATGTTCTTCAATATTACTGAGAGTAAACAAATCGAAGCTTCCATCAAACAAAAGAACGAGGAGCTCGTAAAAGCAAATGCCGAATTAGACCGGTTCGTCTACAGCGCTTCCCACGACTTGCGTGCACCAATAGCCTCACTGTTGGGGCTGATTGGCGTAGCGCGCGCTGAAAAAGATATGCAATCCATCGGAACCTTGCTTGACATGCAAGAGAGGGCCTTATTGAGACTCGATGAATTTATAAATGATATCGTACGGTACTCGCGAAATAATAGACTCGATGTTGAAATTTCACCCATCGATTTTAACGCGTTGATCGAAGAAATTTTTGAGCATCTGCATTTTATGGAGAAGTTCGCCGACATCGATCGGAAAATAGACATTTCACCCGACTTGAAATTTTCCAGCGACGGCAAAAGAATTTCCATCATTTTAAATAACCTTATTTCAAATGCGATTAAATATGCCGACACTGAAAAAGAAAATCCTTTTGTCGAGGTACGTGTTGACAGGCACGTAAATGGAGTCACGCTTTGCGTGATAGACAATGGCCAAGGTATAGAAACCAAGCACTTGGCAAAAATATTTGATATGTTTTTCCGTGCGACACAAAACAGCACAGGTTCAGGTATTGGCCTTTATATCGTTAGGGAAATAGTTCAAAAGATGAGCGGCAGCATTGAAGTTGAGTCTTCGCCTGGACGCGGCAGTAAATTTTTTATAACGTTGCCAGATTTAGGTGGTATGGCGAGCTAGCTTTAGGCTCTCATTTTTGCTGGTTCAGCGAGGATATTTTTGAATCAATTGTTTCAGTTTCGCTTGTTCTTTGCCAAAGACTAAGATTCGTTTCCGATGGCATGATCTCTCCACTCACCTCTTTTTGAATATAGATTAAAAGTTTGATAAAAATTCTCTGCACAATCTATGGTAACATAGGTATGTCCCCCATAAATACCACCATACCTTAAAGAATATTTTCCATTGGGGTACGCTTTATTTATTTTTTCTTATAGCTCAGCGAAGTCGCTTTTATTCCAATTTGTTTTCGACCGTAACTGGATGTCAAACGATCCATCATGGTCATACCAATGACCTTCATTTATCGTATGGTACGCACCAAGTAACTTTAATTCATTAATGAAATTCCTGCCAATCGCCTTTGATTTGAATTCGATGTTGACCTTCAAGATTTTGCCTTTCAATGTATCTGTTTTTAAAGGGAGATCTTTAAAATCAAAAATACCGTGGTAATATACGGCCTGCATGCATTTTTCATCAACTCTGATTTCATCTTTGACCACTCCGTTTTCGACTACATAACTAAAATAGTCATACCAGCACATATACATCTCGTTGGTAGGCCTGCCTTTCCAGTACGTACTAATGTTTTTAATCGCAGCGGGATCGGAAAGTAAAAAACTATCGGTTGAATCAAATTTTACTCTAATGGGAGTTTGGTCAAGCATCTTTTCCGCCGCCATAATCACCGAGTCGTCCTTTAGCGACACATCTATGAAATACAATTCGGATTTTGCTTTGGGATTCAATTCGTAGAATTTGTTTTTGCGCAAGGCATGCAGCCGTTGGGTAGAAAAAGACACCTATTAAAAGTATGGTTAAAGGTTTCGCCATTAGTTCACCGTATTCATTTTTAAAGGTTGGCCTAAGGGATTGATAACCATCCGGTAAGAACCAGCGCCAGTGGAGTCGGTCGCGTGCATAACTGGTCCAGTTCATTCGTTCCCCTCGCGAGCCTAAGTTACAATTCTGGCAGCATTCTACCATCCATTGCGACCTGCTCAATAAATGAACCAACAGATCTCATAGGGGCCTTAAATTTATCTCAGTCTTATAGGCAAATACATTGGCAAAACAACTCCACATTCATTAAATTTAAACAAGACAGCCCTCGTTGGTGAAAGAAACAAGTTAATATTCTCACACCCGTCCTTTTCTGAATTTTGTTAAGCACTAACGCCAAACCAGGACTGCGTTAAGTTTGTTGGATCCCGTGTTGGATTTGATTATGAGAAACGGTCGAAATCATACTTCCCCGCCGCGCAAACTACCATTCTTGCTGATCCTGACAGCGTGCCTGTCTTCACATCTATCTCATTCACAAAAAATTACCAATGTAGATTTTGAAGTCATCGACAACGCGGTAAAAATCACTTACGACATAGACGGGTGTTCCGGAGATAAAAACTATGACGTCAGGCTGTTGGTGGGGAAGGATGGAAAACTGACCGAGATAAGTCGCGGCCTCAGTGGTGATATCGAAAACGTTCCTTGCGGATCGTTCGAACACGATCCTCTGGGACGTACTTTCCGATAGACAGGAACTTAAGGGCCGGATCTATTTTGCGGTAGAGATTCGACGAATCCATCAAACGATGCAGGGACATGAAGAGAACAAGGGAGGGAAACCCTGGTCCAGGCGATCATGGAAAGCAGACAAAGGTTATATCGGAGGGTCGATTGGCGTATTCACGCCTTACGAAAGTTACCTCACCACCCCTCGTGCCTTTGAGCAAAATGGACTTTTCCTCAATACCACTATTGCATATCTTCCTACCTACATACTAGGAGTGTGTTCCACCATATATATCTATGGCGGTACAAGAAACGACCAGTACGAAATTATAACCTGGGCAAACTACGGTTTTATGATTGGTCCGCTGATCTCATTTCCAATCGGAAATAAGATTAAATGGGAATTGAGGCCGCAGATTGGATACTCTTTCATTTCCACTCACTCAGATCAACCTGACCTGGACAGTCTAGGTACTACTACTACATCGGGGGTGGCGTATAATCTCGGTACTGGGCTTCGTTTGAATCTTGGCAAAAGAACATGTTACTTGCTAAACGTGGAATACTTGTCAGCACCGCGAAAGCCTTACGACTACCTATTTCCCGTTGAGCCTGATTTCGGCACACTCGGAGCTAGTATCGGAGTTGCCTTTCGATTCTATTAATGATAAATGGAAATTATGAGTAGGTATATCGCATTTCTATTCGCCCTTATTAGCCTTGAACTCCACGGCCAGGCAGGGGTAAGTCCCGCTAAGGAAGTTAACATCTTCGGTCGGTCGGAATTGAGTTCAGCCAAGGAAGTAGACATCTCTACCGCGACGAGACCGAGGGCACCTGCTAATCTCGAAATCAGCGATGTTACTTTTTCCGACCAACACGGAAACAGCAATAGTATTCTTGATGCTGACGAAGAAGCGGAAATAAGATTTACCCTGTCGAACGTCGGAAAGGGCAATGCCCTGGCAGTTGCCGCGAATGTTGTCCCCGTGAACCCTATGGAAGGTATCGAACTCTCGTCCAGAAAGCAGCTGGGGGACCTTTTCGCTGGCGACAGCATGCACATAGCCCTGCCGATTAAGGGAGTTCCTTTGCTCGAGACAGGAAAAGCAGAATTGGAAATACGCATCGAAGAGGCAAATGGATTTGATTCTGATCCGATCAGACTTGTTTTCAATACGCAGAGAATGAAAATTCCTGAAATATCCATTGCCGACTACACATTCGCCAGCAATGATGGTGACAGGATAACATTAGGGCACCCGATTTCCCTCACAGTTATGCTTCAGAACAAAGGACAAGGTGATGCCGTGGAGATTCGAACTGATTTTAAGACTCCAGGTAACGTATTCCCTGCCGCCGAATCAAGCTTCTATATCGACAAGCTAAAACCCAACGAGACAAAAAGTATTGTTTACGAATTCTTTGGCAATAAGAAATATGATGGCCGTGAAATCCCGGTTGAAGTAACGATAACAGATGGACATGGACAATTCGAACAGACGCATACCCTGAGCATCCCACTTCTGGAAAGTTCAAGTCAAACGCAAACTGTTAACATAGCCGCAAAGATCGAGCAGCCTATTCTAATAGAACATATTTCCCTGCGATCAGATGTAGACGTCGACATTCCGCGGACGGACAGAGTTGTAAAAAATCGTTTTGCACTGATCATTGGAAATGAAGATTATCGAAAATTTCAGACGGGTTTACAGTCTGATCAAAATGTTTTGTTTGCGCGAAACGATGCGCTGGTATTCAAAGAGTATGCGATGAAAACTTTGGGTGTATTGGAAAAGCATACGTTTACACTCACCGATGCGACACGTGGCCAGATGAGCAGGGAAATTGAAAGAATTACCGAACTGGCCAAACTCACACCGAATGCGGAAATAGTTTTTTATTACGCAGGCCATGGGCTTCCCGACTTCGAAACACACGAAAGCTACCTCGTTCCGGTCGACGTCACTGCATCAAATCTTGATGATGCCATCAAACTCCGAGATCTGTATTCCAAGCTGGCATCCTCGAAGGCGAGCAAAATAATGGTCTTCCTTGACGCGTGTTTTAGCGGAGGTGGCCGTGGCGAAAACGGTTTGTTAGCTGCGCGCACCGTAAAGATCAGACCTAAGAGTGAAATCGTTGAGGGAAACATTGTAGCGTTTACAGCAACCAGTGGAAAAGAAGTCTCGTTGCCATTTGAAAGCCAGTCCCACGGACTATTTACATATCACTTGTTAAAAAAGTTGCAGGAAACACAAGGCAACCTGACCCTTGACGAACTCGGCCAGCATTTAGAGCAAGAAATTCCAAAAGCTTCCCTGCTAGAGAACGGTGTACTGCAACGGCCACAGGTGTTGGTTTCTCCCGACCTTGACGAAAAATGGATGTCATGGAAATTCTGATAAAAGTTAAAATTGCCTGTATCGCCATCGTTGTGTCGCTCTGCGCGCTAAACAGTTTTGCACAGGAGACAAAAAAAGTGGAGAACATCAAAGGTGAATGGATTATTTCAAATGACATCACGCCCGTTCAGGCACGCGAAAAAGCAATCGATCAAGCGAAAGCAGAAGCTTTAAGACAGGCAGGTGTGCCGGAGTACATAACAGAATCGAACCTTAATTATAAGACTGAGAATAACAGTGCCTTAAAAGATATCCATGAATCTTTGACGTCGATAGATGTATCCGGTGAGATCTCAGAATTCCAGATATTGAAAGAGGAGAAGAGAAAAAATGAATTTGGAAACCTGACCTATGAAGTCTGGATCAACGCTACGGTTATGCTTCATAAAACTTCCAAAGATCCCGGATTTAATATGAACGTGAATGGTATCCGCGATAGTTACCGCTCACCGGAGGAATTGGTTTTCGAGATCATGCCCTCGAAGGAAGGGTTTCTGAATATTTTCATACTTGGTGAAAATGAAAGTTTACACTTATACCCGAACAAATTAGAAAAGCAGGAAAAGTTTGAAGGAGGGCAGCGCTATAAATTTCCCCGGTCCCGCGCGTTGGACTATGAGGTAAGCTCGGAAGAGAGTGTAGAAGTGAACTATGTGGTATTGTTATATACGAAGGTAGAGATACCCTTCCATGAAAAAGAAACATCAGAAAACATTCTCCACTTTATTGCCAGGATCGATCCTTCGCAAAAGTGCATGAAGTCATATTCGATTTTGATTAGGCAGCAGTAAAAAAAGTTCGAGGTTTGAAGTTTGAAGTTCGAGGTTGTCGAAGTGTGTAGCATTTATTCACCACAGAGGCACAGAGAGCACAAAGTTGCACAGAGAGTTTGTCTTTTCTTTGTGAGCCTCCGTGCTCTCCGTGGTTAGAATTAGTTTTAAGGTTTGAAGGTCGAGGTTCGCCAGATAAAACCGTCATTCTGTCCGAAGGACTCCTTCGGAGAGCGAAGGATTGAATGTGCGTAAGGGCGAAGAATCCCATCCCAATGAAATGCTGTAGCCGGGATAAAAATAACGAAGCGATGAAATGGAGAACAAGATTGGAGTAACCTATACCGTGAATTACAAATGCCTTAAATTTTTATCTGGTGCCCTCGCATTGGCGTATCAACATTGCTGGAAGACAGGCATCAAAGCACTTGGTCAGTTCTGGAAGTGTCTGGTTTATCCAAGGAGCAGGTCTTTACTTTTGCAGTCTCAGGGATGTTTCGCGGAAGGTTCAGTAACTTCGAGATCAGGTTGTAGGCTCAACATGACGGATCGCTAGGGAGAGTGTACACGGAGAATTGCATCATTTTCTTTGTGAACCTCCGTGCTCTATGTGCCTCTGTGGTTAAATTCCCACGTTAGTGCCCGTCACTCAAATAGTTTTTCAAAATATCACTCTGCGGGTTTTGAAATATATCGTATGGAGTACCTTGTTCTATAACTTCCCCTAAATACATAAATACGATATTGTCGGCTAGGCGTACCGTTTGCCGTAGGATGTGCGTAACCAGAATAATAGTGTAGCTTTTTTTAAGTTCCAGAAATTGTTCTTCGATCTTTCTGCTCGAGGTGGGATCTAACGCTGAAGTTGGTTCGTCTGCAAGTATCACCTCAGGATTTACAGCAAGTCCTCTGGCCAAACACAAGCGCTGCTGCTGGCCAATAGAAAGTTTGGTTGCAGGTGACTTGAGCCTGTCTTTAACTTCATCCCATAGCGCTACTTGTTTAAGATGAAATTCTACCCGATGCGTTATTTCTGTTTTGTTCTTTACACCTTGTATTTTCAGACCAAAGGCAACATTATCAAAAATATTCATCGGAAGCGGGAAGGGTCTTTGTGAAAGAAGTCCCATTTTCTGCCGCAGATCTGGAAGGTCACTGCTTCCGTTGAGGATCTCTTTGCCATTTAATTTGATGCTGCCTTTAACCTTCATGCCGCCGTGCAGATCGGTAAGCCGGTTAATCGACTTAAGCAATGTAGTTTTTCCACAGCCGGAAGGTCCGAGAAAGGCTGTTATCTTCCCCTTGGGAATATTAAGATTGATATTCTTGAGAATATGATGATCGTGGTGGGAAACATTAAGGTTGCTAATGTTGAGTATTGATTCACCAGCTGGTCTTTCAACTTTTTTCAGATCAAGGTGTAGTACTTCTGTCGGAAAGCTCATAATACAGTATTTTTAGAAACCTTTGATGATAAATAGCGGGAAACAATGCTGATCACCAGAATAAGTAAGGTCAGTACAACGGCTGCGGCATAGGCTCTGGCCTTTACTTCTTCAATCGGTGAACTCAGCTGATAAAATATAGCAAGCGGAAGCGTGGCCGCAGGCTGGCCGAGGCTGTCAGGAACATAGTCCGTATATCCTGCTGTAAACAAAACAGCAGCAGTGTCACCTATTCCTTTTGCAAAGCCCAGTAAAAATGCTGTGGCGATACCGGGAAGTGCCTGCCTGAAAAATATTCCAGCTACTTCAAAACGCGTGGCCCCCAGGGAAAGCGTTGACTCAAACAGTCCCACGGGAATGTTTTTTAAAACTTCATCCATAGCACGGATCATCACCGGCATGATAAGGAATGCGACGGTAATTATACCTGCCAGTAATGACGCTTTCAGACCAAAGATGATCATGATGGAAAACGCAAATGCGCCGTACACGATCGGAGGAACACCCCAAAGGAGATCTAATACCAGCCGGATCGCGCCTAGAATTTTTTCATGCCTTACCAGGGATATATTCATAAACAAAGCGACCGGCAGGCTTACCGCTATGGAAATAAGCGATGCTCCCAGCGCCAGGTATAGTGAGCCAAGAATTGCGTTGTAGATGCCTCCTTCCTTTCCAAAGTAAAATCCTCCTTTCGGAACCTGGGTGATCATTTCCCATGAAAGCGCTGGTATTCCCTTCTTTGCAATCTCATATACAATGAAAAATAAAATCAAGATTAAACTGTAGGTAAAAAATCCCAGCAGGTACTTAAAGAATTGTTCCTCGATAATTTTTGCCTTTTTCATCGCATCAATAAGTTGTTGTTCGCTGAATTAATATTCTTGAAATGAAATTAAACACAAGCACCACGACAAAAAGTAACAAGGCTGCAAACATCAGCGCGGAATCGTACATTGGTATGGACATCATCTCACCGTAGTTATTAGCGATAAGTGCAGGTAACGGATAGCCCGCATCAAAGGCACCTTTAGGGATTTGGACAACATTTCCGACTACCATCAGCACTGCTATCGTCTCTCCGAATGCCTTTGAAATCCCTAACGCAAAAGCAGCGATAATTCCAGGCATGGCCTTTTTTAACACCACCTTTTTAATGGTTTCCCAATAGGTCGCGCCGAGTGAGAGGGTAGCTTCTTTAAGTTCTATTGGAATGGAGCGAAAAACTTCCAGCAACATGTGCAACACAAATGGAAGCGTGGCAATCGCCAAAATAATACCGCCTGCCAATACCGTATACCCCGATGTGTCGTTCCCAAATAGGGGACCGATATGAAGTGAAATAAAGGGAACGATAACGAGTACGCCCCACACGCCATGAATCACGGAAGGTATACCCGCCAATATGTCGATTACTGAACGCATAACACCCAGCACGCGAGGTGAAGCGTATTGCGTTAAATAAATGGCGGGCAGTAAACTCAGGGGGATCATAATGATCAATCCAATAGCGGTCACGACTAATGAGCTAAGTATAAATGGCAAAAATCCAAACTTGCCGGAAGAAGGCTGCCACGCTGAAGAAAAAAGCAGCTGCCCAACTTCTCCTACACTAAAGATCGGCGTGGCCTTAATGACGAGGCTGAGTACGATCAGCAATGGAAGCAGCAATACAATAAATACACAAGTCAAGGTCCATGCACCGGCGGAGTATTCTTTAATTTTTCGGGCAGCGACCATGGGTTATTGAAGTTTCGTCAATTCTGATTGGATCGTGGACTCAGAAAGTGTTATGTAGCCAGTTTCGGCCACAAACTTCTGGCCTTCTTTTAGTACCCAACGTAAAAATTCTATTACAACTTTATTTTCTGGTTTGCCTTTGGAAACGAAGTACAGGTCTCGGGCCGGTGGCGAAGGGAAGCGCCCGTCATCGATGGCTGCCATGAGTGAATCCAGGTTGTCATAAAATAATTCATTCTTGGATAACTGGCCATCGCCATTTACATCCAATGGGACAACGTCTATGCCCGGATATTTTTGTTTACTGTTTAGATCGTAAACATAGATCACATTATTATAACCAATGCCTGAAGCATCTTTCTTTACTGCGTCAGCCAATCCCGGATCACCGAACACACCGATGCCTTTTAGAACATCCTGTTCTGCGCCTCCCAGATAGGCTGCCCATGTTGCCGCGGCTCCAGAGGCATCTGAACGCGTATATACATTTACTTTTTGAGATGCGGCTGAATTAACTGCATTGCCCCACGTGGCTATCTCGCTCGTGACAAAGATTTTTTTTAATGCTTCCTGTGAAAGGCCTCGCTGCTTTAAGGAAGCAAGAACAGGATTATTTGAATTCATCACAGGAACGACGGCATCTTTTGTAACCGAGACAGGCCAGGCGCCGCTACTGATTTCTTCCTTTTTAATTTCTCTCGATACCATACCCAAATCAACGGCAGCAGCCAATGCGTCTGCCATCCCTTTCCCCGCGCCGCCAGCAGAGATGTTGAAACGGACATCGGGGTGAATCTTGGTAAACTCTTCAGCCCATTTATTTGCCAGCGGATATAATGCAAATGCTCCCGACATCGAGATTGTCCCCTCTAAATTTCCATTTGATCCTTGTGTCGAAGATTTTTTCTCACCGCATCCTGAGGCAAGGGAAAGGCAGAAAAGGAAAGTACCTAAACTTAAAATGTTGCGCATTGTATGTGAATCAGAGTATCGATTGGTGGAGTTCGCCCATTGTGCTCACTACTTCAGGCAAAGGTAGAAAATTCGCTTCATAATCTACTAAATCTATAGATTTCGATCAATAAAAGATCTTTTTTCAGAAAAGAAATGGGTTGTTAAAGGCCTTTTTTACCTCAAAAACCAACAATTGAAACCTCTAATAGAAAAAAATCGTACTAATCCTGTTAAGTCTATTGACTTAATAGATTAATAAACTACCTTTGATCCATATTTATAAAGAATAGGGGAAAGAGCAGGCTTTATGATCCTATGACAACCTTAATAAGGTGCCAATTCCTGCCTGGAACATAAAGGACAGATAAATATTAAGACTATGAAGACCACCATTGAATCCCGTCTATCAGAACAGTTTTTCCGCTGCTCTTGCTGTTGTTGTTGCGACTAGCTCCCAGCCTTCAACATTTTAACAACAACACAATTTCAAAGACATGACACAAACAGCAGTTTTAGCTGGCAATGACCAGCGGTTAAATTTCCTTAACGTATTTATCAGGTCAAAAACAGCACCCGACAACGTAGGCGAATTGCCTACAAAAGAAGCGACGGTGAATCCGATATTAGATTGGTTCGAAAAATCCAGCATGCTTGAACCTGTAGAATTCAAAAGCATCCCAGCAGGAAAGATTTTTCAATCAGATAGGGCAATCGTCAAATTCAGATTGTCTGGAATTTATCATGAGCACTTTGTCCTTTTCCGTGGACTGGTTGAGTTTAGCCGACCAAAACAGATAGGAATTTTATTCAACCGTTCCGAAAGAACATTCGAACTCTTTGTAGGAACAGACCAGGCATCGGCGGTTACGGAATACCTCGACTTGATGCTAAAGCTGTTGATCCAGGAAATCAAATTTAAAAAATCATTGAAGGCGATCCTGCGATTTGAAGAATCGGTCCGGGCCGAACAATCGAGACTTTACAGCGAGTTGAAGGCTTCCGCGCTTTAAAAAAATTTAAATTATTTATCTACTATTTCTATAGACATACATTCATCCACCAACAGTAATCAAAATGAAATCTCTTTTTGCTTTAACCCTCGTTTTATTTGTTTTCGCATCTTCCTCGGTGCGGAGTCAGCAGGACTTGACTGCGTCAATAAATAAAGGTTCTGGCTCTTCTGCCGCGAGCCTCGGTACAACCTAAAAAAAATCAACAAGTCGTAAGAATCACAGGCGTACGGTTCGCCTATCCACTAGTACAACGATGGATTGACGATTTTAATAAAGAGTATCCCGATGTTCAGGTTATAATTGAGTCCAGAGGTTCGACAGACCCGTCGCAATATGAGATCCTAATTGAAGCATACGAACACACCGATGAATTCAAGAAGGATCGCGAATATGCATACGTTGGTCGCTATGCAATTTTGCCTGTTGCTAACAGCAAATCTGGGATCGCCAAGCTTTACCTGGATAAAGGATTAGATAAAGGTTTGATCACCCAACTTTTCTTTCATGACATCTATGCCGATAAGGAAAAACAAGAAGAGATCAAAGCTCCTTATACAACCTACACGCGTCTGCAAAAGGCAGGGGCGCCCATTACGTTTGCCAGCTATTATGGCTACGAGCAAAAAGATATCAAGGGAAAAGCCATCGCGGGTGCAGATGAACATATTCTAAAAGCTGTCCTTCGAGACTCCACTGCTATATCTTATTTACCTGTTTCACTTATTTATGATCGCGATACCAAAAAGTCAGTTGAAGGTATCACCGTTTTGCCGGTTGACTTGAATGGGAATGGAAGGGTAAATGATGAAGAGAAATTTTATAATGATCTTCCAACGGTAGTACAACGATTAGAAAGCACGTCAGCAAAGGACCTCAATAATGTTCCCATTGGGTATCTGCACTTTTCTGTCGATAAAAAAAGTGCAAGTACCGATGCAGTTGCTTTCATCAAGTGGGTTATCGAAAATGGTCAAAAGGATCTCAGCGACTTCGGATATCTCAAGCCCGAACCAGAAAAGTTAGAGAAAGGCAAGTCCGAACTTTTTGCATCAAAACGAATCAAGTAAACCCGTCTTGCTTGCTGTAGCGCTAAGCGCCATACCAATTACAAATACTTCTGAAACCAATTTTATGAAATCATTCTATAGCAATATGTTTTTACGGTCACGTACACTTCAACCAATCGATATTAAAAGCAGGACAAGCACGTTCAATGTCCACTTAAGTACTTCGACTTCAGCAAATAGGCCTATCGTTATTTTGTCAATTCTTCTAATGCTTTTTTCCGCAAAGTCAGCGTTTTCGCAAACGCAGGTGACGGGCGTAGTGAAAGATGCTGACGGTGCAGCCGTAGTTGGCGCAACAGCGTCCGTAAAAGGCGGCAGCGCTAATGCTGTAGTCGATGTCAACGGCAAATTCAGCATCGCGGCGCCTAAAGAATTGCCGTTCACCATTCGCATCAGTTCAGTAGGTTACAAACTTCAGGAAGTGGAAATTTATGAATTGTCGGAAGAGCCGTTGGAGATAACGCTTGTCGATGATGGATTGTTGGAAGAGGTCGTTGTTACCTCCAGACGCAGAGAAGAAACGGCACAAAACGTTCCTATTCCGATCTCGGTGGTAAGTGGTGCGTCCATAGAGCAAGCCGGTGCATTTAACGTTAACCGGGTGAAAGAACTTATTCCATCTGTTCAGCTTTATTCTTCGAATCCCCGCAATACCGGGATTAATATTCGTGGATTAGGTTCACCTTTCGGACTCACAAACGACGGTCTTGATCCAGGCGTAGGTTTTTATGTAGACGGAGTCTACTATGCGAGGCCTGCTGCCGCGACGTTTGACTTTATTGATGTTGAGCAGGTCGAAGTATTACGCGGTCCGCAGGGAACGCTGTTTGGTAAAAACACTACTGCTGGCGCCTTTAATATAACAACACGTAAGGCGAAGTTCACACCAGGCGCTGACTTCGAAGTTAGTTTTGGAAACTACGGATACGTCCAGGCCAAGGCGTCCGTTACAGGTCCCCTCAGCAAAAAATTTGCAGCAAGAGTATCTTTTTCCGGCACGCAACGGGATGGTGTAATCCAGAATATAAACTCAGGAAAATATATTAATGACATTAACAACCTTGGGGTTCGTGCTCAACTGTTGTTTGAACCATCAGATAACACTTCCATCACTTTGGCTGTAGACGCATCACGGCAACGTCCCGACGGCTACGCGCAAGTTGTAGCAGGTGTTGTGGAAACAAAGCGTGCAGCCTACCGCCAGTTCAATGCGATCATTGCGGATTTAAATTACCAATTGCCTACGCTGAACGCTTTTGATCGCGTGATAGATCACGATACACCTTGGCGGTCAGGTAATGACTTAGGTGGTGCTTCACTCAATATCGACACGAAAATTGGCCCAGGTACACTCACTTCAACTACGGCATGGCGCTATTGGGATTGGGATCCTTCCAATGATAGAGACTTCACTGGTTTGCAAGCATTGTCTAAATCGCAAAACCCTGCGGAGCATCGAAATTGGTCACAAGAAATCCGATATGCAGGCGAATTTACGTCTAGCCTGAGCGGTGTAATTGGTTTATTCTATATCGATCAAGAAGTTAAAATTAATGGCACCGAGGAATCCGGTTCGGCCCAGTGGCGCTTTTCCCAGAGCTCAACGAGTTCTTTGTGGCAGACGCCGGGATTGTTTGAGGGCTATGGAATTAATACAAAAGCGTCAATAAAGTCAAAGAGTGCGGCAGTATTCGCCAACATCGATTGGGAGGTTGTTAAAGGCTTGCACGTATTGCCAGGCATTCGTTTCAACTATGATGAAAAGGATGTAGTCTACGACAGAAAAACCTATGGTGGGTTGGACACCACTGACCCAGCCTTGCTCGCCTTAAAAAGAGGCGTATATAGTGATCAAGCCTATACGGCAGATGCCGACGAGGATAATCTGACTTACAACATAACGTTAGCATACAGAGCAAACGCCCGCATTAACGGTTACGCCACTTATTCCACCAGTTACAAGCCTGTCGGCGTCAATGTTGCAGGTCTTCCAACTGTTAACGGGGAAGCAGCGACCGATCTCGCTGTTATTAAGCCGGAGGATGTAAAGCATATGGAGCTTGGTATTAAGACCACGCCGACTGAAAACTTCACGCTGAACTTGACGGCCTACAAAACGGAAATCAATGACTATCAAACCAATGTTCAATCACCTGAACTTGGCGTTAATCGTGGCTATATAGCAAATGCCGAGAAGGTCAGCGTGCAAGGTTTTGAGGTCGATGCGAATATTAAGGCAAACAAACATTTTAGTTTTTATGGGGCCGTCGCTTTTACCGATGGCAAGTATGATAAGTTTACGAACGCACCGCTGCCGCTCGAAGAAACCGGTTTGACAGTCGAGGGAGTACAGGTAGCGTTTAAAGATATCTCAGGCGGGGAGCTCCCAGGTGTATCCAAGTGGACAACTTCGATAGGTGGTGAGTACAGCACTCCATTGACTTTCCTCAAACAGGCGGGAATTTTCTTTATCGCGTTTGATACTTACTATCGGTCAGACTTTTCTTCAAGTCCATCGCCATCAGCGTTTCTGAATATTGACGGTTATGGATTACTCAACGGCCGGGCTGGCTTCAGAGTGTCGACTGGCACATCGCTAACACTATGGGCGCGCAATATCCTTGATGAGGATTATTACGAGCAACTATTGGTTGCGGGTGGAAATGCGGGTCATTATGCCGGTGTACTTGGAGATCCTAGAACATTTGGAGTAACGCTACGGCATTCTTTCTAGCGGCTGGAAGTTTTTAAGGTTTCACGTTGGGCTCAGTTTCGTTGATTTCCGTGAAGGGATACTTCTCACGGAAATCATGTTGTTATACCGTATATCGACCGTTGCTTTGCGCGACATGCTCAATTCAATCGAATTTCATTTTCTTCATAAGAACTTTGAACCTGGGTTCATTACGTAGCGGGTCTAAAAGTGTATTGACCTTTAAAGTATTCATTTGAAACTCCCGAATTTCATATGATTTTTCAAGTTGGGTCAGCGCTAAATCATAATTGGCGAGGCCTACGTATGCTATTGCCAACCAGTAGTACGATCGAATGCCTATTTGTTTTAAAGTTTTGTCAAGTTCTTCCTTCGCTCTTGTTTTGTCTCCAGAAATGGAGTAGCCATAGCTAAGCAAAAGGCCGTAGTTTACGCTCGTGGCCGGGAGGTTGGCGAAGATGTCAATCGCCTCCTGATATTTTTTTTCATGTAAAAGGGCAAGCCCAAGAAATGGTGGTCCATAACCAAAAAGAGCCTTGAACCGCAGACCATGTTTTTTGGCAAGGTCATACTCTCTTGCCATCACATAGTGATTACCCAGAACAAAATTTAATGGAAGAGAAAGAGGGTCAAGATCAAGCGCCTTTATATTTTCTTCAATTCCACGTTGTAAATCGCCATTACAAAAGAACACGTTCCCATAAAACAAATAAACAAAAGGGTAGTTCGGATTCAGTCGTATAGCCCTCTCAAATGTCTTTTTGGCTCCTTCCCAATCATGTTCACGATGTGACTGAATAAGGCCCAGGGCTGTCCATGCTTCACCCAGTGTGCTGTCCAGGGAAAGCGCTTTTGCAACATAGGATTTTGCTATAGGGGTAGCCTCTGATTCGGGTATACCCTTAGTGTCGAAAGAGTAGCAATCTGCCAAACCTGCATAGGCCAGCGCATATGCAGGGTCGACTTCGATTGCCTTCTTGAAATATACTTCCGCGCTGTCAAAGGCTTGCCTGGTCCTTTTGTCCCAATAGAACCTCCCTTTTAGATAGTATTTATAGGCCTGCTGATCATGAGAATAAGCCTTTGAAAGGGACTCTTTTTCTTGTTGTGTCAATTTAGTTTTGAGAATTTCTGCGACACGAATGGAAACATCCGACTGGACTGCAAAAATATCTTTCAATTCCTTGAAGTCGTAGTCCTCCGACCATAAATGTTTCTCGTTCACCGCATCAATTAATTGAACCGTGATCCTCACATGATCGCCAGATTTTCGTACGCTTCCTTCGAGAATGTTGGTAACGCCTAATTCTTTTGCAATTTCAGTTACCGAAACTTTGGCACCTTTGTATTGCATAGAGGAAGTGCGTGAAATAACCCGCAAGTCTTTAATTTTAGCCAGGTGATTCAAGATCTCTTCCATCATACCATCACTGAAATATTCCTGGTCTTGTTCCTGGCTTAAGTCTATAAACGGAAGAACGGCAATCGATTTATCGACTTGTTGCTCCTTCTTGAAAATGAAAAAAAAATAGGTAAGTCCGAATAGCAGTAAGAGGAAAAGGGTGCTGGCTAAAATGACAGGAATTTTATTCCTTTTCTTCGTTTTAAACGGAAGGCGTAACAATGGTTCAGATTCTACTGTGGCTGTTGTATTCCGCATTGCATCTAATAACTCCCTGATCGCATTTGCCACCTTGTTGATTTGATCCCGATAGTACAGGTGATTGTTATTCTCAGCGCGTGAGTCATCCCTTGTGAGGGGCCGATTAACCCCAGACGATCTAAATATAAAATCAATGGATCGGAGGGCACCATCGATTTCCTTTGCAATCAGGCCTTGGTCATGGGAGCCAATATCATTGATTTTTACCGGAAGGATTCGACTTGTCACATTTCCGTTTAGCAAGCTTAATGTCTCTCCCAAACGAATCGTTGCTTGCCAATTTATTAAATGCACAAAACTCATGCTGCCAGGCAAAGCTATTCAAATCACAATAAGTTTGGGAAATCACAGGAATGAAGATTAGGCACTTCAATTTACCTTCCAGACTTTTATTAACGTGGTACGTTTCTAGTAATCCATCCGTCGGATTTTCGTCAAAATAAACACTGACCTCTTCTTTGAAGGTTGATTCAAGTTCTGTTTTTAAAGCACTGACAAACTCCGATACCCACCGCTCGCCTTTGTTGTCTTTGTGGCGATAGCTAATAAAAATGTCGTATTCAAAACCTGGGATAAGAGAGGGCATCGCTAAATGTAATATAACTAACGTTAATTTCTGGCAGTCTTGTGGCAGACGGTTTCTTAGTCAGCAGGAACTATTAACAACCTGCATATTAAAAGAAATGTCGTACTCAAAGCCTAGTATTCACAAGGGCTTAAGTAAATTTAATGAATTTCGTTCATAGCAGTCGCTGAACGAGACAGTTTAAAAAGTGGACAGGGATTGACTTTTTTCAGGGAGTTCACGCATGGCAGTACCCAAAATTTTGTTATTCCGCGATACATTCCGGTAGATGTGCGCTCGTTTATCCCACAGGTTCAGCCTTGATATCTTTAATAAATTTTTCGATTGCTTTCTCATCGATCCTATGAACAGAATCCTCTATTCCCTTTACTTCTCTTACTGAGTCCCTTTCCAATGCGGTCATTTTTTCGAAAAGAAATTCTCCGCCAAAAAAACCTAATGCTATAGCATGTTTTCTGAGATCAATCGGAAATGAATCTTCAAATTCCAAATCTCCTAAGTCGTTATTCATATAGCACATAAAAAGACCCAATCGCTTTTGGAGTAATTCCGTTTTGTTTCTAACACAAAATGTCATGAGCTCCTGTTGAATCGTGCCTGCATGCACCGAACCTCCAATGATTACAGTAGGAAATTCGTCCAGTGAGGGTACTTGATCTTGTTCAAGATTGACAAGCTTAGTTTTTTCAGTTCCAAGTTTTTCTTTCAGGTCGGCCGCTATTTTTGCGGTCGTGCCATGCCGACTCATGTAGACAATCAGATTAGTCATCTTGGTTTTTTCACGGTGTGAATTTTTAAAATCTTACCATTCAACAAATTTGACCTCACAAGAGGGTAAGCTTGGGCTAGGTTATCCGACTACGCTTGCCAAATTACAGCAATTGCCTGGTTTGGTTATGGCTGAGTAGTGTTCGCAGATTCTAATTTCTTTATTTCTTTTTGAAATAGCTATGAAGTAGGTCAGTTCAATTATTGATTTTCGTCAACATGAACTTCACCGAGAATTCTAGAAATTTACCTAGGAAAAATTTTGATTCGGTGCAGAGAACCGGGGTGTTGAAAAGCACCAAATCTTTTATGCTTTCTCATGATCGGATATTTTATAGCAAGGTCAATATTTTGATAACCCTTATCCTGAAGGCTCGCAAAAAGGGTGGGTATTTAGATCGCGTTGCTACAAGAGATATATCTCGTGGGCAAATCAAGTCGCCCTTTCAGCTAAGGTATAAACTGCACATGCGGTTTAGTTGGGACTTCGATTGTAAAAAAATCTCCTCGACTAGAATTTGATAACATTGCCTTTAATCGGTTCAGCTTTTTTCAGGCAACAATGACCCATGATTAAAATCATGACGTCCCATATCAGCCATCATTGAATAAGAATACTCACAAGAGGTATCTTATAACATGAGTTTACATTCAGCTAATCGCCACGAAAACTACTCGCTTATTTTTCAATGGATTCTTCCAAACTTAAAATAACTATTAAAATGAAAGACCCCCTCCGCTTAACGAAAGGCCCATTAGAAAGGGCCATTAGCAATGTGCGGGTGCCACTGCCCATCATTCTGTCCGCAAGGAAAACAAAAATTAAGATGCTACTGACTGGCGTCTTCTTATCCACTATTTTCTTTGTTTCATTATCCTTTACGGCAACAGGTCAGCCTACCATTCTATGGGATAAAACCTTCGGTGGGATCCCTATTCCTGGTTCTCAAAATGACAGGTGGGGTGGTGATCGGCTTAAAAGCGTAATCTCGACTGGCGATGGGGGTTATTTGCTGGGAGGTACGTCGAGTTCGAATATCAACGGAGATAAGAGTGAGCTGTGCCGAGGTGCCAATGACTATTGGATAGTAAAAATTGATGCTCAGGGCAATAAGCAATGGGACAAAACTTTTGGAGGGTTCCTTGAAGACGAACTTAGCAGTATTGTGCCCGCGCCTGATGGAGGCTATCTGTTGGCAGGAACTTCCTCTTCACCTGTTTCGGGAGATAAAACTGCCCCTGGCGCAACGGACTACTGGGCAGTAAAAGTCGATGGCCAGGGTAATAAACTTTGGGACAAAACCTTCGGAATCAATGATGGCCTAGATAGACTGTCTAATGCAATCGCCATCCCCGGTGGAGGCTATTTGCTGGGAGGTACGTCTCAAACTCCTGTTGGTGCAGACTACTTTGTTGTGAGAATTGACAACCAGGGCAACAAAATTTGGGACAAACCTTTTGGGGGGGATTCAGACGATTTCCTTTCCACTGTAACGCTTACCCCTGACGGCTTTCTGCTCGCCGGATTTTCTCATTCTGGTATTTCGGGAGATAAAAGTGAGGCTGGTGCAGGTACTTGGTTAGTAAAAATTGATAACCAGGGTAATAAAGTATGGGATAAAACCCTTGGGGTTAACATACCTTTTAGCATTCTCACCCCGGACGGAGGTTATCTGCTGGCAGGAGGTTCCCGGGTGGTAAAAACCGATGCTACTGGTAACATAGTATGGGATAAGACCTATGGAAGCCTTGAGGACCAATTTACAAGTATCGTCTCCGTTCCCGACGGGGGCTATCTATTGACGGGTACTTTACTTTCTGCTGTGACCAACCAGGAATTCTGGGTAATAAAAATTGACAACCAAGGTAATAAGGTATGGGATAAAACCATAGGAGGAAGTGGTTCTGACCTTGCTACTAGTAGCGTAGTCGCCCCTAACGGAAATTATCTGGTGGGGGGATATTCTAATTCTAATATTTCCGGAGATAAAAGTGAAAATAGCAAAGGTGGCTTTGACTACTGGATCGTTGCACTTAAGGAACCGATTACATCGCCAATAACAAGTTTGACCCTGATGAATGCGCGTACAGATCGGGAAATCGGAGAACTGAAAGATGGAGATGTTATTAATCTGAAAGAGGTAGGCAGCAAGCTGTTAGATATTCGAGCCAACATCGACGCTGAAAAAATAACTAAGGTAGTTTTCGATCTCAAAGGACCTATCACTCATCATCAGACCGAAAAAATATCGCCCTATGCGCTGTTTGGTGATCATCACGGTCACTTCAATGGTAGAAAATGGTTAACCGGTGAGTATACCTTGACCGTTACCGCTTATATCAAGGATAAAAAAACGGTTCCTCTTACCATTTCTTTTACTGTGACCGACGGTTTTTCAATCAGCGGCTTTACACTCATCGATGCTACATTAGATCAGGAAATAAGTACCCTTTCTGATGGCGATGTCATTGACCTTTCTTTATTGAAGTGTGACAAACTCAGCGTGCGTGGCAATACTCAACCGATGCACGTGGATAAGGTAGTATTTACATTGCAAGGTCCGATTGTGTACTTCTGGATAGAAAGATTCTATCCCTATACTTTATTCGGAGATCTAACATCTAGAAATGGTTCTACAGACTATGCAGGTTTAAAATTGGTTCCGGGAAACTATACCCTCACGGCAACTCCTTATTCTGATGGTGTATGGGGCGCTTCACATACCATCGCTTTTGTCGTTAAAAACGGCGAGTCTCTTGAAACGGGCGGCCTGCGGGTAGAAGTGTTTCCGAACCCCGCGGTTGGGGTGATCAATATCATTCACAGGGGAAAATCAGACAAGGCGCAAATGAGCCTGTTGGACTTTAATGGAAAGGTGCTTATGCGACAGCCTTTGAGCCAACAGCCGGTTGAACAACTTGATGTGAGCGGATTCCGAAAAGGAACCCATTATCTTAAGATAGTAGACCCTCAAGGATCGCAGATTATCCGGCTGGTAATAGAGTAGGAAAGATCAAACCAAATTTCTTAGAAAGGAGACCCGACTAATAAAGTAGTCAAGTCTTTTTTCATCATGTCAGTCAGGTTGCAAAACATTTATGGAAGAATATTATAGACGGAGTGTACCCGGTTTTACAGACATACCACAATACAACTGTCAATTTCCAGGTGCATCCGAAAGGCGGCATTTTGCAAGAGAGGAACGGTGAAAGGTCTTTGCAAACTCTAATTTTTAATCTTACCATTCAACAAATTTGACCTCACAAGAGGGTAAGCCTGGGTAGTTTATCTCTTTATTTCTGTTTGAAATAGCTTGAAGTAGGTCAGTTCAATTATTGATTTTCATCAACATGAACTTCACGATGACTCTAAAGATTTACTTGCAAAGATTTTGACTTGGTGCAAAGAACCCGAGTGTTTGTGAGCAAGGTCAATACGTTGATGAGCTGATCCGGATGGCTTGCAAAAAGGGTGGGTATTTAGATCGCGCTGTGGATTTTAGTCAGCAGAACGACGCCGTTTGATCTAAAGGTTGTCGTAACGCTGCAGATGACAATCAAGATTTCATTGCCAACCCCAGAAGATTACGAGCGTTCCTAAAGCATCGATGAGAAATCCAAACCTTTGACTTCGAGCGAGATCCGAGGATCCCCAAAGTAAGCAGCCTATAAGGCGCGTTCTCTTATCGGGAGAACAAAGGCCCAAAATGAATTTTCTTTTCTCAGTTTAACCGGATACTGTCCAGTTTGGGATGCTTTTAAAACTGGTATGAGATTTTCATGATGTTGTTATCCACTAAATCTACTGTCTATGAAAAAGGTATTTACTCTCGCGTGTAGCGTTGCTTTGATTTGCAATTTCGCGTACGGTCAAGACGCGACCTTGGCAAAGATTGACGAAAAGGAAAGCACAACGAATACCGCAACCAAGGTTGAGGTACAAGTGTCGGACGTTGAAGAAGCGTCGACTGAAAAAAAATCTGAATCGACGTTTAAATTACCCGACTATTCTGAAAAACGTTCCATTCTGAAAACGAAGGTCGGACCGAACGGTGAAGAACTGTTCATGAAAAAAAATAAATACTACTATATTGACGGCGCAGGAAAAAAAGTAAAAGCAAGGCGCACCGATTTTACAGATAAGCCCAAGAGTAGTTAAGACCCATTTTTATTTTAATCCGTGAGTCTGGCACATCTGCCTGATAAAAGTGAAGCCCTTTTCTGCAATATCCCACGGCTTGGAATATTCACGCCATACATTGATAGCATTTGCAAAATCAGGGTCGTTGCGTGAAAAAGCTTCTATGGTAAACCATCCCTGATATTTAACTTTTGCTAAGGCAGCATACGTTTCATCCCAAAGGACGTGACCATCGCCTGGCGTACCCCGGTCGTTCTCGCTGATATGAACGTGATGTAAAACGGGCGCTATTGTTTCGATCGCCGTCGCTATTTTTTTTTCTTCAACGTTTGAATGATGGGTATCATACATCGCTTTAACATGTGGATGGTCCACCTTCGACACGAGATACATCAACTGTTCCATGGTGTTGCACAAATAACATTCAAATCGATTGAGCGCTTCTAAAGCCAAAATAATATTCGCTTGCGCCGCGTAGTCTCCAGCCGCACGAAGTACTTCGGCACTCCATTGATATTCCTGCTCTTGAGGAGCATTGCGGGAGAAATTTGCATGTGCAGAATGAAAGGGTCCGCAGAGCACCGCCGCCTGCATGTCGTGTGTTCTATCGATAACCCATTTAATCTGATCCAGGGATTTTGCCCTTACCGCCGCGGAACTGTCGACCGGATTTGTCTCCTTGCTCATCACGGTTACGGCGGTTGTTTCCAAACCGAGTGTGCGTGCGTGATTTCCAAATTGTCGATATGCTGCGGCGTCTCCTGCGCCAATAAAACATTCGACTCCATCATAGCCAATTTTTTTTAGCCTGTCTGCGATCGGGAATAATTTCTCTGAAACTTCTGCAGTCCAGGCCAGTACATTAAATCCTACTTTTATCATTGGTTTATATGTTTCAATTGCCATGAAGAATTAAATGCATTTCACGCAAAGTACGCCAAGGAAATTCGCAAAGTACGCAAAGGTTCCACTGTGACCTTTTGCGGGTCCTCTCTTTGCGTCCTCTGCGTGAAATGCATTTTGTGTCGAATAACATAAAATATTCCTCAGTTCTCCATCGGGTGTTGTTTGAGCAATTCTTCCGGCGAGTAGAACCCAGATTTTCCTTTGGTGGCATCCCTTACTTTTTTTACCTGCTCTGGAGAAATCACTGAAGCTTTGTTTCCAAATGAATTCCGTACATAGGTGACTACGGCCGCTACTTCTTCGTCTCTCAACAGGCCCTTGAATGGTGTCATCGGAACTTGTCCACCATATTTTTGACCGAGCACTTCAATGGGTCCGTGAAGCCCATCTAACACGAGTTTGATCAGACGTTCATCGCTGCCAGTTACCCAGGGAGTACCGGCAATAGGGGGGAAGCCCGAAGCAGAAAGGCCTTTGCCATCCGGCTGATGACAGGTATTGCAATATCCCTCTCGGCTATAAATAGCTTTCCCTTTTGTATAGAGGTCGAGATCTTTTCCTTTGAGATGAGTTCTGATTACTTCCTCTTTTTTCTCTTCGACCGATCGTCCGTTAAGATGGGCGACAGCCGCTTCATGAGCATCTGCCATCCATTCGTCAAGTGGAAGTTTTTCAGCCTCGCTCAAAATTTTCAGTCCTTGTTCTTTGTCTAGCCATGACGCGGCGACGATGGCTTCCAATCGTACACGGCCATGTTCGTCCTTCGCCGCTTGCATTAATAGGTCTGCCTGATCCTGCACCTGATGTCCTGTATAGCGCAGTACCCGAACTGCTGCGGCCCTGACGTGATAATCTTTTGAAGCTAGCAATTGTCGAAGAAGTGGTTGATCTACTTTGTTAATTCCCCAGCTTACCCATAAGGCTTCAAGCAAATGATGTTCGAACTTCGGATCATTTTCATCAAGATGATCCACCCAGACTAGAAGCTGTGACGAAACGTCGGAAGCATTACGCCCCCTTAGTTCACGTCGCGTCCGGTAGCGAGTCCGATATTCGGGAAGCTTTAAGTTATCCAAAAGCACGTCGATGCTTGCCCCCGAGATAACAGCAGGTTTAACCAAAGGTCTTGAAGGATAGGTAACGCGATAGATTCTTCCATGTGAGTGATCACGGAGTGGGTCCCTGGCATTGTGCTGCATATGACCGATCAATATGTTATGCCAGTCGGCGATATACAATGAACCATCCGGAGCAAACTCCAGGTCTACTGGCCGGTAGTTTCTGTCATCCGACTTTACGAGGTCCTGACGGTGATTACTTTTATAACCCGTACCATCGTCGATTAAAGTATGCTGCTTCGTTCCCAGGAAACCAATTGTATTGTTGATGAGAAAATCTCCCTGAACATCGTCGGGAAAATGACGGCTCGAAACAAACTCAAGACCAGAAGTAGGGCGTACACGCTGCTTTTCTTCGATCAGGCTTTTTGATTTCGGGCTGGATACACCGTACCGTGGTTTTATGGTACCCGGCATCATCCAGCGTACATCAGGACTTGAAGTCTCAGCAAAGAAATTCTCGCCCCATTCATCAAATGCAATACCCCAGGGATTTGGAATGGCAAGTTGAGCCGTTCTTTCAAGCTGGTGGCGGGTTGGGTTGTATCGATAGAAACCTCCATTTGTGGCGCGAACCGGTCCATAAGATGTCTCCACATTTGTATGAAGAAAAACACCTTCACCCATATAGATCGCACCCGAAGGGTCTGCGCTATAAGCATGGATCTCGTGATGAGTATCGTGGTCGTCAAAACCACTCAGCAATATTTCTTTTTTATCAGCTTTGTCATCCCCATCGGTGTCGCTATACAACATCAGATTCGTGCCTTGGGATACATAGACGCCTTCCGGAGCAATCTCAAACCCGTTGGGTAAGTGCAATCCGCTGGCAAAGATTGTTTCCTTGTCAGCTTTACCATCAGCATTGGTATCTTCCAGAATAATGATTTTATCATCGGGCCGCTTATCACCGGGTTTGTAGTGCGGGTAACTAGGCATGGTAGCAACCCACAGGCGGCCTTTATTGTCGAACGATATCTGAGAGGGTTTTGCCAAGTCCGGAAACTCTTGTTCAGAGGCGAACAATTCAATTTTATAACCGGGCGCCACATGAATTTTATTTACTGCATCTTGTCCATACAAATATTCAAGACTTCCATTTTTTTCAGGATTGTAATTTGTTTTTACTTCAGGAAGTTTAGATGTTTTTTTATCCGCTTCAGCAAGGTCCGTTTTTTCGCCCTTCGCGGCTTTCCATATTGCTTCATCTCTAATGGCGGTCATTTCGCGGATCTTCTTAATTTCCGCCGGATAATTTTCAGGTCCATAGGGATTGAACCGACGACCATAAGCATGGACGCCATTTGGAATTTTAATATCATTATGCCACATCCAATTTTTTTCCATGACCGCTGCGTGAATCAGCGCTCTGTGCTTTTCGGCGGCAGACGTGGCGTCGCCAAAAATTTCGTCCACCAGCAATTCAGAGAATTTCGCATATCCTTCGTCCGTAAGTTGTGATCCATCGATTGTTAGTGAGTTGTCACTGCTGCTAAACCATTCTTTCGAAGGCGTGAAAGCATCCACAAAGTCTACTTGATTTTTCAGGGCAACCTCTCGCATCCCTTCTGCATATAGTTTAAGGTTAGCGTTTTCGCGCTCGCCATTTGGCAGATCAAATTTTGCAGAAAGGTCCTCGAAGGCAATGGGCGACACAATGATCAGCTGGGGTGGAGATTTTGCGTTATATTTTTGCCTTAACGTATACTTGATAAAGGCATCCAGCTCATCCTTGTAGTTTTGCAATCCCGCTTCACCCTGGAACGATTCATTGTATCCGAAAAATGCTATTATAATGTCCGCCTGAAGACGTGTGAGCCATTGATCTTCGGTTTCAAAATGTCCTTGGCTATCGGAATAATTGGCGAGTTCGGTCTGAAATTTTTCGGCTCCTGGAAATGCCCACGGCGACACACGCGATGCATGGGGTCTGAATCCTGGTGTATTTCCACCGTCGCACATATTTCGTATGAATAACAGGCTGTCAGGATAACGAACGTGCATTTCAGTTTCGAAGTGACCGAAATTCATCATCCTGGATCCAAGGTTATTGCCGATCAGAACGATGTGTGCGTTTTTTTTAATTCCAAGGTTAGCCTCAGGCGTTTTTGTGCACTGGACCATGTATAGGAAAATCAGAAATATTCCAAAGGTTCTAATGGTGACAGCAATGTTCTCTTTCCCTACTTGTATCATAATAAATTTTAAAGGCATTTCTGAACCAACTATTTCCACGACGTTTAGGTCGTGGAATCTAACATTATGAAAACAGGGCTTTAGCCCCATTCACTTTGTTGTTCCTTTGGGCTGAAGCCCACATCGCTAAATCAATCTAGCAGTTCACGAGCTGAAGCGTGGCAATTGAATCAACTGAAAAACTGCTTATTATTTATTTTGTGGCCGCTTCAGTCCTGTACGGGATATTAATATCGATTTTTCCATTCCATTTTTTAGGCACCGGCTTACCAAGTGTCCAATGAACGGCATTGATCATAAGGCGTTGAAAGGATTCCACGCTAAAATCTGCGGGATGGCCCAGGGTGGTTGCAAACACTTTTCCTCCAGCAGCAGTTTGCCACGTCCACGCTACTGGATTGTCCTGGAAGCCAGCTTTGTCCGGATTCACAGCTTTTCCCATCAGTAACCAGGTTGATCCTTTTGCAGGGTAATCGGGCAACACCTTATATAGCCACGAGCTCACGTGAAAGGATGGATCTACTCCCGTTAAAATCGGATGCTTTGAAGCTTCCTTAATGACGGACACATCTGTGGTACACAAGTGCCCGCAGTGCGTATGCCCGGCAGGTCCACCCCACCCGGGAGGGGAGCCTAAAGCAAATTCGCCAAAGGCGTTCCATTTCTCCAGCGGGTGACCCTTCGGATAATTGAAGGCGTGCGTAGTAGTTCGCAGGCCCACGACCGGTTTTCCCGATTTCAGATAGTCATCGATATACTTTACCTGCTCGGCCGGCAGCCTTCTCCACCGCAGAAAGAACACAGCGAGGTCGGCATCTTTCAGGGCTTCCAAACCTGGAATATTTTCTTCCGCATTATAATCCGGATAGGATTTGAGCACCTTTACTTGCATCCCATAGTGTTCCTCCAGTTCCTTGGCTAGTAGTGGCATCGTTGCTTCGCTGCTGTACTCATGATCCCCAGTTACAAAAACGACCACCGGTTTTTTCGACGCGCTTTGCGCCGTTGCCAATACAGTGGACAGCATTGATAAAACAACAAATGCAGAACAAACTATAATTGTAAATCTCATAAACTGTTTTTTTATTTTTGGCAACCGTGCCATCGAATACCGATTACGGATCACGAATTACCCAACTCAAATACATAGCCACAAAGTCTCTAAGACACAAAGGTTCACAAAGCGACGAATCACAAGCGATCCCTTATTACTAACTACATCTTACTAAGTACCGCCTACCAACTACGCGACTTCCTACGAAGCGCCACCGACTACCGATTACTGATTACCGGTTACCTCTTACTACTTACCTCTTACTACTCACATTCAATACTGCACGCCACTCACCCCAGTCTCCTTCCAACTCCTCGAATTAGCCGATTCCAGAACTGCCTCACAGACTTTCTGCGTTTCAAGTGCGTCCTCAAAGGTTGGATGACATGCTTCTCCAGTTTCCAGACTCTTTAGGAAGTCAGCAACCTGGTGAATAAAGCTGTGTTCATAGCCGATCCCCAAACCGGGCACCCACCATTTATCCATATAAGGTTGATCTCCGTCTGTCACGTGAATCGAACGCCAGCCCCGTACAATAGACTCATCCCTGTGATCGAAATATTCAAGGCGATTCAGATCGTGTAAGTCCCAACGAATGGAGGCGTGTTCCCCGTTGATTTCAAAAGTGTACAATGCTTTATGTCCCCGGGCATAACGGGTGGATTCAAAAAGTCCCAATGATCCGTTCTCAAAATGACAATGAAAAATACAGGCATCATCGATGCCTACTTTCTGCACTTTGCCTGTAAGCTGGTGGAGTCGTTCTTTGATAAAAGTTTCTGTCACAGCGGAGACATCCTTAATAGCGCCATTCAGCCACATGGCTGTATCGATGCAGTGGGCGAGTAGATCACCCGTTACACCTGAACCTGCGGCAGCTACGTCCATGCGCCATAAGCCTGTTCCACCTTGTGGCAGATCGGCATTGATGGTCCAATCCTGCAGAAAATTAGCACGGTAATGAAAAATTTTACCCAACTTACCTGAGTCCACCAATTGCTTCGCCAACGTAACCGCAGGAAGCCGGCGATAGTTGTACCATACTGTGTTCTTTACCCCTGCCTTTTCAACGGCATCGACCATGTGTTGCCCTTCGGTTAATGTTCTGGCTAAAGGCTTTTCGCACAGGATCATTTTGCCGGCCGCGGCAGCAGCAATAGCAATTTCTGCGTGAGAGTCATTGGGCGTGCAAATATCCACCGCATCGATATCATCACGGGTGACAAGCTTTTCCAATCGGTTTCTAAAGATTCATAACCCCACTGTTCGGCAAAGGCTTTTACTTTGTCTTTACTTCGGGAACAAACTGCTTTCAATACCGGCTGGTATACGAGGCCTGGAAAAAAATCACCTACACGTTTATATCCGTTCGAATGCGTGCGGCCCATGAAACCACAGCCGACCAATCCGATTCTTAGCGCTTTATGCTGACTCATGTTCAATTCTGTTTGTTAGATTAAGGAAATTATTTTTCGACCGCCAGCTTCTCCGTTTGATACCATCCATGTAATTCACGCACTTTGATCAGGGTTGCCAGTATATCGTTCCAGGTTTGTTGTTCCATCATGACATCATTCGAGAACATGCATCCATCCCAGCAAATGTGTTTGAATGCTTTGGTAAGTTTACCATTTTCATCCCGCAGCCAGTAACCTGCATCTTTAGCAATATCTAGTTTTCCATTGGGATCAGTTGCCTGACAATGGCGTCCGGTTTTATCATGAGAACCTGTTCCGAATACAGTTCCATCATTTTGCGCTACATGAAAATCAATCGTCCAGGGCCGGAGTGCTTTCGTAATTGTTTTCAAACCTTCGGTCAATGTTTTCCGATCGCTCCAGTCAAAGTTTTCGGGAAGGATCCGGTCTTCTGGCCGGTTATAACCGAGCAGGTATAAAAGCGTGTGTGACATGTCGGCCTGGAAACCAATATTCGGACGATCAACCACTTCCAATGTTTCAATCATCGTCTTCCAGCTGTGCATGCCACCCCAGCAGATCTCTCCTTCTGCTGCTAGTTTTTCTCCAAAATCTGCCGCTACATCACAGGCTTCGCGAAATGTCTGTGCAATTAGTTTTGTGTTATTAACAGGATCTTTATCCCAGCTTTCCGGGGAGCTTGCAGAATCGATGCGTACCACTCCATAGGGACGAACACCGAGTTCACGCAAGCGTTTACCAAAATGACAGGCTTTACGAACCATTTCAACAAACTGGGTACGCTCTTCTTTACTGCCCATCGCCGGTCCGCCCCAGATCGGTGCAACAAGGCTTCCGATATTCAGATTCAGTGCACTAACTTTATCGGCCAGTTTTTTTATTTCGTCATCCTTCGTATTGACTATTAATATGAGGATCTAGCAAACCAAGATCAATTCCATCGAATTTTATTCCATCCACTTCGGCAGCAGCCGTCATTTGCAGCATCGTATCAAAAGGAATCGGTGGTTCTGAATCAGGTCCTTTTCCAACAATACCTGGCCAGGTAGCATTGTGCAGTTTGGGAAAATTATTTTCAGGCATACGTTTAAGATTTAAGTGGAAATTAATTTTGATAAAGTACACGAAGACTGGATTTGAACTTTTTATTGCTGTTCAAGTTTCAGATCAGGATTTCCAGGACCAAAATGTTTCAGCATTACTATTGGATCGGTGTTGGAATTATTGGTGATCCTAACACCTTCACGTGCTGCTTTTTCACTGATAAAAAATTCATCGTTGGTCAATTGACCATAGCGGATCAGGGCCGGAGTTTCAATATCCCAGACGCCCATTTTACCATGTCCCTGCATCACGATGATACCATAAGCGGCACTGTCTTTAATCGTAACGCTCGCGCCAGGGAAAACAGTAAGTTCTTTTGCACTGAAAGCATCTGACATATAACAAACCCAATTTTCGATATAACCCTCAGCTTTCATTTCATCAGCTGACCTCACCGGTTTTGGACGCATAAAACGGTTTGCCAGAATATTGGGATTAATATTTAATTCCCAGTCAATCACTTCCATTAAATCATCATAATTTCCTATCCTGTCTTGCGGTGTTCCATTCCATAACAATTCTTCCGGAACGATGGCTTCATTCACCAGCGATTGATACATGGCAAAAACGTCTGATGCTTTTTGAGGTTCATACGTACACATACTGCCGGGCGCATGAAGCATGCCCGGTGGAACATCCCATCCGGTTCCGGGATCTAGGCGAAAGGCCTGGGAGTAATTGGTTATTTTATTATCGCCTTTTGTAAAGTTGACCAGGCATTCGCGAATTTGTTCTTTCGTTGTACCGGGTGCAATTCCAAAAAATGTATAAGGAAAATCGCCACCGTGATTATTCAATTGCGGAGGAAAATAATAAGCTTCCGGTTTGCCCAACTGGCCAATCAACTCCGCCTTCTCATCATTGTGATGAATATGATGTGGGAGCGGACCCATGTTGTCAAAAAATTTAGAATACATCGGCCAGTGGCCGTATTCATCCCACAAGCGGTTTCCAATGATGTCACCTTTCAGTTCATTGATCGCATCTTTTAGCAAAAATTTTTTCCTGTTGTTCCATCATTAAAAACAACCGCACTTAATCCTTCATTCTCTCCGGTTAGCGGGCCATTCTTTGCAGGCGTCGTAGAGGAAAGCCAGCGTTCATCAATGCCTCCACGTTGTCCGCCCAGAACATAATAATCATCCGGATGTAATTTTATTCTTCTTCCCGGTACACAAAATGATCGGGGTACCCAGGTGGGAGCCAAACGCAAAATTCCCTTTCCCTGGTCAAATGCTTTTTGTGCTAAGCTTAATTTTTCCATTGTTTCCATAAAGAATTTGTTCTTAAAAGGTTAATGATTTTTATGATGTGTTTGTTCAAGAGCCGTTTAATTTTCTTCCTGTTCCAATACTTCCATTTCCAGGTTATAGTTCCGGGTTTCGCCAGGTTCCAGGAAAATCAGGGAATTCTGATCTCTTGCTTTTGCCTGCCCGATAGGAGGGTTGGTTCCAGGTTCCAGGCCTGTCACATATTCACCCTTTCCCCAGTGTTGCCAATTCGTTAACCAGGGCAATTCTTTTTTCTTGAACCGGAAGGCTACGGCGAGATTTATTTGCTGTTATACAAGCCCGCAGTACAATGGCCCGATTCATCCGCTCAATATCAATAAAAGCAACTTCTTCGCCCGTCCCATCGTGGCCGCCAATGGTGGTGGACATTTGCGAAAATTATTTCCTTCCCTGAAGATTTTCGAGCATTTTTATCGCCCGAAAACTGCCATGGACCATTCCAGAGAATATCGGCGCCTACATCAACTAAGGGCCATCCGAAATTGAAATGATACAACAGCATGTGTGGAGCTGGTGTATTGCCGCGATTGGTAACTTCATCCTGAATGCGGATGGCCGCCTGTCCTAAGGTTCCGGATATCGTTCGTTTCAACTCAAGCTAGGACCAAATACCTGTGTTTGTTTTATTTTTCCCGTTATGCTCATTTCCATATTTCCCTGCCTGGGTCGGGTTGTATAATGGACTCAATCTCTGCCGCGATGTTGCTGATAAGTCCATGGATGCCCCGTTCGCCATGTTCATCTGTTTCGGGTCCGCCAACATGAGCCAGCCCGCAGGTTGTAAGCAGGCCACCTCCAAAGGTTCGGATCCAATCCATGCCGCGGTGAGCAAAAGGTTGGGGCGATGTGATGCCACTATGACTCAACCATGTCAAGGAATGCTGATTATAAAAAGCGTCTGCAATATCCATGGCCCGGTCTATGACGACCTTGTAACGTAAGCCTGTTCCCGTATTAATCCAGGCGATGCGCGTGCCTCGTCCGGCGCCATTATCCAGTACCGAAGTTTCGATGCCGCCAAGTTGAGCGGGATTGCGATATTTTGTTTAGCCAGGGTTGTGCCAAAGTGCTTGTCTGATTTAAAGGTTTATGATCATTGTAAAAACCGAAACTGTTATTCTACATTCATAACTTTTTAAGACGAATGTTTCGGTATTCAACTTTCATTGGAGGACCTACGTGTACCTGGACACCAAGCAGGCCTTTCATTTTTCGGTTTGCTGTATCATTGTCCGTGACATCGCTCATCAGAACTCCATTAACAAAATGCTGCAACCGGTTACCCTTGATGATAAGGTGAACTTCATTCCAATCTCCAGCTTTAATATTCGATTTCAGGGAATCAATATTTCCCAACGACTCTGTCACTTTTAATCCAGTCCATGCGTTGTTTTTAACGTCGTCACGAACGGAGGCACTGGGTTTCGCTAATGGATCAATCACCGTCTTCTGGCCTCTGTACGCTAAGGTGGTCCTTCCGCGTTCTTCATAGTTTTGTCCCGTATAACTATTCTTGCCGTCGATATCAGCCTGGTAACCTTTTAAGGCGTGTGGTACATCCGTTAGTTGCTCGCTTCTGTAATTAATGCCACTGTTGCCTGCCGTTTCTATGCGATATTCCAGGATCAATTCAAAATCTGCAGGCTCACCGCCTTTCCAAATGATAAAGGAGTTTGTTTTAAGAAGTTTGTCGGGTTTTATTTCACCCACTAAACTTCCATTTTCCACGCGCCAGTAGTTGGCATCGCCTTCCCAACCTTTTAGCGTTTTACCATCGAAAATTTGGACGAATCCGTCCTTGGTTGATTGGCTTAATCCCGCGGTATAACAACTGATCATCACACCGATGATCAACACCGTCTTCCCGAAATTTAGGTGAATGCTTTTTTCCATGTTATTTCTACTTCGCTGCCTGCTTGTTATTTTTATACACGTCATGTTCTTTGTTTCCCCCGGCCATCAGGTAGGCCAAAAGATCTTTCAGTTCCTCATTATTCAACCGGTTGATCAATCCCGGCATCATCAGTGAAATCCTGGATAGTTTAGTAGATGCGACATCCGTTTTTGAAATTTCACGAAGCGTTTGCGGGGCAAATGGATTCTGAGATACAAAATATTTATTCTCATCCTCATTTGTGAGTCGCCCTACTATGGAACTTCCATCTTTCATAACAAAGACCGTGGCCGCATACTGATCGGATACTACTTTATTGGGATCGACGATTGCTTCCAACATATCTTTAGTGGTAAATCGGTTGCCAAGTTGTGTCAGATCAGGACCAATATTTCCACCTTCACTTTGCATGGTGTGACATGAACTGCAAAGGCTAGCGGCAAACATCATCTTGCCTTGTTCAAAATCCCGGTCCACGAGTCCGCTATCAGCGACCAGCGTTGCGTTCTCCATAGTCCATCGCCTGCCGGGACCTTTTGGTTGCGGCAGATCGGCCAGGTCATTTCCGGAATCATCCAATAATGAATCACCGGAAAGTGTATTGAACTGTGCGAACTGATTTTTAGGAACGTTGTCCAACGCCGTTTGCCGGGCTTTATCAACGAAGCCGATGTAACTTCTTCCGCCTTTGAAGGTAAACGCCTGGGCAAACCACTTAAAGTATTTTTCCTGAAGGTCGGACGTCCAACCATTTTTTGCTTTGCTCAAAACCACAGCATAATACGTTTGTTGCTGGGGTGGAACTTTAGACAGCATCCCTGCGATATCCAATCCATACTGTGGATTTCTAAAAACCAAATCTGAGGAGGCACTTACTGTCTTGTCTGACGGATCGTCCTTCTCGTTTTCCATCAAAGCGAGGGTTTTCTTCACGGCGCCAGGCGCATCTATATGCACCAATATTTTGCTTAACATGCGATTCAAATCATTTCCCCCTGCCGGATAATGCGGGTTGAGATAGGCGACGACCTGGTTCTTAACAGCACCTTCCGGGTTCCCCATGCGAAAGAAAACCACCTCAAAAGCCCGCAGCAAGTCGATCTGTTGTTCCCGTGAAAGCTTGGCGTAATTCACTTTCATAAGCGTCTGCAGCAAACTGTTTTTCAGATCTTGTTTGCCATGACGCGCTAATGCAATAATGGCTTGTGTCAAAGTGGCGGGATCGGTCTCTTTTAACGCACGTTGCTGCCACTCGCTTAAAGGTTGATGCTCCACAGCAATTCGGGCAGCATAGCGGACAAACCGATCTTCGTGTTTTAAGTTTGGCCATGCAGAATCAACAGCGCCTGGCTGCGGACCGCTGTGAAATTTTTCCAACACTCTGCGCAGCTTGTTCGCCTCGTTTATTTCGGTTGTGTTTTCATTGCTTTGCGCAACATCATCTTTTCCTGCCCCTTCATAATATACTCGGTACAAATCAGACTCTAACCTGCGTCCACCGGTGAGAAAATACAACGCACCGTCTGGACCAATTACGCCATCGGTCAAGGGTAAGGGCGAACCAGACAAAAATTCCTCCGCCTTTGCTTCATATGATGCGCCTTTTGGAGTAAGGTGAATCGCATAGACGATCCCGAAGCTCCAATCAAACGCAAACAAAGTATTTTGATATTTGGCAGGAAATTTTGCATTCATGCCATAAATTAAATTGGTAGGAGACCCCTGCCCGATGTTCAGAACGGGAGGCAGATTGTCAGGGTAAGCCGCGGACCACTTTCCATTCCCAGTGCGCCAACCGAATTCACTTCCGCTGGTGACATGGCAAATCCGGGTGGGTCGATACCAAGGCATTCCAAAATCCCATTCCATGTCAGAGTCATAAGTAAATAAATCGCCCGCTGCATTGAAGGCAATATCAAATTCATTGCGATAGCCAGCGCTGATCAATTCCCATCTTTTACCTAGAGAATCCAGATTCGCAATCCAGCCCCCAGGGGCTCCGCGGTTATTGGCATGGCCCCTTGGGTCTTTAATCTGGGGGAATAAATTGTCGTCTTTCCACACGGGAGGCAATCGATATGAATCCATGACCGGCAAATCGGTGTGATTTCCGGCGGCGATATAAATCGATTTCTTATCCGGCGAGAGAATAATGCTATGCGGCCCGTGTTCTCCCGGTTCCCCTGTCATGGATTTGAGCAAGGTAATTTTATCAAACTGGTCGTCTCCATCGGTATCCTGGAGGCGATACAATCCCGTATTCTTGTCGAAATCCTTATTGCTATTGTGATTGACCATAACGTAGAGGCTATTGAAAGCATACAAAAGGCCTTGCGCATAGCCCATTCCTATTTTCAGGGTAGTGGTATCTTCCCGCTGAGAATCCGCAGTGCCGATAATCAATTTTTCAATTTTGGGTAAAGTTGAATTTCCAATGGGAGCAAGTTCCATGCGATACAGAGCGCCGTACTGGTCGGATGTTATAAGGCGGCCTTTGTCATCAAATGTCATGGACACCCATGAACCTTGTTCATTTGCCGAGGGACTGTATAGATGTTCCGCACGAAAGCCATCTGGCAACTTCAATTTTTCGATTTTTGATTTAGGATTCTGTGATTGATCTGCGCCAGGTGTTTTTTCTTGTGTACAAGAGCTTGAGACCAGGAGGGATACTAAAAAGGTAATGAGTAGTGGGGAGAAAGGTTTCCTGCGCATGGTGTTTGTGATGCTAGTTTATTTACAGTATAAAAATTTAAAGCGTAATCGAATCTTTCGAATTACAAGATGAAGTTACAAGTAATAAATGCTCCCGTTTAAGAAAAAGTTGATTTTCAAGGTACATGCCTTGCTTAAAACACCTGTCATGTACTATCACGATGCACGATTTTTAAACTAATTCCGCCCAATCAGGCAGAAGTCGGCAATTTACCCAAACAGGCCTATCGCAAAAACGATATTACATCATTGGTTTCCATTCGTTTGGAGGCTCAACCTCGGGGCCACGGCGCACACGATGCCCTGGCTATCAATGGTCAATGGCTACCAGCCCTTAAGAGCGGAACGGTTTTAGCCTTTTCTTTCTTAGACGGCTAGATCGTCCATCTGTGCTCAAAGTTCATGTGCGTGACTTTAATTTTTCCGGGTTATCTTAGAGTTGCGGATACCCGACACACATTTAGATTTAAACAATCCAAGATGGCGATAAAAATAATCAACTCGGCGCTCATGCTGTTTGCCGCGTACATGGGTATAAAACATGGATGGGCAGGAATTTCCGGCAAACCGGAAGTCCTGGAAATGTTTACTAAGTGGAACATGGGTAAGTTCGGAGTGGTGATAATCAGTTCATTCACGCTACTAGGCGTCGTTCTCATGCTTATCCCTAAAACATTTCTGTGGGGAAATTTTTTAACCGCTGCAGTCATACTCCTAATCATCTGTTTTCATTTGCAGGATAGGGATTTCAAAGGAGTATTGATAGAAATTCCTTTCTTGCTGTTATCGTTATTGATAATTTTCCTGAAACATCCATTGGCTAAAACCAGCTGACCCAAGTACAAAGAAAAAGCTCCAAGAAAATTGAGGTTTAAGGTGTATTTATAAATCATCTGTTAGTTCATTTGTAATCTTCACTACTACAAGTAACTTTATCCATAACGGTTGATAATGATCTCTCTTTAAACCACACACC
Organism: uncultured Bacteroidota bacterium; assembly: GCA_963813425.1. GTDB lineage: Bacteria > Bacteroidota > Bacteroidia > Cytophagales > Cyclobacteriaceae > Chryseolinea. The sequence continues at coordinate 49,055 of CAWEZB010000007.1, forward strand.
TGATACGTAGCAACAAGGTTTTTAGACAGTTTAAAATAATCATGTGAAGCTTGTCATGAGTTGAAAATCGACCGTAGCCGCGACATTTTCCGAGATCAGACCATCAATGAAGAAAAAGAAAACACAAAAACCATTCAAGGTTACTACGGCCAAGGTGCGTGTGAAAAACACACAGGAAAATACTTACGATGGGCATAAAGTGATACCCGATTATTATCAAAATAATAACGCTAAGTTTATTGGAGCCCAAATAATTTCAAATCGATGAAAGCAAAATCAATCAAGGGAACTTCCCCTGATGAAATAAAGGTTGCATTGCAACAAGTCGACGGCCGAATGGCTTTAAGCCCACCTTAGCAATTGTTTTTTTGTCGGTCAAACAAGACCGGGATGCGATCAGTAAAATGTTTGACAAAGCAGGTATTGTTGTCTTCGGAGCAACCACCAATGGCGAGTTTACGGGTGAAGGCATCACGGAAAAATCAGTTGCCATCTTATTGCTCGATATTAACCCCGACTATTTCACGATTCAATTTTCCGAATTAAGCGAAAAAAATTACAGGCAAACCACTCAGGCTATTGCTAAAAAAGCCCTGGAAAAATTTGCCCATCCGGCCTTTCTTATTGCCGGCAGTAACCTGGAAACCGATGCGGAAGAATTGCTGCATGGCTTTGAAGATATCATTGGCATGCAGGTAAATGTATGTGGAGGTATGGCCGGAGATGATTTTAGTTTCAGTGAACAATTTGTTTTTACCAATGGGCGGTCAAGCAATAGGGGCATTGTTGTTTTGGTGCTGGACGAAGACAAGATCATTGTAAAAGGAAAAGCCACCTGCGGATGGACAGCCGATGGGTACGGAAAAAACGGTTACCAAAAGTGAAGGCAACCGGGTGTATACCATTGAGAACTGTGTCCGTACTGGAAATGACAAAAAAATACAGTGGATTAGAAAACCTCACACCTGAAAACCCATCCATTGCAGTAGAAATCGCTACGTCATTTCCACTCCAACTACAACGCGAACAGGGCGAGCCGGTTATGCGACCAGGCCTTATCGTTAACTGGCAGGATGGTTCATTCATCTGCAGTGGCAAGGTACCACAGGGATCTAAAATAAAATTTTCACTGCCTCCCGATTTTGATGTGATTGAAAAAGTAATACAGGGCTGTAAAGATCTGAAAGCAACTGAAATGCCCGAGGCCGATGCGTTGGTGGTATTTAGCTGTGCCGGAAGATTGGTAACACTAGGCCCGGTGATTAATGAAGAAATAGACGGCATTCAAAAAGTATGGGGTGTGCCGATGGCCGGCATGTTCAGCAATGCTGAATTGGCAAGGTTTACCAACGGGAATCTTGAAATGCAAAATCTTACCGCATGTTGTGTGGCATTAAAAGAAAAATAGATGAATAAGCGCCTGCAAGCGATACTGAATCTCCTACAACAATCCGAATCGTTAACGCCGGAAGAAAAAAAATCTCTTGCTGACGCTGTGAACGAAAGCGACAAGGAAATTTCCATAACCGAGTTCAAACTTGAACGAACGGAAAAAGTAAAGCGCACCACGGCTATTTTACTCGAGCAGACAATAGCGGAACTGGAGCAAAAGAGAAAATCGGTTGAAGCCCAAAATCGCGAACTGGAAATTGAAGCGTCTCTGGAAAGAGTTCGTGCAAGAACCATGGCGATGCAAAAAAGTGATGAGCTGCCAGATGCGGCAAACCTCCTTTTTCAGCAGGTGCAATTACTCGGCATGCATGCCTGGAGTGCCGGATATTGCATATGGGATGAAAACAAACAGGCCGTCACTGCCTGGATGAGCAGCGAAGGTGTTTTGCAGGCGCCATTCAGGGCACCTTAACAGAAGACCCTTCATTCATTCATTTTCGTGAGGCCTACGAACGGGGCGAAACATTTTTTGTTGAGGAAATTGGTGGCGAAGCATTGGTGGCTCACTATAAATATGTCCGGTCACAGCCTACGGGTGGTGAAATCCAGGATGCTATTTTCGAAGCAGGTCATCAGCTTCCGACGTTCCAGATATTTCATTGTGCTTATTTTTTACAAGGCTTTTTGTTATTTATTACATATGAACGTGTACCTGAAGCATGGGATATATTCAAACGCTTTGCAAAAGTTTTTGAACAAACCTATACGCGATTTCTTGATCTGCAAAAAGCAGAAGCACAGGCAAGAGAAGCACAGATTCAACTAGCGTTGGAAAGAGTTCGTGCAAGAACAATGGCGATGCATAAAAGCGAGGAGCTGGCTGAAACGGCACATGTTCTCTTTCAGCAACTAATTGAATTAGGGGGATTCCCTGATCGCATCTCGATTGGTATTGCTGAGGAGCCAAATGGTGTCGTCAATTTTTGGACGACTGATCAACAGGGTAGTCATCTTAATCACAGTTTTAGGGGCCGGTTAAATGAGCGAACTACGATTGCAAAAACTTATCAGGCGTGGAAAGAACAGAGAAAGTCCCTGGTGATCGAGCTGCATGGAGAGGAATTAAAAGAATGGATACAGTTTGCCCGTGAAGAAATGGGGATTGCCGTAAAGGTTGATCAAATAAAAGATCGTCGTGTTCACAGCCTTGGTTTCTTCTCACATGGATGGATATTGGTTACATCTCATGAGCCGCAAGCAACAGAAACAATCCAAATACTGGAACGATGTGCTTCTGTATTCAATCTCACTTATCGTCGGTTTCTTGATCTGCAGAAAGCGGAGGCCCAGACGAGAGAAGCTAAAATAGAAGCGTCGCTGGAAAGAGTCAGGTCCAAAACTATGGCGATGCACAACAGCAATGACATGGGCGACACAGTAGTCACTATGTTTGATGAGTTGGTTAAGTTGGGCGTTAAAACAAATCGTTGCGGCGTTTTGATTCACAGCGATTCTATTTTTACTGAAGTTTGGACCGCTAAGTCGAGCCCAGATGAAAAAGCGACGTTAATTGTCGGACTTTTGGATACCACGATACATCCAATGCTAAGCGGTGCTCGGAATTCATGGGCGAAAAAGGAAGCCTTTTTTTCGTACGAATTGGCGGGTGAGGATATGAAAAATTATTACCGGGCCATTAATGATTCTAAAAGTTATCGTTACCGTATTGATATTGACGCTTTGCCCGCAAAAGAAATACACAGCGATTTTCATTTTCGCGAAGGCTCCATTTTTGCTTTTACGGCAGAACCGATTGCCGAGGACGCCTCACGGATTTTTAGTCGGTTTGCCGGCGTGTTTGGTCAGACTTACACACGCTTCCTTGATCTGCAAAAAGCAGAAGCTCAGACCCGTGAAGCGCAGATAGAGGCAGCGTTGGAACGTATTCGGTCTCGCGCTTTAGCCATGCACTCCTCAGGTGATTTAATTGACGTTGCGAATGTATTGCGTGAGCAGATGGGCCTGCTGGGACAGCCTGAACTGGAGTCTTCCATCGTTCACTTATATCAGGATAACTCCAACACGTTCGAAGCCTGGTACGCCTATCGTCCTCCAAACCTTTCGTCTGGAAAAATTATTAGTGGTGTTGCAACGGTGCCTTGGGAATCAAGCGAATGGTCAAAAGAGGTCGTGGAGAAGTATAGATCCGCGGACAATGAATACACCATCGTCTCCACGGGAGAAAAAATTAAAGAGTGGTACAAAGTTCTGGAAGTAGTAGCGCCTGCCGTTGTTGAATACGATCAGGAGGGTCAACTTATCTTCCCTGAAATTCTTTATTATCATTTTTCTAAATTTTCGGGCGGCGCATTGTTGATGATTTCTAATCAGCAACCCTCGGTTGAAGCACGGGAACTTCAAAGGCGTGCGGCCGTCGTTTTTGGTCTTGCCGTGACGCGCTTTTTCGATCTGAAAAGGACCGAGGAACAGGCGCGAGAGGCAAAAATTGAAGCATCTCTGGAACGCGTGCGGGGCAAGGCCATGGCCATGCACAGCTCGGAAGACCTGGCTGCAACCATTGGTATTTTTTATCGCGAATTGGAATCATTCAGTATAACGCCGCGAAGATGTGGGGTGGGTTTGCTCGACAAAGAAACGCGAATGGCTGAGCTCTCCACCGTGAATACGACCGAGCAAGGGTGATTCTGTTGAGAGTTATTGGCAAATTAAAAATGGAAGGACATCCGGTTTTGGAAGGAATATTCGACAGTTGGATTTTGCAATGCGAGTATCATCCCGTCCTTCGGGGAAATGAGATAAAAGAATATTATCAATTGATTCGACCACAAATCTCCTTTCCGGAGTATCCGAATGACGCCGTACAGTTTGGTTACTTTTTTTCCTGTCCCGGAAGGCGGCGTATATGCGTGGACCGAAAAGGAACTTGCTGAAGATGAACTTAAAATTTATAGAAGGTTTACGATCTGTTCTTAGCCTTACCTATCAAGCGATATAAAGATTTAAAGGACGCGGAGTTCCGTGCAAAGGAAGCAGTGAAGCAAGCTACCATAGACCGCGTGCGGGCTGAAATTGCCTCGATGCGCACCAAGCAGGATTTGGATCGTATCACGCCGCTGATTTGGAATGAACTTATCGATTCTCGGAATTTCCTTTGTTCGGTGCGGTGTGTTTATCATGGACGACAAGCATCAGTTGGTTCACACTTTCCTTTCGACGCCAGATGGAAAAGCAATTGCTGCATTTCAATTAGACTATTCAGTGAGTAACCTGAAGGAAGCGATAAGGCATTGGCATGATAGATTAGTCTACGTTACTCATTGGGGTGAAATAGAATTTGCCGAATTGGCCGATATTTTAATGAAGCAGGGTTCGATTGTTAGTCGTGATCAATACCTGAATACATTGCCCACGGAGGGCATACACCTTCACTTCCTCCCATTCTTGCAAGGCATGTTGTATGTTGGTAACACCACTCGCCTTCAACAGGACGATATACATTTGCTGCAATCGCTGGCCGAGGCATTCTCTACAGCCTATGCACGCTATGAGGACTTTAACAAACTGGAAGCCGCCAAAGCAGCAGGTAGATCAAGCGTTAGTAGAACTGAAGCAAACGCAGCAACAATTAGTACAAGCGGAAAAGATGGCCTCACTTGGTGAGCTCACCGCCGGCATCGCGCACGAGATTCAGAACCCGTTAAACTTTGTAAATAATTTTTCCGAGGTAAGCAATGAGCTGATTGACGAAATGGTGGAGGAAGTAAAGAAAGGGAATTTTGACGAAGCAAAAGTTATTGCAATGACGTAAAGCAAAATCTTGAGAAAGATTAATCATCACGGTAAGCGTGCGGATGGCATTGTGAAAAGCATGCTTCAACACAGTCGGAGCAGCAGTGGCCAAAAAGAACTGACAGACATCAATGTACTATGCGATGAATACCTGCGTCTGAGCTATCATGGACTTCGCGCCAAAGACAAAACCTTCAACGCCAAATTCGAAACAGACTTTGATTCAACATTGGAAAAAATTAATGTAATACCACAGGATATTGGCCGTGTGATTTTGAATCTGATCAATAATGCCTTTTATGCTGTGACCGAAAAAAGAAACGCCAACCTTGACGGCTATGAACCAACAGTTTCTGTAAGTACGAAGCAACGGGACTGATCAGGTTGAGATAACAGTAAGGGATAACGGTAACGGTATTCCACAAAAAGTACTCGATAAAATCTTTCAGCCTTTCTTCACCACCAAGCCCACGGGCCAGGGGACGGGCTTAGGTTTAGTCCTTGAGTTATGATATTGTAAAAGCACATGGTGGTGAACTGAAGGTAGAAACCAAAGAGAATGAAGGTTCAAAGTTCATTATTCAATTACCTGGTTAAAGAAAGCAATGAAGAGATTTACATTATTGATTTTACTTTTCATCGCGACTACGGTTGGCTTTGCACAAAATAAGCTGACTGACAGTCTAAAATATTTGCTGCGTCTTGCGCAGGAAGATACCACTCGCGTGTTGACCATTGCTGAATTAGGCTTGCAGTTTCGAAATTCAAATCCCGATTCTTCTATTATCTATGGCCAAAAGGCATTGGCCCTGGCAAAGCAAATTAAATTTCAAAGAGGCGAGGCGCTTGCACTCAGCAATATTGGTCTGGCCATGAGGGAAAAGGGTGATTTGCCCGGGGCATTGGAATTAGAAATCCAGGCTTTACAAATAGCGGAAGAAAATAATTACGTTAATGAATTAGCATTTGGTTTGCGTCGCGTCGGACTTGTCTACATGGATCTGAGAAATTATTCTGTAGCTCTTACTTATTTATACCGGGCATTGCATAAGCACGAGTCTGTACAATACGAGAGGGGTATCGCCATTGAACACATGAATTTAGGCATGACCTATGAATACATGGACAAACTCGATTCAGCTTTATTTCACATACAAAAAGCCGAAGCAGGAAAGAATTATATAGAGGATTTATATCCTGAAGTCAACCGGGTATTTGGAAATATCTATGCAAAAAAAGGAAACAAGGAGCTTGCTTTGCATTATTATAACAAGGGAATCCAGGCCGGGCTTAAGTTGAATGACTTTCGCACCATCTCATTCATTCATGCCGATGCCGCTGGAATGTTCAGGCGGCTGAATGAGACTGATTCAAGTATAGCGTATGCTAAAAAAGGTGTTGAGTATGGACAAAGGGCTTCTTACAAAAAGGGTATCTTATTTTCAAGCACTATATTATCCGAACTCTATGATTCAATTGATCCCAAAGTGGCCCTTCATTATTATAAAATAGCCGCAGCAGCAAAGGACAGTTTATTTGGAGCGGGAAATATACAGACAATTCAAAGTCTCATTAGCAATGAAGAAGCCAGACAGAAAGAAATCGAATTGGCAAAGGCGGCCTATCAAAACCAATTAAAACAATACGGTCTGTTGACAGGGTTGGGCCTTTTTTTAATTATCGCCTTCATCCTTTATCGCAACAACCGGCAGAAACAAAGAACAAATAAAGTTTTAGAAGCAACCCTTGACCATTTAAAGTCTACGCAGTCCCAACTCATCCAATCAGAAAAAATGGCTTCACTGGGCGAACTTACTGCAGGCATCGCCCATGAAATTCAAAACCCACTAAACTTTGTGAATAATTTTTCGGAAGTCAATGAAGAATTACTTTCCGAATTGAAAGACGAATTAAGCAAAGGTAAAATGGATGATGCTATCGCCTTAGCGAACGACGCAATAGAAAATCAGAAAAAGATAAATCACCATGGCAAGCGTGCCGATGCCATCGTAAAAGGAATGCTGCAACACAGTCGCACGAGCAGTGGAACAAAAGAACCCACCGATATCAATGCATTATGCGATGAATATCTTCGTCTGTCTTATCACGGTCTTCGTGCTAAAGACAAATCATTCAATGCCAAGTTTGAAACCAATCTTTGATCCAACTTTAGAAAAAATAAATGTAATACCGCAGGATATTGGCAGGGTGATTTTGAATTTGATCAACAACGCTTTTATGCAGTAACTGAGAAGAAGAAAAACCTGGCGCATGAAAACTATGAGCCAACCGTTACCGTAATCACAAAAAAATTAAGTGCCCGCCCGGATGATCCCCTCGGACGGGGAAAAATTCAGATCATCATTAAGGATAATGGGAATGGAATTCCGGATTCAGTGAAGGACAAAATCTTTCAGCCCTTCTTCACCACAAAACCAACAGGGCAGGGAACAGGCTTGGGACTATCCCTTAGCTATGATATTGTGACTAAAGGGCATGGTGGCGAATTAAAAGTCGAATCCGATAGAAGGCAAAGGAACCGAACTTATAATTATATTACCTTTACTAAATAGATAGCTATGAAAATTTTAGTAGTCGACGATGAGAAAGACACCCAGGCACTTTTTGAACAGCGCTTCAGAAGGGAAACAAAAAGCAGTCTTGTAGAATTTGTTTTTGCTTTTTCCGGGGAAGAAGCCCTGGAGCATTTAAAAAAGCTGGAGCATGAAGCGGTGCTTATCTTATCGGATATCAATATGCCGGGAATGAGTGGACTTGAGCTACTCGACCGAATCAAGAAGAAATTTATTACGCCACCTCCGGTCGTGATGATGATAACGGCCTATGGTGATGCAGAGAACTTTAGAATGGCAAAACAATTGGGTGCTGATGATTTTTTGACCAAGCCTGTTAACTTTATTGAATTGAAGCAAAAACTTAATCTCCCTAACTAATGACGAAGATCCTTGTGGCCGATGATGAGGCCGACTTTGAGGTGCTGATCAGGCAGAAATTTCGCCAGAAAATCCGGGAACAGTGAGTATGAATTCGTGTTTGCAGTTAATGGCAATGATGCGCTGGATAAATTGAAATCCCATCCGGATATTGATATTGTACTGAGTGATATCAACATGCCTGAAATGGATGGACTTACGTTGCTATCCCGCTTAAACGAGCAATGCCCGTTGATAAAATCCGTTATTGTTTCCGCCTATGGCGATATGCATAACATTCGTACGGCGATGAACCGCGGGGCATTTGATTTTATTACCAAGCCCATCAGCTTTGACGATCTGCAAATAACCATTCAAAAAACAATGAAGTATGTAGAACAGATCCGTGAAACATTAAAAGCCGTTAAAGAAAATAACATTCTCAAGATGTACGTAGACGGAGCGGTACTCAAGTTCATGGGCAGTCGCGAGTACGAATCGTCACTCATGGCAAATGAAACGCTGGATGCAACAGTAGCGTTTATTGACATTTGTGGTTTTACTTCCATTAGTGAAAAAGAAAGCCCCGATACAGTGGTCAAACTTTTGAATAATTATTTTGATATCATCGTGAAGGAAATTATTAACCAGGGTGGCTATATCGATAAATTTATCGGCGATGCTGTTATGGCAGTATTCCGTGGGGACTATCACCTCGACAGAGCATTGGACGCTTGCCTCGCTGTTCGCGCTAAAATTTCGACGCTGCCAGATGCCTACAGTTTTAATCCCCAGGTGGCCATTGGAATCAACAGTGGTGAAATGGTGTCTGGTAACATTGGATCGGTCACATTAAGGAGACTCGATTACACCGTCATCGGAGATACCGTAAACACTGCACAGAGATTTCAGTCCATCGCGGCGCCGGGTCAAATTATTATTAGTGAATCATGCTTCAACAAAATAAGCGCGTCGTTTCATTGTGTTAAAGTCAACGAAGTGTTGTTGAAGAATAAAGAAAAGCCAGTCACAATTTATAATGTAGTCGCTTGAATTTTCTTTTGTGATCCTTTTTGATAGATATGATGCCCTGGTGATCTGACACAAAAAGTTCGGCCAGCGACCAAATGTACATTAAAAAAAAATTATGTCTCTTTCGAAATATTTACTAGTCATTCTTCCGCTTGTAATGAGCGCATCGTCAACCGCACAACAAATTTCTTTGGCCAAGTCGGAGGCGATTTTTTCCGCGATCAAAGGACAAACAAGCAGACCTGATTCTATTCAGGTCCTTTCCGTAAAGGGAACTGTAAATATCGGCCCTTTCAAAATGAGTGGGGATCAGGCAGCATATTTTAAGATAATTTCATATCCTAAAAAGCTAACGGAAAACAAACCTGAGAATATTGTGATCGTGTTTGAACCGGCGGCTACGTTTACAGGTATCGCTCGTGCTACAGCCACCTTCAAAAAAGTGAAAATAAATCTTACGGGACTTAGCACAAAAGCGCTGGAGGGTGAAAATGAGGCACCCCTTGCCCAAATCACGGATGCCCTGGGGTACAAGATCAATTTGGGCTGGCAAACATTGGCAAATCATCTGAGACCTGAACTGCAAGGTGAGGAGCTTGCATCTGCACTATTTACCAAGGCCAGTCCGGGCCAGGTTGAAATGGTCCCGGTTGCCAGATATTCGCCGGACTTCCCACTGAACTTTGGATATTACAAAGTGTCAGATGGACATCCCGATCAAAAACAAATTGGGATCCTGGCCAAGGCTGACAAATTTCCTGAGCATCAGACTTTATTTCCGCGTCTTTCAGACGGGCAAAGCATTTTCGATCCAGGTAATGATGTGTTTGGACTCTATGCAATTAGTCCCAGTCATACAGCGTTCTCGGAGGATATATGGAATATTTTGTTTTATCCGACGCACGCCAGGCACGCGACGCGGATCTACCCTGTTACTTCTGCGGGAGGCGTGCGGCAGGAGAACACCTATCTTGTTTGTATTGAGGAAGCCGCTAATGGTGATTACAACGACTATGTTTTCCTTTTGAAGAATGTCAAACCTGTTTTTATGCAGGAAAAATTCGAAACACTTTTTAATGGCAAAGATTTTAACGGTTGGTATACATGGTTGCGAACGAAAGGAAAAAACGTTGATCCTGAGAAAATTTTTGTTACTGAACCAGATGGTAGCGTTCATATTTTGGGAAAAGAGGTGGGGTACTTGATGAACGACAAAAGTTATGGCAACTTTCATTTTGTAGTGGATTTTAAATGGGGTGACAAGAGATGGCCACCGCGCGAAGCCGGCAAACGCGACAGTGGAATATGCTACAATATTCCAGATGACGAGCCCGACCATATATGGCCTGCATCGGTTGAATGTCAGGTGCAGGAGGGAGACACCGGCGATTTCTGGTTATTGGGAAACAGCACAATAATTGTTAATGGAAAACAAAACATCCCCTTGAAACATTCGCAAATTGTGAAGATGAAGGATGCTGAAAAACCCAAAGGCGAATGGAATACAGTCGAAGTTATTTCCTTCAATGGCAAATGTGTTCATGTGGTCAATGGTGTCGTTGTTAATTATGGGGAAAATGCAAGTCTGGTTGGCGGAAGGATACTGTTACAATCAGAATATGCCGAAGTTTTTTATAGAAATGTCAAGATCCGTGAACTGCCTTGAATGACGAATACAAATGATTTGACATTTTTTTAGTAGCGACACATTTGAATTTCTTATTTTCTGACGCCTAAAGTGCGTTTTTTCCATAAAACAGATTTTCTCGTTGCTGCAAGATGTAAGCAGGAAAATATTTCCTTTATTTCTCGATTTGGAGTATAGAAAAATTCAGCTATGTTTGGGTACAAACGAGTCAATGTGACCTTCCTCTCGATTCCATGAGTATACATTGACGTTGTTTGGTTGTCGAAAATGTAAATGGCGGGGATAAAGATTCAATAAACGAGATTGTAAACGAATTTAGCAGCTGTTTTTATAAACAGGCTGATAGTACTGTATTCTTTCGAAAATACCACCTCATACATGGTGATGAGAGTTAAAAACACGCACACACTTTGTTAAAAAAGAAATTGAATGTATCGCAATTGAATAAGATGAATAAATTTTACAGAACGGCGTCGAATTGGTATGTGATTGGAATAACCGTCATTTCATTAGTTGCGGCAACGGACGCGGTTAGCCAGGATGCATTAATTGAATCGGCCCTTCCATTGAGTATTGAATGGAGTAGTGGCAGTATAATGACCAATGACGGCAGCGAGTTGAAGGGTCTTTTAAAATACAGTGATAAGAATGGAATCTTGTCGTTTCAAAATGGCGGTGATACGAGAGCTTTTACTGCTCGCAACGTTGCAGGGTTCGAATTTTTCGATGAGGGAATGAAAAGACAAAGGATATTCTATTCCTTTCCCTACGAGGATTCGCAAAACAATATTAAAAGGCCGTTATTTTTTGAAGTGATTAAAGAGTTTGAAAGTTTTGCTGTCCTTTCAAAAGTCGACCCCCTTGAAATTGAACATAATTCGGTTTCATCCCCGGCGGGAATTAGTCCAATTACAGGCGCTGTTGCGCGAGGACAAACCTGGGGAACGATCACCGAAATGTCGCAGACCGAAACGATTTATTTCATGGACACAAAAGCTGTGATAAGGCCCTATGTTCAGATCATTGAAAAAGAGGTGGATGGTGTGTTTTACGATATTTCAAAAACAAAAAATAAAATGATCGATGACGATTTGCTGGAAGAATTCATAGGTGCAAATAACAACAAGAAGCTCGTCAGTTATGCGAAGGAAAACAAGTTGAGCTTTAAACGAAAAAGTGATTTGATTAAAATCCTTGGTTACTATTCTGAGCTTGCGAATTGATGAGTGAGTTTCTCTAATTTTTTTAGGGACAATGACCTACCTCCAGGCGGTATCAAATTCTTTCACAAAAAAAATCTTTGTCGCGACGTACTAACAACCGCTCCTATAAACTTTGAGCGTAATTACCCGATTTTTGGTTACATTGAATAATACCAACCGGTACCAATGAACAAGTTCATTTTGCTATGAAAAGGTATTCATTTCTCGGTTCGATGCTTTTACTTCCCCTGGCCAAGGTTTTCGGAAAATCAAGGAGTCCGCTGTCAGAGGTATGCAAAACGCAAAGTGATCAGGAAGGTCCCTTTTACAAAGGCGGAGCACCTTTGCGAACGGTTATTGAAAGGGAGGGCGAACTGCTGACAATTCAAGGGCTAGTTGTTAAGTCATCGGATTGTAGCACACCGGTTTCGGGTGCCGTAGTTGACATATGGCATTGTGATACTAAAGGTCATTATGATAATGATGGCTTTAAATGCCGCGGCGTTGTCAAGTCAGACAAGACCGGGAAATACTCTTTTACAACAATTTTTCCACCTTCATATGGATCCCGGCCAAGGCACATTCATATTAAAGTGCGCGCAGAGGGATTTCAGGAGCTAACCTCCCAAATCTATTTTAAAGGCGATAAAAATTTACAAAATGATTTTGCGCGTAATGCAAGTACAAGTAGAATTATTTCCCTTCAAAAGATTGAAAATGTTCTAAATGGTCAGTTCGATATTTATTTATAATCAAAGACCAATGATCGTTTAATGTCCTGAATGGGCGACGATACAATCTTGCCGGACTACAGCTCATTCCGAGGTTGATAAGCGACTAAGACTCCATTAAAAGTATTTTAATAAAATTCATTTTAGATAAAACACTATTCAAAAAATGAATATTATAGTTGTAAAATGGGGCACGAAATATGAGAAAGAAGATGATGAGGCAATCCTAAAGCCAAGTCAATTGTGAAAGGACAAGCGTCAAAATATTAACTTTTGGTAAATAGAAAGCTATGAATGACTCTCCAATGTTGTGGGTTGGATTTAATGCGTTTGTTCTGATCATGCTTGCCCTCGATCTTGGCGTTTTCCATCGCAAAACGCATGAGGTTTCTCTGAAAGAAGCGCTGACATGGACTGGAGTTTGGATCACGCTCGCCCTGGCTTTTAACGTTTTTATATATTATTACTTCGACGAGGAATTCGCAGTACAGTTCTTGACGGGCTACCTCATCGAGAAATCACTCAGCGTCGATAACATCTTTGTTATTATTCTCATCTTTTCATACTTCCACGTTCCATCTTCATATCAGCATAAAGTTCTTTTCCTTGGCATCCTTGGCGCGTTGGTAATGCGTGCAATTTTCATTTTTGCAGGGATTGAACTTATCCATCGTTTTCACTGGTTGATTTATATCTTTGGCGCTTTTTTAATCATCACGGGTATTCGTATGCTGTTTTCGAACGATACGAAAATTGATCCCGAAAAAAACTTTTTCGTGCGGATGGTCCGGAAAATCATTCCAGTGACAAAGGACTATGTTGGGGACAAATTTTTTACAAGGGTGGAGGGAGCGCTTTGGGCCACGCCATTGTTTCTGGCGTTGGTCGTTATCGAAGCGACCGACTTAATTTTCGCGGTGGATTCGATTCCTGCAATTCTTGCCATATCGGAAGAACCCTTCATTGTGTATACGTCAAATGTATTTGCTATGCTCGGATTACGCTCGTTGTACTTTGCGCTTGCGGGCATCGAGAAATATTTCAAATACCTAAAGTATGGATTGGCATTAATCCTTGTTTTCGTTGGTTCTAAAATGGCCTTGGCGCAGGTGTTTAAAATTCCCGTCGAAATTTCCCTGCTGGTGATTGCGGTGATTCTGGGCGTGTCTATGGTAGCATCTGTACGTAAATCCAGGAAGGAATTAAAAAGTATACCAGATGTGACGAAGAAACAAGGCGAGACAAATACTTTACAAAAGAAGCCGGCAAGTACGCAAGTGAGTAAGAACGACTAAATTCCTGAGCACATTTTGCTCTTCACAAGAAAATCACGCACAACCAGTATATCAATATTATAAATATCAGCAGGTAATCAACCCTCGGATTTTCCGCATTCGGCGACAACGATCTTTCTTGTTTTATCAATTTCTTCTATCAACTTGTTTTCAAAAAATAACATTGATTTGACGTGATTACCGTCTTCATCAAACACTTTGAAATATCCCTCACGGCTTCCCCATAGAAACATACCCTGACTTAGTAAATTTCCATTCCGATGGTAGCTTGAAAACAGTCCATGCTGAATGCCATGTTCATAATGCTCTTCGAACATTAATTCGCCAGTATCATAGAATTCTTGCCAATGGCCGTGTTTATTATCATGCAGGTAGTTCCCCTCAGCAATCAGGATGGCATGTTTATTATATTCCTTCCATTTCCCTTCCTTAGGGAGAATTTTGTTTTTGCCAAAAAATGTCTCAAACATATCTCGTCGGGTTAATAACTTCTATTCATACACTTCGCAACGCCAAATCCCCATGTGTCTTCCCGGAAGTCGACAGGTTTCAGCTTTGGAACAGCTCGTACAGAGACTCCGTTGCCCAGAAGCCTCCTGCGGAACACCTGGAACTTCACCCAATTGATAAAGCTCACATTGAATAATTATTTTATTTGTTCCTTTTCGATAGAAGCATTTGCTTGCAAGGTCGCAGGTGGTACAAAGCCCTCTCAGTTCATTTTGTAGTAAATCCTCAATCAGTGCTAATGGCTGCATAGATGTTCCGTCAGAAACGTTCATCCAAAATGCATACCATCATCTTTCGTTATTTAGAGGTCATCTCCCAACAATTTTTTTGAAGGTGGTGGTGAGATTTTCATCAGTGGTACCTTTTGCCCCACTAAGTGAATGCCTTAAACTTTTTTAGCTTATCCCTAAGCGTTTTGCGATCTATGCCCAAACTGATGGCGGTTTGAGAAATGTTATTCTTATTAGCCGCGAGTGCATCCAGAATATATTCGCGCTCCACATCCTCAAGTTTTCGACCAAGTCCTTTGCCTCGTCTGACTGAAAAACGAAATGACTCCGGGAGATCGGGTATATCGATGGTACTATCCTCGCACATGATCGCCAGCCGGTGTACAAGGTTTTGGAGTTCCCTCACATTACCAGGCCACGCATACTCCTTTAACGCCTGCATTGCTTTATTCGTGAACTTCATGGAAGGCTTTGCCAGCTCTTTGAGATATTTTGCAAGAAAGAAATTGATCAATCGCGGTATATCCTCTCCTCGTTCGCGTAATGGCGGTAGATCTATTGTTATGATATTCAAACGATAATACAAATCCTCCCGAAACAGTCCTTTTTTTACCATTTGCATGAGGTCAACATTTGTGGCAGCCACCACTCGCACATTCACCTTGAGTGTCTTCTTTGATCCAACCATGTAAAATTCTTTCTCCTGAAGCACGCGTAAAAGCTTTGCCTGCATAGCCAAACTGGTATTGCTAATTTCGTCGAGAAAGATGGTTCCTCCGTCTGCAGTTTGGAAAAACCCGGCACGTGTTTCAGTTGCGCCGGTAAACGCTCCCCTGACATAGCCAAATAATTCGCTCTCCAACAAAGCATCTGGGATGCCACCACAGTTAACCGGCACAAATGGTGCAGCCGAAACTGAACCTGCATAGTGGAGGGCCCTTGCTACCAATTCCTTTCCTGTGCCACTTTCTCCATAAATTAGAACCGTCGCATTTGTTAATCTTGCTTTGTTAATGGTATTAAAAACGTTTTTCATACCATCTGAATCTCCGATAATGCCGAAATTCTGCGGCGGAGAATTGTCGGATTTTCCACTGGTTCTCTTTGTCTTATTCAGCACTCTTTCTACGGATGCAAACAATTCGTCATCTGTGAACGATTTCACCAAATATTCCTCTGCTCCAATTTTAATAGATTCAATAGCGCCTTGTATAGAAGGGAATCCTGTGACCACAAGAATTCCAATTCCTTTATAGTTTTCTGAAGCGTGACGTATCAATTCAATCCCATTTTCGCCAGGCATTTTTAAATCTGTTATTAGCAGATCAATATTTACCGATGCTAAAACCTGAATGGCGGATTGTACATTATTAGCAGCATAAATTTGATAACCCTTAGATTGAAGATTTCGCTTGATGAGCTCAATACTTTCAGGTGAATCGTCAACCACCAACACATTGATCTGCGTAAATTGTTTCGTCTTCATATTCATTTCTTTCCCTGCTTCAGCGGTAAAACGATTTCAAATTTTGATCCTTTGCCAGGAACGCTACTGACCAGTATTTTTCCTTTGTGTTCTTCTATTATACCCTGGACAACTGAAAGCCCTAAACCTGTTCCTTGACCCACCGGTTTAGTCGTAAAGAATGGTTCGAAAATTCTTTTTTTCACTTCGTGTGACATCCCGCTTCCGGTATCACTTACAATAAGGCTTACGTGACCGTTCTTGCGTTTCGTAGCTACCGTTATTTTACCACCACCTTCCATGGCATGAATAGCATTGGTAATTAAGTTTACCAATACCTGACTTAATTGGACCGAATCGGCCTGAATATCTGGTAAATGTTGATCAACCTGCTCCACTATTGTAATTCCCCGACTTTGATAACGTACATCAATAAAATACAAGATGTTTGACACTATGCGATTGAGATTAACCGGACTAATCTGCCGCGGCATCTGCCTGGAAAAGATCATCAGCTTTTTGATAATCTCCCTGGTGTAAAGGGAAGCTTTGACAATTCTGTCAATATCACTATCCTGTTGTTCGTTTAAACCACCAGTCTTTTTAATGAGCTGTGCGAACCCAAGTATCCTTCCCAGCGGTTCATTTAATTCGTGAGCGATCCCTGCTGATAATTCACCAACAAAAGCCAGCCGTTTGGAATGCTGCAACTGCATTTCTAATTTTTTATTATTCTCTTCTACATTTGCACGTTTAATAAATAGTGACAACTCTCTTGCGACCATCTTGACCAAGTTCTTCTCTTCTATCAGGAATAGATTTTTATTGTCTGTTTTTTTTGAGGAAGGTTTATACCCCACTCTAATAGTGCCATCCTTTTTTTTGCCGATGCCTATAGTCGATGATATAAAGAACTTACATTTTTCAAAATCCTTCGTTGTATAAATTCTTTTCCCCTCAGTAATACTAACTTCCGCAAGTTTCGGAAACTGCATGGCATGCGGAAGTATTTCTAATGTCTTGTTTAAAATAATGCTGACATCATTGCCTGCCTTCAACGCAATTCTTGATAGGTCGTAAAGGCATTTCAGTTCCTTTACTCTTTCCTTGAGTTTTATGTCAGCGCTATTCATCTTGCAAAGATATAAAAAGGCAAGACGATTAAGCCCTTTTGGTGCTTCGAAAAATGTGCGCCGATGGGGAGATTCTACCCACTGGGTATTTCTTAACCAATACGAATTACCAATCGACTACCTACTGCGCTTCAAAGCTGCATTTGTCTGGCACGGATAATGCCAAGTCCTGATGAAATCTACTGTCATGGAAAGGAAAATGGTAATAACGATTAATGATTATCAGCGATTATTAGGCTTAATAGAATTTGCCTCATTAACTGGAAAAATGCCAGATATCATCTCGAATCTCTACAATGGGCTGGTGAATGCTAAAATGCTCCCGCAGACCAACATTTCAAGCGATGTAGTTACCATGAATTCAAGAATTCTATTGAAAGATATTTTAAACGAGCGAGAAGCGGACGTTACAATAACCTATCCTCAGGATGCTGACAACCGCGAAAGAAAAATATCGGTATTCTCATCGATAGGTGTTGCCTTGCTTGGCCGAAAGGTTGGCGACATCGTTTCGTGGAGTACACCAAAGGGAATGGGTGAGTTTGAAATTTTAGAGGTAATCTATCAGCCGGAGGCAGTGGGCGACTTTTCATTATGAAGGCAGAAATCAAATTTATCATATTGTTGCTATTTCTATTTTATGGATCGTACGCTACGCTCGTTGTAAAAACAGACTCCAAACAGCAGCGTGCATTGCAGAAAAAAGCGATGCAATTGAGAAAAGGTCTAACGGAGAAAGATTTTGCTTTTATGAATATGATAATAAATGAAGATGATGCTGATCTGAAAGAAGGGCATGCAAGTTCTTCGGGTAGTGTCATCGTAAAAAACGGGAAAATAATTGGGAGGGGAAAGGGTCCGCTCGGCGATCCGATAGCGCATGCCGAGGTGCAGGCCGTTAGCGATGCGCATAGTCACTTGGGTACGACGTCGCTGAACGGATGTGTACTGTATTCAAGTGCTCAGCCTTGTCCCATGTGTCTGTCATTACTTTATTTAACAAACGTGGAAAAGATCGTCTATTTTATGTCATCGGATACAGCGAGTGGCACCGCTGTTCAGTCCCTGAATCAGCGGGTCTACAATGAATTAATTCGCCATCCATCTGAACGGACGATTCCGGAGGTAAGGCTATTTCCAGAAGATTTCCATTGAGGATTTACTTTCACTGGTAAAACATGGCCCTTGCGGTAGACTAATCTCACAACTAATACACTTTAATAATGAAAAAATCGCGTGATATGAGCATGCTAGAATATTGTAAGATCATACTGGGGAAAATGAAATTTAGCAGAAAGCTCTTCCGCAAAGAATATCGTAAAACATTCCAATATTTAGAACCAGCCGAACATCATAAACTGAAACAGTGGTTGCGCCAGGAGGAACCTAAAACAACCCCTTCAAAAACAAATTTCCTGAGAACGTCCGGCTATTAAAGCGTTTGCTTTGAAATCAATAAATCCATACAGCGAATACAATAATTCAAAACTCAATATGAAGATTAGAATTCAATCATTCTCCTTTCACGCAAGTGACGAACTGATAGGTCTTGCTGAAAGCACGCTTAACAAATTAAACCGGCACAGCGTGCAGATTAAAGAAGCGCAGATGACCTTAACAATTGACCCTAAAGGGCCAATTGAGAGCAAGGTATGCAGTGTTAAGTTAGGGCTCTCTGGCTATGACCTGGTGGCAAGAAAGCAATGTCAATCATTCGAGCGGGCAATTTTAGAAGCCAGTGATGATCTACAAAAGCGGGTTGACGCGCTGCGAAAATAACGCGGCCTTGGATCTTTCAAATTCGATCGCCTACATCAACATCACCTGAACGCTTGGTGATGAAAATTGAAAAATTGACCGTAGGGGATTTAAGAACAATGAGGCCGCGGGTTTGTCCCGTGCCCTTGCAGAGCGGCAATTAGTTACGCCACCCGTGTTGCATGCACTGAGTCGTTTTTCAGGAAATCCCGGAAGGTGACTCGTAATCCTTCTTTCAAGCTGGTCTGGTGATAGAAGCCAAGACTATGCAAACGCGATGAATCTATTAATTTTCGCGGGGCGCCATCCGGCTTCGTGCTGTCAAACGCGATCTTGCCTTTAAATTTAACCACATCTGCAATGAGTTTGGCCAAGTCTAAAATTGTGATTTCTTCGCCAGTGCCAACATTTATTATGTCAGGTTCATCATAATGTTCCATAAGGAAGAGACATGCTGCGCCAAGGTCGTCGGCGAACATGAATTCGCGCAGCGGCGTGCCAGTTCCCCAAATTGCAACTTCATCTGCGTTATTTTCTTTTGCTTCGTGAAATCTACGGAGCAACGCAGGTAGTACGTGTGAATTTTCGGGATGGTAGTTGTCGCCTATGCCATATAAGTTAGTGGGCATGATTGAGATGAAACGGCGTCCGTGTTGAATGTGATGTGCCTGACACAGTTTTATTCCGGCAATTTTGGCAATTGCATAGGCCTCATTCGTAGGTTCAAGATACCCCGCCAGCAAGCTCGCTTCCTGGATCGGCTGGGGAGCAAGTTTGGGATAAATACAAGACGATCCAAGAAATAGAAGTTTTTCAACATTGTGTCGGAATGACGTCTCGATCACATTATTTTGGATCTTCATGTTTTCGAGAAGGAATTCAACAGGGTAGGTATTGTTCGCTAAAATGCCCCCAACTTTTGCTGCGGCGAGGAAGACATATTCCGGCTGGTGTTCTATAAAAAAATTATCCACAGCGTTCGCATCACGTAAGTCCAGTTCCGTAGAGGTCGCGAGACAAAAATTAGTGTGACCTGCCTTTACGAGAGTACGATATATAGCTGACCCTACCAGACCTCGATGTCCAGCGATGTATATTTTTGAGTTTTTCTTCATTAAGTTAATAAGTCCAAAAGTCCAGGTTTAGAATACCGATTCCGTTACAACATTGGCATTTGAGATTGTTGCCAAAGCACGCACATCAACTAGACTCAAATGACATGCCGGTGATCATGATTACTTTCATTTTTTAATAAATAATTTGATTTTGAATTCGAATGCGTATCTGGTTTACCGTTTGCATTCCGCATTACCTTCCGAACGCCTGAAAATTCGTCCAGAAAATACCTTTTTTGTTCACTCAGAGAGGATGTCGAAATTAAAATATGCTATTGTGGAATTGTAGCCTTAGTCACCAAAAGTGTAGAAAAAACTACACCAAAATCTCTGCTCAACAACCAACCGGACATAAATTGCACGATCTTCAAATGTACTGGAATCGTTTACATTTCAATGGGAGAACTCATAATTTTTCTGAAAATGTAAAAGGGTTGAGATATTTCCCAACCCTCTTAAGATTAAAGCCATTGTCATACATACAAGCGTTGTGCCACCCAAGCGTTACGACTTTAATTGTTCAAAAGACACATAAATTTGAAAATGGCCCTCTATGTAACGATGCCGATGCCGCGCCAGTTTATCCGGAAGGATTCACGCTCGAGATCGATTCCGGGGAAAATTACGCCGAGCAAGGCAATGTTGTGACGCCCGATAATGGTTTTGCAGGAAGATTGTCTGTTCGCGTTCGCGTGAACGATGGGGAAAACAATAGTGACCGGTTCGACCTTCAAATCGACGTCACGGGGTCGCAGAGCGTAGCACCAAAAATAACAGGGCAAGTGCCACTAAGCGTGAACGGAGGAGCAAGTTTAACAGTAGACCTTAGTCATCTGCAAGTGACCGATCCCGATAATAGTTATCCCAATGGATTCACGCTAAAACTCTTCACTGGTAATAACTATAGTTTGAATGGAAACACCGTGACGCCGTCTCCAGAATTTCTCGGGCAACCTAAAAGTTCCAGTGACTGTGAACGACGGGCAAAATGAAAGCAATCGTTTTGATTTAAAAATCGAAGTGATCGAAGCGCAGAATGTCAGCGCCAAAAATTACCGGGCAAGTGCCATTAAGTGTGAACGAAGGTGCAAGCCTTACAGTAGACCTGAGTCATTTGCAAGTCACCGACCCTGATAATAGTTATCCCGACGGATTCACGCTAAAACTCTTCCCTGGTAAGAACTATACCTTGAATGGAAACACCGTGACGCCGTCTCCGAATTTCTCGGGCAACCTGAAAGTTCCCGTGACTGTGAACGACGGGCAAAATGAAAGCAATCGTTTTGAGTTAAAAATCGACGTGATAAAGAGAGCAGAACGTTGCGCCGAAAATTACCGGGCAAGTCGCCTTTGAGCGTGAATGAAGGCGCCAGCATTACAGTCAAACTTAGTCATTTACAAGCGACCGATCCCGACAATAGTTATCCCAACGGTTTCACGCTTAAAACTCTTCCCTGGTAATAATTATACGTTGAATGGAAACACCGTTACGCCGTCTCCGAATTTCTCAGGCGACCTGAAAGTACCCGTCACGGTGAACGACGGTCAGAATGAAAGCAATCGTTTTGAGTTTAAAGATCGATGTAATCAAGAGCGCAAAATGTTGCGCCGAAAATTACCGGGCAAGCGCCGTTGAGCGTGAACGAAGGCGCGAGCATTACAATCGAGCTCAGGCATCTGCAAGTCACCGACCCCGACAATAGTTATCCCAACGGTTTCACGCTAAAACTCTTTCCTGATAAAAACTATACCTTGAATGGAAACACCGTTACACCGTCTCCTAATTTCTCAGGGAACCTGAAAGTTCCAGTCACCGTGAACGACGGTCAAAACGAAAGCAACCGCTTCGATTTAAAAATCGACGTCATCAAGAAGCAGAATGTTGCGCCAAAAATTACCGGGCAAGTACGCGCTTTGAGTGTGAACGAAGGCGCCAGCGTTACGATAGAGCTTAGTCATTTGCAAGTCACCGATCCCGACAATAGTTATCCCAACGGATTCACGCTAAAACTCTTTCCTGATAAAAACTATACCTTGAATGGAAACACCGTGACACCATCTCCTAATTCGGCAACGCTCAATAATTAATTTCTATTTCTTTGGTTGGAAAATTTTACTAACCTATTGGCTGCAATGGATTTTCGGGCTTGCGATCGGCACAAGACACAATTTTTGCCACTAAGGCACCAGATTCAAGGCCTGCCGCATCGGCTGCTGGTAGCCTCTTGCGCCACCGCTTTAGCTTTAGCACACGCGGTCGGACGCTTGCGCCATAGCTTCAGCGTCGGCGCGCAGAGCAAGGCCGGTAGGCGGGTATAAGGTCATTCTTGGATTCTTTGGGAAACTTTGTGTCCAAGGTGACTTCGTGGCAAATGGAAGACATCGTCATGTCATCTGACGGTAAGGTTCAATGGTTGTTATTTAGACTGGTCAAAGACATTTCACAAAAAAGGAAAGATTCTAAGGAAATGGGATCGCTGTAACTATTTCTTCAATCCCTTAATAACCACATTGCCGGTGCCGCCCTCAATACATGGATATCCAAACTCACGTTCGATGGATTTTTTGTCGTTAATAGTGGAATAAAATTGATCCAGAAATTTCACGGTGGACTTCACGTAACCACGGTCAAGCAATGCGCACTTCGTATACACATTATAAATCTCTTCTTTCTTTTGATTAAAGAAAGCAAATGTCTCGGCAAACGAAGACATGTCCGTCATGCAGAATCCCCGGTATCGTCGTTCCCTTGTTGACTTCATCAATAGCTCCGGTGCTGGCTTTGCATAGGAAACGCCCACAATACCCGCATGGTCAAAGTCATACGGAACGGTAGAAGGAAGGCTCATGGTATCCGAAGCAATCAGTTTTATGTTTTGATAGTACTGGACTGACCAATCCGTATTTGCAATCAGATATTCAAACACTGCCACCTTTAAAAAATCATCCCGTTTCGTTTGCTCCGGCCTTATCAATTTATCTTCAATTATTATCGAATTATTTCGACGGGCCATGGCATCCTCTTCTTCCAGGAGAATTCCGTATTGGGGACTTGATTCTTTTCCATCGTCATCGTAGATCACGTTGACCAGTCGCGCTTTAAAACTTTTTTCCGTAATTAAATTGAAAAGCTTATAGACGAGATATTCATAGACGACAAATTTATCTTCGGTACAAGGCGTGACTAGTTTTAATTTGTCCTGGTTTTCAAAAATTGAATTTTTTGGAGTTTCTTCTTTAGAGAAGTTCAGCAGGAGCGGAGGATATTTGCAATTACCTTGCGTTCTACGAAAATGTCCTCGTGTTTTCACTCTTATTGGGATGGACACTTTAGCGCTGTCTGTGGTCAGATAAGACAAAGTAATGGGGTGATATTGCATATCGTCGGATCTGTCCTTCATCAAATCTCGGACTTCCCCCGAAAACCGAAGATTAAGGACGTCATCGCTGTCGAAGAGACCCTCCGGAGAATTCTTAGGCACCTGGCCATTGACCATTGTGTTAAAAAGACAAACAAGTGTCAACCATTGAATGGGATGGAGAATAATTTCCTTCAATGAAAAAGTCTCTCGACTTCTAATATGACAACGCATAACCATTTACTACAATTGAGTTTGCTCTAACCTAATGTAATCAAATTTTGTGAGCCCTCCTTACAAGATAATTTATTTGCTATATTTAATTATGGATAAATCCTCAATCTTCACCTTGTATTTCCTTCTTCGGCTAACGATCAATATAATAACCATGATTGTTTTGATCCGCTATGTCTATTACAATACATATCAGAAAAAGGATTCATTCTTTACTTTCTTCCTGCTAAATTTTATTGTGTTTCTGCTGGCGTATATGCTGGACAAGACAGGTGGATTCAATTCTATTGGTAGCGCTTTTGGTTTGCTTGCTGCCTTCTCGTTATTACGGTTCCGAACGGAAACCCTTACCATGAAAGATATGACTTATCTTTTCATTATCATGGCGCTGGCGCTGATAAACTCTGTAATGAAAGGGACATATCTTGAGATCATCCTCTTAAATGTTTTGATCATTGTAGCTGTGTATGTTGTAGATGGCAATCGTTTGATTCGAAATCAACAATCCAAAACAGTGGAGTACTATTCACTTGAGAATATCAGGCCTGATCAGCAGGGCCAACTAATTACAGAATTACGCGATCGAACAGGGCTGGATATCCAAAAGATCATCGTTGAGCATATCGACTTTGGTAAAGGAAAGGCAATCATAAAAATATATTTCTACTGATAATGCTCCGGTTGTTTTCCATACTCTTTTTCTGCAGTGAGCTGATGTGGATTGACGCCGAAGCCCAGAATTCAACTCCTCCAAAACTTTTTCAAGTTGAAGATGCCCTGTCAATCCGGCTTGCATATTCATTTAAGGAAATTATAAAAAGTACCAGCGACTCCGTCTATTTTCCCTCGGTGTTATATTACAGTAGCGATAAACAAAACTGGGATTCCGTAAAAATAGGTTTACGGGGGCGTGGCAAGTTCAGGAGAGAGAATTGTTTTTTTATTCCGATACGAATCAAAATTGACAAAGACGATGCCAAAGGAACGCTTTTCCAAGGCAATAGGAATCTGAAGCTGGTGCTTCCCTGCCGAACCGGACCACAATATAACGACCTGTTGTTGAAGGAATACATGTGTTACCAGATGTATGAACCGTTGACACCATACACCTTTCACACAAGGCTGTTGAACGGAAGTGTGACCGACCTGGGAGGGAAACAAAGCAAAACGTATGAGGTAATGGCGTTTTTCATTGAAGACGATGACGCAGCCGCAAAGCGCTACGATGGTAAGGCGATTGAAAGTAATTTAAACCCTCATCAAATAAATGATACCAGTTCCTTAAGATTCGATTTTTTTGAATACATGATTGCCAATACGGATTGGTCAAGTTCTTTTCAACACAATAGTAAAACCATTCGAATCGGAAAGAAAAATGTACCCATTGCCTATGATTTTGATATGGCTGGTTTCGTTAATGCTCCCTATGCTGAAATTAATCCGGAGCTTCAAATCAAGAATGTCCGGGAGCGGTTGTATCGCGGCTATTGCCGAGATGAAAATGTAGCCCAATTTGTCAGGAGGGATTTTATAGAAACGATGCCATCCGTATTTGAAGTATTTACTCGCTACGAACCTAACTTCGACGCTAAGGAATTCACGAAGATGAAAAAATACATTCAGGATTTTTTTGATATTTTGAATGATGATAAATTATTTCGAAATAAGATCTTAGCGGGTTGCAGGACAGAATAATCACGGGGTGCTAGGCGGAAGTTATTTATTCGTCTCGGTTGAGAGCCACAAAGTCTCCAGGGCACAAGGGTGCGCAAAGAGTTCCCCCAGCTCATCCACGGGGTCAAGATCGAAATTCAAACGAGCTAACTTTGCCAATGAAATAACATTTTGAAAATTACGAACGACCAAAAGAAAGGACTATTTTTGCCAATTACGTTTCAGCGTCGACATCTATAATCCCTGTATTTTGGCGCTTTTTTTTTCGTATAATTCTTTGGATTAGCCATTAACCCTCGATGTAGCTATGAAAAAATTTCTTTTCCTGGTGATGCTTACCACCAATCTCCAGGCGCAAGTGGATACGCCCGAGTCGCTACAAAAGGAACTTGAGAAAGCTCCGACCGAAGAGGCCAGGGTCGATTTGATGAATAAGCTATCGCATCTCTATTCACAACTTTCGTTGGAAAGCGCGGAACAACTTGCACATGAAGCTCTTGAGCGCGCTGAGGCAATTGACTACCAAAAGGGGATCGCAGCGAGCTATAATAATCTTGGTATTTGCCACGCAATTCAAGGCGACTACACACGCGGACTTGATTATTTTATCACTGCGTTGCGCATCCGCGAAGAGCAAAACGATCAGCTCAATGTCTCGCATACCTTGAACAATATTTCCCGGCTTTTTATTTATCAAAAAGACTTTGATAAGGCCTTGGAATACTCACAGAAGTCAATGGAAGTCCTCCAAAACGTTGATGAGCCCCGCGCTTTTGGCACGGCGCATATTTCAATAGGATCGATTTATTTGAGCAAGAATGACAATGCGCAGGCCACCAAAATGTTTGTGGAAGCAAAAACGATTTTTGCTAAGAGCAATCTCAAGGTGGAAGAGGGTTGGGCTTTGATGAAAATCGCAAATGCCCTTGAATCGGAAGGGAAATTTGACGAGGCGTTGGACTCTTGTTTTTCGGCAATGAAGCTGGTTGATTTGAAGAAAGACCTGTTCACAGCCATTGAGATGTATGAGACTATAGGAACAATATATTCCAAAATGGGTGATGAGAAAAAAGCCAGTAGTTATCTCCACGAGGCTATACGACTTGCCGATCAGGGCAATGACAGCAATGGAAGGATGAGCGCCCGACTGAACTTATCCAAAATGTTTAAGAAATTTAAGCAATATGATTCCGCCCTACATTACAATGAGGCGTACCTGGCGTTACACGGAGAAATTTTCAATTCAGAAAGATCAGGACAACTGGCAGCACTTGAAAAAATATATCAATCAGAAAAAAAAGATCGCCTACTGGAACTAAAGAACCAGGAGATAAGATCACAATCCATCATCATCTCGATTATAAGCGCTTTGTTACTGGTGTTAACGATTCTCGGCTTTATTATCTACCGATACTACCACGACAAGAAACAATCCATTGAAACGTTGGAAAATCTTAACAAGGAAATCTCTGAGAAGCACGAAGAAATTTTGACCCAGTCAGAGGATTTAGCAAAAGCCAATAAGGAGATTCGAAGAATGAATGAATCTCTTGAGTTGGAAGTTACTCAAAGGACAAAAAAGATTGAAACCCAAAGCAGGATGTTAATTGAATATGCCTACTCCAACGCTCATAACGTAAGAGCACCATTGGCCCGCATTCTCGGTTTATCGATGCTTATGGCAAATGAAACATCAGAACTTCGAATAAAGGAATATAACGACCGCATGTATGAATCGGCCCTCGAACTGGACGTCGTGATCAGGGAAATGACCGTACGACTCCAGGACGAAAGACATTGAGAAATTCTCATTCAAAAGAAATTCCCACCCAAAGATCCGTGGCTGGTTCAAGTCTTCCAACGTGGGTATGTGCGCTGGCGAGACATGTTGCAAGTCTTCTGACGTGCGTTTTAATTTATTATTGGCATAGTTTGGTAAAGTCAGTCTGTCAGAAGGACTCGTTGGAGAAACTGTGCACCGATAGGCACAAATCTCCCTCAACGCGAGCCTTCACTGGAAGACCTCGTGCCTGGTTCAAGTCTTCCTACGTGGGTATGCGCGATGGCGAGACTTGGACCTCCTATGTTGCAAGTCTTATGACTTGCATTTAAATTTACATTAAACGTTAGCTATAATTTTATGAGTCGCAAGTTCAAAATCCGTGATCAGGAGGCTGTCCATTTTGTTACCTTCACTACTATCCAGTGGCTCGATGTCTTTATCAGAGCTGAGTACCGAGATATCTTTCTTGACAGTATTCGTTATTGCCAGAAGAACAAAGGACTAGAGGTATATGCGTATTGTCTTATGAGTAGTCATGTGCATATGATTATTGCAAGACATGGTCCACAGCAACTTGAACATGTGATAAGAGATATTAAGAAATTCACGTCCTTTAAAATAATAGAAGCTATTCGAAATAACCCGGAAGAAAGCAGAAGAGAGTTGCTGATGTGGCTTTTTGAAAAAGCAGGAAGAAGTAATCCTAACAATACGCGATATCAATTTTGGCAGCAGCATAGTCACCCGATCGAATTAAACACAAACGAAAAGTTGGATCAGCGCTTAGATTATATTCATAAAAATCCAGTCGTGGCTGGCATCGTGAGAAATCCCGAAGAATATCTTTACAGCAGTGCAGGAAATTATGCTAAGTTGCCGGAGAATGTATTGGAAGTTATGTTGATATGACGCCGGGGAGGTCAGTCGAAAGACTGACAACATGATAGGCACAAGTCTCCCTCACGCGCAAACCAACGCGGGAAGACTTGCGCCAGGCAAGGGGTCTTCTCCGAAGGAGTCCTTCGGACTGACTATACGTTTTAAATTATTAGCCAGTCGTCCGAAGAACTGCTTTAAAGAAGACTGTGCAACGATAGGCACAAGTCTCCCTCACCGCGCGCATTCGCGGGAAGACCTTGCACCAGCCATGGGAATTTCTACAGAAAGATCGAACAGCAATCAGTAGGATGTTTGATCAAAGTTTAGTTTTTTCGGTTGTACGGAACAAAAATTACTCACAATGAAAATTTCGTTCATTCTAAATTCTCTAATAGTATTTTTTAGTGTTGTAGCTGAGGCCCAGATTGCCCCGACTGCCTTAAGGTGTGAATATTTGGAAAATCCACCCGTCGTTGACGTTCTCAACCCGCGCCTTTCCTGGGTGAATGTTGCCAGTGAAGGCGATCGAGGACAAGTTCAGACCGCCTGGGAAATAAGAGTTGCCAGTTCAAAGGAGAATCTGCTGAATAGCCAGGCCGATCTGTGGTCAAGCGGCAAGGTGACGTCGAGTCAGTCCACGAATAATTATTATGGAGGCAAAGCGCTGTCGTCGCGACAGGATTGCTGGTGGCAGGTGAGAACCTGGGACAAGAAAGGAAAGATTTCTGGCTGGAGTGAACCGGCGTCATGGAGTATGGGATTATTGAAGTCCGAAGAATGGAAGGCACAATGGATTGGTGCGCCATGGCAAGGTGAGGAAGCGTTACCAAAACCTCCTCACCGAGGACCTGAGAAAGCTGGCGTTCCCGAGCATGCACCGCCGCCCGCTCCACTTCTTCGAAAATCATTTTCCGTAAGTAAAGATGTGGCCTCAGCACGTGCTTATGTTACTGGTCTTGGCTTTTTTGAACTTTACCTGAATGGCAAGAAAGTAGGTGACGATGTAATGGTACCCAACGTAACCGCTTACGCGAAGCGGCCCGGATTGGAAAAAAACTATATATCGCTGCCTGATAATTTCAGAGAATACAGGGTTATGTATTTGTGTTATGATATTAAAGATATGTTGAAAAAAGGGGAGAATGCATTAGGCGCAATACTTGGTAATGGCTTCTACAACGCTCCAATAAGCTGGACGCATTCTTATGGATCACCTCGCTTCGTTGGTCAGGTATACATTACTTATACCGATGGGACTGAAGAAATTATTGTCAGCGACCAGAGCTGGAAAGCATCAAAAAGTGCAATCGTGATGGATCTGGTCTTTGATGGTGAACATTACGACGCCAGATTGGAAAAGCCGGACTGGTGTACCCCTGGTTTTGATGATTCGAAGTGGGAGCAGGTTGCCCTTAGAAAAAAACCGGAAGGTGAAATGAAGGCGCACATGTCGCCAACGGATATGGTGATGGAAGAACTTAAACCCCAAAAAATTGAGCGACTGGCCGACGGAAAATACAAGGTGGATTTTGGTCAGGAGATTTCAGGATGGTTAAAGTTAATCAATGTTCAGGGCGAAGCCGGACGTAAAATTGATATCAAGTATATCTGCGAGTCATACATGGGTGCCAACTCCTACACGTTAAAAGGGGGTAGTTCCGAATCTTATGCCGCAAGGTTCACGTGGTTTGTATTCAGGACAGTGGAAATTTCAAATTGGCCTGGGGAATTGAAGCCTGAAAATCTATTGGCGCAAGCGGTTTACTCCAATGTGAGAACAACTGCGAAATTCGAAACATCAAATTCATTATTCAACAACATCAATAAAATCTGGTGGAGGAGCCAAACAGACAATATGCATGGCGGAATTGCCAGCGATTGTCCCCATCGCGAACGGGCGCCCTATACGGGCGACGGACAGGTAGCGTGTATAACCGTAATGCACAACTTCGATGCCCGGGCATTCTACACCAAATGGATTCAGGACATACTCGGCGCGCAGAATCCGGAAACCGGATATGTTCCGAACGGAGCCCCCTGGCAACCCGGATGCGGCGGGGGAGTTGCCTGGGGTGCTGCGATGCAAATCATGCCTTGGGAATTTTATCAGCACTACGGAGACATCGATATGTTGAAGAACAACTACGAAGGCATGAAGGGCTATATAAAATATATGCTAACCTGGACGAATGAAGAAGGGATCATGTTTTCGCAGGCACCTGATCCACAAAAACCAATGCAATGGCTGAATCTGGGTGACTGGGCGCCAGCTAAAAAATTGCCGCCGGATGACATGGTCCATACTTTTTACCTTTGGAGGTGCGCTGACATTACGTCGATGACCGCGAAGGCCTTAGGAAAAAACAGTGAGGCCGACGAATACAGCAAGCTCGCTGAACGATCAAAGGCTGCTTTCCAGAAGAAATATTTTGATAAGGAAAAAGGAACATACGGTGCCTATGGCGGAAATATCTTTGCTCTAAGAATGGGAGTTCCAGCCGACCAATATCCAAGAGTAGTAGCTGCTTTGAAGTCAGACATTGTAGCAAATGGCGGAAACCTTGACACTGGAATATTTGGTACTCAGTTTTTCTTTGAAGTGCTTTCCGCAAATGGACTTCACGACCTGGCATTCGAAGCTATGAATAAGAAAACACAACCCAGTTTCGGGTGGTGGATAGAACAGGGTGCTACGACAACGTGGGAGCAATGGAGCGGAGAGGGTTCACGAAACCATCCTATGTTTGGCGGCGGTATCGTGTGGTTCTATCGCGTTCTTGCAGGAATGAATACAGATCCTTCACAACCTGGCTATCGCAATATTGTCTTCAAACCTCAGCCAGCAGGCGATGTTGCATTTGCTTCCTATGCTAATGAAACCCCCAACGGTAGGGCAGGGGTGAACTGGAAGAAGAGTGCCAATGCATTCAAGTTGGACATTGAAGTTCCAGTGGGAAGCACAGCCAAAGTTTATGTGCCCGCATCTAAAGCCGAAGACGTGATTGAGAGTGGAAAGAAAATAAAAAATGACGACGTTATCCGATTTGAAAAGATGGAGAATGGGTATGCCATTTTTAATGTGGGGTCTGGAAAATATTCGTTTGATTCAAAGCGTTAGGTATCCCGTTGGTTGCCTGGTTCGAGTGTTGAGCGTTGGGTTTGCGCGAAGAGACACTCGGACCTAAAATCATGTAAGTCTTAAGACTTACGAGTATAGGTATCAGCACTTGTTTAACATGATTTGGAGGAGTCAGTCCAAGACTGACAACATGGTAGGCACAAGTCTCCCTTACGCGCTGGCCAACGCTGGTTCGAAGGACTCCTTCGGAGAAGCCTGACAGATAGGCACGAGTGAACTACGCAGTCTCGTATCTGAGGTCATTTTAATGTGGGGTCTGGAAAATATTCGGAGCGCAGGTATCCCGTGTGGTTGCCTGGTTCGAGCGTAGAGCAGTTGGGTTTGCGGAGAGACACTCGGAGTCGCTTACGACTGATCCTTTAGTACTAAGAGCGATTTATAACGATGGTAGCAAGATAGGCACGAGTGAAGTTAACAATTTGAAATGGTTTTACAATATGCTATTCTAAATGGTTGTGCAAAGAATCGTGCTTCTGCACTGTAGACATCAGTTATCGTGGGTCTGTCAGTCCAAGGTGAAATAGAGTCTCCTAAAATTCACATGTTTATTTACACCTTATCGGGAATACTTGGTTTGCCTTCATGAAGATAGTCCCTGGTAGCACTGGAAGGAAGACTTGCATCGGCGGATGATAATGTGCTGGTCAGTCCAAAGGAAGTAGAAGTCTCGGCCTTATGGCTGGACTTGCGCCAGCCACGAGCTGGTTCGAGTGTTGAGTGTTGGGTTTGCGCACAGAGACACTCGGACCTAAACCATGTAAGTCTTCAGACTTACGAGTACATGTACAAGAACTTTTGTTGATTTGGAGAAGTCAGTCCAAAGACTGACAACATGATGGCACAAGTCTCCCTTGCACACGAGCCGACGCTGGAAGACTTTCGCCAGCCAAGGAGCCTGGTAGATCGAGTGTTGGGAGAAAGATTTACTCGAAGAGATCCCGTCGGACCTAAAATTATGTTAGTCATAGGTCTTAAGTGTATCTTATCAGCACTTGTTAATAGGACTTGGCGAAGTTCAGTCCAAAGCCGGACAACCGTGATGGGCACACGTCATTCTTCCACGCGAGCCGACGTTGGAAGACTTGCGCCAGTCAGGTCTGTAGGGAGCACCCTTTGCCAGCCGACGTACTCGTGCCATATTTGAGGCACTTTCAATTCAGTCGCTTGAATCCCCAATTATTCTTAGTGTCCGTTAAAAATAAATTGCTTCCATCATTGCTCAATAGAAAAAAGAAGTCAAAGGCTGTCTGTAGATTGCATCTACAGACAGCCTTATTAAGCTGTTTAAGTAATAATGATTAAAGTGTGACTGTTTCCATCAGCAGATCCTGAGCAGCAAACTCAGGATAGCAAGAGATTAGTTCTTTTCCTTGATAACAACTCTTATTGGTAACACATACCTTTCCTTTGCAGGAGCTCCATTTTTAATGGCAGGATTGATTGGCTTTACTGCCATGAGCACTCTTTTTGATTCTTCTTCTAAACCATATCCGAGTTTACGTCCGGGGAATTCCACCTTTTCTACAACGCCTGTTTCACTAATAAAAACTTCGGCATATACGGTTCCCTGGATATTGTTTTGAATGGCCCGTTCGGGATATTCGAAATTTTTATAAAAGTATTGCAAAAAGGCTGCTCTGCCACCTGGGTAGCTTGCATGTTTATCAGCTACGTAATTAAAGCCCGCTACATCTATTGTCTCTGTGGCCGGAGCCACTGATTGAATTTCTGGTTCAGGGTAGGCAGTAACCTGTTTTGTAGCTTTTGCTTTGTACACAGGCTTTGTATTTTTTGACTTTGTTTTAGCATATTCAGCTTCATATGCTGCAATAATGGCTGCTGTGTCAACTGGTTGTATCACTGTTTGTACTACGGTATCTCTGACAACAGTGGTATCTGCGACAGCAGCTTTATCATCAGTTTTTTTACCACTACAAGAAAAGAGCAGCGCTGCTGCCGAGAAGGCGATGGGAAGAAAATTGTACTTCATAAAATTGTGTTTTAAGTGAGGGTTATTTGTTTAGTTGTTTGAAGTATGCTTTTAGCATATTTCAATTCCACTCCATAAAGAAGGTAATTCGGTGGGGTGCTTGCCAAATTTAAGCGTTTGTAGCATTTAAAATTCTGATTTGCTCAAAATGTTTCCTCAGCCGTAGTTCGTGCCTTCACAGTTATAAGTACCGATGCGTACGGCAGGCGGAAAATAACCCCCTGAGCCCATGCGATTCCATAGTTTGTACAGGTTGTCAGACTACTAGTCCCGATAATCATCAGGTTCCTGCAAAGCTTTCGGCGCATCAGCAAAGCAGCTTCTCACGTTCCGAATTAAAGCCTGTGCAGAGTTCCTGCCGCCTTAATGACGCTTGATCCGGTAACTGGTTCGAGGGTTGAGCGTGGGCTCGGGCGAAGCGACACTCGGACCTATTATGTTGTAAGTCTGAAGGCTCACAACATAGAATGTACTAGAAGTTTTGTTGACATGACTGGCGAAGTCAATCCAAAGACTGACAATATGATAGGCACGAGTGAACCACCCTCCTGGCCATTACACAACACTCGCGCCAGTGATGATAATTTCGTATCAGAATGTTTTCACAATAAAAGATCAGCCGTACCCTCCTTTCCATTTTTATTTGAGAAATTTCTTTGGGATCAATTCATGAACAGCGTTCATGATTTTTTCTTCCGTATCCTCAGTCAGGCGTGAAGGATGATTGTAATAGGGCATGGAGCCATCGACTTCATAACCTCCTTCAGTGAACAGTCGTTTGGACGCGATGTATGTAGAAACATCATTCGAGTACGCGTTGACCCAAATTTTTTCTTTAATGAACTCGCGTTTGATCCGGAGACTATAATCCACGACAACCTCTCCACCTAAGAATACAATGGCCAACTGATTTCCAAAACTCCATACTTGAACCGGGTAGGACATGGTGCTGGAAATGGAACCGCCTTCGGCAAGTATCGACAGACTGTTTCTCGCATAAAGACCCTGAGCAGCCTCAAGCTTTGACTGCTCAACAAATTCCTTTGCATCCGGCACATGGGCGAACGCAAGTTCAACCTTTTTCATTTTCCCGACAGGAATGTTGTTCAGCGCCGTGAACTTATCAGCCTGAAGGAGCTTTTCGATCTTATCTGTAATCATGACGGCATGTTGGTTAACATGCACGAATTCTCCCCGGGGTGAAGGGTTAGCATCACCGGCACAACCGATTGCCACCATTGCTGTCGCTCCCGGATATTTTTTTTCAATCATATCTTGTGTCGCGCCCATCCAATCGCCATGAATAAAATTATGCTCCGGTACCAGCGTTGTACCATGGCAGGCATAATTGATCAGCAGTGCAACCAGCTTCCCGTCGAGGTCCGTTGCTCGAAGCACAGGTAAGTCATGATCCACAGGACCATTCGGCGTCTCGCCAAAGTCTTTCCATTTTCCTCCTTCCAATACGCGTCGGTTAATGGCGAACGTTACCTGGTCAACAGCCCAACTTAGTTTTCCAGGTGCTTTTAAGGAATACGCGTCGATGACAAGCTTTTCGAGTTTATCGAGCAAATTATCGCGGTATAGTTTAACATCAGCCAGCTGGTTGGGTGCAGGAGTTACGCCGAATATATTAACTAATACGCCAGTCTCCGGGCCGTTGTGGGTATGTGTAGCCGATACTACCAATTGTGCTCGATCTTTTAATCCAATCTTTTGAACGAGCCGTGCATACAAAGCGTCAGCAAAAAAGCCCGGGAAACCAATGAGGTCGAGTGTTATCCAAACCATGGTTGGCTTTCCTTTTTGACCCAGCACCAGCGCTTTGGCCCACAGCTTTTGTTCGACGCTGTCGAATACATTCGTTCGATTACCATATCCTGTCAGTCGAACCGGGTGATGCTGGTGTGATGTCTATTCGTGATACGCCGATTTCGACAGGTCCATTCGCCTTCGCCACACTTTGATCAAATGAAAAGAGAAGGGAAAGGATGGACAATGCAATCCATTTTTTGATCATTAATTCAATTTTTTAATTTCGTTGAACGGTGGCTGGATCGCACAATTGCTTTTTGATATTTTGAGACGCAAATCATTTCTTTAATCCACTTGTCATTTAGTTGTTTCGCTTCCGGTTCTCCTAACTTTTCATATTCAATGTCATTCGGTTCCCACAATTCTATTTTGTTTCCTTCAATATCCATAATGTGGACAAACTTTCCGTAATCATATGTTTCAATCGTATCTGTAATTGTAACGCCCTCTTTTTTTAGTTCTTCAACAAGTGCTTCTAAATTTTCAACTCGGTAATTTATAACATTGTCCATGGTTCAAAATCCATTTTTGCCCTGAGTCACGGCCATACCTGTGATGGATAGCTTTCTTAAGTTGGTCAATGAAGTCAGCTTTTTCGTGATTTAATCAAAGTGCTGTTTAACGGTAACTCAGCCACCATTTTTTATGCGCCGATTTATATCTCTCGTATCTCTTGCACAAAGGGTATAGCAACAATACCACTATAATCCAAACAAGATAAACGGTTGCCAACGGGAAACCATATCCATTAATAACGGGAATTAAAGGTTTCTGCGATATCATGTCCATCCAACGGTACCCGGATAGCTTTGCAGCAAACAAGGCCATCACATGGATTAAATAAATATGTAACAAATAAAAGAACATCGGCGCTCTACCTATATGTATTATAGCTTTTCCAAAACCCTTCCAAAACTTTTCCGCTGCCATTAAAAATAAGATCGACGGACCAAGGGTCATCAGAATAAATTGTAAAGAAGGGGGATATTTCGTCACCTTTAGAAATGATAAAATGGTAAAGGAAGTGGATTTTTGCACCGACCAGGGATGAGGATCGCCATAAACATTTAAAACACGTAAAAAAATAAAAAGGAAGACAGCTGCGACGCCAAGCACCAATAGTCTTTGCCTTCTTGTTGAGACATCAACATCTTCCTTATATAAATAACCGAAACAATATCCTAAAGCAATGACACCTATCCATGGTAAGACAGGATAATCCACTATTACCGAATGATCTTTAATAATTAATTGATCAGATTCTTTCCCCCAGGTTGGCTCGTGAAGTGATGACCAAAGAAATGACTTGAGGGTGTTTCCTGGCACATGGATCGCGTCTAACAAATTGTGACCGACTGCAACTAGAATTGCTAATCCAAGAATTGCACTAAGGTAAATAGCAAGAACCGATAAAACTATCATAATTATGCCTAATGCTATAACCCCTAAAACAAATAAAGGATAATGTATATTGTTTGTATTCAAAATTTACAAAGTCAATTCCAAAAAAAGCAACCACAATCCTCGACTCACCAATTTGAATGTTAAATCTTTTGTAGCCCCCTTGGCCTTTCGAATGTTGAATGCCAGCAAGAAATACAAAAGCAGGAGCACAGCAATGTGTAATCGATGTTGTGAAAAAAAGCGGCACAGTGGTCTTGGTAAGATCGACGGGACTAAATATCATTGCATCAGCTGAAAGTAATTTCTCGTATGATCAAGAGCCTTACGAGTATAGGTTGACCCCGAAGAGTAATTGTTGCACGTGATTTTTTACGAGAGTCATTCATTCAGACTGACAATATGATAGGGACGAGTGAACTACGCTCCTGGCCACCACACAACACTCGCGCCAGTCATGTAGTAAATTTCTATTCAGCCAACGAATAAGATCATCGTCAACAAAATCAAGAACTCCTTTAAATGAAATCTTAATTCTTTAATTGATCGTGAGATGTGATATTTAATTGCCTTCTCGGAAAGTTTTAGTTTGATAGCAATTTCTGAAATAGATTTTCCCTCCATTCTATTGAGGCGAAATACCAACTGAGTTTTTTCAGGAAGTTTTTGTACACTTTCTTCAATTGCTTCCGTCAGGTTGTGAAATTGCACGGCTTCCATCGTTTCTTCCTCACTAACCTTGACAAACGTTTTGTAAAGATTGCTGTATTTACGGAATGCCAGCTGACTTTTGATATGGTTAATGGCGCGGTATTTTACGGCAACTGCTAAGTAATTGGGAACGGCCTCGATGAATAATGACTCTCTGCGTTCCCAGATACCTGAAAATATTTCCTGAACGATTTCCTGGGTGGCTTCAATGGAATTAACCTTTGAAAATGCCAAGGCCCTGACTTTTGTGGAGTGCCGGTTGTAAAGCTCAGCAAATGCCTCGTCGTCGTCTTTTCGGATTAGCGCAAGAAGGTCCTGGTCGGTATAATTCTTTAATCTGCCCAATTAGTGTAAAGTTTACACTTTTACAATGTTAACAAACTATTGGGCTAAAGTCAACGGTTGCGAGTGCGATTGTTTTGCAGTTTTTTTTCGAAAAGGTTTAGCCTCAAAGGCCACTTCTTTGACTGTATA
The DNA here is from genome assembly GCA_963813425.1 of uncultured Bacteroidota bacterium. Taxonomy (GTDB): domain Bacteria; phylum Bacteroidota; class Bacteroidia; order Cytophagales; family Cyclobacteriaceae; genus Chryseolinea. Next base: position 86,768 of record CAWEZB010000007.1, read on the forward strand.
ATTATGACGTCGAAAAAGGATTTTGAGCGCATTTTGGAACGTTACCTCAATGGCACTGCCACCGAGCAGGAGATAAAATGGGTTGAAAAATGGTATTCAACGCTAGGCTCCTCTCAAGACAATCCAGTATTAAAAGAGCGGGATGAAAAAAATCTTCATCATCGTGATTGGGAGAACATTCAAAAAAGAATCGGTAAAAGAAATGGAAGAATTCTTTTTCATTGGCCATACCTGGCCGCCGCCGCAGTTACACTAATAATAGGAGTTGTTTTTATCTATAGCCTTGTTCCTGGGCCAGCAGCGATAAACCTGGCAAAAACGGAAGCGTCATCGACGGAACGCGAGATTGTTAATGAATCGAGCGAAATAAAAATATTGAAGCTTCCCGACTCATCTTCGGTCTTTCTTCACCCTCATAGCACGATCCGGATTTCAGCGAATTTCAACAAAGGCGACCGGGTAGTCTCACTGAAGGGCGAAGCTTTTTTTGATGTCGTTCGCGATGAGAGCAGGCCTTTTAAAGTGTATACCCATGACGTGATTTCAACGGTGCTGGGAACGAGTTTTACAATCACAGCTCCTTCTCCAAATGAAAAAATAATTGTTGCTGTTAAAACCGGACGCGTCGCCGTTTCCAGCAATGCGGCCGTGTCAGGAAGTCGAAAAGTCAAGAGCCAGGAAGTGATCGTCACACCTAATCAGCAGGCTGTCTTTAATCCTGAAAGCAAAGTGTTAAAAGCGACGCTGGTGCAAAACCCTGTCACGTTAACGCAGCCCGAAGAAATTCAACCGACAAAAACGAAAGAGATTTTTGACGAAGAACCTATCATCAATATTCTGCAGAACATTGAACAGATGTACGGAATCCAAATCGAATATGATGAAGCAATTCTCAGCACTTGCCGAATTACGACAGCATTTTTGAACGAAGACTTGTATGAAAGGCTCGACATTTTATCGAAGGCCATCGGTGGAACGTACCGCGTTGAGGGCACCCAAATAATATTTCAAAGCAAAGGATGTGTAACCAGTCAATAAGCCTATGAAAGATTTTACATAGCCACCATAAAAAAAGCCGAAAATGTTGATCCCATTTCCGGCTTCCGCACAATTATCCGAGGGATAATAGCGCTTGTTTCTGAAGTTTTAAATGCAAAAACCTAGTAAAAGTATGCATAATTCTAAACCTATTCAATCAGGGATTTTAGCGTTTATGAAATTCACCTTTATTCAACTCACGATCGCGATTTCGGTATCTGCAATGGCATATTCCAATGATTCGCGTGGACAAGAGGTACTTGAAAAAAGAATTTCTGTAAATGCCAAAAACGAAAACTTGAAGTCTGTTCTTCGAAAAATAGAACAGCAAATTGATGTCACCTTTACTTACAATGCAGACCTTATTACCAATCGGGATAAGATCACAATAGCATTGGATAGCATACGCCTTAGCGATGCAATCGATCGACTGTTCAATTATTCAGTTGAGTACGAAACCGTAAATACGCAGGTAATTCTGCGGTCTCGGTTAGCGGATGCATCAGGCCAGTATGTACCTGTATTGTCTGTCTCTGGAACTGTCAGGGACGCCGAAGGAGTTGCGCTGCCAGGGGTTAACGTTGTCGTAAAAGGTAGCACCATTGGAACAACGACGGACGCGGAAGGTAAGTACACATTAAACGTTGAGGTCGGAACGGAGACGCTCGTTTTTACTTTCATTGGATATGCGTCTCAGGAAGTTGACATCAACAATCAATCCGTGATCGATGTCACAATGGCGACCGATATCACTTCATTAGATGAGATCGTTGTCATCGGTTATGGAACGGCGGAGAAAAAAGAAATCACAAGCTCTGTTGCGCGTATTAATTCAAAGGACTTTAACACGGGAAATGTTTATGATCCCGCTCAATTCTTGCAAGGTAAAGTGGCAGGTCTTTCCATCGTGAAACCGGGATCAGATCCGAATGCTAATTATCTAATACGACTTCGAGGACTATCCACGTTCGGCGCCAATTCATCCCCCCTCGTAATCATTGATGGTGTGCTGGGTGGCTCCCTTCAGTCGCTTGATCCGAATGAAATAGAAACTATTGATGTTCTAAAAGACGGATCAGCTGCGGCAATTTATGGAACCCGCGGATCTTCAGGTGTTATCATTGTCACTACGAAAAAAGGTAAGCATGGAGTATCCGGTTTAGATTTTGACTCTTACGTTTCTTTCGAGGAACTGGCAAAAACTGTGGACATCGCTTCGGCAGATCGTTTCGTTGCTGAAGGTGGGCCGAATCTGGGGACTCAAACGGATTGGGTGGATCAAGTGACACGAACGGGTGTATCACAGGCGCAGAACCTTGCATTCTACGGAAGTTCAGGCGCTACCAATTTTCGCCTGTCCCTTAATTATCGTAAGGTTGAAGGTATGGCAGTAGGAAGTGGATTTGATCAGATCAACTCAAGGTTGAATTTGAACCATTCCGTCCTGAACGATAAGCTCACACTTTCGAGTACGCTAGGCGTAACGGTGCGGAATGCGGAATTTGTTCCGTATGAAGGAATGCGGTTTGCCTTGATATCAAATCCCACGGCTCCTATTTATACGAATAATGATCCCGCACAAGGCTATGCGGAACCTGGTAATACTACAGAGTTCCACAATGCGGTAGCCATCGTCAAAGAGACTACAGATGATGGAATATTCAAGACGATGCTTAGCTTCGTTCAAAGCAGAATATGAATTTCTGGAAGGACTAAAAGCGTCTGCCTTTTATTCCATTCAATATGAAAGCGACCTGAGATCCCAGTATTACAGTTCAAAAATGAGATTTCTCGGATCGTCAGGTCTGGGCGGTCGCGCTACAAAATTTACAGAGGATAGAAACAATCAGCTTTTTGAATTGACAGGTTCGTACAAAAAAACCTTCAACAAGCTTACCATGGATCTCGTGGGTGGTTACTCCTACCAGGAACTTGATGTTGAAAATTTTAGCGCCTTTAATACGGGTTTCATTACCGACGATTTGCTTTACAACAACCTTGCCTTTGGGTTAGGAATAAATTCAGACAATGCATCCTTGCGGGGATTTGCAAGCGCCAAAAGCGAATCGTTGCTAGTTTCATTCTTTGGAAGAGCGATGTTTAACTATAACGACTCGTACTTTTTGACAGCCGCTTACAGAAGGGAAGGTTCATCACGTTTCGGGAACAATGAAAGGTGGGGAGATTTTTATTCCATTAGTGGCGGTGTAGACCTTTCACACCTGTTTGATGGGCCCTTTGACTTGTTAAAATTAAGAGCGGGTTATGGCCTTACTGGAAATCTTCCGGTGCCGTTTTACTCCTATCTTTCACGACTGAATGCAACTGGTGTAACAACTTTTGATGATGGCAGTTCTGAGCGTCTCATCAGATTGTTTAACTATGTAAGCAATGAAAATCCCGATTTAAAATGGGAGCAAAAGGGAGAGTTGAACATCGGTTTGGATTTTGCAATATTTAACAGCAGGTTGTCCGGCTCCGTCGATTTTTATCAACGCACATCAACTGACATTCTTTTTAATCAACCGGTTAGTCAACCACCCAATTTTTATGGATTCACCTTGCTAAACCTGGGTGAGTTGGAAAGCAAAGGAGTAGAAGTCGTATTGAATTATGCGGTCTTGAACAAATCTGATCTCAACTATACGACAGGCATTACGTTTTCGCACAACAAAACAGAAATCATAGAACTCAATGGTGAGAGCCAGGTATTCTTTGGCGGGAACCTCGGGCCTCCAGGACTCAATGGAACATTACCCATCAGGGCTCAGGTTGGCAAGGAGCTGGGATTAATTCAGGCACCAATATATGATGGCCTCGATGAAAATGGAGTACCCAAGATAATACCCTTAGGTGATGAAAATGGAGATGGCATATCTGGGGAAGTACACGTCGATTGGCCCATTGTCGGTAATGCTTTGCCGGACTTTGAGTTGGCATGGAACAATAGCCTGGCGTACAAGAATTTTGATTTGACAATTTACAATGCGCGGAGCCTTCGGCCATAGCCTTGTGAACGTAAATCGGGCTTACTATGAAGTACCGGATAACAGTACGAATTATAATCTAGTCGTGACGAAGTACTACAATCCTGACCGTACGGGGAATGAACTATACAATAGCTACTACGTTGAAAAAGCCGACTATTTTAAGCTGGATAACATGTCTCTTGGATACAATTTCAGATTCCAGAATTCTCCATTTAAACAACTGCGGTTTTATGTCTCCGGCCAGAACTTGTTCGTGATCACTGACTATACCGGTGTCGATCCGGAAGTACGATATAGTTATCCAAATCCTGATGGTACACCTAATCCTCTCTATCCGGGTGTGGAAGATCGAAATTCTTATTTCAGATCAAGGACTTATACTGTAGGTGTCAACATTGGTTTTTAACGATTAAAAACAAAAGTGATATGAAAGTTAGTATCCAAAATATTATCGGATTGATGGGTCTTTGTATTTTGCTTTCTTGTACGGATCTAGATCCGAAACTCTATAGCGAACTTACGCCCGAAACGAAGTTTACTTCAGCCGATGCAACCCTAGGCGCCTTATTGCAGAATTACACAAACTTAGATCGCTATGTGAACGATGCAATATGGCCCATGCAAGAGCTTACCAGTGCAACCAGTGTAGCGGCAGCAAAATTTGGTCCTTGGGATGATGGTGGCGTGTGGGCCAGATTGCACAGGCATGAATGGCAGTCTACATTCTTCGTGTTCAACAACGCGTGGGGTATGGGGTTTTCAGGAATAGCAGGTTGTAACCGGACCATCGATGAGATTACCATTCGAGGCGGACAGGAAGCAGCCATTGCTGAGATGCGTGCTTTGCGCGCGGTATTTTATTGGTTGATGATTGATTTGTTTGGCGATGTACCGCTTGAAACATCCTTTGTCAACGGCAAGCCGAACCCATCCAGAACATCACGAGCACAGGTTTACGAATTCATCGTGGATGAATTAAATGAGCTGATCGATTCAGGTCTCCTTTCGGAGACTAATGGTGCCGCTTACTATGGAAGAATGAATAAATGGTCGGCGCTGGCCCTGCTCACTAAAGTTTATTTGAATGCAGGAACTTATTCAGGGACTCCGCAATGGACCTTAGCTGCAGAAACCGCGAAGAAAATTATTGATGATGGCCCCTTCATCCTGGAGCCGGACTACTTTGCAAATTTTGCTGTTGAGAATAGAGGATCGCAGGAAAATATTTTTGTTATTCCTTATGATAAGTTTGATGCAAATGGCGTTCAATTTCAATATGCACATGAGAACGCTTCATCCGTTGAGTCGCCTAACCTATAATTTTACGGATGGACCATGGAATGGCTTTACCGCTTTGGAAGAATTTTACGATTCGTATGAAGGTACGAGACAAACGAAAAGATATGTTTATCGTGGGCCAGCAGTATGACGCTGCAGGAAATCCGTTGATGGATCCGAATGGTGCTATCGAAGTCGATTCTAAGGGCGACAAGGACCCTGATGGCCCCCCTTTAATTTTCACGCCATTCATTAATGAGTTGACACCAAAGGCTTTTAGTCAATCCGGAGCACGAATTGGAAAGTTTGAATTTGAAAGTGGTATTAGTATTAGTGCTCAAAACGATTTTCCGATCTTTCGTTACGCTGATGTTTTGTTGATGAGAGCAGAAGCCTTATGGAGACTTAATAATTCCAGTGCAGAAGCAGTTGAACTGGTTCGACAAATTAGGGAAAGAGCTGGGTTGGATATCATCAGCCCCCTTACCGAGGACAAATTGCAGCGAGGAGATTTTGCGGGAGCTTGCTTTTGAAGCTCATGCGCGGCCGACGATGCTTCGCTTCGGTACTTTCGATGACGCACGGTGGGAGAAAGGAGTTTCTGACGCCGACGAAAAGTATATTCCCGATACCGGAAGCACAACGCAACGGTAATCCGAACCTAGGTCAAAACCCTGGTTATTAAATTGTAGTTTTTGAGGAGGGTGAGTAAATCCCTCCTCATTTTTTTAGTCAGAATGAACATTTGGAAAATCTATCCAAGCATACTTTTGATTTCCATCCTTTCCTGCAACCGGGCTGAGGACACGCTTCCTTTGTGCAATGAACAAGGGAAAACGATTTACCTTGCTTCAACCCAATCAAACCAATATTCACTTCAGCAATAATCTTGAGTACACGGAAGAATTCAACACGTACACTTACCGGAATTTTTATAACGGTGCAGGTATTGGCATCGGCGATGTGAATAATGACGGACTTGCCTGATGTTTTCTTTAGCGGCAATATGGTCAGTAACAAGTTATATCTGAACAGGGGGAACTTTAAGTTTGAAGATGTAACGGATTCTTCAGGATTGGCCAGCGACGGCGTTTGGTCAACCGGCGTTAGCATGGCCGATGTAAACGGCGATGGTTTGTTGGATATCTACGTCTGCAAGTCGGGTAAACCCGAAGGTGCTCAATCGGCACAATGAACTTTTTATCAACGCCGGGGCTGATTCAAATGGCATTCCTTCGTTCGTTGAAAAATCAAAGGAATACGGAATTAATGACTATGGACTTTCCACGCATGCTGCATTCTTTGACTATGATAAGGATGGTGACCTGGATATGTACTTGTTAAATAATTCAATACGTTCGGTGGGCGGTTATGATCTTCAAAAAAACCAGCGTTTGATTCCCGATCCGCTCGGCGGCAACAAGTTATACCGAAACGATGGTCAAACATTTACCGATGTCAGCAAACAAGCCGGTATTTACAGCAGTATAATCGGTTATGGACTCGGCGTTACAATCGGTGACATTAACCGGGATGGATGGCAGGATATTTTTATATCGAATGATTTTTTTGAAAAAGATTATCTGTACATCAACAATCGCAATGGAACATTTAGTGAGTCGTTGGAAAACGCCATTGGTGAAATTAGTCTGGGCTCGATGGGCGCCGATATGGCAGACATCAATAATGACGGTTTTCCTGAAATTTTTGTCACGGAAATGCTGCCTGACGCCGAAGGCACGGTTAAAAACGAAAACCATTTTTGAAGATTGGGATAAATATCAGGCCAATTATAACGCCGGTTATTACAGGCAGTTTCCTAGAAATGTACTTCAACTAAATCGCGGTTATATTCCAGAGGATACGAATCAGTCAGTTACGTTCAGCGAGAGTCTCCCGATATGCAGGTGTTAGCGCTACTGATTGGAGCTGGGGTGCTCTTATTGCTGACTTCGACAATGATGGGCTGAAAGACATTTTTGTAGCCAACGGAATTTATAAAGATTTAACAGACCTGGATTACGTAAATTTTTATGCAGATCCTTTGACCACTAAAAAACTGTTCGAGGAAAAAGGCAAAGTCCTGAAAGAATTAGTGGATAAAATTCCTTCCAACGCTATCCCTAATTACGTTTTCAAAAACAACGGAGATCGTTACGTTCGAAAATGTCACGGATGAATGGGGATTAAGTTGTCCGAGCTTTTCAAATGGATCCGCATACGGCGACCTTGATAATGATGGCGACCTTGATATTATCGTAAGCAATGTCAATATGCCGCCGTTTATTCTTAGGAATAACACGGAAACCCTTTCACCGGACAACCATTACATTACGCTCAAGTTGTCGGCAAAGGGTAAAAATACCAGTGGGCTAGGCACGCAGGTGACTGTAAAATCGGATGGAAAAACTTTTTATCAGGAGCTGGCGCCCATGCGCGGTTATCAATCGACCGTGGACCAAAAACTCAATTTTGGATTGGGAACCATCGACAGAATCGACAGCCTTATTATTCAATGGCCGGACACGCGCGTCGAAACTTTAACAAACGTCTCGACTAACCAGTTGATGGCCATTCAACAGGATAACGATCGTCGCGTATATGTAAATCAAAAAACCAAAACGCATCCAAAATCGCAAGTTTTGTTTTCTGATGTGTCATCAAACTATTCCATAAAAGAGCGACATGTCAAAACTGACTTTGTCGACTTCAACAGAGATCCACTATTGTTTCAAATGCTCTCGGCGGAAGGCCCCAGGCTTGCCGTTGGGGACGTCAATTCGGATGGGAAGGCGGACCTTTTTATTGGCAATAGCAAGGACCAGATTTCCAGGCTCTATATTCAGAATCAGGCAGGAGACTTCAGAAGGACCGATCAACCAGCGTTTCAAAAAGATAAAAACGGGGAAGTCAGTTGTTCTGAATTATTCGATGCAGACCAGGACGGCGACCTTGACTTGTATGTGTGCGGTGGAGGCAATGAATTTACTGCCAATGCACCAGAACTTTCTGATAGACTCTATCTGAATGATGGCAAGGGTAATTTTACCAGGTCCGCCAGGGCGTTACCGCCAAACATTTATGAAAATGACTCGTGCGTCAAATCTTCTGATTTTGATGGCGATGGAGATAATGACCTTTTTATTGGCGTACGGGCAAAACCTTTTCAATATGGCATACCTGCGAACGGATATTTGTTAAGGAATAATGGCGAAGGAAAATTTGAAAATGTAACGCAGTCCGTGGCACCTGAATTGATCGGGATTGGAATGATAACCGATGCCTGTTGGTTCGACTACGACGGTGATCATGATTCAGATCTCATTATTGTCGGCGATTGGATGCCCGTTACCCTTTTCAAAAATGAGAAAGGAACTTTTACGAATGTAAGCGTTCAAGCAGGTTTGCACAATACCGATGGTTTTTGGAATTGCATTGAGGTAGCTGACATTGATGTGGATGGCGATCTGGATTTTGTTGCGGGAAATCACGGCACGAATACACGACTCAAAGCATCTTATGAAAAACCTGTGACCATGTACGTCAATGATTTTGATGGCAATGGAAAATTAGAGCAAGTTATAACAACTTATAAAGGCGATCTTGCCTATCCGTTGCATATGCGCAGCTGACTTAGTGGAACAAATTCCTTCCCTGAAAAAAAAATATTTGCTGCACAGTAGTTACAAGGAACAATCGGTCTTGGATATTTTTGGAAAAGAACTGGTTGATAAATCCAATCGACTATCCGTCTATACCACAAAGTCAGCGTGCTTCATCAATACAGGCGACCAATTTAAGGAGATCGCGCTGCCGGAAGAAGTTCAATTCACTCCGGTCTATGCCATGAGCATTGAGGACTATGATGACGATAAAATACCCGACATTTTATTGGGTGGTAATTTTTATTGGTCAAAACCCGAGGTTGGAATCTATGATGGAAGCAGGGGGTTGTTACTAAAAGGACAAGGAAACGGAACGTTTACTTCAATTAGGATGGAAAAGTCCGGGATTTGTATACCCGGCGAGATCCGGGATATAAAAATGGTTACAGCGGGCAAGGAACAATTAATTGTTGTGGTAAGGAACAATGAAAAACCTGTAATACTTAAAAAAAATAAGAGGTGATTTATGTTTAAAGTTTGTGGTTTACTTATCGTCATAACTTTTCTTTTTTATCGGTGCACTGATAGTCCCGAGGCTCAATACAAAGCGCTTGAAAAAACAGAACTTCAAAGCGGCATCAGGTACGATAGCATTTTTAAGGGCCTGTATTTTGGAATGAAGCATCAGGACTTTCGTGATTATTGCTACCAAAAAAACACAGTCGACCATGACTTTAAAATGGGAGGCCCAAACACGTCGTGGCTGGAAAGTAACCTCAATGGTGAGTTGAGTTATCCGGCGGCCATCAATTTTTATCCCGTCTTTGCAGAGGGTGTGATAACAGAAATGAATGCGTTGATTTATTACGACAATGCTGTATTCAAAGACGGAACTTTTGACAAGGATAGTTTATTGCTCGACGTCATTACGATGATGGAACGTTGGTATGGAAAACCATTTTTAAAAATTAAAAGTCCGTACGCTTACAAAGATGATATTTATGTGAGCGTTCATGGTAACCGGCGAGTGACTGTGTATCCCGCTCAAACGCCCGAAATCAAAGTATGGATCGTTGATTTGTATGCAAAAAGAGAAGATGAAAATTAATGATGTCAAACTGAGGTCAACGATAGCGTGATGAAGTATATCAACAAACATATTCAGATATGGCCCGCGATTGTTTTCAGCATTTCAACGTTTGTTTGGTTGCAAGCCTGACAAACTTTTCACCACATTGTCACCCGAACACACGAAAATTACTTTCGCGAATAACCTCAAGGAAACCGAGGAAATAAATATTAATCAATATTTATACGCCCACAACGGTGGGGGTGTCGCCACAGGTGACATCAACAATGATGGCTTGCCTGACATATACTTTACCGCCAATCAATTGGCCAACCGCCTGTATTTAAACAAGGGCGATTTTGTATTTGAAGATATAACAGAAAACGCCGGAGTCGCCGGATTGTCGGGGCCTTCAAGTTGGACGACTGGTGTAGTCATGGTCGATATCAATCACGACGGATGGCTGGATATTTATGTCAGCCAGGTTTCAAACTATAAATCCTTTACTGGCAAAAATCAATTGTTTATCAATAATGGCGATCTGACTTTCACGGAAAAGGCGAATGACTACAACCTTGATTTCGAGAGTTATTCACAACAAGCGGCGTTTTTTGACTATGACCTCGACGGCGATTTGGATATGTATCAACTTAACCATGGTGTTCATAATCCCGACGTTTATGGCAAGGCCGACTTAAGATTTCAAAGGGATAGTCTGGCAGGTGATCGGTTGTTAAGAAACGATAACGACAAATTCATTGATGTGAGTGAAGCCGCGGGAATTTACGGTGGAATGATTGGGTATGGCCTCGCCGTTAGCATTGCTGACATTGATAACAATGGTTGTCCGGATATTTTTGTTTCCAACGATTTTCATGAAAACGACTATGTCTATTATAACAACTGTGATGGAACGTTCAGAGAAGACATAAAAGGTACGTTGGGACATACCAGCACGTTCTCCATGGGCAATGATATCGCTGATATAAACAATGACGGACTGCTTGACATTATTACGCTGGATATGAAACCGGAGGATGAAGTGATTAGAAAAAAGTCAGCAGGTGTTGATCCCTTTGAAATCTTCAACTATAAATTGAGCTACGGTTACTTTTATCAATACCCACGGAACATGCTCCAGCTTAACCGTGGAAACCTTTTTGGTGCAAATGTTCAGTTTAGCGAGATAGGTCAACTCGCTGGTATCGATGCGACCGACTGGAGCTGGTCTGCTTTACTAACGGATCTCGACAATGATGGTTGGAAGGATATTTTTATTACGAATGGCATACTCAGGAGACCCATCGACCTTGATTATATCCATTTTACGTACAATGAGGAGGCTACTAAAAATATTTCGTCGCTCGAACTGGCGTATAAAATGCCGGAGGGGGCCGTACATAATTATGCCTATCGAAATTCAGGTAAACTGATCTTCGAAAATGTTTCGACTGAGTGGGGGTTGGATTATTCGGGCTATTCTATGGGCGCCGCCTATGCGGATCTGGATAATGATGGCGACATGGACCTTGTTGTCAATAATCTGAACGAAACTGCATCTGTATTTGAAAATAATTCCGACGCGCTTTTTGATCATAACTTTATCAAGGTAAAATTTCTAGGTGATGGTAAAAATACTTTTGGCATCGGCGCTGTTGTCGAAGTTGAAGCAGATGGTATGAGATTAACCCAGGCGGTAAATCCGACCAGGGGGTGGTTGTCTTCTATGGATTACCCATTGAGTTTCGGACTAGGCGAAGCTAAAAGTATAGCGACCGTAAAAGTCCGATGGCCAAATGGAAGAATTGAAGTTGTAAACAATCCAAAAATTAGCTCGACCATTAGTTTTCGTCAAAGTCAGGCAAAGGAGGAGAAGCCGGAGAAATACCGCAACCACTTCTGGATGGTTTGAAAATGTCACCCAACGGTCAGGGATAAATTTTATACATCGTGAGAATACTTACGACGACTTTAGTCAGGAGCCTCTTATACCGCATCAATTGTCTTGCGAAGGACCGTCATTGGCCGTCGGCGATGTTAACGATGACGGCTACGAGGACTTTTTTATCGGCGGGGCTATAGGCCAGGCAGGTGAGTTGTATTTCCAGAAAGGATCCGATACCGTATTTTTTGAAGAGCATGATGCAAGCGTTTTCGAAAGGACAAAGCCCAGGAAGACACCGACGCTGTGTTTTTTGATGCGGACCAGGACGGGGATGAGGATTTATACGTCGTGAGTGGAGGATGTCAGCAACAATATGGTATTACGATCGAAGACAGACTTTATCTGAACGATGGAAAGAGGGAATTTTGTGAGAACAGTCGATGCGCTGCCGAAAATGGGACAGCAACGGTTCTCGTCGTCGCTGCCGACTTTAATTCCGATGGCTACCCAGACCTTTTCGTTGGAACAAGGTCAGTCATCGGCAGTATGGGAGTGTCTTCCGGATATAGCCATCTGTTGTCGATGAGGGCAAAGCAAAGTTTCGTATCGATACCACGGATTTTAGCACGGCCTTGAGGACGTTACGGCATCGTTACCGATGCAGATGGTTACCCAGTACACACGAGCTTGTCGTTGTCGGGGAATGGATGTTTCCGATAACTTTCTTCGATTTCATGCTGACAGAATTGTTAAAGAGAACTCCCGAATACATCGGGCTGGTCGAATACGATTAATACAGCGGACATTGACAATGATGGAGATCTCGATTTGCTTGCGGGAACCGCCGCCTTAACTCCGACCTCCGCGCAACGTCGACGCCAACCCGTCGGCTTATATGTAAAGATTTTGATGAATTACGTTCCGGAATCGCTTCTTACTTATTATCGCCAGGATAAGGAGTATTTGTTCGCAGGAATGGATGAAATAAGAAAGCAAATTCCGCTTATCCGGTTTAAGTACGACAACTATTCTGCATTTGCGGCTAGTTCTTTTTCAGAGGTGTTTAGTCAGCAGGCAATTGAATCGGCCATACGAAAAAAGGCAGAGTTGTTTCAGTCCGTGTATTTGATCAATGAAGGTGAATCTGTCTATAGTATAAAAGAATTTCCTATTGAGGTGCAATTTAGTCCGGTCTATGGCTTTGTTGCGAATGACTTTGATGGAGATGGTTTGATTGATCTTTTGGCCGTCGGTAACTTCTATGGAAGTACACCCAGCATAGGACGATTTGATGCCTCCTATGGAAATTGTCTCGTTGGGGACGGTCGAGGCGATTTCAAAATTTTGGACCCACGCCTTAGCGGATTTTCCGTTTTCGGTGAAACGCGCGATATTAAGATCCTACATTCTAAAAAATCTGATATGGTCGTAGTAAGCAGAAATAACGCTGCGCCTAGGCTCTTTAACATCAGATCATCGATGAAATTGGTTGGAAAATGATCCCACGATAAAGATGATACGCCATTCAGGAGTTGGGCTTACGGATTTGAATAAATACGAAAGCGAACAAAAGACCTTAGTTTCCGTCGACTGTATTATCCTTGGATTTGATGGAGAGCAGCTAAAGGCATTGTTGGTCAGGAGAGGATTTGATCCTGAGAAAAGTGGCTGGTCGGTCATGGGAGGTTTTATCAGTTCAGCAGAAAGCGCTGACGAGGCGGCGAACAGAGTACTTCACCAACTTACAGGAATGAGTAATGTATATCTGGAGCAACTGTATACTTTTAGTGATTTGAATCGTGATTCCGGTGCAAGGGTGATTTCTATAACGTATTTCGCCTTGATTCATATCACAAATTATAGTGAACAACTTCAAATGGAACACGAAGCAAGATGGTTTTCCTTGACTTATCTTCCCTCTGCTGATTTTTGACCATAAGGAAATGGTTTTAAAGGCCCATGCGCGCCTTCGCGAAAGAGCAGGAACCCATGCACTTGGATTCGAGTTGCTTCCACAAAAATTTACGTTGTCACAACTCAAATGTCTTTACGAAGCGATCTACGGAACATCTCTCGATAGAAGAAACTTTACCAAAAAGATGCGTTCACTTGGCATTTTGAAAAAGTTAAATGAAAAGGAAACAGCATCGTCGCGAAAAGGAGCTTTTTATTATGTTTTTAACAGGTAAAAAAATGGAAGTTTTCAAGCGGGAAGATTTAAAACCTGAGCCAAACTCCGATTGCGTACGCGCTACGCCTGAACTAGTGCTCACGTAAAAAAATTTCAGGTAAATTTTGAAATAGAATTAAAAGCACAATGAGTCGAAGAGGTCGCGCTACGGTCCCGTGATGGACAAATGTTGGTAGAAAAACAACCAACGCGAAGTGAATCCCGTCAGGGATGATATTGTTAACCTATTCAAAGTTCTTAAGCGGAAATCCTAGCGTAGGATTCGTAAAATATCTTGAGACGTGATCCTGGGTTTTTTCGGATCAATTTATATTTCGTCCCTAAAGGGACACTACGGATAATGTCATTAAGTTAAGACGGCGAAACCAAAATATGTACAAGTTCTTGTTTCCAGGACTTTGGCATATGGTTTTCGTCATCCTAAAATGTATATCACGTTGCGGCCGTTTGGAGCGTCCCCCTCTTGTAGAGGGGTAAAGGGGAGTGTGACGCCTTTGGAAAAATCAAGGTGCAAGTGAAGCTACAGGGTCTGATACCCCTCTAGCTCCCCTCAAGGGGAGACGTGCGTGCGGCCGTCGCGTTGCGTTCATTGTAGGATAGGCCAAGCACAGGTGTAAGCTTCTCGTCGCTGTGCGTCATTCTAAAATATTGCCTATCAATATTTAGTTTCGCCGTTTTAACTTAATGACATTGCCCTAAGGGGACCCTCTGGGGCGCTGGCTAACCAAGCTTTGTTCTATCAAGCGACGCATTTGAAGTGACATAGAATGATGTAAAAAGATCACCATTCCTGAAGATTCGAAATGTCATTCCTTTCTCGAACGATGCGATGTTCCGTGGATTTTATGCCGTGCGTGGCAAATCAGCCTTCACACTCGATTTCGCTACTTCGCAGGCTAGGTTTTTTGCAAGACTAAGCAAAGGACCGCGAGATCAAAATAATCTTTATGAAATCTTTATACTATCGACCCTTTATTTAATAAAACCCTTATAAACTATAGCGTACTTTTGATGCCAAGAAAAGACGTTGAAAAAGATTTTATTTTACAAGCCTAACCTTGTTACCCAGTATTTGGTAAGTGTAGGATTGGTGTGCGTAGTAGGAATAATCGGATTGACGATCCATAGTCTTATCGGATATAGAGTAGTCGCATTCATGCTACTCGTTACGGTCTCTATATTGGCTATGTTCCTGGATATTGTTCCCGTACTTGTTGCTTCGTTGTTGAGTGCTCTTATCTGGGATTTTTTTTTCATCCCTCCACGATTTACGCTGACTGTAGGTACGGCGGAGGACCGCCTACTGCTTCTGATGTATTTTATCGTAGCGTTAATCAACGCGGTGCTTACCAGCAAAATCAGGCAAATGGAAAAAGAAGCTAAGGCTAAAGATGATAAAGCCAGGACGGTAAAATTTTATAGCACTTTACTGAACTCACTTATCCCATGAGCTAAGAACGCCAATAACTACGATAATAGGATGCACCGATAATCTGCAATCCAATAGTCCACAACTTTCCGAAAAAGACAAAACAGAATTACTGACAGAAATATCGATTGCTTCGATTAGGCTTAATCAACAAGTTGAAAATTTGCTAAATATGTCGCGGTTGGAGGCAGGGGTCTTTCAAATCAAAAAAGATTGGTGTGACATCAGCGATATAATTTACAAAACGCTTCAGCGCCTTGAATCGAATCTTCAGAAATACAAGGTTGTTGTCGATATCCCTGAACAACTTCCGCTTTTCAAGCTGGATTTCGGGTTTATGGAACAAGTGTTTTATAACTTGATTCTTAATGTTACGCAGCACACGCCTGAAGAAACTGTAATCACCATTCAAGCAAATTGTGTCAGGGATAGGTTGTTACTCATCATCGCTGATAATGGAAATGGTTTTCCTGAAAAAGAAATCGACAAAGTATTCGACAAGTTTTACCGGTTGAAAGGCTCGGCCGTGGGAGGGACGGGATTGGGGTTATCCATTGTTAAAGGTTTCGTTGAAGCACATTACGGAACAATAAAATTAGAAAATCTGCCCGTGAGGGGATCGAAATTTACAATTGAAATTCTAACAGAGAAATCTTATGTAAACAAAATGAAAGATGAATAATGCTGCGATACTGATTGTAGATGACGAAGTACAGATCAGAAAACTTCTTCACATAACCTTGCAATCCAATTCCTACAAAGTCCTGGAAGCTTCTACTGGCAAGGAAGCTTTGTTGATGGTGGCAAATAACCCACCGGACCTGATCTTGTTAGATTTAGGGCTGCCAGATGAAAATGGCCATGATGTTTTGAAGCATCTAAGGGAATGGTTCAGCAATCCGATCATCATTATATCTGTTCAAAGCAGCGAAGTTGACATTGTGAAAGCACTGGATGATGGAGCCAACGATTACCTGGTAAAGCCATTCCGGACGGGAGAGTTGCTGGCAAGAATACGGTCAGCTTTGCGTAAGGCTTCGTCCGAACCCAATATACCAATTGCAAATTTTGAAGATCTCTCCATCGATTTTGTGAACCGTGTTGTCAGGAAAGATAATGTAACGGTTAAACTTACGGCGAAAGAGTATGCACTACTATCGCTATTAGCACAGAACGACGGAAAAGTTTTGACCCATCAATATCTTTTACAACATGTATGGGGCGAATCCCACCAATCGGAATCACAATACTTAAGAGTTTTTATCGCGCAGCTACGGAAGAAAATAGAAAATGATCCGAACAGGCCTTCACATATCATCACGGAGTCAGGGATTGGATACAGGTTCACGGGAAACAGTAAATAGGAACCAGACGGAGCGAAATGAACATGGAACAATCACAAAATAAACATCAGAAGTTATCGACTGCCGGGGTCTTGGTTGGGTTGGGTATTATCTACGGGGACATAGGTACATCTCCGTTATATACTTTAAAATTTATTGTTGGGAATAATGTAATTACGGAAGATCTCGTTTTAGGTGGAGTCTCCTGTATTTTTTGGACGCTGACATTGATCACGTCCATCAAATATATTTATCTGGCACTGAACGCTGACAACAAGGGCGAAGGTGGAATCTTCGCCTTATATGCTTTAGTGCGAAGATATAAAGCTCCATGGGTCATATATCCCGCAATCATTGGATGCAGTACGCTCATCGCCGATGGTTTTATAACCCCCGCCATTAGTGTTTCCTCTGCTGTGGAAGGACTAACGCTAATATATCACGGTATTCCAACGACCGGTATTGTTATCGTTATTTTGCTGGTCTTGTTTGTATTCCAACAATTTGGCTCAGCCGTTGTAGGACGGACGTTTGGCCCTATTATGTCAATTTGGTTTCTGATGTTGGCAATTCTGGGAACAATGGCATTGATTCAAAATCCTGAAATTCTTAATGCGATCAATCCTTACTACGGATTTAAATTAATTACTGAATATCCGAAAGGTTTTTGGTTGTTGGGTGCTGTATTTCTTTGTACGACTGGAGCCGAAGCATTGTATTCTGATCTGGGTCACGTTGGGAAATCGAATATCAGGGTGGGATGGGTGTTTGTTAAATCCTGCTTGCTGTTGAATTATTTTGGACAGGGTGCCTGGCTTTTATCTCACGCAGGAAAAAATTTAGGAAATCAAATTCCTTTTTTTGCCATCATTCCTCAACAGTTCCTCATCGTAGGCGTGCTAATTGCCACGATGGCAACGATCATTGCAAGTCAGGCATTGATATCGGGCACTTTTTCTTTGGTCAATGAAGCGATTAAATTAAAGTTGTGGCCGGCCAGTCGGGTCCGTTATCCCAGTGAATCACAAGGCCAAATGTATATCCCGGCAATCAATTGGATTTTGATGGTCGGAAGTATTGTTGTGGTTATAATTTTCAAAGAGTCGTCTGCTATGGAAGGCGCTTACGGACTCGCCATTACCGTTAATATGCTGATGACAACTTCATTGCTGGTACACTATTTTGCCACGGCGAAGAAATCCACCTTTCGTTCCATTGTATTAGGAGCAGTTTTCTTTTCGTTAGAAGGTCTGTTTCTCGTTTCAAATCTTGACAAATTCAAACATGGTGGATGGTTTACTTTTGCAATAGCAATTGTCTTTTTTGGAATGATGTTCATTCTTTTCAAGGCGCGAAAGCTACGGCAGCGTCATACGGAATTTGTTGACTTAAGACATTATGAAACCATGATCAAAGATTTACAGGCCGATCACACCATACCGAAGGAAGCGAGTAATCTTGTTTACTTGTCGGTCGCCGATAGTCGAAGATACATTGACTCTAATATTGTTTACTCCATTTTTAAAAAGAGACCGAAGCGGGCTGACGTTTACTGGTTTGTCCATGTCGAAACAATGGATAACCCATTTACCAGCAAATACGTGATTGACACGATCATTCCAAAACATTGTTTTTTTATACGGATAAAACTTGGATTTAAAACGCCGCATAGAATCAATGCCATGTTTCACAAAATTATTCATGAAATGGCGGACGCTGGTGAGATTGATCTTGTCAGTCCATATCCCGCGCTTCACAAGTATAGCATGATGGCAGACTTTAAATTCGTCTTGCTTCACTCGTGGGCTTCTGCAGACAGCGAAATATCAACATTTCGAACGATTCATTATTACTGGCTATCGCTTCATAAAATCGATTAGTTTATCCACTGAAGAAATGTATGGCCTTGAGGCGGCAAATATTGAAATTGAAAAAGTACCAATACAAGTTGGTCCGATGTCGAAGGTTAGAATTAAGCGCGAACGTGAAACGACTGTCGGGTAAAACGACAAACTCAAACGCCTGTTAAACTACTGGAAGCTGAAAGGAAAAAATACTTCCTTTTCCAATTTCACTCTCAACAGAAACGGTACCCCCTTGTGCTTCAATAAATTCTTTCGAGATGGCAAGTCCTAACCCTGTGCCTGAAGCCGAACCGGGTACTTGAAAAAACTTTTCGAATAATCTGCTGAGATATTGCTTTTCAATGCCGGGTCCAAAATCTTCTACTGAAAATTTCATGCTGCCATTTTGATTTTCACATTTCAGAATCACTGTGCTGTTTTCAGGGCTATACCGTATCGCATTGGTCAGAAGATTTACAAGAACCCAGGTTGTTTTATCGGCGTCGCCAAGAAAGAATGTTTCTTCTTCAGGTGCACTGACTTCGACCTTTACTCTCTTACGCTCGCCTTGAAATTTTACAGCTTCCAATGCGACATTTACAATGTGATTTGGATCCGTCTTTTTTATGTCGAGTTTGATATTTCCTGTTTCTACCTGCGAAAGATCAAGCAGTTCGTTGGTAAGTTTTGAAAGCCTGGATGTTTCATCATTAAAAGTTTGTAAAATACTTTGTTGCTCGGCATTTAATGATCCCACGCGGGAGTCTTGTAAAAGTTTAATACACATCTGAAGAGAAGCAATTGGCGTTTTAAGTTCGTGCGAAATGGTGGCAATAAAATTGGTTTTCGCAAGATCAAGTTGTTTGTAGGGTGTTACATTTTTGAGCAAGTATCACCTGCCCGATATTGAAGGTCTCTTTTTCTCCCGTTGGATTATAACGGATGGCAATATTTTCCTTTGAGAAATAGTTTTCTTTTCCATCAATAGCAATCTTGATCAATTCCGAGTCTGAATCGGCCTGACCGTTTTGTTTGATCAATGTTCTGAAGAGATCGTTTTCAACGGCAATGTCCGGTGCGTACCTATCCAGCATCTGATGCGCTGTAAGGTTTAATAATAAAAGCGCCTGATCATTTGCAAAGACAACTTTTTTCCGGTTATCCAAGCCAATCACGGGGTCGGACATTCGATTGATGATGGTTTCAATTCGCTTTTTTTCAAAAAGAATATTGGCCAGATTGCTGTGTTCATATTCATCCAGCTTTTCCGCCATTTGATTGAAGGCTTCGGCCAGTTCTTCGAATTCATCCTTTCGATCAAAGTGCAATCGCTCTTCATAATTTTTTCCGGCGATGGACTTTATACTTTGTGTGAGTTGTACAATGGGATTGGCTACATAGCCCGGAAAATTAATGATGAACGAAAATGCGATCAGCGAAAAAATAGTGACGATAATCACGACATAAGTAGATGCCTGGGAAGCAGTTTCCTGGGTGATTTCATTTTTGCGAACAATGGCTTGCATGTTGAGATCCTGAATCTTCAAACATACCCTTCTCAACGCATTAATTTCTTCCTGGCTGATTCCTCTGTTTTTTATTTTTTCAAACACCTGGCGTAATTCGACGGTTGCTTGTTGTTCACCGGGTTCTGTTATATTTTGTTCTTGCAAGTGATATATTCCGTTCGATTTCTTGCGCTGCTTTTAAGGAGTCAATCAGAAGACTATCGCAATTCTTTATGACCTCTTGCGTATAGACCAAAGACTCGTAGTTATTGGTTAGAATATTTTTGGCATCATCCGAAAGTTGCGAGAGGTAATAAAGTCCAAGTCCGCCCACCGTAATGATGACGAAGAATAAGAAGGCCACCCCGAATGCAACTTTTGTTTTTATTCTCATGACAGTATTACTAAGTCGATATCGGATCCTGAAAGTTTTTTTAACAGTCTGTTAAACGAAGTCGTCTTGGTTAGCATTCGCCATAATCTGAAACGCGGCAATCCCATACATATAGTGGTGATTTTTCTTTCCTCAGCAATTTTAACAATCGAATCGGGAACATTATTGCTTTTTACCTGAATGACTTCTCCCCCCATTTCTGTCGCCATTTTAAAATTATTAATTAAATGTCGTTGCACGGAAAGTTTAATCCGGTTTGTGTCCTCACCTCTGGTTTGTACATACAGCACATACCATTTGGAATTGTAATAGCTGGCGAGCCGGGCAGTTTTTCGAATAATCATTTTCGCATTGTCGGCGTTGCTGCTAATGCAGGCGAGAAACCTCTCGTGACGAAGCCGTGAACTTGATGTCACCTCATTGTCAACCTTTCGTTCTACTTGTGAAGCTACTTCCTTTAGTGCAAGCTCTCTTAGCTGTAAGATCTTATCCGCCTGGAAAAAATTTCGAAGGGCGGTTTCGATTTTCCCAGGATCATATATTTTTCCTTCCTTTAGCCGCGCGATAAGTTCATCGGCAGTGAGATCGATGTTAACAACTTCATCGGCCATCTGAAGAAGTTTGTCTGGAATACGCTCGCCTACTTCAATGCCAGTGATGCTGTACACTTCTTCATTAATACTTTCGATGTGCTGTATGTTTACGGCACTGATCACATTAATCCCAGCATCTAGTATTTCAAGGACATCCTGCCAGCGCTTTTCATTTTTGCTTCCCGGGATATTGGTGTGCGCCAGCTCATCTACGATAACAACTTCCGGATGAATGTTGAGGATGGCTTGACAGGTCCATTTCATCCAGTTCTTTTCCTTTATAGAAAATTTTTCTTCGAGGAATCACAGGAAGCCCTTCAATAAGCGCGTGGGTTTCCTTTCGATTGTGCGTTTCGATATAACCAATTTTTATGATCGATCTATGTTTTTAGCAAACTGTGTGCCTCCTGCAACATCCTGTATGATTTGCCGACACCTGCGCTCATACCAATATAAATCTTGAACTTTCCCCGCTTTGATTTTCGGATGAGATCAAGGAAATGCTGGACTGAGGTTTCCTTCGCACTTTCCATTAAAACCAGATGGTTATATTCGAAGTTATGGTATTGCTATTTTTCACTTGTTCTTCTCCACGAACGTAAACGTATTTGTCTGAAAAGAAGGTTCGACCTTCCAGGCGGAGCAAAATATTCTCGCTA
>CAWEZB010000008.1:0-471191 GCA_963813425.1 uncultured Bacteroidota bacterium
GTTGTTCCGGATAATCACCCTCCTGTACAGATCGTTCAGATTCCGAGGTGGCAAACCCTGCGCCTTCAAGCGGTACCAATGGACGCAATTCCGGTGGAATAACCGGCAACATTTTAATCACCATCCATTCCGGGCGGTTGACGTTGCCATCCCTGTTGTGCAGACGGAAAGCTCTCGATTACCTTCAGCCTCTTCAAAGCCTCAGCCTTACGTTGTTGTGAGGTTTCAGTTGCTGCCTGGTGTCCTCGAGGCTATAGCTCAAGCGCATCCAGCGGTCGGTATGTTCAATACATTCCCAAAGTGCCTCTGCGCCCATTTTGGCGACGAATTTTCTTGGGGTCCTTATCATCCAGGTATTGGTTTTCTTCGGAAGCTTATCAAGGATGTCCAGGTATTCTTCTTCAGATAACAGGTCCAGCCTGTTGATGCCTTCGTGTTCGACCAGTCTGAATAACTACGTACCGTTCATAATAAACGATCTGATCCAGCTTTCTTGGTAGCTCAGACCCAGCAGGTAACCGATCTTGTTCGGCAGTGAACGGAAATACCAGATGTGTGCAACCGGTACCACCAGTTTGATATGGCCCATGCGCTCACGTCGTACTTTCTTTTCTGTTACTTCCACA
Organism: uncultured Bacteroidota bacterium; assembly: GCA_963813425.1. Classification (GTDB taxonomy): domain Bacteria; phylum Bacteroidota; class Bacteroidia; order Cytophagales; family Cyclobacteriaceae; genus Chryseolinea. The sequence continues at coordinate 627 of CAWEZB010000008.1, forward strand.
CCGCAACGGTCGCAGACGATACCCTTGTAACGGATACGCTTGTATTTTCCGCAGTGACATTCCTAATCCTTAACAGGACCGAAGATCCGCTCGCAGAACAAACCGTCCCTTTCAGGCTTGTATGTACGGTAGTTGATGGTTTCCGGTTTCATCACTTCACCATGCGAGCTTTCCAGAATGGATTCCGGAGAAGCCAGGCCGATGGTGATCTTGGAGAAGTCTGCTTTGATTTTTTTATTTTTTCTGAATAGCCATATTTTAAGTTTTCAGGTTTACGGTTAATGTTTGCACGCTTCCTGTACAGCATATAATCGACAATTAATCCAGGTGATTTCGAGCCCAAGACCTCTCAGTTCATGCACCAATACATTGAATGATTCAGGAATACCTGGTCTTGGAATATTATCACCTTTAACAATGGCTTCGTAGGTTTTCGCACGACCAATAATATCATCAGATTTCATCGTCAGCAATTCCTGCAGGATGTTGCGATGCACCATATGCTTCGAGTGCCCATACTTCCATCTCACCAAAACGCTGTCCACCGAACTGTGCTTTACCACCCAGCGGCTGCTGCGTAATTAGGCAGTATGGTCCGATAGAACGTGCGTGCATCTTATCATCCACCATGTGGTGCAGTTTGATCATGTAGATGACACCCACGGTTGCTTTCTGGTGGAAACGTTCTCCTGTTTCACCATCATACAGATATGTATGACCGATACTCTGGCAAGCCTGCTTGCTGATATAGTTCCTCGATCTCTTCTAGTGTAGCACCATCGAAAATCGGCGTAGCGAATTTCACTCCCAGTTTTTCACCAGCCCAGCCCAGTACGGTTTCATAGATCTGACCCAGGTTCATACGGGATGGTACACCCAGCGGGTTCAGACACGATATCAACAGGTGTTCCATCTTCCAGGAATGGCATGTCTTCTGCACGAACGATCTTGGCAACAATACCTTTGTTACCGTGACGACCCGCCATCTTATCACCCACTTTCAGCTTACGCTTCACGGCGAGGTAAACTTTTGCAAGTTTCAATACACCGGCAGGTAATTCATCACCAATTAAAGATTGAACTTTCTCTCTTGAACTCACCCGCATAGTTTTTCGTTTTAACTTGATAGTTTTCACGGTCTGGCAACCAAGTATTGTATGATCATCGGTCGTCCAGTTTTCCAGGCTGATATCCGCGATCAGATTCACTTCTTCCGGAACAGTGTAATTGCATTCGTGCGATAGATGTTCTTGTCAGGGAACAGGTTGTTCTCAATTACCTTCGAAGAGATCTTTGCGCCTTTGCCGATCAGTTCTCACCGAAGTTATGCTTACACCCTGCTTGTTTTTCCATTCAGCAAGTCTGTCAGCTTCTTGATCATTTCCTCACGGAGATCTAGCAATCTGTTTCCTGTATTTTTTCTTGCAGTTCATCCAGCTCTTTCTCGGACTTCGTGCGAACATCTTTGTCTCTTTTAGCACGCGGGAATAGTTTCTTATCGATCACAACACCTTTCACTGATCGGTGCTTTCAAGGAAGCATCTTTTGCATCACCGGCTTTATCACCGAAGATGGCACGCAACAGTTTTTCTTCCGGTGTAGGATCACTTTCACCTTTCGGAGTGATCTTACCGATCAGGATATCGCCTTCTTAACATCAGCACCAATACGGATGATACCATTTTCATCAAGGTCTTTGTAGCTTCTTCACAAACGTTTGGAATATCCGGAGTCAAGTTCTTCTTCACCCAGTTTTGTATCACGAACTTCCAGTTCAAATTCAGAAATGTGAATAGAAGTAAAAATATCTTCACGAACTACTTTTTCACTGATTACGATCGCATCTTCGAAGTTGTAACCTTTCCATGGCATGAATGCCACCTTCAGGTTACGTCCCAAGTGCAAGCTCACCATTTTGTGTTGCATATCCCTGGCAAAGTAGCTGACCTTTTTCAACCTTCTGGCCTTTCTTAACAGCGGCTTAAGGTTGATACAGGTTTCCTGGTTGGTTTTTCTGAACTTGGTAAGCGTATAATGTTCTGAAGTCATCTTCAAAACTTACCAGCTGTTGCTCTTCGATACTTCATACTTGAACATGATCTTCTTTGCATCAACAAATTCAACCACACCATCACCTTCTGCAAGGATCTGCGCACGTGCATCACGCGCAGCCTTGCCTTCCAGACCTGTACCTACGATCGGAGCTTCAGGACGAATCAACGGAACTGCCTGGCGTTGCATGTTCGATCCCATCAACGCACGGTTGGCATCATCATGTTCAAGGAACGGAATCAGTGAAGCCTCAAACCAACGATCTGGTTTGGAGCAACGTCCATGAATTCCACATCCTTCGGCTCAAGTATCGGGAAGTCACCTTCTGACGGCTTTAACCTTTTCTTCTACGAAATTCTCCTTTCTCTTCAATGCGACATTTGCCTGTGCGATCTTGTGCGTATCTTCTTCTTCAGCACTCAGGAAAATTACGGCTTCTTCATCTCCACTTTTCCGTTTTCACTTTACGATAAGGCGTTTCAATAAAGCCCATCTCGTTGATCTTTGCATGAACGCAAAGCGTAGAGATCAAACCAATGTTCGGACCTTCAGGTGTTTCAATGGTACACAAACGACCATAGTGAGAATAGTGTACGTCACGAACTTCGAAGCCTGCTCTTTCACGGACAAGACCACCGGGTCCGAGTGCGGAGATACGACGCTTGTGCGTGATCTCAGCCAATGGATTTGTCTGATCAAGGAACTGTGACAACTGGATGTTCCAAAGAATGAATTGATCACAGAAGAAAGTGTTCTTGCATTGATCAGATCAACCGGTGTGAACACCTCGTTGTCACGAACGTTCATTCTTTCACGGATGGTACTCGCCATACGTGCAAGACCAACACCGAACTGTGCATACAATTGTTCACCTACTGTACGTACACGACGATTGCTCAGGTGATCGATATCATCGATTTCTGCTTTCCAGTTGGTAAGCCGACCAGGTATTTGATGATCTCGATGATATCTTCCTTCGTTAAGTACTTTTTGATCGAAGCTTAAGTCAAGATCAAGTTTCCGGTTGATCTTGTAACGACCAACTTCACCAAGATCATAACGCTTATCGCTGAAGAATAATTTATCAATGATACCACGGGCAGTTTCATTATCCGGCGCATCAGCACCACGCAACTGGCGATAGATATGCTGAACCGCTTCCAGTTCACTGTTGGAAGTATCTTTATTCAGTGTGTTGTAGATGATGGCATAGTCACCGATGCTCACATCTTCCCTGCAGGATGATCGCTTTTACACCTGCATCAACAATCATATCGACATCTTCTTCAAGAACAGTGTATCGCGTTCCAGCACCATTTCATTTCTTTCAATCGAAACTACTTCACCGGTATCTTCATCAACGAAATCTTCTACCCAGGTCTTAAGTACGCGGGCAGCAAGCTTTCTGCCGACAACTTTCTTCAAGTGCTTTTTTTCAGCCTTTCACTTCATCAGCCATTCCGAACAGTTCAAGGATATCTTTATCTGTTTCATAACCGATAGAACGTAGCAAGGTGGTTACAGGGAATTTTTTCTTACGGTCGATGTACGCATACATCACATGTTGATGTCGGTAGCGAATTCCATCCATGCACCTTTGAAAGGAATCACCCGGGCAGAATAAATCTTGGTTCCGTTGGGGTGATTGCTCATGCCAAAGAATACACCGGGTGAACGATGCAACTGGGAAACAACAACGCGTTCAGCACCATTGATCACAAATGTACCCCGTGGGGTCATGTACGGAATATTTCCCAGGAACACATCCTGAACGATGGTTTGGAAATCCACGTGCTCTTCATCGTTACAGCTCAGGCGAAGTTTTGCCTTTAAGGGAACAGCATATGTAAGTCCACGCTCCATACATTCTTCAATAGTGTACGGGGCGGATCAATAAAATAATCCAGGAACTCCAGCACAAAATGTTCGCGGGTATCAGTGATCGGGAAATTTTCCTTAAACACCTTAAAAAGACCTTCGTTATTTCGTTTTTCGGGAGTTGTTTCTAACTGGAAAAAATCTTTGAAAGACTGGAATTGAACATCCAGAAAATCGGGATAGTCGAGTACTCTTCCTTGGAGAGAAATTGATTCTACCGTTTATAGTCTTTTTTGCCAAGGTATTTAACGTTTAAAGTTCTAAGATCCTGGACGGAGAACAAGTGATATTTAGTTGTAGGGACAAAATAGGAATAGACCCCGCTGATCCCGATCACAATTCGAGACAGCTACGGGGTCTAACCGATATTTGTTAGACGGAGCCCTTCGTCATCCAAAGGCTTACTTCAACTCAACTTCAGCACCAGCTTCAGTAAGTTGTTTCTTAAGATTTTCAGCTTCGTCTTTAGGTAGTCCTTCTTTGATAGTTTTAGGAGCGCCATCAACTAGATCTTTAGCTTCTTTCAAACCAAGGCCAGTAAGTTCTTTCACTAACTTAACGATTTGAAGTTTATTAGCGCCAGGAGCTTTCAATACTACGTCGAAATTAGTTTTTTCAACAGCAGCGGCATCACCAGCCAGCACCACCAGCAGCAGGACCAGCCACAACAGCAGCAGCTGCAGGTTCAATACCATGCGTTTCTTTCAGGTAGTAGCTAGTTCATTTACCTCTTTAACAGTGAGTTCAACGAGTTGATCTCCGAGTGCTTTGATGTCGGCCATTTTAGTAAAGTTTAATTAGTTCTTTTGTTCAATAATTATTTAGTTCCACGTTCTTCGAGTGCTTTAACCAGTCCAGCCACTGTGTTCTTGCCGCTAAGCAGCGCAGAGACTACATTCTTCGCAGGTGATTGAAGCAATGCAATAACGTCGCCAATAAGTTCATTTTTAGATTTAAGCTCACTTAGCATTTTTACATTCTCGTCGCCTATGAACAGGTCAGACTCGATCGATGCAGCTTTCAAAACTGGTTTGCCTTCAAGTTTCTTGCGAAACTCCTGGATCACCTTTGCCGGTGCATTGCCTGCTTCTTTGGAGAAAATTACTCCGGAGAATCCATTCAATGTGTCAAACAACGGAGTGTAGTCAACGCCTTCCTGTTTCTCAAGCGCTTTTCGGATAAGAGTATTCTTATATACTCTGTACTCTACGCCGCTTTTGTAACAAAGTCTTCTAAAGTTATTCACTTGTTCAACAGTAAAACCTGTTGCATCGGTGATATAGAAGTGACTGTGGTCAGCAAACTTAGCGGAAAGCTCGTCTATAATTTGTGCTTTTTCTTCTCTGGTCATGTCTTTAATACTTAAACACCAGCAACTGAATTTGTATCTACCGCAATCCCCGGGCTCATTGTTGTTGACAATGTGATACTTTGGAAGTAAGTACCTTTTGCCGAGGCAGGTTTCAGTTTTGCTACAACATTGATCATTTCTGCAGCGTTGTCCCGGATCTTGTCGGCCGGGAAGGAAGCTTTTCCAACACTGCAATGAATGATACCTTGCTTATCAATTTTGAAATCGATTTTACCGGCTTTTACTTCTTTCACGGCTTTTCCGACTTCGAGCGTAACAGTTCCTGATTTAGGATTTGGCATGAGGCCACGTGGACCGAGTATTTTACCCAGTTTACCAACTTTTGCCATAACGGTAGGGGTACAGATAATCACATCGACGTCTGTCCATCCACCTTCAATTTTTTGGATGAATTCATCCAAACCTACGTGTTCTGCACCTGCATCTTTTGCATCCTGAACTTTGTCAGGAGTACACAGTACCAATACACGAACCGTCTTACCGATACCGTGAGGTAATGCTACCACGCCTCTAACCATTTGGTCAGATTTCTTGGGATCTACACCGAGACGGATATCGATATCTACAGATGCATCAAACTTCGTAAAAGAAATTTCCTTCACAAGTTTAGAAGCGTCTTCCAGGGAATACTCCTTCTCAGGACTGTATTTCGCAAGGACTGCCTTTCTGTTCTTAGAAATTTTTGCCATCGCTTAAATTATTTTTCCCAAGGGGGTGTACCTGAAACAGTGATTCCTAAACTTCTTGCAGTACCAGCAACCATTTTCATGGCAGATTCCACTTTAAAAGCGTTGAGGTCTGGCATCTTTGTTTCTGCAATAGTTTTTACCTGATCCCACGTAATTGAACCAACCTTTGTACGGTTAGGCTCAGCGGAACCCTTTGGTTTTTTAGCGGCATCTAAAATCAACACAGCAGCGGGTGGTGTTTTGATGACAAAATCAAACGATTTGTCATTGTACATTGTAATCAAAACTGGCAATACTTGACCCTGCTTATCCTGTGAACGTGCGTTAAATTGTTTGCAAAAGTCCATGATGTTTAGACCTTTACTACCTAACGCAGGTCCTATGGGCGGCGCTGGATTTGCCTGACCTCCTTTTACCTGTAATTTCAGATAACCTGTAATTTGTTTAGCCATTGTTATCTTAATCTAGCTTTTCTACCTGCATATAACTTAATTCGACCGGAGTGTTCCGACCGAAAATTTTCACCATCACATTGAGTTTCTTTTTGTCTTCAAAAATTTCCTCAACTGTTCCGGTAAATCCGCTGAATGGACCATCCATTACTTTCACAGATTCACCTTTAATAAATGGTGTATCGAGTTTTTCCTCGAATTCATCAATCTCATCAACTTTACCGAGTATCCTGTTCACCTCTGATTGACGAAGAGGAACTGGATCTTTGGAAGCCCCGGTACCGTTGTTGCCGAGAAACCCTATCACACCAGGAATACTATTCACAGCATGATAAGCCTCTCCATTGGAGAGGTCGGCGGAAATGAGAACATAACCCGGAAAGAAGTTGCGCTCACGAACACGCTTCTTGCCGTTTCTCATTTCGTATACTTTTTCAGAAGGGATCAGAACCTGAGGAATAAAATCCGTCAGTTTCGAACGTTCGATCTCAGTTTCCAGATAGGATTTAACCTTTTTTTCCTGGCCACTGACGACCCTGAGAACATACCATTTCAGTTCGGCCATTACCTTCTGCATTTTAAAATTCTCTATAAAACCATTCAAGACCAGTCTTAAACACCCAGTCGATCGCACCAATAACCACTGCAAAAATGGTTGAAGCCACCAGAACCAGAATAGCACTTCCCTGCAATTCACTGTATTTAGACCAAGTAACTTTGTTCTTGATCTCATCCCAGGACTCTGTTATATAGGTTTTTACTTTCTCCATTTAATTTTCTAATTCTAGGATTTGCACGGGTGGAGAGACTCGAACTCCCAGCCAACGGTTTTGGAGACCGCTACTCTACCAATTGAGCTACACCCGTTTGTTTAAAGTTTCACTCCTGGTTTGAAGCTGTCCCCAGCTACTCTACCTCCCGATAACTATCGGCCGATTCCCATCGGGAGAGCTACACCCGTTTGTTTTAACGTTTTTTGTGCGATTACCCAATCCTTTTGGACCGCACCCGATACCCTCAGCCCAAAAGGACTGCAAAGGTAGAAGAAAAAGCTGGAAAGTAAAAAGCTGAAGGCAAAAAGCTTAAAGTTTTTGACCTCAAATGAATTGTAGCCTGGCTTACTTTAAACCCCAGGTGTTCAATTAAAAAAGCAGAAAGTGAACATGACATTCAACTTTCTGCTTTTTGCTTTATGCTTTTAGCTTATTTCAGGATTTCAGTAACCTGACCGGCACCTACTGTACGGCCACCTTCACGGATCGCGAAATTTCAAACCTTTTTCCATCGCGATGGCTGGATCAACTTACACTTCGATGGAGATGTTATCACCAGGCATAACCATTTCAGTTCCTGCAGGCAGCATTAACTTCACCAGTTACGTCTGTTGTACGGAAATAGAACTGAGGACGGTATTTATTGAAGAATGGAGTATGACGTCCACCTTCTTCTTTGCTCAATACGTAAACTTCACCTTTGAATTCAGTGTGCGGAGTAATAGAACCTGGTTTGCAAATAACCATACCACGACGGATCTGGTTTTTTTCAATACCACGGAACAACAAGACCTGCGTTATCACCAGCTTCACCTTCATCAAGAATTTTGCGGAACATTTCAACACCTGTTACAGTAGAAGCCAACGGTTCTTCCATCAAACCAACAATTTCAACTGCTTCACCTACTTTAATACGACCTCTTTCAATACGACCTGTAGCAACAGTACCACGACCAGTGATAGAGAATACGTCTTCAACAGACATCAGGAATGGCTGATCAACCGGACGTGGAGGCAATGGAATATAGGTATCAACAGCATCCATCAATTCTTCAACTGCTTTCAACCCATTTTTCTTCACCAGCCAAGCGCACCGGTTGCAGAACCCTGGATGATTGGAGTATTATCACCATCAAAACCATATGAAGTCAGCAATTCACGAATTTCCATTTCAACCAGTTCCAGCAATTCAGGATCATCAACCAGGTCAACTTTATTCATGAAACACAACCATGCGAGGAACACCTACCTGGCGGGCCAAGCAGAATATGTTCTTTTGTTTGAGGCATAGGACCATCTGTAGCAGCAACAACTAAAATAGCACCATCCATCTGGGCAGCACCAGTGATCATGTTCTTCACATAGTCAGCGTGACCAGGACAGTCAACGTGTGCATAGTGACGGTTAGCCGTCTGATATTCAACGTGAGCTGTATTAATCGTGATACCTCTTTCTTTTTCTTCAGGAGCACCATCAATTTCATCATATTTTTTTGCTCGTCGCCAAACCCTTTGTTAGCAAGAATTGTAGTAATAGCAGCAGTCAAAGTTGTTTTACCATGGTCAACGTGACCAATGGTACCAACGTTAACGTGGGGTTTATCCCTCTTAAAGGTCTCTTTTGCCATCTTTATCTGTTTTTAGTTGTGTTTTAAATTTTTGTATTCTAATTGCATCCATTTATTCTTAAGCTATTGATAAGCTTTCATCTTATAGCTTCGACTATGAAATCACTTATTCGCTATTCACATTTAACCAGTATCGTAATTACTTATTAGAGCCGTTAATGAGAATTGAACTCACGACCTCTTCCTTACCAAGGAAGTGCTCTACCACTGAGCTACAACGGCTTTCTAGTCAGTTGATCAGTTGATCAGTTATCCGTTAATCGAAGCTCAACTACGTCAACTATCAACTATTAACTGATAACTGATAACGCTCAAAAGAGCGGAAGACGAGGCTCGAACTCGCCACCTATAGCTTGGAAGGCTATCGCTCTACCAAATGAGCTACTTCCGCGTATTTAGTTTCTAGTTTCTGGTTTGAAGTTTGAAGTTTTCGAGGCTCCAGGTTCGCACGCTTACTATATTACTAATTGGGTCTATTATCGAATTCAAGTCGAAAGCCCGGAAGTTACCACAACTTCAAACTCGAAACTTCAAACTCGAAACCAAACAAACCGTGGGGGAAATAGGATTCGAACCTATGAAGTCATAAGACAACAGATTTACAGTCTGTCCCAGTTGGCCGCTTTGGTATTCCCCCAACAATATTTTAAAGAACGAATGAAAAGCCTCCCGAAGGAGGCTTTTTTAAAAAGAGAGTGCAAAATTAGACGCTTTTCCACTTTTTCAAAACTTATGCTAAGAATTTAACTGATAATTGGTCTAGCCTAATTTATTCCCTTGGTCTTCTGCAACTTCGGCGGAAGTCCAACCGGATCTACATGGCTATAATTTCAGTTATAACGCCGTCGCCGAACTCTTTTCGGAACACCTCCAGGACCTCGGTTTTGTGGAGGGAGAAATCATGGCGCATGGTTGGGGAATCAAACTCTACAAAAAGGACTTTATTCCTGATATAAATCTTTTTGGTCCGATTCGCGATGGGTTTTCCTACGAGCCGCTCCCAGGATTCTATAATATTAGCCTCGTCGTACTTGCTTGAAAGTCGATAGGAATTGAGCAAATCGCGAATAGCCTGCCCTACAGATTGAAACTCATTTTTCTTGTTGCTCATAAAGACTCACTTTCCCCTGATCGATGGTAAAAACTGTTGACGGAACGCTAATATGGTCTAGCAAACCTTTGGTCCTTTCGGGCCTCGCATCGGTAATAAATAGTTGCCCAAATTCCGATTTTATAAGTTCTAACAACCGGGCAATTCGAAAGTCGTCCAATTTATCAAAAATATCATCCAAAAGCAGAATGGGTTTAAAACCTTTGTGACGCTCGAGAATTTCAAACTGGGCCAGCTTCATTGCAATAACAAATGATTTCTGTTGCCCTTGCGAACCAAACTTTTTCAAAGGTTCATCAGCCAATATAAATTCAAAATCATCGCGATGAATTCCGAAATTTGTTCTAAGCAGGGCGGCATCTTTTCCGCGGGCATCCAGCAGCCCCTGAAAAAATGCTTTATCATTTAATTCAGATGAGTACCGGACATCGGCGGATTCGGAATCGTCTACCAGGAACCGATAATATTTCTGAAATACAGGTAAAAATTCCACGATAAAATTTAGACGACTTCGAAAAATGAATTCTCCCGATTGGATCAAAATGTTATCATAGGACTCCAGCGTAAGCCAGTCAATAGGTGAGCCGCGCTCCGCATACATCTTCATCAAAGCATTACGCAGCTTTAAGGCCTGGTTGTATTGGATGAGATTTTCGAGGTACAACCTGTCGAGTTGAGAGATTATTCCATCAAAAAATTTGCGTCGCTCTTCACTCCCCTCTCTTACCAAAATCACATCGTCAGGTGCAATCAGAACGACAGGGTACTTTCCTATATGCTCACTGAGCTTTTGATATTCGGAGGTATTTTCCTTAAAGATTTTTTTAGACCCGATCTGAACCGAGCTGGTGATTTCATCTGAGGTTTTCCCCTTCCTGAATTCCCCTTTTACTAAAAAAAAATTCTGACCCTGTGTAATACATTGCTGGTCAGAAGACGAAAAAGCACTCTTTGTGAAGGCTAAATAGAAGATCGCATCTAAAAGATTGGTCTTGCCACTTCCGTTCTTGCCCACCAAAACGTTAATTCTGGGCGAAAAACGCAGATTCGTTTCAGAATAGTTCTTAAAACTTAAAAGATAGAGCGTTTCAAGATGCATGAAAGGAATTAATGGATGAAAGTTTGGCGAATGTTCGTTTGGGAATTAATTTCGCAACTCGAATCCAAAAATAGGGATATGCCTACGACAACCAAAGCGAAGAACGAGCCGGCTGAGGCTAAAAAGAACGACACGACACAATTTTCAAAGGAAACATACCTGTATTGGTATGAAAGCATGCAGCTGATGCGAAAGTTTGAAGAAAAGGCAGGGCAGCTTTATGGAATGCAAAAGATCAAAGGGTTTTGTCATTTATACATAGGCCAGGAAGCTTGTGCTTCAGGTGCCGTATCCGCATTAAGAAAAGGCGACAAATGGATCACGGCTTATCGTGACCATGGTCAGCCACTAGCATTGGGAACTGACCCAAAGGCAATTATGGCCGAGCTTTATGGTAAGGAAACGGGAACCACAAAAGGCAAAGGTGGGTCCATGCACATCTTCGATAAAAATGTAGGCTTTGTCGGAGGACACGGTATTGTAGGCGCCCAAATTCCGCTGGGCGCAGGACTAGCCTTTGCAGAAAAATTTAATAAGACCGGGAATCTTTGCATTTGCTATATGGGAGACGGTGCCGTCAGGCAAGGTGCCTTTCATGAGACACTCAACTTGGCCATGCTCTGGAAACTTCCAGTAATTTTTGTAATTGAGAACAACGGTTACGCCATGGGCACATCGGTAAAGAGAAGTTCAAATGTTACCGACCTTTACACCCTGGCAGATGCCTATGATATGCCATCAGAACCAGTAGATGCAATGAAAGTGGAGGATGTTCATAGATCTGTGGCCCAGGCTGCAGAAAGAGCTCGTAATGGCGAAGGTCCCACCCTTCTGGAGTTCCGCACTTATCGTTACAAAGGCCACTCGATGTCAGATCCTGGGAAGTACAGAACAAAAGATGAAGTGGAACAGTACAAACAACGCGATCCGATTGAAGTGGTTAAAAAATCGATACTGGATAAAAAGTTTGCAACCGAAGCGGAGTTGGAGGCAATCGACCAAAAAGTTGTGGGCCAGGTCGATGAAAGCGTAAAATTTGCAGAGGAATCAAAGTATCCGGATCCATCTGAGGCCCTAACAGATGTTTATGTTCAATCCGACTATCCGTTTATCTTGGACTAAGCGACAAGCCTTTTGTTTAGAATCATCTAATTTGTAGTTTTGCGCCCCTCCGAAACTTTTTTCGGAATATTAAGAATTTTTGATTCCGCCGCTTTCGGTTGGAATAATATGGAATACAATGGCTAAGAAGGAAGAACACAAACACGAACTCCTGGAAAACCCGGAGGCCCTAAAAGAAAAATTAGCAGGTGCGGAGAGTTGGCTTGAACAAAATCCAAAAATCGTAGTAGGCATAGCAGCTGCTATTCTAATTATTGTTGGCGGTTATTTCGCTTTCAATTATTATAAAAATGGCCAGAACGACTTGGCCCAAAAGGAAATGTTTCAGGCCGTTTATTATTTTGAAGCAGACAGTTTGGAAAAGGCATTAAATGGCGATGGAAACAATCTGGGCTTCCTTGGAATTATCGATGAATACGGAGTAACAGACGCTGCCAACCTTGCAAATTACTATGCAGGCGTTAGCTACCTGAAGCAGGGAAAATTTGAGTTGGCTAGACTTTATCTCGAAGATTTCACTGCAAGCGATTTATTGATCCAGGCAAGAGCCTACAGCTTGGTCGGTGATAGCTATATGGAAGAGAAGAAGTACGACGACGCTGCCAAATATTATAACAAGGCCGCCAATTACAAACCGAACAAATACTTTTCTCCTACTTATTTGATGAAGGAAGCTTTAGCATACGAAAAGCTCAATCAGAACGATAAGGCTCGGGAAACTTATGACAAGATAATTAATCAATATTGGGAATCTTCGGAGTACCAAAATGCGCGAAAGTTTAAAGCGCGTTTGGAGCCTAATTCTTAAAAATATTTCATAGCATTGAAGGGATAGATTTTTTCTATCCCTTTTTTATTTTAGGGTATCTCAAAATCAACTCCAATATGGCCGGACCATTAACATCAGGAAATGTAAAGTCGAAGGTAAATCTTGCTAAAAAGAATTTTGCCATCGTTGTAGCCGAATGGAATGAGGAGATCACGGAATCTCTATATGACGGGGCAGTGTCAAGTTTGAAGGCTCATGGTGTAAAAAAAGAAAATATCATTCGTAAGAATGTGCCTGGAAGCTTTGAGTTATCGCTCGGCGCTTTGTGGATGGCTGAGGAAAAAAAGATCGATGCAGTAATATGTCTTGGGATGTGTCATTCAAGGCGATACACCTCACTTTGATTACATCTGCCAGGCTGTTGCCTATGGAATAACGCAGGCGGGACTTAAGACGAGAAAGCCTGTGATCTTTGGTGTAATCACTACGTTGAATCAGCAACAGGCCTTAGATAGGGCAGGGGGAAAGCTGGGGAATAAAGGAGAAGAGGCGGCGCTCACCGCTATCAAGATGTTGAATTTTTGAGGGGGAGTATTAGGATTGGTGCGAAGTTTTAGCGCAGAGAACGCTGAGGAATTTGCGCAGAGAAAAATCCAGAGAATACTAGTTCGTGCTCAGCGACCGTCCCTCCGCGGTTAAATTTTGCAATGCTGCACGCTTTCAAGTCGTGATGCGCCCATTCTAAAATCGACATTCTAAAATCTAAAATCTTCTAAACCTCATACAAAAAAAATATGCGCTTGTTCGGCGCATATTTTTTTTCAAGGGCGTCTAATCGTTTACATATTTTTTACTATCTCCTCGCCAAATTCAGAGCATTTCAACAAAGTAGCTCCTTCCATCAGGCGGTGGAAGTCGTAGGTTACACGTTTTTTCGAAATAGCAGCCTCGAGACCTTTGTAGATCAGGTCAGCCGCTTCCTGCCATCCCATGTATTCGAACATCATTACACCGGAAAGAATTACTGACCCAGGATTGACTTTATCTTGACCGGCATATTTTGGCGCTGTGCCATGCGTAGCTTCAAATATGGCGTGACCCGTCATGTAATTTATATTTCCACCTGGTGCAATTCCTATTCCACCAACAATGGCAGCCAGCGCATCCGAAATATAATCGCCGTTTAGATTGAGGGTTGCAACAGTCGAATATTCATCAGGGCGCAACAAAATTTGCTGCAGAAAAGCATCAGCGATCGCGTCCTTTAAGATGAGCTTATGTCCATCTTTCTCAATTATCTGCCAAGGACCGCCGTCGAGATCAACCGCACCAAATTCGCGTTTCGCCAAAGCATATCCCCAATCACGGAAACTGCCTTCCGTGAATTTCATGATGTTACCTTTGTGAACCAATGTCAGATTAGGTTTTTTATGCGTCAACGCATACTCTAACGCCGCACGGACCAAACGTTCTGTTCCCTCTCTTGAAACAGGTTTGATACCAATACTTGAACTTTCCGGGAAACGTATTTTTTTGTAGCCCTTTGCAAAGTTTTCTTTAAAAAATTGCATGAACTTTTTGTTCTCTTCTGTGCCTTCCTGAAATTCAATTCCGGCATAGATATCTTCGGTGTTTTCACGGAACAACACCATATCCGTTTTGTGCGGCTCTCTTACCGGCGACGGAACACCTTTGAACCAACGGACTGGTCGTACGCACGCATACAAATCCAGTTCCTGACGAAGGGCAACATTCAATGAACGAATACCACCTCCAACAGGCGTCGTTAGAGGACCTTTTATACCCACTAAATATTCTTTGAACACAGTCAGGGTTTCTTCGGGAAGCCAGCTACCAGTTCTTGTTAAATGACTTTTCACCTGCCAATACTTCCTTCCAGTTGATTTTGCGTTTGCCTCCGTAAGCTTTCTCAACCGCTTTGTCAAATACGTGCTGAGATACCGGCCAGATGTCTATTCCTGTTCCATCGCCTTCTATAAAAGGAATGGTTGGATTTTCAGGCACAATAAGTTTACCGTTACGAATGCTGATTTTCTGATCGCTCATTTTACAAGTGTTTAATTTAATGCTTGGGCAAGCCCCTTTTTTGCGGGCGGCAAATTAAAAAAATAAGGTTAGAAAAAGAGGATATTTTTTATATCATAGCCGTTATTGACAAAATACTGCTTTATGAGATCGTTTGCGCTGTTGTCTTTTTTGATTTTCCTTTTATCGGGTTTTGACCAAGGACTAGATACAACTGAGGTCTGCTTAACCGCGGAGGAGAAAAAACTCTATGATTTAATCATGGAATACCGGAAAGGTAAAAAGTTACCACCCATTCCATTATCAACAAAGCTTACGCTGGTTGCCCAAACCCACGCCAGAGATCTGTCTGAGCACTATGAATTTGATCCGAAAGGCAAATGCAATCCCCACAGCTGGTCTGATAAAGGAAATTGGACTTCGTGCTGTTACACCAATGATCATAAAGTAGCCAGTTGTATGTGGACCAAGCCACAGGAGATCGCAGGTTATCCCGGGAGTGGATATGAAATGGCCTATTACAGTTCGTTGGGCGCCAATGCAAAAGAAGGTATTGACGGTTGGAAAGTAAGTCCAGGACACAACCCGCTTATGGTCAACAGTGGCACCTGGAGTAAAGTGAAATGGAATGCTATTGGGATTGGGATCTATAAGGAATATGGCCTGGTCTGGTTTGGCGAGCTCGAGGATCTGAAGGGATCGCGAAAGTGTGTAAATGATCTCTTTTTTGATTTGAAAACAATCAGTCCCAAAAGCAGAACCAGGCGTTTGCAGATGGGCTAAATCAGCAAGATTTGGCGCTTTTTGAGTTCTGGCGTGATATTAGACCATATGCTGGCATACCAATAAAGCTATGCTACTTAAGTTTTTCTTCAGCCGACTTTCTATTGAAAAGCAGGTTAGCTATTTAAAAAAGAAGGGTATTGCATTAGGGACCCGATTGAAGGGTGGTCGCAAAATTTACATTTATATGCTTAGCGACTTATTTGTTGAGGTTTTTTACAAAAACGATAATTCTGACGAAGCCCCAGAAAAATTAAATATGCTTCGGGGATTAAACAACCTTAACGAATACCTGGAAAAGGAATTCAGAACAACCTTTTAAGGTTACTTTGATTTCAGTACCCTTAACATCGTCTCTCCAATTTCTGCAGGGGAATCCACCACGGTTATTCCACAGTCTTCCATTATTTTCATTTTAGCAGCTGCAGTGTCCTCAGCTCCGCCAATGATGGCACCAGCATGTCCCATTCTTCTTCCAGCAGGAGCAGTTTGACCTGCAATGAAACCGACAACGGGTTTTTTGTTTCCTTTCTCCTTGATCCAACGGGCGGCTACCGGTTCATAATTCCCGCCGATCTCGCCGATCATAACTATGGCATCGGTTTCCGGATCATTCATTAATAATTCCACGGCATCTTTGGTTGGGGTACCGATGATCGGGTCTCCCCCGATTCCAATAGCGGTTGAAATTCCTAACCCGGCTTTAACGATTTGGTCGGCGGCCTCATACGTCAGCGTTCCTGACTTTGATACGATTCCAATTCTGCCTTTCTTAAAAACAAAGCCCGGCATGATCCCAACTTTTGCTTCACCGGGTGTAATTACCCCTGGACAGTTAGGTCCGATAAGCGTAACACCTTTGTTTTGCAAATATTTTTTGGCCACCATCATGTCCTTTACAGGTATGCCTTCCGTGATGGTAATGACGACTTTTATCCCTGCTTCAACGGCTTCCATAATAGCATCAGCTGCAAATGGAGGCGGAACAAAAATAATTGATACATCGGCACCTGTTTTCTCAACGGCTTCTTTCACCGTATTAAATACGGGACGACCTAAGTGTTCGCTTCCACCTTTTCCCGGCGTTACTCCTCCTACAACGTTGGTACCATATTCAATCATTTGCCCGGCATGAAAGGAGCCTTCAGAGCCAGTAAATCCCTGGACGATGACGCGCGAATTTTTATTTACCAATACACTCATAGTCTTACTTTTTTGAGAAGCACAAAAATAGAATATAAATGCGTTTAGCCAAACCTTGAGATAAAAAGCAAAAGCTGCCCGTTGGAGCAGCTTTTGTTCTTTTTGCTATTTCTTTTCCCTTATTTGACCGGAGGCTTTTTCATGGCATGTCGCAACAAGAATGCCTCGTAATCTTCCTTGTACTGCGGGACATCGGGAGCGAGCTGAACAGCTTCAGCATATGCGGTACCGGCGTCTATTAACAAATTGTTTTGTTCATAGAATGCAGCGATCAATAATTTGTTTAAAGCAGTTGGTTCAGCGGTTGTGCTTGCAATTTTTTCCAATTCACCCTTGATCCGTGCTTTATCGTTCTTCGACAATTTTTTCAAAGTGTACCGCTTTGAAATCTTGTTCTTATTGGAGACTGACGACACCTCAACAAGAATGTTGTCTTCATTGGCAAAATTCTTACCACTTAAGTTCACAGCCACACTATTTTCACTGGTTTCAAGTTTGTCAAGGTCGTCCTCAAACATCGTTCTAAATACGACTAGGTATGGGGCGGGGGCAGCCTTTGAATCCCACTGTATGATAATATTATCATTGTAGATCCCAGCCAACTCAGAGGTTGGAAGATAGACCTGAATATTATCCTCACCGCGGTCCACAGCACCAGTAGCCGCTAACCGGTTCTTAGGCGCTGTTGCCGAACTCAGGATAAAGTCAGTGTACTTGTTCAGGACATTAGAGCCACCGTTGACCTTCGCAGCCAGGTCGACGACCTTATAACTACCAGATTCTTTTAGTTCGAGAGCCTTGCCGCTCACGTGCACCAATCCCAGGTAAGAGTTCTCCGAAATCTTAAGTTCATCCGCTGATTTCAGGCTCAATCCGACCTTGAGCTGCTGCCAGTTATTACCAGATTTCAACTCATTCCTGCCTTTGTTGACAAGAACTTTAAATGCATAGTCCTGCGAATGAGCGTACCCAAAAGTCAGTAACAGAACACCGAAGAAAGCCAATCTACGTGATTTCATTGTTTTAAGAAATTTTACGGGAAGAAGGATTACTAGACAAAAATAAGATAATCCATGAGAAGTTACATACCGCTTATAAACGGAGAAAGCCGCTTCGCGGCTTCACTTTTTCGAGAATTTTTTGTCTATTTTTTAATCCCGTGGCGGATTAAAAAATCGTCGTACGACTCTTTGTACGTCGCAACATCCGGTGCGAGTTTGATCGCCTCTTCATAGGCCGAAATCGCATCAATGAAAAGGTTATTTTCCTCATAGAAACCAGCGAGAATAAACTTATTCAAAGCCGTTGGTTCCTGCACTTCGCCCATAATTTCGTTCAGGGATTTTTTTACATTTTCCTGTTCAGCAGGGGCCAATTTTTTAATCAAATGTTGCTTCGACACTTGTGTAGGATCGGTCTTTGATTTGACTTCTATTAATAACGCGTTTTCCTTGGCGAATTTAGGATCGGCCAAATCAACCTGAAAGCTTGTTTCGGGCGTTTCGATTTGTGCCAGTTCATCGTCGAACATGTTTCTGACGGTAACGACGTAGGGGCCGGCTACTTTCGTTCCAGCCCAACTGATGATTGCGGTACTGTTGTAGATACCCGAATGTTGATTCTGCGGCAATATCAGTTGTATCGCGGCGTTTTCGCCTCTATCCACTGCTCCTGTGGCGCTCAGCCGGTTCTTTTTTGCTTCCGCTGAATTACTGCTAAGAATGAAGTCTGTATACTTTGTCAGTACGCTTGTGCCGCTCTTTACTTGCGATGCAAGCTCAGAAACCTTGTAATTTCCTGGTTGCTTAAGTTCAAGAGGTTTGCCCGTCGCATGCACAAGTCCCATATATGAATTAGCGCTCAGCTTCAACTCGTCATCATTTTTAAGGCTAGCGCCGGTCTTAATGGGGGTCCATTCGCTCCCTGATTTAACTTCATTGGATCCTTTATTTGCCAAAACCTTAAAGGCATATTCCTGCGCGAAAGCACAAGAGATAAAAAGTGCCAGAAAGAGGGTCAAAAAGCGTGCTTTCATGTGTTAAAATTTTTTTCTTGATTGACACATGGAATATCCAAGCCTATTGACATGCCTTTGAATGCAGGTAGTGCATGGATATTTCATGATTTTAAAGATTGAAAAATTTACGATTCTTCAGGGTTTACCGGCGTTAATACAGTTTCATCCTTGCGGGTAATCGTGAACCATCCCTTAACCTTATAGTATAAATTCTTAAATACACTCATATAAACCTCGTAAACATCACCAACCAACGCTACTGCGGCCAGGGTCAGCGTAACATTTAACTTAAAGGAATACCAATGCAAAAATCATCACCATTAAAGCTGAATACAGTAACAATTGAATCAACTGCAACAGCTTTGTAATTCCGTCGTACCATAAGGGCAAGTTCGTATTGATCAACGAAAATAGTGCCACATTAAGTAAGCAAAGTAATAATTGCCATTAGCTACTTCCTGCCATTCTGCCATTTGATCTACGTAGTCTTCGTTCAATATCATTGATACAATATTTGCATGAACAACGGCACCAAACATGTCGGGGTTGGCTTTCCCTGCTAATTTTTTATTTAAGGGAGTATAGAATTTATCGTCCCACGAAGGATCACCCAGGTATTCTCCCAAAAATCCGAAGATGACGATTTTATCTTTGATCATTTCTGGGACAAAATTTTCCGTCAGCAACATCTTCGACGTCAAGCGTGTAAAACATTTGCGGATAATTCGTGGATGCCGTAAATGTCGTATGACATTGCCTCTATAGTTGATGACTTCAGAGTAGTTATTCCGCTCCAGAAATTTTTTAGTTTTGATCGAGTCGTATTCCATTGCCATTTCAACGCGCAAAAGCATAGTGAGGCTTACCTTTGATGTCAATCTTGGGATTGAATAGCCGGCATGTTTTCACGTCGTCTTGAAAGGCCGCATCGGTATCGAGACTTGCATAACCTTCGCGAATGGCATCGTGACAAACAGTGAATCGGATCGTCTTAAGAGAATCATAAACATCTTCCGGCAAAAGCGTATCCGCCTGAAGGACTTTGTAACAAGGATCACATTGCCGGCTTCCTGAATCAGCATTGCTCAACATCAAATTGCCAAATGTGTCTTTGAGCTGCGGGCAGTTAACGGTATCTCTCAAACGTTTAGAACAATCGAAAAAACCATCAATGCCAATTACTTTGGGTTTATACTTGCTTAATAATTTGAATTTGCTCTGCAATTTCTCTGCGCGACAAATTTCCGATATTTACAATTACAATGTTTTGATCCACGTCAGGGTCTTCTCGGAGTGCAGGAAAAAACATAGTCTGTTAATTCAACATCGCTAAGCGCTTGGCCAATTGGATCAAAGGCATTAAAAACGTTGTAATTGTGTAATGCCGACAAGTCCCCACATCGAAAGGAATACAAGGACAGTAGCAAGTACACAATCAATCCAAAATTTTCTCATGCAGATTTACGATGTGTTAGTAAATTTAGAAATTTAAGCCAGCTTTACGATAAACCTTTGAAGCAATCCATCAAACCAAGACTACAGGTCAGTTCCTTAGCAGAAGGTGTCTTGCATGGCAACCGCATGATGTTAAGTCAAGCCATCACGGTAATCGAAAGTAATCTAGCCGAGGATCAGAAATTAAGCACAGACCTTTTAGAGAAAATCATACATGCAACAGGTAATTCCATTCGAATTGGGATTACCGGTGTCCCGGGAGTTGGCAAAAGTTCCTTCGTTGAAGCTTTGGGCAAGCACATTATCAGTCAGGGAAAAAAGGTAGCTGTTCTAGCTGTTGATCCCAGCAGTCAGCTAAGCAAAGGAAGCATCCTTGGCGATAAGACGAGAATGGAAGATCTTTCAAAAAATCCGTCAGCCTATGTGCGCCCTAGTCCGGCAGGTGATACATTAGGTGGTATAGCACAAAAAACGCACGAAGCCATGCTTCTCTGTGAGGCCGCCGGATATGACGTTATCATTATTGAAACGGTTGGTGTCGGGCAGTCCGAAGTGGGCGTCAAAAATTTGGTGGACTTCTTTTTGCTCCTCATGCTCGCTGGCGCGGGAGATGAACTTCAGGGCATGAAAAAAGGGATCACTGAAATCGCTCACGCGATCGTAATAACAAAAGCCGACGGGGAGAACGTAAAACACGCGAATGCCGCAAAAGCATCGTACCAACAAGCCCTTCACCTTCAACCTCCCCTTAGTTCTGAATGGACTCCCAAAGTCCTCACGGCATCTGCCCATACAGGCGACGGCATTGATGACGTTTGGAAATTAATTTTGGCGTACCAAGAGCAAACCACCCAATCTGGATTTTTCCACCACAACCGGGGATTACAAAACATGGAATGGTTTCAGAACCACTTCCAATATCTTTTACAATCAGATTTCAAGAGCATTAAGCCTCTTCAAAAGGAAAAGAAGAAATTGGAGAGCCAGATCCTGAAGAAAAAAGTATCCGCAAAACTGGCCGCTGAAAAATTGTTGGAAGAGTACCATCGTGAAGTAAAAAAGCGCAAAGCTTAAAGCTTAAAGCAGATCCTGAAACCAGAAGGTCGACTCAAGTTTTTTTGTTTCTCCGTTTGGTTCTTTCTTTTGATAAGTGTAGGTCTTACTGACTGATTTCCCCCATCGTGATCGGAATTGGCTTTTTAAATAAAGGTCCATCAAAAACAAAAGTGTGGAACTCCCCATTCTCTCCGCACGGATCGACTCCAGCTGGCAACAACTCTAAAAATTTACGATCGATCAAACCCAGCTGATGGGAAGAAAAGAAATTTGCATTCGCAGCACAAAGGGTTGTCTTGAAACCGATGTCTATAAATTCATCTACCAGAACTTTACTATCAACCTTCCACAACGGAAAGGATGCTGTTAGCTTGGTGGTATCTAACAAAGTAATTCTGAACGATCTCAAATCTTCTAAAAATATATCTCCAAATACGACACCTTCGATGCCGTTGCCGGCGCATGCACGATAAAAGTTTTGCATGATTGATTTATACGCCTCATCGTCATTGGAAGCAGGTAAATAAATTTTTTCGAGGGGCAGCCCGAGATGTTCAGCTTGTTTTTCAATCAATGATTCGCGAACACCATGCAAGCCCACGCGCTTGGAATCTTGATCAATGACCGTATGTAGATTGACTACTTCAAATTCTCCAGATGCCAAAATCTTATATAAAGCAAAAGCGGAATCCTTACCCCCGCTCCAGCTTATCGTTACTTTCTTTTTTGAAATCATAGGGACAATGCCTGCATTTATTCTTACAACAATATCCTCGTTTTAAATGGTAGGCCTCCGTGAAAACCAGGAGGCCGTTTTCCATATAGTATAGTATTTCTTTTGGCTTTTCTTTTTCTGACATAATCATTTAAACACAAAACTGTTCGGGCCGACTCCTGCTGCGAAATTATCGATTGCCGCCCCCGAAAGGTCATAGCGATAGACTGCTCCATTGCCGGCAAAAGATTTGCCATCGGCCATGTAAAGCACATCGTTTTCAGGGTCAATTCCAATCCCATAGAAACTGGATGCTTGAGGTTCAGTAAACAACGCCGAAGCTGGGGCTTCCGTATCCGATGTACTTAAAGCGTAAACTGAATTTCCTTTGTAATAGAAAATTTTATCCTTCGCTTTACTGATGGCTGCCTTGGAAGAAACATTTAAATGGAGTTCCACGGTTTTCAATACGCTGTTCGCAGCTTCGTCATCGCTTTTCGCCGGATCCAATTGTACGAGTTCACCATCTTGAGCTTGATATGCTCCTGCGCAAACTACCCAAAGCATATTCTGACTGTCAACAAGGAACTCTCCCGGCGAATTGCCGACTTCAATTGTTTTTATTACGTTTTTGCCGACAGGATCAATCACAGAAACTGTGTTGGTGAAATTGTTCGATACGTAAAGTTTACCCTGGTGAGCAATAATATTTTCGGCACCGGAATCCGTGGTGATGCTTTCTGTTACTACGTGGTTCTGTAAATCAATAATTGCAACTCTGCCAGGTTCGGAAAAGCTTACCCACTCCGTTAGGTATCCTATACCATTGAGAGTTGTAAAATACCTGGGTAACAGCACGTTTTTCAAGGTGTACTCGGCGACAAACGTATTGGCATTTACTACCTCCATTTTATTGCTGTTGTTCACCACGATGTACGCGAAATCACCATCGATACTCATAGACTGAACCACATCACCCAGCGCCAATCCATTGTTCTCAGATCCGAAAAGATCTTGTGTAACTGTACCGTCGGAACTTACGTGGCTGATTGTTCCATTTGCATCCTGAAAATTTCCCTCATTCACCACAAAAACACCGTCCTCGAATTTTCCCTTTGGCTGGTTGTCATCGTCATCACAAGATAAAAACGAAACCGAAAGGACAGTCACCAAAATCAACACGTAAAATTTCAACTTTTTCATGGGGTTTGTTTGTTATTAAAATTTATGGAAATACTGATTGAATAATTTCTGCCAGGCATGGCATGGTTTTTTAAATTTTCATAATAGACATCGAAAACATTATTTGCCTCAGCCCGCAATTGTAAGCGAGTAGACTTCAATAAAAAGTTCTTGCTGAGCGAGGTGTCCAACAGTCCGTAAGGGTCGAGCGCTTGAGCGCGGTCATTGTCAAGTGTGGTGTAACGAATGCCGGTCAGGTTTACCTTTATGTCAAAAGTCCACTGTTTCCATAGTACAGAACCCGAGGCTCTCATCACGTGGACAGGTACGTAGGCCAGCTGCTTGTCCACAAAATTGTTTGGACCTTTTTGATTGATTGATCGGGTGTATCCGTAATTTAAAATACCAACAATCCGGTAGGTCGGCCTGGTGAACCGTGCCTTAGCACTTAATTCTACGCCGTGGAGTTTTACTTCCCGAAGATTTGTGGGTGACCAAATACCGTCTTCATTCTGCCACACGATCATGTCATCAACCCAGCCGCTATAAATTGCGCCATCAATCGTATAGTTCCAGGAGTTTAAAGTCCTTGACCAGTTCAAACCCCCTTCAAAATTTATGGCATCCTCCGGGGTGACGTTGGGATTACCTCCCGGGATGTAATAACGATCATTTAAAGTTGGAACGCGGAAACCACGCGCCACCTGGCCACGAACAGTGAGTTTGTTTTTTTCATCGTGCAAAAGATGAACCTCAGTTCCAACGGTCGGTGCAAATGGGGCATAATTGTTCGCATAAAATGACTGTCTCAAATTGATGTTCACGAGCCAGTCACGATGCAATGCATATCGATAAGATGCAAACGCATCATACCTATTTTCAGAAATTGTTGAATTGAAATGTTCAGAGGATGCACTATAGTTTGAATAACTTATTCCATAGCGGAGATTACTTTTGAAGTTTATACTCTTGTCCATGCTGACCAACGCCGTCCACTGCGTTGATTGAACGGTGCTCAAATTATCGTCCGTATAACCCTGATCACTGAAAATATATCCGGCAGTTGCAGAAAGAATTCCCAGACGAGAGTCATTTTGATATTTAAGACTGAGTCGTACATGACGATCTTTCAGCGTTTCATTTCCATGATCATTAGTGACAGCGGGTTGTATTTCCCGAAAGTTGTACGTATACATGCCTTCGGCTGAAATTTGTTGCGTCTCGGAAATTTTAAGATGCACTTGTTGATCGAATCCATAGTTTGTTACCGCCGCATGATTTTGTTTTTTCGAATAGCCAACAGCGGGCGATTCATAAGGAAAATCATTCTCGATAACGGAACGATAAAGTTTTGTGCGAAAGGCCCATCGATTGTTACCGTAAGAACCTTTGAGTCCGGTATTGAATTGTCCGAAGCTTCCGACTTGCTGATAAAAAGTCCCTGCGAAACCTTTTTCGAATTGTGCAGCGCTTTGACCGAGCATGATGCTGCCACCAATAGCATCGGATCCATACAGCGCACTACCAGTTCCATGCTGCACTGACACGTCGTCAAAAAGAAAAAGGGGAATTAATGAGAAGTCCGTTTGGCCTAATGTGGGTGAGTTGATGTTTATTCCATTCCACAATACCGCCGTTTGCGAAGCGGTTGTTCCGCGGATGGTAATGGTTGAGAGCTGATTGTTTCCGTAAGTTTTTAAGTAGAAGGATGTCTCATCGATAAGTTTATCGGACAGTGTTGCTACTTCGTCGCCAGACTTAACCTGGAGAACCTTGGATCCTGTTGCGTAGGAAGTGACCGGCAATCCAAAAACACTCACTTCTTTCAGGTACGTAGTATCTGCTATCTGTGCGGGTAGACCCGTGCTTATCAGAAAAAGTAAACCCGCAAAAAGAATAATACGTGCCATTTTTGAATCGAATAAATAAACTTTCAATTCAAAACCTTGCGCTAAAAAGTGAGGAGTAGTGCTAATACAATACTTGCACGAGAACTACATCGTCAGCCTTTCTCCCGAAAGCTTTGAGCTAATAAAAAATTTCTGGCAGGTCTCCTGGCTTTCCCGACTTTTGTTTCACCTTCTCACCCCATTGGGGCAATGGTATTGCAGAACAAAAGCTGATCCCGATGAGATCGGGACGGGATTACAGTTGCGGGGACAGCTCCGGATTAGATTATTCGCACCGGTATTCCCTTTTAATCTCCTGATGCTAGTTGCAGCAGGAGAACCACAAATCCGGAACAAACATAAGCCACTCCGTTGCATTTTCCAAGGACGTCTCCTAATTCGTTCCCCGTTATTCGTTATCCGTTATCCGAGGCCTTCACCCACGATTAACTGATAACGGATAACGAATACTATCTTGCAGTCATGAAAAATAGTTTCATCGCCCTACTAACGATCATCACCCTGGGATGCCAGCCAGAAAAAAAACGGGTACTGGTCTCGGGAAATGGCCCATCGGCGACCACGCTTCACTACGCTTCGGGGTTCAAGGTGACCTATCAAGATGACAATACTAAACTCGTTGAAGTGATTTATCCTTTTCAGGGCGCTACCTCTGGCTATAAATATTTACTAGTTCCAAAGGGACAAACCGTTCCAGAACATGAAGCTGACATACGTGTAATTTCGATTCCACTTTCCTCCATCGTATGTACATCCACAACTCATATTCCTCTTTTGGACTATTTAGGCGAAACAGAGAAGCTCGTAGGATTTCCCAGCACAGACTATATAAGTTCTGAAAAAGCGCGGAGGCTAGTCGATGCGGGCAAGGTGCAAGAATTAGGAGTTGATAAAGGCCTGAACCTGGAACGAATTGCCATGCTTCAACCGGATATGGTTATGGGCTACACGATGAACAGCGATTATGGGCAGTTTAAGAAGGTAGAAGAACTTCATGTACCAGTGGTATTAAACGCGGAGTACCTGGAGAAACATCCACTAGGAAGAGCTGAGTGGATAAAATTCGTGGCGTTGTTCTTCAACAAAGAAAAAGAGGCGGACTCTGTTTTCGTCGTGATCGAAAAAGAATATCGGGAGACCAAGGCAATGGCTGACCAGGCGCAAACTAAACCCACAGTGCTCAGCGGCATCGTTTATGGAGATGCATGGTTCCTGCCCGGGGGACAAAATTATGCAGCCAAACTATTGAGGGATGCAGGCTATCATTACTTGTGGGATGCTGATTCAAGCAACGGATTTCTTGAATTGAGTTTTGAGTCCGTTTATGAAAAAGCGCACGATGCCGATTTCTGGATCGGCGTCGGCTCGTTTTCATCGACTGAAAGAAATTGAGAACGCCGACCATCGCTATCCGCGATTTAAGCCCTTTCAACAAAGACTAGTTTATACTTCTAACGCTCGTAAAGGTTCGAAAGGCGGTAGCGAATTTTTAGAACTCGGATACTTAAGGCCGGATATAATTCTGAAAGATCTGGTAAAAATTGCGCATCCTGAATTGCTGAAAGAGCACGAGCTCTATTTTCACTCACAGTTGAAATAAAGTTGCTGCTCACTCCAGGCGCATCACATCGACCTGGACCGACAAATTCTGTCCACCGGAGCTGAAGACAATACCCTTAATGGGTGCGACATCATGATAATCCCTTCCAAAAGCAACGGTAATATGTTTGTAGCCAGGAAGCATACAATTGGTGGGATCAAATTCGACCCATCCTATGGACGGAAAGTAAACTGAAACCCAGGCATGAGATGCATCAGCCCCGACAAGTTTTTCCTTCCCGGGCGGTGGTATTGTTTCGATGTATCCGCTGACATAACGAGCTGCAAGTCCCATGTTTCGGAGACAGCTAATCATCAAGTGCGCAAAGTCCTGACAAACTCCTTTTTTTATTTTCACAACCGATTCAACCGGAGTATTGATTGTCGTAAATCCGGGTTTGAATTCAATGTCTTTATAAATCTTTTGCATCAGCGCGTTGCAAGACGACCATAACGTTGCGTCTTCAACAAAGCAATCTTCTGCAAACTCACGAATTACTTCGCTATAAGGTACATACTGGGACGGAAGGGTATATTGAATGATATCAAAAGTATTGCTCTTTTGTTCAGCAAGCACGGACTTCACATCTTGCCACAGCATGGGTGACTGGAAGGCTTGATTGCCATGAGGTCGATCCTCAAGTCCTATTTCACTCACCGCCGTAATTTTAAGATGTTTGTGTTCCTTGTACGTGGAGAAGTATACAAGCGTGTTACCAAAAAAATCTTTCCTATAGACAATCTCATCAGGAGTTGGAACAATTTTTATGTTCGACGAGATCAATGTATGATAAGGTAGGTCCAGCGGCGTAAGGCATAACCTGTTATGACACAGGCCTACGGCATCTTGATAGGTATATTCAGTGATATGTCTTACCTGATATCTCATCAGATTTCTCGTTTAAAATTATCTTTTGCCCCTTGGGACTGATAGGTTGAATGACTAAAGTAGTTCGCCGTGAGCTTCAACGAAAGTGTTGAAATCTTTTCGGTGAGATATTCACAAACACGATCCAGTTCAATTCTGAAATCCAAATCCGGATCAGCTTCCATGAGCTTCTCGACATCGAGCAACCTGACTTTACTGTAGCATTCAAAGGCAAGGTTAGCGACGTCTCCGTCGTGCACCCCCTTTTCTCTTTGTGGTAATTGTTCAATAAATTTCAACAACTGTTCCAATTGCGAAAGAATAGAAATCGGATTTTGCTTATTCAAAAACAGCAGATCCAGTGCCGGCGCGATATCGAAGTAGGTTCGGTAAACGGATCGGAAATTTGAAAGATTTTGATTGCTGACCAATAGCGCCTCTAAAATCTGGAAGGCGACGCTTTCTTCATACTTGAAGGTTAACAAGGCGCGGTACTGCACTAATTCCAGTGAAATCTCTTCAATCAATTGTCCAATTCTATACATCAGCCAACCCTCACCGCGGTACATGCTCTGACGATTCATCTCCAAAAAAGAAAGAAGACCACCATTCAATTCATCCAGCAATGTAAAGACGTGCCGAATACCTTGTGGTTCCAATGCAGCAAGTTTCCTTTTCACATTTTCGATGTCGTCAATGATCCTCCAGTTATCAACTGACCAACGGTCCCGCACGGCGTACATGGCTTTCAAAAGACTGTTGACGGTGAACAGAATGCTACCGTTTTGCGCAGGATCACAAATTAGTTTATGAATTTCTCCAAGCTTATCGTCAACGCTTAAGTCATCTCTCTTCAGTGAGAAATCCAGGATAGGAGTCCGTGAGATGTGTAACTGTACGCAGCAACGCCCGCTGAGCTTCGGAGTCCTGACCATAGTATCCACTCTGGCTAAGGTTGCGCAATACAATGCGTATGAATCTTGAAATACGAAGCACACGTTGGGCATACCTACCTACCCAAAATAAATTTTCTGCTGCGCGACTTGGCAAGCACGGCTTTCCTTTTAAGATCGCTGTGATGCAGGAGGGAAGTACCGGAGTGTCTTATGGATGCTTCAACCCACGTATCCTTTGCTATTCCACCATCCTGGTTGGAAACCAGAAAGCTTCCTTTCTCCGGAGAACACCGGGTAAGACCACCGGGCATAATTTCATAACCTCCTTTTGCCGCAACCAAAAATGTTCGAAGCACGGTGTAACGTGGCTCCAGTTTATCTTTTGTAAAAACAGGTGTTGTCGAAAATCCTACTTCTTCCTGTCCGACGTATAAATATGGCTGAGCTTTTATTCGCAGCACGAGGTCCTGCCTTTTGAGCTTTGGATAATTCCCTTCCGATAACGGTCTGGGACCCTATCATTCTGTCGATTTTCTTGATCACCAAGTCATCGATATGCTGTATGACGTAATCCATTTCCTTCTTTTGACCACACCACCAGGTCGCGACCATTTTGAAGACCGGATCTTCGTTGAGAAAATATTTGAACACATTGTGCATAAAGGCCATGAGACCTGTGTTCTCAAGGATGCTGCTACCCAACGGATTGGCTATTGATACATTTCCTTTTCGCACAACTTCCAGCAAACCTGGAACACCCAGGTGAGAATCTTCTCTGAACTCCAATGGGTCACAATAATTATCATCTACCCTGCGGAGTATGACGTCAACTTTTTCAAGACCTTCTACGGTTTTGATCCAAACAAAACCATTTCGTGCAACCAGATCATCACCTTGAACAAGCGTGAAACCCATATAGGAAGCGAGGAAGGCATGCTCAAAATAAGTTTCATTGCGCGGGCCAGGCGTCAACAAAACAATTCTTGGCTGGTCTTTCCCTTGAGGTGCGATCTCAAGGAAAGCCTGCATCATATTATTAAAGAAGCCTCCCAGTTTTGTTATTTTATGATTTTGAATAATTCTGGAAGCACCCGGCTAAGTGCGCTTCTGTTCTCCAGCGCATATCCCATTCCGGATGGCGCTTGTGTACGGTCTTTCAAGACCCACACTTTTCCATCCGGTCCTCGCGACAGATCTGCCGCATATAGAATCAGTTGATTTGCGCCCGGAAGTTTTATTTTGTCACAAGGGCGAAGAAATCCAGAGTGCGCATAGATCAATTCAGGTGGTATTATTCCGTCTTTCAACAACTTTCGTTCACCATAAAGATCTTCGAGCAATTTGTTCAGGACATAGGCGCGTTGTTTCAGTCCGCGTTCCGTAATTCTCCAGGCCGCAGGCGAAATGACCAATGGCATGGTGTCCAGCAACCACGGACGATTTAATCCATCGGTGTCTCCATACACATTATAGGTGACACCGTTTTCCTTTAAAAGCTTGAGCAATTCCTGCTGGCGGTTTCTTAATTCCCCGGGCTCGAGACGATCAATATTTTGTAAAAGTGTTTTCCAATGGTGCTTTGACTTCTCCCTTAAATCCATAGCATTCATCCCACGATGGTGAGTTGGCAAAATAATTTTTTGCCCAGGTTTCTAATTGCGTGCGAGGATTAAGGCTTTCCATCTCAAAGTCGTTCGATCAGAATTGGCGTAAATCTAAGGTAGTAGGATATTCAGGATTAATTTTCATAGGGGGCGGATCAAAATTCTTTGGTACCCAATTTTTTTCCAAATATCGTTCAACATTTGAATACATCCGAGATGGTGTAATATATCCTTGCGTATGTCCTTCGTTCCAAAAGCGACTGATTCTTCTTCCTTCAGCTTCGAAAGCATTGACGGGAAAGGTATCGTAATTTCTTCCACCAGGATGCGCCACATGGTAAGTACATCCACCGATTGACTTGTTGTTCCAGGTATCTAAAATATCGAAGGTCAAGGGAACATCCGTAGACAGCGTAGGATGGAGCGCTGATGGGGGACTCCAGGCTCTGTAACGAATGCCGGCAACATATTCTCCCTTCACAGAAGTCTCCTTCAGCGGTATAGGTATTCCGTTGCAGGTTACCATGTAACGATCCATATTAAAATTTCTCACTTTCACTTCTATCCTTTCAACCGATGAATCAACAAATCTCGCAGTGCCGGCGCTGGAAGATTCTTCACCCAACACATGCCAGGGTTCAATGCCGAAGCGCAATTCCAAGGCCATTTCCAGGACAGAAATTTTTCCATATAAAGGAAATCTGAATTCGAAAAAAGGTTCGAGCCATGCCAATTGGAAAAAATAGCCGGCATCCTGTAAGTCCTGGATGACCTCCTCCAGATCTTGCCTAACATAGTGCGGTAACAGGAATTTGTCATAAAGCGCCGTTCCCCACCGGACTAATTTTTTCTTGTAAGGCTTATTCCAAAACCAGGCGACCAGACAACGTAATAACAGCAACTGCACAATGCACATTTGTTTATTGGGTGGCATATCGAAAGCGCGGAACTCCAATATTCCCAGTCGTCCCGTTGAACTGTCGGGTGAATATAATTTATCAATGCAAAATTCGGCGCGGTGCGTATTGCCGGTAATATCGATCAGCAGGTTTCTGAAGATCCGGTCGACAAGCCAGAACGGTACTTCTCCTTTATCAGGAATCTGACTAAAGGCAATCTCAAGTTCGTATAACATTTCCGGACGACCTTCATCGACACGCGGGGCCTGACTGGTCGGCCCGATGAATTGTGAAGAAAAGAGATACGACAAGCCAGGATGATGCTGCCAGTAAGTAATAAGACTGCGAAGCAAATCCGGCCTTCGTAGCAGCGGACTATCATTGGGTGTAATTCCTCCGATCGTGATATGGTTACCTCCGCCTGTGCCAGTATGTTTGCCATCGAGCATGAATTTTTCGCTGCCAAGTCTGCTTAGCCTTGCCTGCTCAAACAGAATATCGTAATTATTGACAAGCTCCTTCCAACTTTTTGCCGGATGAATGTTAACCTCAAGAACACCAGGGTCCGGAGAAAGAGCAAGTTTTGTAACCCTATTGTCTCGTGGCATTTCATACCCCTCGATCACAACCTTCAGGTTTAGTTTTTCTGCGGTCTTCTCAATCGAAGCGAGGAGATCCATGTAGTGCTCCGCATAAATCAGCGGCGGCATAAAGAGATGAATTTTCCCTTCCCGGACTTCAATACATAATGCTGTCTTGGTTACATGGCCCTCGAACGTAGTGCTAACGAGGGTGTCCTCTTCCGGAAGTTTTTTCCTTGGCTCTGGCTTTTTGTTTTTTTCCTTCCCATCAGAATCTGCTCTCCTTCTTTACCGTGAAGAATTCCAGTGGAACTTCGACGGATGTATAGGAGCATTATACCTTTGTTGCGCGGCAATATGAAAATCATCGAGCGCAGGTAATACCTCAGATGCACTACGTTCAACTTTTCGCTGCTCTTTGTGAGGCTGAACGTATAATATTGACTTTAACGGAAGCCGTAACCCGGCAGGTGAGTTTCCCGGAATCAGAATCAACCGTTCATTCCTGAACTTCCATTTGCAGGAGATCCACCTGTTTGTCCAATGGTTCCATTCGAGCGGAATGACATAGCCGACAGGTTGCTCCATGCCATGCGCCAAAATTTCCGCAAGCTTTTGCCGCTCCAGCGGATCGCTAAGATTGGCTTTATAAGGATCCAAATTGAGCGGCACTTTACCTTCTTCCCATAGAAAATAAAATGCATCTTCAAATGCGGGGTGCACATAGTCTTCTCCAATACTCAGGAACTTCGTCAGCGTCGACGCGAATCGCTTTGCATCGTCGACGGTACTTGTCGCGTCTTTATCGTCCAGGTCGAGCAAATTGTCATTCTTCCAAATCGGATATCCGTCGTTGCGCCAAAACGCACCGTACTGCCACCGTGGCAAGGGTTCACCAGGATACCATTTGCCGGTGCTCTTATGAATGAAGCCTCCCCGACCAAAAGAATTTTTCAATCGCTGGATCAAATCTAATCCCCGTTTTCTTTTCTGAGGACCATCTGCGGCAGTATTCCATTCTTTCGCCTCCATATCGTCAACAGAAACAAAAGTTGGCTCGCCGCCCATCGTTAGTCGCACATCGCCTTGTACCAAATCTTCGTCTGCCTTTTGTCCCACTGCCAGAATGGTCGCCCACTGCTCTTCACTATACGGTTTGGTAACGCGAGGGTCTTCATGGATACGAAAGACTTCATTCTTGTAGTCAAAAGTGACTTCGCATTTATCGGTCATTCCGCGTAACAGGTGCGGCGCTTACCGGATCAGGGGTACAGCACAATGGAATATGTCCTTCACCGGCAAACAGCCCTGACGTTGGATCCAGTCCTATCCATCCCGCGCCTGGAACATACACTTCAGTCCAGGCGTGAAGGTCTGTGAAATCCACAGTAGTTCCTGATGGTCCATCCAAAGCTTTCGTATCGGCTTTTAATTGAATTAGGTATCCTGAAACAAACCGTGCTGCCAATCCCAACTTGCGCAGTAACTGTACCAACAGCCAGGCAGAATCCCTGCAGGACCCGCTTCGAAGCGTTAGCGTTTGATCACAAGTTTGAATTCCTGGCTCCAGGCGGATTGTATAATTTACACTTTGTTGCGCCGCCTGATTTAACTTTACCAGTAGATCGTTGGTGGGAAGTTCCTCTGTAGGTTTGAGCGTCACGGGCCCACGCTTCAAAAACAGGCCCACTTTCCGTCACTTCCATGTATGGTGAAAGCTCTTTCTTCAGCTGATCATCGTAAGCCAAGGGAAAGCGTTCTGCATATTCCTCGATAAAAAAATCAAATGGGTTGATAACGATGATCTCTGCGATCACTTCCACTTCAAAGCGAAGCAATTTCGTTTGTTCATGAAAGACAACTCGGGCCAGGAAATTTCCAAAGGGATCTTGCTGCCAGTTTATAAAATGCTCTTCTGGCTTTATCTTTAACGAATACGATAGGATCGGTGTACGGCAATGCGCGGCAGGCCGTAGCCGAAATGTATGCGGCGATAAGTTTACAAGCCGATCATATTGATAGGAGGTTTGATGCCGGATAGCGACTCTGATAGCCATGAAAATGAAGTGAATTATTCTTAATAATACTTCATTTTGAAAACAGATTCATGATTGTCGCCTGATTTCAATCCATCAATTTTGGATTGATGTACTTCAATCGATTGTAGCATCGATTTGATGATTGAACTACGCCATGATTTCATCGGTCACGATTTCGAGTCCAGCGTTTTGCATGGCACCGAATCCGCCTGTAATGTTTATCAAATCCTTAAAACCTAGCTTTTTCATGATTGAAATTGCCGTCATCGAGCGATATCCTCCACCACAGTGGACGATGTATTTTTCATCTTTGTTTAGATCCGAAAGGTTGTGGGGGAAATTGGCAAGCGGTAAGAATAGGGCGTCCTTTATGTGACTAACATTCCACTCGCTAGGTTTACGAACATCCAGCACGACAGCCCCCTTATTCGCATTCTCCTTGATTTGCTGCGCCGAAATGGACCGTACTCTTTCCAACGGACCATCGTAGCCGTTGACTCCGCCTTTCAAATAGCCAAGAATTTTTTCATATCCGACTCGTGCCAATCGTAAAACCG
Organism: uncultured Bacteroidota bacterium; assembly: GCA_963813425.1. Lineage (GTDB taxonomy): Bacteria > Bacteroidota > Bacteroidia > Cytophagales > Cyclobacteriaceae > Chryseolinea. The sequence continues at coordinate 34,981 of CAWEZB010000008.1, forward strand.
TTTCAGCTTCCCGGCCAGGTTCGGTGACTAAAACCAACTCTTTTTGGATATCGATGAGTGTTCCAACCCAGACTGCAAACTGTCCATTGAGCCCAATATTGACTGATCCAGGTATAAATCCTTTTTCAAATTCATCGGCTTTACGCGTGTCCAGGATCAAAGCCCCGTCCTCGACTGCTTGTCTGAATTTTTCTATTGTCAAGGGCTGCGTATTCTCGCGGATCACATCTTCGATTGGATCATATCCCGTTTTATTGATCCGGGCGTCTTCAAAAAAATACTGAGGTGGTGGCAGGATTCCCTCCGTAACTTTTGAAATGAAGTCCTCGCGGGTCATATCCTGCAATGCGTAATTGAACTTCTTTTGCTCACCGATCGTGCTGAATGTTTCCGAGCCGATGCTTTTGCCGCAGGCGGATCCAGGGCCGTGTGCCGGATACACAATGACACGATCGGGCAGTGTTTTTATTTTTTGTTGAAGAGAATCATACAGCATGCCCGCGAGTGTTTCGCTAGACATCACGCCATCCAGCAAATCTGGTCGACCAACGTCGCCGACAAACAAAGTGTCACCGGTAAATACCGCATAGTCGTTACCTCTTTCGTCGATGAGCAGATAGCAGGAGGATTCAGGCGTATGACCAGGCGTGTGCAGAACACGTAATCTTACCTTGCCCAAATTAAATTCTTCACCATCCTTTGCATTGTAGACCTTGTAGCTGGTATTCGCTTCAGGGCCATAGATGATCGGTGCATTTACTTTGCGCGAAAGATCGATATGTCCCGAGACAAAATCAGCATGGAAATGGGTTTCAAAAACGTACTTTATGGTAGCATCCCGGCTTTCGGCAAGATTAATATAGGGTTCGGTTTCCCGCAGCGGATCAATAATCGCAGCCTCGCCTTCAGACTCGATGTAGTAGGCCGCCTCTGCCAGGCAGTTCGTGTATAGTTGCTGTACGTACATTGACTTTTGTTTTTAATTGGTAAGTATCTTACATCCCCTCCCCCTCTATCTGGCGGACAAATTTCATAAAAATTATTTGATTCCGTTTTCTGACCTAAATTTGTAATCAGATGAAGCGCGTGAAGTATATTTTTTGCCTTTTATTGCTGCCCATTTTTTCAATCGCCGAAGGTTATAGCATTTTTGAAGATAATGGTAAGGTCGGCTTAAAGAACGAGAGCGGTAAGGTTTTAATTCCCGCGAAGTATGAGGCTTTGGGTTGGAGTGATGGTGTATTCTCTGTGCTTAACAATGCTACCGGTTATCGGTCTCAAGGTAAGTGGGGACTAATAAGTCTTGCAAATCATCTATTAACCAAAGCAGAGTTTGAAGAGATTTCACCGGCAGATGCATCCCTGCTGATCGTTCGAAAGAAATCACCATTACGTTGCGAATGCTTGCCGGCGCGATTACGCCATCGGGCAAAGAAGTAATTCCGTTTCAGTACGATGATATCAAGTTATCGTCTCTTCGCGCTATTGTCTTTTCCAGGATTGACAATCAATACAAGTATGGGCTAATCGACCTGGAGAACAAAGTTTTGATCCCGCAGCAATTCAAAGACATCCGATCTCTTGGAAGCCTTCGCTATGCTGCAGAAAATTTTGATGGCAAGTGGGCTCTGTTTACCGATAGCGGGCGACAACTCACAAACTTTACCATTGACGACATCTTACCTTTCCAAAAACAATACGTCATATTTTACAGCGGATCGCAGCAAGGCTTAATGGATAGAGAGGGCATTATTAAAATCGGACCAAAGCACCAGGAAATTAAAATTAATGAAGATGGTTCGGTTTATTCAAGACAGCCAGCGACCTGGTTATTTCTTGACGGACAAAATAAACTTCAGCAAAAATTCCAGGCAGACTCGATATCAGAAATCCGTAAGAACTTATTAAAGATCCACGCTTCGGGCAGCATACAAATTACCGATTACAACTTAAAAGCAATATCCCGTACAAGAATCCATACCCTTGAAAATTTTATAAATGGCAAGGCGATATTTTCTGTTGACCAGCGATACGGCGTGATCAGGTGCGATGGCACTGTCCTCGTTGAACCAAAATATTCTGCGCTTAGATGGGACAATAACTATTACGTTTCGAACATTAGACAAGGGGGCAAAGATCAATGGATTCTATTGGATTCTATCGGCAAACCAATTCATCAAAAGTCTTATGATCTTATTCTTCCCTACAACGGACAATTCTTTCCCGTTGTCGTAAGAAATTTTTGGGGTGCACTAGCAACCTCGGGAAAGGAAATACTTTCCTGCACGTATGACTCCATCCTCCAGCAACTTAACAATAACGTTGTCGTAAAATTCCATGGACAGTACGGTATTGTTAACCAGTCTGAACGTTGGCTTGTGCCGCCAAGGTCAAAAAAGGTTCGTCTCATCGCTGAAGACCGGTTCCTCGAGTATACTCCGAAAACTACGTACTTAAAATCCTTCGATAACAGCATTATTTATTTTTCGGAGAACAGGCTTGAGCTTCGGGAAAATAGTTTGTTGGAATATCTTCCTTCCGGCACGATTTGGTAAATTGGAATGAATGGTGTGATTGGGGATCGTAAAATTATTCCCGACCTGGTTGAAAAAATTTATCCTGAAACCGAAGGATTAAGAGGCATCAAGAAACATGGTCAGTACGGTTTTATCGATTCACAAGGGAGATTGCGAATTGCAAATCGATATGATGACATTCAACCATTCAGCGAACAACTTGCCGCGATGAAGATCAGGGGTAAATGGGGATTCATCGGCCACGATGATAGAATTGCTATTCAACCCACCTATGATGAAGTATTTGATTTTAAAAATGGCCTGGCAGTAGTCAAGCAAAAAGGATTTTACGGCGTTGTGGATAAGACTGGTAAGCAAGTACTTTTACCGCGATACGAAGCGGTTTCCGTTTTGCCGCATCGAAATATTGTGATGAAGCAAAATGGTTTAGTGGGTCTTGCAGATCCACATGGAAAAGTATTGGTTAATCCAAAGTTTCATAGACTCAAGGATCTCAACAACGGATACATTATTGTAGAACGCGACGGTAAATATGGTGCCATCACGTTGAAGGCATCAGCACGATTCCGTTGATATACGATTTTCTATCCTACGCGCCCTCCAACAATATCTTTTTCGCGATGACCCGGTCGGAGTGGATGCAGGTAAAATTTTAGTGGTGGTAGTGGGGACGCAATGCCTTGCGTCCCTACGACTTAATCCTTTTTAGGGGGCCCAGAGGATGTCTTTCCTGAACCAGCTATCGCCTGTCGCATTTCGGTATCGGATTGAACATTCTGCATTTTATAATAATCCATGATACCCAAGTTTCCTTTTTCAAAAGCTGCTGCAATTGCTTTTGGTATTTCTGCTTCGGCCTCAATTACTTTTGCCCGGGCTTCTTGTGCTTTAGCTTTCATTTCCTGGTCAAGCGCGACAGCCATAGCTCTTCTTTCTTCGGCACGTGCTTCAGCTACTTTTAAGTCGGCGGATGCCTGATCGATTTGCAGTTTCGCGCCAATGTTTGCACCGACGTCAACATCGGCAATATCAATTGAAAGAATTTCGAATGCTGTACCTGCGTCCAGCCCACGCGATAGAACGAGCTTTGATATCTTGTCGGGGCTTTCCAATACTTCTTTGTGAGACTTGGCAGAACCAATGGATGAGACAATACCCTCGCCGACGCGCGCCAGGATTGTGTCTTCACCAGCGCCCCCAACAAGTTGTGCGATGCTTGCCCGAACAGTGACCCGGGCAATTGCAATCAATTGAATACCATCAGCGGCAACCCCTGCTACTTTTGGTGTCGTGATTACTTTCGGATTAACGGAGATCTGAACAGCTTGAAATACATCACGACCAGCCAGGTCGATAGCTGTAGCTTGTTTGAAAGCTTAAGGCTGATGTTTGCTTTGTCTGCAGAAATCAGCGCGCGTATAACATTGGGAACATTACCACCCGCCAGATAGTGGGTTTCAAGTTCGTTGGAAGAAAGTTGCAAGCCAGCTTTTGTTGCAGTGATCAAGGAATCTACAACAATGCGCGGCGGTACTTTCCGGATCCGCATAAATACAAGATCGAACAACCCGACCTTAACACCAGAAAATAAGGCTGTGATCCAAAGGTTTACCGGAACAAAATAGAGAAATACAAAAAATAGGATGATCCCACCGAAGATCAGGACTAACAGAGGTACAGCTTCCATAGCGTATATTTTAATTAGATTAAGGGTTCAACAATAATTTGATTGGACTGAATTTGTATGATTTTCACGCGGCTACCACTATCGACAAAAGTATCCTGTGGTCCGTACTTCATAATGTTTGATTTGCGAATTCCGCTGTTCCTCCATGGTCTTAATGCTGACCTGGCGTTCCCTTCATCACCCACATTCAAGACTTTCAACATATCCTCATTGACCTTGCTATCGATCGAGGATTTAAGCGAAAACCGATTCCAGGCACCCGACCGGAAACTATAAGAATAGCGCCACAAGTGTTGAGACACCAGTTCCTATCAGAATGTAAAAACCAACGTCATTTCCGAAGTGACGATAGCTGACGACAATTCCAACAATGGTAAAGATTAACCCCAGCAATCCGACTACTGTGGTTCCTGGAATAAACACAAGTTCAACGATGATCAGGCTCAAGCCTATTGAAGTAACGAAATGATGATAATCCACATCAACATGCAGAATCGCGTTTAATGGACTACGAATGTGAGGATTATTTTCCTAATAATCTACTTATCAAAAAGGGTAAAACCCGACGACAATTTAGTATGCACGCGCAAACAAAACCCTTCTATCAGATGGTTTTCCGGAATAAATACAAACACCTGCTTCATCGTTTGCATCCAGCGGAATGCACCGGATGGTAGCCTTCGTTTCATCCTTTATGGCGACTTCCGTTTCCAGCGTTCCATCCCAATGGGCTGACACAAAGCCTGTTTTTTCGTCAAGGACGCTTTTAAACTCATCGTAGGAATTTACTTCGGTGATCAGACTTTTTCTGAACTTCAAGCGCTTTCTGGAACATATTCTCCTGAATGTCATCGAGGAGTTTCGGAATTTCGCCTGCCATTTCCTGGAGTTTCAGAGTTTCCTTTTCTTTCGTATCACTACGCGCAACTTCCACGGTACCGTTCTCAAGGTCCCGAGGTCCAATTGCAAGTCGCACTGGAACACCTTTCAATTCCCATTCGGCAAACTTGAAACCAGGCTTTTGCGTATCGCGATTATCGAATTTCACAGCAAAGCCGAATTGCGAAGCGCTTTCATGATTGGATCTACTTCGGCAGTAATCTTTGTTTAACTCTTCCTCATTTCTGAAAATCGGTACGATCACCACATGAATCGGTGCAAGCTTTGGAGGTAGCACAAGTCCCTCGTCATCGGAGTGCGCCATGATCAACGCACCCATCAACCGCGTGCTCACGCCCCATGACGTGCCCCAGACGTAAGTCCAGTTTTCCTTCTTTGCTGGCAAACTTCACGTCAAAAGCCTTCGCGAAGTTCTGACCGAGGAAGTGCGAGGTTCCGGCTTGCAGGGCTTTTCCATCCTGCATCATCGCTTCAATGCAATAGGTATCAACCGCACCGGGAAATCGTTCGCCCTCCGACTTTCTTCCCTTTATCACAGGCATAGCCATAAACTGTTCGGCAAAGTCAGCATAAACATCCAGCATCAGCTCAGTTTCTTTTATTGCTTCATCTGCTGTAGCATGTGCAGTATGACCTTCCTGCCAAAGGAATTCTGCCGTTCGCAGAAAAAGTCTGGTCCGCATTTCCCAACGAACGACGTTCGCCCACTGATTTATTAGTAGCGGCAAATCCCGGTAGGACTGAATCCATTTTTTGTAGGTATTCCAAATGATCGCCTCGCTGGTAGGCCGAACCACCAGTTCTTCTTCCAGTTTGGCGTCCGGGTCCACTATCAGTTTGCCCTGGTTTTGAGGATCCGTCTTCAAGCGATAATGTGTCACGATGGCACATTCCTTCGCAAATCCTTCGGCATTTTTCTCCTCCGCCTCGAACATGCTTTTCGGAACAAAAAGCGGAAAATAAGCATTGACGTGCCCTGTGTCTTTGAACATCTTATCCAGGGCCTGCTGCATCTTTTCCCAGATACTGTAACCATAGGGTTTTATGACCATACAGCCCCGTACATCCGAATGTTCAGCCAAATCTGCCTTCTTCACTAATTCATTGTACCACGACGAGTAATCTTCGCTCGAGTTGGTATTTCTTTCCCCATGCTGGTATAATTATTGATTGTTTTTGTAAAACGAATCGCAAATATAATTTTACGACGGAACAAATACACTTAAATTTTGTAGCTTTATAAACACTTTTAACGATTTAACGTTTTAGTTAGAGGAAGACCAAAAACCAGATAAGGTATGAAAAGCAAAGGGGTGTTATTGAGTTTAGTTTCATTGCTGTTTACCGTTGCCGCTTTGGCGCAAGGGATAGAGAATGACGACATGTATTTTAATTCTAAGGACCGTGCGAAACTCAATGCAGCGAAAGCAAGCGAAGGTTTCGGCGAGCATCAAAAAGACCAAGAAGCAAACGGTGCCTGAAGAAGCCGTTAATCCCACGGACAGTTATTCGGCCCGCAACGTAAATCCGGAGTATGAGGCTCGGACGAACTCACAGACCGCGCAAGCTGACAATCAAGATTATTTCGTCAATAACTATAAATACAATAACGCAAGCAGCTATAACAATTGGAACAATAGTTTCAACAACTGGTATAGCAACCCTTGGTATGGTGGAAATTACTATGACCCGTACATCAACTCATTCAACAGCCCGTATTATGGAAGCCGATATGACAGCTGGTCAAATCCATGGTGTAATCCTTACTATGCGTCGGGCTGGTCTAGTTCCTTCAGCTATCATTGGGGAAGTGGTTATAATTATGGTTGGGGTATGAATTTTGGATATGGAAATTATGGGTATAATCCTTATAACTCTTGGGCTGCCTGGGGTTCTCCATACTATGGAGGATCGCCGTATTATGGGGGTTATGGTTATCCAACAAAGGTGGTCATAGTAGAATCTGGTTTTCACGGTCCGGTATATGGTAAACGTAGCTCCCGCAGCACCCAGCTAAGTGGCGATAATGGTGGCCGAGTTGCACGTTCATACAACAGACAAGCTGTCGAGACTAACACTAATGAACGCCCGACATTAGGAGGCAGAACAAGTTCATCGACCACCCAATCAGATTATTACAATCGGGGCTGGAGATATCAATCCCAGCAAGGTTCGTCTAGTAATCCTGGCTCCGGGAATAGTAATACAAGGTCGTCATGGGAAAGCAACACGCGAAGTTCGTGGAACGAATCAAATTCTGGTAATACTTCAAGGAGTTATGATACCGGAAGAAGCAGCGGCAGTTCCAATTCTGGCGGGAATAGTGGCGGATCCAGTTCCGGTTCATCCAGTACAGGTTCAAGATCATCCGGCCGCGGCAATTAATTAACACCAATTCTTAGTATAAAAAAATGAAGAAATTTGTCTTCATGGTTACTCTCATGTCTCTTGGATCCGTGTGTTATGCGCAGGATTTCATTGACAATGCCCTTTTGTTCAGCCGCACAAGGCCCAGCGGAAGCGCCCGCATTCAGGCTCTTGGCGGAGCTCAGGTGTCGCTAGGTGGGGACTATAGTTCAGCACTGTCAAACCCCTCAGGCTTGGGGATGTACAATCGTTCTGAGTTTACCTTTAGCCCAGGTGTTACGACGACCAATATTTCTTCCAATTACCTTGGTGAGAGTAGAGATGCCTCTGAGTCGATGTTCAATATTCCCGGATTGAGTTTGGTTTATCATCATGAAACGGGCAAAGAAAAAGGATTTTTGGGCGGGAGTTTTGGAATTTCTATGACCCGGACAAATGATTTCAATCGAAAGTTTACCTACAGCGGTACCAACAATGAAAACTCGATGGTTGATTACTTCATTGATGATGCCTACGGAATTGATCCCGAAACCATGCTGTGGCGTCAGAACCAGAACCCTGGAGCTAATTTTACCACATTAACAGCGCTAGCGTATAATAATTACCTGATCGAAGATTTCATCGACAATACGGGCGAGTATGCCTATAGGTCAGTCTTAAGTCCGTTGCCGGCGGAGCCTGGCTTCCCTGCAGAAGTCAGAACGGTGGATCAGCAAGAGCTCAGTGAGTCAAAGGGCTCCCAGTATCAATGGTCTATTTCCTACGGCGCAAACTTTGGCGACAAATTCTTTCTTGGAGCCGGAGTCGGTGTGACGTCCATCAGGTATAAGATAAAGCAATACTTCACTGAATCAAATTTCAGATACGACCAGGATCCGACGTACGTTCCTATCGATAACTTCAAGACAACAGAAAATTTTGACATTCGTGGATCCGGCGTAAACTTTACCATTGGCGCTATTTTAAGGCCTGTGGATTTTTTACAAGTAGGAGCGTCATTGGTCACGCCTACTTATCATAACATGACAGACACCTACACAGCGCGCATTGAAAGCATATGGAATAATTACGGTAACCCCGACAACGAAAGCTTCCCACCGAGACGAGACGTGTCTGAACATTTTGAAGATATACCGGTAATCTCAGAATACAATCTATCGACACCCCTACGCGTCACTACCGGAGCGACTTTCATTTCCAAATTTGGTTTCATTTCCGGAGAGGTTGAATTTGTAAACTATGCTAATGCAAAATATGATTCTGATATAGCAGACGATTTTAATGCAGAAAATGAAGGCGTGAAGGCCGAATACCAGCCTGTTGTTAATTACAGGGTCGGTGCCGAATACCGATATGAGATTTATAGAATACGCGCTGGGTATAACTACATGCAGGATCCATATCGACAAACCGGCAATGTTGACCGCAGCGTCCAATCATTTAGTGGTGGGCTTGGCGTGCGGACAAAAAATTTCTTTGTGGATCTAGGAGCCATCTTCAGCTCAGCAGAAGGCACCCGATCCCCTTACTACTCTTCTATCGGAGCTGATCCGGTAGCATATCAAAAATTTAAATCGGCAAACTATATTCTAACTTTCGGCTTCACATTTTAAGCCGAAGTGCACTAAGCAATTTTTCGAGGCTGGGATTCTCGATTATGATATGAGCCTTGTTATAGATCGGCAGTCTTGAGGCGCGCAGTGCATTCAATTTATTTTCTTTGTCTCTTTCGTCGCCAGCATTTAACAAGGGACGATCTGTTGCTGACGCTAACCTTAGCTTGAGTTCCTCAACAGGTACGTCCAAAAAAATACTCAAGCCGGATTGATTGATGACGTCCATACCATGATGGAAACATGGCGCTCCGCCACCGGTACCCATCACAAAATCCTGTTGTGCGCCTGCCCAGTCGCGCAATACTTCCGCTTCTAACTGTCTGAAGTGATCTTCACCTTCTTGTGAAAAAATTTCTTTGACGGACTTCCTTTCCTTTTTTTCAATTTCCCAATCCATATCAACAAAAGGAACGTGAAGTTCGTCGGCCAGCAATTTTCCCAAGGTAGTTTTACCAGAACCAGACAACCCGATCAGAAATATTTTCATGCTTGAAATTATTGTTGAGTGGCCAGTGACAGCACTTCTGCAACACCAGGGGTATCGTTGTGATGCCACATGCCCTTTACCGTGCCATTCACCCACAATGTAATACCGGGATTTGAGCGAACAATGGTCTTTAAGACAGTAGCATCGACGAAGTAATACGGTACCGCCAATTGATTTTGGTGGCGGAACGCTTCAAATTGATCCGCGCCTGATGAGGTCAATGCCATCATTTCTATCTTACCCTCCAATGCTTTAATCAGTTCCCTGATTTTGTCGATATTTTTGGTGGAAGCCTTGGACGCGTCGTATATAATGAATAATAGTTTTGTCCCTTCAAACGTAGATGGGGTTACATCCTCACCTTCTATGCTGGATACCGCGTAGTCGGTAATTTTCGCCTTGGTTCTTTCCTCGTTCGTTTGTCTGACGCCAACGTATTTGTACATCAATGTATCCGTTAAGTATTTATCGGAGGTGATTTGCTCTCCGTCTTTTTTCTGGAAAGTGTATTCAAAAATTGGTTGCTCTGGCGGCAACATCTGCTGTGGAATATTGTTGCCGATTCGATAGGCACGGAAATCAATAAATGGTAAATGAAGTACGGCATAGATGCCAAGAAAAACGCAGAGAACGGTGGTTATAGCGATGACCGCATGACCTTGCTTGGTGTACAAGACTGGCAAGAATCGCTTCCGGTACCAAAACAAATGCAGGATAAAAATTACGAGGATTACGTCTTTGATAAAAGATTCCCATGGTGTTAGCTTAATGGCGTCTCCAAAGCACCCGCAGTCCGTGACTTTGTTGAAGTAAGCAGAATAAAACGTGAGGAAAGTAAAAAACACGATCAGTGCCAGAAGTATTTTTGTCGTGATCGTCATTCTATAATTGATCAGCACGGCCACACCCAGCACAACCTCAAGAATAATCAGGAACATACCGATCTCGAGCGCATACGGTTTGAATACGAGAAAGAACGAACCAAAATCCTGACCGAAAACTTCAAAATACTCCTCCAGCTTTATTTCCGTTCCGATAGGATCATTAAGTTTGATCAGCCCTGAAAAAATAAAAAGGCCGCCAACTAAAAAACGGGAAAAGTTATCGATGATTTTCATTAGGATTATGAGATTATAAGATTTTAGGATTGGAATATTCTAACATTAGGACGGTAAGATTAGACATTTGTAAGATTAGAGAATTCGAGAACTGTTAAGATTACTATTTACTATTTTGTAATCCTACAATCCTACAATCCTATAATCCTAATCTAATTTAATCAAAGCAAAAACAGCATAATTGATCATGTCCTGGTAGTTGGCCTTGACACCTTCGCTAACCAACGTTTTCCCTTGATTATCCTCAATTTGTTTAACACGCAGAAGTTTCATCAAAATAATATCCGTTATCGACGTAATTCTCATTTCACGCCAGGCTTCGCCGTAGTCATGATTTTTGTTTTGCAACAACTCCAACGTTTCGGTTGATCCCGCATCGTAATAAGGTTCTAATTCTTCAAAAGTCATTTCCAAAGAAGAAGAGTCCTGCAACTGCATTTGAATTAAAGCAATGAGACAATAATTGATGATGCCGATGAATTCATCTTTAATAGGATCATCAACCTTTTGTTTGCCTTTTTCCTGAATGCTCCGGATGCGCTGCGCTTTGATGAATATCTGATCCGTGATTGAAGGTAAGCGCAAAATCCGCCAGGCGGTGCCGTAATCACGTGTCTTCTTTTCAAACAGCGACTTGCAGATGGCCATTATCGAGTTGTACTCCTGCGTTGTTTTTTCGATCAAGGGAAATAATTTAGCTGGTAAACTTCTTAATTTGAATCAGAATTCCATCACCTACTGCATGAAATCTTGGCTTGAAAATAAAATTTTTTACCCAAATCAGACCTTAAATATCCGCGGACGGCTCCTTCATCTCAAGGAACCGAAAATAATGGGCATATTAAACGTGACGCCAGACAGCTTTTACGATGGTGGACGCTACGATTCGGAGACGACGATTCTCCAACAAACGGAAAAAATGATGAACCATGGGGCGACTTTCATTGATGTGGGTGGTTATTCATCGCGTCCTGGAGCGGAGGACATCCCGATGAATGAGGAAATCCGACGAATTTCGATCGCCATCAAGTCAATTGTTAAAAATTTTCCGGAAGCTTTCCTTTCCATCGATACTTTTCGAAGTCAGGTGGCGAATGTCGCTATTCACGAAGGTGCTGTCATGATAAATGATGTTAGTGGAGGTGAGCAAGACTCTGCTATGCTCGATTTGGTAGCATCTCTGCAGGTACCGTACGTGGTCATGCATATGCGCGGTAATCCAAAAACGATGAGTCAACTCACCAACTACGAAAATTTAATGAAGGACGTGACGGATTTTTTTCATCACAAGATTCATCAATTGACGTCGCTTGGAATAAAAGATATCATTATTGATCCGGGCTTTGGTTTCGCCAAAACTATAGAACAAAATTTTGCAATTTTAAACTCCCTTGACTATCTCAAAATCCTCAACAAACCAGTTCTTGTTGGCCTGTCCCGAAAATCGATGATCTGGAAGACGTTGTCCACCACACCTGAGAATGCACTCAACGGCACCAGTTGTCTTAACACCATTGCATTGCTGAAAGGTGCCAGTATCCTCCGCGTTCATGATGTTCAGCAAGCATCTGAAGTATGCAGGTTATTTTCATCAACAACTGCAGCACATTGACGATAATCTATTTTAATATTCAGCGTTACTTCATAAATAGTACATCGTCCTTTACCTTTGTATAACAATGATTTTTCTTTTTAAGATAGGGTTTCTTGATGTAAGCTGGGTTGATTTCGTAGACATAGCACTCGTTAGCGTTTTGCTGTATCAGGTTTATAAACTCATTCGAGGAAGTATTGCCATGAATATTTTCTTGGGCATCCTCGCGCTTTATCTGGTGTACCTGATCGTGCGCGCGGCGGAAATGGAATTGCTTGCCACTATATTGGGGCAATTCATGGGCGTTGGTGTGTTGGCCATGATTATTTTATTCCAGCCTGAGATTAGAAAATTTTTATTGGTGATCGGACGTGGAACTGAATTCCGCGAAAATATCTTTAAGACCATTGCAAACTGGAGACATGACTATCATGATGATTTCGATGTCAATGAAGTAATTGAGGCCGCGAAGTCACTAAAGGCAACCAAGACCGGAGCGTTAATTGTGTTTTCAAGAGATACTGAATTAAAGTTCTACGCGCAAACGGGAGATGCCCTCGATGCTACCGTGAATAAGCGGCTGTTGCTCTCGATATTCAACAAAAATTCTCCCCTTCATGACGGTGCAGTCATAATTTATAAAGGCCGCATTAAAGCAGCACGTTGTGTATTACCGGTTACCGAAAATGACCATCTTCCGGCGCACTACGGCTTGCGTCACCGCGCGGCGGTAGGGATGTCCGAGAACACAGATACGCTCGTTTTGGCAATATCCGAGGAAACCGGAAGGCTGATTTTAGCGCGCAATGGCAAGTACCTCCGGTTGATAAAACTCAAACATGTTGAGAAAAAGGTATTAGACTACCTCCATAATAATGAGCCTGCCCGATGGGAAGAACTATCCGTCGAGGAAACCGAGCCGGCCGAATCACCTGCCGCGAAAGCTTGAAATCTTTGTTTTAACTTTCTAGGTGTGTTGGGGTGCCGAGGTTCTACGTGTTGGCGTTGAATCGCTTGAAAGCCACGATGACCTTAAGGGGTTATGGCGCAACGGTAGAGAACCAAACCATATTTTGAATTAATTTTTTTTAGAATCCTGATCGGTTTAACATGCAAGCCGAAAGATGCGAGGATCACCTAGTGCCAATGCGATGCGGTTAATTCTTGTTTTTATTTTTTGCCCGGTCTTAGCGCTTTGTCAGTCCGTGGAGACGGTGGTACAAAAAGGTCATGAGCTCGCGGTCGTGACCGTTGCGATCAGTCCTGACAGTAATTACGTGGCCACTGGCAGCAAGGATAAGTCTGCGAAACTGTGGGAGGTTAGCACTGGCCGGGAGGTGCGCAGCTTTTTAGGGCATGAGGCGACCGTCACCAGTCTTGAATTTACCGCCGATGGCAAAATGCTTATCACGGGCAGCAACGATAAATCAATTCGGTTTTGGGAAGTATCAACAGGAAAAGAACTTTATTCCATTCAAACCAGTGACATTGTTACCGACCTGGCTATTGATCCGAACCTACATTTTTTTGTTGTGGCCGGATATGGGAACTCGGGCTATGGCGATTCAGTCACAGTTTATGATCTCTCCTCGAAAAAAATCATTAAAAAGATCTCTGCATCTCCTGACAAGGGTCTTGGAAGTGGCGTAGATGTCGCAGTTTCCTCCAACGGGAAATGGGTTGCGCTCGGGGAAGACAATAGAACAGTCAATCTATACAACTCCAACGACTGGACTTTAATAAAAACCTTTCAGCCCGAAGAAGGGTGGTGTGGTGGATGCGGAACGCGCGTGGGCTTTAGTGCAGACAATAGAATGCTTTATGCTGCTTCTCATAACGGACCGGTTCGAAAATACGACCTCGATTCTTTTAAGCTTATCAAAACATACGAGGAGAAGACAGATGACCTGACAGGACTTGCCATTAGCAGCGATGGTAAAAGATTAGCACGCTCGACCGAAAAGGAAACGCGCGTTTGGGATGCGTTAAGTGGCGATTCCCTCGTCACGATACATGCGAAGGATCAGGGCGAGTTTCATGAGATCGCCTTCACCTCGAACAATAAGGCAATTCTTATTACCTCCGACGATAATACCGTTAACGCTTGGAATTTCATTCAAGGTAAGAATGAAACGACGCTTACTGGATATCTAAACAAACGCGATCGCGGAGGATTGAATTATGATCCAAACTTCTATTGGCAGTCAGCGATCGCCAAATATATCCGATTCAAAAATTCATTACTGATCAGCAACGATGGCAAGACTTTGATAAAAGGAAAATTCGGCACCAAAGTAAAACAATGGGATATCGCAACAGGAAAGTCAGTTATGGAATTTGTCGGCCACAAGAAAGCAGTCCTTTGCTACGACTTATCACGCGATGGGAAACGTATGCTTACTGGCGGAGGTGACGGAAAAATTATGCTATGGAATCTTGACACGGGCGATTCGCTGCAAGTCATTCATTCGTATCGCGAACCGATTTTTGATATTCATTTTAGTGCTGATGAAACGCGCGTTGCGTCTTCCAGCTGGGATGCCACCGTAAAAGTCCATGACCTGGAAACTGGTAAACTGCAAACCTATCTTGACTTGCAAAACGCTTCTGCCTACCAGCTTATTTTTCATCCCAATGACCTTTACCTTTTCACCGCCAGGCTGGACAACACCCTGCAGATGTGGGAGACTGACACCAAGAAAGACGTCCGAAATTTTATTGGTCACACGGACATCATTTCTTCCATTCAATTGAGCAAGGATCAAAAGTCTCTGTTGAGCTCCAGCTGGGATGGAACTGTGAGAATTTGGGACGTGGGAACCGGTCTCATGGATAAAAAATTCAAAGGTCACGTCGGCGCTGTGCATACCTCCATTTTCAGTGCCGATGGAAAGTTTGTGTATTCAGCGGGAGCTGACCGCACGATCCGGGTTTGGGATCTCCAGACTTCAAAAGTGATTAGAACCTTTGAAGGTCACAATGCAGAAGTCACCACATTGTTGTTTAGTCCCGACAATAAAATGCTGATCAGCCACAGCGTTGATGGCGTTACCAAGTTTTGGGACCTGAATACCGCCAAGGAATTCTTCGAGCACATTCACCTTGGTGAACGGGACTGGATGGTGAAAAATCCAGAAGGTTTTTTTAACAGCACGGAAGATGCCAGAGGATTCATCCACTTTGTCAGCGGATTAAAAACCTATTCGGTGGATCAATTCTATGACGAATTTTACCGGCCAGACCTCCTCCCAAAGATTTTTCAAAACCGATCCACAGAATCCAAAAGCATCCAGGGAAGTCTGAAAAACTCACCTCCACCCACGGTGAAGCTGGCGGTAATCCCCTTGGTAAAAGGCAAGGCCGAGGTGTATGTGAGGATCGTTGACAATGGTAATGGTGTCGAGAACCTAAAGCTTTTCCACAATGGAAAAAGTGTTCCGCTGAACCATGAATCTCTTGCTTTTCCGAAGTCGCGAGGGCAGTCAACTACCTATAAACACGAGGTCAATCTGGTGGGTGGTGCGAATGTCTTTTCTGCAACAGCGCGCAATAAAGACAACATTGAATCGGATGCCCAGACCGCAGAATTATTTTCAGATCACGTGGCAAAAAACAGCACATGCTACGTCGTTGCTGTTGGGATTAACGAGTACAAAAACAGCAAACTCAATTTAAATTTTGCCCGGGCAGATGCAGAATCGTTTGGCAAATTGGTGAATGACAAGAGCCGGCAACTTTTTAAAAATGTTGAACTTCATACATTGTATGATAAGGACGCAACGCGCCAGAAAATTCTCGGCAAGTTAGACGAACTTTCGGCTCGGATTAGTCAGGAAGATGTCTTGATCTTTTACTATGCCGGGCATGGAAGTATGATCGATAACAAATTTTACTTCATACCGACAGAGAGCTCCAGGTTATACGACGCTTCCTCCCTTCACAAGGAGGCAATTGAAGCAAGTATGATTCAAGAAAAGTTCAAGAACATCAAGGCGCTGAAACAACTTATTGTTATGGATGCGTGTCAATCTGGGGGGTCCGTAGAATTGCTTGCCACACGAGGAGCACAGGAGGAAAAAGCGATTGCTCAGCTTTCCAGGAGTGCCGGAATTCATGTAATGGCTTCCGCAGGAAGTGAACAATTTGCTACGGAATTTAACGCATTGGGTCACGGATTATTCACGCATGTGCTCATCAAGGGTTTGCAAGGAGAAGCCGATGGCTCGCCAAAAGACGGAAAGGTCACGATCTACGAACTAAAATCTTATGTCGATGATCAGGTACCTGAGGTGACAAGAAAATTAAAAGGGAACCCACAATATCCTTACACATTTTCTCGGGGTCACGACTTTCCTTTAGTGATTGAAGTTGGGTCACAGTAACGTGGCTACCTGAAGAAAGTTTATCATCAGGAAACTTTAATAAAAGATTTATCGTAATTTCGTATACATTTTTTAAACTTAATTCAGATGGTAGAAGCTAGTCCCGTCAAATTTTATTTCGCGAAATATTTTTTCCTCGCGTTTAGTTTTCTTCAATGGGCAGTTACCGGTACGATTTTTCTTCAGTACGAATTTGGCCCCAAGAGTTTCTTCGTAGCCCTGGTATTTTTCACTTTGGGCATGATAAGCTTTACAGCTTACCTGCTCATCACAGAAAGAGTAAGACGTGTCGCCATTGGAAAAAATAAGATCATCGTTACAGAAGGCGACCGGAACATCCGGTTTGAATGGCCCGAAGTAAAGTCATTGAAAATTATTCCTTATCTGAACCTTTACAAGCTTAAGCTTAAAGGCAAAAGAGGATATATCTATTTCTTTCCCTCGCAGAATATTGATCCCGCGTTTGGCTTGATGTCAAAAGACACTTCCAAGATGGGTGACATTGTTGAGAGACGGAAAAAGGAGCTTGGAATAAAGTAAAGCTGAAAGCAGAAAGCTTAAAGGCTAAAGCTTGGGCGTGCGACTCGTACTTGACTGCGGGACAAAAATTCAATAGCACTCAGCAAACAGCTCACAGCTGACAGCTTCATTCTCGGGAACAACCTCGAACTTCAAACTTTCATTCGATCAGAAAGCTGAAAGCCGAAGGCAGAAAGCTTGGGCGTGCAAGACGCACAGCGACTGCAGGAAAAATTAAGGCATTCAGCAAATAGCTCACAGCTTTATTCCGCGGACAACTTCGAACCTCAGACCCCAAACTTCAAACTATTTAAGGACTCCAAGTTCCTTTCCGATTTCCTGAAAGGCATTGATTGCTTTATCCAGATGATGTTGTTCATGCGCGGCTGAAATTTGTACGCGTATTCGCGCTTGACCTTTCGCTACCACCGGGAAGAAAAATCCGATAACGTAAATTCCTTTTTCCAACAATTTATCGGCAAACGTTTGAGCGAGGGAGGCTTCATAGAGCATGACCGGTACAATAGGATGTTCCCCTGGTTTAATTTCAAAACCCACGCGCTCAATTTCTTTCCGGAAGTACCTGGTATTTTTTTCCAGCTTGTCGCGAAGGACTGTCGTCTCAGACAAAATATTAAATACCTCAATAGACGCTCCCGCTATCGAAGGTGCCAGTGTATTTGAAAAAAGGTACGGCCTCGAATGTTGGCGAAGCAGTTCAATAATTTCTTTTTTACCCGAAGTAAAACCACCAGACGCTCCACCCAACGCTTTCCCAAGTGTGCCAGTGATAATGTCCACTCTATCCATTACGCCACAATACTCGGGAACTCCCCGGCCGGTTTTCCCTATGAACCCCGTTGCGTGCGACTCGTCTGTCATGACCACAGCTTCGTATCGATCGGCCAAATCACAAATTTTGTCCAACTGAGCAATCGTTCCATCCATTGAGAAGGCGCCGTCTGTTACGACGATTATTTGTTTAGCGCCGGCTGCTTTCGCTTCGTCAAGCTGTCGCTTCAAATCCTCCATGTTATTATGCTTGAAGCGGTAGCGCATGGCTTTGCAAAGACGGACGCCATCGATGATGGACGCATGATTCAATTCGTCAGAGATAATGGCATCCTCACTGCCAAACAACGGCTCAAACACTCCACCATTGGCGTCAAAGGCAGCCGCATAAAGAATGGTGTCTTCAGTTTTAAGAAACTCCGAAATCTTCCCTTCCAGTTCTTTGTGGATATCCTGGGTGCCACAGATAAAACGAACCGATGACATGCCATAGCCGTGCGTATCGATGGCTTTTTTTGCAGCCTCGATCACACGAGGATCGGCGGAGAGCCCCAGGTAATTGTTAGCGCAAAAGTTAATTACCTCCCGGCCATCCTTGGTCTGGATCACAGCGCCCTGAGGGGTTGTGATGATTCGTTCTTTTTTAAAAAGATTTAGTTCTTTGATATGCTGAAGTTGTTTCTGCAAAACCGGCTGGAGACTTTTATACATGTGGGTTACGACATTTTAGGTTTTGGTTTGAAAACAGGTTTAGGCATGGATGGTTTAGGACTTGGGGATGGAGGCCCGGCCACTTTGGGCTCAGACGTCGGAGGTGGCGCGGCTGCGCATCGGTAGCCGGTGGTGTCTCCTGCTGCTTTTCGGGCACGATCGAAAGTGGATATTTTCTTCGGATAGGGTTGATTAAATTGAGCTTTTGAAGGGTAAAGCTATTGGGATGCATTTGTTCGAGTTCGTAACTCCATGCTTCCCAAAGCGCTGGCTCTGCCTTGCGAAAAGCCCCTGAGTCAATTTTTTTTGATGTCAAATATGCTTCAAGATTCACCGTGCTAATTTAACAAAAGCTTTATCGAACGAAGGCAACTGGTCTAAATTTGTAATTTCGCGCAGCATTTCGCAGATATGAAGAACGAAAAAATTCTAGTTATTGGCGCAGGCGGCCAACTGGGTTCAGAGTTAATCGCTGGGCTTTGGAAGTTTTATGGAAGAGAAAATGTCGTAGCAACGGATATCAAGGAGCCCAAAGGAATTTTAACGCAAGGAAATTTTGAGATTTTAGATGTTTTGAATCCGACAAACCTTCTGACTCTTCTCCAGAAAAATAAATTCACGCAGATCTACCATTTGGCCGCGGTACTTTCAGCGACTGGCGAAAAGAATCCGGAAATGGCCTGGCGACTAAACATGGAGAGCCTGATGCACGTGCTGCAAGCGGCGGTGGATCTGAAAATAAAAAAAGTTTACTGGCCCAGTTCGATCGCCGTCTTCGGACCGACTACGCCGAAGATCAAAACGCCACAAAATACGATCATGGATCCCATCACTATTTACGGTATCAGCAAGCTAGCCGGAGAACGATGGTGTGAGTGGTATTATCGAAAGCACGGACTGGATGTACGCAGTTTGCGATATCCAGGTCTGATCGGATACAAAACCAAGCCGGGAGGGGGCACAACAGATTACGCTGTAGATATTTTTTTGAAGGCGTTGAAAGAAAAAAAATTTGAAAGTTTTTTGGCGCCAGATACGTATTTGCCGATGATGTATATGGATGACGCTGTAAAGGCGACCATAGACCTTATGGAATCGCCAGCAGAGAAAATTAGCGTGCGATCTTCTTATAATATTTCAGGGATGAGCTTTTGCCCTTCGGAAATTGCCGCGGAGATCAAGAAACACATACCGGAATTCGAGATCACCTACAAACCGGATTTTCGCCAATCCATTGCAAGCTCATGGCCCAAGTCGATTAATGATTCAGTAGCACGACTTGACTGGGGATGGGAACCGGCGTTTGACTTGGAGGAGATGACGAAGGATATATTGAAGAATTTGCTTGTAGATTAGGATTATTTTCCATGAAAACGAACTACTTGAGTATGCGTTCGCGACACATAGCGCAATAAATAAGATCCTTGTTTTATAGCGCTATTAAACTTCAAGACGTTGTCATAATCCGAGATATCAAAAGCCATAAGTTTCAAGCCAAGGTGATCGTAAATTTCTATGTGATCGCCTTCCTGCGGAGAAAAATTAGTCCGAACATTTATAAAATTTCCTGAAGTCGGATTAGGATAAACCATCACATTCTTGCTTCCTGTAAATTCCGCAACTACTAACGGAGAATATTCAAAACTTAGGTCATAATCGACGGATTTGAGTCGGTAATAGTTTTTGCCGATGATTGGCCTTGGATCGATAAACGAATAATTTAAGAGCATCTTGCTGTTTCCGGCGCCGGTTACAAATCCCACGCTGTCAAAATTTTGACCATCAACCGAATGTTCAATAATAAATTTATCAAAGTTCTCTTCTGACGCAGTCGACCAGGTTAATTCTACTCCATCGGTCAGTATTTGTGCTCCGAACGAAGCTAATCCTATCGGAAGGGTACCGCTGTTACAAAATGACGGTGGACCCGTGCAGGTGCCGTGCAAATGAAAGCAGCCCGCACAACCATTTAGATTCGAACCGTTGCCTAGATTAAGACTCCCACCGACATTAATTCGACCAGGTGAATTGATGCTGACATTGTTATTGTTATTCCCAGTCCAGTTCCCATCAACTGTCAAACTGCCCCCTGAAACTGTGATATTCGAGTTTGTACTGAGCTGAACATTTCCTTTAATAATAACGGTTCCTGTGATGTTCCATACCAGATTATTATTCACGATCAGGTTTCCCCAAATAACTAATGTTCCTGCGACGCTGATGTTAGCATTATTATTTGTTGTTAGGTTTCTTGTGTTTGTTGAATTACCAATATTCAACGTACCTCCAGAATTAATCGTCAGAGTATTGTTGTTATTCATTGTAGTATTCCCAACAGTAAAAGACGTTCCATTAATAACAGTAGGATTGACGTTGTTATTTATAGTCACAGTTTCTGTAACGAGATCCCCGATATTGCTGGTAGTCCAATTTGTTGCTATATTCCAATTTCCGCTGTTTGACATCGTCGCCTGAGAAATCCCCAAAATCGGTGTAAGGATTATGACGATTAGGAAAAAAATTGCTTTCATATCACCTATTATTGGGTTAGGGGTATCGTTGTAACTTACAAAGATATGGATTTACATTGCCAAATCTGGGCCAAGCAAATTTGATAGATAAATAATATCAAAAAACCCTTCATTTTAGCGGCTTTTAGGGGAATTTTGCTGACCATTTAATGGCTGACACTCGATATTACTAGGCGAGTGATTATTAATAAAATCCATTTTGGGAATCAATGCAGATGATCTGATTCTTTCTGCGTGAAAACTCTTAATTTAAGATGCCGTTCTATTTAATTTCATCTCATGAAAAATTTTCAGATCCAGCGCAGCAATAAAATCTTCACAGTATTGATATCGCGACCAAAAGCTTTAAATGCCTTAAATTCTGAGCTTTTAGAGGAATTGGGAGAAATTATCGAGGAATTCTATAAAGATTATGATACCGGGGCCTTATTATAACGGGTGAGGGTGAAAAGGCATTTGTGGCTGGTGCTGATATCAAAGAATTGGCGATCCTAAACCGAGCGCAGGCACTGGAATTGGCAGAAAAAGGACAGTCTCTTTTCAAGAAAATCGAAGACTGCCCGAAACCAATTATTGCTGCCATCAACGGGTTTGCACTTGGCGGCGGATGTGAGCTGGCTATGGCCTGCCATATGAGAATTGCTACTGAGAACGCCAAGTTCGGTCAACCGGAAATCAACCTGGGCATCATACCCGGATACGGTGGAACCCAACGGCTCACTCAATTAGTTGGTCGAGGCAAAGCACTCGAACTGATACTGACCGGTGATCTAATCTCTGCCCAGGATGCGAAAGCCCTCGGCCTTGTAAACCATGTGGTCTCGAATCGCGACGAATTAATGGCGTTAGCAAATTCAATTATGAATAAGATCGTTAGTAAAAGTCCGATTGCCGTTTCCAATGCGATTAAAAGCGTCAATGCGGGTTTTGGATTTGAAAATGCCGGATATGTGGCCGAGTCGGAAAATTTCGCCGCGTGTGCTGCCACCGATGATTTTAAAGAAGGCACTACGGCCTTTATCGAAAAAAGAACACCAAATTTTACAGGAAAATAATTCGGTTATTGTTCAATGCTTGCCTTGATAACCAAAAGCTTGGGGAAGCCAAATAACAGGTAATCGACATCGACGAATGGGTAAACTAAAAAGGCTCGCGGGTGAAACTGTACTTTACGGACTAGGGAGTATGCTCCCGCGGTTTCTCAATTTCCTGCTGGTACGCCTTCATACGGACGTCTTTCTTCCGGAAGAGTATGGTATTATCAGTAAAATACTGGCTTATGTTGCTGTTTTCAATGTCGTCTTTACCTTCGGTATGGAGACAGCTTATTTCCGGTATGCCACCAAGGTCGACGCTAACGAAAAGAGAATTTTTGACATTGCTCAAACCGTCGTTATATCGATCAGTTTACTGATTTCAATTTGCCTCATTCTCACGGCAAAACCGATCGCTGGCGCGCTGGACATCCCCGGTAATGAAATTCTGATCATCTGGTTCGTGATCATCATGTTTATCGACGCAGTAGTAGCCATTCCCTTTGCACGACTTCGCCTGCAAAAGAGACCTTTACTTTTTGCCGTGGGCAAAATTATTAATGTGATACTGTTGGTCGGGCTGAATATTTACTTCCTGCAGTATGCATATAACCCATCCGTTGGGATCGGATACGTCGTATTGGCTAACCTTATTGCTAATGCCTTTTTTTTGCTGTTTTTTTTCAAGACGCTTCTCGCCTGGCGTCCCGCTTTCGACAAAGCAATATCTCCGGTGATGTTGCAATATGCTTATCCCATCATGATCACAGGGTTGGCTGGCGTAACGAGCGACACATTTTCGAGGCAAACCCTGGATTGGTGGCTGCCAGCGGATTTTTATCCGGGGCAAAGCCCTAAATATGCTTTAGGTATCTTCAGCGCTTGCTTTAAGCTGGGCGTGCTGATGTCGTTGGCCATCCAGGCATTCCGTTATGCTGCTGAACCGTTTTTCTTTTCAAATGCGTCTGACAAACAATCGCCGGCGCTTTTTGCCAAGGTCAACCATTATTTCGTGATCGTATGTTGCCTCCTTTTGCTGGGTGTTGGAATTAATCTTGATATCCTGAAATATTTTTTAGGTGACAGCAAGTACTGGGAGGGGCTTCCAATTGTGCCGATTCTTTTATTGGGTTATCTGTTCAATGGTGTTTATTACAACCTGACGGTGTGGTTCAAAATAACGGATAGGACCTACTTCGCCACGATCATAACAATAGTCGGCGCGCTTATAACTATTGCAGGAAATTACGTTCTCATTCCAATCGCAGGATATATGGGAAGCAGCGTGGCAACCCTGCTGTGTTACTTTTCCATGGCGGCGCTCTGCTACTTTTTAGGTCAGAAATATTATCCCATCCCTTACAATGTCCCCAAAAGCCTTGCATATATCCTTCTCACCACCGCGTTGCTTTATGGAGTCAACTCGATCGTTATTGAAAATCAAATTATGGCTACTGGATTCCACGCCCTTGTTATTTTCGTCTACCTTTTGATAGTCTACTCGATTGAAAAGAAAGGTCTTCGTCCCGGTTAACAAACCGATTTTTTCCTAGTTTTACCATCTATCTAACACCCATTGCATGAATATTATTATCCCTATGGCGGGCCTTGGAAAGCGTCTGCGTCCGCACACACTCACAACTCCCAAACCGCTATTGCCTATTGCTGGTAAGCCGATCGTACATAGGCTTGTAGAAGATATCGCGAAAGTTTGCCCTGAAAAGATCGACACCATAGGATTCATTATACATCCCGGCTTTGGAAAAGACGTAGAGGAAAGCTTGAAGACCATCGCTAAAGACGTGGGTGCCGTCGGAAAAATTTATTATCAGGAGCAGGCTATGGGAATTTCTCACGCCTTGCTCTTTGCCAAAGAACTATTCAAAGGAAAAATAATTGTCGCTTTCGCGGATACCTTGTTTAAGGCTGAGTTTAAATTGGATACCAACCAGGATGGGATCATTTGGGTACAACATGTTTCGGACCCCTCGCAATTTGGGGTTGTACGATTGAATGACAAGGGCGAAATAATCGAATTGGTAGAAAAGCCCACCACTTTTGTTTCAGATCTTGCCATTATCGGAATCTACTTTTTCAGAGATGGCGCCGCACTGGCAGCCGAGATGCAATACCTCATCGACCATAACATCAAGGACAAAGGGGAGTTTCAGTTCACGTCCGCCCTTCAAAATTTCAGTAAAAAGGGCGCAAAGCTCGTTCCAGGAGTTGTTGCAGAATGGCTGGATTGCGGCAACAAAAATGTAACTGTTCAAACCAACCAGCGCTATCTGGAGCTTATAAAAGACCAGGACCTGGTTTCGAAGAAAATAAAACTCATCAATTCGCTTATCATCTCCCCCTGTTTTGTAGGCGATGGAGCGATTATTGAAAACTCTATCATCGGCCCTTATGTGTCTATTGGGGAAAACTCAAGGATTTCGGACAGCAGGATCAAGAATTCCATCATCCAGAAAGAAGCGACCCTCCGAAACGCAATGCTGGAAAATAGCATGTTGGGGAATTTCACTATTTTTGAAGGTTCAGTCCAGGACTTGAGCATAGGAGACTTTAATTCAATAACTCAGCATTGAAAGACATCAAAGTATATAGCGCCGTCGCATGGGTAGTAGTGATTCTGATAACACTGCCACTATCCTTGTGCGCTCAACGCAAAAAGAAAGATACCAGTGATGTTTATGCCTCCGGGCTGAAACTAAGAGAAGCGGAGTTTTATTTTACCGAGGGAGAAAAATTCTTCATCCTGGAAGATTACGCAAAAGCCCTTTTATACTACCAGCGGGCACTCGAAATCACGCCTGATAACGCGACGATACATTATAAGATTGCGGAAGTATTATCACGGAGTAACAAACAAGAGGACCTTTTGAAGGCTTCCTTCAGCATTGAAAGCGCCTTGAAGCTTGAAAAGAAAAATAAATACTTCTATTTGTTGGCTGCCAACATTTATGGCAGTCTGACCAAGTTTGATAAGGCTGCGTGGGCTTACGAGACGTTGATACAAGAGGTGCCGGGATCGGAAGAATATTTATACGAACTGGCCGCTGTCTACCAATACGCCAACAAATTCGACGATGCAGTAAAAACCTATAACCGTGCCGAAAACGCCATGGGGATTTCTGAAGTTTCCTCCGTGCAAAAAATGCGGATACTCATTGAGCAAGGAAAACTCAAAGAGGGAGTTGCCGAAGGCGAAAAACTGATTGCTGCTTTTCCGGGTGAAGAGCGATACGTTATGGCTTTCGCGGAAATTCTTTCCCAAAAAGGCTATCGAAATGAAGCGATCAAATCACTGGAAAATTTTACAGCCATAAACAAGGATGCTGGAAATGCACAAATGCTCCTGGCCGGGATGTATCGCGACAACAATCAAGAGGAAAAAGCAAGACCCTTGTTGCTTCGTCTTTTTGACGACAACACTGTCGAGGTTAGCAGTAAGGTTATTATCCTTGCTTCTTACAATGCAGAGTTAAATCAAAATAAAGTCAAGAAAATCTCTGACCCAGACAAAGAGAATTTCGCGTTGTCACTATTTGAAAAATTAGAGAAAGCAAGCCCGGAAAATCCGAATGTTCATATCATCGGTGGTGACCTCTATTTAGCTACAGGAAAAACAAGGGAAGCTGCGAAAGAATATGTAATCGCAGTAGAATCCAGCGAGGTGAATTACGAAGTTTGGCAAAATTTAATCTATCTTGAAGTTCAACTGGAGTCGTTTGATGACGTCATCAAGCACGCAGACGCAGCATTGGAACTGTTTCCAAACCAAGGAATGCTTTATTATTTTCATGGTTTTGCACACTTGCGCAAGCGTCATTTCCAGGAAGCGATTGGTTCCCTCGAGCAAGCAAAAAAACTTGCAAAGGCGGATTCAAATTTTATGAGCGATGTCAGTAACATGTTGGGGGATGCGTACAACGCAACGAAGGCCTACGAAAAGTCAGACAAGGCGTATGACGAAGCATTGGCACTCAATCCTGATAATTACATGGCATTGAATAACTATAGTTACTATCTAGCAATTCGTAAAACGAATCTTGAAAAGGCTGAAAAAATGTCGTTGCAGTTGACGAAAGACAATCCAGACAATCCTGCCTTTCTTGATACTTATGCGTGGGTATTGTACACCCGTGAAAAATACAAGGAGGCAAAAAAAGTGATTGAGCGCGCGATTAGTACTGGAAATGCCAATGCGACCCATTTCGAGCATTATGGTGATATACTTTTTAAACTTGGAGATGTAAACGGCGCCGTTCAACAATGGCAAAAAGCCCGTGGTCTGAATGCCAACAGTGAAACCTTAAATAAAAAAATAGCGAACCGGAAAATGTATGAATAAAACGATCGGGCTTATCGTTATCATGTGTTCACTTCTTGTTGTCTCCTGTAGCAAGAAAGTTGTAAGTCCAATCACCATTTCCAAGCCAACGCCCACCCTATCTCTTGAAGAAATTGATTTTGAATATCTCCAGGGAAAAGCCCGCATGGTTTTACGCGATGCAAACAAGGAACGTGATGTAAAAGCAAATATTCGTGTGAGGAAAGACAGTGTGATCTGGATGACCTTCTCAGTTATCGGCGTACAAGGGGGCAAGGCCTTGATCAACAAGGATTCCATCACCATTGTAAGCAATGTTGATAAAGAATTTTATGTTTTTGAATATGCCGAACTTTCTAAGCGCTATAATTTTAATATCAACTTCAACGTTATCCAATCGGCAATGCTGGGCAATTTGATCGAGTCGCGCAAAGACCAGGATCAAATCGTACAGGAAAATTCATTTTTTATGCTGAAGCAAGATGCGGGGACAATCAGCGTTTTGAATTACATTAATTCTGCCAGCATGAAGATTGAAAAAGTGGAGATGAAAGAAACCAACACGAACAACTCCCTGGTTCTTAACTATTCTAACTTTCAACCATTGGACAATAAATTGTTCCCATATAACGGGACTATCAGCCTGTTTTACAAAACGCTAGCGGGTATATTGAACACAACTGTTATTTTCGAATATAACAAAGTTGAAGTTGGAGATAAAGAGCTTAAGTTCCCTTTTAATATACCTAAACGATATGTGCGCAGGTAGACGCATATGCCTATTTTTTATTTGTTGCACGCTTACTTTTTCTGTATCGGCACAGAAATCAAAATCCCAACTGCAAAAAGAAAAGCAGGAGAATCTTGAAAAGATTCAGGAAGTAGAAAAAATCATTGGGGAAACTTCGACCAAGAAGAAGAATTCATTAGGCGAACTCACTGCCCTCAACCAGCGGATTCGCGTCCAGGAAAGTTTGATAACGTCGATAAAAGGAGAAGTAAATTTTCTGGACACTGAGATCATAGAAAATAATGATATCATCAATGCACTTGAGGATGATCTTGAAAAGTTAAAAAAGGAATATATCTCAATGCTGTTCGTCGCGCAGAAAGTCAGCAACAGCACCACGCGGTTAACTTTTCTTTTTTCCGCCAAGTCCTTTGATCAGCTGATCATGAGACTTCGATACATGGAACAGTACGGTCAGACAAGAAAGCTGCAGGCCGATCAAATCGTAAAAGTACAGGGTGAACTTTCCGGTCATGTGAAGGAGATACGCACGCGTCGAGAAGAAAAAAATAAGTTGTTGAGCCAGGTCGTTACCGAAAATGATAACCTTTCCAACCTGAAAAAAAAGCAAAACAACCTGGTGCGCACGTTGACGCGGGAAGAAAAAAAACTTAAAAGAGATCTCGCGGAAACCAAAAAATCGGTGGCACGTCTGGACAAGCTCATCGAGGATTTAATCAGGGAAGAAATGGAAAGGGCTGCACGTGCAAAAGCCGGCGATACCGAGATGCTTTCCAATTCATTTGAGGAAAACAGAAATAAGTTTACCTGGCCGGTTTCTACGGGCTTTGTTTCCCAAAAATTTGGTCGTCAAAACCATCCGATTTTGAAAGGTATTGTGCAACAAAACAATGGCGTAAATATCCAAACGAAGGAAAATGAAAAGGTTAAGTCCATCTTTGACGGTGAGGTCCGCAGGGTTGCATTTATTCAAGGATTGGGAAGCACTGTAATCATAAAACATGGCGAATATTTGACTGTCTACGCGGGCTTAAAGGAAGTGTTTGTTCGGACCGGCCAAAAAGTGATCACAAACCAGGAAATCGGTAAGATTTTTTCGAACACGGAAGGGGTTTCGGAGCTTCGGTTTCAGATTTTTAAGAATACCACAGCCCTGGATCCTCAGGCCTGGCTAAAAAACATGTAAAAAAATTGAACGAACGGAGGCTTATCCTCGTTTCCGACCTGATATCCTACGTGAAATCCGGTTATGACATAGGTCCGGATTCATTTGATGGTACGCTTTTTTACCCTACTTTTGTTATTCGATTAAAATTAATTGCCATGAATACCACATTATTGTTTTTATCGGGGGTTGGATTCCAGGAAATTCTTCTCATCGGCTTATTTGTACTAGTATTTTTTGGTGCTAAGAAGATACCTGAATTCATGAAAGGTCTTGGAAAGGGCGTTAGAGAATTTAAAGACTCTGTAAAGGATGTAAAGAAAGAGGTAGAAGACGCCACCAACTCAGCAAAAATCGAAGACG
The DNA here is from genome assembly GCA_963813425.1 of uncultured Bacteroidota bacterium. Taxonomy (GTDB): domain Bacteria; phylum Bacteroidota; class Bacteroidia; order Cytophagales; family Cyclobacteriaceae; genus Chryseolinea. Next base: position 63,871 of record CAWEZB010000008.1, read on the forward strand.
GGAAATAATTGTGTTGAAGAAATACGCTACACTTCGCGAAATCCAACACGATCTGCAGCAAGGAGTTCTTTCTACTCAAGATCTGGTTCGACATCATCTGGCAAACATCAAAGAAAAGGCACATCTGAATGCTTTTCTAACTGTATACGGTGATGAAGCGCTTGTACGCGCGGTAGAGGTAGACAAAAAAATCAAAGAAGGTAAGGCTGGTAAACTTGCGGGTCTCGTAGTGGGCCTAAAGGATGTTTTGGCTTATAAGGATCATCCCCTTCAGGCCAGCAGCAAAGTCCTTGACGGCTTTATTTCGCAATTCAACGGCACTGCGGTTCAACGCTTGCTGGATCAAGATGCAATCATAATGGGGCGCCAAAATTGCGATGAGTTCGCGATGGGTTCCTCGAACGAAAACTCAGCCTTCGGGCCAGTGTTGAATGATGCTGATAATAGCCGCGTACCCGGTGGCTCGTCTGGAGGGTCGGCCGTTGCTGTGCAAGCCGACATGTGCAGGGTATCGTTGGGATCCGATACAGGGGGTTCTGTTCGTCAGCCAGCCGCATTTTGCGGTGTCGTTGGACTTAAGCCAACCTACTCTAGAATTTCACGATTCGGCTTGATTGCCTATGGCTCATCTTTTGATTGTATTGGAATTTTTGGAACATCGGTAGAGGACGTCGCCTTGGTTTTGGAGGTGATTGCCGGCGGCGACGAAGTTGATAGCACTGTGTCGCAAAAGCCGGTACCCGCTTACTCGAAAGAATTGGTCAAGACCAATGGCAAAGCCTATAAAGTAGCGTACGTTCGCGAAATCGATGAATCCACGGGACTTCAGGCAGAGATAAAGGAAAGTATTCAAAACAAGATCAAAGCCGTAAAGGCAGCGGGCCATACAGTTGAAGTGATTGACTTTCCCTTGATGGAGTATGTCCTGCCGACGTACTATATATTGGCAACAGCAGAGGCGAGTTCAAACCTTTCGCGATATGATGGTGTACGATATGGCTACCGTAGTCCCAAGGTTAACGATTTGAGTTCCCTTTATAAAAAAAGCAGATCGGAAGGTTTTGGAAAAGAGGTTCAACGCCGAATTCTGTTGGGCACTTTCGTATTGAGTGCGAGCTACTACGATGCGTACTATACAAAGGCACAAAAAGTAAGGCGAATTATTCGTGATAAAACAAAGGCAATTTTAAAGCAATACGACTTCATTATCATGCCTATAGCGCCCACCACGGCATTCCGGCTGGGAGAACATACAGATAATCCACTGGAGATGTACTTGGCGGATCTTTTTTCCGTTCAAGCTAATGTTGCTGGCGTACCGGCAATAGCGGTTCCCTGTGGCAAGGATAAACAAGGTTTGCCAATTGGTCTGCAGGTAATTGCAGACGACTTCGAAGAATCAAAACTATTACATTTTTCAAACTCTCTAATGAACTGACAATCATGAGAAAAAACTTTCTCTTTCTGTTCATCATTTTTTCAACAGCAGCATTTGGCCAGGTTCAACCAGACTCAGTAGTCGTTGACTCACTCGAAGTAGCAATCGCTGAGGAAGAGCTGATTTTCAAAGAAGACACTGCGGACTTCGTCTATTTTGCACTACCCAGCCAGTTGGAATATGTTCCTGGCGAAGACAGTCCTGAATTATACAGTGATCGCCTGGCTTGTATTGAGGGGAAAATGCCATTGATCTACAACGAAAGGGTACATGCATTCATCAACTATTTCACGGTTAAAGATCGTGAGTATACACGCATGATGATGCGCCGGAAGAACTTATACTTTCCCATTTTTGAAAAATACCTGGCAAAATACAATTTGCCTGATGAGTTGAAATATCTTTCCATCATTGAATCTGGACTGAATCCCCGGGCCGTCTCCAGGGTTCGCGCTGTGGGCCTTTGGCAGTTTATGTCGGCGACCGGCAAGTATTACGGTCTTCACAATGATTGGTACATAGATGAGCGGATGGATCCCGAAAAAGCAACAGACTCGGCCTGCCGCTATCTGCGCGATCTTTATAATATGTTTCACGATTGGGAACTCGCGCTTGCCGCTTACAATACCGGGCCTGGTAATGTAAAACGCGCCATCAGAAGGTCAGGATATAAACGATCGTTCTGGGAAATTTATCCCAACCTACCAAGGGAAACGCGTTCTTATGTTCCGCAGTTCGTTGCTATTACTTATGCGATGAATTATTTAGATGAGCATAATTTCTTTGATGAAGGCGAAGAGATGCTTCCCAAATTCGATACGCTCCAGGTTTCAAAATTTCTCCATTTCGAAACATTTGCGAGTTTAACGGGCGCATGCATCGAAGACTTACAACGCCTCAACCCCTCCATTCAACGCAATGCAATCCCTGAGTCTAAAAAAACCTACACATTATACATACCAACAGAGACCAAAGACCTGCTATCGCTGAATCGCTTGGCGATTCTTGATTCAGCTTCGAAAATTGGAAAAAAAGAACTGGAGGTTTTAGCTCAGAAGACCGAAGGAAGCACTTATGGTAGAGATCGTATTGTATACAAAGTAAAAAGCGGTGATGTCTTAGGATCTATTGCTATGCGTCATGGCGTTCGTGTAAATGATCTTCGTAAATGGAATAACCTCCGGGGAAATACAATACGTGTTGGTCAACGATTGAATATCTGGCATAAACAAAGCTCTCATTCATCATCCGTACTTGCTTCCAGCAAGTCTAGCAACAGCGTTTCTCCCATGCCTATAACCGGATCGAAGACGTACGTGGTTCAGCCTGGCGATACATTGTGGGATATCTCCAAAAAATTTGAAGGTCTTACGATCGAAAAAATTAAGTCAATGAATAAACTGAGCAACGCCAAAATTCAGCCTGGTCAAACATTAATCATTGGCATTTAATTTTCCGCATCGGCGCCAAAAATCCAATGGGTAATAATAACTTACCCTCAAGTGTGACTGTTACGTATATTGAACATTATAGTCACGAAATTTCTATTCATGAAGTACACGATATGTATTTTAATATGCTTCGCAGCGCTAATGACGGCGTGCGACAAAAAAAATTCAGACTATCTACCAAAGGCGAATGGGAAACCTGGAGAAATTGTTTTGATCGTTGATTCGATGGAATGGAAAGGCCCGCTGGGTACTGAACTTCGAAATATATTTCATGCTCCCGTGCCAGGACTACCCCAGGATGAACCCATGTTCACGACCATTTACATTCATCCTGAAAAAAATCTAAAGCTATTGACCCAGTTGAGAAATTTAGTTTACGTATTTACTTTGGATCAGAATACAAAGGGTACTAAAACAGTACGAGATGCTATAAGCCCCGAGACCATTACCCGCATCAAAGAAGACACCAGCTTTTTTATGTCTTCCATAAAAGATGAATACGCCAAAGGTCAGGAAGTTCTGTACCTCTTTGGTGACACAGAAAAAAATCTCATTGACCATCTCAAAAAAAACCGGCAGAACATTATCGACCACTTCAATCAGCTGGAACGTGCGAGACTGGAAAAAAGTCTATTTACAAAACAATCAACGGAAGGGGTATCTGCTTTTTTGCGAAGGGAGCAAAAGATCGATATTCGCGTCCCCGTCGGATACAAACTAGCCAATAGACAAAACGATTTTATCTGGCTCAGGCAAATTGATCCCGATAAGGACCGTGACGTTTTTATTACCTGGAAACCTTATGAAAGCGAGTATCAATTTTTGCCGGACAGCATCATGGCCTGGCGCGACGCGATAGCAAAGAAATATTTATTTGAGGATCCGAGGAATCCGATAAGTTACCTGATTATCGAAAGAGAAGATGCTGAGATCTTAACACGGCAAGTAAATTTCAACAACCATTTTGCCATGGAAATTCGCGGATTGTGGCGGACTAACCACCGCACCATGGGCGGTCCTTTTGTGGGATACGCCATTGCTGACCAACCACAAGGTCTAATTTATTACATCGAAGGATTTGCTTTCGCGCCGGGCAGCGACAAACGAGAATTCATGCGAGAACTAGAAACCATTCTTTGGTCCTTTAAAACCAGCGAAGACGTCAGTCTCGCGCAGTAGTTTCAGGACTGTGCAAGTTTTTGATCCACAAGCTAAAGACCGTTCCTTCACCTTCTTTGCTATTCACGTCGATTTCTCCGCCTAATGCAGTTACTTGCGTTTTTACAAGGTAGAGACCTAATCCTCTCCCATCGACATGAAAGTGAAATCTTTTATAGAGGCTAAATAAATTCTCTTTGTGTTCTTTCAAGTCTATTCCCAAACCATTATCGGCGATATCAATCTTCACATACTCATCTTGTATTTGCGACTGCAGGCTAATGACCGGTTTCCTGCCGGGATGTTTGTATTTGATCGCATTGCTGATTAAGTTATAAAAAATACTTTCCATATAACTGGAAATACCTATTACACTGCTGGCCTTACTGAAGTCCGCGGAAATGCTGGTTTGAGATTCCCGGATGTCATCTTCAAGCGTTCCCATTACTTTATGCAACAGCAAATCCAGTTGGATTTTATTCATGGATCCAACATTCATTTTTTGAACACCCAGGATTTCAGTAAGATCCTTTATGATCTGATCCATGTCTTGTGAGGACTTTGTCATCAGCTTGGCAATTTCAGAAACTTCATTTGCATCTTTTGAAAAATCCAGAATGGACGATAAGCCAATGATTCGTGACATTGGCGCCCGAAGATTATGAGATATAATAAATGCAAATTGTTCAAGCCTGCTATTGTGATCTATTAGTTCGGCGTTAGCTTGCTTAAGGCTCTGCGTTTGTCGCTCGACCTCGGTCGCAAGTTCTTCATTCTTTTCCTGAATAAATTTGTTTTGCTTTTCGATTGTCAGTTTTGCCTCCTGCAACCTTTCATTGTGCATTCCAATTTCTTCGTTCTGCGCAGTGATCTCTTCATTTTGAGCGATTATCTCACGTGTTCTTTCATGAACCGTCCTTTCCAGCAATTGATTTTGCGCGGCGAGAATATTAGCCTTTTCTTCTTCAGATTTTCGGAGTTTTTCGGATATCAGAATCGTTCTGTTCGCATAGAACGCCGTGTATGCCAGGGTCGGCACCGTAATGCAAAAAAGGACGATTTGCAAAAAGTAAATATTATTTAAGGCAGCATCATACTGCAATTTTGACTCGCCGGCAATTCTATCCTCAAAATCATACACATCTTTTGAAAACTCTTGGTATTGTAACCACACATTATATCCCGGGTCTATTTCCAGCAGTCTTACAAAAGCAGCGCGATCATTTTTATCAAGCAGATCAACCATTAATTGCGCTGTGGCCAGGTAATCTGCGATTGAATCGCGCAGCGTGTAAAATTTGTTCATTGGATATTGCTGCAGACGAAGCGACGTCTCAAGCGCACTCAGGGCAGTATCTTTGTTTCGAATGGCAAGTTCAATGGCGTTTTTATAATGAAGATTATTGACAAAAGCATAACTTCTCACCGCCAGATCTAACAGGTGTAGATTCTTCATCACATCGCTGGTGCTTATTTTAACCTTTTCCGTTTGATCTTGCTGATTCTTATTAAAGGTGATAACCTGATTATTTCGATAAATAAGATAAATGTCACCCAGTATGAGCAATGCAATCAGAAAAACAACGGTGTACAACACATATCCTTTAAACCACGAAATCATCTTAAACACGATTAATATTCAAAGGAAATAGAAATCCTTCTATTTGATTCCATATCTCTTAAACAATATAATATCTTTTCCTATCCGTTATTTATCTTTATCCCTTAACCAAAACTCCATGTCCATAAAAAAAATAAGAAAACAGGATGCGTTGAACTATCATATGCAGGGGCAGCCGGGAAAGATTGAAGTGGTTCCCACCAAAACTTTAACCACTCAGCTGGACTTAGCCCTTGCCTATTCGCCGGGTGTAGCCGAACCTTGCAAGGAGATTGCTGCCAATAGGGAAGATGTTTATAAGTACACCGCAAAAGGAAATCTGGTCGCTGTAATTACAAATGGAACGGCGGTGTTGGGCTTGGGCAATATTGGGCCAGAGGCAGCCAAACCGGTTATGGAGGGAAAAGGGGTGCTCTTTAAAAAATTTGCGGGCATCGACGTTTTTGATATTGAAATCAACGAAGAGGATCCCGACGAGTTCATCAAAATCGTAAAAGCACTGGAGCCCACGTTTGGAGGTGTGAACCTGGAAGACATCAAAGCTCCCGAATGTTTTAAGATCGAAACAGAACTTCGTGAGAAAATGAATATTCCCATCATGCACGATGATCAGCATGGCACGGCGATAATTTCGTCGTCAGCCTTATTAAATGCGCTTGAAATTATCGGAAAGAAAATCGAAGATGTAAAAATCGTTGTCAATGGCGCGGGTGCCGCAGCCGTTAGTTGTACCAAGCTTTACATGGCATTGGGTGCCCGAAAGGAAAATATAATTATGTGCGATAGCAAAGGCGTGTTGAATAAGAGTCGCACAGGTCTTGATGAAATAAAATCTCAATTTGTCTGCCACCAAGACGTCGACACATTGCAGGAGGCAATGAAAGGTTGTGATGTATTTGTCGGCCTGTCGGTAGCAGATGCCATTACACCGGAAGATCTGAACAATATGGCGAAGGATCCTATTGTATTTGCGCTGGCAAATCCAAATCCCGAAATCGACTATGATCTGGCGATGACAACACGACCTGATATTGTTATGGCTACGGGACGCTCGGATCATCCTAATCAGGTTAATAATGTGCTGGGCTTTCCATATATATTCCGGGGTGCACTTGATGTGCGCGCTACTGAGATCAACGAAGAAATGAAATTGGCAGCGGTACATGCCATAGCAAAACTGGCAAAGGAGCCCGTACCCGATATGGTAGTAAAAGCCTATGGAACTGATCAGATCCGTTTTGGAAGGGAGTATTTAATTCCGAAACCGCTGGATACACGACTGATAACGACCATCTCCCCGGCCGTTGCCAAGGCTGCCATGGATTCTGGAACAGCAAAGAAACCTATCACAGATTGGGGCGCTTACCACGGCGAGCTTCAAAGACGTATCGGTATTGATCAAAAATTGATGTCACGGATTATTGACCGAGCGAAGAAAAATCCGAAACGAGTGGTCTTTACCGAAGCAACACACAGCAAAGTGTTAAAGGCTGCGCAAATCTTAAAGGATGAGGGAATAGCGCATCCGATTTTGTTAGGAAACAAAGATGAGATCCTACAACTTATCAACGAACACAAACTTGATTTGCACGATTGTCCTATTATTTATCCGCGAGGAGAATCTGAAACTGTCAATCGTTATGCCGAGCTGCTCTACAAAAAAAGGCAACGAAAGGGAATGACCTTCCAGGACTGTCAGCGTCTTCTGCGCGAACGAAACTACTACGCAGCTATGATGGTAGAACATGGGGATGCCGATGCGCTGGTTAGCGGATTAACTAAAGACTATCCCAAAACGATTTTACCTTCTCTGCAAATTATCGGTACGGCTGAGGGCGTAAACCGGGTTGCAGGGATGTACATCATCATGAACAAGCGAGGTACATTCTTTTTTGCAGATACCACGGTAAATCTTAATCCAGATGCCAAAGAACTTGCTGAGATCATTGAATTGACGGCCCACGGTGTTAAATTCTTCGACATGGAGCCGCGAATCGCGATGCTATCTTATTCTAATTTCGGTTCATCCAAAGGCGTTGTTCCCGAAAAAACTCGCGAAGCTGTAAGGTTGGCAAAAGCCAAGAACCCGTCATTAATTGTAGAGGGTGATATCCAGGCAAATGTGGCACTGAATACGCAGATTCAGCAAGAGACGTTTCCGTTTAGCGCCTTGGCAAATGAGGGAGCGAATACCTTAATTTTTCCGAATTTGTCCTCCGGTAATATTGCTTATAAACTGTTGATGGAAATTGGGGGCGCCGAGGCGATCGGGCCCATTTTGTTGGGTATGAAAAAACCAGTTCATGTGTTGCAGCTGGGAAGCTCAATACGAGAAATTGTAAACATGGCCGCCATTGCCGTGGTTGATGCGCAGTTACATGACCAGAATGATCACCTGTAAAACGATTTAAAAAACTCTTCATAGAATTCGGATTGACAATACAGTGAGATCTCAATACGTATTGAAAATCTTTATTTTATTTGCGTTTTAGACCGTACGAAAGCTGGAACTTTAGAAGACCCTCAACATGATTGCATTCCTAAAAGGAAAACTAGTTCATCGAGACCCGACCTATGTTATTGTAGATGTACAAGGGGTAGGATATCAGCTGCAAATCTCATTACAGACTTTTTCCGAAATAAAGGAACAAGAAAATGTTATGCTGCATACGCATCTTAACATCCGGGAAGACGCGCATGTACTTTTCGGGTTCAGTAGCCCGGCTGAAAAAAAACTCTTTCAACAGCTCATTTCTGTCAATGGCGTAGGGCCAAGTACAGCGATTGTCATGCTATCATATATGAATAGCAATGAACTTAAGTCCGCGATTGTGCGCGAGGACGCTGCATCCCTGCAAGCCATTAAAGGAATTGGAGGTAAGACCGCGCAACGTGTGATCATTGAATTACGCGATAAACTTAAAAAAGAAACCTGGGAAGAAACCCAGCCGGCTATTTCGCTTGGGTCCCACAATACCATGCGCAATGAAGCGTTATCAGCTTTACTCACGCTGGGTCTGCCTAAGGCAGCAGCAGAGAAAAGTGTTGATACCGTCCTGAGAAAATCAGGAAATACCATTACCTTAGAAGATTTAGTTAAGCAGGCCCTCAAAAACGCATAGGACGTTTGACATTTTTTACGTGCCAGTATAAAGCTCTCACGCTCGGCCACCTTTTTCTCGTTTGGCTGAGCATTTTGTTCATGCCCTACTCGGCGTATGCGCAACAACGGACTCTACGCGCCTGAATCAACAAGATACAACCAACAATCAGCCCTACACGCCGAGCCGCCGGCCGACTTATAGGGCTACTGACCGATACGGTGATCCTTTCTCCAATACTACGCCTGTTTCACCTTTAAATCTCAAGGATCCGAACCAGATGAAGCTTGACGTGGAGATAGATACCGCGGGGAATTATACCATCTATGAAAAGATCGGAGATATGAACTACCGGCCTACTTCAAGCATGACCTTTGAGGAATTCAAACAATACCAGGACCGTCAGATTTTAAAAAACTATTGGCAAAGTCGCGCCCGCGCCCAAGACGGTGAAAGCCCGATAAGCGGTCGCGGTTTTACCCCCAAGATTTTTATCAGCCCCATTCTCGACAGAATTTTTGGCGGAAGCTATATCGAACTCGTCCCGCGAGGATTTGTAACCCTGGATTTTGGCGGCGAATTGCAGAAAATCAGCAATCCCGCTATACCTATACGCCAGCAGCGGAACGGTGGCTTTGAGTTTGACATGCAAATCAACATGAGCGTTGTCGGAAAGATCGGTGAAAAGCTCGCTGTTACCGCCAACTTCGACAACAACAACTCTTTTGACTTTCAGAATAATATGAAAGTCGAGTATACCGGCTACAAAGAAGATATCCTTCAAAAGCTTGAAATCGGTAATGTAAGCCTTCCACTAAACAATACGCTCATACAGGGCGCACAAAATCTTTTTGGAATAAAAGCCAAAATGCAGTTTGGAAAGCTGGATGTCACAACGATCGCTACAACGCAACGTGGTAAAACCGCTTCCATTAACCTGGGCGGTAGTGGCGGGCAAAACAGTGGCCAGGGAAGACCATTTGAAATTATCGCTTCTAACTATGACGATAACCGGCACTTTTTCCTGGGCCATTTCTTTCGCGAAAATTATGCTAAATGGATTGGCAATCCTCCACAAATTATTTCAGGTGTCAATGTCACTCGGGTAGAAGTATATGTTCTGAATCGGAATAATGATACACAAACGTTGCGAGGTGTGGTTGGTCTTATGGACTTAGCAGAAGCGAACACAATATATAATCCAAACGTTGCTCGCCTGAAAGGTCAGGCATATCCCAATGCAAACGAAGCTAATGATTTGTACAGTTTTGCCACCGGTCTAAATCGCCAGGTGGATATCGACGTACAACTCGCTAACAAAGGCCTGGCAAACGGCACGGACTATGAAAAAATAACCAGCGCACGAAAACTAGCGCCTACTGAATATACAGTCCACCCGCAATTGGGATACATCACCTTAACCCGCAAACTCCAAAACGACGAAGCGCTGGCAGTGTCATATGAATATTCTTACGGCGGAGGTACGTATAAAGTTGGAGAAACTTCGGATGAATACAGTAAGCTTCCAGACGATGCAATAATTTTCCTAAAACTCCTCCGCCCAAGAAAAGTTTCAATCCGCGACGCTTCCAAAAAAATAATACCGACGTGGGAGCTGATGATGAAAAACATTTACAACCTGAATGTAAATCAGCTATCACGCGAAGGATTTCAGTTACGTATCATTTATCGCGATGATAGAACCGGTATTGACAACCCACAATTGCAGGAGGGGGCTAATGTGAGGACACGGCAGCTCATTGAAGTTTTAGGACTTGGACAAACTCAATCCGGTCAATGATCCGCAACGCGACGGAAACTTCGACTTCATCGAAGGCATTACAATCAATACCTCAACCGGGATGATCATCTTTCCAACGCTGAAACCTTTCAGCGAAGGATTGAGGCAGGCCTTCAGAGGAGAATCCAACGAAAGCTTCCTGATTCAAAAATATTCATACGACACGCTGTATAACACTACCAAAGCCGACGCAGAATTGTTTGCCACAAAAAATAAATTTTACATCAAAGGACTCTATAACGCCGGTTCTTCAAAGGAAATATTGATTCCCGGATTCGGTGTATCGCAAGGTTCGGTAAAAGTATTTGCCGGCGGATTGCCACTGGTAGAAGGAACTGATTTTGTGGTCGATTATACTTTTTCAAAAGTGACCATTCTGAATGAGTCTATCCTGAGTTCCGGAAAACAAATTGAAGTTAAGTATGAGCAGTCTGATCCTTTTGCATTTCAAACCCGAAGCTTGTTGGGAACGCGGTTCGATTACCATCTGAGCGATGATATTAACCTGGGTGGTACCTTCCTGTATTACAATGAGCGCCCGTTGATTAGCCGCAACCAGATCGGTACTGAACCTGCACGAAACCTGCAATATGGTCTTGACTTCAACATCAATAAAAAAAGCCGGATGCTGACTAAAATTGTTGATGCCATTCCCTTCTTACAGACCAAGGAACAATCAACGATAAACTTCAATGGAGAATTTGCCCAGTTACTTCCGGGTACCTCGAACGTTGTGAATGGTGAAGGGACTGCCTACATAGATGACTTTGAAAATTCCGCGACACCTTACTCGTTGATGAGTCCCGCAGGTTGGAAACTTGCGTCAACACCAAAAACCGACGACAATCGTTTTGATCCCAGCGCTCAAGCCAGCAACGATGTGAGGGCTGGATACAACCGGGCAAAAGTTGCCTGGTACCAGGTCGACAATCAACTCTACCGGAATGTGGGACGATTTAAACCCGATAATATTACTGATGAAGATTTAAAGAATGCACTACAGTGAGAGCAGTCGGTCCACAGGAAATTTTTCCATACCGACAGCTTCAGCAGGGCATTTTCTTTGAACAAATATTTGACGTCGCCTATTATCCCACGCGAACGCGGTCCATACAATTACAATCCCAGCCTGGACAACAATGGATTTCTTACCGACTCCTCAAGCGAACTGGGCGGGTATTACCAATGCAATTGAAACGGAGGTTGACTTCGACAAAGCAAACATTGAATACATAGAATTCTGGCTGCTTGATCCTTTCATCAACAGCTGAATATGGAAATGATTGATGACGGAATTAATCCACCTCGTAACAATACCACGGGAGGAAAGCTGATCTTTCAACTTGGAAGTATTTCCGAAGACCTAGCGCGCGATGGCAAACATGCCTTTGAAAATGGACTGCCGCCAGATGGTACGTTGGACGCAGGCGCTGCGAAAAATAATTGGGGTTATGTTTCAACCGCAAACTTACCTGATTGGCGCGTTTGACAACTCGACGGCAGCCAGAGCTAATCAGGATGTTGGTATCGACGGACTCCCGACCGACAAGGAAGTGACATTCTTTTCGGAAACACCACAAAGCTTTCTGAACACTGTTAATCCAGCTGCGCGTGCCCATCGTCGAGCTCGATCCGTCTGCCGATAATTTTATGCACTGGCTTAACAGCTCAATACGACGCATCAGACGCAAAAATCCTTGAGCGCTATAAACAAATGAATGGACAAGATAGCAACTCACCTATCATTACAGGTGACGATGCCGTTGCACAATCTGGCAGCACACATTCCCGACAATGAAGATCTCAATGCAGATAATACGTTAACTGAGTTGGAAGAATATTACGAATATGACATGGATCTAAAGCCAGGATCAATTGGAAATCGGCAGCGAATACATCGTGGATCAGATTCAAACGAACGACGAGGGAAGGCTCGCCGGAAAAGGTGACTGGTATCTGTTCAGGATTCCCGTCAGAGAATTTGAAAACAGGTTTGGCGCAATTGATGGTTTCAAATCCATTAAATATGTCCGTATGATGCTGACCGGCTTTCGCGATCCGGTCGTACTTCGTTTTGCAAATTTCCGGATGGTTGGAAGCCGCTGGAGAAGATATACCGATAACCTTCGCGAAGGTGCCTTGATCCCTGATCCTGAACCGGGAGCAGACAACTTTACCGTTAACGTTGTGAACCTTGAAGAAAATGCGGCCGGTGGCGACGATAAATCTCCGTACGTTATCCCGCCCGGCGTGGAGCGCGACCGTGATAACACTTCTTCTGTACCGCGTCAACTCAACGAACAATCCATTCAGGTATGTATCGATGATTTGGAAGATGGCGATGCAAGGGCCATTTACAAAAACCTTTCTATGGACCTCTTCAATTACGGAAGAGTTAAAATGTTTTTTCACGCCAATAGCGTTGAATCAGAAGACGACGACATGACGGTCTTCTTGCGGATGGGTACAGATTTCGACCAAAATTATTACGAAATTGAAATCCCCCTTAAAATTTCGCCGTTCAAGAGCGCGGTCGAACGGGATGTCTGGCCAGAAGAAAATGAGATCGACCTCGCCATGACGGAATTGTTTGCGTTGAAAGCATCACGCGACCGGGAAAATTTTCCGCTCACCGAACTTTATCCCCGCGAAGGGCCCAAACAAGTTGACCCCCGGCACCGCATACGCCTTTTTGGAAGACCTGATTTAAGCAGCGTTCAAGTGTTAATGATCGGCGTGCGAAATCCAAAAACGGCAGACAAACAATTACATTCGGTTTGTATCTGGGCAAATGAATTGCGCGTCACGGAATTCGATCGCACGGCGGGGTGGGCCGTCAACTCTACGTTAAGTGCGAAACTAGCAGACTTCGCGACGGTAACCGGTGCCTTCCGTCACACGACTTTTGGTTTCGGCGCAGTCAGCTCTAAAATATTTGAACGCACGCGAGATGAGACCACAGCCTATGACATCTCCGCCAGTGTCAACGTTGATAAATTGCTTCCGGGAAATACCGGGATCAAAATACCCATGTTCGTCGGTTATGAAAACACGACGATCAATCCAAAATATGATCCGGCCAACCCGGACTTGAGGATCGACGCCGCGCTCTCTTCCTTCAATACAGAGGACGAAAAAAGTAATTATCTAAAACTAATCCGGGATCTCACCACAAGAAAAAGTTTTAATCTCACGAATGTCCGAAAGGTAAAAGTCAACCCTGAGGCTAAAGCACATATTTGGGATGTTGAGAATTTATCCTTTAGCTATGCCTATAGTGAATCGCAGCGAAAAAACTTCACCATTCAGGAGCAATTGCTAAAACAATACAAAGGGTCGGTGGCGTATGCATATTCGCCAAAGGCCACCGGCATCGAACCCTTCAAGGATTCAAAGGCACTGAGTTCGCCGTGGCTAAAACTGATCAAGGATTTTAACTTCAGTTTGATGCCAAGCAGTCTGGGGGTCCGTTTTGATTTGGATCGGTCCTTTGGCAAAAATGTTTATCGAAATGACGATTTCATTTCCGATCCCAATTATCTGAAATATTTTACGTTTAATCGTCAGTACAATATCCGGTGGAATTTCTCCAAAAACCTGTCGTTCGACTACTCGGCAAGGGCCTATGCTATCATTGATGAGCCCGATGGCGAAGGGGATTCCGTCAAGTCGGTGATCGTCAAGAATCTGAAAAAATTTGGACGGATGAAAAATTTCGATCAGAATCTTACCCTCAACTATACTTTGCCGCTCGACAAAATTCCTGCAACTGATTGGCTGGGCGCAGATTACCGGTATCAGATCAGGTATGAGTGGCGCGCCGGACCTCTTGACAAGCCAGACAATGGTGATGTTGTAATTGGCCTGCCGGATGACCTGGATTTTAAAAACATAATTCAAAATAGCCGTGACCAGAATTTTACAGGGCGGATTGATATGGTCAAGCTGTACAATAAAGTAAAATTCTTAAAGGAATTAAATACGCCGCCAAGACCGGCGCCAAGAACTTCTACCGGTCCGAGGGTGCAGCAACCTCCCGACACGGTCAAAACTATGCCAGGGGTTGCAAAAGGACTATTAAGACTGCTGATGTCACTCCGGGGCATTAACGGTACCTACCAACTGACCGAAGGAACGCTCTTGCCGGGCTTCACGCCCTCACCAAAATATTTTGGAATGGACGAGGGCTGGAATGCTCCGGGTTGGGGATTTATTTTCGGAAGCCAAAGTCCAAATATCCGGCACACCGCGGCACAAAAAGGTTGGCTCACGCAAAAATGAAAGTCTGACCATGCCTTTCACCCAAAGGATGGATGAATCGATCAATTTGCGCGCTACCATCGAGCCTTCGCCTGATCTTAAGATCCAGGTTGATGTGAAAAAAGAAACCATGAGCTCCTATCAGGAAATCTACCGGTACGATGAAAACGGGAAAGATGACGTTGAAACCTAGCAAAGTGATGTTGCCAATTACAATCCCGAAACACAATTTGCAAGCTTAAACCCCAGCCGCTCCGGTAGCTACAGAATTTCTTTCCTCTCAATCAATACCTCATTCAATTCTTCCAATGCCGAAATAGAATCTGACGTCTTTAAAACTTTTGAGGAAAATCTTGATATTATCCGTAACCGTTTAACGCTTCGTAATCCTAGCGTGGAGTACGATTCGGCATCGCAAGATGTGTTGATCCCGGCCTTTATAGCGGCATACGGGGGTAAGGACGCTAACACCATGTCCCTTACTCCTTTTCCGAAGACACCTCTCCCAAATTGGCGTGTAGACTATACGGGATTAACGAAGATCGACTTCTTTAAAAATATATTTCAAACCATTACCGTCTCACACGCCTATCAATCTTCCTACGGCGTCGCCAATTTTTCAAACGCCCTGGAATTCAATGACCCGTCCGTTCTCGAAATTGACAAACCTATAAACGATTACAACAATTCTTATTTCGGAGCACAAGGATCGAGCTCAGCTTTGCCGGTCTATGTAATTAGTCAGGTTCTGATTTCAGAACAGTTTGCACCGCTCATTGGAATTAACATGCGTACCAAGAGCAGACTCACAGCAAACTTCCAGTATAAAACAAAACGCGATCTTTCGATGAACGTTTCGAATGCTCAGGTTACGGAACTAAACAGCAAAGATGTTTCCCTGGAACTGGGCTTCACCAAAAACAACATGAAGCTTCCATTCAAATCGGATGGACGACTGATCGTTTTGAAAAACGACTTAACGTTTAGGTTGAATGTAACGGTATCCGATACACGCACGATCCAGCGCAAAATCGCCGAACTCAGTACCATTACAAACGGTAATATCAATTTTCAATTACGCCCAAACATCAGCTACGTGGTGAATCAAAAACTTAACCTCCAGATGTATTTTGAGAGGACCATTAACGAACCACAAGTATCAAACTCATACCGACGTGCCACCACGCGTTTCGGCATCCAGGTCCGGTTCAGCCTCGCCCAATAATATTTTCCAATCTTCTTATTTTCCTCTATTTTTGGCCCCTGACGTCAACACCTAGAACATCAACACTTCAACACTCTTAAGCATGAATATTCCCGAATCACTCCAATACACCAAAGATCACGAATGGATTAAAATCGACGGAAATACGGCCTTGATAGGCGTCACCGACTTTGCACAGGGCGAGTTGGGAGACATTGTCTATCTGGACATCAACACTGTAGGACAAGAAATTAAGGAACACGAAGTATTTGGCAGCGTGGAGGCAGTGAAAACGGTTTCGGACTTATTTATGCCCATAACAGGCAAGGTATTAGAAGTAAACCCGGCTCTGGAAGCACACCCCGAAAAAGTAAATTCAGATCCTTACGGAGAAGGCTGGATGATAAAAATCGAGGTAAAAGGCTCTCCGAACGGGCTGCTTACGGCGAAAGAATACAAAGAACTTATTGGAAAATAAGACGGTTATTGGATTGTAGATTTCAGATTGACGATTTTAGATTAGTGACATTTCACGCAGAGGCCGCAAAAACTAATTCGCAAAGGCCGCAAAATCACAAGCTTTGTGAACCTTTGTGTCGTAGTGTCTTTGTGGCATCCATTAAGAGTAGATTTTAGATTGTTACCCGCAACGGATAACGGATAACTGATAACTGCATCGATGATAGAACTTCCAACGGTATCTCCCGATAACACCCGAAAAAGAAAACCCGACTGGCTTCGTGTAAAATTGCCTGTAGGTCCAGACTATGCCCGGGTGCGAAAACTTGTAGACAATTATAAGCTTCACACCATTTGTGAAAGCGGAAATTGTCCAAATATGGGAGAGTGTTGGGGCGCAGGGACCGCCACATTCATGATCCTGGGGAACGTTTGCACACGCAGCTGTACGTTTTGTGCAGTGGCAACCGGCAGACCCACAGAATATGACCTGGACGAGCCCAAGCGGGTTGCCGAGGCCATTAAACTTATGATGGTGAAACACGCCGTTATTACCAGCGTGAATCGTGACGAACTCAAAGATCGGGGGGCCGAGGTTTGGTACCATACCGTTGTGGAAACAAAAAAAGTCAGCCCTGAAACGACCATTGAAACCTTGATACCGGATACAAAAGGAAATTGGGATGCCCTATACCGAATGATTGAAGGCGGCCAGGAGGTGGTTAGCCACAACATGGAAACCGTTGGGCGACTGTATAGAATGGTGCGCCCCCAGGCAAAATATGAGAGGAGTCTGGAGCAGATTAAAAGGATCCGAGAAGCCGGTATGAGGACGAAGTCTGGAATTATGCTGGGGCTTGGAGAGACAAAGGAAGAGTTGTACAAAGCCATGGATGACCTGGTGGCCAATGGCCTGCTAATTTTAACGCTGGGTCAATATCTGCAACCAACAAAAATGCACCTCGAAGTAGCGGAGTTTATTCATCCCGATACCTTTGCATTGTACAGGGAGGAAGGTTTGAAGCGCGGATTAAAGTATGTCGAATCCGGACCACTGGTCCGATCTTCTTATCATGCTGAGCGGCATGTAAATGTTCCGTTGGATTAGTTTCAAGTTTCTAGTTTCTGGTTTGAAGTTGTCTAAGGACATTTTACGAAAATGCACGACCCTGAAAGTCCTACGCAAAAGCTTTCAGCTTTTTGCTTTCCACTTTTTGCTTTTCTTTATACTTTTGTGAAACATCCATAACCTGTGCTGAGAAAATTCTTCCCACGCGATAAGAATTATGTTCTTGAAGAAGCACAACTTTCCCTGGAAAAACCCTTGATGACGTATTTGATAGATTTTGTTAAAGTAGAACACCTGCTTCACAATAATCCGTTGGGTATTATGGATGATACCTTTCTGAAGATTCAGCATCATTCTGTAAATGATTTCACTCACTTGGAGGAATTCTACGTCTCCCTGGCCGGAGTTTTCCGCTATTTGTTTTACAGGGATAACCAACTCGAATTTTCATTTGACGGTCAGGATGAATTTGTAAAATACCAACAACAGTGGGCGGAGATCTTTAAACGTTGGACCAAGGATTTTTGTCAACACGATAATTTCAGAAAAGCAATCCTGGAACTGACTGTCTTTTATCCTGATGATTATACGCCTCAGATGGCGGGCCTGAGACTAAGCGCGTTTATCACGAAATTTTTTGATTTAAAAATCGATTCGCAGAAAGGCATCGTTAAAAGGAGCGTTGCGTAGCCACAGATTCTATTTTGGGCTTGCCTGAAAAAGTCTGTGACTCAGACCTTATTACCTTAGTAACAAGACATATAGTTTACGTTTTAACCTTATCACCTTATTGATTTACGCAAAAAATCCAAGAATACTGTGACAAAATTGAATCTGTGCACAATAAGGTAATAACGTTGGTTGGTTCACACGTTTTTTTGTGTTACTAAGGTAATAAGGTTTTTAAAGTCGTATTTATTTTTCCATGCACATTAATCCCATCGATACAACATAAAGGTTGAATGCATCATACTTCGAAGCTCTTTCTTAGGCCTTTTACTTTTTCAGCAGACCTATTTATTCGTACCAGGATGGTGATTTTTTTAGCTTGATGTTCTCCTGAAGATCATGCTGAATCCAAAGCTGAGCATTCATCTTTTTTAAGAACTTGTCGATTTCGATACGGGCCAATCGGGTTTGTTCCTGGTCGAATTCAAAAGTAGGATACCGGTTCAGCGTTCGCTCTTCAGCATAGTGGTAAAGGTCCCCGGACAAGACTGTGTTTCCAGTCTTTTTCAGTTTCAAAAACATAACTAAGTGTCCCGGTGTGTGACCTGGGGCCGATTTGATGATAACCGTTCCGTCTCCAAACACATCATGCTCATCCTTCGTAAGAAAATGCTTCTTACTTTTCTTAAGGGAAGAATAGGTACCAGGCCAGGTGACTTTCGGAGGCTGATCGGAGAACATTGCATCATATTCAGTTTGTCGTACCAGCCACGTCGCGCCTGAAAAAATATTTGCGTTGCCCGTATGATCGTAATGATAGTGAGACAGCACCAGATAAGTAATCGACGCCGGGGAATAGCCAATATCTTCCAATTGAGTTTTAAGTGGCTTTGATAGGGACACCTCGCGCTTTATATCTTTATATTCGACGGTATACGAAGCAGGCGAACCATTGTACTGCCAAACCGAGTCTGGCACTGCTCCTCCATCCCACATGATAGTACCTTTGGGATGGACAATAAGAAAGCAAGGCACGGGTAACCTGGTCGTTGTTACTTCTTCACGCTTCAATCCAAACCTTTCGGGAACTACACCTTCGAGCATACCACCATCCAGGACGTAAACTTTGATTTGCCCGTGGGCAAACACATTCAATGTTATGAATAAACTAAGTGCAAAAAATTTCACATTGGGCTCTGTTTGTTTTTTAAAACTAGAAAGCAAAAAATCCCCTTAATACTCACCCCTCAATGAAAAAACCTTTTAAGTTCCTGCTACCGCCCTCTTTCACTTCACAATGCTCTACATGGGCGAATTTAGGACCTCGTTTACACCATTCAACAAACTGTTGCAAGTTTTCTTCTTCACCTTCAGCTTCAATGGACACACTACCGTCCGCGTTGTTTCGAACATTTCCTTTGATATTAAGTTCTTCAGCTTTTCCTTTTGCGGATGCGCGAAAAAAAACACCTTGAACTTTCCCAGAGACGTGAATTGAAAGATGCTTCATATTCCTCTTAAAAAATGTAATCAGTACTTAAGAAAGCGGACTCCCGGTTCCGAATGATGGTGCTGATAATCTGTTTGTTTGAGTCCGTGCTTTTAGTTGCCACTATCGTCCTAATGGAGAAAACCCGAAGGGCATCTGCGATAGATAAGGTCCCCTCTGCCGAATCCTTTCTACCATTAAACGGAAAAGTATCAGGCCCACGCTGGCTCTGGGTATTTAAATTTATTCTGCCGACCTGGTTCACAAATGCGTCCATGATTTTGGCAACGCGTTTAGAGTCGGTTCCAAAAATACTGACTTGCTGTCCGAAGTTAGAATTGACCACATATTGAATTGCCTCCTCATCGTCGCTGAATGGAACGATAGGAACGACCGGGCCAAATTGTTCTTCTGAATACAATCGCATCTTTTCATTCACTGGATAAACAACAGCTGGGTAAAAGAATGTATGATGATGCTCTCCTCCACTTTCATTTACAACTGATGCCCCATACCTTTTTGCTTCCTCCACTAGTTCAGTGAGATAATCCACCTTACCAGGTTCGGGCAAAGGTGTAAGGCCTACACCGTCGTCCCAAGGCATTCCTGGTTTCAACTTTTTTACCCTTTCATTAAACCGTTTTATAAATTCATCGACGATGCTGTGATGTACGAACAATATTTTCAATGCAGTACAACGCTGCCCATTAAAGGATAAAGTACCCGTGATGCATTCATTGACGGCATTGTCAAGATCTGCATCCGGAAGCACGATGGCGGGATTTTTAGCGTCGAGACCCAATATTGCTTTCAGGCGGTGAGGCTTCGGATGAAGTCGTTTCAGTTCATTGGCACCCTTGTTTGTACCGATGAAGGCAAACACATCAACCTTCCCGGACTCCATTAGCGCACCTACTGTTTCACGTCCTCGTCCATAAATAATATTGATCACACCCGGGGGAAAACTCGTTCTGAAAGCTTCCAGCAAGGGCCGGATCAATAGCACACCATATTTCGCAGGTTTAAAAACAACGGTATTACCCATGATAAGGGAAGGAATAAGTGTCGTAAAGGTTTCATTCAATGGGTAGTTGTACGGACCCATGCATAACGATACACCTAATGGCACCCGACGGATTTGCGCCATGAAGCCCTGTTCCTCGATCAGCTTCGCGGAATTTCTGTCAAGGTCTTTGTACGCTTTGATGGTATCGACGATGTAATCACAAGTACGATCGAATTCCCGCTCAGAATCATTTTTCGATTTACCGATTTCCCACATGAGCAGTTTCACAACCTCTTGTCGCGACGCACGCATCGCCCCTAAAAACTTTTCTACGTGCTCTATACGTTCCGTTACACTCATCGTTGGCCACAACCCCTGGCCCAGCTCGTAAGCATTGACAGCGGCATCAAGCGCTTCAAGTGATTCTTTTGAGGTGAGGAGCGGCGTACTTCCAATTATTTTTTGCTTGTATTCAGTCCCCTCTTTTACAAACACCGGACTTAAAACAGGGTTAAGATTTCCCTGCCAGACTTTCATTTCGCCATTAACAAGATATTCCCGTTGCTCAATCGGTTCTAAAAGTTGAAATGGAGCGGGAATATTATTTTCCACTGGGAAAATCGATGCAAGGCGGTGATCCATTAGTTAGATGTATTGGTTGGTGTTAGGATAGAAATACCTGAAGACGTTCCGATTCGGCTTGCGCCAGCATTGATCATGGCGATGGCTTGTTCATAGGTCTTGATTCCTCCTGAGGCCTTAATCCCTACGTTATGTGGTAATGAATTTTTCATGATTACAATGTGCTCAATCGTTGCTCCGGCAGGTGCAAACCCCGTTGATGTTTTCACGAAATCCACACCGGCATCAGCGCATATTTTACAAGCCTTTTCGAGTTCTGAATCAGAAAGATACGCAGTCTCCACGATTACTTTCAATAACTTTTGGTGGTTATGGGCCAACTGGCTGCATTTGGCAATCTCTATTTTAGCCCAGGGAAGATTGGTTTTGAATGCGCTGACATTCCAAACTACATCGATTTCATCCGCTCCGTTATCGATGGCGCGCTGTATTTCGTCCAACTTGGTTTCGGTCATGTTGTAGCCTAGTGGAAAGCCGGCGACGGTAACCAAAATAATTTTTTCCTTTCCAATTTCCCGGCTTGCTCTTTTTACCCAAAAGGGCGGAACACATACTGCCAGCAAATTCCATTGACGTGCTTCTTCAACAACTTGGTCGATATCATTTATCGTCAACGTAGGCTTGAGATTGGTATGTTCAATGTATGAAGCCAAATTCATATAACGAATTTAGCACGATTACGCATTAAATAAGCATGGTTTTAGAAGTAATGAACAACGGTTAAGCTAGGGCCTAAGCAGGAAAAACCCTTTAAATATCGAACAAGGAATATTGAATGTCGAACGGATCCGGTAGCCAAGGGTCGATGGAAATTGGGGATTGCACACTAAAACACCAATCTCGAATTTCGATTGCTTGAAACGAATATCAACCAGCGTTAGGAATATCGTGGATTAAACGTGCATCACTTTGAATTACGCACAACTTCAAACTAGAAACTTCAAACTAGAAACTAGTTAATGCCGAATGCCACACTCCTTGCAAAATTTCATTTTATCGGGTGAACGTCTTTTTGGCGGACGTTTATGGCCAAAGTATGAGGGGTCAGAATATTGCGGAGTCATGAGCATCTTCTCATTTTTCCGGCGAGTTTTCCCAAAGGCTTCAACGCGATCATAGTATTCCTTTTCACTATTGTAAGTGGCGCCCTTTGTATTAGCGCGCTTTCGGGCTTGTTTTGGAATATTCTGTTCACTTGGTAGCGGATCTAGCGTGGTCGGGCCCTGTCGTTGAGCCTCTGCCTTTCTTATTCGCTTGGCCTGCGAATAGGTGGTGAGCACGGAAAGAACCAATAGCGTTGATAATACAATTCTCATGGGTAGCGTAGTACAAGTTAAAACTATTTACCTAATTAAATATTGTGCGCAACGCCACAAATCGAGTCTGAAGGAAACAAAAACTGCGAATGAATCAACTGCTTTTTGGTTTTAACATCGATTGTTGTCTCCGAAATGTCCACGGAGGAACTGGGTTTACCTGTTTCCAAAGTCCCTTTTTTTTCTGTTGTGCTTCCAGTCTGTATCGTTCCAACTCCTGTGCTGGATTATTTTCTGAAGTCCATGCCAATCCATTTTTTAACAATTCAATCCGTGGATCCACTTTGCCTTTAATCTTGACTAAGGCCAAATAGTTTCCCAATCGGTCTTTACCCTGCAACTGCGCAATAACGTCTTTCCCCAGGATCATTTTCTCCAGAAACTTTCTTGCGTCCTCTCCAAACTCCTGACCCATTTCAGGACTGTCGATGCCAGCCAGCGAGACCGTTCTAACATCACTTGTCTCGCAGAAGCATGATATTTCAATAGTATTGCCGTCCAGCACAGCCGTTACTTTTCCATTTACTTCTTCGTCGGCCCGTGCAATAGTCGAAATCGAGACACACGTTACGACACACCAGTAAAAAGCCTTCTTTGTCCCAACAAAACGATTTGGCTCAAAACGAAGGAGCCGTTGAAATTGAAGGAATAATATGCTGATCATTGAGCCTCCTCTTTTCTTGTGTCAGTTTTCGCCCGAAGTTGAAACAAGGAGAAAAGCAAAAACTTGACCACAAAAAAAAGCGTGCGATCCAACAATAATTCACAGCTTGGATTAGGATTTTAGGATTTCAGGATGATTAGGATTTTATTTTTCACGTTATCGAGAGAGGCATTGATCGATCATGTACTCTGCTGCACCAGATTAAGCACACAATCCTGTTCATCCTATAATCCCATAATCCTAGTCTTATTTACTGCAATAACTTTCAATTTGATAACGGGCTTTGGCATCACCGAACTCAACAGCCTTGCGCCAGTCAAAGCACGCTTTTGTATTTTCCTTTAGCTGATAATAAAAATTCCCCCGCTGCTTGTAATACATTGCATTCTTTGGCTCAATGCGAATTGCTTCATCCATATCAGAGACGCCAGCGCCAAAGTCATCAAGTTGGGATTTGCAGGTTGCGCGATTGTAGTAAGCCAATCCATCATTTGGATTCAGTTGAATTACTTTGTTGTAATCCAGCATTGCACCTTCATAATCTTCGAGGCCTTCTTTCACCAACGCCCGGTTAAAATGCGCATCTACATTCTTAGGTTCTATGTCAAGTGCCTTATTTAAAGAGCTCACCGCTGATTTGGTATCTTCTAACGCGATGTAGGCGCGTCCGCGGTTAAGGTGTAGGGCTACCGTGTTTTCTCCTGCTTTCTCAGCACTCTCCAAGTCCTGCAACGCGCCTTCGTAATCTTCTTCCTCCAACCTCATTAGTCCACGTTTATAAAAGACCTCCTTATCTTTTACGCCCGCATTGATCAGTTTGTCATAGTAGTCCCGGGCAGGCGGAAATTTTTGCAAATTATAATAGCTGTTACCCAGCCACCTGAATAGCTCGGGGTCGGGTTTTTCCGTCAGTTTTTCAACCTCACGGAAGTCCTTTATTGCCTCTTCATATTTCTTTATGGTAAAGTAGGCTTGACCACGATTATCATAGGCCCGTGTGTAATCTTTTCTTCTGTCGATGGCCCTGCTGTAGTCGGCAATCGCTGCCGGATAATTCTCTTGCTTGAACTGCGCCTTTCCGCGGTTGTTGTATAGAACCGGATCCTCAATGCCCAAGGTCACCGCTTGTGTGTAATCCTGAATGGCCTCGGACAAGTTATTTGCCATGAATCGGGCATCACCACGATGGAAGAAAGCAACCCCAAGTTTAGGATCAGTTTCAATGGCCATATTAAAATCCCGTATTGCCTCATCCACCTTTTTACTATCATACCTGCAATAGCCGCGCATATCAAAAGCAGTTGCATTTGATACTCCTGATGAAATCGCTTTGTCCAGATCAGGAAATGCACCTGTATAGTCTTTCAACATGTACTTCGCCGTTCCTCTTTTGTAAAAGAGATCAGCATCCTTTAAGCCGCTATCAATGGCCTTGTTGAAATCGGAAATAGATTTTTCATATTCTTTCAGTTCGATAAGAGCGCTTCCGCGGGCCGCATAAATGTTTATATCCTTGCTGGCACCTTCCACTGCCTTATTCAAATCTTCCACCGCACCTTTATAATCTTTGGTATAGTATTTTGAGATCCCCAATGCTGCAAACTCTTCTGCTCCGGCTTCACTGCGAGAAACGACAACAGCCAGGTCAGCAATCACGCCGGGATATTCCTTAAGCTGATAACGCGCCGCGGCGCGGTTTTTCAACGCGTGTGTATAATCTTTCTTAATTCCAATAGCGCGATCGAAATCTGCAATGGATTCTTTCACCATGCCGGCATTAAGCTTTGCTTTTCCACGATTGTTAAAAATGATTTCATCACTTACGCCCAAAGCAATTGCTTTATCATATGCTTCGATGGCGCCCTTGTAATTGTTTTCTTTAAAGCGGGCATTTCCAAGAGGAAAGTAGATATCCTTATTCTTGCTTTCCAGGCTGCCAGCCTTTTCCAGATGGGGAAGGGCTTCTTTGTCCTTTTGGGAAGCAACATAAGAAAGCGCCAAAGCCTCGTAAATATTCACATCAACCTTTCCGGCTTGTACGCTCTTCTCAAGATCTCCAACGGCTTGGCTATATTGCTTTTGTTGATAATTGGACATTCCACGTTTGGCATAAATGTCGTTTTCCTTTTCACCCGCCATCTCCGCTGCCGTCAACGCATCCACGGTACCTTTATGGTCACCAGCCTCATACTTAAGATATCCTGCATAAAGCGAAACCTTGCCGTCTTTGACGCCAGCTTGTATTGCTTTATCCAGGTAAGTCCGGGCGACATCTTTTTTTCCCAACAAATAGTTCGAGATACCCAGCATTTTAAGAACTTCAGGTGTCTCCCCTTCCGACGATTTTGCTTTTTCAAGATCTGCGGATGCGCCTTCATAATCCTTCAAAGCAAACTTTGCCGTTCCCCGGTTTAGCAGGGCTTTACCATAAGCAGCATTGATCTTAATAGCTTTGTCAAAATCGGAGACTGATCCGGCGATATCGTTAGAATTAAATTTCGCCTGCCCACGATTATTAAACAGCACGGCATCATTGACACCAATGGCCACGGCCTGATCGTAATTTTTTATAGCACCTGCAAAATCATTCTTCATGAATTTCATGTCGCCCAGATTTTTGAAAGCATCGGCATCGCTAGCACCTAGCGAGACCGCCTTCTCCAGGTCTTTAATGGAATTCTCGTAGTCTTTCTGAACAAACGATGCATTGCCGCGATATAGAAAAACTTCCTTTGTGGCAATGCCGCCGCTGATGGCGCGACTCAATGATTCAATGGAAGCAGCATATTCCTTGTTTTTGTATTGGCAGGTTCCAAGGTGATTGAATACATCCTTGTCACTGATACCCATTGATACAGCTGCAGACAAAGCCTTTGTCGCATTCGGCGCAATTGCCCGTCTGCGCATAGCTCAATCCGAGCATCTTAAAGACTTCTTTGTCACGTACGTTTTTCTGAACTACTTTATCCAGGGATTCAGCAGCGCCCTTGTAGTCTTGCAAGGTATATTTCGCCGTTCCAACCTTTTGATGAATCTCCACATCATTTCTTCCGGACGAAAGAAGTTTTTCAAAATCAGCAATACACCCCTTCCAATCTTCCACTTTGTATTTTGCTTCTGCCCGATTTTCAATGGCTTTGTCGTAACCTCCATTAATTTCCAATGCCTTATCGAAATCTCCGATGGAACCTTTATAGTCTTGAAGGTTGAATTTGGCTTTGCCACGGTTGTTATACAACATGGCATCGGCTTTCCCAGCCGTTATCGCTTTGTCGTAATTTGTGATCGCCTCGCGATAATTCTCCATCCTGAATTTTGCATTTCCAAGGTTCACGAATGTCTCATATTGTTTAGCTCCCATGCTCACGGCTTTATCCAGATCGGTGGCTGCGCCCTGGTAATCATCGAGATTGTATTTAGTGTTACCGCGATATTCGAATAATTCAACGGTGTTGATACGCGCTTTTAGGGCATCGTCCAAATCTGCCTTTGCCTTCTGATAATCTTTAAGGTTATAGTATGCGACACCTCTTTTCACGAACACTTCCTTATTTGAAAAATCTGAATTAATAAGTTGTGTAAGCTGGACTGCAGCGTCATTGTAGTCGCCGGCATTTAATTTTTTTAACGCTGACTCCCACTGAACCTGGTGAAGAGAATCTGTTTTTTGAGCGAAGGAATAAGAAACTAAAAAAATGAATCCTGCTAAGAGCTTTATTCTCATAGTAACACTAAAAAATGATGTATTGTAAAGTTATCAAATCCGCCTGATTGACGTGAATGGGCGAAGTATCTACCCCGCTAGAGGCCTGTAAGAAAATGGGCGATAAACGATAAAAATTGGTTGGCCGATTTAGCCTTTCACTACATTTCCGACTACTTGCATAGTTTCAAGCGTCGGACTTGCTTTTCCACCCCGCGTTTCAATGGTAACGGCAAACGTTTGGGCTCCGGACGGAATTTCTTTCATCTTGAGCAAGCCGGCAAAATTGCCATCGAAAACGCCCACATCAACAGGTTTTCCGTCAATTATAGCCCAAAGCTGGTATTGATTCTGCTGCGAGAGCTCCTTCATTTCCTGAATGCTCAGGTAAACTTCCTTGGTGGATTCATTCCAATAAACCGACGCCAATGAACCTGGCGAATTTGGTGTGCCTTTCATCACAACCCTGTTGAATGCAGGATTATTGGTAATTTTCAAGTCTTTTTCGATAGCGTCCAGCCTTTGGTTGACTGTATTGTAATCCTGGGCTACACGCTGATTTTGTGCAATCAGCTCTGTTAAGCTGTTTTCGGTGCTCTTCCACTTGTTCCAATAGTTAAAGGCGAGGTACGACGTGACTACCGCCACCGCTATCGACGCAGCCGCAGCCATTCTCCAGAAAGACAAGGATGACTCTGGCTTGCGGAGTTCAACTATTTTTGTTTCGGGTTTCCGTGCATCAATGGCAGCAAACAACTTCGTCTTAACGGTTGCCCTTGGCTTAACTCCGGCATTCATTAAAAGTTTTTCCTGCGTCTCTTCAATAAGGGCAAGCTCCTTTCGCAGCGCAGGATAAAGTGCAAGATTTTTTTCAACCTCGGCACGTTCCTGGTCCGTAAGCTCACCAAGTGCATAAGCTTCTAAGATACCAGACGATATGTATGCCTCAACGTTCACGTTATTTTTAACAAGTTTCGCAATTCTTTCATGGCAAGCCGCATGCGTGTCTTAACTGTACCCAAAGGCAAGTTAAACTCTTCAGACATTTCAGCCTGTGTATAGCCCTTTAAATAATGGTGGTCTATAACGAAGCGCTGTTCTTCCGGAAGTTGTTTTAAAACCTCTTGCAAGCCAATGGCTTCTATCTGAAGTTCTGTATAATCCTTCCTATCCACCTTACTTACGAGGTTTTCGATGTCATCAGTTTTCTTGCTTTTACTAAATTCTTTTGACCGGGTTTTATCGATCGCCTGATTGCGGGCGATATTCAGCATCCAGGTGAACAGTTTTCCTTTGGATGGGTCATAGGAATCTATCCGGTCCCATATTTTAAGGAATACATCCTGAAGAATTTCTTCTGCCAACTCTTCTTTCTTTATGATCCTGCCAACCACGCCAAGCAGTGCCGCAGAATAATGGTCATACAAATATTCCAACGCACTCCTATCCTTCCGTTGTAAAGCGGCGACTAAAGCTTCCTCTGAAGTATGTTTATAGGTTGTCAGAATGTCTATGAATTTTAAACCACGAAAGTATTAAAAAATAACTGGGCATTCCCTCCACTCTGTAAAAAATTAGGAGTCGAAAAAATCCACGCACTCCATTTTAGTCGTACGTGATTGAAACAAACAATTAAAATCGTTATGAAATTAAAGTTCAACCTTAAGACTCTTGGCCTGGCACTCGTGGCTCTTGTTGCCTGTGCGGCCAGCTACCTGATTGCTGCAGACCATATTGATGCTCCTGCTGTGACGGGTACAGGATCGGACATCACCGACGTGTATGCTTTTCAGAGCCCAGCCAACGCAAACAACATGGTGTTTGTCGTCAATGTGCAGGGATTGCTTGCTCCATCTGCCACTGCCGCAGCCTCTTTTGATGAAGAAGTGATGATTGAAATCAACATCGACAATTCTTCAACCAAAGACAACATGGAAGATTTGGTAATACAAGCTGCGTTTGACAATGGCAAAGTTAAAGTTTATGGGCCTGCAGCTCCGACTCAGGCCGGCCTTAGCAGCACGTTGTTAACATCGACTCCGATCGAAACAAACATCTCAACTTATGGCGCAGATCCTACCATTGGTGAGAGTAATGGCATCAAAGTTTTTGCAGGTCCACGCGACGATCCATTCTTCTTTGATTTGAATGCCTTCAAGGCGATTATCGGTGGAACTGCTACTTCTTTCAACAATCCAGGCACCGATGCCTTTGCTGGAACAAACGTTTTGTCGCTGGTAGTGGAAGTACCTAAGTCGATGCTTGGATCTGGCGCAATCAATATCTG
The DNA here is from genome assembly GCA_963813425.1 of uncultured Bacteroidota bacterium. Taxonomy (GTDB): domain Bacteria; phylum Bacteroidota; class Bacteroidia; order Cytophagales; family Cyclobacteriaceae; genus Chryseolinea. The sequence goes on from CAWEZB010000008.1 coordinate 93,209, forward strand.
GGCAACTTCTAACCGTGAAATGTAAAACCTAAAAAAATTAAAGTAATGAAAACAATTTTGAAATATTTATCCATGGTTGCATGCCTGGGGACGATCTTAACCTTTTCCGCCTGCGATGACGATGATAATGATATGCCGCCTGTTGCAGTTATGTACGAGCAAGAAGACCAGATGGCGCGTCCTGCTATCAATACGGTGTTCGTGTCGATGGGAGATAAGGATATGTTTAATACAACGACCCCAGCACAACAAGGTCCTGCATTTGCCACAAAGTTCAAGGACAGATTACTCGCATTGAACCCAGGTTATACGACCAATTTACTTGGATTGGATGCAGCTACTTTTACTGGTGTGTTGGCAACGGATGTGTTGACTGCTTCTTTGACAGCACCCACAACGTTTTACGATGGTACCAACGTGTTGACCGGGCGCAAGCTTAATGACGATGTTATTACTGTCGAACTGATCTTGCTCTTTGGTGGTCCTGACGCTATGTCGAATCCTGGGCTTACTGACGATCACGTTGATGCTAACGATAAGTCATTCCTGACTTCTTTCCCTTATCTGGCATCACCTCATTAAAAGCTCTTTGTGCCTTTGCGTCTTTGCGGTTGATTTTTTACCGCTAAGACGCGGAGACGCAAAGAAATTTGCGAAACCTAGAATGTTATGAAAGCCAACTCACTCATCTTCTTACTCTTTGTCTGTTTGTTATCGTGTGATAGAAATAAGAAAATAATTACACGTTTTGATGACTATAGACCTTACCTCAGCCATGCCAGACATGTGTCGACCGACCCAGCTATAGAAGAGTTGAAATTCTGGGAGGAAAGATTGGAAAAAAATGACAACGACGAAGCGTCTTTAGCTAAACTTGGAAGTATCCACGCTAACCTTTTCAAATCCACCGGACTTGCACAACATATTTTGATTTCCGATAGCTTATACGCCCGGATATTGAAAACCTACCCAAAAGGCAATGTTGAAATTTATCAAAGCCTCGCCGCCAATGCCATCACACAGCATAAATTTCAAAGCGCAAAGGATTACACCGAAAAGGCGTTAGCATTGGGTGATAAAAAGGCAGCCTCGTTGCTAATCCTTGTCGACGTTTCTCTGGAGATCGGCGATTATGCGACCGCGAACCTGGTTCTCAGAGACTTCAAGAATAAACATTCCTTTGCTTATCTCATTCGTAAAGCCAAGCTTAACGACCACGAAGGTCACCTCGACAGTGCCATTGTTTGTATGGAGAAGGCCTATCAACGCATTAAAGCAAATAAAGGCTTATCACAATGGACGCTTTCAAACCTGGCCGACATGTACGGTCACGCGGGAAGGATCGAAGACAGCTACGCGGGCTATCTCCAGGTGCTTAAGGACAATCCTCAGGACGATTATGCTTTGAAAGGAATCGCATGGATTGCGCTATCGCATGATCTCAACGCCGAAGCCGCAAAAGTCATTGTTAACGACTTGGCCATACGCAAGTTCATGCCCGAGGCGCACTTGATGCTCGCTGAAATTGCCGAATTGAACGGCAATCAAATGGAAAAAGCAGATCAACTCAAGAAATTTAAATCTCTTGTGTCCATTCCGGAATATAGAAACATGTACCACAAGTATCTCGCCATCCTCGAGGCAGAGGAATTTCAAAATCCGAACGCCGCAATTTCCATTGCGCAAGCTGAAATTGCCAACAGACCGACACCACAATCATACGATCTCCTGTCGTGGGCATACTATCATCAAAAGAATTTCCCGGAAGCCTTGTCGATTGCAAGCCGCCACGTCGAGCACCAGACTTTTGAACCAGAGGCTTTTTATCACCTCGGAATAATTTACCAGGCCAACGGCAACAAGGAACAGGCTCGCTACTATCTCAAAGAAGCATTGGAAAGTGAATTTGAACTTGGGCCTTCCGTCAGTAAAAAAATAAAGACTGCGTTAAAAACTTTATGAAGCTTCGTCTGCTCACAAATTTCCTTATCCTCATTTATGGTCTTTCGATCATAGCTTTTGGCGTTATGGAAATTGGGCACGAAACTTTGCATGCATTTAAAAATGGAGTTCATCATCATGAAGCAGACCATCACCACATACTCGAAGATCATAACGTCTCGTTCCAGAATGACGACACAAATAGTATTGATAACTTACTATCTACGCTATCCTTCAGCATTCTTTTCTATGAGTTTTGTGCGATAATTTTAATAGATGTCCTGGCCAAACTTCAATATTATCCATTGAAGGCCATCAAAACCAATGCAGGTGTTTGCAGCCCCTACATTCCTCCTCCCATCGCGATTTGACTTTCTTAATATCAAGCCAACAGAGGCTTGTTGCATGAGTCTATAAGCTCAGATCCCCTGATCTTATCAGAAAAGGAAAATTCATGCCTCAATTTCCCAAATAAGATGTCAAATTATTATTTTACCACCTCATCATGAAAAGGAGTCTGTTAATTCTAACTATTTTAATCCTGTGCTTCACTGCCAAAGGTCAGGGAATTATAGCCGGCCGTGTGTTAGACGAACATAAAGAATCGCTCGCAGGCGCACATATATTTTTGAAGGAAACATCGTTTGGCACCATTGCCAACGGCGATGGCAAATTTAGATTGAAGGATATTCCAGCCGGCACCTACACAATAGGCGTCTCGTTTATCGGATATGAAACTTTTTCACAGTCCGTCGATGTGAATGACAAGTCAACATTATCGCTGGACCTTGTTATGAAACCCGGCGACATACAACTGGCAGATTTAGTGGTCAGTGCCAGCACTGAACAACCCGTCAATACACTTAGTCCGCTCGATATTAAACTCAGGCCCACCAATACCTCCCAAGATATTTTACGAATGGTTCCCGGCCTTTTTATTGCACAGCATGCCGGCGGCGGGAAAGCAGAACAAATTTTTTTAAGGGGCTTCGATATTGATCATGGCACCGACCTCAACCTGGAAGTGGATGGACTGCCGGTCAACATGGTATCTCATGCACATGGTCAGGGCTACTCCGACTTGCATTTTGTCATTCCTGAAATGATCAACTATGTAAACTTTGATAAAGGTCCTTATTACGCCAACAAGGGTGATTTTGCAACCGCGGGTTTTGTAGATTTTCAAACCAAAAATGTGCTGGAAGAAAATTTTGTGAAACTTGAAGGAGCACAATTTGGAACATTTCGAACAGTCGCAGGCGTGAATCTATTTTCGCCGAAGAACACCAAAACACAAGGTTATATCGGAACAGAATTTTTCAGGTCCGATGGATTTGTTGAAAGCTCACAAAATTTTAATCGGTTCAACATCACTTCAAAAATATCGACGCGACTAAAAAATGAAGATAACCTTAGCTTCGGTGCGTCTTTCTTCACAAGCAGATGGGATGCCTCCGGCCAAATCCCGACACGTGCCGTTGAAAGTGGAATAATCACGCGGTTCGGATCCATCGACAATACCGAAGGCGGCGAAACCAGCCGTGCAAATCTCTTTTTAAAACATGTACATTCATTTTCCAATGGTGCATATCTCACACAACAGGCTTATGCAGTCCGTTATGATTTTAATCTATACTCCAATTTCACTTTTTATTTGAACGATCCCCTGAATGGAGACCAAATCAATCAAAAAGAGTCCAGGATGATCTATGGTTATAAGACTAACTACCTTTCCGAAGGTAGGTTTCTTCGAAAAGACCTCACCACCGAATTTGGCGCCGGTCTCAGACTGGACGATGTGAATGATATTTTCCTTTCGAACACTGTAAAAAGGGAATTTCTGGAGGACATCCAACGCGGCGACGTAAACGAGGCCAATGTAAATGTATACATCAATGAAACGTTACGTCTATCCGAAAAATGGTCTGTCAATGCGGCATTACGTTTTGATTATTTTAATTTCCGATATCGTGACCGTTTGGAAAACACTAACAATTCAACAGGAAAATCAATTGTTAGTCCCAAACTAAACGTTAACTATCAACTAAACACGAACACGCAATTCTATGTGCGGACCGGCTTTGGATTTCACTCAAATGATGCACGTGTGGTGACACAACAAAGTGGCCCGGAGATTTTACCAAGAGCCTACGGTGTGGACCTTGGTGTGAACACAAAACTTACCGACCGATTATTTTTGCATGTTGCTCTATGGGGACTAGATCTGGATCAGGAATTTGTATATGTAGGGGATGAAGGCATCGTCGAGCCTAGTGGAAAAACCCGGAGAACCGGTGTTGATCTTTCTTTACGATATGAAATCTTACCCTGGCTGTTCCTGGACGGTGATGTGAATGTCACGAATCCAAAATCAAAAGAGGAGCCGGAAGGTCAGGATTACATTCCCCTCGCCCCGATGGTATCAAGTATCGGAGGATTGTCGTTCAAAATGAAAAACGGAATCAATGGAACGCTTCGTTATAGATATATTGGCGATCGCGCCGCTAACGAAGATAAAAGCGTGATTGCAAAGGGTTATTTCCTGGCCGATGCAGTAGTAAACTACACTCACCAGAAATTTGAAGTCGGATTGTCTGCCGAAAATATATTTGATGTCGATTGGAACGAGGCTCAGTTTGATACGGAATCACGATTAATTGATGAACCCGAATCCGTCTCCGAAATTCATTTTACACCTGGTACACCGTTGTTTTTGAAATTGAAGGTGAGCTTCTTTTTCTAGGTTATCGTTGATCCGCTACAATGCCGGTCCCGTAGAACCAAATGTTGGTAGAAAACAAGTATTACGAGACGAATCCCGTAGGGATGAAATATTTTCCAGACAAAGGTTCATATTTCGTCCCTGACGGGACTTGGTCGGGGTGAGAGTCACCTTTCTACCTACATGATGTCGCGACGGGACAGTATGAATTTACCAGAAGCAAAACCGATTGTACATTTTTCTCGAAGAAATGCATGGGCCCCTTGCTCAAGGCATTGCCAGCGGTTTGACAATACAACGGCATCGATACCGTGCCGGTCCCATAGGGACCAAATGTTGGTAGAAAAACAAGGTATTACGAGACGAATCCCGTAGGGATGAGATGTTTTTGGCGAGTAAAATTATATTTCGTCCCTGACGGGACTTTTGTCGAAGGGGGTGATCTTTCTACCAACATAATGTCCCTACGGGACATTGGGCGCTCTCTTTGATTCCTTCCCACGAAGACTTGTTTAGCTTTTACTTCCTGACAATGAGTAACAGATCAAGTGCACCGCGGGCGTCGTCAACCACGATATAGTCCTCATGCTTTATATCGGTTACCAAACGGCTGTCATTGGATTGCAACTTGTTTCTATTCCAGCGATTTAGAATTTCATAGGGAACCTTCAGAATAGATGCAGGTAAATTGTACTGCAGGTTAAAAATATCAAATCGTGTAATTCGGTTTACCGATCGTTTATTGCGCTCATAATAATCCATCACTTTTTCATTGCCAGTTATTCCCTTCATTTCAACATTAGGGAATATTTTCGCGGCAATATTTTTTAATTCGTCCGGAAGGTATTCGCGGATATGCCACGGGTTTCTTGAAAGTGACATGCTCCTGTTCGGCGTGGTCAACAATGCAATCCCACCGGGCTTTAGCACGCGATAAATTTCCTTCAAGAACAGGACATCATCCTGAATATGCTCGATGACCTGAAAACTCACGACAGCGTCGTATGCATTATCTTTCAGTTCGCTCAAAGGCGGAATGTTCATGCTCAAGAACCGGCCTGACGGATATTTTATTTTGAGGTCACCGATCACTTCCTGGATTTTGTCGACAGCCGTAAAACTTTTCGAGTGCTGCATGAGCAGTCCGACACCTCGACCTTCCCCGCAACCCACTTCGAGAACGTCGCCGCCTACGTACTCCTTTGCGACGACGTAGGCTTTAAAAAGGCGCTGATGGATGGGATTATCGGAACTGATCTCGTCACTTGTGATCTCGGTGGTATAAACTTTGGCCATATATAGGCTGCAAAAATAAGAATTTGAAATTGCCTAATGGCAAGGGAGCCTATAAACATCTAAGTCCCCTGTTTGTTAGCTTCTTGCCTTCGAGCGGGCAAAGTTCCGGCCGGAGTATACGCTTAAGCGTAATAGGTCGTTATCTATGGAAAAAATACCGGGCTCTATATGACTATCGTCATCATCGCTGGTACTTTTACAAAACCTTGCTATTTTCACACCTGCATGAGATACATTGCTTTATTTGTTCTTTTATCGTTCACGGCTTCGGGTCAACCCTTAAGGGATATAAATTATAACTTCATTTATAATCCAAGTGAACCAATACAACTTCATATCAAAGTTGTAAAATTAAACGAAAGCTGGACTGGTTTCTTTAAGTTGGTCCTTCGCGACACGACACAGGACATCAGTCAATTCGTAATTCAATGGGACGTGCGGAAAGACCTTAGTGAAAAGGAGGGTGTCCCGATCAAAGCTGAAAGCATTTCTAAGAAGGTTGGAAAATATACCATCGATGGAAGCGTTAGTTTACCCGTCATCGCCGACAAGCAATACCTGACTGCAAAAGTTCTGAATAATTCTGTCAAACGTGCATGGGTTTTTAATGAACTTCTTGATCCGAAAGCCCCCGTCAACGGGTACCTTACCCGGGCGGATGCGCCAGTCTTAGGACCTTATATCAAGATCAACAACGCTGTCAACGTAGTGAGTACCGATCCTCAAAAAATAATCTCGTATTACAATGACAACTTTCCTGCCGCTGTTCCTGGCTTTTCCGAAGGTATGGGAAGGGTGGCAAAAGCCATGACAGTCGATTCCACGTTCAGTCATTCATCAGACCAGCCCATTGCATTTACACAAACAGGCCTTTACCTGTTTCAAAAGGATACCATTTCAACAGAAGGTTTCGCCTTCAGGGTAGAGGAAGACTATCCCCGTCTTGCAAAAATTGAAAGCCTTGCAGATCCTTTGATTTATGTATGTACTAAACAGGAATTCGACCGAATCAAAACTGCTAAAGGAGATAAAAAAGCCTTCGATCGAGTGATCCTCGGTATCACAGGAGACACAGAACGAGCGAAGAATTTTATGCGAAACTATTTTCGGAAAGTCGAATTGGCCAATGAATTTTTTACTTCTTACAAAGAGGGTTGGAAAACAGATCGTGGTATGATCTATATAATTTTCGGACTGCCTGACCAGGTGTTCCGATTTACTGATCGTGAAGTCTGGTCTTATAAAAACAACACGTATAAAATCAGTTTTGACTTTGTAAAGTCAAGTACCCTTTTCGATCCTGAAAACTTCGTGCTGGTGCGCGATAAAAAATTTCAGGAGACCTGGTATGAAGTCATAGACTTATGGCGAAATGCACGATTCTGAAATAGCGCATGAGCTAACGATAATCCATGGCTTCACCCCAACAAACTTCTTTGTACATTATCGCTACTCCGATTGGAAACTTGGGTGACATTAGCTTTCGAGCAATAGAAATTTTAAAGAAGGTTGATTTAATACTTGCTGAAGACACCCGCACATCTGGCGTGCTGTTGAAGCATTATGAAATTTCCAGGCCACTGCAAAGTTTTCACAACTTTAATGAACATAAAATTGTTGGTACGCTAATAGAACGTCTCAAAAAAGGCGAGCAAATGGCACTAATTTCGGATGCAGGAACTCCGGGTATTTCAGATCCGGGTTTTTTGATTGCACGCGCCTGCATTCAGGCTGGCCTGAAAATAGAATGCCCTCCCGGCGCGACAGCCTTTGTGCCGGCCCTGATAAAATCGGGATTGCCATCGGACCGTTTTGTTTTCGAAGGATTTATCCCGCAAAAAAAGGGACGGCAGACGTTGCTAAAAAAACTCGCAGGCGAGGAAAGAACAATGATCTTTTACGAATCTCCTTACAGGCTCGTCAAAACATTAACTCAGTTTAGCGAATACTTCGGAGCTGACCGTCAAGCATCGGTTTCAAGGGAGTTAACAAAAATGTTTGAAGAAACTGTTAACGGCACCTTGAATGAAATTTTGCTTCACTTTCAGTCGAAAGAAGTAAAAGGAGAAATCGTTTTGGTAGTCGCCGGAAACCCAAACTAAGCTCATGAGCGTTTCCTATCATCTTAGCAAACGCCCTGTCTGGCTGTTCATCGTTACCCAAACCTTGTTGCTGCTTACTTTCGTCTTCAAAGATTTTCCCCTTTTCGCTTTTCTTGCCTTTGCTCCCATGTTCGCCTTGATCGATCACCCGTCTGCCTTAAAAGATTTCGCTCTTCCATTTCTCGTCGCCATGCTAACAGCTTTTATTTTGTATTCATTCAAGCAGACGCAGAGCAGCATGCAGAGCAACGTGCTTTCCTGGATAATCTACTTTGCGTTACTTGCAATTGTTTTTACTGCCTTCATTTTTATACAACGCTGGACGGCAAACAGGCTGAATAAGTTTGCATTGATCCTTTTTATTTTGGGCCTGGAATATCTTTTACTAAAATTAATGACCGATCGTAATCCGGTCTTTCTCGCGGACTTGTTTAAATATAAAACGAACTGGACACGATGGAATATTTTTACAGGGTATACTGGCGCAACACTGTGGATACTCGTACCGAACTTGCTATTCTATCATGCTTTTTTTAAAAATGAAAAAATAAACTGGGTAATGTGTGTTGTGGCTGTCCTTGTTATCCTGGGACCACTGATTTACTCTTTAAACAGTTCCCATACCGCTTTGGCTAAAGCCGATGTTCTTAATTTTTATTCTGGCAGTGGGGAATATCACTCAGGATATTCAGAGCATGGCGAATTAATATCACGAACTGGTGCATGGGTTTCGTTGTTGATCCTTATCTTCACCCTCATAAAGGCAATGATTAAAAAAAAGCGTCGAGATGAACTTACAGGAAATTGAAAAGAGTGTAATTGATATTTGTATTGAAGTGGGACAGTTTATCCGTCATGAAGGCGCAAATTTCGATCACGCACGTATTGAGCAAAAAGATGGTTTTAACAACCTTGTGTCTTACGTAGATAAGGAGGCGGAACGGAGACTTGTGGCTGTCTTTAAGAAAATTCTCCCTGAGGCTGGATACATCACAGAAGAAGGAACCGTTTCGCAATCGCAAAACCATGAATACAACTGGATCGTTGATCCTCTCGATGGAACGACGAATTTTTTGCATGGTCTGCCAATCTATGCAATCAGCATCGGATTGACGCGGGGAAATAAAATTATCCTGGGGGTCATCTACCACATTGTAAGGCAGGAATGTTTTCACGCCATCGAGGGAGGGCATGCTTACTGCAATGGTCAAGTTATTACCGTTTCGAATGTTACGGCGCTTCAACAAAGTTTGCTCGCCACTGGCTTTCCTTACTACCATTTTGAAAAACAGGAAATTTACCTGGATATCATTCGCGAATTTTTGGAAAAATCCCATGGCATCCGAAGATTGGGAAGTGCTGCTATCGATCTGGCTTACGTTGCCTGCGGTAGGCTTGAAGGATTTTTTGAATATAATCTCAACCCGTGGGATGTCGCCGCTGGCATTTTTATTGTACAACAAGCTGGTGGAAAAGTGACTGATTTTACCGGTGGAAATAATGTGCTGTTCGGTGGCGAACTTTGCGCCGGCAATAGTGCCATGCATGGAGAAATGCTAGCGCTTATAAATTCATATTGGTACAAGAAATAGTTTCTAGTTTGAAGTTCGATGTTTGAAGTTGTCGAAAACCCAACTTCGAACCTTGAACCTCGGACTTCGAACCTCGAACATCAAACCTCGAACTTAAAACGATATGCGAAATTCAATTTTATATAGCCTGATATTTTTATTGGCCAGTGGGCCGATCGTTGCACAGATTAATCTTTCGGACCCATTGCCCGTCGACCCACGTGTAAAAATTGGAAAACTTCCGAATGGACTTACCTATTACATTCAGAAAAATACAAGACCGGAAAAAAAAGTTGAACTGCGCCTGGCCGTTAATACAGGTTCCATTTTAGAAGAAGACGATCAGCGGGGCCTTGCGCACTTCACCGAGCACATGGCATTTAATGGTTCAAAAAATTTCCAGAAAAACGACCTCGTTTCTTTTTTACAAACCATTGGCGTAAAGTTCGGCGCAGACCTGAACGCGTACACCGGTTTTGATGAAACCGTTTACATTCTTCCAATTCCGACGGAGAAAAAAGAAAATATCGAGAAAGGATTTCAAATTCTGGAGGACTGGGCAAGCTCCGTTTCGTTTGACGATGCCGAGATTGACAAGGAACGCGGCGTCGTCCTGGAAGAACTTCGATTGGGTAAAGGTGCCGACGACCGCATGAGCAAGATCTATTACCCCAAACTTTTTGAAGGCTCAAAATATGGTGACCGCCTTCCAATCGGAACAGAAGACATTCTCAAAAACTTTAAATATGAAACCATTAAACGGTTTTACAAAGACTGGTACCGGCCTGACTTGATGGCAGTTGTTGTGGTTGGTGACATGGAAGTTGCCGAAGCCGAGCAATATGTAAAAAAACATTTTGCGCATTTGAAAAATCCTGAGAAGCCACGACCGAGAGCTGAAAGCGAAGTGTTGCCCAGAAAAAAATCAGAAGGTATTGTTGCTACGGACAAAGAAGCGACAAATCACTACGTACAAATTTATTACTCGACCCGAAAATCGAAAATAGAGACAACAGTTAGTGACTATCGGGAATATATCATTAAGCGATTATTTACAGCTATGCTTAGCCAGCGCCTGCAGGAGCTCACACAAAAACCAAATCCTCCATTTCTTTTCGGAGCCAGCAGCCTGGGAGAATTTGTTCGGGGCTATGAAGCGTATAGTTCATTTGGCGTATTGGGAAAAGATGGTGTTGAACCAGCCATTAATGCGATCATTCTGGAAAATGAAAGGGCAAGGAAATTTGGATTCACCGCTACGGAACTTGATCAATTAAAAAAGACGATAATGAAAAGTATTGAGCGTGCGTATAATGAGCGCGACAAGACCGAGTCATCCAATATTGTCAGGGAGTACGTTCAAAATTTTTTAGAGCAGGAGCCAATTCCTGGAATTGAAAACGAGTACCAATATCATCAGCAATTTCTAAGTGGCATCACACTGGAGGAAGTCAATCAATATGCCGCCAAAACAATCCCACCTGACACAGAAAGTAAGCTTGTTGTTCTCACCGGCCCTGATAAAGCCGATTTTAAAATTCCTTCCAATGAAGAGCTGCTGGCAATCGCCGACAACGCGGCGAAAGTTGAGGTAACAGCTTATGAGGAAAAAGCAATTGCAGCTTCGTTGATGGAGAAAACTCCAGTGGCTGGCAAAATTATAAGCGAAAAAAAGATCAAAGACCTGGATGTGACTGAACTCACGTTAAACAACGGGATCAAAGTCTTGCTCAAACCGACCGATTTTAAAAACGACCAGGTTATTATGGCCGCCTCTCGTTTTGGGGGTCAGTATTTGTACGATACAAAGGACCGGCTGGACGCTGAATATGCGTCTACTGTCGTTACACAAATGGGACTAGGACAATTTTCACCGCTTGATCTTCGTAAAGTACTTGCAGGCAAGAGCGCAAGTGTAACGCCCAGGCTAGGCACGGTTTCCGAAACCTTAAATGGACAATGTAGTTCCGTGGATCTCGAGACGATGTTGCAATTGACGTACCTGTATTTTACACAACCTCGTTATGATGCTGAATTATTTAAGTCATTTGTCACCAAGCAGCAAGCGATGTATCAAAATATGAGCTCGGATCCGCAATACACTTTTCAGGATTCGGTGATGACCATCTTATATAAAAATCATCCTTGGGCTCCACGGGTTCCGAAGTCCGAAATCTTTGGAAAAATCAATGATCAACGCGCCTTAGACATTTACAAAGAGCGCTTTGGAAATGCAAATGGATTTACATTTGTGATGGTCGGAAAGTTTGACCTAGCAACGATTAAGCCGCTGCTGGCTACTTACCTGGGAAGTCTTCCCTCCACTTCAAATAAATCTACCTTTAAAGATGTCGGATTGCGTCCTGTTAAAGGTGTTAAGAAGGAAATTTTTAAAGGTACAGAGCCGAAGAGTTTTATCCGGATGTTTTGGAACGGCGAAGCGCCGTACAGCACGGATGAGCAGTTGAAAATTCAAGCGTTAACAGAAGTGCTCAACATTAAGCTTATCGAAAAACTTCGCGAAGACCTTGCCGGAATTTATGGTGGCGGAATGTTTGGGGCGCTGAACAAATATCCATACAACCATTTTTCGATGGGCGCATCTCTCCCCTGTGGACCGGAGAATGTCGACAAACTTATCGCGGCCACTCAGGAGGAAATTCAAAAAATAAAAACAAATGGTCCTGCTGTGGAAGATTTAAACAAGGTGAAGGAAACCTGGAAACAGCAACATGAAGTAAATCTAAAAGAGAATGCTTTTTGGGCACGCCAGCTCTTCAAAGTATAGAGCTGGGAACGGATTTAGAAAATCTACTTAGCTATGAAAAACGTATTTCTTTGTTAACACCGATCGATGTTAAAAATGCTGCCAATAAATATCTGGACATGAAAAATTATGTGCAGATTGTATTGAATCCTGAGAAATAATTTGGGACAGCTTTCCCAAGAAGGCTATCGCAAATTATTTCGTTAGGGGCAGTTTTCTGTTTCATTCTAAAATCATCCGACTGCTTTTGGGAAAGCGAACTGCATATTTCAGATTGATCAACTCCGTTTTACCCGGATCGATTTCTTTTTTCCATTTCAATAAACCCGTCTCGGCATCATACTCGGCATCAGAGTCTTCCAGCTTATCCACTGAAATATCCTTGTCATTCGCTATGGGAATTTGGTCCTCAACAACGATGGTAAGATGTTGTGCTTTTTTATTGCGAATTGATATTTCATAACCCACCATTGATTTCTGATTGGATCCTACTACATGGCGCGAGGTGTAATCTTTTTTCTTTTCCCTTGTCACCAACACATTTCCATCGCGGCCCAGCGAAAGCGAAAGAGTATCCGATGTATTGCGGGTATCCAAAATTGATTTCCCAATATATTTTCCCTCAAAGAAAAGATTTGCTTCGCCCTCCAGGAAATTGTGTTCATCCCAGTGCAAGATCTTGGCAATCAAAAAAGCATCAGCGTTCAGCTTGGGAACACAATAGTATTCATACAAAGCATCCAACTCGTACTCCACCATGTCGGTCGTTCTCATTTCTCCGTCCGATTTCACCGAAAAGAAGTCTTCCAATGTGAACTCAACGTCGGTTTGGCGTACCACGGGGGTTGCTACTATGGTTTTTTTGACCTTGGGCGAATATTCAACACCTGGTACACGGCCACTAAAGGAATCTCCTCTAATCGTCGTCACAGAACCAGTTATCTCCCGCTTACTTTGCGCACGATATCCCACAACAACAACTTCTGATAACATCGCGACGTCTGGCGATAATTGAAGGTTAATCTCATTCTGATTACCGATTGAAACTTCGTGGGTCTGATAGCCAACAAAGGAGCATACGAGGCTCTGTGCATCCGAAGTAAGCGGTATGGAATAATACCCAACGGCGTCGGTAACAGTTCCTATTGTCGTTCCTTTTATCAAGACGTTTACGCCAGGAAACCCTTTGCCATTCTCATCCACAATGCGTCCGCGCACTAAATTATTGGAGGGTCCTAAAACTTTATCCTGTTGAACAGTTCCGATCACCGACGTGTTTGTCATTTCGACAATATTGTTAAACCCTAAGATCCACGGTTTTATTATCGGCTTGGCACCCCCCTGACTCGGATTACCCGACGAAATAGTCAGGCGCACATTTTCCCAATCTTCACCCGATTGCTGGCTAACGTTTGCCTTATACGTAATGCTTACAGGTGACTGGATATTTTTAGCCCGAATGTCATAGGATGGAAACCAACGTGCTTCCTGCACCAGGTATTTAATGGTAATTGGTGCGCTCACAGAAGTTTTTGATAATACTTTTACCAAAATTTCTCCCGTTGGCTGTGACTTGTTTACACTTAATTCTTTTAACTGTGCATCAACCTTGCCGATGCTTTCATTAAGTTTTCCAATGTTCCGATCCGCTAGCAGCAATTGTTGTTTAATATCCATCAATCGCTGGCGAAAATAATCCATGGCAACCTTCAGTTCTTCGATAGGAACACCTTGGAAGTCCCTCCAATCGATTTATTCGTTTTAAGAATAGCTTCCTCCTCACGATAAACTTCCTCCAGTGATTTTTCCTGGGCAAGGCTCATCCATAAGCGCCTTCGTTCCTCTTCAAGCGCGGCAATTTTTTCCGGGACTTTTACTTCCTCCAGGTAATTTACCTTGAAAGACACGGAAAGAATTTTGACGCCCGTTGGAGCTTCGGCCTGAATACTTTGCTCTTGAATTCCAGGAGCGATAGCGGGAAAGGTCAGCAGGGATACACCTGGTTTTAGTGTGACGTTTGCAAGCCGGGTGACCTGGGCTCCCTGTAAGAATACAGTTACATGGTCGATTTTAGATTTAATGGTCAGATCGGTTTCTTGCCCATGGCACAAAAAGAAACAACTGAATACTAATGCAATCGTAAAGGTTCTTTTCATAGCAGTTTGGTTTAGTGATGCCTATTAGATGCTATGAGCTCGTCATTTCCATAAATTCAGGATATCCATTTTTCCGAATTTTTAGCGAGGAGGGAGTACCGTCGCCAATCAGTGAGGGTCGCGGAGCAAGGCTTTGGCTTTCACTGGATTTTGATCCATAGGCACGTTCCTATATATAGAAAACAAAACGGTGGCAATCCGTACTCCGTGGAAGCGCCGAAATAAATCCCGATTAGGAGGCTCCTAACGGAGCCTTGCAAAACGACCGATCTTCGGTCTAGAAGCAGGACGCTCCATCGGAGCGAACGGCTCTGAGTCTTTCTCCGCGCAAATTTACTCAGCATTCTCTGCGCCTGTCTACCGAAGGCAGGTTTAAAATTTTCCAAAAAAAAAGCGACCTCATCAATGAGGCCGCTTTACGGGGGTTGCAATTGAACTAAAGGGCTCCTGCTTTAATTTCATCAACGATTGACGGATCGAGCAAGGTGGTGGTATCACCAAGATTAGTAGTATCACCTTCCGCAACCTTGCGTAAAATCCGTCGCATAATTTTTCCGGATCGCGTTTTGGGTAGCCCGCTAACAAATTGAATTTTATCGGGCTTCGAAATAGGGCCAATTATTTTTGAGACCGTGTCGCGAATTTCATTCCTTAACTTATCTTCTTCAACGGGTTTCGTATAGCAAATAACAAATGCATAAATACCTTGACCCTTGATGTCATGTGGAAATCCCACAACCGCAGTTTCACACACGGCCGAATGTTCATCAATCGCACTTTCGATTTCAGCAGTTCCCATGTTGTGACCCGACACGATGATAATATCATCCACGCGACCCGTGATTCTGTAATTTCCATTTTCATCGCGCTTGCATCCATCACCGGTAAAATATTTTCCCGGGAAGGTGGAGAAATACGTGTCTCTAAATCGCTGATGGTCTCCATAAATTGTCCGGGCGATTGCAGGCCATGGAAACTTAATGGTCAGCCTGCCTTCAACATTATTTCCTTCAAGTTCCTTTCCATTTTCATCCATAACGGCTGGTTGTACACCTGGCAGGGGAAACGTTGCATGAGCAGGCTTCAAAGGCGTAACATGCGCGATGGGTGAAATCATAAATCCGGCGGTTTCTGTTTGCCACCACGTATCGATGATTGGACACTTTCCTTTGCCAATATTTTTGTGATACCAATGCCACGCTTCTTCATTGATGGGTTCTCCCACAGATCCAAGTACTTCCAGGGAAGAAAGATCGTGTCGTTCTACAAAACTCAATGGGGCCTTTTCAAGCGATCGAATAGCTGTAGGTGCTGTGTAAAAGATATTCACTTTGTGACGCTCTATCGCCTGCCAGAATCTTCCCATATCAGGCCATGAGGGGATGCCCTCGAAAATAACGGTTGTTGCGCCAACAGAGAGCGGGGCATAAAGAATATAAGAATGTCCCGTAATCCACCCAACGTCTGCGGTACACCAATACACCTGACCATCACGATATTGAAACGTGGTCTGAAATGTATAGCTGGTGTAGACCATATATCCTCCACAAGTATGCACCATGCCCTTTGGTTTTCCGGTTGAGCCGGACGTGTAAAGTATAAAAAGCAGATCCTCTGAATCCATTTCTTCTGCCTCACATGTCGAGCTCACTTTTTTCATTTCATCGTGCCACCATAGATCACGTCCCGGTTTCATATTTGCCGTGGTGCCTGTGCGCGATAACACGATGCTACGTTCTACAGTTGGGCATTTTTGCAGCGCTTCGTCAACGATGGCTTTTAGCTCAATTTTCTTATCACCACGTAACGTTCCATCTGCCGTAAGAATGAGTTTGCATCCAGAGTCATTAATTCGATCGACCAATGATCCCGCGGAAAATCCCGCAAACACCACCGAATGGACTGCTCCAATGCGCGCGCAACCCAGTACAGCGTAGGCAAGTTCAGGCACCATTGGCATATAGATGCAGACCCGATCCCCCTTCTTTATACCATTTGCCTTCAGCATGTTTGCGACCTTGCAAACTTCATGATACAGTGTTTGGTAGGTAATCTTTTTTGCTTCGTCCTTGGGATCGTTAGGTTCCCAAATAATGGCAACTTGATTTGCGCGGGCTGGCAAATGCCTATCGATACAATTTTCAGTAATATTTAATTTTCCGCCGATAAACCATTTCACCTCCGGTTTATGGAAATCCCATTCCAACACTTTGTTCCATTTTTTTCGCCAGACAAAATTGTCGGCTACTCGTTCCCAAAAAGCTTCTGGATCTTCGACGCTTGCTTTGTAATGCTTCTGATACTCAGGAAAAGATGATATATTCATAGAAAAAAACCTGTCGCGGTATAAGTGACAATTGTTCCGGATAAAATTCTACTCTTTTTCTGGAAATTCAAATTTTCTTTGATGTGTGTATTTGCCACATGGGTGAAAAGTAGTCTTTATCCCAAAAAAAGTTATGAAAGACCTGAGTGCATCCATCGTTGTTTACAAAAGTGACGTCGAAATCCTGGAAAAAACGATCCAAAGTTTTTTGGGGAGTACGCTGGATTCAAAACTTTATATCATAGATAATTCCCCAACCGACGTGCTAAAATCCGTCGTAGATGATCCGAGGATCATTTACAGGTTCAATAACAAGAATCTAGGCTTTGGTGCAGCCCATAACACAATCCTTCGGGAAATCCTGGATGAAAGCAAATATCACATCATCCTAAACCCTGATGTATACTTTGATGACGGAGTAACACGGGCGCTCTATCGCTTTATGGAGCAGCATTCCGAAATTGGCCAGGTTATGCCCAAGGTCCTTTATCCTGATGGACGACTTCAACCTTTGTGTAAATTACTTCCTACTCCTCAAACGTTAATCAGGCGAAGGTTCTTTAGCTTTTATAAATCATCACTGGAAAATGAAAATTATAGATATGAGCTTCGTTTTTCCGGTTATGATAAGATCATGGATGTACCATTCCTTTCTGGTTGCTTCATGTTTCTACGAACAGAAGCGCTTAAAAAGGTAGGCCTCTTCGATGAGCGCTTCTTCCTTTATACCGAAGATGCAGACTTATCAAGGAGGATTCACAAACACTATCGAACGGTTTATTTTCCGCAAACTTCCATATACCATTACCACCAACGGGGATCCTATAGAAATATTTGGCTCATGTGGTGCAACATCAGAAGTGCGATCAGTTATTTTAACAAATGGGGATGGGTGAATGATAGTGAACGCGAATTTTTTAACGAGAGAACTATCCAGCAATTAGCTGAAGTAAGATAATGAACGATGGAAGTAACACTAAACAAAACAATAACGCGCCTGGACCAACAAATTTTGCGGACGCTTTTGTACTTCGATATTTTTAATTATCCGTTAAAATCAGAGGAAATATTCAGGTTTCTCGGAACTCCCGCCCTCGATAAGTCGCTCATACCTTCACGACTAAATAGTTTAAGGGATCAGAAAATTATTTTTCAGTTCGGTGAATTATTCAGTTTGAAAAATGACCATTCTTTAATTGAGCGCCGGCTCAAAGGAAACAAGGAAGCTGAAAAATATTTGATCATCGCGCAGAAAAAATCAAAACTAATTTCAAAATTTCCATTTGTCAGAGCCGTGCTGGCTTCGGGTTCTTTGTCTAAAGGTTACATGGATGAAAGGTCCGACATTGATTTTTTCATCGTGACGGCACCTAATCGACTGTGGATTGCAAGAACATTATTAGTACTTTATAAAAGAGTCTTTTATGCAAATTCTCACAAGTACTTTTGCATAAACTATCTTGTCGATGAGAAGCATCTCGAAATTGAAGAGAAAAATTTATTCACCGCTACCGAACTGGCTACTGTAATTCCCCTGTACGGGTCAGAACAATACGAAAATCTTCAGGAGGTAAATTCCTGGATAACAGAATTCTTTCCGAATTATACACCACGAAGTCTTGAAGGGGTGCCGCCATCAAAATTATCGCGGCCCAAGAAAGTTTTAGAGGGCCTCATCAGTTTGTTGTTTGGTAATGCCCTTGAAAAATACCTGCAAAATAAGACACGTTCCCGCTGGAGAAGACTGTACGAGAAAAGTTATTCCGCCTCGGATTTTAAGGTGGCATTTAAGTCAAAGTCATATGCGTCCAAAAATCATCCTCAAAATTTTCAACGGACTGTAATAGAAGTGTACGCTGAAAAGCTAAGATCGTTTGGATTGCATCCTAAAGCCAGTGACGACTCATTTGTTTTTCCGCTTCATGAATCCATGTTGAAATCAAATGCTGGCAGATGAATGTCCTGTTCACACATTCTTACTTTTATAAATTCGACAGAAAGCAGTGGCGTTTTAAACAGCCATATCCTCCATTAGCAACGATACTGGCCGCGGCCGTATTGAGAAATGAAGGCTATTCGGTGTCGCTGTTTGATACCAACCTTCGCGATGATCCAACGGAGATTCTACCGGTCCTGGAAAAAGTTAAACCCAAATACCTCGTGATCTACGATGATGGATTTAATTACCTCAGCAAGATGTGCCTTACGAATATGCGCGAGGCAGCATTTAGAATGGCTGAAGAAAGTAAAAAAATGGGTTGTACGGTAATTGTTTCAAGCTCTGACGCAGCTGATCATTATGAAAAGTATTTCAACCACAACGTAGACTACGTAGTTAGAGGTGAAGGCGAGGAAACGTTGAAAGAACTCCTGTCTGTTTTAGAAAAAGACCAGGACGTCTCTGTGGTGCAGGGCCTGGCTTTCAGGCAAGAAGGGCAAATTAGAATTAACCCTTCCCGCGCTGTGATACGGGATCTTGACGCACTGCCTTTACCTGCCTGGGATTTGGTTGATATTGAATCCTATCGAAAAATCTGGCTTCAACATCATGGCTATTTTTCCTTGAATCTTGCCACTACGCGGGGCTGCCCGTTCAAATGTAATTGGTGCGCCAAGCCCATCTATGGCAACCGGTATACGTCGCGATCGCCGTCACACGTAGTTGGTGAAATTGAGTTGCTGCTCAAAAATTATTCACCGGATTATTTTTGGATGTGCGATGATATTTTTGGATTAAAGCCCGGATGGGTTCAGGAATTCAACGCATTGTTATCCGGGAAGAACATAAAAATCCGGTACAAAATTCAATCCCGGGTGGACTTGTTGCTTCAGGAAGATACTCTGGATGCGCTTGCGCAATCCGGTGCCGACACCATTTGGGTTGGAGCGGAGTCTGGCTCTCAGAAAATTCTGGATGCCATGGATAAGGGCACGAAGGTGGAAGAAATCTATGAGGCGACCCGGTTAATGAAGCAAAAGGGAATCCGCGTGGCCTTTTTTTTACAATTTGGCTATTTAGGTGAAACGCAGGAAGATATTGATGCCACCATCCGCATGGTCTGTACCCTACTGCCGGATGAAGTGGGAATTTCTGTGTCCTACCCTTTGCCAGGCACCAAATTTTACGACAAGGTAAAAGATCAACTGCGAGAAAAGCAGAATTGGAGCGATTCAGACGATTTAATGGTGATGTTCGAAAGCACATTCAACAAGAAATATTACAAAGAGCTGCACCGATACGTCCATGGCGTCTATCGAAAACAAAAGGGATATTTTAGCCTTAAGAAACTTCTTACCAATCCTTTGCGTCTTAACTATAAAGATTTGCGTACAGGTCTCGCAACATTTTATTATATTCCTACAACATTCACCCAAGGGTTAAAGTTAAAGAAGTTGAAGCTGGACAGTCACTCCGTCAAAGTTTAAATTGTGCGACGCGTGACAAGAACCAAAGAAGAGCTAATGGGCGTACCTTTTGATCATATTGCCTCCTCCTACGATTCGTCATTTACACGCACGCCTATTGGGCAATTGCAGCGGAAACAGGTTTGGGGCTATCTGGAAAAAATTACCACTCAACTCGCCGGCCTGGATATCCTGGAATTGAATTGTGGAACGGGAGAAGACGCAGTATTGTTTAGCGAAAAGGGGTTCAATATTGTTGCGACCGATGTTTCTGAGGAGATGCTGAAAGTGACTCAGGAAAAAGTACAGCAATATTCCATGCAGCATAAGATCAGTTCTCACTATCTCGACCTGGATAGTTTTGACGACACCCTGTTTCAAAAGAAATTTGATTTGGTTTTTTCAAATTTCGGCGGTTTGAATTGCATCAACCCTGAATCCTTGCAGAAATTATTTGATAAAATTCCTGCAGTTCTCTCGCCGGAAGGACGTTTTGTCGCGGTCATTATGCCTAAGTTCTGTTTGTGGGAATCCGTATATTTTTTCTTAAAATTTCAATTCGGAAATATTTTCAGAAGATGGACGAATAAGAGCGTGGATGCAGGCCTTCCTGGCGCGTCGGTAAAGACCTGGTACTATAGCCCTTCACAAATTAAGTCATGGGCTCCGAAGTTTTCCACTGTAAATTCGAAACCGGTAGGCCTTGCGTTACCACCTTCATATCTTCAGAAGTTCTTTTCGAAGCACAAACACTTCTTGTCGAGATTAAATGGCCTCGAAAGAAAATTGAATTCGTTGTCCTCATTGTCTTGGATGGCCGATCATTATTTAATTGATTTAAAATTAAGACCTGGAAAAGGTTCCTCACATTGACGGTGCCATGGATATCCTTTTGACGCATTGCTATTTTTTAGAAGATGATGAAAAAGAGCAGCAGATCATGCGGCCTTATCCTCCGTTGGGAATATTGTATATCTCCGGATACCTCGAAGACCAGGGAATTCAGAACGAAGTTTATGATACAACTTTCTCATCAAAAAAAGCATTCCGAACTTATCTGTTAACCCACAGGCCACGCCTGATGGGTATTTATGTGAATCTGATGACAAAGCTTAACGTGTTAGAGACCATTCGCTTTGTCAAGGCAAATCTGCCCGAAACTGCTATTATTCTCGGAGGCCCGGAAGTTCGCTATAGTGCTGAAAACTTTTTACGTTATGGTGCTGATTACATTGTAATCGGTGAAGGCGAAGAGACCATGACCGAATTGGTAAACGCTTTAATCCTTGTGCCTGCAGGGATGGAGAACGATTCCCGGGAACTGTCAAATAATGAACTGCACCATTCGATCCCCGGCATAGCTTTTTTAAATAGAGACAAGTTTGTTCAAAATCCCGAAAGGCAAAAGATCAAAGACCTGAATGAACTTTCTATTCCGAATCGAAAAAAAATAAATCTTCGTCAATATCTCGACGCATGGAAAACTTTTCACGGCAAAAATGCCCTCTCCGTAAGTACCATGCGTGGGTGCCCCTACACTTGTAAATGGTGTAGCCGCGCAGTATATGGATTGAGTTACAGGAGGAGAAATCCGGAAAAAGTTGTTGAGGAATTGGTTCAAATAAAAAAAGAGTACAATCCCGATTCACTATGGTTTGTGGATGATGTTTTTACGATTAGCCACAAATGGTTGGCTTCTTTTCGCGATGAACTCAAACGACAGGATATTTTAATCCCTTACGAATGTATCACCCGATCAGACCGGTTGAGTGAAGAAGTTATTTTAATGTTGAAGGAGACCGGATGCTTCCGAATCTGGATCGGCGCAGAAAGTGGTTCGCAAAAAGTAATTGATTTGATGGATCGTCGCGTGGATGTTAACCAGGTCCGGGACATGATCAAGTTAACAAGGAGACACGGCATCGAGGCAGGTACCTTCATCATGCTGGGATATCCCGGGGAAACCGAAGAAGATATCGAAGAAACGATCCGTCACCTTAAAGATTCGAATCCCGACCATTTCACTATTACAGTAGCCTACCCGATAAAAGGAACTGAACTTTATCAGGAGATTGAGGCAATACAAACAACAAAGTTGGACTGGTCAACTTCTACCGACCGGCAAGTAGATTTTAAGCGGACACATTCCAGGAAATACTATGATTATGCCGTGAAAAGAGTGATCAATGAAGTGAATTATTTCAAGGCAACGAATGGATGGCCAACCCTTGGCGCCGCCAAGTTAAAGGTAAAGTCATTGGCTGCAAAGTTGGGAATGCAGTGGCATCGGTATACAGACTAAATGTTGTATCCAAAACCTCAACATTCATGACACTCCGAGATCTCCTTCTTGAAAATCCGTTGCTTAAATATCAAAACAACATTTTTTACGAAAAAGACCTGCATCTCAACAATTCGTTCGAAGGAGTATATCTTAAGCTGAGAATAAAGGAAAATCGAATTCACCCGGACGAAGTGGTCAGACATCTGCCCGAAATGGATCGTCAACATCCGAACAGAAAGGAATGGGAAATGAGGAAGACGACGCTGCAAAAATTGATCAAGTACTTAAGCGTGTCTGGCGCAACCCGTGTTCTGGAATTGGGTTGTGGCAACGGCTGGCTGTCGCATAATTTATCAAATTCTTTAAATGCGGAGATCTGTGGAGTCGATGTGAATGAAACAGAGCTTACGCAAGCCGGAAGAGTTTTTAACGGAAAGGCAAACCTTTGTTTTCTTTATACAAACATCTTTAGTCGTGTTCTTAAACCAAAACATTTTGACGCCATCGTGTTGGGTAGTTCTATTCAATATTTTGAAGATTTAGAAAACCTATTCACCACGCTTCTTGATTTGCTGAGGCCTTCAGGTTCTATTTATATTGTAGATAGTCCTATTTATAACAATGAGGCGGCGGCCTCGGCAGCTAAAAACAGGAGTGTCAAATACTTTGATTCATTGGGGTTTTCAGCCATGGCGCAACAGTATTTTCATCATACCTTTGAAGACCTGAACAACTTTAATTATGAAGTTCGTTATAACCCGAATTCATTAATTTCCAGGATCAAGAGAAAACTTTTGGGAAAGCCGCTATCAGTTTTTCCAATTATTGTTTTAAAGACATAGATGTTGAGTGTGAATAAAAATATCTTCATACGAGCCCTTCAACTAATCCCTGCAATGCATCGAAAGAAAGGTCTTTGGATAGCGGTCCTGCTAACCATAAATGCCTTTCTTGATTTTTTTAGTATTGCCTCTTTTATTCCAATTATTTTTCTCATTATCAATCCTTCCTTTGTTGAAAGCAATGCGTTGGCGTCAAGTATCTATGATTTTTTGGGCGCAGAATCCATAAAGTCGTTTATAGTATACCTGACAATAGCTGTCTTGTTTTTTGTGCTCACAAAAAACCTCGTGAGCATGTGGATCACCAGGGCAAAAGTGAAATATGCTTTTGAAATCGGGCAACATTTGTCTTCAAACGCTATTTCACGTTATATTGAAATATCATTTCTTGAATTCTCGCAAGTTGATTTCACGCGTGAATTGAATCGAATTACAAACTATCCATTTGCCTTCGCCAACAATGTCATAATTCCAGGATTTACATTAATATCAGAGGCCTTTATTTGTTTACTTTTTTTGGCCGCGATGGCATTTTACGACTTTAAAATGCTCTCATTAGTTTTCGTGATTGCTCTACCCGGCGTTTTACTTTATCAGTTGCGGAAGAAAAGTCTTGGAAAGATCAATCAAAGTTTAAAGGATAAATATCCGGCACTATTAAAATCCACACTGCAGGTAATTGAAGGTTTCCCTGAAATCAAGACGTACAGAAAGGAGTCATACTTTCAGCAGAATTTCCAGAAAATAAATGAGTCGTTAACGCAGGCCTTCGTGAAAGATCAAACGTTGCAAGCAGGAACGCTACGGTTCACGGAGGTGATCATCGGCATCATCATTTGTTCATTGATCATCTACACTGTTGTTGCCTATCAAAATTATCAACAGTCCCTCCTATTGCTTAGCGTATACTGCGGAGCGAGTTTCAGAATAATTCCGTCTGCAACCCGGATTCTTCATGCACTCCAACAGATCAGAATGCACGAATACCTTTTTACTGAACTGACGACTAACAAATATTTCACATCAGCTATACCCCCACAAGCGCCATCGGGATTTTCCTTTAACGACTCGATTTCTTTTAAGAACATATCTTTCCAATACCCTGGTGGGCCCGTTGCCCTTCACGATATATCTTTAACAATACCAAAGGGTAAGAAGATTGGAATCATTGGGAATTCGGGTGAAGGGAAAACTACATTGCTGCTGGTTTTATTACGGTTTATAAAAGAAACATCGGGAGAAATTTTTGTGGATGGAAAATCTATCTCCAACGAAGCCGGTTGGCGTGGACTAATAGGGTATGTGCCCCAGAATCCGTACGTGTTGGATGGCACACTTTGCGAAAACATAGCCTTTGGGGTTCCTCCTGATAAGATAGACCGGGCGAAGGTATTACAACTTATCAACGAATTAGAAATGGACGAACTCGTCAAGCGATTACCAAATGGAATCGAGTCACGAATTGGAGAACGTGGAGCCAAACTCTCTGGTGGACAACGACAGCGTTTAGCAATTGGAAGAGCACTTTATACCGACGCTTCTATTTTATTACTCGACGAGGTAACCAACCAAGTGCATACTTCATTGGAATTGGAAATCGTCAAATTATTGGAGCACCTGGCGTTCAAAAAGAAAACCATTATCATGGTGACGCATAAAATACCCGACGTGAATTTTTTCGATACTATCTATAAATTAGAGAATGGCGTCTTACACCAGGAACTGATTCCATCATAAAACTATAAGTCCTTTAATTTGGAGTCTATAAATTGTCTGTAGTTTTCGTAAGACCACATCGAGTCGTACGTGGTAATCCATTTATATGCATTGCTTGTGATCGCGTCATATAAGTCAGGGTTGTTGATCAACTCCATAATTTTATTGGCGAGTTCTTCGGGATCCTTGGGCGGAGCAATCATGGCGTAGCTGTCACCGATATCAGACAGGATTCCAACGCGTGTTCCACAAACAGCAACCCCACTAGCCATTGCCTCCTGAATAACGGCACAACCTGTTTCAAATCGCGCTGGATGGAGAAGGATTTGCGCGTCGTGAAAACATTGGGGAATTTTGGACTGGTCAATTTCACCGACAAAAGTAACAAGACTTGAAATCTGTAACCCATCAACCATATCCCGTACACTAGTGCTGTCGTAGCCACTTCCAATAACCGTAAGATGGCAATCCACTTTTTTAGATACTAACGCAAGCGCAGCAAACATCGTGTCCTGATCTTTTATTGGACTATAGTAGGCAACGTGAATAAATTGCACCGGAAAGGAAACCTTTCGTTTACGATAAAAAAATTTTCTATAGTCAATCCTCAAAGGCAACACGTCGATATTGCGCGACGTTGGCAAGCTTTTTTTTGCAACATCCATTTGATATCCAGCCACAGCGACGAGCGTATCAGCCTCCTCACAAACTTTGATTGTTATTTTTTTGAGCCATGGGATTGTCAGGTTACCGTATCCAATATCGGTCAGACCAACAGCCTCTAAAGCAATAATTTGAACCAACACGTGCCTGTTAAATATTTTTCCTAATCTGACGGCCCAATGACCCGTTGGATATATTGAAATCGCGAAGATTAACTTCGAGGGATTAAAAATTTGATCGAATGCAAATTTTAAAGCGATATAAAAAAATTTCAGTCTGCCTGGCAGGGGTAAACTGGTTTGCCGCAGCTTAATTCCCTCGGGGATATTTCCTCCTTTTATGGTACTAAATGAATAAAAATTAATTTCATAGTGAGCTGAAAGGCGTTCAAACAAATCGCGGAGTACAGGAATACCGTAGCCCAGATTTCCTCCTCCAATGACACCCATTGCAAGCAGAGCAATTTTGGGTTTTGAATTTGCATCACGCATTCGGGCTGAAATATAGCTCCTTAATTTTTTCCGCTGTCCAGTGAATCGAATGATTTGAAGCCCAGTCGCGGGCGTTCCTTTTGAGCAATTCGAACTGCCGAGGGTCTTTGAGTAATTGTAAGACCCGTTGCCCGAGTGCTTCAAAATCTTTTACCTCTACGCTAATGCAACACGATGGCTGATCATATATCAGTCCAACCTTTGTGCCACATACGACCACGCCGCAGCTCATCGCCTCTGTCACCACTTCGCTCTGACCTTCAGACAACGACGTATGCAGCAAGACATCTGCCTCTTGATAATGGGCCGGAAGATCTTCGTACGGCAATAACCCTAAGAACTTTACATGCTGTTCCAATTTCAAACTTTTCACCAGCAATTTCACTTCCGATTCCAAAATGCCTTCACCTATAATGGTCATTGCACAAGGGACTTTATCATTAATGATCTTAAAACTCTTTATTAAAGTAACCTGGTCTTTAACCGGACTCAAATTACCGATGTGCAAAAAACGAATGGGCTCATGGAGTGCTCCTTCGTTGAATTTAAAAACATCTGTATCAATACCCCATGGGATAATTTTTATATCCCGCGCCAAGCCAAAGCCCTTGAGATTATTGACAAGATATTCGGTCAGGCAAATGACTTCGTCTGCGTTCCGCAACGTCCACAGAATTAATCTACGTGACGACTTTTTCTGCAATTGACCATAGTTGATCTCAGGCAATGAGATTGCGTCGCCGCCAAGGACACTCACAATACTTTTTATCTTGAATAGTTTTCCGATCGCTACTGCCAGAAATCCGCCTGGCAAAGTCCAAAATCCATGGATGATTCTGAATTTTTTTTGCCGGTGATGCCTAAAAAAAAGTCCAATGAATTTCAAAATTTTTATCAGCGAATTTGATCCGTGGATACTGACTAGTTCGAACGCATCCTGGCGATAATCCGGATTGATCTTGAAAAGCGAAAATACAGTAATCTGAAAATCGTGCGAAAGGAGCTTCACGATTCGCTCCATAACGGGAACGCCAATGTTGTTGTGGCCCGTCCCGATGCCTCCAGGTATTATAATGGCAATTGCGCCGTTTTTCACTTTCAAATTTTTTTATTTGATAGAATTCAAGTCGCTGAGAATTTTTTTTGAAATGGCTTCAAAAGAAAGCTTATTATTAAATATCTCTAAAACCATTTTCTTTTGAAGATCCTGGTCCAGCCTATTGGCCTTTACAAACGCAGCGATCAATGAATCCTCATTTCCTGCTTCGAACAAGGCGCCAATTAAACCGCGGTCTGTCATCATCCTAAACGACGGAATATTTGTTAAGACAGGGATACATCCACAAGATAGTCCTTCGCATACCGCAATACCACTTCCTTCGTAATGCGAGGTTGACACAATAAAATCTGCGCTGTTGTACCAATATTTAAGGTCCTCATGCTCCACTTTACCGACCAGAGTGATCACTGCGTCCGATTTTGAATCGGATATAATGGTTTGAAGTTCTGCTATTAATTCCGTCGATTGAAAAATCATGTAGAGTTTTGCGGTAGGATTAATGTGTCTAAAACGCGAAAACGCCCGGGCTAGTGTCAAAGGGTCCTTGTTTGCATCCAACCTGCCTACCCATAAGAAAATTTTCCCAGCTGACACCTTGGTGAAAGCTTTGGCTTTTTCTTTTTCCATTGGAAAGAATGTGGATGACGCTTCCATCACTTCCTTAATCTTACCCCGGTCGCTAATTTGTTTATCATTTAACCACTCTTCGCCAAATTCAGCAGCACAAAAAAGGTATAGCGAAATATGAGAATCAACCACCATTTGAATAAATTTTCGCGCATCATGGAAGGGTCTTTCCGCATGGTGTTGGATTACGATCTTCACGAGGGGACCTAATTCCCATCGAAGCTGTAGAACTTGCCATGGAAAAATCAAGCCATGAACCAGAATTACATCCGGCTTTAACGATTTGAGATGTCTATGAAGGCGTAACGGAAAATAGTGTTGCCATTTCGTTTGTTTAAAAAAATGATACACCACATTATTTTTTTCAATTGTGCCCTCATACGAAATGCAATGAACACTAGTTACCGATGCATGCTGAGCCATAGCTTCCAAAATACCAACATAAAAACTTATTTTTTTTAGCCATAAATGTGGGTCATGAAAGTCGTTTATTCGGGCATAGGAAAGGTGAACGATCTTCATAACTTATCGCAGCAGCATCTGTGTGGGCAAATGTCGATCCGTTCTCCATTGCGCATAATATTGATGAATATGAGCGAGGATCGAAGAATCGTCCCGAAGTCCTTTGGAATTCACCACTTCATACAAATGGATTCTGTGAATTCCATGATCGAATGAATCAAGGCGTTTTAGTTCTCTGTACTGTGTAACACCTTCTGGTAGTGGAAACTTATAGGTGCCCGACCTTTCATTATCAATTGTGAAGTTTGCCACTTGCCTTAGGTCTTGCATATGATTTTTTCCCAGTAAATAAACCTGTTTGTAGGCAGAAGCACTAACTTGAGAAATCACAACTCGTTTAAGACTTTCAACCTGATCATTTGCACGTCCCCCTATTCGCAATGAGCTGATGTAAAATTTTTTGCCCACCGGTCCGTGTAGATCTGTCGGAAACATATTGAATAATTCGCCTTCACCAACAGTTATTACAGAGATTATTCGAGGAACTGAGTAGGCAATCCTAACTTGATCATACAGATTTCCGATCAGGTTAATGTTGGCTGCGTTGGATTTCCTTCGATTGTCTCGCTGTCGATTTATAAATTGGTTGATAAAATTCAAAAACGAGTGTTGCCCATACCTTCCTTCGTAGAACTGAATCACCTGGTCACCCAACGTTTTTATTGCGATCCTTTTCAAATCTAATTTTGCCAACACAATTGGCCTCGCTCCCAGAACATTTTGAAATGTTTCATTTGTCTTAAACGTTAGCTGAATTTGATCGAGGCCTTTGAGCGCTTGATATTCTTCGCTGGCTGTCGCCAATGGAATTCCAATGATTAAAGGTTTGTAGCCTAGAAATAAATGACAAGCTGTTACGTCAGTGGGCGTCGGCAATGCAGATATACAAACAGAAAGAGAATACTCGTGCTTTGCTAAATCCAAGCAAATATATTCCTGGGAGATAGAAAGTCCTGTCAATAATTTCTTCAGGTTATTTTTAAAAGGCAAGGTTCCTACTTTACCTAAAAATACAGAGATTTTGGGATTGTAGGCGATACTCATGTGACGGATAATGTGTCGTTTTTCGTTGTAGCTTTAATATTCCGTTCATTACCTTTAATACATTATAACTATGAATAAGGTAATCCTGTTTAATCCGCGCAGTGGTAGATCCAAGCATCGCATCCCAAATTCAATTTTGCAGGTAGGGGCATCGATTGAAGGCAAGTATGAATACTTTCTTGTTGATGGGAATTTGGAGAAAGACCCCTGGCTTACGATCAAACGGTATTTGGATTCGGGCGAAGTAAAGTTTTTTGGCTGTACCGTAATGCCAGGTCCTCAATTACTTCAAGCTATTCCATATTCAAAAAGGGTGAGGGAGTTATATCCAAATGTTACGATAATCTGGGGTGGATATTTTTCGGCTAATCAACACAAGTCTGTTCTGCGGTCTGGATTTATAGATTTTGTTATCAATGGACCTGGTGACGTCGCCTTTCCAAGATTGCTTGATGCGCTTGGTCGACCATCAACCGTTTGAGCTTATACAAAACCTGATTTATGTAAAGGGTGATGAGATTGTAAAAACACCGCAGGAAGCGTTGCTTGATCAAGACAAATTGCCGCAGCTCCCCTACGAAACTTTAAATAAATTTTATCCCCTGAAACGATATCTGGGGAAAGACTTTTTTGGGGCAACGAACTGCCGCCTATCACTCCAGTATGGGGTGTCCATTTACCTGTTCATTTTGTGCTGTTGTTCCGATCTACAATGCCCGGTGGAGAGGGAAATCTGCGACAACTAATTTACAAGGACGTCAAATATCTAATTGACGAATACGGCGCAGATGCGATCGAGTTCCATGACAATAATTTCTTTGTAAGCGAAAAACGGACCGTGGAATTCTCAAAGTTGATTGCCGATCAGAAAATTAGCTGGTGGGGTGAAGGCAGGATCGATACCGTTGATAAGTATTCCGATGAGTCATTGCGAATTATGAGTGAGGCTGGCTGTAAAATGATCTTCTTCGGAGCAGAAACGAGCAATGACGAGCTGCTCAAAAAAATGGATAAAGGCGGAACGCAAACGACGGCCCAAATGAAACGATTTGCGGAACGATTGATGAAGTTTGATATTACGCCTGAATACTCTTTCGTATTGGGATTTCCCGCCGAAACACCCGAAAAGGTTATTGAACAAATTGACCAGGACATTGCCTACATCAAAGAAATAAAGTCGATCAATCCAAGCACCGAAATAATTATTTACGTGTACAGCCCCGTACCCACGGAGGGCTCGGAAATCTATGAGCAGGTGAAAAAATCGGGGTTCAGGTTTCCGGAAAAGTTAGAAGACTGGCTGGCGCCCGAATGGCAAAATTTTGATCTGAGAAAAAATCCGCTAACGCCCTGGCTAACACCAAAAATGATCAATAAAATTTTAGGGTTTGAAACGGTTTTGAACGCTCAATATCCTACGGCGTCAGATTTTAAACTTACTCAGCTACAAAAAAAGGTGATGCGTGCGATCTCATCGTTGCGCTACAGACTTAATTTATTCGCCTTCCCCTATGAAATAAAGGTGCTTCAGAAGTTTTGGTTAAAGTATCGTCAGCCGGAAATCGAAGGATTTTATCAGGAATAAATCATGCAAACCCTTGTACGACTCTTCGGAAAACCTATTCGCAAAGGGGTACAGTGGTATCTTCGAAAGCCAAGGGAATTTAATTACGGAACGATAAAACTTATCGTAGCTCCTGGAGTTTTTCACCCTGGTTTTTTTTTCAGCACCCGATATGTATTGGAATTCCTGAATAAGCAGAATTTAGCGAGGACAAAGATTTTTAGAAGTGGGATGTGGCTCAGGCGTTATCTCAATCCTTGCCGCCCAAAAGGGAGCTGATGTGACCGCCATCGACATTAATAGAAAAGCCGTGGCAAATACAATCGATAACGCCGCGCGAAATACTGTCAAGGTTCAAGTTACAATGTCGGATTTGTTTGACAACGTGACTTCCTATACGGTTTGGTTGGATCGTTATAAATCCGCCTTATTACCCGGCAGATGCAAAAACAGAGGAAGAATATGCCTGGAATTGTGGTTTGAATCACCAATACTTTGAAAAACTTTTTGGCAGGCTAGGTTCCTTTGTAACTCAGGAAAGTAAAATATTGATCGTTCTGTCCGATGTATGTGACCTAAAAACAATTTTTGCAATAGCCGCCGCGAATCGGTTCTTATTTGAAAAAATTTCAGAAAGAAAGGTATGGGCAGATGGCCGGAATTATCTTTTTTGGATCAAACAAGCCTAAAGCATTTGTCTAAGTCCAATATGTAGTGAGCATACACAGCGTTCGCAGATCGGATCATGCTTCATATCCAGGTTTTTGCGAAATGAAATCGCTGCGGGAGAATTTAAAATTTCAGTCAGCGAATTGCCGAATAAGTTTCCATAGGATTTATGAAAAAAACACGGCCTTACCTCGCCATCTGACTCCACGACGGCAGACACCCACGGCGCATTGCACTTCTTCACTGGAAAGGAATTCTTGCCAAGCAAAGCTTGATAGTACTGGGCAAGGCCCAGCATCTTCGGACGACTTTCCGCTATAAACCTGTTGTCGTATAAGTCAGCAAATTTTGAGAAGGACTCTCGAACGATCTTTTCAAACTCATTCGCTTCATCATCATTTAAAGAAATTTCAACAACCTTTTCGCCCGTCCAGGGAACATCACGATTGAACGCGTCTGTTGAAACATCGGCAGTTAAAAATGAAATCTGGTCCAGCATTAAAGCTTTGGAGGCAGAAATGATATCGCCTAAATATCTATAATTCAGCTTTTGTAATACACATCGACCTGTAACTCGAAAGGTTGGACTGATCTCCTTAATCGCCTTAATACCTGCATCCAACTTCTCAAACGCAGCGGGAAGATTTCTGATCCGGTTATGAATTTCACGTGGACCATCCAGGGAAATGATCACGTCATCAGTATGGCGAACAACATTCGCAGCGTGGGCCGCGAGCGTTATCCCCGTAGATAACAGACTAATTCTTACGCCAATGGATTTGAGCAATTCGCAAAATTTCCAAAGGTTGCTGTGCATTAGCGCTTCGCCACCGGAAAACGCTACGTGTTTTACACCCAATTTTTTAAAAGACTCAAGGTGTTTTGAAAGCTCCTCTGAAGTAATTTCCTTTTTGTCATGATTTGATTTCCAGATATCGCACATGACGCAGCGGCAATTGCAGCGACTATGCGGCATCAATACCAGAACGGGAAGCGTGTGGATTTTATCTGTTACCTGCGTCAGGAGAGCCTTAACCATGTCTCGAAGTTACGCAAGCCGATCCAATCTTTGGACAGCGGATGTCGCCAAATTTGTTCTGCAAACGTGTAACTGGTGCATCGTCGCAAAAATAAGCGTACATCTGCTTTTTGCATATACCTGCCAGTATGGAGTTGCTTCGCTGTTTTTGCACTGTACAAATTATTTTTGCTATGACGCACTAGTGAATCTCAGGGCTGGTATGCCAGAAGATTGTACTGGTACAGCGCCCGAAACTTTAGGGGATCATAAGGAATCATTTCATTGTAATATTCACCTTTGAATTGATATCCGAGATCCTGGAGCATGCTCAATACCGCTTCAACTGACGAGTCGTTTTCTTCATACCACTCTTTTGTTACCTCAAAAAATACTAGAGGTTTGAATTTTTTTAATGTATTGAAGCCCCCTTTGAATACTTCGGGTTCATATCCTTCTACGATTAGTTTTATAAACGATATTTTCTGCGGACTTAATTGCTCCACAAAGTCATCAAGGCGTTGAATGTCTACCTTCAGCGTTGCGTCAGAATTTCCCTGCGAAATGCGTCCAACGCCCGTATTGGTTTCCGGATACTGAAACGACAACTGACCTTGTGTATTTCCGAATCCGATCGGATGAACATGAACAAAATCTTGTGCCGAAGAATTGAGTGAAAGGTTATTGGTATAATTTTCAAAAATTACGGGGTTGGGCTCAAAGGCGTGAATCTCCAATCTTTTGAAATTCTTTTGCGCTGCGTAGGTCGCTAATTTTAATGAAAATGCTCCGCAGTTCGCACCGATGTCCAGCACTATGCTGTCCGACTCCAAGGTTTCCTTTGCAAGCTTTAATGCATTGTCCCGAACGCCATAAAAAATTCGCCACTGGACATAGTCCGATCGGTTTATTCTAAACGTTGTGTCATCCCTTGTGAGCAGATAGTTATCATCCTTTGGGAAGGATGAGGAATGAGGAACAAATCTGCCTACTGAAACAAATTTATGTCTGATGCTTACAGGCACAAACCTTCTGATAAAACTCGCCTTGCGCCTTAGCATGACAAAAAATTCTTCAATTCCGAGTCGAATGACTGCGTCGTGAATGATCCTATTCATTTACATCATTGTTGCCTCGTAGCTACGGAATCGCCAACTAAATAGCTAACCGTTCGTGTTACTTTATTATATACTCAACGGCCACGGCCGTGAGTGCCCCGACAACCGCCACCGCCATCTTCCTCGCATTAAACCTGTGCCCGGGACTGCTTTCGAAAACAATTGTCGTTGAGATGTGAAGGAAGTTTCCACAAACAAGTGCATACAAATACATCAGACTCGGCGTCGAGATGATTTCGTGATTCGCCAGGTACGTGCTCAATAGTAGTCCCGCAGGCGCCGCAAAGGAAAAACCAATCAGATGTGGTAACGCTCTGTTTCTGGAATGTAGTTGAAATGCCAAAACGGTCATCAAGGCAAAAGCAGCGGGTGCGCGATGCAATGCAATTCCCAATAAGATCGCATTCATATCATAGATCGGACCGGATGCCACAGGCTCCGCCAACATAGCACCCTCTAAAAATGCATGGACACATAGTGCAAATAAAAGTATCAGCGCAGAAATGGACTGATGACTATGATCGTGCACATGACCGGGAGAATGGTCGTGACTGTGAGATTCCGAAGTATGAATGTGACCATGTTCAACGCCAGAAGTAAAGTACTCAAGCAGTTGCTGAAGGAAAAATCCGGCTAAGACAAACAGGCCAATGAGTCCATCGTCGTGGTTGTGTCTATACAATTCGGGCAGGATATGGATTACTGTAATTGCAAAAAGATAAGATCCGGCAAATACCAACAGTAGTCTGAAATTAGAGCCCCTGCTTTTCGGAACGAGGTAAATAAATAACCCGGATATCAGCGGCGTAAAAAAGAGTACAAGCAATTTCAGCAGCATAGGATCAGGGTTCTAATTTTACAAAGGGTTGAAGACCGGGCGTAATAAATGTCTCGACCTTTCCTTCGGGATTGGAATACATAAAAAGAACTTCGAGCTCCGGATGATTTTTTACAAGTTCGATGGCTTTTTCATGTCCCATCACCATAAAAGCTGTGCCCCACGCATCTGCGGTTGCACAGTCCGTTGTAAAGATAGATGCACTTAAGATGGCATGTTGCGCGGGAAAACCCGTGTCAGGATCAATCGTGTGAGAATATTTCTTACCATCAATTTCACGATAGTTAAAATAATTTCCGGAAGTGGTAAACGATTTGTCGGTAAGCGAGACGTAGGCCTTGAAGAATTGATTTTCATAAGTTGAGTTTGGATCCAGTATTCCAATTTCCCAGGATTTCCCCGTCTTCAAATTTTTTCCAACGGCCATGCCTTCACCTCCAAGCTCAACCAACATGTTGGATATTCCCTTTGATCTTAGAAAGTCCGTTATAACATCGGCGCCATAGCCCTGCCCTATTCCCCCAAAATCAAGTTGCACGCGCGGATCGGATTTCCAAAGGCTATCCTTTGAGAGTCGTACCTTTTCAAATCCCACAAAAGTTTTAATAGAATCTACCTGCGCGCTATCGGGATTAATTCGTTTGCCCGCCCCAAAACCCCACGCATTTACCAGGGGCATTACCGTTGGATCAAAAGCACCGTCTGATGCCTGAAAAATTTCATGAGATTTTTCAACGGGCGGAAGAAAGTAGGGAAGCTCGATGGCTATTCCTTCTTTGCTTTTATTGAAGCGTGAAACTTCAGAAGTCGAATCGTAATTATTAATGGACTTGTTGACGACAACCAAAAGTGAGTCAATCGAATTTTTAAAATCCCTGCTATTCTTGTCAAAATACGTAATGTGATAAGTCGTGCCCATGGTCTTTCCTTCGACCTTTACGGGCTCTAAAACCTGGTTCTTCCGATAAAGCCAAACGATGATAATGGTGATGAACAAGATGCTTGAATAGATTATGTTCTTCTTTCGGTTATCCATGCCATTTTTAAAATTCGGCACAAGATATACAAATTAAAATAAATGCAACAATGTTGCGATTCTGGGAGTCTTCCAAGTTTTAGCGCAGAGGGAATACCGAGGTAAAGGCAGGGAGGTCCGCTGAGAATGCATTTGCTCTGTGTCCTCTGCGTAAATTCCCAAAGCGCTCTCTACGCTTACCTACCGCAGGCAGGCTAAAAATTCGATGTAAACAAACACCATCCTGAGCCGCGATAGCATACCTTACCCAAATTTACGTAACAGTCGGTCGCACGAATTTGGCGAGGTGCTAGAGCCCGCCAGTTGGCGGGCTCAATGTTGGTAGCGCCGGGTTTTAACCCGGCGCTACCAACGTGGAGATCGATCGCGCCACAGGAACATTAAATCGATCTTCTTACTTTATTGGCGCGAAATAGATGCAATTATTTAGAAGCACGCGTGCAGGGAGGGTCCGCTGAGGATGTAATTAGACAACTTTCTCTGCATTTTCCTCAGCGTAAATTCCCTCTGCGGTCTCGCGCTAAAAATTCGACCGATAATACACCCGAAACTTATTCGAGTCCACATCAAATACCCGTAAAAATTTCTGACCTTTACCTGAATCCATAGGAATATCGAATATCGAACTAACGATACGATTAACGGATAACGAATAACGGATAACGGAACCAATGAGGGAAGACTACCTGAAAGGCAATAGCGAATCTTTAAGCGGAGAAGAACGTGAAGTTGAAAAAGCGCTTCGGCCACTTTCGTTTGCTGATTTTACAGGACAACAAAAGATTGTCGACAATATTAAAATTTTTGTGTTGGCCGCGAAACAGCGTGGTGAATCGTTGGATCATGTCCTTTTGCATGGACCTCCGGGCCTGGGCAAGACAACACTGTCGCATATCATCGCCAACGAATTAGGAAGCAATATTAAAATTACCTCGGGACCAGTACTGGACAAACCCAGTGACCTAGCAGGGCTACTAACCAACCTGGAACCCCATGATGTATTATTCATTGATGAGATCCACCGTCTAAATCCTATCGTAGAAGAATATCTCTATTCTGCGATGGAAGATTTTCGAATTGATATCATGCTGGACTCCGGGCCCAACGCCCGCTCCGTACAAATCGGACTAAATCCTTTTACACTCATCGGGGCGACTACACGGGCTGGTCTCCTTACTTCGCCATTACGCGCACGCTTTGGCATCAACGCACGATTAGAATATTATGATTCGTCGTTGTTAACAAAAATTGTAAAACGTTCCGCCCACATCCTTCAAACATCATTAGACGACGACGCCGCTTTTGAAATCGCCAGGAGAAGTCGTGGCACTCCGCGGATTGCAAACAATCTGCTAAGGCGAACCCGCGACTTCGCTCAAATTAAAGGCAATGGTACTATTAGCTTTGATATTGCTCAATTTGCACTCAAGGCGCTTGATGTCGACCAAAATGGATTGGACGAAATGGATAACCGCATCCTGCTCACCATCATCGAAAAATTTAAAGGAGGACCCGTTGGATTAAGTACAATAGCCACTGCGGTAGGTGAAGAAGCCGAAACCATCGAAGAGATGTATGAACCCTTTTTAATTCAGGAAGGATATATTAAACGTACGTCGCGAGGAAGAGAAGCGGCGGACCGGGCGTATAAACATTTAAAGATCGTGCCGCCGTCGTCGAAGCTTCCGGGGTTGTTTGATTCTATTTGAGGCGTTATCAGTCAATTGTTAATTGTTAATTGTTAATTGTTATCCGTTATCCGTTAATTGGGGTTTTCGCTCCACACTTCGTTGTGAAATTTCGGAACGATGCAGCCGCCCGGCATATCGAAGGTTTTTCGCAGCCGATTCAAAAGTCAATCTGTATTAGTTGTTTACAAATGACAACAAACGGATAATATCCGTTTACAAACGACAGTAACCGAATACAATCGAAAGTAAATACTTTACATCGATTAGGTGACTCAAGCTTTTCTAGCTTTAGTCATGATATTATTAGAGCCAATAATGCATCGAGATCATCTCTGCATCGTAATCCGTGGGAAATTGTCCGGAATGCTTTTAAAGGTTGTTCAAAACTTTCCGGGCCGCGTATATTCGAAGACACACAAGAGTTTTTACGTGTTGTATACAGAAGAGAACCTTCTGCGCCTTGAAAATGTGTTAAAGCAGCATGTTTGCGTAACATCATCAGTCTTCCCAACACAAGCTCAGCGAATATCGATTGCTGTACCG
Organism: uncultured Bacteroidota bacterium; assembly: GCA_963813425.1. Lineage (GTDB taxonomy): Bacteria > Bacteroidota > Bacteroidia > Cytophagales > Cyclobacteriaceae > Chryseolinea. Next base: position 131,221 of record CAWEZB010000008.1, read on the forward strand.
CAAAGTTACACGGACAAATTGATCCGAATGCGCTACAGTGCCGCCACCTACGATAATTACGTCATTCAATTCCGTAAATTTTTGGAACATATCCATCCAAAAACGATCTCTGAATTAGATAGCCAACTTATTGAGAAATACCTTTTGCATCTGATACAGACAAAAAAAGTTAGCATATCAACGCAAAATCAGGCGATAAATGCCATAAAATTTTATTTAGAGCATGTTCAGGAGGGTGAACGAAGAGTTTATTATGCTGAACGGCCGAGAAAGGAAATTACTTTGCCCACTGTATTGGGTGAGGACGAAGTAAAATTGCTTTTTGATCGCACCAAAAATATGAAGCACCGAGCCATACTATATTTAATTTATTCCGCGGGACTTCGCATAAGCGAATTACTCAATCTGACCTGGACGGACCTCGATCCAATACGAGGAGTTATTAACATTCGCGGCGGCAAGGGAAAGAAGGACCGGATCACCATATTGTCAACAGTAGCGTATCAGTATCTGGTACAATACCGGAAGCATTACCTTCCTGCAGAAAAGGTTTTCGAAGGCGCACCGGGGATTCCCTACAGTGCACGCAGCGTCAACAAAACTGTTAAGCGAAGCGGCCGTCTTGCGGGTATTACAAAAAATATCAGTGCACACACCTTACGTCATAGTTTTGCCACACATCTGCTTGAGAACGGTACCGACTTGCGGTATATTCAAACCCTTCTGGGTCATGAAAATTCAAAAACAACGGAGCGGTACGCGCATGTAACAAAGCGAGGCTTTGAACGCTTGAAAAGTCCTTTGGATAATTTATTGGGAGGAGTTACCTTAGAGACCAATAAAGATATATAGGACATACGTCTTATATCGAGACGTTGTGGGCAATTTTCATTGGACAAAGTAGCGTTAAACAATTATGGGGACTTGGGACACATCGATAGAAAGTAACGACACTTACCTTGACGTTTACTCAGCCTTTATGGAGCGTTACAATTCTGGTGACGAACCAAGACAAATTACTCTGGACATTCTTTCAGACTACAGTGACTATTTTAATGACACTGACGGCAAAAACAATGCCCTCTTCGGACTTGGTAAAGCTCAGTGGGAGACAAAGACTCTGGACAAGGAAACTTTTGAAAAAGTAAAAGGTGTTATTGATAGCGGAAGCGACTTAAAGTTATGGAAAGAATTAGGCGCAACGGACGACTTGATTAAGAAAAGAAAAGACAGCCTTGATAGGTTCTTAAAAACGATATCGACCGAAAGGGAAAAACCAAAAAGGAGAATAAAGAAGAAGTTTGAATTGAGAAAGTAGAAATTGTAAAATTGGTATCTCCTGACAAAAGAAAGACGCTCGACATTGGAGAAGAATTTGGTGACAAAAAATACATTCACACAAGTGGACTTCTAATGTGGGACAATGGAGGTGGTTCGATTTTATATTTCAATGAACCAAACCAAAACATTTCTGCTCAATGGGTTGATAACGGAACACTTGAGATAACTCATGACAAGAATATAGTATTCTCTAAAAAGGATGAGAAAGCTTTCTTCATGGGTGACGAAGTAATAATTAAGTATAGAGTGAAATGAAAACTGCCCACAACAACAGCTATAATACATATGCTGTATTGTAGGTTCTTAACGTGTGTGCTATTAAATTTCGGCAGCAACGTGGGACAAAGATGTAGGTATTTACACGCATACGTCTTATAGCTAGGCGTTAGCCGCAATGGCGTGTGGACAGAGTAGACTATGACAATATCATTTGATTTAGATGACACTTTAATTCCGGGAACAAAAACTTTTGAGAACTGAGGAGCAGAATTTAATGCAAAAGCTGACGGGGATTAGGAATAAGAAAAGGAACTATTGAATTGTTCAAAGAATTGAGATCTCGCGGACACAAAATATACATTTAGTACAACCTCTTTCGTCCACGATTAAAAGCAAAACTGACATTTCTAGTCTTACAGAATACCCATTGATCGAGTGATTAATCAACAATGTCATGACAGAGAATTAAATGGGAAATAAAGCAACGATGTTCGAAATTTCACTCCCGCATTTGGATAGATATCATGTTGACAGACTTCAGGACTTAAAATTGAAGGAGACAAATTCAAGTTTAGGACAATAATTATTGAGGAGAAAAAGGGATTTGACGAGGTTAACGGACAATAAATGTTAAAATCGGTGTGACCACGAACCACAGCGGCCAACAACATGTATGCGTCATTTAAATTTTTATTATTTTTAACACCAAGGTAAATTTAAACGACGCATACATCGACGTTGTGCGCCATTTCTTCTGAACGGAGAAGATTTTGATTAAGCAAATGACAGACGAAAATTTAGATATTCGGGACCGCCTACCGTTCGACAATCATACATGAAGGAGTTTGTTGTTGAATGCCCTAAGTGTAGACGAGAGGCGTTAGTGACAGTTGACGGTCCCTACGGGAGAGACAATGGAAAATTGACTTGCAGGAATTGTATGCACTCGGAAAAGTCTATCGATCAAGTGAGGTACAAATCAATAGTAAAAAGACATTGCGACAATTGCGGAAAGGAGTTTGAGACCGTAAGCCCAAACCAAAAGGAAAAAGTTGACGAAATAACAATCCCATGCCCTCACTGTGGGACTACTCGGACTTATAAACCCAAAAATGAAGAATACAAAATTGGATATGAGACCAAGGGACAGGCAGCAGATCCAATTTTTGGTTTACCTCTTTGGTTTCAAGCTGATGTATCTAAAGGCGACTGGGAATTGTGTGCAGACAAATCTAAGAGAAGCGGACTCGAAGTTATGCAACGCAAACGACAACTCTGGACGATGCGAAATGTGGAGACAATGAACGTAGCAGCGCATAACAAATATACGGCTTCAGGCACGTTTGTATTAGTTGTTATACTCTAAGGTGAGCTGGCACGCCCATAGGTCGAGCGTTGCAGGGTACTTACGAGATGATCGACTGACGATGAAGTTCACGTATTACAATTCAGCCGTTACGACTTTGCTCATTCCTATCAGAGCCAAATCCATTAGAGAAGTTCATAACTCGGACAGAGTTCAGAATTGAAATGCAACCAGGACTTGTTTTCTTTGGTGGTGAATTCATTCTAGACAATAATGACTCTATTCCAGTTAACCTGAGACAAGTTGGAAAATTAAAGTGCAGCAATTTAACTAGTGAAATCGAAAGCTTTCACAAGACGACTACGAAGAACGGCGAAAATAAATGGAATAGAGCGCTTATTAGAATTAGTAGAGATGGACAGATTAAAACTGAATTTACGTGGGACGAGCAATTAGAACAAGAGAATATAGACGCCTACAAAGATGACCCGGAATTAGTAAGACAAAAATGGTACTGGGAGGAAAAATAACTACGCACAACACGGGTATATAAATCATATGCTGTTTCATTTTTTTATCACAACTTCTGCAAGTAAATTTATCGACCAACGGTTGATAGCGATTTGGTTTCTATACCGCATACGCTTTATATACTGACCGTTGTGGGCCATTCAATTAGGACAATGAAGCACGTATTAATAACAATTATCGGACTGACGACTCTAACGAGTTGCACATATCGACCTCATGAAAAAAGACTGACAAATTTCGGTAAGACTGATGGCTATATTTCTCATTCATTTTACAGAAAATCGAATGACACGATTGAGTTCAAGAGAATTTTAACAACCAGTTCCGCTCTGGTAGTTCTAACCGGACAAATATTCCTAGGGGACTATGCGCTTACTCATCAGAAGTTTATCGACAAGCAAGTAATTAAGAACAACAACACGCTTTTAGACTCAATTAGGAATTCAATTGAAAAAAATGGCTTTGTGAAACAATTAACTGACGACAGAGACGTGATTTTTATTCAAATAGTACCAGACTCTTCAATGGGGAATTTTGACGCCTTAAGATTTTTGAATTTAAGACAAGAGATAGAAGAAAAGATTGACCACAGACTGAAAATGCATAACCTCGGGGAATGGTTTGCAGGTGACATGGGAGCAGGCGGGAATATGTTATTCTTTGTTGACAACTGGGACAACGCGAACGAAGAAGTAATGAAATTATTGAAAGAGGAGGATTTAGTTGACCATGTACTGATTGCGAAGCGAATAATGGCATCGGCGGACGATTGGAACTACGAGGTAGTCTATCCAACGGATTATGAAGGAGTATTTAATCAGATGTGAGTAGAATTGAACGGCCCACAACAACATGTATGCGCCATTTAAATTTTTTAATATTTTTAACGCCAAGGTAAATTTAAACGGCCGCATACATCGGCGTTGTAGGCAATTTTGTTGGACAACGACTCCATACTAAAATCAAAATATAAAAATCAGACCATGTCAGCCATAGCCGACTTTAGACTTATTGAGACATCCAAATTGAATGAACTCCAGGACAACGCGGAAATCAAGATTGAAAAGAAACTTTTCAGCAAGAAGACAATAGACACCTATTGGGAGTACTTGAACTCAAATTCCAAAAAACTGAAGGACTTTGGATACTCAGGATACATTTTCGCAGACCTATTGATCTTCCTCGCGGAGAACAAAGGAATCGACTTGTTGAAAAGTAAATATGACGACATTGCAAAATTCTATTGTTGAAAGACGACAGAACTCTACAATCATTTTGACCTATGACCAACGCCAGGCATACCTTGACAAGTATGGATGCTGACAAATTCAGCACAGACGAACTAATTGCATTTAATAAGGACTTTTCTGAAAATGATGATCCTGAATTGGCAAAAGCCGAGATCGAAGGTATTAAGGCTCTGCAATACAGTTTGGACCTGTTGACCGGGGACAATCAAGTTGTTTTATTAAGTGTGGGATGACAAAACTGCCTACAACAATGCATATAAGTCATGCCGGCAGAATTATTGAATAATTATTAATTTGGTCTGCCGGCACGCCTTATATGCTAGCGTTGGCGGCCATACGCTGGAAAATAAAATCTCCAAAAGAATTAATGACAATAGAGAAATGGATTTAAAGAGAGTAATAACGAACAGTTCAGACATGAACGAGGACTTAGTAGTTTATGCTAAGAAAATTGACGGACGATTTTTGAGTTCGTCGGAGGCTGTATTGCTGGAGTTGACAGAGGAAGAACAAGACTTAAAGACAAACGAAATTGCCGACAAAAAATGCCCAGGATTTTCTTACTTTCTTGAGATGTTTATCATTAAGGATTACGTATGGCGGACGTCGAAAACGTGATTACAAAATGGGACTATCGAACAGTATGTGGAGGTACGTAAGCGAACAAAACTATAAAATCATATTTAGAAACAGCTTTTGTCGACCAGTGCAAAGCACCCTCGAATAACAGCTTGTGCGTTAGCAGTCGACAAATTGGTTGTGGCAGTAAGCGCTAATACTGCGGACGTTAAAATGAACAAGGAGTTGGTAGAATTGGAGTACGCCCCTAGAGCGAAACCGATTAGTTTGACGCGGTGAAGCCAACAGCCGGCAACAATAGCTATAAAACATATGCTGTATTGTAGGTTCTCAAAGTGTGTGCTGTTAAATTTCGGTTTACAACGTGGGACAACGATGTAGGTATTTAAACGCATACGTTTCATAGCCTAGACGTTGTAGCTCATGCGCCGGACAAATTAGACCATGAACAATTATCAAAAATTTGGATTGATCGCCGGACAAATTCTCATTGGATTGGGATTTGGACTTGTAGGAGCGATAGTTACAGCACTCTTAATTATTCTATACTTTGAATTAATAGGAATGCATTTGGACCTATTTCCAGAAATCATGTCTGCTGTGATAGGCGGATACGTCGGAATGCAAACAGGGATAGGGTTTGACGGTTACAAATTTTTAAAACGTAACCGCAGGCAGACAGACTTTATCAAATATTTCCTTCAAAGTGTGCTAGGACTGATAATGGGACTTTTAGGATTTTATTTACTCATCACTTCAATTGGAAACAGAATGCCTCACGGACTGACAAACTTTTTGGCAGTTGCATTACCATTGTCAGGAGCAATAATTGGATTTGACTTCGGACTGACACCAAAGAAGAAGGACCTTGAAAAGATTGACGGTTGATGCGCACGAGCTACAACAACATGTATACGCCATTTAAATTTTTAGTATTTTTAACGCCAAGGAAAATTTAAACGACGCATACATCAGCGTTGTGCACAATGCCGCGCGTCCATTGCGACACCAAAGCAAGCAAAAGAGCCAATTGATCCAGCTCAATACTGGAGAATTAAAAAACTAACGATGAAAAAGACACCGTGTATTTTTGCCGCTTGGATAGTTACTTCAATTATCGTAGTGGTTTTAGCCATTTCATGTAATGACGGATCGAAAAAACAGAGGCCGCAGGATCCAACTATGCCGTATGGTTACTACACCGAAGACGTTATTTTCAAAAATGATTCCGCTAATGTTACCCTTGCCGGAACATTAACTTTGCCGTCAAAAGACGGAAATTTTCCTGTGGTAGTTTTGATTTCTGGCAGTGGTCCACAAAATAGAAATTCTGAATTTGCAGGACATCGTCCCTTTTTAGTTTTAGCCGACTATCTGGCAAGAAACGGAATAGGAGTTCTGAGATTTGATGACCGTGGTTTTGGTCAATCAACAGGAAATTTTGGTACGGGCACTTCACTGGATTTTTCTTATGATGTAGAAAGTGCCGTTGAGTATTTGACAACAAGGAAAGAAATAAAAAAGGACAAAATCGGTCTAATTGGTCACAGTGACGGAGCGATGATTGCACCAATGGTTGCCGCTAGAATCAGTGAGGTGAGCTTTATTGTTTTATTGGCTGGACCTGGCGTTCCAGGCGCAAAACTGTTGTTAGACAGACAAGAATTACTTGAGGGGAAAATGGGACTTTCTGAAGTTGAAATTAAGAAATCAAGAAGCCACGCGGAGCAGATGATACAGATAGTGGTCAACTCGAATGAGACCGAAACAGCAAAAGCAAAGTTGATCGAATTCAGTAAGAATAATTATGAAGACATCCCGGAATATGCTATTCCACCGGGAATGTCAAAGGACGACTTCATTTCAAAACACATCGAAATGCTTTCTAGCCCGTGGTTTAAATTCTTTTTAACATATGATCCGACAGCAACATTGCAAAAAGTCAGATGCCCAGTGCTCGCTTTAAATGGAGATAAGGACGTACAGGTTCCGTCAGAATCGAACTTGGAGGGAATAAAGCACGCCTTAATGGTGGGCGGAAATCAGGATGTAACGATCGAAAAAGTTCCTGGATTAAATCATGCTTTTCAAGAATGTGTGACAGGTATGCCCGATGAATACGGCAAAATAGAACAAACATTTGCTCCAGTGGCTTTGACAAAAATATCCGACTGGATACGACAACAAACAGCAGATTAGACTTAGGATGATCCTTCGAAAACCACACCAATGCCAAAGCCGCACATTCCACCGCACAACCAAAGCTCTGTCATCCGTGTGGTTAAGAGTGTGCAATGCGCGGTGCAATGCGCGGCACAGTGCATAACATCATATATAAATCATAGGCGGGTACATTTTGTTGTGACAATTTCTGCAAGTAATTTTATTGTCTAATGGTGGACAATGAAGTGCTATTTACACCGCCTACGCTTTATATACACACCGTTGTGCGCCATGCCTCCGGGACTATTAAGGACTTCTAAAGAGGAAATTATATGTTGTACTATTGGTATCGGATAATTAGAATTCTAGTTGAAAGAAATTTTCAACAGCAAGTTGATGTTGAAGATGAATTAACGAGAACGTTTAGCGTTCGTCTCTTCGACTGTGACGGACTACGTGTAATGACAGCATTCAAATATGCGGCTTATATGGACTTAGTACGTTGGGAGCTGATTGCACGTTCAAAACTATATAAGGAAATTATATTAAAAGGCCTTGCTCCGACACTTGGCTCACAAAAAATAGTTTACAGAAAGCCACTTAAATTATGGACAAAGTTTAATGTTAGACTTATAACTGCCGGCTGGGACGAGAAATGGATTTATAATGTACATAAATTCGAGCAAGAAGGAGAGATAAAAGCCATAGGTGTTACAAGAGCGTTGATCTGGAGAAAGGATAAACCTCAAATTCTGTTGGAGATACTGAAAAATATAGGAGTGAGGAACTTGGAAAAAAAAGCACCAGATTGGGTGTTGAACCTATTTCAAAATGACAAGGAGATTATTTCAAGTGACGTCTGACTAAAGTTGGGCGAGAAGCACGAACGCACAACAAAGTGCATATGCCCCAACTTGGGGTGATCAATAAGTTTGTAGTGTTCGTTTCTTCATTTAGTTTTGGCCGACAATGACCTGTTTCAAAAACCCAAGCCGTCATATGCACAAACGTTGTGCGCAATACATAAAGGACGATGAAGTTTCTAACGACAGCTGAGAGTAAGATCCGAGCCGCAAATGTAATTGTATTTGCTGGGATGTTACTCTTGATCTACTTCGATAGAACAATTCTCGGAGTTGGAATTGCATTCACCCTAAGTGGACTACTTTCAATCTTCGCCTTTGCCCTTAACCTGGAACCGCTCTGGATGAGTATTGACACACAAACAACTTTTGAATGGCTCTTTGAACGGTACTCAAAGAAAGCCCTGAACCTAGTATATGCAATGATATGTTTGACTATAGGAATTGCCGCTCTAATAGCGGAATTTCGTTAATTTACTGCGCACAACATAAGCTATAAGTCATTTGCCTTTTAATGTTTATTTTTATTTTGGAAAGGCAAACGCCTCATAGCCAGACGTTGTAAGCCATTTCTAAATGATGACCAAATATCTACCGTTCTTAACATTAATATTTACATCCTGCTGTGGAATACACACTGAAGTGAAGTATGCATACGATGATATTACAATTACAAGAATAGACGAATGCGGAAAGACCACATTTTCTTACGAGAAAGGACAGGAAAGGAGTACTGGGAAATTATGGGCAACATATTCGGGAATAAATGACGGATTTTCAGGCTATCTGAAATTCAATAAAAATGGAAAAGTTTTTTTGCTCAGTGGTGACGGATATTTTCAGAGCGCACGATTAGATAGTTCAAAATTTGAATATAAAAGGATACTGGCTTACGAAGGACCTGAAATTGGAGAATCTGTTTGCGCGATTCAACTTTCGACTTGATATGAGAAAGATGAAAATGAGAAGGCAAAATCAGGGATTGTCGCTTCGTATCAAATCGATGACAACGAATGGTGGTAGAGAAATTAGAAGAAACAAAAACGGCTTACAACAACATGTATACGCCATTTAATTTTTAGTATTTTTTGACGCCAAGGAAAATTTAAACGGTATATACATTGACGTTAGCGGCAATACATATAGCGATGAGAATTAATGTAGTGATTTTGGGAATGGTCCTTTTGTCTTGTGGGACAAAACAGGAATCAATTGTGTTATCGACAAAGGACAGGTATTTGAGTCTTGATACATTATACAGAGGTAGAGAGAAATTCAATGACTCAATCTGTCAAGTAGCAACCGACAGCGCAAGCAAGAGATTTAAAAAGAATAAATTCGAGTTGTTTGCATTTTACCCCTCAGACAGCTCCGAGACACCTATTCATTTACTTCAGGACAAGTTTAATCTTCATGTTATCGGATTCACTGAGAAGGACATCGTATTTCGATTTTGCTTTAATGAAAGTATGATCGTTGAATTTGAAAAACAATTTAAATTTAATCCGATTGACTCGGTCCAAGTAATTTATGACTCACTTGACAAAATAGGACTTACAAACATTCCACATAAATTCGGAGTCAACGACGGGGATCTACTCAGATATACGGTTTGCAATTTGGAATTCCCTGACGGTACGCATCTAGAACCACCGTACCCGTTGGTAAAAGTAAGGTTTAGGATATCTCCTTCGGGACAGGCTGACAGTGTAAGAATTACAAAATCATTTTCAAACGAATATGACAGCGCTGTACTAAGATTGATAAGAAAGATGCCAAAGTGGCGACCACGAAGGGGAGACGATGGTAAATATGATCCTGTTTACTATGAGTACCCTATTAGATTTAATCCGACAGAAAAGGGGAAGTACTGCCGCTAACAAAATGTATAAGAAATGGCCCTGACAAGGACGACTTTTTTATATTTTTGCTCAGGGCCACTTCTCATACATAAACGTTGGTGGCCATGATCAAGGATTGCATTGAACTTATAACTTGAGAGATGCGGGTTTCATTTATCTACTTTATACTTCTGATAATTGGAGTCAATTGCACTGAAAGACGAGCATTCCCATGCGAATTTAAGTTGATTGATTTGGATAGTTGTAAAGCTCCGTTTCTCAGAAAAATCAGTTCTTCAGAGAATGACTTGTGTAGCTTCAGAGGAGACTTCTCGTTGAATCATGAATATTATCAATTCACTGGTAAATTTTACCGAGAGAATAATGGGATTTATTTGGATTTTGACAGTCTAGTGACAAATGACATTAGATACTTTGATTTTAATGCGAAGGAAGGCAATAGTTACTCTGTAACTTTTAAACTCGTAAGTAGAGAGTCAGCCGTTCAACAAATAAAGGTCGACAAAATTTATCGTCTTATCCGAAATAATGGAAATGATGATGTGTATAGTTTTAGAGTAGTTGATGGTTTTAAATATGAAAGTGAAAGATCTGACATCGTTTTCTTCGTTACCGCGGATAATGTTGTAATCGGATCATATGTGTCGGAATTCGGTATAGATGGTAACGAGTGGGTCGTATTGCCTTGTGGAGATATTCTAAGGGATCAAATAGACTACTCACAAAAGACGTTTGGGGTGATCGAATAGCTGGTCACTGCAGGCACAGCCACCAACATTGTATATGCGGCATTAAAAATTGTATTTTGATATTAGGATTTTTTAACGCCGCATATACTGACATTGTGTGTAATGCATGAAAAGCCAAAAATAACTTACTGATATTTTGGATATAGATAAGGATTTGATCGTAAGCGAAACAGGATTATTCGTCATCGTGGATACTCATTTTAATCTCCACTCATGGCATATCTTTGAAAAGCACATCGACACGGCAGTCGAAATTATGACTGATACGTTATACAACTTATATCAAAAAGGAATTATTTCAATTGAGTTAAAAACAAAGGAGTATAAAATAGCTCGATTTACAGTATTCAAAAAAGATAAATGTTATGTTAAGGCGACTACGGAAACGGAGCTAACAAAGAGGGTTGGTTGGCTTGAAAAGGAACTAATATTGGAGTTAACTAATAGAAAGTCGGATTTACTCAAAAAATTAATTAATGACGTTTTGGTTAGGGTATTTAAAGGAAATAAACAATTGGTCAACCCCGGTAAATATTTTTTGCTGGAATCATTAAAAAATCAAAACTGCAAATTCTATAATTACAAGGTTGTATCTCAATTTTTAATTGAGGTTAACGTCGAAGTGTGGCAAGAACCGGATCAGAAAAAGTTACTTGAATCACTTACCGTTCAAAATAATTCTAAGGTTGCCAATTTGCAAATTGACAAGGTAGTAATCCGAAAAATAGTAAAAAAACAATTTTTAAAATTTCAAGATCTTAGCGACTAAGCACTACACACAACAATATGTATGCGTTGGCTGCAAGGCGTCGGTGACAATGACGTCAAATTACAAATGAAAGAAGACAAAATTCAGACTTACTATCTTGCTTGCTTTATGGTTTTGGCGTATGAGATTGATTCCTCTGAAAAGAAAGAAATTGAGAAAAAGATTAGGAGACGGCTTAAGTACCACAAGCTTGGCGAGTACAATCAGGACAAAGTCGACTACATAAGACAATTCAAAATCGATTTGTTTTTAGAGATATCAAAGAGAAACAAATCTAGGTACTTTCATAAATCAAAATCGGACTCCACTGACCTAGCTGACTTTGCCTCTGAGAAAATCATAAGTGATTACAAAAGAAAGTATCACAAGTTGAGCAAAGAGGAATTAAAAGGAATGCTAAATTTTGCAATTTATTTGTGCTACTTAAGCTAAGAACAGGCAACGCCCAGCAGTTAACAACAGATATAGGTCATTTTGCCTTTTTTACTTATTTTTAAATTAAGGTAAGGCAAAACGACCGATATCAAGACGTTGGTGGCAACCGCACAGCACAGTGACGACAACAGACATGACCGACAATAACGAACATAAATGCGTTGACAAAAAAGAATTATTGGACAAGACCAAGTCGAATATTGAAAAATTTGGGCTTCAAGTCATTATGGTTAATTCAGAAGGTTACAATCCATCATTTGCTTATAGCATTGGTCTGTGGAAGACGTACAACCACCCCGAGATTATTTGTTTTGGATTGCGAAATGACTTAGTACACGCGATAATTAATGACGTTGCCGAAATAATTAAACACGGGGCTAGAATTAAAATTAAAGAGGACTACACGAACATCTTTAAAGACAGCAAGGCAATATTTTTAAAAGTTGACGAGAGAAATATTGACGATTATTTCGGAGTGGCATTAGAACACTACAAGGGTGTAAAATTTGAAGCACTACAACTTTTATGGACAGACCGAAATGACAAATTCCCGTGGGAGGAAAAATTTGAAGAAGAATTAATTTACAAACAACCACTCCTTGACAGAAACGTGGATTTCAAATTTAGAGAACCAAGGAATGTAGCAGCATTCACGACAAGACAATGGTTAGAGCTTCGTAAACCGATACTCAGAGTCGTTCACGAACATGACGGAGACTGGCAATTCCTGACAGGTGACCAAATGCCGGAAGACATTAAAATAGTTGCTCTTGAGGAGTTGGTGTTACGGGACAAAACATTGAATGACGTTTTTGACTTGGACTATGGTGAAGCAGCGGACCGCGACTCAATTGGAGGACAATGGACGAGAAGTAAAGTTGACAACGAAGAACAGCCGGAGTAAGTGCGGCAGACACCAACAACAATGTATGCGTCATTTACATTTTTATTATTTTTAACACCAAGGTAAATTTAAACGACGCATACATCGACGTTGTAGGCAATTTTTGAAATGACAGCGAAAGACTTAAACGAACTTCTGGACAACAAAATCACCGTTGATGACTTTACGTTATCAATCGCTGACGAAGTTGAAAATTATCGGACACTAATGAATAAAAAAGGTTCGACAATTGATTTGAGGTTCCAAGAGGATGAGAACATCCTTTTAGATAAATTAAAATTCAAGAAACTATTAGACTTAGCTATTGACGGCAGACTGTCAAGTATTGCATTAGCTTACATCTGTGACTGTTTGACCCTGGCGGACAAATTAGCCGTTGACGAGAAGACGAAAGATTTAATATTCGAATTGGCCGACCCTGAGATTAACGGTGGCTACAAGGACAAAAAAGAATTAAAGAACATAATTTTAAAATTAGATTGAGTGAAGTCAAAAACTGCCCACAACACCGTATATGCGGCAATTAATTGGACAATCAGACAATGTTACAGGACAAATATTTACATCAAGCTGACTTTTCTACATCGGAATTCATTGAAATCAATGCACCGTTTGACAAGGTGTATGCCAGTAGTAGAGACATTGAATTTTGAGAAATCCAGAATAATTTATTGGCTTTTCAAGTTAAGAGGTATTCCTGTTCCAGAGAGTTTAACATTAAAAGGACTTGAGAAAATTAATTTTGTAAAACTGGAGGCAGTACCCAATAAGGAAGTAATAATAGGACTCATTGGACAATTTTGGACTCCAACTGGTCGACTGAAAAGATTTAAACCAGAAGAATTCATAAACTTTGACAAGTCAGACTTCGCAAAATCAACATGGAATTTTGAACTAACAGAGAGTCAATGATTTTAAAACAAGATTAAGCTACTGAGACAAGAATATTCTGTCCGACGCCCGAGACAAAAAAGAAGTTTAAAACCTACTGGACAATTATTAAACCATTTAGTTCCTGGATACGAAGAGAGATATTGAAAGCAATAAAAAAACAAGCGGAGAATATTAACGGCCGACAACAATGCATATGCTGAAGCAATTCATTGGAATGATTGAATTAGAACCGAAACGAATATTCTTAATAGATGGATTGGGTGCAATTCTGTCAGCTATTTTATTAGGAGTTGTTTTGGTAAGATTGGAGAGGATTTTTGGAATTCCTTCTTCAACACTTTATTTTCTTGCAATACTACCGATCTTTTTTGCGATTTATGATTTTCTTAATTATAGAAAAGATAGTATTAATATCGGATTCTTCTTAAAGGGAATTGCAATTATGAATCTGTTGTATTGTTGTCTCTCAATTGGATTGGCCTTTTATCACACAAACACTATAACAATTTTAGGTTGGACCTATATCTTAGTTGAGGTTTCCATTGTAATCACACTTGCAATAATTGAGTTACGAAGTGCAAACAAATTGAAATAAAATCAGTCTGAATTCGATTGAATAACATATGTATATGCCATAGCGGGCAGGTTTAGTTTTCCAACAATGTTGGGCCACGGTGCACAGTTAGAATAGCCTGGGGAGGAAAAAGCCGCTAACAAAAGCTAAAAGCAATTGCGGGGCTAGGTGCTGGTAAAGAAGATTGTAACAACTAATTTTAATTTGCAACGTAGACAGGGAAGTAGTTTCTAAACCCGCAACTGCTTTTAGCTAAACGTTGTGGTCAAGCCGCTGGACTGACTACGACATATTGACCCTTGACAAAAAACTCCAAAATATTAAAGTAAATAACCAGCAGCCTAGTGTTTTAAAACTATTGACATGCAGAGAAGAACCTTTATAAAAAAATCGGCCTTAACAGCCTTGAGTGTAAGCTTTCTTGGTGCCATTCAGTTGAATGGTAAAAGTATTAAGACAAACAATACACTTAAAGTAAACGGACAGCGTATTGAAAGTCGCATCATGGAACTAGCCAAATTCGGTAGGGACGAAAAAGGCCACGGTTACAGGGTTGCATATACAAAAGGCGACATTGACGGACGTACTTGGTATATGGAGTTAATGAAAAGGGCTGGACTTGAGGTAAGCATTGATGCAGGTGGAAATATCATCGGCAAACGAAAAGGAAAAAATCAATCATTAAAACCTATTGCTTTCGGTTCGCATATTGACATGGTTCCAGATGGTGGTAACTATGATGGGACTTTGGGTTCAATCAGTGCCTTAGAGGTAATTGAGATACTCAGTGAAAATAAATTAGTAACCGATCACCCACTCGAAGTAATAATTTTTGGTAACGAAGAAGGCGGAACCGTTGGTAGCAAAGCACTGGCTGGTTTACTTACAGATGAGGGATTACAAAAAGTAAGCCAAAGCGGTTTAACAATGGCAGAGGGAATCAAAGCGATAGGTGGTAATCCAGACAATATTCAATCATGCCTCAGAAAAAAAGGAGACCTCCATGCATTTGTAGAATTGCACATTGAACAGGGTGGGATTTTAGAAAATGAAAATATTCAGATTGGCGTAGTTGAAGGTATAGTTGGAATGATGGATTGGGACGTAACGATTGAAGGCTTTGCTAACCATGCAGGAGCAACACCGATGAATATTCGAAAGGACGCATTGCTTGCTGCTTCTAAATTAGTAATAGCGGTTAACGAGGTAATTAATGGAGTGCAAGGAAAACAGGTAGGAACGGTTGGTAAGATTTCATCCTACCCAGGTGCAAGCAATGTCATTCCCGGTAAGGTTGTGATGAGTTTGGAGATTCGTGATTTATCAATGGAAAAGGTGGAGATGTTGTTTGCCGAAGTTCAAAAACGCGCTGACGTAATCGCCTCTGACTCTAAAACAAAAATCAGTTTTCAACCGCAGTTTGTGATTAAGCCTGCCTTAGCCAACAACTTACTTCAAAGTAAAATCAATTCATCTGCCAAGGGGTTAGGTTTCACCACTAAGTTTATGCAAAGCGGAGCAATTCATGATTCGCAAAATATGTCGCTGATTGCGCCAATGGCTATGATTTTTGTGCCTAGCGCGGGAGGCATAAGTCACTCGCCTAATGAATTTACTAAAGCCGAGGACATGACCAATGGAGCAAATGTCTTGTTAAACACAATATTAAGCATTGACAAAGAATAAAGTGATTGGTGAGACAGCGGCCAGCCCACAACAAAATGTTTCTGCAATGGTGTGGTAACGTGTAGCTCAAAGTTTTATCTTCGTTCAACGTTTTTGTTTCGGGGACAGGACGCAGCTTCGAAATCGCACCACTGCAAAAACACAAACGTCAGCGTTAATTTGGCCAGGGTAACGACTGAGTGGAATGGAAGAAATGAAATTTAAGATTAGCAACAAGGGAATCTATTATCCAGTATTAGGACTGGCAAGTATTTTATGTTCCTACTTATTTGCGACTTCTTCCACGGGATTGAATGTACATTCAGGAGAGATTTTTATATGGATTGCTATTTTGTTGACTCTGGGAATAGTTATTCCCACAGTATTGCTTGTAAAGTCCCTCGAAATTATTCGGTTTAGGCTTGCTGGCGAAAAATCTAAAACTAAGACGTACTCGACTTTATTGACATATTCCCTGGCGACTATTCTTCTGGCAATGTTGATATTTTTAATGATTACAATGTCAAAGTGAAAATAACAGTGATGCCAAACTACCGCCAACAACATGTATGCGTCATTTAAATTTTTATCATTTTTAACACTAAGGTAAATTTAGACTACGCATACATCGACGTTGCGCGCAAGCTTGCCTCGGACAGAGTAGAATTAGCGATAATAATTCGAAAATGAGACTTTTGACACACCTGATACTGTTGGTATTGCTGACTTCTTGTTCAGACAAAAAGATCATTTCGGTTGGCATAGACGTTGGGAGATTTACCATCGACAATAAAGTAGTTGACAAGACGGACTTTGAAGAAAAGCTAAAAAATACAATTGACAGCCTTGTGAATTCTGGGCTGGATAAATCAATGGATTGACGTTCATGTTACCGCGGACAAACAGATTTCAGAGTATGAAATGAGTGAGATTGAAAAGGCCATTAGACGACAAGGTGTGACAAGAGAGTATGTGTGGACCGATTGACAATGGACAGTGACGGACAAGCCAGCGCACAACACCGTATATGCGGCATTAAAAATTGTATATTTAATTTGAAAGGAATTTTTAACACCGCATATACCAAACGTTGTGCGCAATACATTCTTGGAAAAAGTAGTGATCACAATGAAAGTAAAATTCTTATTACTTATAAGTTTAATAGTGTTCTGTTCGTGTCAAGACAGACACAATATTCTAGTTTCAGGTAAAATAACTAGTGAATCCGGAGAACCAATTCAAAACGCTGAGGTAGTTGTTTTATGCTGGTATATGTCAAGCTTGGACGATGCTTCATTTGAAAAACAGACTCTGACTACGGATAAAGATGGTAATTACAAAGCAACGTTTGCTAAAGGACATCAAGTTGATGTGGCTTCAAAAACAGAAGGATACTTGCCAAGCAAAAGCTTCAATGAACTTCAGGACAATGAACTTGAGGTAAATTTGAAGTTATCTCTAATGGAGCCTAATCCAACATTGGTTACTCTACTAAACACGAACATTAATTCATTTGATACTACTAACAAAGTGCCGTCCATAAGAGTAAGAATATATTCGGGCGCTGATAAAAAATTGAATTTGGATAAAATGGAGACGTATGGATTTGACCTCAAAACATTATCAACAAAACCCGACACAACTGAATGTGATTTTTGGTTTAAACTTGAAAGAAAGGAAATGCAACCAGAAGTTATTCACGCGAACATAGGTGGTGGAATTATTCCAGTTTACACAAACGAAATAAACTCCTCTTTTATTTTTGAAAAAACAATCGCACCAACTACTGGCTATGAGAGGCGGTATACTTTAAAAGGCAATGAGGAAGGCTTTTTTGTTTTAAGTAGAGATGGAGAAACATATGGGAAAATTATTTTAGAGAAATCTATTATTGATAGAGGCGCTCCTGACGGAAAGGGAGGACACTATAAGGAATATGTGAGGCACTTTACTTGTTTGTATCAACCGAATGGCACTAATAATTTATCGTATTCTCAGACGGACATTGACTTGGAAGATTTTTTAGTTGACCATAGATTACAATAGTTTGACGTGAAATTAACCTAGAGACTTTAAAACAAATAGTGCATAAGAATGTACAGCGCACAACAAAGTGCATAATCAATGGCGGGGTTCAGTGTAAATTCGTAGTTTCGTTTTTCAGATTACGTTTGGTGTCGTGGACAGTGACGCGCTTCGAATTCCCGACACTGCCTATGCACAAACGTTACCTCTCATTGGAAGGCAATTATAAACGGCTGGACCTCAAACCTAAACACGAATACATGAGACTATTATTAATAATGCTATTTTTTGTTAGTAGTCTACTTGGGCAGCAACAGCACAATGAAGTGTTTGGTAAATGGAAAGTTGTAAAAGTTGAAACTAACAATGACGTATTAACCCCGACAATGGATTTTTTCTTGATAATTGGAGAAAATACATTCCATTTTAACCGAGATGTTAATGGTTGTTCTGCAAAACCCGTCCTTACAGAAACAACCATTGAATTTGACAGCGAACTTTGCACAAGGATATGTTGTGACGGTGAACGGGACCCTATTGGCGGAATGAATCTATATAGCGGAAGCTATATTGTTACTGAGAAAACCCTAGTAATTTCGAACGAAAAAGTCAAAACATATCTCGAGAAAATAAGCAACGAGAGGTAACACAAGCTATAAGTCATGCAGGCACGAGTGATTATAATTTTGATTAGTTTGGTGTACCGGCACGACTTATAGCCAAAAGTCGGCAGCAATTTTACCCATGACGTTCAGTTGAACGACAGTAAAAAATGGAGAAAGATGATTTAGAACTCAGAATCAAGGATGCCATTGTACTACTTGCTGACGGACGTCCTATTAACGTGGGAGACTTGACATTTGGGAGCAGAAATAAAAACCACTTGTCTGTGACAGGTTGGACGCGCACCAATGACTTTGAGACTATAACCAAAGTAAGTGCGCTTAAAGAATTGAATGAAATAAAGGACTTATTCAAACGAATGAGATCCGCCTCCAAAGTCCTTTCAGACTTCATCGACAACAAGGAAATAGAGTTTCACTTGGGTTACGACTACAGAATGGGAGCAATTGGGATTTGCACAGCGGTTAACGGAGAACTGAAATGGGAAACTGATTTGACCAAGTAAAACTGCTGCCAACAACATGTATACGCCATTTAAATTTTATTTATTACTAACACCAAGGTAAATTTAAACGATGCATACATTGACGTTGGCAGTAATCTGGCCCCGGACAATTTAGGCATCTAAGGGGCGACACTTTACTAAAAAAAGGACTTCCCACGCTGACAAGTTAACGGTTACTGGACGACATTGATTTAACTTCTCCGGCTTCTGCCCACATTCATAGACGCCATCCATATGTTGACGCAAATATTCAAAAAGCAGAATTGGCGTGTCTTTTCACTCAAGTGGCGGGTAAATGACGGGAGAAAATAGTGTCTGTAAATTCACGGGTGATCGTTAAACACGTAACATTGTGCTTCTAAAAAATGGTTATGCAACAACCGGAATTGGGCAGGCGACTGACTGCTTTACGCAAAGAAAGAAACCTGACGCAGGAAGAGTTGGTAGAAAAAAGCCACGTGAGTGTACGCACTATTCAGCGCATCGAAGCGGGTGAGGTATTGCCACGCACGATTACGATAAAAATTTTATTGGAAGCACTTGGAGAGAGTTATGAATCATTTTCAACCAACCAAAACCAAGTGATAGAAACACCAAAAAACACCTTACCCACCACCAACCGAAACACGCTCTTGATAGCCGTACTGGCGGGAGCGATCTATCTGATTTCTGAAGTTATATTAGGGGCAATGGACATTGCCTGGTTCTTGGGCAGTCGTGACTGGGGATTCCGGATGAATGCTAACTACACAGGTCTTATTGTCGTGATGGTGATTTCGCTTGCACTATTTGCACGAGGATTTATTGTCTTGAGTGCCGTATTTGAAAATTCGTTGTTGAGGGTAGCGTCCTACTTACTTATTATCGCTACGATTAGCAAGGGGATTTTAGATGTGAGTTCTCTTTCGGTGGAAGACATGGAGAGCATTTGGATTCCGTATGCAGTGATTGCTGTAATAATGGGTGCAGTGGCCATTGTATTCGGAGTATCACTCATCCGGCTGCAAGACAGTATGGGTGAACTCTCGCGTGTAGCGGGTATATTGGAAATTGTGATGGGCTGCTTACTTATCACGGTGGTGTTCTCTTTTATTTCCTATGTGGTCTTTATCCCTGCCGTGGTCGTAGAGATACTGGTTCTTTATCGTGGGTATGAATATTTGTCTAAATCACCTGAAGGTGTTACGGCTGCTTAATAGAATTTCTTCAATCATATATTTTTAAAATCCGACTTTTTTTTATGAAAATGAAAATTACAGGAATTGCTGTACTGATTTTAGTCGTCCTATTTTTTTTTATGGGATGGCGCACACCATCCTTGTCAGACAACCACGGAAAAATGGATACTCATTTATACCTAAGTGATAGTGCTCAACAACCATTGATGGTTGCTTTTGGAGGTGGCTCTGGTGGAAACGACTGGGAACGGAATTATCTGAAAGACAAACGCGATTCTCTATTGGCGCATGGCTTTGCGGTGTTGGCGATTGGATATTTCAAGACAGATAACTCACCCGCCTCACTCGACCGTATTTCACTCAACGCCATTGCCGATACCATTCTCAGTATTGCCAGACGAACTCCCTCAATAGATACATCACGTATTGTTTTGATGGGAGCGTCCAAAGGAGGAGAATTGGTGTTGAATCTGGCCTGCCGGTATTCTTGCTTTAAAGGTGTGATTGCTCTTTCCACTTCGCATATCAGTTTTCCGGCACTCACGATATCAGCTAATACCTCTTCGTGGATATACAATGATCAAGAAGTAACCTATGTGCCGGCTCCGTTCAAAATAATCTGGCCTGCTTTGAAGGGCGATTTGTTTGAGGCGTTTTCAATCATGTTGGAAAACACAGAGGCGGTTGCTCTGGCCGAGATTGAAGTTGAAAAAATTAATGGCCCGATCTTGATTCTTTCTGCTGACGAAGATGAGCAATGGCCCGCGACAAAAATGTCGGAACAGTTGGTGGATCGTTTGAGCCGAAAAAACTTTGCGCACAAGTTTGAGCACGTTATAGTGAAGGGCACGCACATCGAGCCGCTCAATCACTTTGATAAGGTATATGCGTTTCTGGATAGGATACAGTAGATGACTATCAGGCTATGAAAAGAATATTGACGAAAGACAATGCTACGAATGAAGTGTGGAGAAGGCCCTTCTACTACCAACACAATGCATAAGCAATGGCGCGGTATGGTTTAAGGTAAAAGTATTATCTTTCAAAAACGCTTTGCAACGAGGACAGTGACGCACATCCTACACCCGCCACTGCTGATGCACAAACATTGGTGGCAAAGTGGCCCCGGACAAGAAAGTCAACTAACGGGTGATACTCCACTAACAAATATTTTCCATGTGGAGCGGCAACTTGGACTTCAAAAAAATGAGTGACGTTGGACAGATAAGAAAAAGAAATGGCCGACCAGACAACCCCAAAAGATGTACCCAGTCCTATAGACTTTCATACAATGTCGGATGCCCGTGCTTGGGCGGACTCAGCGATGCAAAAACGCCCGTGGCGACAAGAATTCTTTGATGTATTTGTAAAAGAATTAAGCTCCTTAGCCCGAAAAGACCTCTCAGTGCTTGAGCTTGGTTCTGGTCCTGGATTCCTTGCACATCATATTTTACAATCGCTTACAGAGATAAAATATACCATGCTTGACTTCTCATCTGCCATGCATGAACTTGCTCACCAACGGTTAGGTTCTTTCGCACAACACGTTCGCTTTATTCAGGCTGACTTCAAAACAAAAGAATGGTCTTTATCTCTTGATACTTTTGATGCAGTAGTGACACTGCAAGCTGTTCATGAATTGCGACACAAGAGACACACTTCAGAATTGCATTCCTCAGTTCGTGGACTTTTACGCAAAGATGGTGTTTACCTCGTATGTGACCATTTTACAGGCAGAGGTGGCATGACTAACACAGACCTATATATGACTGTAGAAGAACAGTATTCTGCTTTAGAGAACGCAGGATTCAAAAATGTTCAATGTGTTCTTCTCAAAGACGGTTTAGTTCTTCATCGTGCGACAATTTCATAGGGATATTTAATCATTTTATGAAAGGTGAAGAGTGGTCTAAATAGCGTTGGACGAAAGACGTGGGACAAGGATGTAGGTATTTAAACGCATACGTTTTATAGCCCAGCGTTGGCGGAAATTGCGTCGGACAGATTCTCCTTAGGAAAGGATGGAGAATAAGGCGCTGGCTTACTTTATTGCCTTACTTTTTATCAGATCGGTTTACAAGTTTTCTATAGGTAACCTGATTTAACATAAATTCATAGTATCCACTTTTTCCAACCTTGACGATTTCAATTTCTGTTTTCCCCAAGTCCGTCGACATTAGAACAAGTCGTGAGTCCACGACATCCCAAGTGCAGTTTCTCATTTTATTTGCATAATCTTCGTTCCAGGAGTCATTTATAATAACCCTCCGCCCATTGTTGATAGATACAAAACCTTCAGGCGCGTTGCTACGAATAGACGTGGGAATGATTGAAGAGATATTTCTCCACTCACCCAGTAAATCATTCATATTGATCATTTCGTGGGAATCGCCACCTAAAATATCAACTCTGACATGACTCTCAGTATTTTGACCTCGTGCGGCAAGGGCCAAGCACCATATTACCAAAGACAGCCCTACTCGTTTCATACCAGAAGAATTTTATATTCAAACCCAACTAAGATAGTGAAAAAGCCTTAAAGCCCAAAACAATAATGTGTGAGTTTAGCTGGCACGACAAACGATTCTCAGTAATAGCATGCAAATGAATGTGATCGTCAAATGACTTTAACGCTTGGATTTCTAAGGGACAACGCGATTGAAATTCATTGGCCAAGGGATTAGCTAGCAAAACCGACAATGGTGAAAAACTGAGGCTGTGAAGTTGGGATTAACATCAGAAAAAGAACGAATACTTTCTGCTCCGCCCCCCAATTGCGCCTGGGCGGACTTAGGATAAAAGGGATTAAGCGAAAATGATTCACGATTTGTGGGATTGGTCTTGACGCAACTCAGCTAACACCAAAATATAATGCAGGCCTTGCACTTTGATCTGAACGAGTTGAGATTTAAATTGAGGCATCACGGCTGAAATGTTGAGCTTCTATTGAAAGTCACACATTATATACGCTTTATATTTAAACGTTGTGTGCAAGTATTGGACAGTAACTGCAAAAATGAAACAAAATAATTTCTATAGCATTGGACTATTACTCGGTCTTATTCCGATTTGTGGACTTGGTTTGCTGCTTTTAATATTTTGGATAGGAAGAGCTTGGTTTGTCGTGGACATTGACGTTACTGGAATCGGTTTTTTATATATTCTGATTTCAGTCCCTATTGTAGTAATTGGATTTATCCTTACAGCAATTTCCCTGTCGGTAAATAAATGCGAAAATCTATATAAGGCACTAGGGTTTCTTTTAATGCTTTTTAACATTCCACTATTGTTATTGATACTAAGAGCACATGGGGAAATTTCCAGCAGAGCATACTTAAAAATTATAAATAATTCAGGGGAAGATATAATAAACGTTTCAGTGAACGAACCTGGTAAATTTAAAGCATTCGGGAATTTGGAAAGGAATGACGAGAAAATAATATTCTTTAACCCTGACTATACTTCAAGTGACGGAATTCAATATGCCGGCGTGAGTCAAAATTTTTTAGTTCTAGAAATTAAAGGGGAAATCATTAAAAAACAAATACCGATAATTCACCCAGGAGAAATACATAAATTGACGATTGGTAAAGAATTGAATCTTTCGGACATACATTTAAATAAGTTAGACTTTACGAGATAGAAAGGACAGGATGAAACCAGCCCACAACGCAAAATATAAGTCATTTGCTTTTGGTTTTCTATTCTATATTAATGAAAAAAGCAAACGCATTATATCAAAACGTTGTGTTCCATTTTTCAGGACCGTACGAGGGAAGTATGATTGCTCAAGTAAACATAATTTCCCGGAGATCATAAATAGAACCGACCACGATGCTAAATAAAAAATCAAGCCCGGAAATTAAGAAGAATAAAACCTATTGAAAAAATGCTATTGACCAAACTACCTAGTCTTCTTTATATCCTTAACAAAACCAAGCTTGAATTTTTCTATTCACTTGTACTTGCGTTATTGATCTCCTTTTTGAGTTATAAGTTCTATGCGAATATTCCGAAAATACCAATTTCCATTCCAACATTTTTAGGAACAGCCATTTCCATCCTTTTGTCGTTTAAGCTCAGCCAGTCTTATGACAGGTGGTGGGAAGCCCGTAAAATTTGGGGAAGTATTGTCAACGATAGCAGAAGTTTTACATTGCTATTGCAGTCATTGCTTCCTCCAGGCAACGACAGCGCTATCAGGCAAATAGCGTTCAGACACATTGCTTGGTGTTTCAGTTTAGGACGCTCATTAAGAGCTTTAGATCCGCTTCAGAACTTAGAAAAGTATATTTCAGAAGATGATATAAAAAACATAAGCCTTCATAGCAATAAACCTCTGGCTCTTCTGCAATTAAATGCACTACACATTGCTCAACTAAAAAACACTGGAAAAATGGACGTGTTTAGTCAAATTCAACTGAATACAGTACTGATCAATTTTTCAAATGCCATGGGAATGGCCGAAAGAATTAAAAATACTGTTTTTCCTGTAACGTACCGTGTTTTCCTTCACTTGATGATTTACGTATTTGTAATCACCCTTTCCATTTCATTGGGTGCTAATAAACCAATGTTTGAAGTCCCTCTCTTATTACTTATCTCCTCTGGGTTTTTTGTGTTAGAAAAGACAGCAACACTTTTACAGGACCCATTTGAAAATAAACCGACCGACACACCAATGACCAGTATTGCGACCACTATTGAAATTAACATAAAACAATTGCTCAGAGAAGGAGAAATACCCAAACCTATTGAACCCAAGGAATTCTATTCTCTTTAAAACACTAAAATGAATAGGTATGCTTCATTGAGTTCGAACAATTCTGAGCTAGTGGAGGTGATCACATGCGCACAACGTTGTATATAAATCATGCCGGCAGAGTTTGGTTTTTAATTATTAAAATTGGTCTGCCGGCACGCTTTATATAGTGGTGTTGGCGGCAATGTGGCCGGACAGAGTGGGACGCACTAACGACTAAAATTCACAGGCTATGAGTAATATAAAACAAGCTGTTCCCTTTTTTATGGTGACAGACATTACGACTTCAATTGACTTTTATGTCCGGGGACTCGGTTTTCAAATTAAGAACAGTTGGATTACCGGGGGTAAGATGCGATGGTGTTGGTTAGAAGTTGGCGAGGCGGCTCTAATGCTTCAAGAATTCAGGACTGACGGACAATATTCAGATGTCTCAAGAAGACAATTAGGTGAAGGAGTTGAGATATTTTTTATTTGTCAGGACTCATTAGTGATCTATAATCAAATAAAAGAAAGAGGTCTAATATCAGCCGAGCCATTTGTTGGAAATAATATGTGGGTAGTCGGACTACGTGATCCTGACGGTTACAAGATTTCCTTTGAGAGCGCCACGGATGTAGCAGAGGAGACGACCTATTCCGACTGGGTAAAAGGAAAGTGACATTTATGATACATGGGACTTGGCCAAACAGCCACCAAAAATGTGCATAATCAATGTCGGATCAGCGTAAATTTTTAGTTTTAGTTTTCAAATTACGTTCGGTTATGATATTCCAGACAAACTCTGAACAGTGAAATCTTGATAAAAAATAACAAAAGAATATTACCGATTAATAAAACATAAAATGAAAAATCTGGATGAAAAAATGTTAGCTGCAGCTTTAAACGGTGATTTAGCGACTGTTGAAGAATTGGTTAGACAAGGGGCAAATATAAATTATACGGACACTTGGGGCAATCGTGCAATATTTGCTGCTGCATGGGAAGGCAACCTAAAAGCACTGGATTTATTTTACAATTTAGGAGCAAAAATATCATTTGATGATGCTAATCTGCTTTGTAATGCTGCCTACAATGGCAAAAGTAGATTCAGTAAAATGGTTATTAAATAAGGGTGAAAACGCAAATTTCAGTTTTACAGATACGGGAGAAAATGCTTTGCATTATACAATTAGCAAAACGAGTGAAATGGACGATAGGGCTGAAATTGTAAAAGTTTTAATAGCGGCAGGCACAGATGTTAATAAAAAAACATTAGCAGGTAAACCGACTCTCTGCTTTATGCGTGACGCCTACCTCAAAGGGGAATCGCCGTTACATAGGGCTGCAGCATATGGTAATGTAGCCATCATAAAAATGTTATTGGATGCTGGCGCTGAACCTTCTATGAAAGATGCAAATGGTGATACACCTATTTCGTGGGGAAGCTGGCACTTGAGAGACGCTGATGTATTACGTTTGTTAATTTATGAAGGAGTACCTGGTATTCATTAATTTTTCCCTTGTTGGACAGTTTAAATTTGCAATCAAAATTCGCTATTAGAGAAAAAAACATCATACAACAATTGTATATGAGTAATAGCAGCGCAATTCCTACACGCAAACCAAAGCAACTACTCATATTAGGGTTGGTGGCAATTCTGAATGACATTAGCGCAAATCTTAATTTGTTTAACTAAAAAATTAACCTACAGCTATGATTTTTATTAATCCGCAATGGCAAGGTTCGGGCTTTACAGATGAATTGAAATTTGGAGCAGAAACTTTAATTTCTTTTTTTAAAGAGCTTGACACCACGATAATTCCACTTTCTTCAAAAGAACTAACAACGATTAACAACATAAAATGCTTTGAGCCAATATTGGAACAGACAAGGCTTTCAAAGAAATTATTATTGACAGTAAACCTGGTAAAATATCAACAATTGGTGGCGACTGTGGAATTGAAATTATACCTATTTCTTATTTAAACAAGATATACCAGGAAGATATTTGTATCATTTATATAGATGCACACGCAGATTTGAATACACCAGAAAGTTCTCCAAGCAAGGCATTTCACGGAATGCCATTACGAACACTCTTGGGAGAGGGAAATGAAGAATTTATTGGATTATTGTTTTCAAAACTCAAACCAGAACAAATATGTTATGTTGGACTAAGGGATTTAGACGAGCCTGAAAGCAAGTATATTATGCAGCATAATATTACAACAATTACAGATTGTCAATTTGAATACGTTCAAAATAAAATTAAGAATTTCAAAAATGTTTACATTCATCTCGACTTAGACGTTTTAGATAAATCCGAATATGAGTTTTCAATGTTTCCGACAAACAATGGTTCTTCAGTGTCTGACGTTGCTGAACTCATAAGAAAAATAAAAACAAATCATAATGTTGTTGGATTTTGTATAACAGAGTCAATAGCAACAACCTTAGAACAGTTGGACGCTATAAAACCAATTCTTGACCAAATTGAACTTTGAACGTCTAACTGTGACAACAAACAAAAAATTCCTCATAAGGACAAGTTAACGGCCTCGAGACCATTTGAAGTTTTAAAAGATAAAAAGGCGGAACAAAACTTTTAATTCATAAGGAAATAAAATTATGACAAAAAATAAATTGTTGCGAATGGACAATGTCGGCATCGTGGTAGAATCCCTCGATGAGGCCATCTCTTTTTTCACCGAGCTTGGCCTGAAGCTTGAAGGGCGAGCCATGGTCGAAGGAGAATGGGCTGGGCGCGTCACCGGACTGGGCTCACAACGTGTCGAGATCGCTATGATGGTCACTCCCGATGGCCACAGCCGACTCGAGATCTCGCGATTTCTCACCCCGCCTGTAGTTGCCGATCATCGAAACGCGCCTGTGAATGCTCTTGGCTACCTACGCGTAATGTTCACCGTGGACGACATCGACGAGATGCTCGACAGACTCCGCAAGCGAGGCGCACAACTCGTTGGTGATGTGGTTCAGTACGAGAACTCGTATCGACTCTGCTACATCCGCGGACCGGAAGGAATTCTCATTGGGCTGGCAGAACAACTTGGTAATAAATGAGTATCGATGTCCTAATCTGACATACCTAGGTTCGGTATTGAACGGAACAATTAAAATACAATTCGAAATTGAGCTGGTTTAGGAGATTGAGATTGGCACGATTGTTATCTTTCCGTATTCACTAAACCTATGAAATAATTTAGATTTGTTATATGCTTAAGAATTACCTGAAAACCTCGTTCCGTAATCTACTTCGTCATAAGAGTTACACATTCATAAATGTTCTTGGTTTGACGGTAGGACTTGTCACCAGCATTTCTATTCTGCTTTGGATAATTGATGAATTGTCTTTTGACCGCTTCCATTCGAATGCTGACCGCATTTTTAAAGTATTAGTCAACAACACGTATCCCGATGGAAAGATTGAAACGTATCCTGCCACTCCGGCTAAACTGAAAGATGTAATCGTACAAGAAATTCCTGAAGTAGAATTAGCAGCCCAGTACAGCTTTGAAACAGAATTGTTAGTAAAGCATGAAACCACTGCGTACAATGAAGTTGGTATTTATGCTGACCCGGCACTATTCAAGATACTCAGCTTTCCTATTGTACGAGGCAATGAGACCAAGCCGCTGATAGACATTAAATCAATTGCTATTTCTGAAAGACTTGCTGAAAAATTATTTAAAAACGAAGACCCTATTGGGAAATCGTTGAACCTGGGAGCATCTCATGAACTTATTATTACAAGTGTCTTTGCTAACATCCCCCAACATTCAACTCTTAAATTTGACTTTGTTGCTTCGTTCGAACTGTTTACAAAAGAAAATCCGTGGACACAACATTGGAAAAGTGGTGGCACTATGAACAACGGTATTGCTGAAATCATCCACCTCCGTTGAAATTGCAAATCGGAAGTTTGCTGATTTGATTAAGAATAACTGCCCCGATTGTTCCACTGCACCATTTCTATTTCCATATGTGAAGTCGCGACTATACAATGAGTTTGAAAACGGAAAGAACGCGGGAGGAAGGATACAACAGATTTACCTTTTCGGGGCAGTGGCTATACTAATTCTTGTGATGGCTTGTATTAATTTCACAAATCTTTCGACAGCCAGGGCAGCAAGTCGAAGCCGCGAAGTAGGAATTAGAAAATCAATAGGTGCTCAAAAAAATAGCCTTATTGTTCAATTTATTTCCGAGTCGATACTTCTGTCTTTCGTTGGGCTGGTATTCGCAATTGTAATTGTTCAGCTTCTTCTCCCATTCTTTAATGAAGTCACAACCAAATCTATCCGGTTAGACTTAAGCAACCCAATGTTCCTTGCGGGAATTTTGGTTATTACATTGATTTGCGGATTGCTTGCAGGAAGTTATCCTGCTTTTATATTATCAAGATTTAATCCTGTTAAAGTTCTGAAGGGAAATACTCAACTCGGACTAACTGGAAATACGCTTCGCAAATCGCTGGTCATAGTTCAGTTTACGACTTCTATAATACTGGTTGTTGGGAGCATTGCGGTATACAAACAAATAGTTTTTATCAGTGAAAAAAACCTTGGGTTTGATAAAGACAATATTATAGTGGTAGACCAAAATGAAGGTATTGTCAAATCGTACCCGGCTATTAAAAATGATTTGCATCAATTAGCCTCTGTTAAAGGTATTGCCTTTGGAGGGAATAACATATTTACCATCCCCATTACCACTACAGACCCGGTTTGGGCCAGCAAGCCGGATAACTCTTCCATCCTCTTCAAAATATATCGATGTGATGCGGAATTCATTCCAACGATGAATATTAAAATCCAAAGTGGTAGAAACTTTATTGATGGTCAAGATGCTTCCAACTATATCATTAACAGGAAGGCTGCGGAAGTTATGGGATTATCACTTGAAAATGCTGTTGGAAATGAGCTTGAAATGTGGAATGGAAAGGGAAAAATAATCGGCATTACAGATGACTTCCATAATGATAACTTGAAGTTTGGCATTGAACCTATGATATTCATGTATTCTGAAAATGTTGGCTCTCACTATTTCATTAAGTTAGGTAGCGAATTACCCATAGCTGCTAACATAGAGCAAATTGAGAGTGTATTCAAGAAGCATAATCCTGATTACCCGTTTGAATATATTTTTCTTGATGACGTTTTCAACAATGAATATCAAGCAGAAGCGGTTATTGGAAAACTATCTTTAAGTTTTACTGTCATTGCTGTTCTTATTTCATGCCTGGGACTATTTGGCTTAGCTTCTTTCACTGCTGAAAGAAGAACCAAAGAGTTAGGAATCCGAAAAGTGATGGGTGCCTCCGTTGGAAATCTGGTTATTATGCTTTGTAGTGATTTTACTAATCTTGTTTTGGTTAGTTTATTCATTGGCTTTCCAGTCTCTTGGTATCTTATTCGTGAATACTTGTCAGACTATGCCTTCCACGCTGAAATCAATTTGGGTATTTACATTTTAACGTCAATTGTCATGCTGTTTATTGTGTTACTTTCTGTAGGTTACCAATCTGCTAAGGCTGCGATATCAAATCCGGTAGACTCATTACGTAATGAGTAGCGGCAAGCAAAATGAAGGATATGAAAAAGCTAAAACAAGAATATTCAAATCACAGACACTTGGTTCCGTTATACCACTTCCTAACTTTTACTGCAATGGGGGTCTTGCTGATAGGATCCATTCTTTATTTGCTGGTAAATAAGGACGAGTCGTATATGCTTCCTTCTTTGTTTATCCTAATGGTGTTGACATTAATTAGCGTATCCTTTCATTGCCGATCATTTGCTCTTAAAGCTCAGGACAGAGCTATTAGGGCGGAAGAAAACTTGCGATATTTCGTACTTACGGGCAAGAGATTAAATCAGGATCTTTCTCTATATCAAATTATCGCGCTTCGATTTTCATCTGATGAGGAATTTGTTTCCTTAACCGAAAGGACAATTGAACAGAACTTGAAACCAGATGAAATAAAAAGGTTAATCAAGAACTGGCGGCCCGACTATCACAGAGCTTGACAAAAATATTTGGCATCAGCATATCGGACACAACAGGAAGCCAGCCGCTAACAACATGCATAAGAAATGGCTTGGATGTTTTAAGGTGAAAGTGTCTTTCAACTAATTTCTCCCGGCAACGTGGACAATGAAGCGGTTTCTTACACGCCACTTCCTATGCACAAGCGTCAGCGGTCATTGTAGGAACGACCAGAACCATCCGACAATCTATCAACTTTTACCTAAGACAAAACATATTTGAAAAAACTTTGCGCAAGTCAAAACTTGCGTATATATTTGCAAGGCAAACCTTGCGCATTATGACACAAACAAGAGACATCTTTCAGGCAATAGCAGATCCAACGCGTAGGCAAATTATAGGTATGCTGGCTCGGAAATCACTCAATGTTAATGCAATTGCCAAGGAGTTTGATATAACCCGTCAAGCTGTTTCATTGCATGTACAATTCCTTAAGGATTGTGGTCTAATTGTAATCAAACAACATGGCAGGGAAAGATATTGCGAAGCTAAACTGGCTAAACTAAATGAAGTGACAGATTGGGTAGATCAATACCGAAAATATTGGGACCATAAACTTGACTCATTGGAAAGTTATCTGGCTAAAATTCAAAAAAAGAAAAAATAGGAAGGTGGAAAAATACAATACATTCAAACAAGAAGACAACATTCTTATACATACGAGAATTCTTGATGCCCCCAGAGATTTAGTTTGGGAAGTATGGACCACCCCAGCACATATAAAAGAATGGTGGGGCCCAAATGGTTTTTCGCTAACTACAAAATCAATGAATGTAGAACCAGGCAAAATTTGGGATTTTATTATGCATGGTATGGGACGGGATTTTGATAACAAAATTGAGTATGTAGAAGTGAAAAAGCCTTCCCTGTTGTCCTATAAACATTCTGGTGAAAAAAGCGAAGATTATAACTTTACAGTTTCAGTTTTATTTGAAGAGGTTGAAGGAAAAACATTATTGACAATGAAATCAGTATTTAAGTCAAAAGCAATTATTGAAGAATTAAATAGAAAGGTAAATGCCATTGAAGGTGGTAAGCAAACTTTAAATCGACTTGAAAACTATCTTAAAATATTAGTAACAAACCATAGACAACAATAAAAAATAGAACTATATGAGAAAAATAATTTCATTTATGCACATATCGCTTGACGGTTTTGTAGCAGGACTGAACGGAGAAATGGACTGGATTAAAGTTGATGAAGAAATTTTTGATTATGTCGGTAAGCGGATAAGCGAAGGCGACACTGCATTATATGGACGAGTAACTTATCAGATGATGGAAAATTACTGGCCTACCGCAGGAGACAAGCCGACAGCGACCAAGCACGACATTGAACATTCAAAGTGGTATAACAAAGTTCACAAAGTTGTTTTATCAAAAACAATGAAAGACGCGGGTTTGACTAACACAAAAATTATTAGCGACAACCTTTCGGACAGAATAAATGAAATAAAACAATCCCGCAGGCGAGGTAAAGACATCTTGCTTTTTGGTAGCCCGACAGCAACACATTCACTTATTCAACTGAACTTAATTGACGGCTACTGGCTATTTGTTAATCCAATTATTCTTGGACAAGGCATTCCATTGTTTGTAGACATCAAAGACAAAATAAAACTAAAACTATTGACTACTCGACAATTTACTTGCGGGGTAACTGAACTGAATTACACAGTGGACAGACAATAACAACGAACCGCTAATAAAATGTATGAGCCATTGCGGAGATCCGAACGATACCATTAAGTAACTTCGCACAACAAAACGTATGTTACATAGTGGCCTTAGGATTGAAAGTGATAAGGGATATTCCTATTTTACAGTCCTTGGCTTGTATGTGATTTTAACTCGGCCACTGCCCCGCATACATAGACTTGCAGCCAAATGTTTATGGAAAATACAACGTCAGACTTTCGAAAGTGGTTAGCCTACAACAATGAATTGACTTCAATGGATGCGATACATTCCCTCTTAGAGTCATTGCGGAAGGTAGGACCTAGAGGTAAAATTCAGTTCAATACGGTCGTAGAGGGAGGTGAGTCGTGCTACATGATCCGATGTGGCGATCCGCATATTTTGAAACTGAACGAAGCACAGAGACTGGAATTTCTGCGGTATATCGGTGAACACTACTTAAATTCGGAGATCCCGGTTAACGCGCCTTTGCCAGGAAAGACGACGCAGCAAATGCCAGTTGATAAACCCAGGGCAGCGCGCACATTTTCCGGCGAGTCCGGAAGTGAATCACGAATCATCGGGATGGCGAACAAAATGGTCAGCGCAACCACCTTCGTCCAGGCGTTCCGGTTCAGTCTCACAGGATTACTCATATTTCAGTTGATAGTCATTCCTCAGTTTGTACTGGACATCAACATTTCTAAGAATGTGATTATTGTATTTGCCTTTATTGTCCTCGGATTACTTTCACACATAAGCGTGCGATTGTATCGAAAACACTTTACGCCTGATGACAAAGTTCGTTACCGTTTTGTATGGCGACTCGTAATGCTTTTTTCAGTCATGTTATATGTTGGATTCATCGCTGAAGTGACACTACTGGAATTGATGACTGGTGCTTCAGACCTTGGAACGCTCTGGCTATTCGTCCCTTACCTTGTGTTTGGAGCATTTATTGGACTGTTTTTTTCCGGCATTGCTTATTTCACCAACGGAGGTAAAGTCATGTCACGTCCGGGCGAGGCTTAATTTCAACAATAAACATTGATGCGTTTATCGATGCTACTACCCTATTCTTACGGGTATTAATATTCTGACAGTAAGCCTTGTGCGCACTGGACTAATCATACGATTTATATTCTAGCCGTTAGCGGTCATGCTATAGCGGCAACTCAATGTGTCTAAGTAGGCAGGACTTCGATACTTGTCACATTTTCCTCCTGTATTTGTCGCAATCACCCTGCAAGCGGCTTGTATTGTTGCCGACATTTGTTTTGTAACTATGCCAGTTTCAAAGAATTAATTTTATATTTTATATGAACGTACAAGAACAAATCAAAGAGTATATTACCAGCCAACCTGAACCAAAACGCAGCGACATGCAAGCGTTGCACCGCATCATTCTGGAAGTAATGCCAGCATGTAAATTATGGTTCCTGGATGGTAAAAACAGTGAAAATAAAACTGTTTCTAATCCTAATATAGGATATGGACTTCACACCATAAAATATGCTGATGGAAAAACCAGAGAGTTTTATCAAATTGGTATGAGTGCAAACAAAACCGGAATCTCTGTCTATATCCTTGGTATCGATGATAAGACATACTTAGCCAAAACGTATGGAAAAAAAATAGGCAAGGCGAGCGTGACCGGGTATTGCATTAAGTTCAAAACTCTAAAAGATATAAACATTGAAATACTTGAAGCGGCAATACGATATGGGTTTGAGGCGCAGTCCAGATAGCCCAGCCCGACTGACGCAGTCGGGCAGGTATCGGGAGAAAAACGTGAGCTAATGAAGTAATTAAACATTCAAATGCGATTGTTTATCAATGTGAAATTTCAAAACGCAAAACGAGGCTTAAAACATTTTTTTATGAACGACAATTAAATACAGATATGAGAAAGGTAATTGCAGCAATCAATATGACAATTGACGGGTTTTGCGATCATACGGCAGTACTGGCAGATGAAGAAATACATGAACATTACAAGGAATTATTAAATGACGCAGGTGCCATTCTATACGGCAGAATAACATATCAACTTATGGAATATTGGCAACCTATGGTAAAAAATCCTTCAGGTGATAAATCAATGGACGACTTTGCTTTGGCAATAGATAAAGTTCCAAAAATCGTTTTTTCTCACACCTTGAAAAATGCAGGACCGATCGCTATCGGGTGGGATAGTGCAAGGTTGGCACGCCGATCCGTCGAAGAAGAAGTTTTAGAACTCAGGCAACAATCGGGTAAAGACATTTTTGTTGGCAGTCGGAGTTTAATTATACAATTAATGAAACTTAATTTGATTGATGAATACCAACTTTGTGTTCACCCTGTTGTCGCAGGAAGCGGTTTGCCACTATTTGAAAATATAAACGACAGGACCATCCTTAAACTCATAAAGACAAAAACCTTTAGTGGGGGTGCACTAACGCTTTACTATGAACCGACAAACGAAAAACAAAATATATAAAATTATACGCTCCTTCATTTGCATTCATTTTATTATTATTTAAAGATTTTGATTTCCTACTGACAGTTCCTTTGCAATTAGATGGACTGCGAAACGTGCCCCCCAGTGAAGACTTTTAGAACACTAATAAATATCAACGCCGCTACCGGTGATTTCTTCGGGGAAATTGAACGGTATTTTTCAATAACTTTTGAAAAGACGATAATTGAAAACATTTTTAAAGATGCAGAAGAGAACCAAGTGCCGAAGAAAGAATACCTAATATTTCAAGGCAATAAAAAATTCTTAACAAAACAAATGGTAATAAGCGGGACTGTTGACGAACATGAACCAGAGACCATTTGGATAGAAATTCAAAACATAAAGGAAAAAGACTTCAAACACTTCAGTGAATTAGTTTCCGGCTAGGGCACGTCTGCTGACAAAGCATATAATTCATGCCGGCACGCCTTATATGTGTGACGAAGTCGCCGATTCCTTATACATTCGAAAAGGACCTCCTAACAATTAAAAGAATTCAAAAACACAGTTTTATATTCTGATATCCACAAAGAATTAGGATACTTTTACCGAAAGACGCTACCAAAGTGTAACCTATTACCTTCTAAACGGTAGAGAATTAAATTCACCGTCACATGTATGAAAATTAAAACTCGTTTTGCTTCAATAGTGGTCGTCATTTATTTGCTCTTAATATCGATACAAGCATGGCCGCAGAACTCCAGCATTCAATACGATTCTTTGTATTCCAATATTTTAAAAGAGCAGAGACCGATAAAAGTTATTTTGCCGAAAAAGTATAATCCTGGTTCGACGGATAGATTTGATGTATTGTATGTATTAGACGGTGAATGGAATACTTCCTTAGCGGAAAAAGTTTATGAGTTTTTGGAATATGGCAAATTCATACCTACTAACCTGATCATTGTTAGTGTTCCTAACTATTACAAGAATGGATTAAATATGAGGGATAGGGATTTTACGCCTACATCAACTGAAAATAGTGAAGGAACTAAATATGGAGGTGCAGGTAATTTTCTCTTATTTCTAAAGGAAGAATTGGTACCATTTATAAATAGCAAATACCCCACAAAAATTGAAAACAACATTCTATACGGGACATCATTAGGTGGCTTATTTGCAATTTATGCGTACTTACATGAGCCTACGCTTTTCAAATCATATCTTACTGTTGAGCCTAGTTTATGGTGGGATAAGGAGTATATAAATAAAATCGCTTCAGAAAAACTAGAAAATAAAGAGGGAATAAGAAATACACTTTGGATAGGATCTCGGGATGGAAGGGCCCAGGTAGAAATGGGGATCTCCAGTTTTGATTCCTTGCTCACGCTAAGAGCGCCGGACGATCTAAAATGGAAAGTGGAAGGCTATCCAAATGAAACACACTTCTCTGCAATATGGAAAGGAATTTACGATGGCTTAAAATTTACCTATGTAAAGTCCAAAACTGACGGAACATTAGTTAATAGGGCAAACACGCTCAACAAATTTAGACTGGAAAATGGAAAGCATATTTCATTTTCCGAAATGGATGCATTTCTGAAATCGCAGATGGATTCAATTGGAATGCCAGGCTTGTCATTTGCCGTGATCAACGATGAACAAATAGTATATCACAAAACATTCGGGGTAACCAATGTTGAAACCAAACAACAAGTATCCGATGAAACCATCTTTGATGCGGCTTCAATGACAAAAACACCATTTGCATTTTTAGTTATGAGATTGGCTGAAAAAGGTATTTTGGATTTAGACAAACCCTTGTTTACTTACCTGCCTTATCCTGATATCGCTCACGATAAAAGGTATAAATTGATTACCGCTCGTATGGTACTGAGCCATACCACCGGATTCCCCAATTGGAGATTTTTTAACAAAGATGGAAAACTGGATATTAAGTTTACACCGGGAACTCAATTTCAATATTCAGGTGAAGGGTATGAATATTTGGCAAACGTTATTGCGCATCTAATGAGGATCAAAAAAAATGATCTTCAGGAGTTGTTCAATGAAGAAATTGCAAAACCATTAGGAATGGATAAAACATATTTCACCTGGAATAGTTGGGTTGAAGAACATCGGGCAACTGGCCACGTCGACGGCAAAGTAGCAGAAGGATATGGTATAAATTCCAAAAAGCCCGATTTCTATGCTTCGTATAGTATGCAAACGGAAGCAATAAACTATTCCAGGTTTTTAATTGGTATGATGACGGAAAAAGTGTTAAAAAAAGCGAGTTACGACGACATGTTAAAAGTACAATTTCCTAATGCGTCCAAACCCGGCAAGAGTCAATGGGGACTCGGAATTGCAATAACACCCACAGAATTTGGCGATGAATACTCCCATGATGGCTTTAATTTGAATTTTTCATCTGCTTTCATGTTCAATAAGAAACAGAAATTCGGATATGTGTTTTTCACTAACTGCAACAAGGGATCCGACTTTAATAAAAAATTATTGGAGTTCATTAAAGGTAACGATGAGTGATATTAAACGTTGGGTGCAATTTGCATAAGACATGAATCTACTTACAATTGAGAATTTGAACGTAGGACAGGAAACTTTTATCGAGAGTTGTCCAACGACGGGGGACAACGCAGTTGTTTTCGAGGACAATGGTGAAACAGGATATTTGTATGCAATCGAGAGAACGGCCGGCGAAGAATTGAAAATTCTGGACGCTGTAAACATCTACGACGTGGCAAACGTGACTGACAAAAATATTCCCTCTGAAGTCAAGATTTTTTGGAATGACGACTTTGACAAGGCCGGACTCGTGATTAATGATTATTGTCATGCCATCATGGATTTCAAAAATAGAATCGGACTATGCAGAACTGGGTTTCCCCACGCAAGCCAGACTTGGCCTAATGGACGTGTAATACTGACCGACATAGACGTCGAAACGTTCTTCAACGACTGACATACAAACTGCACACAACATTGTATATTAATCATGCCGCCAGCGTTTGAATTATTTTACTAATTTGGACTGAGTGACCTTCACCTTATTCTAATTTCCGAACAAAAGCTCATGGAGGCAGAACAAATATTTAATTGTAGTCACGAAGATTTTCTTCAGATAGTTTCTAAAATTGAGGATTTTTGGGGAAGCAACAGAACATGTTGCCCTTCATCATCCTATGTTTATTAATGAGTTTGGCGATACCGCTTTTGTTATCAAACAAAATGATAAAGTAATGGCGTACCTTTTCGGTTTTATTTCGCAAAAGGAAACGTTGGGTTATGTCCACCTTATCGGTGTGAGACAAGACCATCAAAAAAAAGGGCTAGGAAAAAAGCTCTACTATCATTTTATTGAAATACTCAAACTTAAAGGCATATACGAGCTCAAAGCGATTACAACACCGACAAATGAAAAGTCGATTGAATTTCATACTCGTTTAGGTATGACAATGATGGGACTTGAAAATGAAAATGGTGTAAAAGTGGTGAAAAATTATTCAAGCGTTGGACAAGAAACAGTTGTATTTAAAATGCAACTTCATAAATGACAATAGACCGAACCCCGCCTGAACGACCGGCACGACACATGTATAAATGTTATCGGAAAGCATAATGCAGATCGGACATATAAGATTATGAGATTTAAAATTTTACTATCAACAATGGGAATTCTATCGGCATTATTTGGGCATGGACAAGGAAATGAGACAAAGAATGTTTTTCCAAAAGAGAACTTTTCTGTATTAGAGGGAAACATTGGTGACAAACCAGTTGTTGGCTCATTTAACATGGCATATAAGACATATGACAAAAAAGCCAAATACCCATGGTGCTTGAAAAT
Organism: uncultured Bacteroidota bacterium; assembly: GCA_963813425.1. Taxonomy (GTDB): domain Bacteria; phylum Bacteroidota; class Bacteroidia; order Cytophagales; family Cyclobacteriaceae; genus Chryseolinea. The sequence continues at coordinate 170,459 of CAWEZB010000008.1, forward strand.
TGCAATAGGACTTGAATTAGAAAACCTATTTGAAAACGGACTACCTAAGCGCGAGGAGAGCGCAATTGCAAACAAGTTAGAAGACGAACTTTTAGAAAATATTCAAAAATTGACGACAGCGCATTACGTTGGACATTTATTCAACAACACGTTCCTGGATGTCTACATCTATCTTGATGACCCCGAAAAAGTACATAATTACCTACAGACACAAGTGAATAAAGAGGGCCTGATTCGCGGATTCGGTTATGAGATAAATGAAGACCCTGCGTGGACAACAACGGCGGGATTTATGAAGTAGAATACATCTTACTTAACCAGATAAAAAGAGAAATATGTCAATAACAAAACATTCTGAATTGATTGGAATGCAAAAGGCAAGCGAAGCTGTTGCATTTACACTGAAGGAAATGAGAAATTATGCACACCCCGGTATGACAACAAAGCAATTGGACAACTATGGTGGACAAATCCTTAATGATTTAGGGGCAAAATCAGCCCCCTATTTAACTTATGGTTTTCCAGGGTGGACTTGTATAAGTATAAATAATGAATTTTGTCACGGTATACCGTCTGACAAGACAGTACTTAATGAAGGGGACTTAATTAATATTGACGTTTCAGCAGAATTAGGTGGCTTTTGGTCGGACAATGGTGGCTCATTTGTTCTCGGTGCAGATATAAACAAACATCAAAAACTTATTGATGCATCAAAACAGATTTTACATAAAGCAATTCACAGTATAAAAGGCGGTGTACGTATATCTGATATAGGTTTTTTAATAGAAACCGAGGCTAAAAGAAGAGGTTACAAAGTCATCAAGAATTTGACAGGTCACGGAATAGGAAGAAGACTTCATGAAGAACCAAATGAAATAGCTAATTATAGTAATAGATTTAATCTTACGAGGTTTAAGAAAAACTCCGTGGTTGCGATTGAAACATTTATATCAACGACTTCGACATACGCTGAAACGTTAAAAGACGGATGGACAATGGTTGGAAATAAAGGAGGTTTTATGGCACAACACGAACACACTATTGTGGTTACTGATGGAAAACCGATTGTGCTAACGGAGATAAATGAAATATGGAATTGAGGAAAAACAGAGCATGTAATTTTGAACTGTGTCAAAAGGAAAAAATAAACTTAATTGAGAACTAAGAACGAAAAGCCCGAACGCCGTTCAGTCGGGCGCGGCGCTTGCAAATGGCTGCCATTGTTGGGTACAGTTTAAATTTGTAGTTTAGTTTTCAAAATAACGTTTTGTTTCGTTCGCCCAGTTTAGTCTTTCAAAGACCAGGAACGGAATATACATAACCGTGGCAGTAATAGCCGTCATTTTAAATAAATAGAAATGGATTGGAATGTGTATTTGTTCATACAAAAACCCGCTTATCAGGCACTCCTATTTTTGTTACTCACTCCTATACTCATTTTTGCAATTCAACCTAAGAGTGCCGAGATGGCGTGGCTCATCGCGGCTTATACATTCGTTCTGTTTCTGATAGTCAATGCAGGACTGCTGTGGTTTGATGATAGCCCATGGCGCTACTTCTTTTATTCTATAGGTTTTGCTGTGGCTTACTTACTGTTCATCGCGATCATTATGCCGGGTTTGCTCAAAGTTTTGCAGTTGAAAGGTTCGGAAGAGAGCGCTATGGCTTTTTTGATACTGATCTATCAGCCTTTTGCCTTGCTGTTGGTAATGTTGGCGAAATGGATAGTGACTAAGTGGTTTTAGTACGTTCAATTTCCCGACGTATGATATCAAAGTGATGCCAAGCGCTAAAGCAAAAGTGAGAAACAAAATCACTGAAGAGCTAAAAGTCGCCGACCGCTAACAAAGCTTATAAGTCATTTGCCTTTTTAACGTTTATTATTATTTTTATTCCAGTAGGGCAAACACGATATCCGAAACGTTGGCGGTCATTGTAAAATAACAACTTCAATAAAAAAACAGACAAGTAGAAAATCAAAAAATGAAAATAACGGAACACTCTTTTGGAGATTTTTTTATTACAACTGACAAAACTAAATTGGACATTCTTGCTATTCACGACTTTTTATCAAAGCATTCAGGCTGGAGTGACAATATTCCTTTTGACAGGGTGAAAATTTCTATTGAAAATTCACTGAACTTTGGTCTTTTTCATAGTGGCAAACAAATCGGGTTTGCAAGAGTGATTTCTGACTTCTCAACTATTGCATATTTGGGTGACATTTATGTGTTGGACAATTATCGTGGACAAGGACTTTCAAAAAAGTTAATGGAAGTCGTAATGGGACACCCGAACTTACAAGGATTAAGACGCTGGATTTTGCTGACTTCAACAGCAGACTGGCTTTATGAAAAGTATGGTTTTACAAAATTGCCAAAACCAGAATTGTATATGGAACTCTTTGACCCTAATGTTTATAAAACAGACATAGCAAGAAATTGAAAAATAGATTGAGAAGGCGGCTTAATGGGACATTTCTAATATTGATAAAAACAGGACAATGAAAAAGCTAAAATTGACATTATCTCTTATGCTCATCATGTACGTGATCAGTGTCTTCTGCGCCGGCTCAATTTTCGGGCAGACTAAAAACACAAAGTCAGAATTAGGTGAATTGAAATTCACACCCACAGGTGAACTTGAAATTCACGCATCAGCCACTTCGTCTCAAAATGACTTTGATTTTTTGGTAGGGAAATGGGAATTGAAAGACAAAAAGCTTAAGTCACGCTTGACTAACAGCAACGAATGGATCGAGTTTGAATCGACTGTCGAAATGCACAAGCTGCTAAATGGGATTGGTAACATGGATGTTTATAGAACTATGATTGACGGCAAACCTTTTGAAGGAATAGCCATTCGGTTATTCAATCCAAAAACAAAACTCTGGAGTATTTATTGGGCAGATAGTAATGTTGGGGTAATGGATCCACCTGTAGTTGGGTCGTTCGAAGGAAACATTGGCAAGTTTTATTGCAAAGACAAGTTTAAGGGAAAGGATATTGTGGTAGCATTTATCTGGGACAAAACCGATCCTAACAATCCGGTTTGGAGTCAGGCATTCTCTCCGGACAATGGTAAGACCTGGGAGGTGAATGCCACGAATACATCTCATAGAGCAAAGTGACCAAATGAAATATGAGCGTCTGGAGACGAAAAGCAATAGCGTGCTTGCCTGACTTTATAAAAGAATTTGAAAAACCAGACGCAAACATTTACTCCGTCTTTTTTGAACTCTTGCCTGCTACCCGCGATGCGCATTGCAAAAACGATCGAGAAAAACTCAAGAAATTTTATGACTTCGCTGAATGGTGCTTCAGACAAAAGGAAAAGGAATTATGGAATGCTGCTGGCGTGGCCTTCTACGAGCATCTAGGCGACTATGACGAAACGTTCTTAGCTATGCCTAATTGGGTAAAGCGCGATATATATGATGATATTAGGGGGCTCTTAGACGCACGGCTTGATGATGAAAAAATGAAAAAATTGGACGACATTTATTACGGGACTAAAAAAAGAAAATAGAAGGGGCAGCGGACAATAATATTCATGCTGGCAGGACCTTGATAATTAATTATTAATTTAGACTGCCGGCACGCCTTATATCTCCACGTTGGCGCAATTTAACCAGACGATAATATGTCAATGACTCAAGTGGCTTTTCTAAGAAAGGATGAAATACCGACAAATAAACAAATCCAGGATAGTATTCAAAAGTTAGGTTACGACTTCAAAATATTAGATGACTTAAAAAAGCGTATTGACCAGGATGGGCTTGAATGTGCAATAAATGGACACAAGACTTATTTTGAAATCTATCTTGACAACGCAAGTGAAATAGCAATTGAAGAGCAATGGATCAAACCTGACTTGACCGACCAGGACACTGCAATCTCTTTTGTTTGGGGCGCGGACTTTGCCGCAGGTGCTTGCATAGGACTTCTCTCAATCGCATTAATTGACCACAGCAAAGCATTGGTTTACTACATGGATGACCAAATAAAATATACAAGAGAGATGCTGGTTTTGGACATTCCTCAATTTCTTGAAGAACTCAAGAAAGAAAATGATAGAACTCAAACTCAAACAACCCAAAAACTTTCCACGTCACAGCCAACAATCTCACAGACAAAAAAGAATTTTTGGGACAGACTTAAAAACATGTTTAAATAAACTACATCTAACAAAAGTAAGCGGCGGGACACCTCTCATTAGACAAAAGATTAAGACAATGGGCCTTTTCGACTCAATATTTGGCAAGTCAATAAAAATTGACAATGACTTCTTCGGACAAATGTTATTCATGGGTGACAAAAAAGACCAGAGTAAAAGCTATTTTGAATGCCGTCGACATTTTAAACCTTCAGACAAATTAATTGAAATTGGTATCGACGGAACTGAAGCTGGCCCGACACAAAGCCAAATAGATTTCTTTAAAAACATTGAAGATAAATATTCAGAAATTACCAACTCAATAAAGCCTTTAATTGAGGATGAATTTGGAAACTGGCAAGAGGGCTTTAAAATACGAGACTTTAACAAAGAATTTGATCCCGTTTATCTAAGACTTCCAAGATGTGAAACTAAACCATTCATTTGGGAAATAGCCTTTGAATCCGACCACGACAGAGATCACACATTCACGTTGACAATGAACGATTTTGAGGCAAAGGAAATTTTAATCGACGGTTAGGAGCGGACACCCACAAAGGGACGACTTCATAAATTTCAGTATTGGTCGTCTTGTTAAGAAAGCCATCCACGTGGATATCATTAAATTGATCGAAAATAAACCGAACGCCTAATAACATTAATGTTGCCGCAGTTTAAATTTATATTTTAATATTCTTTGATAAGAAAAGTCCTCATTGGAATCGCAGTCGCTGCCGCCGGCTTAATATTCGGCCTTTTTCTTATTCTTAAATTTTATAAGCCGCCTTTATCTGAAAACTACGGTAAGGTTGATGCCAAGTTATTTGTTGGTCCCGGAAACGACCAGCCATTAATCGTAGCTTTTGGAGGAAGTCAGGGTGGTAACGCCTGGGCAGAAAATTACTGGGCGGACGTACGAGCTAAGCTTCTTGAAAAGGGTTATGCAGTTTTAGCCGTTGGATATTTTAGAACAGGAAATACTCCCGAAGCACTTGACAGGATTTCGCTCAATGCAATTCGTGACACAATAATGTCTATCAGTCATCATCCAAAAGTTAATAAGAGTAAGATTGCGCTAGTAGGAAGTTCAAGAGGTGCTGAGCTTGTTCTAAACCTTGCGAGCCGGTATAAAGATTTTGATGCTGTGATTGCATTGGTTCCATCGCATGCCAATTTCCCTTCTTTAACAACGTTTGTAAATACATCAGCATGGACGTTCGATGGCGAAGAATTAAACTATGTAGGAATTCCATATAGCGCTATAGGTCCAGCAATGCGCGGAGAATCGGCTAAGGCAATAGAAATTGCATTAGAGAATCTGGATGATTCGTCAAAGTCAATTATTCCAGTTCAGGATATCAGCGGACCTATTTTACTTTTATCAGCAAAGAACGATGGACTTTGGCCTTCTAAATACATGTCCGACAAGATTGTAAGTCGGTTGGTTGAAAATAACTTTAAATACTATTATGAACATTTTTCATTTGACGGAGGGCACCACGACACGAAAAAACATTTTGATAAAGTGTTCGAATTTTTGGCTAACCATTTTAAGCCATTGGAGTCAAAATAAAAAATATTGAATGCCTTGGGCGTAACTATGTATTTACCTACAACGATTTGGAACTCCGGACAGAATTATCAGAGGACGAGGAAAGAATAAAAAAACGTCTCCAATTTAGTTACCGTTAAAAAAAAGTCTCGCAACGGGAAAAAACGTATCATTCGAAATTCAAATACGCACTATTACAACATCATGGACAGTCTGGATATAAGAATAGCCACCACAAATGAAGTTGAGAAAATCATTCCTGTCTTTAAGGAATTGAGACCTCACAGAACCGAAGACCAGCTCCGGCAGTTATTTGCAATCGCATTTCAAGAAGGTTACAAGGTTGCTTATATTGGCACCGACCAATTAGCATTTTCAGTGCTTGGATTCAGAATTGAAACGTGCATTTTCTCAGGAAAGACATTAAAAGTTGACGACCTTGCGACCCTTTCAAGTGAGAAAAATAAAGGATATGCAGGAAGGTTATTTCAATGGGTTAAGGAATATGCTAAAAAGGAAGACTGTGAACATTTAAATTTAGATTCTGGATTTCACCGACGCGACGCGTATAAATTCTATTTAAACCAGGGGCTATACGTGGAATCATTACATTTTGGCAGAAAAGTAGCTGAGCTCTAAATAAAACTTTTTCAAAACACAAAGATGCTAATAATGCGTATAATCAACGGCGGCAATGTGAGCAACCCATCACACTTTATATGTAATAGATCACAGATGAGAATCTCGATTTTTACATTAATGATATTCTTGGCGGCGTCTTGTGGGGAACACAAGGACACTGGCAACAATTCCAATAACACCTCTAACTACCTAAGCGAAATAAAAAAAGAGCTTACAAAAGAAGTTCCTGACAACAGGACAATAAATATTGTGTTCCACGGACATAGTGTGCCTGCAGGTTATTTCGATACAACCAATGTTAACACCTTTGGCGCATACCCATTACTGGTTCTTAAACAATTAAAAGAAAAATATCCTTCTGCAGTAATTAATGTAATTAACACTGCCATTGGCCGTGAAAATTCAGTAAACGGACAAAAAAGATTTGAATCACAAGTACTAAATCATAAGCCCGATATAATATTCATTGACTACGCCCTGAATGATAGAGCTGCTGGACTGGATAAATCAAGAGTCGCCTGGATAAAAATGATTGAACGAGCTAAAGAAGAGAAAATTAAAACTATTCTCTTGACTCCATCTCCTGACTTAAAAGTTAATCTATCAGACCCGGACAATGAATTGGAGCAACACGCAAATCAAATCAAAGAATTATCAAATCAATATAATATTGGGCTTGTTGACAGCTATTCCCTATTCAAAAAAATCAAGGCTGATTGTGATTGTGTAGCTGACTATATGTCTTCACATAACCACCCTAATGAAAAAGGCCATTTACTTATTGCATCTGAGGTCGTGAAGTACTTTGTTGAGTGAATCGATTAAGAATTATCTTTCGACTGTCATTTACAAAACTCTCATGGGCGAAATTCTTTTTAAAATGCAGGCATTTAAAATGACCAATTAACATGAAAATAATTCCACTGCTCCGCTGCAACGACTTAAAAGAGGCGATTGCTTTTTATACAAATGTTCTTGACTTTACGCTAAAATATCCGAAGGCATCAGACAACGAATGGGTGGTCGACCTAGTCAATAGTGATGCAGAAATAATACTTGCCAGTAAGGACGGTACACCTCGGATTGCCATGTACGTAATTGTCGATGACGTAGACGCCACATTTAAAAAGTATGTTGAACGGGGCCTGATTGTCCCAAACAACCCAGATTCCCCAGTTCATAATGCGCCCATTGACCAAACTTGGGGCCTTAGAGAATTTTATGTGAATGATCCAAATGGAAACACCTTAAGATTTGCCACGCCGCTTGTGGGTCACAATTCAAATTAGATGAAGCTTATTCTTGCAATTTTAGGACGTGCGGCCTATCTAATTTTGGTTTGCCTCTTTGGTTTCAATCTGACGTAAGAGGAAATTTATTTTGGGCATATAACCGTGACCATGTAAACGAGATAAAGTCATTTGTGACTACTGGAAAGAAAAAACAGCGTATAACAAACCCATACGTCAGGTGTACAGCAATTTTATCTGCACAAAACTGAGATAAAGTGGAAAGAAAAAGCAAAACTAGAAAAAGAAAAATACGTTAGAGAATTGTAATGCAAGTTGTGACAACAACAAGTATGTGATCTTTGGTAGATGCAGCTTAAATTTACAACGTAGTTTTTTAAACAATGTTTATTCTTGACAGCATAGTTTTCAAAAGACCGGCACCGGTCACACACATACCTATCCCCATTAAAACTCAAATGATCAAATACGCTGCGAGAGAACCCTAGTGAAATATTATTTTTCAGACATCCCATAAAAAATCTTTAAACCAACTAATATGAAAACAAAAATCAGCTTCCTCCTTCTTGCCCTTGGACTTTTATTTGGTTGTCAGCAAAATGAACCGGCACACAGTCACAGTCCCAAAATAAAAAAAGGCATGATTAAGGTTGCCATATTCTATCCAAACGGCGAGGGCAAAACATTCGACATGGATTATTATTCCACTAAGCACATGCCGCTGGCAGTAAGTTTATTTGGTGATTCTTTAAAGGCAATGTCAATTGACAAGGGACTAGCCAGCGCTATACCTGACCAGCCGGTTCCATATTTAGCGATTGGATACTTTTACTTTGAAACCATGTCCGCTTTTCAAAATGCAATGGGACCCAACCGAGAGAAACTTAGAGCTGATGTTCCCAACTACACAAATATTCAACCTGTGATTCAAATCAGTGAAGTGCAAACAGCAGAATAGGCGGCGTTCAATAGTTCACAGTTCATGTTAAGAGAATTCGAAAAGGGAGTTCTGGGAAGAATAAATTTTGTAGACAGATACATTAACGCTACGAATGAATTCAGCCATTGTCAATTCTTTTTGTCCCATATTTTACCACGGAGGCGCCGAGACACGGAGGAATCAGGGAACCCCTCCTACGAAGGACGTATCGACCAACGGCTTGGCCGTCTCCTATGTTTGTAAAGCAAGTAAAAGAAGTTCTTTGAAGAAAAGCTAAGTTACCAATAGATTTGATTTAAAGTGAAAAGGGGTGAGAGCGCAGTCGCCGTCTAAACAACCTTCAAGGTATGTTCTCGCAGAGATAATGCCTCACCTTTTTTTATCTCTTCGAGCTTGAACAGAATGTAAGGAACCTATGAACGGACTGACAAAGATGACCAAGGAAGAGATTATCCGTTGTTGCGAATGATACTTGAAACCTCTGCAAGGAACGGCAAATAAGAGAAACCCCAACCCAGCCCGAACGACCTGCCCGACTGTATCATTCAGGCGCGTTCAGTCCGGCGCGGCGTGAACAAAGCGCATAATCAATTGGCGGGCGTAGTTTAAATTTGTAGTTTCGTTTTCTAAACAACGGTTGCTTTATCCAAGCGAACTGTTGACGACAATCCTATTATGTTACAAACCATCTCCCAATGAAAAAAGTGAAACTCGCAGTTCTCAACGCGCTATTTTCTCTTGGCATTCTGTTGAGTTTGTTTTCGTGCAGCCATACCGATGACAGTGCAGTGAATAATGAAGAGTCCCAGTTAAATGAATTAGCCCGGCAGTACGTGCGCTTAGGCCTGGCGATAGGCCAATATGATAAAGATTTTGTCGACGCCTATTACGGGCCAGATTCATTAAAACCTCTTAAGCCGGCGTCAACAGTATTTCCCAAAGACAGCTTTCTGATGGAGGTGAGCATGCTGTCCAATGAACTGGGTTCCTTTAACGCCAATGCCAATGATACCCTTGCCAATCGCGCGCGGTGTATAGTCGCTCAGCTAAAAGCATTTGAACGCAGGGTGAGCTTATTTGGCGGCGACTCCGCTTCCTTCGAGGTAGAATGTAAGGAACTTTATGGTGTAACACCGCCTACATTTGATTCTGTCCATTTTATGAAAATCACTCAGACGCTGAATGATATTCTGCCTGGGAAAGGACCTGTGAATGTCAGGTTCCAGAAGCTGGCCAATCGTTTCATTATTCCTCCATCGAAACTTGATACCGTCATACAGGCAGCTATCGCGGAAAGCAGGAAGCGCACTCAACAACATTTTGAGTTGCCCGATAACGAAAGTTTCAACCTGGAATTTGTCACCGATAAGCCGTGGGGAGGATACAACTGGTATAAAGGAAAATATAACAGTCTGATCCAGATCAACACCGACCTTGATATTCTTATCGACGATGTCATCGATGTTGGAAGTCACGAAAGCTATCCTGGCCACCATGTTTATAACATGTTGCTGGAGAAAAATCTTTATCGGGATAAGGGCTGGGTTGAAATATCGTTTTACCCCTTGTTCAGCCCGCAGTCATTTATTGCAGAAGGGAGTGCCAATTATGGTATTGCGCTAGCTTTTCCAGGAAAAGAGAAAGTCCGTTTTGCAAGCGATGTCCTCTTGCCGCTGGCAGGTGTGGACACCGCTGGCATCGCACTTTATTTCAAAGCGCTTGATCTCACGGAGCAGTTAAACTATGTGATGAACGAGGTAACGAGAGGCCTACTCAACGGTACAATGACTGAAGCCCGGGCATTGTATTGGCTAAAAAACTTTTATCTGATGGATGATGATAAGGCGAAAAAGTCGATGAGCTTCATTCGTCGGAATAGAAGCTATGTCATCAACTATAACTATGGCAAAGACCTTGTCAAGGCGTACGTGGAAGGACAGGCTGGTACTAACATTGATAAACGGTGGGAAGCATTTGAATGGTTATTGAGTAACCCTGTACTGGTCTCTCGGCTGGAAAAAAAGTAAAGGGCACTGTACGTCCGTGGTGAGACATATTTGCCACGAAGTCACAAAGGCACGAAGCCTGCCTGCCGGTAGGCAGGGTTCACAAAGTGGTTCTGGGATTTCTTTGTGAACCCTTTGAGTCTTGGTGGCTTTGTGGCTATTGAATTAAATCCTGAAATAAGTTTCTTGCGCTTTCCTGGAACTAAGCTGTTCCTCACTTAAATAGCCATAACGCTGAGGCTATTTCCGATTTTTTAATTTCGAGGCCAGTTGGTACAATCTTCGAACCTTCACGAAGCCCTAATTTTGTTGATGCACGTCCCATCGCATGAGTATCATTCAGGAAAACCAATGAGCAGATGATTGCAATTACTATTCCTGCCAGGGTTAGTGTTAAGCGCTCGCGCTTAACTATCTCTGATATATTCTGGGCTGGGTTAGCGTTATGAAAGGTTTCCATTTGCTTGTGATTATGATGTAAATAACGGTACAGAACGTGACCCTGGCCATCAGAAAAAGGCTGACGCAGGTCCCGGGTAGGTGAATGCCGGCTCGGGGGCGGCGAAAATGGATCACCGATGGAGGGAAAATCCGATTTGGCCCTGAATGACTTATCGACCGGATCCCTACAATCCTGAGAATTAAATGCGATGGACCAGCATTTCAATCGTTTTTCCTTTTTAACTTCATGGTGTAAAACGTCTTCAAGGCATTGGACCATGAACGATGTAACACGATATACGGCATTTCTAATAATCCTGGTCTCTCATTGTTTTTCTTGCGAGGAGTGTTGTCAGGATTGTGTAGATAGCAAATGCAGGTTTGCCAATATAATTACAGCGCAAGCGGGTTGCTATGATGCTGAAAAAGGCTTGGTTCTTACCGCCACAGGCAATGCCCCTGACCTCTCCTATCAGATATGGACGGTTTACGTCTTGAAGGACACAACAAATGGATGGACGCCTACCGATATCAAAATCAATGGATATAGGAACGGAAATGTCACAATACCCGACAGTATTCTTTTGGAGAATCAACAAGTAGTTGCTGGAGTAAGCACGTGGTGCAACGGCTCTTACTATGATTCAATCTATTTTCATTTTTCTAGAGTAACGTCCAACAACTGCGCGACTTGGATAGGTCGGGACAAGCCACGTCATATTTACTATTGTTTTGTGCCGTCAGAAATGTTAGACACACACGGACAACAACATGAAGATAATAACATGGAACTGCAATATGGCTTTCAGAAAAAAAGCCACCTTTATTCTGACTCACAAACCAGATATTTTAATTATAGTAGAATGTGAGCATCCTGATAAACTACGGTATTTGATTGACACGCCAAAAGCAACAGACAGTTTATGGTTCGGGAAAAATCAACACAAAGGGCTTGCAATATTTTCATATTGCGATTATCGCTTCAAAGTTCTTGAAAGTCATAACGAAGACTATAAAATGATAATTCCTATTGCCGTTACTGGAGGACAATTTGACTTTAACTTATTTCTAATTTGGGCTTACAACCCTGACGATAAAGACGGAAAATATGTTACTCAGATCTGGAAAGCTATAACACACTATGACGAACTATTGACAGGAAAGCCAACGATGTTCATCGGAGATTTTAACAGCAATTCAATTTGGGACCACAAGAAGCACCGATTGGGCAGCCATTCAAGTGTTGTAAAACAATTAGAAAACAAAGGCATTTTCAGCACTTACCACAAATACCATAAGCAGGTTCAGGGGACGGAGCAACATCCTACATTTTATTTGTATCGACATAAGGACAAGCCATATCACCTTGACTATTGTTTTGTGTCCGCTGACATGTTGGAAAGACTTCAATCAGTAGACATTGGCGAATATGACTTTTGGATAAAGTATAGCGACCACGTGCCCTTGATTGTTACATTTAACAACGTAAGGCAAATTATTGCCACGAACTATCCCAATAAGGTCTAATTTTTTGATGATAATAACTTTGTAAGGAAGGCCTTTGCATCAAGATATTTTAAGCGCAGAGGGAATGCCGAGTTAAAAGTGCAGAGAGCTGCGCTGAGAGTGGAATTGGTTCACGCTGGATTCTGATCAGTGCAAATTCCTCCACCGACTCTGCGTTAGAAATTCCGCCCTAGTTCTATAGAGTAATCACTGCGAATGAAAAAGCTCTGACTTGCTACCAATATTTTCTACTCGTGCGTAGAAATCTCGGAAATTTCTCTATTCAGAGGACGCTGAGCACGGCCAAGCCGTGGTAAACAAGAGCTTCGTGGAGAGTGTTTCGTTTTTCTTCAATTTAAGCTTTGAAAGCGTTGAATTTTCCTACGAAGCTTATCGAGCCACGGCTTGGCCGTGCTCAGCGTCCTCTCATTATAGAATTACTTTTTGTAGAACAGACCCTATCTGCTCCGCGAATTGGTTCTCTCTGGATTTTTCTCAGCGCAAATTCCTCCGCGTACCTCTGCGCTAAAAATTCCGTTGGTTATATAGAAGGCTCAAGGACACTAAGGTTCACACACTGGTTCTCGGCATTCTTTATGAAAATTTTGAGTCTTTGTGACTTAGTGGCTGCTAACGAACGGATAACGATTAACGGATAACGATTAACGGCCACGTTTCTTCATCCCAAACAAAAATCGAGTCACATTAAAGGGTCTTATAAAAACCAGATAAAAGACAACGCAACTCACGAGGGTTAACATACTTACACTCCAAAATTTAGCTCCGATGCTCCACGGCAACTGACAGATATAATACCCTATAGCAATGATCACCGTTTGGTGCAGGATATAAAATGGGTACAACCCTTCATTTATTTTGCTAAGCCATGGATGTGGTCGATTCAAATAATGTTGACCATATGCTATCACGGTTATCACGGTAAACCAACTCACAAAAATTGCCGTTACATCAAATGCTGTTTCAATGGTATCAATGGTCCAGGGCAAGTGGATCAATTCGCGAAAGTGGAAAAACAAACCATAAAATGGCACAAGCATGGCGATAGTGCTCACCAATAGGTGGGTCCGATTTGCTCCAATCGATTCCCAAAGTTTGCTGCTGGAATAACACAACATACCAAAAAGGAAAAAACAAAAGTAAAAGGTGAAGTACGCCCAGTCTTGAATCAAGTTATGGGTCTCTTCATCAAAATATGGACGCAGAATGATTTGTGTGATCAAAATAAAAACGGAAGGAATGAATAAAATTCCTGCCGGACTAGATAATATCTTAAACACCTTCTCCTTAAAAAGAAGAGACTTTGGTGATCTCAAAAAAGTCAAAAACGGAATAGCGATAAGCGAATAAAGAAACAGATAAAGAATGAACCACAGATGATGCCAGCTAAAGCTCCCGCCTGGATAGGGCTGAAATTCAAAAACTGTTTTGTAGAAATCCCAATACCCATCGTACTGTTTAATGTGTTCGAAGTAAATCTGCGGAGGTACAACGACGAACATTCCGAACACCAATGGGATAAAAAGTCGTGTAAACCGTTCCCCTGCAAATTGCCTTGGTGATCGTTTCCCCAGTGCCATATAAGTGCCAGCGCCAGAGATAAACAGCAAAAGCGGCATGCGCCAAAAGTGTAGCCATGTCATCCAATATCGAAAACTCTCGCTGGTCTCATTGTTCTTGATGTGCCAGTCCCAGGGGTTAAATAACATTCCGGTGTGAAAGAATAATAGGATTACGATGGCAATAAAACGCAGCCAGTCTAAATCGTAGCGCCTTCCGGTGGTAACGTCTGAAACAATTGATTGTGGGGTGGAAAATGTGTTTCTCATAAAAGTGTTGGGGTGTTGATGTTCTACGTGTTATGGTTTGTCGGGTCAAAGATCACGCGGACAGCAACGCTGGGCGACTGAATTTATAACTTGGGCGTTCGAGTTTATAGGAAAGCACGAAATTCTTCGAAATTTTGGCGTTCCGGGAGGATTAGACCTTCCGAGATCTAAATTCCGATGGCGTAGATCCAGTTAGTTTTTTAAAAACGGTATTAAAAGATGATTTGGAATTGTAGCCCACCTGTTCTGCAATTTCTTCGACCTTGATATTCGGCTGATCCTTTAGAAGTTTTTTTGCCTCCCCAACACGGTATTCAGCAACCATTTCAAAGAATGACTTACCCAATCGCTCGTTGATAGTTTGCGATAAGGTATGGACGGAAGTGCCAAGTTGTTGCGCCAGATCCGGCAAAGAGAATTCAGTTTTTAAAAAAGGCTTCTGCTCCGACATCACCCGATTTAACCGGTCCAATAGCTGCGATTGGGTTTCCGGACTAACGGTGGAACCCTTATATTTTTGTTGATCAACCAGGGTCGGCCGTTTGAAAAACCCCGAATCGCGGATGATTCCAAAACTGGTCAGATAAATTGATACCGTGATGTAGGCTGCAAATAAATGATCCCCGGTATCCTCCTTGTGGAAAAGTTTGACAACAAGAATTCCTAAGGTCGCCGATGCAATTGAAAGTACTGCCCAGCGAAGAAATTTCAGAACATTGTGCGTTGGGCGCCAAAACGATTCCTTTTTTAATTTGAATGCCTTAAAGATCTCGAGCAGGGCAAGGGTCGTATAAAATAATAGACTTATCAGGGAGATTTCCGTGCAATGATCGGTGACCCAAAACATCCTGGGATCATATCCATAGTGGTAGGGGCGAAAGTCCCAATCGGGATGATAGGACCCAACCCATGCGTTGTACTTCGCATTCTCTGGAAGAACCAAGAAGGGCAATTCCAGAAAAAAGTAAACCACTGGAAAGGCCAGGTGTAAATAGTTTTTTTTCGAAATATTTCCTTTTGTCAGACTAAGCACCAACAAATAGAAACAAGGTCCGATGGCCAGCCCAAAGGCTTCGGAAAAGTCTACCAGGAAAAGGCAGTTAACAATATAACCGGTGTACATCAGAAAAATTTCCGTGAGCACCGCGACAATACTCAGCAACATCAAGCCATGAAACAGGTTTGATTTGATTTTTCTGTTTTCTTTCGACAAAAAAAATAGGAGAAGAAATATACCCTGGACGATCCCCAGAAAAATAAATACTGCAAACAAATCTATCCGATAGGGCATTTTCGAGGTACGAGTTACAAGGTACGAGGTACGAGGTCTAAAGGTAGGAAAAAAGCTAGCTCCTGAATTTTCTTCGTACCTCGTAATTTGTACCTCGTGCCTCCGCCGAGGCTTGAACAAATTCTGGTAATGAAAAATAAAATGTTGTGCCCTTGCCCTCCTGCGATTCAAACCAAATGCTGCCACCATTCTTCTCCACAAACTCTTTGCATAGCAAGAGGCCGAGCCCTGTACCTTTTTCTTGTTTCGTGCCCTGCGTAGCAACGCTGGAGATAGTAAATAACTTAGTCCGGTTTTTTTCAGGGATACCCACACCGCTATCAGCTACAGAAATAATGATTTTGTGATCCACCCGGTAGGCACTCAGTGAAATGGTTCCATTTGGTTTTGTGAACTTTGTAGCATTGGTCAACAGGTTTCTAAAAACCGATCGTACCATGTTTAAATCCGCGAATGCTTCGAACGATCCCTGAAAATGATTTTTTATCAGAATATTTTTCTGCGCACATTCCGGCTCCAATAATTTGACAGATTCATCGGCCAACTTCGAAAGATCAAGACGATCTGGCTCAAACGTCTCACCCCGCATTTGAAGCTTTGCCCACTGCAATAAATTGTCAATAAATTCTGTTGTATGTGTTAGCCTGGCTTCCAGGTCTTCCGATACTTTTTGAAATTCTGAAGATGACAATGAGCCACTTTTCACGAGGTTTAACGCTAGATGAAGGGAGCCTAATGGACCCCTAATATCATGCGACACCACGGATAATAATTTATCCTTTACATGATTAACCTCCTCCAATTGTAAATTCTGACGCTGAATTTCAGCGGTGCGGTTTCGCACTTCTTCTTCAAGCCGAATTTTTTCTTCTTGTTCGCGCTCCAATTCGGCCTGTTTCGCGCGCTGATTTTCCTTTTCGAGTATGCTCCATCGGTCGCCCAGGGCAAACGATATGAAAAGCATATTTAATATGCAGCTCGCCATCAGCCCAGAGTTACTCGTGCTGAAGTAGACGGAAAGAAATCCCAGGTTACCCATCGTAAAAAAACCAGTAGCTATGAAAGGAGAGACCCATCCAAGCAAGTAGAATCGTGCCGGCCGATATTTTTTATACAAGCCATAGCCGGCGCAGATCGAAGCGATCAGGCAATGACTTAAGACAAAGTAGTGATGATATTTATAGGATATCTGTCTAAAATAAATAAACATCAAAATACCAATAAAGACATCGATTAGCATGTTCGTCAACAGCAAAAGATCGAGCCACTTGTTCAGTCTTCGCAGGTCTAAAAAAGCCCGGGTTAATAATGTCGCTGTTACTATAAACGCTGGACCCGAAACGATGGCAAAAAAATCATTCCAGGCTGGTCGCATTGGGTGTAGGTATAAGAAATTGTAACCCTGAAAAAACGATACAACGTTGGTCATCGCCAGTAACGCCAGCACATAATAAAATGTAATTTTATCTCGAATGGAAAAAAACAAAAACAGTTGATAAAACACCATGATGAACATGGCTCCATAAAAAAGTCCATTGATAATTTGGATATGATAAGTGGCCCGCTCAAATCTTTCCTGACTCCAAATAATTGCTGGAACCTGTACAGAAGAAATGGTTTTAATGTGCAGGTAAATCGTTTGGGTTTGTCCCTGATTCAGGTTAAAAGGAAAAGCGGGATGACGATGCAGGACATCGCGCACACGCATCGGCAATAGATCGCCAGCGGTCATTTGAACCCAGTTGCTTGTCGAATCCTGGATGTAAAAATCCACCTGGTCGAGAGGAGCAAAATCAATCTCCAGTAACCAAGCCGTATTGTTTGTCTTATTGCTGACTTCCATCTTGAACCAATACGCTGAATTATCAAATCCGAAATTTGGAACGCCCTCCTTTTTTAATGTCTCAAAATTTACAGCATTGATGTTTTTGATTGTAACCGTGTCTTGGGTATCCCGCCAATAGCCCATACGATTTCCCACCTCTTCCCTTCTTGACTCTGTTAGATCCAGAGGTTGACAAAAAGTATAGTGGGCAACAAAAAAAAGTCCGAATAGCAGAAATGCTTTCAAGAACATTCTCGATAGTTTATTTTTTAGCCTGGGCAAAAGCTTTGGCAAAATACGTCAGTATAACATCGGCTCCAGCACGCTTAATGCTCAACAAAATTTCATTCATCACCCGATCGCCATCCAGCCACCCTCGTTGTGATGCAGCTTTTACCATGGAGTACTCACCGCTTACGTTGTACGCCGCAATCGGCAAGTAAGAATTATCCTTCAACAACCTGATAACATCCAGGTATGCTAAAGCTGGCTTTACCATCAAAAAGTCTGCGCCTTCGTCCGTGTCTAGCTGGGCCTCCACCAGCGCCTCATTTCTGTTGGCTGGATTCATCTGATACGTTTTTTTGTCACCAAATTTTGGAGC
Organism: uncultured Bacteroidota bacterium; assembly: GCA_963813425.1. Classification (GTDB taxonomy): domain Bacteria; phylum Bacteroidota; class Bacteroidia; order Cytophagales; family Cyclobacteriaceae; genus Chryseolinea. The sequence goes on from CAWEZB010000008.1 coordinate 188,518, forward strand.
TGAATCCAATGCTTCGCGAAACGGATTATAAAATCCACTGGTATATTTTGCAGTATAGCTCATAATTGAAACATCTGTGAAGCCATTTTGGTCCAGTATGTTTCTGATGTATCCCACACGGCCATCCATCATATCAGAAGGACCTAAAATATCGATACCGGTTTCCGCTTGGGCCAGGGCCATTTTACCAAGGATTTCAAGAGTCTCGTCATTTAAAATTTTACCATCCTTCACCAATCCATCATGGCCGTCGGAACTGTAGGGATCCATGGCAACATCCGTCATGACACAGGCTTCGGGAAACCTTTTCTTTATTTCTTTCAACGTTTTCAGGTAGAAAAAATTCGGATCATAACTCTTGGTTGCAATTCTATCCTTGTACTGCTCTTCAACAGCTGGAAAAATATCGAACGCCCGTACGCCAAGGTTCATACATTCCTCAATTTCCTTCAACATTAAGTCGCCAGACAGTCTGAAAATACCCGGCATTGAGTTTACTTCAACCTTTTGGCTACTCCCATCTAACAGAAAGAGGGGATAAATGAAATCATTTGTCGATACAGTGGTTTCCTCCACCATCGATCTAATGGTTTCACTTTTCCTATTTCTCCGCGGGCGTCTGATATTCTTAAATGGATTCATGGCTGCTAAATTAATAAATGCTAATGGCTATTCGTCAATTAGCAACAATCACGCAAATGGTGACAGGTAAACTTTACCAACGCATCAACATAATCGAAAAGAAATTTGATGCATGCATAACAAATTAAAAAATAATTTCATCCCGATCGAATTCAACCGAATCCTTAAAGCATTACGTAATTCAGGCGTTGGATGTTTTGCCTCTCGATGCTACCTGCAGGCAGAGATCACTTATCGCCGATTACAAAGCCAAAATTCTTACCATTAATACACAAAGACACCAAGGTTTAAAATGGCGAGAATCAGCTACCAGCCACTTACTTTTTACAACTTACCGCTCACATTCTAACTCACCTACGAAGCACCACCCCTGCCTGCCGGCAGGCAGGGATTACCGATTACCGATCACTGATTACCGATTACCATTCCCATCACCCATACCGATCAATGATATGTTGACTAATTACTCGATATAGCTCCACCGTAGCGTGATTGTCCTGAAGAAACTCTATGTGCTTATCAAGTATCTCAACGTCGCCTCGGCGGGCAGGTCCGGTCTGCGCATTCTCGGGACCGATGCTTAGACTTTTATTAATCATTTCGGAAATAAGCGGCTTCAACCAGTCGTAGCTGAGACTGTGTTCTTTCATAATATCCTGGGCGACCAATAACATATGATTGGTAAAGTTGGATGCAAAAACAGCCGCCACATGCAACGCTTTCCGCTCATACGAATTTAATGGAATGACTATTTTACTTAATGAATTTGCCATCGCGCGCAATGCTTTATCTGCTACGGGACTTGCACTTTCAATGAAGACGGGGACATCCTTAAAATCAACTTTCTTCGTTTTGCTAAAGGTTTGCAACGGATAAAATACACCGAGATTCTCCGTGGGCGCATATCCTAAAATCTCAAGCGGCTGACTCCCGGAAGTGTGAATCAGGATTGCTTCATCTGGCAGAACAATCTCCTGCACAACTTCTTCAATTGCTTCGTCGGAAGTGGCGATCACGAAAATCCGTGAAGAACTGGTGGAAAAATCAAGAGAAGCTTTTACATCTGCCTGATACAGGCGCTCCACCAGCAATGCAGCGTGAGCTGGATTTTTACTGTATACTTCCTGAACAGGAAAATCAGCGTTATCAAGTGCAGGTGCAAGATGCCAGGCGAGGTTGCCGGATCCGATAAACGATACTTGTATATTTTTACTCATGTTCAGCCAGTGGGATCAAGTCATGAAGATAATACTCCTTTCACAATTCTATCTTTTCCAAATACGTCTTGTATAATTTCAACTTCAGCAAAATTATTTGCAATAAAAAGTCGTTGGATTTCCTTCCCGAACCGTTCATTGATTTCAACTGCTACTAGACCCCCCGGTGTTAACGATTCCCGCGCGCTTTTAACAATCGCCTTGTAAAACAGCAATGGCTCTTCGGAATCGACAAACAGCGCAAGTCTGGGTTCGTAATCCACCACGTTCTTCGACATGGTATTAAATTCATTCCATCCAATGTAAGGAGGATTGCTGACCACCACATTCACTGAAAACGGGAGCTGACTACTCAAGACATCGTGATTTAAAAACTGAACACTTGCATTGAGTTTTTTGGCATTTGCTGACGCAGTTGCAAGTCCTTCTGCACTGATGTCGGTACCAAATGATTCGATTTCCTTAAGTTCCAACGCCAGGGTAATAGCGATGCAACCACTTCCGGTTCCAATATCCAATACACGGCAATTCTTGCTATTGGACTTGCGAACGAAGTCGATCACGAATCTAACCAATTCTTCGGTTTCTGGCCTGGGGATCAATACAGCGGGGTTTACACTGAAACTCCGACCGTAGAAATAGGCTTCTCCAAGGATGTATTGAACCGGTTCGAACCGATTAATTTTTGAAACGATCTCCTCTAATCGCTTTTGAATTGCCTGCGTGGGATTCACACTTTCCTCAGCCAGTATCGCTGACTTCGTAAGGCCGAAAATATTTTCAAAAACGAGATATGCCATGCTATGAATTTCATCGCGACTTTCCAGTAGTTCAATTCCACTCACGAAATCGCGAAACAAGGTTTTGGAATTCATCATAGCTTGTCAATCTTTGCAAGTATAAGCAATGACGAAACACGATCACCATACCGATGAAATTTTTATGACACGGGCCTTGGAGCTTGCTGCTCTTGGGCGAGGTCATGTCAGTCCCAATCCTTTGGTTGGAAGTGTCATTGTGCACAATGGCCAGATTATTGGCGAAGGGTGGCATAAAAAATATGGTGACGCGCATGCAGAGGTGAATGCTGTAAACAATGTTGTTGATAAAAGTCTCTTGAAAGAAAGCACAGCATACGTTACCCTTGAACCTTGCTCACATTTCGGAAAAACGCCGCCGTGCGCGGATATGCTCATTGGCAACAAGCTGAAAAAAGTAGTGGTTGCAAACCTGGATCCGAACCCGTTGGTAAATGGCTCTGGTCTACACAAACTTCGCGCTTCCGGAATCGAGGTCATTACGGGAATTCTCGATAAGAAAGGGCGCGAACTGAATAAGCGCTTTTTCACTTTCATTGAGAAGCAACGGCCTTACATCGTTTTGAAATGGGCGGAAACTTCGGACGGATTTATCGCTCGTAAGAATTTTGATTCTAAATGGATCAGTGACGAATTCTCACGACAGATTGTTCACAAGTGGCGGACGGAGGAGGATGCTGTACTAGTTGGTATGCGAACTGCCCAGCACGACGATCCGCAGCTTAATGTCCGCGAGTGGTCCGGCCGAAATCCGATTCGAATTGTCATCGATCGGTTCTTAAAACTTAGCCAAAAGCTGAAGTTATATGACGGATCCCAAAAAACATTGTGTTACAACGTTCTCAGGCACGAAGAGCTAAATAATATTTCGCTGATTAGGATTGATGAAGAGAATTTTCTAACCCACTTGGTACACGATCTGTATAAGCAAAAAATTCAATCCGTGACCGTAGAGGGTGGTGCGCAGACGTTGCAGCGATTTATTGATGCCGGGTTGTGGGACGAAGCAAGAATATTTGTTTCTCCTCAAACTTTTCAGGACGGTATTAAAGCTCCAGCATTTTCCGGGGTGCTTGAAAACCAGGTTCTCATAAAGAATGACTGGCTAAAAATTTACCATCCTGGAAAATATCAGGCTAACGACATGCTTCAAAAAAACTTTTAATCAACGGATTCGGATACTCTGCCGAAGAATCCAACGAAGGTTGAAATAACGTTCCCTTAAAAAATCGATGCTCCTTTAGTTCAAAAGCGCGTACTTCCCCCGTTGGCGAAAACGCCGTAAATACCAATGGTAATTTATTTAGACTTTCCTGGAATGCTGGATTGATCCCGTAACTGCAATAATATTTTCCAACAACGGTCTCCGCCTGAAGAACGGCATACAACCATGAACTTTTGTCCGTAATAGAAACCAATTCCTCCTGACCCTTTAGGGAACAACTCAGTTTTGAAACAACGGGAATTGCATTGGGTTCGTTTTCTGCATGACCCGCGTCCTTTATTTTCAATACATTCTTTGCATATTCTATGATCATGTATTGAAACCCGCCGCACGATCCCATGATTGGAAAATTCTCCTCCCGCGCTTTTCGGATGACTTCATAAACGCCGGCATCGTTTTGATAAGGCGAACCGGGGACTATCCATAAACCACTATAGTTTAATGGTCCCGAAAATGTTCTTGCTATTCTTTCAGTAGGAATCCATCTGGCCTCCACTTCATAAGGAAGGCCGTGGGCACAATGCTCGATGGATCGATTTAAAGCGACGTGCGTATAGATCTTTTCGTCGAAGTCGCCAACTAAAGCAATTGTTATGCGTTTCATGGTTTGTATGTAGGCCCTCTCAATGTCTACAGTCGTCCAACCACTCGAAGTGGTTAGACGACTTTAACGACTTTAACCTTAAAACTATGGATAAAGTAAATATCTCAGAAAAGCTCAGCCAATTTAATGACTATTATAATCCCAGGATTATTGGCGAATTGAATGGTCAATGTGTTAAGGCCGTGAAACTTAAGGGTGAGTTCGTGTGGCATCACCACGACAATGAAGATGAGCTATTTCTCGTCATACACGGAAAATTAAAGATGGAATTTCGCGATAAAATCGTGGAAGTGTTGCCTGGAGAATTTATTATTGTACCGAAAGGTGTGGAACACAAACCCGTTGCCGAAGACGAGGTTCACATATTATTATTTGAACCTGCTTCCACCTTAAATACTGGCAATGTCGAAAACGAACGAACCAGGAAAGTACTGGAAAAAATATGATTCTGAATGGCTGAAGAACTCATCATTTCTGCCGCTGTAAATAAAAAGGAGCGCTATCAAATACTCCTACCCCAAATCAAAGCATTGGTGGAAGGCGAACCCGACCGGATCGCCAACTTATCCAACATTGCAGCCGCGCTCAAACAGGCAATGAATTTTTTCTGGGTCGGCTTTTATTTAGTGAAGGAAAATCAACTGGTATTGGGACCTTTTCAAGGGCCAATCGCTTGCACAAGGATTGACTTCGGGAAAGGCGTTTGTGGAACATCCTGGAAGGAAAAAAAAACCATTCTGGTACCTGATGTCGAAAAATTTCCAGGACATATTGCCTGTAATTCTGCCTCCAAATCGGAAATAGTCCTGCCAGCTTTCAAAAATAATGAAGTAGCGCTTGTTTTGGATGTTGACAGCGATACGTTAAATGACTTTAATTCAACCGATCAGCTGGCATTAGAGGAATTAATGCGTATCATTGAAAATTTCCTGTAATACAGATTGAATAACGCATGATTCGCAGTGACCTTGAGATGTTTTATCTGAAGCGAAAAACAGATTTTGAGATTGCGTTAGAAAAGGCAAAAACAGAAATCAATTTCGTTTCAAACCTCAGAATTCTCGTCGCAATCTTGTTCCTTGTAACCGTCTACTTTGCGTTCTCGAATCTCACCATTTTTCTCGCAGCCATTCCCTTGTTGATAGTTTTCGTCTTTTTGGTTGTAAAACACAACAAACTTTATGATCAAAAAATCCATCTCGAAAATCTGGTAAAGATCAATCATGGAGAAGGAGAGGCTCTAAAAGGTAATATCTCCGGCTTCCTGGCAGGCGCGGAATTTATTGATCCACATCACCCCTACACGCACGACCTTGATATTTTTGGAGAAGGCTCGTTATTCCAAGCCATTAACCGTGGCAACACGATCAATGGAAAACTCCTGATGGCACAACGGCTGAGTTATCCCTTGACGTCGGCAGAAGATATCCTCTTACACCAGGAAGCCGTTCAGGAGCTTGCCGCGGGAACGGATTTCAGACAACATTTTCAAGCATCGGGAATGGAAATGGATGAACAACGATACGATCGCGAGCAACTCCTGGAGTGGGTTGGGCTTCCTTCATTTTTATTTGGATCATCGCGTATAAAAGTTCTCTTAACATTCCTCCCAATTCTAACGATCACCGCGCTCATCATAGCATTCTTCATAGATGCTTCCAAACCGGTTGCAATATTGCTGGCCTTGTCTCAATGGGTGATCCTGGGGTTGTACAGTAAAAAAGTGAACCAATTTCACGAATATATTAGCCGCAAGAAAAGCATTTTAGAAAAATATGGTCGATTGCTGCACGTATTTGGCAAGGAGAAATTTAAAAACGATATCCTTAAAAAATTGATATCTCACGCGGATGAAGCGGACGTTAAGGTTAAATCTTTGGCATCCCTGGTGAGTTATCTGAATGCCCGATTGAACTTCCTCACAAACCTTGTCGTCAACAGCTTGTTGTTATACGACTTGCAATGCGTCTATCGATTGGAAAAATGGAAACATGAAAATTCAAAGCACCTAACGACATGGCTGAACGTTATTAGTGAGGCAGAAGTGTTATGCAGCTTGGGAACATTTGCCTTTAATCACCCATCGTTTATTTATCCAAAAATAAATTCAGAACTAGTAATTAATGCTGAAGGATTGGGCCATCCGCTGATCTCCGAAGGAGAGTGTGTGACGAACGATCTTTATATCGGCAAAGGTCAAACTGTTCTCATCATTACCGGAGCAAACATGGCGGGGAAAAGTACCTTCCTTCGAACCTCTGGTATTAATCTCGTTTTAGCGCTTGCGGGTGCACCGGTCTACGCGAAGGTATTTTCGTGTCCTATTATCAATTTGCGATCGGGAATGCGAACAGCAGATTCCCTGAAGGACCACCAATCGTATTTTTATGCCGAGCTCGATCGACTGAAGAATATTATGGATGAATTAAGGAGTGACAAGCCACTCCTTATACTCCTTGACGAAATATTGAAAGGCACAAATTCAACGGACAAGCAATCGGGATCTATCGCTCTAGTAAAACAGTTACTGCCCCATCCCTGCCTGGCGATGATTGCCACGCATGACATTGTACTCGGCGATCTTGAAAATCAGTTCCGCGAATACATCAAGAATTATCATTTCGAAGCCAACATCGAAAACGATCAACTTTCCTTCGACTACAAACTCAAACCTGGTATTGCGCATACCATGAATGCAACCTTCCTGATGAAAAAAATGGGCATCATTCCAAGTGTTTAGATGTTACGTGTCTATGTGTTTATGTAGTGCAGACGACGTTACGCGCCTTGAAGTTCGGAAACCTAAACACTTAAATACGTAAACACTTAAACACATCTAGACACCCAAACACTCTCTGAGCTTCTCCACGGCGAAGTCAATTTCTTCTTCTGTGTTGTATTTGCTAAACGAAAATCGCACGGCCCCTTTTTTGGAATCGGGGTACAGCGCTCCTAAAACGTGAGAACCGTTCGTTGCTCCGCTAGAACAGGCGCTTCCACCGGAGGCTGAAATTCCGTGCAAATCGAGATTGAAAAGCAGCATGCTGTTTTGCTCTGATTCAGGTAGGCAAACGTTTAGTACTGTGTACAAACTTTTGTCAAGATTGGCGGAGGTTCCATGAAATTCCACTCCGGGTATTGACGCCTTAAGTTTTCCGATCATCCGTGCTTTCAGCCCTGTAATGTATTTCTTGTGTTCATCCAAATTTTGATATGCGATCTCAAGCGCTTTTGCCAGGCCGATAATCCCATAGACATTTTCGGTACCGCCACGCATACTTCTTTCCTGCGGCCCGCCGTGCACAAATGATTGTATTTTTTTATCCTTTCGGATGAACATAAATCCCGCACCTTTCGGTCCATGAAATTTATGGGCTGACGCAGCCATGCCGTGTACCTTAATTTTCCGCAAGTCGTGTACATAATGACCGACGGTCTGAACGGTATCAGAATGAAAATATGCTTTGTGCTTCTGACACAGTTCGCCCTACCGCTTCAATGTCCAGCAAGTTTCCTATCTCGTTATTTGCATGCATCAGCGACACCAGCGCCATTGGATGTTTATGCAGCAGGTAATCCAGATGTTCCAGATCAATATTTCCATGCTTGTCTAATTTCACCAGGTGAAGATGAATATGCTTTTTCTTATACAGATTGTTCAGCGTTTCCTCAACAGCATGATGTTCAATGGGAGATGAAATGATATTTTGAACACCATAAGACATGACCGCACCCGTAAGAATGGTATTGTCAGCCTCTGTTCCTCCGGAGGTAAAAATGATCTCACCCGGAGTGCAGTGCAGTAACTCAGCTATTTTTTTTCGCGCTGATTCAATCGCCGCCCTAACCTTGCGACCATGCGCATGTGTGGACGAAGGATTTCCATAATCGTCCAGCATGAAAGGCTTCATCGCCTCAAATACTTCGGGATCAAGTGGTGTTGTCGCGGCATTGTCCAGATAAATGCGCATAACTCGGTAGATTAAGCCATTGCCTTTTCGGTAATGATCTCTTTTATGTCGGTGATGATTTTTTTTGCCAAGATTTTCAGCCTTGACTTCCAGATCAGATTCAGCATAAATTCGAATGATCGGTTCCGTATTGGACTTACGCAGATGCACCCACTCCTTGTCAAATTCGATCTTTACACCATCGATCGTATTGATCGGTTGCTTTTTATACTTCTTCTTTATTTCGTCGAGAACTTTGTCCACATTGATGTTTCGGTGTGAGCTCTATCTTATTTTTCGAAATAATATAATTCGGAAATTTTGCCCGAAGCCTTGAAACCGGCATCCCGGATTTAGCCAGATGCGTCAGGAATAACGCTATGCCTACCAGCGCATCACGTCCATAGTGAAGATCAGGATAAATAACTCCACCATTGCCTTCGCCTCCGATTACCGCGCTCGCATTCCTTCATCAGCGTCACCACATTCACTTCTCCAACTGCCGCTGCAAAATATTCACCTCCAGCTTTTTCTGTAACATCACGCAATGCGCGCGTGTAGACGAAAGATTAGATACCGTATTTCCTTTCTTCTTTTTGCTTGCATTCAATACATAGTCAGCAACAGCGACCAAAGTGTATTCTTCTCCGAAGGGTGAGCCATCTTCGGAAACTAGCGCAAGCCTGTCAACGTCCGGATCCACTACAATCCCCAAATCATATTTACCTTTTTTTATTTCGCGGCAAATATCCATCAGATGTTCAGGCAAAGGCTCGGGATTATGAGGAAAATGACCCGTAGGTTCACAGTACAATTCCTTGACCGTAACATTCCAATGCCTTTAACAACAGTGGAACAGCAATTCCTCCGCTGGAATTAACGGCATCGACAACAACCTTAAATCCTTTGCTCCTTGATAGCCTCGACATCAACCAGTGGCAGCTTTAGAATCAGGTCAATATGCTTTTGAAGGTAAGTATCGTCCTTCGTATAGCTACCCAGTTTTGTAACCGGCGCAAATTCAAACTCTTCTTTCGCAGCCATTTTCAAAACCTCCTCACCATCTTTGCCCGAAATGAACTCGCCTTTTTCATTCAGGAGCTTTAGTGCATTCCATTGAACTGGATTATGACTTGCAGTAAGAATAATTCCACCGCAGCTTTTTCCAATGGAACTGCAATTTCAACAGTAGGTGTTGTCGACAAGCCAAGGTCAATCACATCGATACCCAATGCTTGTAACGTCGAGGTCACCAGAGAGTTTACCATTTCACCGGAGGGACGGGCATCACGACCGATAACAACTTTGGTAGTGCCTTTTTTCTTTTTTATCAGCGTTCCAAAGGCAGCGGCGAATTTGACAATGTCGAGCGGGGTGAGATTCTCATTGGTGACTACCACCAATGGTTCCCCGGATTCCGGAAATTGATTTAATTAAAGCCACGGTAGATCATTTGACGGCAAAATTAAAATAATAATAGTAATTCTTGCTGTGCTAAATTGATTCTTTCCAATCTAAATTGAAATGAAACGATCGTATTCAATTTTTCTTCACTTTTGGAAGCGGTTCTTGCAATCCATCTTCCGGATCTCCGCACGCTGCATCACCAGGCTTCAATTGCTTTCCACAATAACCACAAGTAACACCCTCTTTATTTAGCCAGGGACTCTGCGACGCACAGGTTCCCCGAAATTCTCCGTTCTTAATAAAAAGAAGTCGAACGGAAAGCAGTATGAAAAAAAGCGCAAAAATTCCGATGCTCAACAAGAAAACAGTCATTCGATGCTATTTTTTAACTTTGTCAGACGGTGCTACAAATTTGTTAGTACATTCGACAAAAGTAACACATTATTTGAACAGCTTTTTACAATGAAAAAGGTCCTTTCAACACCAGATTTAACCCGAGAAGCAAAATTACAGGCTTTTGACCGACTGCTCACCATAATGGATGAGCTACGCGAAAATTGTCCCTGGGATAAAAAGCAAACGCTGGAAAGTTTCCGTCATCTCACCATCGAGGAAACTTATGAGCTTTCCGACTCCATTCTGGAAGGTAATCTGTGCGAAATCAAAAAAGAGCTTGGTGACATCTAATGCTGCACCTGGTCTTCTATGCCCGCATTGCTTCGGAACTAAAGGCTTTTGATATAACGGATGTGCTAAATTCCATCTGTGACAAACTTATTGAACGCCATCCTCATGTTTATGGCGATGTGGTAGCGAACGATGAAGCAAACGGTAAAGAACAATTGGGAAAAGATCAAATTAAGAACGGGAAACAAATCGGTGTTGGAAGGTGTGCCAAAAACACTACCTGCATTGGTGAAAGCTATCCGAATTCAGGACAAGGCACGAGGCGTGGGATTTGACTGGGAAAAAAAGGAACAGGTCTGGCAAAAGGTGGAAGAAGAAATGCAGGAATTCAAAAAAGAATTCAATGTTGAATCTGACGGAATCGATTAATTCGGAAAAAGCAATGGCTGAGTTCGGCGACTTACTTTTTTCACTCGTGAACTATGCGCGTTTTATTAACATTGATCCGGAAGAAGCACTTGGAACGAACCAATAAAAAATTCATTAAGCGTTTTCAATATCTCGAATCAGAATCCGAAGAAAGACGGAAAAAAAATGGAAGAAATGACGCTTGCTGAGATGGATGTGTATTGGGAGAAAGCGAAGACGAAGAGTGAGTTCAGAGTTAGTAGGTTTCGAAGTTCACTAGTTTCCGACATTCTAGACGTCAACACTCAAGTCGTTTAAGCAAGCACAACTCATGACATACCATAAACTCATAGACTCTAGAACTTCCAATTTCTCGACAAGCTCCACTTCATCAACGGTCCGCTTGTCATGCTGGTAATGAGTGCCATGATGACGAGCGACACAAAGACCTTTTCGTTGATGAGTCCGTTTTCCAAGGGCAATGATAGCCGAGAATAATTTCCATGGCGCCTCGCGCATTCATGCCAAATCCTGCTGCGAGCGATTCCTTCCAGCTAAACCTCCTAGCCTGGCTCCCAAACCGCTTCCAACAATTTTTCCTGCAAAAGCAATCGCGAGAATTATCAAAGTTAAGCACGAGCATCAAAATTGGCGATAAAGTTTACCCTTAGCCCAATCGATACAAAGAATAGCGGAGCAAAAATATTGTTAATGAATTGATGAACGATTTCTTTAGCGCGTTCAGAAAAATGTTCCGAGTCGCCCAAGCGCCACCCCCATAATGAAGGCACCGAAAATAGCATGAATACCGATATACTCTGTGAATGCCGCCGCCAAAAAGCAAAGTGCCAACGAAATGGAAAGCACACCACCTGGCCATGCAAGTTTTTTATTAACCCACGGAAGAATTCTATTCAGCAATCCTCGACCAATGGTGAGCATAAATGCTGCATATCCAATGGTTAAAATCATGGTATTGATTAGCGGCATCGATCCGCCGCCTTTTCCAATCAATCCCAAGGATTACGGAGAAGATCAGCCATCCGACCAGATCATCGACCATGGCAGACGCAACCACCAACAATCCCATTCTTGATCTGAAAATATTAAGGTCCATCAGAATGCGAACAATTACCGGCAGGGCTGTTATGGCCATTGCCGTGCCCATGAACAAAGCAAACGTGAGTCTCGCATTGACATCGTTGATGCCAAAAAATTCAGCGAAGAAATAAGGAAACGTAAACCCGATACTAAATGGAATGATCAAGCCAAAGACGCTGGTGGTTACGGCTTGTCTGTCCTTGCTGCCAGACGATGTGCAAATCAACTTCAAGTCCTGCGATAAACAGCAGCATGACTACAGCTACCTGGACAAATCCGGTAAGAACGATACCAGCACCTGATGCCGGAGGAAACAATGCTTCAAACCATTCGGGCTGAAACATTCCCAACACGGTTGGGCCAAGCAAAATTCCCGCAATAATTTCGCCGATGACCGCCGGCTGATGAACTTTGCGTGCTAGTTCAGCAAAAAGTCTTCCCATCACCAACATGGCACTAAGCTGAATCAGCAGATGCACTACATCGGCGTGGCTTAATTTACCCATGGGCAACCTCCTTTCGTGGATGGATGATCAAAAGATTGCAGGGCAGGTCGGCAAAAATATATTCCTGATCGTGTGTAAATACGCGGTCGAAAAAGGAAAATCTCCGTTCTGGTGCCCCCACGATCAATAAATCGGCTTGCTTTCGTTGCGTAAATTGAGTGAGTTCAAATCCTGATTTTCCCGACACCAACTTGATGTTGACCTTTATGCCTTCGTGCGGAATTCTCTGAAGGATCTTTTCTACCGTTTCGATTTCTGATTGCACTAGTTTGTGACGCATGTCCTCATATTCCTCTTCGCTGCACTGTTCTGCTGCTGTCATGGTGAGGCCATACATCTTTAGTTCCCGAACAATGTGCAACCAGGACGATTGGTCCTTCAAAGCGATGTGACACGCTGCATGGAGTGACTGTTCAACGTAGGGCCTATCGTCGGCTTCGACGACAATATTGTTAAAAGGTTGAGGCGTTGGCGATGGATTTACCAACAACAATACGGAACAGTCAGCTTTACGAATAATCTTTCTGGCAATCGTTCCAAGATAATATTGCAGTAGATTTTCCTTTTTCAACGCCCCTGCAATAAGCAAATCCACATTCTCTTTTTTACATATCGCAAGAATACGTTGACTAGGTTTCCCTTCTTCCCAAAAAATCTTCACGTCAGTCACTCGCATTCAATCCAGTTTGAACCAAAAGTTGGTTCAGTCGCGTGGTCTCCTTTTCTCCATGCGTTACCCACATGAATCAGAATGAGTTCAGCGCCCCACATTTTCTTCATTCGAGCAGCCTCGGCCAGGATGGCTTCAATGCGGGGTGAAAAAGCGACAGCAACCCCAATTTTTTTTATCGCGTTCATCATGTAAGGGGTAAGTTATTGATTTATTTAAAAATCAATCTCGTAAGGCCAAAATTTCCCGCTATTCCGCGCGTTAAAGCCATTCCCAGAATGACCTTTCATATTTATGGGATTTAAACCAAAAACTTGCATGCATACGCTACGGCTCGTTATCTGATTGCACCTGCATTCATAGGCCTGTAATTTTGTATAATTCAAAATGCTTAATATGTCATTAAAGCGCGCCATCAGGAACGTAATAATTGGGGATGACAAGTTTATTGAATCGTATAGCGAATACAGACAGGTCCTCTTGTCAGGAGAATTTGCCATTATCGGTATCTTATTCTGTCTTGTCTCAGGCATTTTTAACTATTACATCGGTTATTCTGAAGCGCTTGTAGTGCTTGCAGTGACAGCATTTTTTTTCCATGTCACACTTTTTCTACACCGTCGCGGAAATCATTCGCTCGCGAATTATTTCCTACTTGCAACGCTTAACATATCGGTCTATATTCTGGCTTCCAGTGAGTCCGCGAAGACCGGATCGTTTTTGTTTTTTATCGTCAGCAGCATTGCGTCCTTTGCCGTCTTCAGCTATCATGAACGATTGCTTTCAATACTTTTTGCAGTCTTTACTTATGTGCTTTTTGCTTTAGCCTACTTCATTGATTTCAGTATCCTACCTCAACGCGACTACAACGATGACATACTTCTGTTTTCCATCGTCATCAACTTTTCGGCTGCACTACCGGCCACGGTCATGACCGTATATTTACTTAAAAGTCTAAATCATCACAATGCGTTGGAGCTCGTCGAAAACAACAAGCTGCTTTCAAAAACAAACGCTGAATTGGATCGGTTTGTCTACAGCACTTCGCACGATCTGCGTGCTCCCCTTTCGTCCATCATGGGATTGATTAACATAACGCTGGACAATAAAAATCCGAATGAAGTACGACGATACCTATCGCTGATGAAAGATCGCGTGCATTCTCTTGACCACTTTATTAAGGACATCACTGACTACTCGAGAAATAACCGGTTAGAAATCAAACGCGAACCGGTAAAGCTAAAAGACCTTGCACACGAAGTTTGGGAAAGTTTAAAATTTTCACCTGAAGCAGAAAATATCGATTTCCGGATAGACATCCCCGATGATATTTACATTGAGTCAGATAAAAGCCGCTTGCGTGTGATCGTTAGCAATCTGATCTCTAACGCCGTCAGATATCATGACCTTAAAAAAGAATCGAAGTATATCCGTTTGAGTTATCAAATCAAGGGGCGCATCTCATATATTCAAGTCGAAGATAATGGCCAGGGAATCGCCTCTGAATATCACACCAAGATATTTGACATGTTCTATCGTGCCAATGAACAATCTAAAGGCACGGGATTAGGTCTGTATATCGTGAAAGAAGCCCTGGCGAAACTATCGGGCACAATCAAGCTTGAATCGACAGTTGGGGTGGGTACCACCTTTACGATTATGCTTCCGAATCGGCGATAGTGCCATTTTCTGAATACCATTCGCTGATTTAATCTTAAAAAACTTTCAGTCATTACCATGTTGACTCTTCGCGAATATTATCTTTGCCCCTTATGGCAATTCAAGAAGACAATCTGTTTAAAAATGTAATCTCCCATGCCAAAGAGTATGGGTTCATATTTCCTTCCAGCGAAATTTACGATGGGCTTAGCGCGGTTTACGATTATGGTCAAAATGGCGCCGAATTAAAAAATAACATTAAAGAATATTGGTGGAAGTTCATGACACTGCTTCATGACAACATCGTCGGCATTGATGCCGCGATATTTATGCATCCCACCATCTGGAAAGCATCGGGTCACGTCGATGCCTTCAACGATCCCATGGTCGATAACAAGGATTCCAAAAAAAGATATCGTGCCGACGTTTTAGTCGAAGATGCCATTGCAAAAATGGAAGAGAAAATTGAAAAGGAAGTTGAAAAAGCCGCAAAACGTTTTGGTGACTCGTTCGATCGCGAAATGTTTTTAAATACCAATCCACGGGTCGTTGAGTACAAACAAAAGATCAATGAGACGAACACCAGGCTGAAATCCGCGATGGGCGGCTCGGACATGGCGGCTATGAAAAAATTAATTGAAGACCTTGAAATTTCGGATCCCATCTCGGGCACAAAAAATTGGACTGATGTGCGTCAGTTCAATCTCATGTTTTCCACGGAAATGGGTTCGCTTGCAGACGATACTAACAAAATCTATTTGAGACCGGAAACGGCGCAAGGCATTTTCGTAAACTTTCTCAACGTTCAAAAAACCGGAAGGATGAAAATCCCTTTTGGGATTGCACAGATCGGTAAAGCGTTTCGTAATGAGATCGTCGCGCGCCAATTTATTTTCCGTATGCGTGAGTTTGAACAAATGGAGATGCAATTTTTCGTGAAGCCGGGCGAAGAAATGAAATGGTATGAATTCTGGAAAGAAAAAAGAATGAAGTGGCATAAGGCATTGGGACTGGGCGATGATAGTTACCGATATCACGATCACCTGAATTTAGCGCACTATGCAAACGCCGCTTGCGACATCCAATTTAATTTTCCAATGGGGTTTAAGGAATTGGAAGGTATCCATTCAAGAACGGATTTCGATTTGAAGAGTCACGAGAAATATTCCGGAAAAAAACTTCAGTACTTTGATTCTGAAGACAATCAGAGTTATATTCCATATGTTGTTGAAACGTCCGTGGGTCTGGACAGAATGTTTCTTTCCATCCTGGCAAAATCGTATAAAGAGGAAAAACTCGAGGACGGAAGTGAACGTGTAGTCCTAAGGATACCAGTACCGCTTGCTCCCGTCAAAGTCGCCATACTGCCATTGATTAAAAAAGATGGTCTTCCAGAAAAAGCCATGGAAATCATGAACGAGCTCAAATATGATCTTCGCTGCTTTTATGAGGAAAAAGATGCAATCGGAAAACGTTATCGTCGCCAGGACGCAATCGGCACTCCATATTGCGTCACGATAGACCATCAAACATTATCAGATAACACGGTAACGATTCGTGATCGCGACACCATGAAACAAGAAAGAGTGAAGATCGGTGATGTAAAATCTCAGCTGATCGACGCGTGTTCGATCAACAATATACTCAGGAAGATTTAGCAATGATGGCATTTATCGTGCTCGTGGGTGTAGGTGCATTCATTTTATACAGATTTAACAGCCAGATAAAGGACGGGTATGCTTATGCCGGTCGTGCGGCCGCTCCGTTGCGATCGAAAGTATTGCCAGTTCCCCAGGCTTACCGGGATATTCTTCAAAAGTATTTTCCATACTATAACCAACTCGACGATTCCGCGAAAGATAGGTTCGCACAAAAACTTTGCTTTTTCATTTACCAAAAAAGATTTATACCCCGCGACGTAGACGTGGTTACGATCGAGGCTAAAGTTTTGATCGCAGCCACGGCAGTCCAGCTTACGTTCGGCTTGCATGACATTTACCTGCAGCATTTTAATAAAATACTGGTATATCCAAACGATTATTATTCCTCTATTACAAAACGTTATCATAAGGGTGAAGTCAACCCACGGTTTGGCATCATTGTGATTTCGTGGCAAAGTTTTATTGATGGATTTATGTATCCCAAGGATGCGACCAATCTAGGTCTCCATGAAATGGCACATGCGTTGAGATTGGAAAATGTAATTCGCCATAAAGAGTACAAATTTTTTGACGAAGCCTCAGTGGAAAACTTCGACGAGCAAGCCCGACAGCTTTGCCGTGTGGTTAACTGGAGTGAAACTTTCTTTCGCCCCTATGCATGCGCCAACGAGCATGAGTTTTTCGCAGTGGCAGTTGAAAATTTTTTCGAACGACCGCATGAATTTAAAGCGTCAATGCCGGACCTTTATGCCACAATGCGTGGACTTCTAAATCAGGATCCGAGCCTGCTGCCCGCGCCAAAACCTATTTAAAATCTCATTAGCCTTGAACTGGAACAGCCTTCTATCTTCTCAACGATCCGGACAAAAAATACTTGCTGCCGAACAATATCGCAGTGCTTTTGAACAAGATTACGATCGAATAATTTTTTCCCATCCATTTAGAAGGTTACAAGATAAAACACAGGTCCATCCGCTTCCGGAGCAGGATTTCGTGCACACGCGACTGACGCACAGTTTAGAAGTCTCCAGTGTAGGACGTTCGTTGGGCAAGCGGGTAGGAGAAGTAATTTTGCAACGTAATCCACATCTAAAAGGAGATTTTTCGCTCTTTGATTTCGGCGCGATTGTCGCCGCCGCGTCCCTTACACATGATCTGGGCAATCCTCCGTTCGGTCATGCCGGAGAAGACGCGATCTCAGACTTTTTTGCTCATCAGTCAAACGGCCATTATTTCAAACAAAAGGTTGAACCAGAGGCGTGGGCTGACCTAATCAAATTCGAGGGCAATGCTCAAGGTTTCAGGATCCTGAATAAAAATCATTTTGGGCTGAAGCTGACGTTCGCCACATTAGGAGCATTTACTAAATATCCATGTACTTCATATTTTCCAGCGCGGGATAAGACTAAGCGCAGCCAGAAAAAATATGGCTTCTTTCAAACGGAAATGACACGCTTCTCGGAGGTAGCCTCAGCGTTGGGCCTCGAGCAGGTGAATGCAGGGGCGTGGAAACGGCATCCATTAGCATTTTTGGTAGAAGCGGCAGATGACATTTGCTACAGTATTATTGATCTCGAGGATGGATGTAGTTTAGGGTTAGTAAGTTACAACGACGCAAAGGCTCTTTTCGAATCTGTTATTTCTAAAAGCAAGTCCAAACTTGGTAAACTGGAATCCATTGGCAGTCAGGCCGAAAGAATCGGATACCTTCGGGCGCTGGCAATAGCTGACCTGATGGATGAGTGTTCGGCGCTTTTTCTCGACCATGAAAAAGATATTTTAAATGGAAGCTTTGATCAAGCGTTGTGCGACGAATGTCCCGCTAATGACTCTCTCAAGCAAATTATTAAAATCTCTATAGAGAAAATCTACCGTGCGAGAAGCGTCGTGGAAATTGAAGCTGCCGGACATGAGGTAATCCCGGGGCTATTAGACGAATTTACGCAGGCAGGTGTTCATATGATGGAACAGAAAATATCTCGCAAGTATGGCAATCTTCAGAAGCTTCTGCCTGCCGAAATCACAGCGAACGTAAAATCCAATCCTGGTAATTACTATCTGATGCTGCGCGATATTGTGGATTTTATTTCAGGAATGACCGATCGTCATGCGATTTCCCTATATCGTAAAATCAAAGGAATGAGTCTTTGAAAAGAAATTAGCAAAATAGATTTATTTGTTACTTTCGTTTTGAAATAGATTCCCTCATTGTGTGGTCATGGTAAATACGTTTCAAAAGAACATCATTTACTTCGTGGTAATTTTGATCGGCTCGCTGCTCCTGACTGATATTTTGCTCACGCGACGCAACAATGCGATCATAAAGGGGAATAAGGACCTTCAAATTCAAACCGAATCGATTAAAAGGTATCACGATCAGATCGGCCGTGTCATAATACACTCGCTCGACATTGGTCTTCGCGGATACGCAATCGGCAAAGACGAGCGGTTTTTAGGGCCAATGAATCACGCCCGGGCATGGAGTGATAGCATTTTTTCGAATGTCGAGATCCCACTCAGGAAAATGAATTATGATATGGCAAGCTATCTGGCTTTGAAGGATTCTGTCAAAGCCTACGCGGAATATTGTTATTACCTGAAGGACCTTTTGAGTGAAAACAAGACGGATGAATTTTTGAGATTATTTAGAAGTGATAAGGGCTCGACGTTATGGGCTCAATATATTGAGTCAGAAGAAAAAATTCTTGCCTTTACCGGGAAAGTGGCGGACCAGGCCCAGGACAACTACGAAAAAGCCATGAGCCGTAATCAGACCCTTCAGATCGTGCTTTTCTTAATTTGTTTTCCTACGCTATTGTATACCGCTTATTACACCGGCAAAACATTCAGGCTTACTGATCTTTTGCGGAAGACAGAAGCCGACAGGAATAAAATATTGATTGAGCTCAACACAAACCTCGAATACAATATAGCAGAGCGAACTCAGGAAATTGCTGCACAACACAAAGAGATGGTTTCTCAGAGCGAGGAGCTTGCAGCACAACACGACGCATTGTCCTTTCAAAACAAGCAGCTCTTTGATGCTCAAAAAATAATTGAAGCTCAAAACCTGGAGATACAACAAAAGAATGAACAGCTGGAAAGGGAAATAGAAAAACGTACCCAGGAGCTTCAGCATACAAACCGCGAGTTGGTGGTGCATAACAATCAGCTGGAGCAGTTTGCTTTTATTGTAGCGCACAACTTACGGGCGCCGCTGGCCCGAATTTTAGGCCTTGCCAATGTAGTGGATCTGAGCAAAACTCAAGAAGACAAAGACGTTGCCCTCCGAAAAATCATAACGTCAACCCAGGACCTGGATCAGGTTATCCGAGATCTGAATCTTATCCTGAACATTCAAAAACACACCAGCAACCTGGTCAGTGTCGATCTCACGGCCGCCTATAAACGCGTTATAAAAATGCTGGAAAAAGAAATTGACGAGACAAAGGCGCTAGTTCTAAAGGATTTTTCATCAGCGGACAAAGTGTATGCGGTAGCCCCATACGTTGAGAGCATTTTGTACAATCTACTTAGCAATGCCATTAAATACAGAGACCCCACCAGAATTCCTATAATAACGCTAACGACAGAGGTAGAGCCAGAATTCGTATGTTTGATTATTTCTGACAACGGTCTGGGTATCAATCTTACCAAATACAAGCAGAACATGTTCACCCTTTATAGAAGATTTCATACCCATATGGAAGGTAAGGGACTTGGGTTGTACTTGGTGAAGACCCAGATTACGGCACTGGGGGGAAAAATTGACGTAGAGAGCGAACTTGACAAAGGAACCATCTTTAAAGTTTACTTCAAATATTAACATTACCCTACTTGTCAATTCTTTGTACCCAAGTGTATTTTGCCACGGAGTCCCGGCGCGACGGAGGAAACATGCCACCTTTCCTACGAAGGACATATCGACCACGGCTTGGCCGTCTCCGCGGTCTCGTAATGAGTAGGTTTGCCCGAGTAGCAGCAGGAGAGCTGCATATTTTTGTTGAACCGATTCTCAGCGTAGCTCAGCGTTAAAATTTCGTTGCCACTCTCCGCATACCAATATCAGCGCTGAACCCAGTCCCGTCTTCGTCAAGACTTCGGTGGGCATGCGCACATGCCCCTTCCAGTCCGCCAGCTGGCGGATTATGCGCCGATATCGGTATGCTGAAAACAGGTTCTGAATGCACTGACGGAAGAGTTAATTTCGCAAGCGAAGTAGTCGAATTTCAAGTTGACAAAGCAGGAGTAATCTTTACCTCATAAATAATTTGACCGCCTAGCTAAAGCGCAAAATCATTAGCTTTGGCACCTTATCTAATTCGTCTTTATTCATCATGTGGAATAAGATCGCTGATTTTGTAATAAAATACCGGCTCGGCCTTATCATTCTGATTGCCTTGATTACGGTTTTTATGGGATACTATGCCTCAAAGGTTGAAATGAGCTATGACTTCGCCAGGACCGTACCGTTGGATGATCCTGACATGATTGAATTAGAAAAATTCAGAGCTCAGTTTGGCGAAGATGGAAATGTGATTGCTGTGGGTGTTCGCGACAGCTCTCTATATCAGATCAAGAATTTCCAGGCATACCAACAGCTCACCCGTGACATCAAAAAAATTCCTGGCGTTAAGGAGGCGATCTCCCTGCCTGTTTTGCCTTTACTTTTAAAAGACACAGCCAATTCCAAATTCTATTCGCGTCGCATTTTTCCAGATACGATAACATCGCAAGGCGAATTGGATAGTATGTTGGCTATTGCGGTAAATCAAAAGATTTATTCAGATCTATTGCTTAATCTCAACAATGGTGCTGCAATGATGGCGGTATCCGTTCCGAAAGAAGTGATGAATTCATCCAAGCGCGAGGCTGTGGCACAGTCGCTGCAGGATGCGGGAAAAAAATTTCAGGAACAGACAAACATCGAGGTACATTACGCAGGGCTTCCCTTTATCCGGACGTTGGTAGCAAATGCCGTTCGAAAAGAAATGCAGATCTTCTTATACGGATCTGCCCTCGTTACAGGCCTCATCATGTTTGCCTTCTTTCGATCCTTCAAAGCGGTTCTATTTTCCATGATCATTATTGGCATTGTCGTAGTGTGGACGTTGGGAACGCTTGCCCTCCTTGGATTCAAGATTACATTGCTCAGCGGATTGATACCTCCGGTAATTGTGACCATTGGTATCACCAATGCAATCTACCTTCTGAACAAATATCATCTTGAATTTGCCAAAACAAAAAATAAGCTGGACGCCATTAGGGTTGTCGTTAGAAAGATGGGACTGGCCACGTTCCTTACGAATCTCACGGTAGCCATAGGGTTTCTTACATTGCTGTCGACAGACGTTATTATTCTAAGAGAATTTGGGATCGTGGCAGGTATAAATATCATGGCCCTCTTCTTTGTGTGTCTGATCATGATTCCCGGCATATTTTCGTGGCTTCCTATTCCGACGGAAAAACATTTGAAGCATTTGAATTTCCGCATAATGAAGGCCTTTCTTAATCAGATCGACCTTTTCGTTCATCGGCACAGGCCAATCATCTACATCGGATCATTAGTTCTTGCTGCAGTCTCGGCGTACGGAATTTTCCAGCTTCGTTCTGTTTCGTTTATGGTCGACGATATCCCGGAGGAAAGCTCAATAAAGAAGGATCTGAAATTTGTTGAGACCAATTTCCATGGCATTATGCCATTGGAGTTTGTCATAGAATTTCATACAAAAAGAAGACGGCCACTTTTGGAAATTAAAAATCTTCAAATGGTCGAAAGGTTCGAAAATTTTCTGGACTCCATTACCGTCATGTCGCCTCCTACCTCTCCGATAAGTTTTATTAAATCTTTCAAGCAAGCCTTTTACAATAATAATCCTGAACGTTATCAACTACCAACCACAAATCAGGAACGTGCATTTCTCCTCCGATACATGAAAGGACAAAACGACAGCAGCGGTTTGGCAAAATCGTTCGTGGATTCAACTTTCAGTAAGATGCGTATCAGCACCAGGATTGCTGATATCGGATCTACCAGATTAGACTCATTGGTGCAGGTCATCGAACCACGAATGAAATCTATTTTTGTCTCCACCGAACGGGACTCCGTTTCTGCAACCATTACGGGCTCAACGAAAATATTTATTAAAGGCAATAAATTTCTCATTGAAAACCTTCGGGAAAGTTTGTTGCTGGCCTTTTTGCTGATCACAGTCTCGATGGCTATCCTGTTCGCCAATGTACGTATGATCATTATCTCACTCCTTCCAAACTTGCTGGCCCTCATGATCACCGCTGGCTTGATGGGCTATTTGAATATTCCTTTGAAACCCAGCACGGCATTGATCTTCAGTATTACGTTTGGTATTTCGGTTGACAATTCCATCCGCTTCCTGGCAAAATATCGCCAGGAAATTTTAAGCAATAATTTTTTTATTGCGCGCGCCGTTAGCGACAGTATCATGGAAACAGGTAAAAGCATCATCTATACGTCCATCGTCCTTTTTGCCGGATTTATCATTTTCGCGTTTTCTTCTTTTGGAGGAACGATTGCCCTTGGTCTGCTAACTTCGATTACACTGGTTATCTCTATGTTTACCAACCTCATTCTACTTCCTGCTTTAATCATGACCTTTGATAAAACAAAGCGAAAGGATGAGCACCAGCTCATTGACGATTTCGACGCCAGTTTCTACGGAGAAAGCGAAGACGAAGAAATTGATTTGAGCAAGATTAAGATCCATAATAGGCACCCATCGGCCGAATAGGTCCGTGCCCACACATCCCACAATGTTGATAATAGGCTCAACAATTGTGTTAACTCACCTTGCAAACAACGCTGCTTAAATCTACTCGGCACGAGACCGCGGAGACGGCCAAGCCGTGGGTCGATACGTCCTTCATAGCAAGGGTCCGTGATTTCTCCGGGACTTCTATATAACTAGTCGATATGTTGGGCAGCGACTTGATTCCACATTCGCTTGACAAGGAGATTAATTCAGCTCGCAAAAACTTAATTCCGTGCCGGCGCGTAGGCCCGAGCCAAATGCGGGGGTGGCCCGGCATGTGGGCGGAAGCATATTTACTCATACCCGCATCCATGCACACTTCCCTTCGTGAACCTCATACGCGCCTTCATGCGCACATGCCTTTGGTTTGGCTCTTGATTTTTTGGTTCTTTTGTATCAAGACAAAAGAACGTAATGATTCAAATGACTCATATAGAAACGAGGTTCGTGATGCGAGCGGCTCTTTTGCAAAGTTATTATTTACAAAACATAAGCCCCCTTATTGAGATACTCCGTGGTAAAAATATGGAGTAGAAAATAACGAGGCGCCCGGGCAGAAAGCATTGGCAATGGCTGATACGTTTTACCAATCGTAACTTGATAAAGCAGGGGTGTTGAATATTATTTCTTGATGTTCGGCAGCCGAGTGCCCTGGCCCTTTTCGACCGTATAAAGTGGCCTGTGGACTTTACCCAAAAACAAATATCTTTGCGGGCTAAAATTGTCCCGAATGGGGTCGGGCATGAAGAACTACTTGGTACGCGTCAAATGGCTGGAAAATACAAAGAATATAAATCCCTGAATTTTGGACAGATAGCAACAGAGGTTCTGGAATTCTGGAAAAAAGAGAAGATTTTCGAGAAATCAGTCTCAAACCGCGAAGGCGCGCCGTCCTTCACCTTTTATGAAGGTCCGCCGTCCGCAAATGGGACCCCGGGGATCCACCACGTCATGGGGCGCACGGTAAAAGATATTTTTTGCCGTTTTAAGACCCTGCAAGGTTATCAAGTGAAAAGGAAGGGGGGCTGGGATACTCACGGGCTGCCAGTGGAGTTGCAGGTCGAAAAACTGCTGGGCATTACAAAAGACGATATCGGCAAGAAGATTTCCATTGAAGAATACAATAGGAAGTGCCGCGAAACGGTCATGATGTACAAAGATCAATGGGATGATCTGACCGTAAAAATGGGGTATTGGGTCGACCTCGAAAATCCATACATCACCTACTCAAAGGAATACATTGAATCCCTCTGGTGGATATTGAAACAGCTATACAACAAAAAGCTGCTTTACAAAGGGTATTCTATTCAACCCTATTCTCCCGCCGCTGGTACTGGGTTAAGCTCGCATGAATTGAACTTGCCTGGCACATATAAGGATGTGAAGGATACGTCTATTGTTGCACAGTTTAAGGTAATACAGGATTCAAAATCTGAGTTTTTATTTAAGGAGGCCTCCAACGACGTCTATATTTTAGCATGGACGACCACACCCTGGACGTTGCCTTCGAACACAGCATTAGTGATTGGTGAAAAAATCAGCTATGTCCTGGTTAATACTTATAATCCTTATACTCACAAACCAGTGAGTGTAGTATTGGCAAAAGAGCTTTTTGGTAAATACTTTCCTGAAAAGAATAAAGATTTAAACCTCGCCGACTATAAACCTGGCGACAAAGCGATACCGTTTCAAGTTGTTCAGGAGTTCCGCGGGAAGCAGCTGGTGGGAATCCGATATGAGCAATTGATGCCGTATGTACAGCCGCTTTACGATGGCGAAAAAGCCTTCCAGGTTGTGGCTGGAGACTTTGTAACTACAGAAGATGGAACGGGCGTTGTGCACTCGTCTCCAACGTTTGGCGCTGACGATTTTCGCGTGGCAAAACAATACGGCATACCTCCGCTTACGGTACGCGATGAAGCTGACAATGAAATTCCGACGGTGGACCGAAAGGGAAAATTCATTCGGCAAGTTGGAACAAAACTGAAAGAAGGCGTCGCGAAATATGCCATAAAAACGCATAAGACTTTGGATGTTGATGATTTCTATGTAAAAAATTATACGAATGAAGATGAAAGTCATCATGACTATAAAACCACAGATGTCATTATCTCGATCATCTTAAAAGAGGAAAATAAAGCTTTCAAAGTAGAAAAATACGAGCACACCTATCCGCATTGCTGGCGCACCGACAAACCGGTACTATACTACCCACTCGACTCCTGGTTTATCAAGACCACTGCATTGAAGGATCGAATGGCGGAGCTGAATAAGTCCATTAACTGGAAACCGGAATCTACGGGCTCCGGACGGTTCGGCAATTGGCTTGAAAATCTGGTAGATTGGAACCTATCGCGCTCCCGCTACTGGGGAACGCCGTTGCCAATCTGGAAAACGAAAGATGGTCGTGAAGAAATTTGCATTGGTTCAATGCAGGAGCTTAACGATGAGGTAACAAAATCGGTTCGGGCAGGTGTGATGAAATCTTCCCTTCCGGAGGATTTTGACTTGCATAGGCCGTATGTCGATGACGTTGTCCTGGTAAGTGCGTCCGGACAACCGATGTACAGGGAAGCCGACCTTATTGACGTATGGTTCGATTCAGGTGCAATGCCCTACGCTCAATGGCATTATCCTTTCGAAAACAAAGATGTTTTCGAAAAAAATTATCCGGCTGATTTTATTGCAGAGGGTGTTGATCAAACCCGAGGATGGTTTTTTACGCTTCACGCAATCGCTGTGATGATCAATGAATGCAGTGATGAGATAAAGGCGGTGAATCGCACAAATGGTAATTCAGGAATTGCATTTAAGAATGTTATCTCCAATGGATTGGTCCTTGACAAGAACGGCAATAAAATGTCGAAGCGCGTGGGCAATGTGGTAAATCCTTTTGATGCATTGGAAAAATACGGCCCCGACCTGGTAAGGTGGTATATGATGGAGAATGCTCCACCGTGGGATAATCTCAAATTCGATTTTGATGGTATCGTGGAAGTTCAGCGGAGGTTTTTCGGGACGTTGCAAAACACTTATTCCTTTTTTGCACTATACGCGAACATTGATGCTTTTGAAAAAGATGAAATGAACAATGTTTCTTATAAGGATTTAAGTCTCCTGGATCGATGGATCATCTCAAAACTTCAGTCACTCATCGTGGAAGTTACCAAAGCTTATGAAGAATATGAGCCCACTCGTGTGGCACGCGCGGTTCAGGATTTCGTTAATGATCATTTGTCAAACTGGTATGTCCGTTTAAACCGGAAACGTTTTTGGAAAGGTGAATTTTCTACCGACAAAAAAGCAGCATACGAAACGCTTTACGAATGTCTCATGGTAACCGCGCAATTGATGTCGTCGATAGCGCCATTTTATTCAGAATGGCTTTATAAAAATCTTACCGATAACATTCGTCAGAAAGCAATCGCCAGCAAGACTCCTTTGCGTCACGAGTCTATCCACCTCACCAATCTGACAAAGGCCGAAACTAATCGCATTGACAGTGAACTTGAATTATCAATGGATTATGCGCAACGTATTTGTTCTTTAGTTCATTCGATCCGAAAAAATCATAAAATAAAAGTTCGCACTCCGCTTCAGAAAATTTTGTTGCCGGTGCTGGATCAGTCTTTTGCAGATCGAATTAAGACGGTGGAAGAAATTATTCTGGCGGAAGTGAATGTAAAGACCATTCAATATATTGACGATACCTCTGGCGTATTGGTAAAAAAAGTTAAGCCGAACTTGCCCAAATTAGGGAAACAATATGGCCCTAAAATGAAGGAGGTCTCTGCTGTTATCAATACATTGAGCAAGGAGGAGATCCAAACGCTTGAAAAGAAAGGCAGCTTGTCCAAAGGAGGATTTGACCTTGTATTGGAAGATGTATTGATTTCTTCAGAGGATATTCCAGGATGGGCCGTTGCCTCGGAAGGTAGCCTGATCGTTGCATTAGATATTCGCGTCACTGACGAATTGAAGCGGGAAGGGATTGCACGCGACTTTGTAAACCGCGTTCAAAACTTGCGCAAAGAGAAGGGCCTTGAAGTACTCGACAAGATCAGTATTGAAGTAGAAAAAGATGGTGAAGCTGTTACGGCGGCATTAACGGAATTTAAGGATTACATCAGCACAGAAACTCAGGCGCTCACGCTGGAACTAAAAGAAAATATTGTGGATGCCACCGAAGTTGACATGGATGAATTTGTATTAAAGGTTAGAATTAGCGTTAAAAAATAATATCCGGGGAAAGCGGAGGAGAACAATTTAATTGATCCCCGTAGATTTCGGGGCGGATACCAAACATTGATAAATGAAGGTTTACAGATATTTTCTACTGGCATTGCTTGTCATCATCATCGACCAAACGTCGAAATTGCTCGTCCATCAATACATGTATTTACACCAGGAAATTACGGTGTTAGGAAATGAGCAATATGGATTTAAGTTGCATTACCTTCTCAATCCCGGAATGGCATTCGGGATTCGTTGGAATAATGAATTTGGTAAGCTTGCATTAACGGTATTTAGAATCGCCGCGATGATTGGAATTGGCTACTACCTCGTTAAGATGGCCAAAAAGAATGCTCACTATGGTTTTCTAATATGCATGGCTTTAATACTTGGAGGCGCTGTAGGAAATGTAATTGACAGTACGTTTTATGGGGTTTTTCTAAATAATCATCCCAGCAATTCGCCGACACCATGGTTTCACGGACAAGTTATCGACATGCTTTTCTTTCCGCTTTTTGATCATACCTGGCCTTCGTGGGTTCCCTTTGTAGGCGGTGAGTATTTTTTGTTTTTTAGTCCCGTATTTAACATCGCCGACTCTTCGATTTTTATCGGAGTCGTTATTATTCTGTTTTTTCAACGAAAGTTCTTCTCCGAACGACTTCATTCGGGTGGTGCTCCGATGGACACGATGACACCCGTATCTACGGAGAACGAAGCGCCCGATACGAAGGAAGTTTAATTAGTTAATACCGATTTCTGGGTGTCGTCATTGTCAATTTTCAATGGCTAAAGAAAAAATACGCTTAAGTTTATCATAACTTTTAAAAGCTTTTTCTCTCAATTCGCTATTATTACCTGATTAATCTTTAGCCTATTCTGAATGCACAAATTAAATGACATCCTTGCCACCATCGATAGTTACATTGGAAGCGCAAATTGGTTTGTATACTTTTTGTTAGGAACCGGAATATTTTTCACTTTTTATTTAAAATTTCCACAGATACGATTCTTTCGTCATGCGATCAGAATTGTACGGGGGAAATATGATAAAAAAACGGATGTTGGCGACGCCTCACATTTTCAAGCGCTATCGACTGCCCTATCCGGAACCGTAGGCACAGGTAATATCGCGGGCGTGGCGCTGGCAATTCACCTCGGAGGTCCTTCCGCGCTTTTCTGGATGCTGATGACCGCATTCCTGGGCATGACGACTAAGTTTGTTGAGGTGACGCTTTCTCATAAATATCGTGAGAAAGATTCGAAGGGATTTATTGCAGGCGGACCCATGTATTACATGAAAAATGCATTGAACGCAAAATGGCTGGCCGTTCTATTTGCCATTGCAACCGTCTTATCTTCCTTCGGCACAGGTAGTCTTCCTCAGATCAACAGCATCGCGAATGCAATGTATTCTTCGTTTGGATTGGGGCATGTCATAACAGGTGGCATCCTTACCGTCATCCTGGGATTCATCATGATTGGTGGAATTAAACGTATTGCCCAGGTTTCCGAAATGTTGGTTCCATTTATGGCGATATTTTATTTCATTGGTGCCTTTTCTGTGATCTTTTACAACGCTGAAAATATTATTCCGTCGTTTATCGCCATTGGTAGTGATTTGTTTTCAGGTACTGCGGCTACTGGAGGTTTTTTAGGTGCTACAGTGTCCTATGCATTCAACCGAGGTGTTAATCGTGGTTTATTTTCAAACGAGGCGGGTCAGGGTTCAGCGCCAATTGCTCACGCTGCGGCTAAAGCACACGAACCAGTATCGGAGGGGATGGTAGCCATCCTCGAGCCATTTATTGATACGATCATCATTTGTTTGCTTACGGGACTTGCCGTGCTATGTTCCGGAGTCTGGACAGAAAAAATTCAAAATGATTTTCAAGACACTGATCTTTTAGTATTGGAATCAAAATACGACGAGGCAAATCCAAATGACAAAGAAGAGCTTACCAAGTTTATAAAACACAAAGAATCCCTTCCGCTATTTAGCGGTGAGTTGGATGTAAGTGCAGGGCGCATTTCAAATGACCTCACGATAATGCATGCAAGATCGTTAGCCGAAGACGTAACGGTAAGAGAAGCTAACGGTATGTATACTGGAAAGCTGAAAATTGAAAATGGAAAACTGATTCGGGATGGGAACACTGTAATTATTAGCGGCAAAAGTTTACTTCACAGCGCGCCTCTTACTACTGAAGCTTTCAAACGAAGTCCTTTCGGGGAATATGGAAAATATGTCGTTTCAATCGGACTTTTGCTCTTTGCATTTTCGACAGCCATCTCCTGGTCCTACTACGGTGATCGCGCCATCACTTATTTGTTTGGCGCAAAAGGTGTGATCTATTATCACATTGTCTACGTGATCGCGTTTTTTCTCGCGTCCTTTACGGACACGACTATAATCTGGACATTGTCAGGTATCACGATCGCGCTTATGACGATTCCTAATTTAATTGGAATTCTTTTGCTCCATAAGGATATGAAGAATACGGTTAAAGAATACTGGATTGGATTCAGAAAGGAATATCCAAATGAAAAAGGGAGGGAGTGACAAGTTCGACCGGATAGAAAATATTCTGATATACATAAATATTGATTGTCTACATTAAGCAACTACCATGAGTTTGTTTATTAAGAAACCATTAGATCAACTGCTGGCCCAAGCGCAGGATTCTGAAAAAGGTCTCAAGCGTTCGCTCAGTGCCTACAACCTTGTTGCGCTGGGAATTGGTGCCATTATAGGTGCCGGCTTATTTTCAATCACAGGAGTAGCAGCTGCAACCAATGCTGGCCCCGCGATTACCATATCCTTTGTGGTCGCTGCCTTTGGTTGCGCATTTGCAGGGCTTTGTTATGCTGAGTTCGCTTCTATGATACCTGTTGCTGGTAGTGCGTATACTTATTCGTACGCAACGCTGGGCGAGTTCATTGCCTGGATTATCGGATGGGATCTTGTTTTAGAATATGCATTGGGCGCGGCGACGGTGGCCATCAGTTGGTCGCGCTACCTGGCAAAATTTCTTGAGCATTACGACATTCATATACCGCATTACCTGGCCATGTCCCCCTATGAAACGGCAACATTAGCCGATGGAACAGTGGTAAGCGGAGGAATCAACCTTCCGGCAATTATTATCGTGATGTTAGTATCCGCTGTTCTTATTAAGGGTATTCAAGAGTCTGCTTTTGTCAATTCGATTATCGTAATGTTGAAAGTTAGCGTGGTAATGATATTCATCTTCTTAGGCTGGAAATACATCAACCCTGATAACTATGTACCCTACGTTCCGGTCAATAATGGAACTTTTGGAGAGTTTGGATTTAGCGGAATTATCCGGGCTGCAGGAATAGTTTTTTTCGCTTACATCGGCTTTGATGCGGTCTCAACTGCCGCACAGGAATCTAAAAATCCAAAACGCGACATGCCTATTGGGATCTTGGGTTCCCTTGTTGTTTGTACGATCCTATACGTTTTATTTGCGCATGTCATGACTGGGCTTGCCAATTATAAAGAGTTTGCGGGACAGGATGGTATTGCGCCAGTAGCCGTAGCGATTAGCCACACGCCATACAAGTTCTTACAACAGGCTATTATTCTCGCCATTTTAGGTGGATATACGTCGGTAATACTTGTTATGTTGATGGGGCAGTCTCGGGTATTTTTCTCTATGTCAAAGGATGGACTACTGCCACGTTTTTTCTCAGATGTCCACACAAAATTTAAGACTCCCTACAAGTCTAATCTTTTATTTATGGTGTTCGTAGGTCTGTTTGCCGGATTTGTTCCAGCCCGGGTTGTGGGAGAAATGGTAAGTATCGGGACGTTGCTCGCGTTTGTTTTGGTATGCGTCGGTGTATGGGTTATGCGTGTTAAGATGCCTGAAGCAAAACGAGGATTTAAGACACCGCTGGTACCACTAGTGCCTATTCTCGGAATAATAATTTGCATGGGAATGATGGCCTTCCTCCCAGCAGATACATGGGTGCGACTGCTTGTCTGGATGGGCCTGGGATTGGTGATTTACTTCGTTTATAGCAAGAAGAACAGCTTGTTGCGGAAGCAATAAGCACAAAGCCGAAAGCTTAAAGCTAATGGGTCGACGTGGGCACAAATAGCCTTGAGCTTTTTGCTTTACGCTTCCAGCTTAAACCCTACTCCATGGTAATTCACGATTTGAACGGAAGGATCTTCCTTTAGGTACTTTCGCAATTTCGAAATAAAGACGTCCATGCTTCGACCCATGAAATAGTCGTCGTCACCCCAAACATGTCTTAGAATTTCTTCACGTTTCAAAACGCGTTCGCGATTTTGATATAGCAATTTTAGTACTTCAGCTTCTTTCTGTGTCAGCGTTTTTTCACCGCCTGTGGTTTTTAATGTGAGGTTTGAGAAATCAAACTCGTAATGTCCGAGGAAAACAATTTTTTCCTCAATGTGGGTGTTTGAAGGGGATCTCCTTAAAAAAACTTCAATCCTGCAAAGCAATTCCTCCAGGCTAAATGGCTTTGTGATGTAGTCATCAGCTCCTGTACCAAATCCTTCCAGTTTGTCTTCCACCATTGACTTTGCCGTTAGAAATAATATGGGCACAGTTGCACTTTTTTTCCGCACACTTCTTGCCAATGAAAATCCATCTTTCTTAGGCAACATGACGTCAAAAATACAGAGGTTATAGCCGTTATCGAGAAATGCTTGCTCGCCTGCTTGCCCGTCCTTGCAGAGGGTAACATCATAGCCTTTCAGCGTCAGATTATCTTTGATGACAAACCCCAAACTTGGGTCGTCTTCGACCAGTAATATTTTTTTTGTATCAAGCATTATTGGAATCTATAAATATTTAGCCTGGAATGTAAATACGAAAAGAACAACCTTTGCCCAGTTCGCTATCAAGGGATATTTCTCCACCATGGGCCTCTACAACTGTTTTGGTGTAACTAAGCCCCAGCCCAAATCCTTTCACGTCATGAATGTTTCCTGTTGGCACCCTGTAGAATTTTTTAAATACACGTCGCTGATGTTCCTGGCTAATACCGATACCGTTGTCTATTACCTCAATCAGACACCCCGAACTCCGATTTGAGGTACGAATGGTGATGTGAGGAGATTCCTTACAATATTTGATCGCATTATCAATCAAATTATTGAATACGCTCGTGAGGTGATATTTATCAGCTTCAACGTTCGACTGGGTCGCCGTCAACTGACTGTCGATAATCCCATTGCGTTCCTGAAGCGCCGTGGTGTGGTGACGGACAGAATCCAGAATAATTTCGTGGACGTCTGTGCGTTCCTTTTTTAAGTCCATCGCCTCCTTATTATCGAGACGCGCCATTAGCAATACCCGTTCAACTTGTTGTTTGAGTCTGATATTTTCTTTTTCGATAATCCCTGCATAATTTCTTAACCGTTCCGGTTGATGAATAATACCCGGATCTTTCAACACTTCTGCGGAAACAGAAATGGTCGCTATCGGTGTTTTAAATTCGTGCGTCATGTTATTGATAAAATCCTTCTGTACTTCAGAAAGTCTTTTTTGTTTAAGAATCACAAACAAGGTGTAGGCAAAAAATGTAATAACCAGCAGTAACACAATGGAAGAGAACGACCAAATTCCCATTTGATTGATGATGTGCGCTGCTCTGTTTGGAAATTGAACGCCAAAGTAGTAGCTCTGGTTGCTCCATTTAGGAAGATTTTTGGCAGTAGTCTTTTCCTTCGAAGTTTTAAGGGGAACATAATTGCCATATACCATTTTTTCACTCGAGCAATCATATACGCCGTATTCGAAATCCGCGATGATCCCGCGTCTTTCAAATTCATTTCGCAACAGGAATTCCAGAAGACTGGCATCGATCTCGTTATTGACCATCACAACAAAATAATTAGTTGAAAGCTGCCTTACGGGATTATTTGCCGGTGAGGGGGTCTTATTGATGTCAAAAATTTGATGCGCAACATTGAAGAGTGCTGTGTTGACGGTCCGTTCAAACTCGGCTTCTTTTAAGTCAAAGGCACGCCGTATCCAATAGACCTGTGTGATCGTAATGCCAACAATGCTAAGCGCCGCCAGGATTACTATAAACCGTATCGTGGAGTTTTTCACAAGTTAAAGTTAACACAATAGCGTCGAGGTTTGAAAGGGATTAACAAGACGTTAACAAAAGCGGAAAGCTGAAAGCTTAAGGCTGAAAGCTAGGTCGCATGGACTTCAACGTGAGAATCAATAGTAGGGCTGTTGCTTCGAAAATAAAAACAGACGGACTTTAACTATCGGCCTTTTGTTTTATTTACACCCTATCAATAATCATGAAATCTTACCAAGACGCTCGGTCATTAAGACCTACGCAAGAGCTTTAAGCTTTTAGCTTTTAGCTTTAAGCTTTATTTAACTTCTTCTTAACAACTATTAGAAATTCATTAACAACATCCAACTGAAATAGTAAACAACTTTGGAGAAGCTAATGCAGGCAATAAATTTAGTTTTCTGATGACGATCAGAAAAAAATAATATCGGCATTAGCGTTTAATAATTACTCAACTAAACTTTTAAATGTATGAAAAAGATTTGCTTGATTTTATTGGTCGGTGCTTTCACAACGCCGTTGTTTTCTCAACAACTAGCTGTTGTCAATTTTCTTTCACCCAGATTTGAAACCGCTGACTTTTCATGGATTGTGACCACCCATGATTTCGGAAAGATTAAGGTGAATAAACCCGTTACACATGAATTCAGGTTTACCAATTCTGGCGACGCACCGCTTGTGATTTCATCAGTGCAAGCATCCTGCGGATGCACCGTCACGGACTATAGTAAAGACCCCATCGCTCCTGGCGCTGAAGGCTACGTGAAAGCTACTTATAATGCGGCCAAGGTCGGCGTATTTTCAAAAACGGTAACGGTCAATGCCAATGCAGCAGAAAGCGTAGTCCAGTTGACGATCAAGGGGGAATGTGTGGAGTAAGCTGAAAGGTCAAAAGCTTAAAGCTTAAAGCTCGTACGCAGGACTTTTCGTTTGGAGCATTTCCAAGGTCGGCTAACCTCCTTTTCATTGCTCCGATTGTTAGGCATGCACCCACTAGCTTTAAGCTTTAAACTTTCAGCTTTTAGCTCCGAAAACGTTTTCTCCCAAAAAAATAGTTGTCAATTCGCCATCCAATAATTCGTGCCAAGGGAGTATTTGATACCTTTGTTAACTCACAACTACTTCCAATGGCAAGTCAATTCAATGAGACTGTTTCTACTCGGTACCACATGTACAACAGTCTGTTCCTTAACCTTCCTTATTCAGGCATTTATCGTACTGGAACGTTGCTTCCACTCCTCCTGCAGTCGTGCGAGAACGGGTATGAGAAGGATAAAGACCCTAAGTCCATTATTAAAAAGTTTTTTAGTGACTATACGCCAAAGGCAACACGCGAAGAGCAATTCGATTTACTCTTCGGATTTATCCAATACATCGAACGGCAGGTCGTGCTTTTTGATTCCGTGGAGGACGCCGCTTTTGACGAGATCAATGACCTAAAAGGCAAGGGTACCGTTACGGAGCTGCTAATGCGCGCAGACGCGGAAGGAACAGTAGAGGAGCTGAAACAAAAATTGGAAGACTTCAGCGTACGCGTCGTACTTACGGCCCACCCTACACAATTTTATCCGGGTAACGTGCTGGCCATACTAAACGACCTCGAAGAGGCCATCCGGGAGAACCGTTTGGAGCATATTAATTTGCTCCTTCGCCAATTGGGAAAGACTGCTTTTATCAACAGAGAAAAACCTACGCCATTTGACGAAGCGGTAAGCTTGTCTGGTTTCTGGAAAATGTTTTTTATGCGGCCATTCCCGAAATCGTGAATAAGCTAATGACGGGTTTAAAGATGAATCTCGATGACTGGAAAAATTATGACCTGCTAAAGATTGGTTTTTGGCCAGGTGGCGATCGCGATGGAAATCCCTTTGTTACCCATGAAATCACCTTGAAAGTCGCGCAACATCTACAGCAAACGTTGCTCAAGTGCTACTATCGTGATATACGTTTTCTAAAAAGAAGACTCACCTTTAAAGGCGTAGATCACATCATCACCCGCGCGGAGCGCAAAATTTATCCCATGGCTTTTGGCGGATATGGTGACATTTACAACCATCCGGATGAACTTTTAAGTGACCTGGAGGAAGCGCGCGAAGTTCTGATTCGCGATCATAAAGGCTTGTTCCTAAATCTGCTGGAAGGTTTTATTCTGAAAGTCAAAATTTTCGGATTCTATTTTGCCAGCATGGATATCCGTCAGGATAGTCGCAAGCATGGATATGCGTGGGAAGCAATCCTCGAAAAATTAAAACCAAAAAATAAAAAACTGAAAGATTTTGAAACACTTTCAGAGCAAGAAAAGATTGAGATACTGCTTTCACTTAAATTTAATCCTTCTGCATTAAAGTTTGAAGATGAGTTTGTTCATGAACTTATCGGAAGCATTGACATCATCGGACAAATCCAGGAACAAAATGGCGAAGAAGGATGCCATCGTTACGTGATCAGTAATTGCCAATCGGCTTTGGACGTGATTCGCGTGTATCAACTCGCCAATCTGATTATGGGCAACGACAATAAACTTCCGCTGGATATCGTACCGCTTTTTGAAACCATCGAGGACCTGGCGAATGCACCGGCAATCATGGAAGCTTTGTACAGCGTGGAGGCCTATCGCGAGCATCTGAAAAGACGCGGCTCGAAGCAAACCATTATGCTTGGATTTTCGGACGGCACTAAGGACGGTGGATATCTGCGGGCGAACTGGTCTATCTTTCAGGCAAAAGAAAATTTGACGCGTATAACCCGTGAGAAAGGGTTTACGGCCGTCTTTTTCGACGGTCGAGGCGGTCCTCCTGCCAGAGGTGGCGGCAATACACACGACTTCTATGCGTCATTGGGCGATACCATCGAAGACAAGGAGGTTCAGGTCACTATTCAAGGCCAAACCATCAGTTCGAATTTCGGAAAACCGGTTTCCTGCGTTTATAACCTGGAGCAATTACTCTCGGCAGGGGTTGAAAATGATGTATTCCGGATTAACAGAAATCAACTTAAAGCTGATGAAATTCAGTTGATGAATAGCCTCGCTCAGGAAGGTCATAAAGCTTACCTCGATCTAAAGCAGAATCCTAAGTTTGTGCCTTACCTGGAGAAAATTACGCCGCTGTCTTTTTTTGGCGATATCAATATTGGTTCCCGTCCGGTCAAACGCAGTGCTGGAAGCTTGAAATTTGAAGACCTGCGGGCAATTCCTTTTGTTGCTTCGTGGGCACAGATGAAGCAAAATATTCCCGGCTTCTATGGTGTAGGCAGCTGCGTTGAAGGAAATGAAAAAGAAAGGGAAACTACCGAAAGTTAAAGCAAATGTTCAAGCAATCGTTATTTTTCCGAACGTTGTTAAGCAATAGCATGATGTCGCTCACGAAGACTTACTATCCGGCGACCGCGTACCTCGCGAAGGATAAAGAGTTCAGTGCACTTTGGAAAAAAATGTATGCCGAATACAAACTTTCCGTCCGAAATGATTCTTGAAGTATCGGGCCTTAGCGAACTGATGGAGAATACACCCATGAACAGAGACTCTGTAAAATTGCGCGAGCGTATCGTCTTGCCGTTGATTACCGATCCAACAATTTGCGCTTGCAGCACCTGCGGACGATGGAGAAGTCGGAAGAACAATATGAAAAACTTTACCGGAAGCTGGTGCTCCGTTGTATGTTTGGAATTATCAATGCGGCACGCAACTCCGCATGATGTGGTTTAATCGACAATGGTTTCTGTAATGATCAGTTCAGAGCCATTGGCTATGGTTTGATATTCACGCAGTGGTCTCCAGGCGACGCCACCAATAGGCTCTCCGGTAGTAAAATCAAAGGATGAGCCACAGCAATGATCTATCATAAATAATTTGGAAACATCTACATCAACGGTCGCACAGGCTTCATTCGGGGTGTATGAGCAATTGCGCTCATAGGCATGATAGATTCCTACGTCCTCACAATAGACAATGATTCCCCTAACACCACCGTCATTTATAGCTTTATAACCGCCTTTCGAAGCGAGGACAATATTGGACGGTAGACTCAGATTAATGACAATATCCGGAAAATGTGATAACGGAATTTCATCATCGCTAAGGTCTGGAGAACAGGATGCAAGGAAATATAGAAGGACTATGGCTACCCTGCCAGCCATCCTTGTATGTATCCTAAAAATCTTTTATTGACCAGAATATTCATAAAAACCTCTTCCACTTTTTTTCCCGCTATGTCCTGCATCTACTTTCTTTTGCTGTATTCGGCTAGGTCTGAATTTCGGATCATGATAGAATGCATGATACATCGAAGATAGTAACGGCTAAATTCGTATCAATACCTTGCTGGTCCATCGCTTCAAAAGGTCCTCACTTGAAATCCTGTTGACCGGCACAACGAATCAATCGTTTTGAAATCTGAAACGCCATCCTCCACCATTTTCAACGACTCCAGGTAAAAAGGAAGGATACTCTATTAACAATAAAGCCTGGTGAATCATTTGTAAGCACAGAAGGTTTTGAAATACTTACAGCAAACGATTTTAGAACGTCAATCGTTCGTTGGCTGGTGGAAGCACCGCTAACGATTTCCACCAGGTTCACATGTGTGCGCAGGATTAAAAAAATGAAGGCCAGCAAAACTGTCTTTATGTTTCAATCCCGATGCAATTAACGTAATCGGAAACGAAGAGGTGTTGCTTACCAGGATGCAATCTTTTGCGTTTAGCTTTTCCAGTTCGCATACAATTTTTTGTTTCACATCCAGCCGTTCAATGACGGCTTCTATTGCCAGCTCAACCTGCAGCTGCCTAAAATCACCCACCGCCTGTATCAGTATTTAAGGCATCATCCTTTTGTTGCCTGTGAGCTTGCCTTGCTCGACGATCTGCTTCAAGATTTTTCCGAATATTGCCAATGGCTGTTCTGCGTTAGCTCGGGTTGTGTATCATAAAGCATTACCGCATAGCCCGCCAGGGCACAAACCTGGGCAATCCCCTGGCCCATAGTACCGGCTCCAACAACTGCGATATTTTTTATAGACTCAACTTTCAATGTGTTGAAGTGTATAGAGGTTCGAAGTGCTGACGGTATCTGGCCATCGGTTTAGATAACAGGCTGAAACTGACGCAAGAAGCGAATATCATTTTCCGAGAACAAACGCAAATCGTTGATTTGATAACGAAGCATGGTTACTCGTTCGATTCCCATGCCGAAAGCAAAACCTGTAAATTCTTCAGGATCAATGTTGCAACTCTTCAAAACATTAGGATGCACCATTCCAGATCCAGCTATTTCCACCCAGCCTGAATATTTACACACGTTACAGCCTTTGCCCTTGCATATCAGGCAGGAAACATCGACCTCAGCGCTGGGTTCTGTAAAAGGAAAAAACGACGGACGAAACCTGATCTTAATATCGTTGCCATACATTTCCTTCGCGAAATGATATATGGTTTGTTTGAGGTCCGCAAAGCCGACATTCTTATCGATATAAAGTCCTTCTACCTGATGGAAGAAGCAATGAGCCCGTGCAGAGATCGCCTCATTGCGATAGACTCTTCCAGGCATAATGGCACGAAGCGGAGGTTTCTGTTTTTCCATCATCCGTGATCTGAACGTTGGAAGTATGGGTTCGTAATAAAATATCCTGGCCCTGACCCGACACACTCTTCTTTTCAATAAAAAAAGTATCCTGCATTTCGCGCGCAGGATGATTTTCCGGAAAATTCAGCGCCGAGAAATTATGCCAGTCATCTTCAATTTCGGGACCATCAGCCACGTTAAAGCCGAGCCGTTCAAAAATTTCAATGATCCTGTAACGCGTAAGATTAAAGGGTGAAGATTCCCGATTTCGTTCGGAATTGGAGGCAATGTCAGGTCAATCTCTTCAGTAGTCACAGGCGTCGCTTCCAATTTTTCGGTCAGCTCCGCCAGTTTGGACTCAGCGGTTTGTTTAAGCTGATTCAGAACTTTGCCAACATTTTTCTTCTGTTCTGCCGACACCTTTTTCAATTCCTCAAACAGCTCGCTTATCTCCCCTTTTTTGCTAATGTATTTCATGCGAAACGCCTCCAGGTCTTTCTTATCCTGGGCGAAATACGTTTTTACTTCATTCAGCAGACTGGTGAATTCGTTCTTCCATTATTGTTCGAAATGAAGCTACAAAATTAATACTTTGACAGGAAAACGCCTGCAGTCCCTTCAGTCAAGGCATTTCTAGAGCTTATTAATGATTAGTCTGTCTAACGAAACGCTTAGCAGAAATGAAAGTACGATGACGCCCGACAGCACATAGGCATCGTCCAAATTGATTGAAGATCAAAGCAAGCGCAATATAAAATATGTGAACAGCTGCCAGAATTAACGTTGTCTGACTATGTCTCATTCCCAATCGCATGATCGCATGATGCACGTGGCTTTTATCGGGATGAAAAGGTGATTGCCTTTTGGAAAGCCGAAGGATCACAATTCGTAAGTGTATCGACCAACGGAATAATAATTATGCAAGCAGCGGTACCAATAGACGCATTGAATTTATAGGGTGTCATTGCCGGCAGGCTATAATTGGTATTAATAAAATGTATGCGATAAAATGGCCAGCATCATTCCGATGACCAGTGCTCCTGTGTCTCCCATAAAAACCTCCGAAGGTTCCCAATTAAAGATCAGGAATGCAAAAATGGCACCCAGCATAGAAAAGGCAAGGATCGAAAAGATCCGATCGCCAATCAGAAAGAACCAAATTCCAAAGCACAACAGCGCGACAATGGCAATTGTTCCCGCAAGTCCGTCGAGTCCGTCGATCAGGTTGAATGAATTCGTTATGACGATAATGGTGAGATAGGTAATGATGTAGCTTACAATATCGGGCAGTTCATAAATGCCGAACAGTCCATAAAAGGTTTTAATCCGAAGGTCAAACAAAAAAATGACCAAGCGATGCCGCCATGATCTGTCCCATTAGTTTTACCATTGCCCGTAAGGGAACAAGGTCATCGCGTACACCGATGAAAAAGATGACAAACAAGCGCGACCAGAATAAACTTTATGTTGGCCAAATCCTGTGAATATCTAGTCCATATCAGTGAGGAAATAAAAAATCCAATAAAAATGGCTATACCGCCCATCGACGGAGTGACTTTTTTATGAATTTTTCTTCTGCCCGGCACGTCAACAAGGTTTTTCCGGAGTGAGTATTTAATAATCACCGGAACGATCAAAAAGGCAATGACAAAAGACGTTATCGCAGCAGCGAGTTGTACAGCCATAAAAAATCAAAAGTGGGTAAAAATAGTGAATTAGGGGATACCTAAAACTGACAGCCGGTAATTTTAGAAGTTCCTTATCAGTAATTCATATCTCCATTGTTGATTCCTGCGATTCCGGAAAAGCAGTTAAAGAAGACTTTACGGAATTTATAATATAATTTTGATCTGACCGATCGATGTCCACATACAACGGTAGCCTAACAACTTGCTCAAAAAACTTTATTGCATTTGGCAACGGTTTTGGCTTGTGTGTTTGCAGGTAAAACCGGCTAAGGTGCAATGGCGGATAATGAAAAAATGCCTGGATACCTGCGCACTTTAGCATTTTGATTAGCTCATTTCGCTGCTCCAAATCCGTACAGAGCAAATAGAAGATATGACCATTATGGGCGGCGAAGTGGGGAAAGTTTGGTAACGACACTCCATGCGACGGAAGGAATTCGCTAAACTTTTCGAAATAATAATTCCATGCTGTGAGCCTGGCGTGATGAATTTTTTCAATCTCTTCCAACTGAGCAAAAAGAAATGCTGCGGTGACCTCAGACGGCAAAAATGAAGACCCCAGGTCAACCCAACCATATTTGTCAACCTCACCACGAATAAAAGCGCTTCTGTTGGTACCTTTCTCCCAAATTATTTCCGCTCTGGAAATAAAACGCTCATCATTAATGACCAGCGCGCCTCCTTCGCCGCAGATGATATTTTTAGTATCGTGGAAAGAAAAACAGCCAAGGTGGCCTATTCCTCCCAACGGCCTTTGCTTATAGTATGAGTTTATTGCCTGTGCGGCATCTTCAATGACATAAACGTTATATTTTGATGCCAAGGCCATCAGCTCATCCATATCAACTGCGACGCCCCCATAGTGGACGACGACAATGGCTTTGGTCTTAGGTGTTATATGTTGCTCCAGTTCAGACACGTCGATGTTAGGATGGTCTCCTGAAGAATCAACAAAAACAATTTTGGCACCGCGCAATACAAATGCATTTGCTGTAGACACAAAGGTATACGAAGGAATAATTACCTCATCGCCGGGCTTAATATCAAGTAAGAGCGCCGAAATTTCTAACGCGTCCGTACAGGATGTTGTCAGCAACGTTTTTTTAAAGCCGTATTTTTTCGAAATAAAATCCTGACATTTTTTGGTGAACTTACCGTTGCCCGAACTTTGCGTATAAAGGGCTTCTTCAATGTAGGCAATCTCTTTGCCGGTCAGGTGCGCCTTATTAAAAGCAATCATTTAAAAAGCAAATTAAATTGTTTAACTAGATAAGTTGTAACAGGCATATATGAGCGCACAAAGTTTTATATATCGACACTTAGTCATTTATAGATTTATTATGAATATATTATATGGTGGTCGGTATAAAGAAAGATTTTACCAAGTTATTGAACAAATAAAAGATCTTCCAGCAAATTCTCAAATTTTGGAATTATGTTTCGGAGATACCTACATCGCAGACTATTGCAAAAGGAATGGTCACCAGTGGAAAGGTATTGATCTTAACAAATA
Source organism: uncultured Bacteroidota bacterium (assembly GCA_963813425.1). Classification (GTDB taxonomy): domain Bacteria; phylum Bacteroidota; class Bacteroidia; order Cytophagales; family Cyclobacteriaceae; genus Chryseolinea. The sequence goes on from CAWEZB010000008.1 coordinate 230,891, forward strand.
TTTTGTAAGGAAAGCTCAAAATTTGGGTTACGATGCCCTCTATGGCGACTTGGTCACGTGTGAAAAATTGCCGAAGGCAAACGTCTGTATTATGGTAGGCTCACTCTATCATTTTTATCCGAATACATTCTCAATACTGAGCAAAATGGCGGAGGTAGCTGACACAATTGTTATTTCCGAACCCGTGTCAAATCTTTCCAGTCGCAAGGGCGTCGTTGGATTTTTTGCAAAACGGGCAGCGAGTGTTGGGAAAGGACATGAAACCTTCAGATATGACGCTGCTTCCTTCACAGCCATGATTATCGAATGCAGTGCTTTGCTGAATTACAGAATAGCTTCAACGCATCGCTACGGAAAAGACCTAATAATCAAGATTATAAAAAATGGAAGCAATTGAAATTAGTATTGTAGTCCCTGTCTACAATTCAGAAAATTGCCTTGATCAGCTGAACCTCCAGATTTCCAAGGCTCTTGCACATTTGAATTACGAGTTGATTTTAGTAAACGATAAAAGTAAAGACAAGAGTTGGGAACGAATTATTGCGCTATCGCAAGTAGACCACAAAATTAAAGGTGTAAGTCTAAAAAAGAATTCCGGTCAGGATAATGCGATCATGGCCGGGCTCGCAAAAGTAACGGGTGAATATGTTGTGATCATGGATGATGATTTACAACATGCGCCTGAGGATATAATAAAGCTCTATGAGAAATGTAAGCAAGGACATGACGTATGTTACAGCTATTTCGTAGACAAAAAACAAAGTCGTTGGAAAAATATAGGCAGCGGTCTCAACGGCTATCTCGCAGAAGTCTTTCTTAAAAAGCCAAAAAATTTATATCTGTCGCCTTTTAAAATCCTGCATCGAAGCGTCGTGCGTGAAATAGTTAACTATGGAGGACCCTTTCCCTACATCGACGGAATTATACTTTCAGTGACGGCCAAAATAACCCAGATCGAGCTGAAGCATCACCAGCGTCTTGAAGGAAGCGGCAACTATGACATTTTCAAATCGGTCTCGGTATTTCTAAAACACATCACGGGGTATTCACTATATCCCTTGCGACTGGCCACAATAATCGGCTTCCTCGCGTCCAGCCTGTCGTTTTCATTGGGCCTTTTCTTTATTATTGACTATTTAACCAATGACGTGCACGTTGAGGGATGGATTACGCTTGTATTGCTTATTGTATTCTTCAATGGACTTATTTTAATGTGCGTCGGACTTATTGGTGAGTATATCGGAAGAATTTACTTGACAGTCACATCGAAGCCTCCATATATTATTGATCAAACGACCAGCAACCTTAATCATTAGTTCGAGGGTCGCGGTCAAGTCCTTTGTACCAGGTCACCATTTTAACCAATCCTTCTCGCGTGGAGTATTGAGGTTTAAAACCTTCTTGGAAAACTTTTTTTGCTGAATGATATGTCTCAGTTGCCAACTTCTTAACCCGGGATGTCGAAATTGGGACGTTTTTTCCTGTGATTTTGATCATTAGATCAAATGGTAATGTTATTGTCGTGGCTAACCATAGTGGCATCGACAGTGAAATTTTTTTTCCTAATGCCTGAGCAAGTGTTTCGCCTATTTCACGAGCCGAAAGTTGGGGTTCATCGGCGTAGTTGTATATAGAAACTCCGGCTTTCATTCGCTGTTTCAAAAACAAAGTTGCCTGCACCAGATTTTCGACGTATGCAATTGATTTAACATTGGACGCCTTTCCGATATGAAAATAAAAGCCGGAATTGATTTGTCGTATCAGGCTGTACATGTTTGCAAGATTATTTGGTCCAAAGGTGACCGTAGGTCTGATAATGAGTACTTTTCGCGTGGGATCTTTCGCAGCCCAAATTTCCAAAACTTTCTCACCGGCAAGCTTAGAAGCTCCGTATGGAGCATCGGGCTTAGGCACTAGACTTTCTGTTGAAATTTCTTCTCTCATGCCATAGACTGCTACCGAAGAATAAAATATGATTTCCTTGATACCATTGTCATCCGCGACTTTGCAAAGAATTTCAGTTCCCTCTTCGTTGGTGTCGAAATATTCATCATGGCCAACTCCAAAATCATGATGCTTGGCCGCCAGTGAAAGGATCGTTGTTATGTTGTTTCCTTTAACCGCTTTTTCAATGTCTGCCGCAATCCGAATATCACCCTGAACAAACTTCCCGTCGTGGCGAAACGCAGGAACTACCAAATCGAGATTCACAATTTCCCTTTGCGGCAAATAATTATGAAAATGACCCCCAATAAAACCTGAACCCCCTGTTATCAATATCATTTATATAACATTAATTATTTGCAAGTATCTTTTTGTAGCACTCAATAAATGAGTCCACCATCATTTCTTTTTTTAACAAACTATTAAACCTGTTCAAAGCACCGCTACCTAGAAATGATTTGCGCACTTCGCTCTCTAAAATCTCTTTTATTGCCTCAGCGATCTCTGGTGGGTTTTTTATTTCAACATTTATCCCTGAAATGGAATTCTGATTCAGCCAAGGGACACCAGACCCTGGAATATTAGTCGCAATCACGGGCTTTCCGAAGCTCATGGCTTCCGCAATCACAAGGCCAAAAGCTTCGTTTTTAGTTATAGACGACATGCAATAAAGATCACACAACTGAAAATAATTTGGCAAGTCCTCATCCGACAAACGACCCAGTAAGTTCACCTTATCCTGTAAATTATTTTCATTAATTTGATTCTCTAGTTCTGCCTTAAGCGGACCGGTACCACCTATAAGAATTATGTAACGATCATCGAGATATTTTGCTGCCTCGACCAGGTATTTAAATCCTTTGTAACTCACCAGCCTCCCGAGCGAAAAGACTATTTTTTTCCCAGCATATTTTTTTTTTAATATTTCAAGTCCTGCTTCGTTTCTTACCTCCGGACGGCTTATACCAATCGGAACAAACGTAGTTTTCGCGGGGTACTTCTTCAACGCATCCGAATCTTGAATGTAGTTTGGTGTTGTAGCCACAATTAAATTAGCCTTCTTCAACAGCCAATTTTGAAATGGCTTGAAAAAAAATAGCAATAAACGTTGTCGAACAATATCACTATGCCAATAGACAATGATCTTGGCCGACGGATTGATGAGCCACAATGCAATATTAGCCATTGGAGCCGGATGGTGCATATGGATAATGTCATACTTTTTCCGGATTTTATTCAGCATAAAGATCTGTTGAGGCGAAAATGCGATTGATCCGAATTTAAAAATTGTTTTGGTACGGATTACCCTAGCCTCACCGTGCAGTTTCTCTTCATAAAGGTTATGATCGTTGCAACAGAGTACATCTGTTACTATTCCCTTTTTATTGAGTCCATCAAACAAATCAAACATTACATTTTCCGTACCCCCGATATGTGGTGGAAAATACCTTCCAAACTGTAAAATTCTCAATTTATTGTTCATTTGCGATAACAGCCACTCCAAAAAACGGGGGTAAAAATAGCACTTTACCCATGAAAATTGAACTCAATTAGTTGCTTAATCCTGTGATCTCTTACATTCAACCTCTCGCAGGGTATTATCTTCAACGTTAAAGGTTAGAATTCTGTCGAAACCTTTCTGCATGGCGTTTTCGCAAAGAACAATCGTAGCAGGGTCCTGGATTTCGCTGGGATATTGATAGTATGCCGCCCCATAGCTTTCAATACTGCAGTTATATATAGCGCCATTTAACATGGCATATCCCGAAAGGGCGGGGATCAGGAATGTTTTTTCTAAACAATTAAGATGTTCTGTGCCTCGTATTGGCTTTCCATTTACGTAATCTTCTATAAAAAGCAATGTCCCGGATCTTCGACGATCTTCTCGATTTCCCAACTTTTCTGCATTTTTTAGTACTTGATAAAGTGTATTCGAGTCAGCTTTCTTCTGTAAATCCGAGAACCCATTGGCTATTACCTTCAAATCATGGTTTAAAGAAAAGCGTACTTTCGGCGCGGCGTTTCGATCTGAAATCAGAATCCGCGTGTTTAAATTTTCGATCAATATTTCCTTTGCGGTGAATCTAATTTTTTTATGAATTATCACCAACAGTACCAGGCACGCGGCAAAAAAGGAAACTATCAGTATTTTATTACGCGCAATTGCAGATTGTATAGTCGGCCCGAGGGCCATTAAGAAACCTCCTGATATAAACATTTGAACAGCCACAAAGAACATTGCATTGGCTCCATTAAATGAAAAGAAGAACGTCGGTAATAATCCGGCGACCGCAGCCATTATAGACACCCACATCATAACTGATAGCGCCTTCGGATCCACGTCCGCAAACCACAAGCGTTTTATTTTGAAAACAGAAATGATCGCGATGACGAGATAAGTCCAGGAAAAAAACATCACAAACCAGTGTACAGGGTTGTAAAGCTTATTCTCTCTCATGGCCGTATAGACGCTTCCAAATTTCAAATCTCCCTCGTGGCCGTGGTTACGAATGCCAAATGGAATCGTTTCAGCAATGTAATAGTAAACGAAGCATGACCCGATCAGCGTGATATAGAAACTCACACCCACGACGTCGGTCCATCTGTTAAATCGAAGGACCAAAAAAGAAAATGGTCCAAGCATAACAAATAATGTCGATATTTTAGTAAGACCAATGCTCCAAAAAATAAGCGGAGAAACTACAAGCATGAAGATTTTCTCAGCAGTGGAAAAATCAGCTAAAGTTTTTTTACCTAAATACAGTTCGATCCAGATAGAGCCAAGGACAAACATCACAAGAAACGAGACCAACAACGACTCGAAACCCAATATCGAAGCATCAAAAAATCCTCTCGAGTACAAATGATTTGGGATGCCTAAAAACACGCAAAAAAGAAAAGCTGCCGAAAGCATAGAAAAAGTCGATTTTGCACTTAGTGCACGTCGGACGTCATTTGCAAAGGTGAGAAAGACTTTGAAGAAGCAAGGAACAATAACAAACGGATAAAAAACAAGGTATAGTCTAAGAACATGAATATCTGTAAGCTTAGAAATTTGAGCAAAGTACCAATGACTTCCAAAGTGATAATACGCGTAGGGCGTCCCTTGCAACCCCGTGGACGGAGTTCCATAACTTTTAATAATGCCGGAAATGGCCGCGTGAAAGAAAAGATCCTGGACCTGGAACACATTCCGATTAAAAGCCAGCGTTTCAAACAACGTAGGCCTATGAACTGCCCATGTTGTAAATAGAACCCAAATTGAAAAAAGGCAAGCCAAAATAACCATTAGGAATATTTTCCAGGAAAGCTTTTGGCTCATCAGGAAGCAATACAGGCAAATGACAAATGAGAAAAGGCCTATCAAAATGATTAAATAAATCGAGTAAGGTATCACGTGTAGCGCGGCCAATGCCATCAGGAAAATCCAAAGTAGCAGCGATTCGGATTTTAAAAAAAAACGGTTTGATTTCAGTCTGGCACTTATCAGTGTTGGGCCAAACAGAAGGAATAGACATATTCCTGCGCTAATTATCAGCTCTTGGGAATATTTCTCTTCAAGGCCGCTTCTCAAAAAAAAAACAAGGGTATCCCCATAAAGGGAATCGCTGAGCAAAAGAGACTGATCCTGTTACGGAAATTAAAATCAGGATCCGATATTAATGCGTGCATGGACGGTTGAAGAATAAATATTGGATTTTATAAGATGAATAATTGGGGGCTTAATACCTTTACAGACTTTGCTCGAATATAATGTTAGTTTATTTGATTATCACGTTTATTATAATTCTATTTTCGTCGGTAGATATTATCAAAATATCCGATGCAAGTAAAAGGATATTATTATTTGTACTTTTTTTGATTTTAACCGCCTTTGTCGGTTTCCGGAATCGTATTGGTTTCGACTGGCAAAACTATGAGGAAGTTTTTATTAGCCAAAAAATAGGGGCCGTATCACCGCATCTGGTTGAGTATGGTTTCCTCTGGTTAAATCAACTACTGGCTGCCCTAGGCTTGTCTTTTTCTGGTCTTATTTTATTCGTTGCTGCGTCGAGCATAGGAGTCAAATGTCTCGCTGTCCAGAAACTTGCTCCGCTTTGGTTTATTCCTCTTTTATATTACCTATCCTATTATTTGCTTGAGTATGAAATGTCCGGTATCCGGCAGGCCATTGCTATGGGATTTGCCATGGTTTCGATAATCTACGTCAAGGAAAAAAGGTTTCTGCCTTTTGTTATATGCATCTTGTGCGGCGCATTTTTCCACATCTCACTGATCGTTTTTCTGCCTGTATTCTTTTTTGATAAAATAAAATTCAGCACTCAAACGTACCTGATACTAATTGTCATCTCATTTGGTTTTCTTTTCACTAACATTAGCAATGTTTTGTTACAAGTGATTCAAATCATACCATTGGGGAATTTCGTAACGGAAAAACTCTTGAGCTATGCAGGCGTTAATCAAGTTACGGGCCTCACCCTCGGACACGTCCCCTACATCGCTTTTTGCATATTATTTGTTTATTATCGGAAAATTGTAAACGATGACTTTTACAACATTCTGTTAAATGGTTACATCATTGGTTTATTTTTCTCGTTTGTTTTCAGCGGAAGCCTGGGCGTGCTCAATCGACTTGCTTATTATTATTTAATGTTGGGGGGCATACTATTCTCTTACATTCTCGCGAACACGAGGTACCTTTACAACAAGATCGCGATTTTTGCTTTTTTGGCATTTTTTACGGTGGTCAAAGTTGTTGATTCAGCTTTCGATAAAGAGGCGCTAATGTATTATGTCCCTTACAAGACGATTGATAGTTTTTCAGATTTGATTTCAGATTAAGAGACGTTCACACGTCGTCATGTTTTTCTCGTGTTTCAGATACCAGAAGCAAACCGGTAAAAAAACCAAAAAACACAATTCCTTTATTTCGTTCCAACAAACATTCGGTCAGGGAGCACAACGTAAATAATATGCAAAAAGCAATTGGGAGAAACTTTCGTTGACGGATAGCTTTAAGCAGCATTGCAATGTACAATGCAAGCACAATTATGAATCCTATAGTACCATAGAGTATAGCACACTGGACAAATTGATTATGGGCGTTGAAAGAATTTGCAACCCCATCATGAAAACCAATTCGTTCATACTCTCTTACGAAGGCTGCGTCCGAACCGGAATATCCAACACCTAATAAGAAATTTTCCGCAAAAATTTCTTTCGCAGCCAGGTATTCATAATAACGGGCGTCTGCTTCAAATCCGACTGTGAATAAAACCAGAACTCTGCTCTTAAAATAAGGGACAGTAGCCACCAACAAGAGCAAGCCCGTCAGCATCAAAACAGAATAGATAATATGCCGACGTTTTTTTAAGGATTGAATCAATAAGTATGAACAACCAATGAGCGCCATGGAAAAAAAGGCCGTGCGCGATCCCAATACAGTGATAAAAATCAGCAAGATTGCAAAGAGAATTGCACTGAAAAATGTATTGAACAACGGTTTCTTGAAAAAAAAGTAGAACATTACAATGATGGCAAACGCAGTATATAGAGCCAGGTAGTTGGAAGGAAATATGGAATGTCTGGACAATTGCCAGGAAAATTCATAAAAATTAGTAATAAGGTGCAGATCGGTCAAGGTTTTAAAAAAGCTAATGACACATGCAACGGTGACAGAGAGAACGTAGGCAGATAAAATTCTTCTTTCATCATCCGCAGTAATATTCAACCGATAAAAAAAAAGTGGAAGTATAATAAGAATTCGCTTGACGACTATTGCTAGGGAATCGGCGAATGTCGATTCCCGCAGGGCAGTAACGACAATGAAAAAAAAATATAAGACAATTAATTTTGATATAGCATTATTCTTAACCCCCTGAGCGAGTTTGTTAAATCGATCATGAACTATAAACGCAGCGAGACAAACTATGGTCCAGAGATTTGTAGTTGTTATTGGAAACGCGATAATACCAGCCAAGAGTAAAATGGCAAAAAACAGATACCGATCCTTCAAACTACCCATCACCCTTTCAAGCATTCCAATTTCCAATGTGCACCTCCTGCAATGACTGAATAAAAAATCTGAACCTATATATAGAACGACAAATTAACGAACTACAGCAAGAAGTAAAAGGTGCTTTCTGCCAAGGCCTTGAAAATTACTTCAATTCAATAAATATCTAGGAGATTCGCACATGCTTGATGAACAAAAAATAATTCATACTATATTTGCAAGTTATCGATGACAAAACGGGTATAATCATCGTTGCAAATCTCGTTCAATGACGAATCGGATGGAAAACATTACATTGGGAAACTTCTTGACATGTCCGTCTTTTAATTTCTCACTAAAGAGGATATTTGAACTCAAAGCCTTTTAAAAACCCAAAGTGTGATTGTCTCAAGTGGCGGCCTTAAGATTGTTGATAAGATTTTTTGCTATCCAGGTTTCATGTCTGATGAGTGGATCGCGTCGGATCCCCTGCGAACATTAATAGATCAGGGTTTTAAGGAGATCACTTCAAATGAACACGTCCGGATTATTTCAGCTCACGGAATAAGCAAAGACATACTAAAAAGTTTTCTACAGCAAAATCGCGACAAGAAAATCCTCATGACGTACTGCGGAGAGAACCTTTTCGTTCAGAACAAGGTAATCTCTTATGCATACAGTGGTCTTAACAAACTGGGGCTTCCAAGCAGATTAAAAGATGCATTAGCACTTAATCCCATCACGTTACCAGTCCTTTCTGCAGACCTGCCGATTCAACGCAATACGTATTTTAGAGAGCTTGTAGAAAACGAACCACGTTACAATTACATGCTTACGAACGATCTTGAACAGCAGAAGGACAACATATTTTTTGCGCCATATTTTTACTTCTTTTGTCGTGATACGGTTACAACGCTTACCAATTCGCCGCCTACAGAAGAGTCAACAGAGCAAAAGAAATTCTGTGCCTTTGTGGTGTCGAATCCTTCAAACCTAGACCGGGTTGAATTTTTTAAGAAACTATCGGCATATAAAAAAGTTGACTCTTTTGGAAAACTGTTGAACAATGCTCAATTAGATTCCCTTCCGGGAGAACATTATTTAAGTCTGTTAAAATACAACCACCTGCTTTATAAAAAATATAAATTTGTGATCTCGTTTGAAAACTCCTACGCGAAGGGATATATCACGGAGAAATTGATTAATGCACTTGCCGGAGGTTCAATACCTGTTTACAGAGGAGCAGAAGATCTCGGTAAATACTTCAATCTTAACAGGATAATTGATTATAACAATTATGGACGCTCCTACAGAAGGATGATCGATAAAATCATTGAATTGGATCAAGATGACGCAAAATACCGGCAATTTGTTGCCCAACCATATTTTTATAGTGATTCTCTCCCGTTGGGATTTGAAAACCTTAGTCAGCGATTAATAACTTTCATAAAAAATAGACTTGAGATTAATTGAGCCTTATAAATTCCGTTAACGAATAAAATTATAAATTTTAGTTTATGAACATAAAATTAAGCATAGCCCACTTCATACGGTGGCATGAACTAAAACTTGCTTGGAAAGTATTCTCGCGCGAATACATTTTACAGCATAATTTATTTGGCGACCAATGGAAAGATTTCAACAAATCTTTCGATGATCAAAGTCTGGAAGCACTACTTAAAAATCTTGACGCAGAAAGTGTCTCTTTTGTCCACCTTTTGCTAAACCGGTTTTCCAACCCTTTTGCAAAATATCCCTCACTTTATCCAAAACAAATTTTTAGTGGCCCCGAACTTGCAGAACAAAGAACATTTGAAACGGCAAAACATGATCTGAGCCGTAAATACAGCATTCCGGTTTCGGAGGTCGATCCATCTCCAATGATGTATCAAAGCGGTTTAAGCTTTGTTCCAGAAAATGCGAGGAAAAAAATAAAGAATTCTTCGGTACTGGATATTGGCGCTTTCATCGGACAAGCGTCCATTTCATTTCTTGAGTTTCAGCCTACTAACATATATCCCTTTGAGCCGTCCCTGGCAAATTTCAAAAAGCTAAGCAACAATCTCGCGGCGCATATACAGGCGAAACAGATAATTCCAATCAACAGTGCTATGGGTGATACAAAAGGGTTTGCCTATATCAGTGACTCGGGAAATGCATCCTCCGTTACAAACGCCGGATCAGACAGCAATGCACAGAAGGTTTCTGTCAACACAGTCGACGACTTCACTAAAGAAAATGGGGTCGCAAGAGTGGGCTTGATCAAACTTGACGTTGAGGGTTTCGAAATGAACGTAATGAAGGGCGCCATTGAAACAATTAAACGTGATAAGCCATTACTATTGGTTTCAATCTATCATACTCCGACGGACTTCTTTAAAATTAAACCGATGTTGGAAAATTTGAATCTTGGATATCGTTTTTTGATTAGAAAAACTAATCCATTCTGGTTGACCTATGATACGATGCTGATTTGTTACGTGGAATAATTTAGAAAAAATGGACCGTCAATTTTTACAAACCGTTAGAGAGGCTGAGGTGGACTCAATTGTCCAATTCCTCCCCAAAACAGCAAAAATATTGGAAATTGGTTCAGGTGCTGGCTGGCAAGCTAGCAGATTGTCTTCTAATGGATACGATGTTATTGGAATCGATATCGAGCAGGTAAGTGAATTAAGTTATAATTACAAGAAAGAAAGGATTCATGAAGTAATCATTTATGATGGTCATGTGATTCCGTTTAATGATCAGACCTTCGATGTCATTTTTACCTCAAGCGTGCTGGAGCATATACCTCATTTAAGAGAATTTCAGAAGGAGATGCAGCGCGTTTTAAAAAATTCAGGCATTTGTGTTCACCTGGTACCAAGCCCGGCGTGGAGATTTTGGTCAATCATAACATATTATTTGGTTAGATTTAGAAACATTTTAATAAGTCAACCAAACAATGAAGAGTCAGGTAGTGGTCCCGTTGGAAAGGTGCCACCCTTTTGGAAAAGATTTATTTTAAGGAGGCATGGTGAACGGGGCAATGTCCTCACCGAATTTTACTTGTATTCGAGTAGCACGTGGAAATCCCTTTTTACCTCCACGGGATGGAAGATTAGAAAAGCGACTAGTGGAAATTTCTTTTATACTGGGGAGATGTTTCTGGGGAAAAAACTCTCCATTGAACGCCGTAGGAAATTAAGTAAATTTTTAGGCAGCTATTGCTATATTTTTATCCTTGGAAAGAGCGATGCGTAATTGGTTGTCAATGTCATAGATTAAAAAAATATAACGCTGTCAAGAATCTAGCTTGAGGGCGCCAAAGATTCATAAATTTCATAAATTCTGAAGGCATTTTCCTTCGAGAATTCTGTCTGCACACGTACATAATTACTTTGAACCTTATCAGTTATTTTTTGTCGATCATTCGTAAAGTCCTCACAAAATGAGTCGATAGCCTGAGCTAGTGACGCTGGTGAAAAATCTTTTGCCATGTAGCTTGTGGCCGGCAGAAACAAGTCCGTGATACCTACGGCTGGCGTGACAATTACACACGCCTTTGCGATCATTGACTCGAGCCCAATATAGGGCATGCCCTCAAATCGACTGGGTATGATAACTGCATCGAAATTGGCAAGTAATGAACTCGCGTTTTCCACCTTCCCTAAATAAACAATATTGTTACTAGAATTTGCAGTGACCAGCCCTTCTAAAGGTCCGTATCCGATGATGTAAAGCCTGCAATGTTTTTTTAACCTTCGTCCAAGCTTCGATCAGAATATCTATTCCCTTTTCATGCGACAGGCGTCCCACATATAATAAGTTGATGTACTGTGAATCCAGTTTTTCTCTTAGGAGCCGGGGTTCAATATCAGCTTGCGTTATGTAATTTGGTATGTAGCGAATTTTCGTTTTATCCGATGGACTGACTTTTTTGAGAAAAAGTTCGCGTTCCGATTGCGAAACATTTATCACAACGTCGGTTATGTGGTATAGGATCCTTTCCATCAATATATACGCTCGCTTGGCAATTGCATTTAGCGTATCCGGATGAAATCCATGCACCGTGTAAATTATTTTTATTTTTGGATTAATCAATTTTACCATACGAGAATACACTCCGGCGCCTCGTCCATGACAATGGATAATCGAAATCGATTCCTCTATGCATATTTTTCTTATCAGCGTGATGTTACGGAGTAAATTTTTTCCTAGAAGCAACCGGACCTTCTTTTCGCCTAAGCTTTTCCTGAATATGGAATGGTAATATCCGCTATTGCCAACAACATAATGATCAATCTGAGGGATGTCTTGAATGATTTTTTTTATGTACAAAGGACCGCCGCCAGTATCCAGGGAGTGGCTTACATGCAAAACTTTTCTCATTTATTCCAACTAGTATATTTATTAATAAGGCTGTCTTCATATTCCAAAACAATCTTTTGCAGGTCATATCTTTCCCTTGTTCTGTTGGCGATCTGATTTTTATCCAGTTTTTCGTAAGCGCGAGTCTCAAGTAACGACCGTAGTTCTTCTGGTGTGTTAACGAACCAACCGTTTGTACCTTGTTCAATAATTTCATTATGCCCTCCGGGAGCACTGAACGCGATAACGGGTACACCACAGGCATTCGCCTCTATGACGACGTTAGGGAATCCTTCATAATAGGAGCCAAGCAGCATGCAGTCTGATGCGCAAAGTTCCTGATAGGGGTTTAATATAGCCCCAAGAAGGCGTATCCTGTCTTGCAGGCCGAGCGAATCGATAAGAGCCTGTATTTCGCGTTGAGGACCGCCGCCGATAATTTTGTATTCAAATGCAAATGTGCAACCAGCAAGCGATTTGATTAATCGGTCATACCCTTTTTCTCGACGTAGCTGTCCAACGCTTATGAGATTCATGACATTTGAAGCCGGACTAATTGATGCCACCGCCGGTATCAGACTAAAATCAACCGGATTGTTGATAATGACCATTTTTTCTTTGGGAATAGAATAATTTTCCCTCAGATCATTAGCCATGTATTCTGACTGACAAATTATACATGGAAATCGCTTATAAACTGTCTTAAATAGAAAATCAAAAATTTTGGGATAACGTTCATCTTTGTTGCGTATGGAAATTATGTTCGACTCTCTTGCAACCAAAAATGTTTTCCCTGGTATCAACGGCTTCAATAATGCAATCAGAAGATTAAGGTGCCCCAACGTGGAAAACAAAATATCAGGTTTCAATGTCCACGCGATCTTAAGAAGGGAAAAAACCGAATAAACGGTTCGTTTATAATTTAACGGAATGACTTTTATATCATCCGGTATCAATTTTATAAGTGCGCCCTCATAGCATAACACTACGAGGTTGACATCAAACTTAGACCGATCAATATTCCGAACCAGGTGGATTGTTACTCTTTCAGAACCACCGGTATGAAGTGATGGGATAACAAAAACTATTTTTATTTTTTTTTGTCCTTGCAAGGTCAATTATACTTTAAGATGAGTAGTTGGCAGACTTAAATTTTTGCAACTTACGATTCATTTTTCTGTGTACGCAAAAATATGGAGTTACCAAGAGCGTAACCTAATTGTTGTGTCCCTTAATGGAAGGTAGTTTGTCAAGGCTCGCATTTATTTTTCCTCGTGATAAAACAATGTAGCCACGTCTAAACCCGGTTTCTTCACTGGATGAAAAAACTGGGAAATAAACTGCCAGATTGAGTCGTTTTACCAGCTCACGAATATAGGCTAACGTGAGCGTTCCCACTGAACCATAGTCGTCATAGCCATACCCCGAATCACCTTCTACTTTAAAATCGTCGACCATGATCACGAATTGTTCCCAACGCGAACTGATGATTTCTATTTCTTGCTTTAAAGGCAAGAAATCATACCAATGCGCGTCCAAATAAAAAAAATAGATGCTTTTTGGGTCAGCGGGAAACTCTTTTAAAAAATTAACGCTGTTGTTGTTGTACAACTTTATAGTGCTGAAGTAGGGTAACAAAAGCTTTTGCGACAGATTGAATCGCATCGGATCAATTTCACATGAAAATACGGGTAAGCCTGTTTTGGCTGCGAAGTAACCAGTGCTGAAGCCCAGGTTAGTTCCCGTTTCAATGATACCGTCTAATTTTACAGCAGAAATAATTTCAGCAAATACTTCCTTCCGTTTGTCCTGACCATTAAGAGTGATGGCATCCTTTAGCCAAAAGCTCGACCCCTGAATATTTGAGCCAAATTGCGTTTCCAAAACAGACAGCTTGATTGCCATCGAGTCGAGCTGTTCCATTTTTCCGTTCAATGAAATAATGTTTTTTATGAGCGCTCTTATTTTTTGAAAAAAGCTCTTTTTATTTCCGTACATAATTTAAGGGGTGTAGTGACTCATTTCATCCACTTGTCAAACCATAGTTGAAACATCAACAGGAACCAAAGTTTGTTGATGTTTAGGTTCAATTTATCACTTTTAAGATATTGATCTTTAATATTAGATACTTCATGCTCAACAAATATTCCCTCTTGCCTTATTCGCCCAGGGTCCAAATAGTCATGGAGCAGTGGTTTTAGATCATTTTTAAGCCACAATTCAATTGGCACTCCAAAACCCATTTTTGGTCTGTCCACTAAATTTTTAGGCACGTAGTCGTGCACAATATCCTTTAAGAGTAATTTAGATGTGCTACCATTATCCTTAAATGATGATGGTAGCCTGGCAACAAACTCAAGAATTCGATGATCGAGTAATGGCTCCCTGCCTTCTATACTCGTAGACATTGTCGCACGGTCTACTTTGGTAAGAACATCATCCACCATAAAAGTCCTATAATCCAATGCAAGCATTTCGTTGAGGTCATCGTTGATTGACGATGGACGTTCATCAAAAAAAGTGGAATAATCTTCCGAAGAATTCTTAAGCATAAGGCCAGCACGCTTGTCGACGAAGTATTGCTGAAGTATTTTATTATAGTGAGCTATGGTCTGCGGGCCGTGCAGCAAGCTGTTAATCTTTTCAAATCTGGTTTGAGAATTATGGAATAAGGGAATGTTTCTAACGAGATTTGCCTTTATTCCAACGTCTGTCATTGCTCTAAGCAACGTCTTGCCAATGGTCGGCATGCTCGCGAGCTTTCTATAAAAATTTACGTTTGCCCTATGCCTGCCATAGCCAGCAAAGATCTCATCGCCGGCATCGGCTGACAATGCAACTTTTACATGTTTCGCTGCAACCCTACTCACTAATATTGTTGGTATCGCCGAGCTGTCTCCAAAAGGTTCGTCAAAAAATTCCGGCAGCTGAGGTATTATGTCGAGTGCTTCTTTGCTGGTACAATACTGCTCAGTATGTTGCGTTCCCAAAAAATCGGCAATCGTGCGGGCGTATGGAGCTTCATTAAATTTTGCTTCATTAAATCCGATGGTAAAAGTCCGAAGTCGGCCGGATGAATGCTTCTGTAGTATGGCCGCTACGGCTGTACTGTCATAACCGCCGCTAAGAAAAACACCTACAGGAACATCGGCAACCATCCGATATTTAAAAGATGAAATAAACAAACGTTCGACTTCAGCTTTCGCTTCTGGGTATGAAATATCCAACTTAGGTTTATTATACTGGTCGAGGGCATTCCAGTATATCTCTTGTCGGTGAGAGCGGTCCTTCAGATTAAATTTTATAAATGAACCCGGTACAACCTTAAAAGTATTCTTAAATATCGAGTAGGGCGCCGGAACATACCCGTATTGGAGGTAGAGTTTAAGTGCCGAGTGATCAATTTCTTTTCTAAAGAGCGGACAATTAATAAACGCTTTAAGTTCGGATGCGAAAAGAACCAAATCATTGGTTATATAATAGTACAACGGTTTCACCCCAGGCCGATCTCTGAATAACGAAACCTCTTGCTTGGCCGCGTGATAAATTGCAAAAGAAAACATCCCGATAAATTTATGAACACAATTGTGATCCCATTCTTCAAAAGCATGAAGAATCATCTCCGTATCGGAATGGCTAGTGAACGAATGACCTAATTTTATAAGGTCGTTTCGTATTTCATTATAGTTATAGATCTCCCCGTTAAATACAATATAATAATCTCTGTATTTCATAGGCTGATGCCCCGCGGACGACAAATCAATTATGGACAAACGTCGATGGCCGAGGCCAACTCTTCCAAGAGGGTTATCCAAGACCAAGGCGCCTGAATCATCCGGCCCGCGGTAGCTTAGACAAGTCGTCATTCGCTCAAGTACGTCCTGAGAAAGGACATTTTTATAGTCTATGAAACCTGTTAGTCCGCACATCTGTATTACTTTCTTAATTCTTCAAATAGTTTTTTCCAACCCGCAATAGCAAACTGCAGCGAGAATGGAGTTAGTCGTTCCTGCTGACGATTAATATAGAGATCTCTTATGGTCGAATCCTTCTTCAGTTTGAGTAATATGTCAGCCCAAAGCGTTACTTGTTGTGAACGGGTGGAGTCGTCGATCGCAGGCATCAAAATTCCATACTCTGCCATCAGCGGCAATTCAGCAGCGTCAATGGGCTCAGTTCGCTTAGATAATATCTCTCGGGGGCCTGTTTTACAATCGGTTGAAACAATGGGTGTCTTACAAGCCATAGATTCTACCAATACTAAGGGCAGCCCTTCCCACCGTGAAGTAAAAACAAACCATTTTGCTTTGGCAAAATATTTAAATGGATTTTTTTGAAATCCCATAAAATAAACATCGTAATCCTCATCCAAAAGTGTGTTATCCCATGCGGTGTATACCTTTAACTTTAAAGAACCAGCGTGTTCTACCAGCTCATTCCGCAATTGGCCGTCGCCCAGAATGAAGAGCTTCACTTCAATTTTATGGTTGAGCAATGAATGGAAAGCATCCAACAAGAATTTTTGATTCTTTTGTTCCTCCAACCGCCCGGAAGTAATCAACGAGAATTTATTGGATAAAACCTCTTCCAATTTAAGGTCAATGGGATCACTGGCAGCCGCTCTCACTTCATCAATATCGGCAAAATTATATATCGTCTTGAATTTATACTTTGGGATTCGACAAAACTGCACCATCTCCGTTTGAAGTTCATCGCTAACGGTTACGATAGCGTCCGCCCAACGGTAAAAAAATTTAATAAAGATGTATTTCCTTATCCACCCTGGAATTCCCTTTATACTTACATCGTTTACTAATGTGCACTGAATACAGCTGATGACCTTTTCGAATTTTGTTTTGGTGAAGATGTTAATATAATCAGCACCATCCATCTGACTGATCGAGAAATCCGGTTTCACCTTGCGCTTTATTTCACGTAATTGCTTTATCCGTTTGTATAAATTAGTAAATTTTTCAAAAACACTGCGTGCGGGAATTGGATTGAGGACATAGTACTCTTTGCTATTAACAGGATATACCTGATCATTCAAATTAAAAAAACATTCCACAACATTAAATTCTTTAGCTAGCTCACGCGACATTAAATAGAATATCCTTTCGGCACCCCCTCTGCCTAAACCAGGAATAATCAACAAAATCGTTTTCCTATTTGGCTTCATCTGATCGCCCTTTGCTCAAAAGGTTAACAATAAAATTTTTCACATCGGAATTTATGACTAAAAAATGATTAAGAATCAAAATTGAACCGACATGAAACGTCCCGGTTAATAATATCTTAAGGATTGGAAAATCGTCTGAAAAGAAAACTGTGTAAAGGTGACTAATACAAAACATCAATCCTGTATTTAATAGCAGAAAAATAAAAAAAGATTTGATCATGATTTCATATTGTATAAAGGGCAACGTCCGTCTCAAAAGGAAAAAGCAAAACAGAAAATAGGTTGCTGCATAAATTGAAATGGCCCAAGCATAACCTATTTGTGCCGCCAGATAAATTCCGATATAAGATAAAACAATGTTGATAATGCTGAGCACAAGGTTAAAATAAAAACTTGCTTTGATTTTCTGTGCCGCGATCAACGCTTTTGACGTTAGGTAGTTCATACCAGTAAAAGGAACACCTATCATTAAAATGGCAAGGACGTCATCGATGTCCGCGGCTTGTTTACCAATAGCACCATGTTCCAATAAAATTGATACTATTTCCTGACTCAAAAAAAATACCGCGACGGATAAATGTATCAGGACAAACTGCAAAATGCTGGCTGCCCTGAGAAAAGACTGATTGAACTCGGTCAAGTTATTTCCCATATACTTCTCCGTGAATTGCACGCCAATAATAGTTACAAACTGGATCGCCAGTAGCGTATTGGGAATCTCGGCGATGCGCTGCGCAAGTACTAGTTGCGTTATGGCACCTGCCGCATAGGTGCTTAAAAAGTAAAGGGGGATGAAGGAAACCAAAATAGAAACGGTGATTGATGCCACAGAGTAGAGCGCGTTGAAAAAGGTTCGCCTTTCGATTTTACGCGCAAGTTCAAAGAAATACCACTTTTCAGATTTCAAGAGAATAAAAAACTGAAGTCCCAGCGAGGCCACGTAAGCAAGTATGCTTCCTACGAGCACACTTTCTATTCCGATTTTTGAACGAAAGAGCAACACAATAACGACTGTTGCAATGCCATTCAAACATGTGATAATGGAAGGCAAAATAAAGTAACGGTAGTAAACGAGCAGGTCGTTAAAGAAAGAGACGACGATCTGAACAAAAAAAAGCAACGTTGAAAGATGAATTAATCTCTTGTTTTTTTGCAAAACTTCTTCGTCAAAGTTTGAAACCAGGGACAAAATTTCAGTGGGGAAAACCGAAAGTACAAGACAGGTCACAAGGAGCGCAGCAAACAGTAATAAGAACATCAGGTTGACAAATCCGAAGGTCGCAGACCTTCCCGCTTGATATTCTATGCGTCGTGATTCTGGTATTATTACAGAACCGTTGATCCCAATTACAAAGTTGGCTACCAGTAGAATGATTGAAAGGATATAGAAATATAAATCTGTAACCGAGCTGGCACCAAAAGAATATGCTATTAATAAGTTCGTAAAAAAAAGTAAACCCTTAGAAAGAATGTTGAATGCTAGAGAGTAGCTTAATCCAGTAAGATAACTTTTAGCTTTAATCAATTTAGTTCAAATTTAATTCCGCCAGCTTGTGAGAATACTTCATGTGCATAACCCAACGGATATACTGCAATTTATTTTACCTGAGCGGACGGTGCATTATTTCGTATCTTATAAACAAGCTCAATAGATGGCCTGGCATCCAACACTCCAAAAGAATTACCTTGAAGAATTTCATGGTAACTTTTCGTATGCAAATCTGTAAAACCTTCACTGAATTCTATTTCATCCCCCTGTAGGCTAAGAGATCTAAAAGTTCGTTTATTGGCCTTTTTTACCTCCGCAGGAAGGTGTTCGTAGTTAATGCTTAAAAACCAATTAACATTGGCGCGTTCAAGTTCCAGATGGCCGGAAGCCATATCCGATTTTAGTTCATTGACCTGAACCTTTTTTACGGAACCGAAAATCCAGATAAGCATATCAAAAAAATGTATGCCTATATTCGTAGCGATACCACCTCCTTTTGAGACGTCGCCTTTCCAACTGGAATGATACCAATTTCCCCTGGAAGTAATGTACCTCAAATTAATATCGTACACCTTGTCAGCGGGACCTTCATGAATTTTTTTTCTTAGCGAAATGATGGCTGGATGTAGTCGTAATTGCAAAATCGTACTCACTTTGCCTTCAGTTTCTTCTTCAATTTCCTTAAGCGCATCCAAATTCCATGGATTCAATACCAAAGGTTTTTCGCAGATGGCATGAGCTCCATAACGAAGGGCAAAACGTATATGTGAGTCGTGTAAATAATTCGGAGAACAAATAGAAATAAAGTCTACTTTTTGGTCTTTGCGTTTCAGCTTATCCAGATGTCTGTCGAATCGTTCAAATTCAGTAAAGAAATCTG
This sequence comes from uncultured Bacteroidota bacterium, assembly GCA_963813425.1. Classification (GTDB taxonomy): domain Bacteria; phylum Bacteroidota; class Bacteroidia; order Cytophagales; family Cyclobacteriaceae; genus Chryseolinea. The sequence goes on from CAWEZB010000008.1 coordinate 250,731, forward strand.
CATTGGGAAAATATGAATCGAGGACGCCAACATTATCATGTTTATCAAGCGCGGCAACAAGTTCATTTCCTGTTTCTTTTATCGCTTTAAAATGACGCGGAGCTACAAAACCTGCGGCTCCTATGAGAGCAAATCTTTTCATTTAAATTTTGGAAACTATTCCATTTTGCAGTTTATACTTTTCCTTGCTTTCGGGACAAATTGCTATGCCTGATTTATCAAAAAACAATTTATGTCCAAATTCACTCATCCACCCTGTCTGCTTAGCAGGATTGCCTACTACAAGAGAATAGTCGGAGACCGACTTAGTAACTACTGCTCCTGCTCCGATAAAGGCGAACTGACCAATTTCTATTCCGCACACGATCGTCGCATTAGCGCCTATTGTTGCGCCTTTTCTTATTACCGTTGTTTTATATTGATCACGACGATTAACCGAACTCCGAGGATTGGAGACATTTGTAAAGACCACTGAAGGTCCCACGAATACATCATCCTGACAAGTCACACCCGTATATATCGAGACGTTGTTTTGAACTTTTACGTTCTTCCCCAACACGACTTCGGGAGAGACCACAACGTTTTGTCCGATGTTGCAATTTTCTCCAATCGTACACTTGGGCATTATGTGAGAGAAATGCCAGATCTTAGTCCCCGGACCTATGACACAGCCTGCGTCAATCACTGCGGTAGGATGTGCAAAGTACGTCGCGCTTTCCATTATGAATTGAAGTATTGTTTCACCTTACCACATATAAATTCTAAATGCGATGAGGACATTTCCGTATGGATCGGAAGCGAAATTACAACCTTGGCAAGATTTTCAGCAACTGGAAACGCCCCTTCCGCAAATCCAGGTTTGCGATACGCTTTTTGCAGGTGTAGCGGAACTGGATAGTAAATCATAGATGGAATCCCATTTTCTGCTAAATATTTCTTGAAGTCGTCGCGGTCCCCATCTTTTACCCTCAGTGTGTACTGGTTAAATACGTGTGTCGAATAAGGCATCCTTATCGGTATTGCCAATCGAGCGACCGATGCCAAGGCTTGATCGTAATAGGAAGCAACCGCTCTCCGTTTTGTATTATATTCCTCCACATATTTTATTTTGACTTTCAGAATAGCTGCTTGCAGGGTATCTAAACGGCTGTTAACTCCTACTACTTCATGGAAATATTTTATTTTTTGTCCATGGTTTGCAACCATCCTTATTTTTTCAGCTAACGTCTCATCGTTTGTAAAAAGTGCACCGCCGTCGCCAAAGCATCCTAAATTTTTCGAAGGAAAAAAGGAAGTGGTTCCAATGGTACCCATTGTGCCTGACATCATCTTCACACCGGTGTTGAAAATGTATTCCGCGCTCAATGATTGCGCCGCGTCTTCTATAACGGACAGATTATGATCTTTAGCCAACCTAAGTATGGGTTCCATTTCAGCACATTGCCCGTAAAGATGCACGGGAACTATTCCTACTGTTTTCTTCGTAATTTTTTGTTCGACTTGATTGACATCAATGTTAAACGTATTTTCATCGACGTCTACAAAAACTGGAGTCAGTCCGAGTAAAGCTATGACTTCAGCCGTTGCTACGTACGTGTGGACTGGAAGAATAACCTCGTCACCGGGCCTAAATCCAAGCGACATCATAGCAATTTGCAAGGCATCGGTCCCATTGGCGCAGGGAATTACAAACTTCGCACCTGTATACGTTGCCAATGCATCAGCAAATTCTTGAACCTCCGGACCTTGGATAAAGGCAGTGGATTCCAGGACTTCGCTTATGGCTTCATCAACCTCATCCTTTATGCGATGATACTGCGCATGTAAATCCACCATTTTGATTTTGTTCATGCTTGAAGCAAATATTTTTTAATGATCGATGAATACTTTTTGAAAATTTCTCGATCTATTTTATTCCCCTGATGCGTTTTTCCCATTGCCAGGCATGAAGAAGGCCTTCTTCAACGCTAAATTTGGTTTTCCACTCCAATAACTTGTTAACTTTTGTAGGATCGGCAAACACTTTCTCAATGTCGCCTGGCCTTCTGGGTCCAATGACATATGGAACTTCAACATTTGTTACGGCCTTGAATTTTTCGATAAGCTGCAGCACTGAAACACCGACCCCCGTTCCTAGATTGAATACTTCGTATAGTTTTTTTTCCGTCTTCCTTGATAAAAACTGCGTGGCTTTAACATGCGCAATGGCTAAATCCATGACATGAATAAAATCGCGGATACACGTTCCGTCCGGTGTATCATAGTCGTTGCCAAACACAGTCACCTTTTCCCGAATACCCGCTGCCGTCTGAGTAATGTAGGGTACCAGATTATTCGGTGAACCTAGTGGAATTTCGCCGATCGTGGCAGACGAATGTGCTCCAATCGGATTGAAGTAGCGTAACGAAACAACTTTCAGCCCGGTTCGAGCCACGTCTTGCAAAATGCGTTCGCTCATTTGTTTAGTAGCCCCATAGGCGGACTCCGCTGTTTTGAAAGGTGCCTCTTCGTTAACCGGGATGCTATCTGGCTGGCCATAAACGGTACAAGAAGAGGAGAAGATAATTTCGCGAACTTCATTCTCCATCATTACAGCAACAACATTCGTCAACGATGCCAAGTTGTTCTGATAATAGAGCAATGGCTTTTCTTCGGACTCTCCCACCGATTTATATGCAGCAAAATGTAGAACACTGGAGAATGGGCCTGCCGTTTGAAAGACCTTTCTCATAAATTCTTTATCGGAACAATCTCCCTTAAAAAAAGGTGTTTTCGTTTTTGTAATTTTTTCAATTCCCTCCAATAGGGTTAAATCGCTCCTTGATAAATCATCGACAATGACAACATTATACCCCGCGAGAATTAAGTCTACAACCGTATGGGCACCGATATATCCTGCGCCCCCCGTAACAAGAATTTTTTCTGTTGCCATAATCTATAATCGTGCTGTAATCTGATCTCTTTCTAATACTCCTTTTACATCATACACAACCGTATTATCAAACTTCATAGAATTCCAATCTAAATTTTTGAACGATTGATGACCGACGGCAAGAACGATCGCATGATATTTTTTTTCCAGCGTTTGCTTGAGGTGCAGATCGTACTCGTGATGAACTTCTTCTGCGTCAGCTTCCGGGTCAAAGACATCCACGTTTGTACCAAAGCTTTGCAATTCCCGGATCAAGTCAATCACTCTGCTATTTCTTATATCGGGGCAGTTTTCTTTAAAAGTAATTCCAAGGATTAAGATATCGGCTTTGTGAATAGGAAGTCTATGACGCGCCATTAATTTGATCACTAAATTCGCAACATAAATACCCATATTATCATTTATTCGTCTGCCGGATAAGATTACCTCCGAATGATAACCGAGGCTCTCCGCTTTATGCGTAAGGTAATAAGGGTCTACGCCGATGCAATGTCCGCCAACTAACCCCGGCTTAAATGGCAAAAAATTCCACTTGGTACCTGCTGCGGCAAGTACTTCGTGTGTATCGATGCCAATCTTTTCAAAGATCAGTGCCAGCTCGTTTACAAATGCAATATTCAAATCACGTTGTGAATTTTCGATAACTTTAGCCGCTTCGGCAACTTTTATCGAAGACGCTTTATGCGTCCCGGCAACGATAATTCTTTTATAAAGTGCGTCCACTTTATCCGCAATTTCAGGCGTGCTACCGCTAGTCACTTTCTTTATCATGGGCAGTCTGTGCTGCTTATCCCCCGGGTTGATTCGTTCCGGAGAATAGCCACAATAAAAATCCTTATTAAATGTTAACGTGCTTACACTTTCCAGTATAGGAACGCAGACTTCCTCGGTACAGCCCGGGTATACTGTAGACTCATAAATCACGATATCACCTTTTTTCAAAACTTTACCGACCGTTCTGCTGGCGTTTTTCAACGGTGATAGATCAGGGGTTTTAAATTGATCAATTGGCGTCGGGACAGTTACAATGAAGAAATTAACGTCTCTCAAGTCATCTATTGAGCAGGAAAATTTGAGGCTCGAAGCTAAACTCAGTTCCTCTGTTTCAACTTCGTGGGTGCGGTCATAACCTTGTTTAAGTTCCTTAATTCTGTTTTCATTAATATCAAAACCAACCACATCCATTATTTTTCCAAACTCCACGGCTAGGGGTAATCCTACATACCCAAGGCCAATTATTCCAACGCTTTCAATGTTTTTTATCATCAGTCAATTCGTAATATTCCTTATACCAATCAATAAATTTTCCAATTCCTGCTTCAATCGAGGTGGCTGGCTTAAAATCTATCTCGCGCATTAGATCGTCGACATCAGCATATGTTTCGTGGACATCACCTTTCTGCAATGGAAGAAAATTTTTAACAGCCTTCTTGCCTAATTTTTGTTCGATTATCTCGATAAAGCGAAGCAACTCTACTGGATTGTTATTCCCAATATTATAGACGCGGTAGGGTGCAAAGCTACTGGCGGGGTCAGGTGTCAACCCGGACCAGTTTTTATCCGATGTTGGAGGCCTGGGCACTAAGCGTGTAACACTCTCAACAATATCATCCACAAATGTAAAGTCTCGTTTCATCTTGCCGTCGTTGAAAACATCTATCGGCTTGCCCTCAATTATCGCCTTTGTAAAAAGAAACAACGCCATATCGGGACGTCCAAATGGACCATATACGGTAAAAAATCGTAACCCAGTCGTGGGCAGGTTAAATAATGCCGAGTAGGTGTGCGCCATAAGTTCGTTAGCCTTCTTTGAGGCCGCATAAAGCGAGATTGGATGATCAACGTTATGATGGACGGAGAATGGCATTTTCGTATTCGCGCCGTAAACTGAGCTTGACGAAGCATAAATCAGATGTTCAATTTTCTGATGCCTGCAAACTTCCAATATGTTTAGAAAACCACGCAGATTGCTTTCCAGATAAGCGTGGGGATTGGTTAATGAGTAGCGAACCCCAGCCTGTGCGGCTAAATTCACCACATATTTAATGGAATGCTCCTGCACAACTTTTTCGAGCGTAGCGTAGTCAGTCAGGTCGCCGTGTGCGAAACTGAAATTTGGAATCTTTTCTAAAATTGCCAACCTTGACTTCTTAAGGTTCACGTCATAATAAGGATTGAGATTATCGAATCCAATAACCCTATAACCAGAAGAACAAAGTTTCTTTGAAAGATGAAAGCCAATAAATCCGGCAGCGCCTGTTACTAAAATTGCTGGGTCCAAATGCATGAAGACATTAATTAGCGTACAAAACTAATAGATTAGGGCGATTTTGTATTATTTCCTATTTTTCGCGTTATTAAAAAATCAATGGAAAAGAAAAACGATGAAATAGATTTATTTAAGTTATTCCTTCAGGGCGTCAACATATTCAGAGATAATTTCTGGCTTATTGTTTCATTTTTCGTCATAGGTACCTCGTTGGGCGTAGCGAGCTATTTTGTTTCTCGAAAGGTATTTGAAAATAAAATGATCCTCAGTTCCGGAATTCTTACCAAATCCTACGGTAAACTCCTCACTGTGAAAATAAACAAACACTTAACTGAAAATCATGATACCACGCTGGCTAGAGACCTTAAGGTACCCATTGAAGTGGTGGATGCTATCGCTCATGTAAGAATTGAAGATCTCTCAGACTTAGATCAAGCCAAAGAAAGTGATCGATTTATCGTTACTGTAGAAACGTTTGATCAGAAGTTCTTACCCGAAATTCAAAAAGGATTGGTCAGTTATTTTGAGAATAACGAATATGTAAAAATCCGGGTAGAACAAAATAAGAACTTTCTCAAACAGATGGTGGATAAAATCGACAACGAAATTAAAGATATGGAGAATTTGAAAACGCGAATCTCCAATGGCGAATTCTTTCAGAACGCCAAAGGAAATGTCAGTTTCGATCCAACCGTTGTTAACTCAAAAATTTTGGATTTGACAAAGGAAAAAATAAATCTTCAAAATCAATTTATCCTGGCAAATAGTGTACAGGTTATAGAGGGATTTACAGCCTTTGAAACGCCTTCGAAACCAAAACTTTCTATTTCACTCGTTGCCGGAGCTGGAATCGGGTTACTTTTTGTTGCATTTATCATTGCATTTAAATCGATTCGTACGATTTTTCGACTTGCTGACGCCTCAAAACAAGGAGCATGATCCTCACGCTCATCCAAAAAGAATTTATTTTGGAGCTTCGCCGGAAAGCTGTTATTTCCGGAATCAGTCTTTATCTGGTAAGCATTATTTTTATTTGTTATCTCACCTTTAGTCTTCGTCAAAGCAGCATCAATGAAGCGACGTGGTCAGCATTATTCTGGCTTTCCATTCTCTTCGCCAACGTAAACGGTATTGCCAAAAGTTTTATCGGAGAAAAAAAAGGATTGCTGATCTATTATTACTCGATTGCAAGTCCCCAGACCATTATACTGTCAAAAATTATTTACAACGTCGTGCTGAGCTTGGCGCTAGCCTTAATGGGTTACTTGCTTTTCTCAATCTTCATCGGCAATCCGCTGCAAGACAAATGGCTCTTCATGTTAACGTTGTTGCTAAGCTCTTTTGGATTCTCGGCCTGCTTGAGTTTGATTTCAGCAATCGCATCGAAAACAAATAACAGCAATATCCTGATGGCGGTATTAAGCTTTCCTGTAATCATTGCACTCCTCCTGATGGCTATCAAAATAACCAAAAATGCTTTGGATGGCTTAGCCCTCGCTGACAGTAAGGATGAACTGCTAAATTTACTGGCGATAAATTGCATAATGGTCGCATTGGCGTACCTGCTATTCCCCTATATTTGGCGCAGTTAATCGTCTTCAACTGACCTTCATTGAGCATGAAAACCTGGGTCAAAATTCTCGCGATATGCCTGCTGCTTTATGTACACATTGGCGGCTTGCTTTTGGACGTGCCTAGACTTAACATCCTGAATGAAACCGTTCGCGCGCTGTATTTTCATGTTCCCATGTGGTTTGGTATGGTGCTTTTGTTCGGCATCTCGGTCTATTACGCGGTGCGATACCTGCGAAATCCTTCTAGCAATTTTGACATCAGGTCTGTGGAGTGTGCTAATGTGGGATTGGTTTTTGGAATCCTGGGTATGATTACGGGAATGCTATGGGCCAATTACACATGGGGCTCGCCATGGCACGGGGATCCTAAGCAAAATGGAGCAGCAATCGCTTTACTGGTGTATCTCGCCTATTTTATACTTAGAAGTTCCATTCAAAATGAAGAACAAAAGGCCAGGTTAAGCGCCGTTTATAATATTTTCGCTTTTGCGGCGATGATTCCCTTAATTTTTATTATTCCAAGGCTCACCAGTTCCATGCATCCCGGAAGCGGGGGCAATCCAGGTTTTAATATGTACGACCTGGATAGCAAAATGCGGCTTGTGTTTTATCCTGCAGTGATTGGCTGGCTCCTAATTGGCGTGTGGATCGTGTCGTTGAGGGTTAAAATGCGCGAACTGGAAGAAGAAATACTGGACATAGAACATGGATAAATTAATAAAAACACTCTTTGCGTTGATCCTTGTCAACCCAGCCTTCGGCCAGGACCAGGTTGAAATGGCTGATCAACTCCGAGCCGAGGGTAAGATTTACGTCGTGGTAACGATCATCTTAATTGTGCTGGCCGGCCTCATTTTTTATCTTTTTCTATTGGATAAAAAAGTCAAAAAACTGGAGAAATTGCTTTCAGATAAGAAAAAGCAAACCAATTAAACATAACTTCTGTTTTTCATAAAATTCCACGGATTTTTTAGGCATTTGTGCCTAAGTTTGCCGTACAATTTCTGACAGTATCATGAAGAAGTCGCATATATTCTTGTTGATCGTTATTGCAGTCGCTATTGGTATTATTGTATCCACGGCCGACGATGCCAGCACTTATGTAGGCTTTAGTGAGGCCTGGGCAATGTCGACTGCCGGAAATAATAAGGAAATCCATGTAGTGGGTCAATTAAAGAAAGATCCGAATGGTCACATTATAGGTATTCAGGCAGGCGAAGACCGTGTGTCATTTTCATTTATTATGGTCGATGACGAAGGAAAAGAACAACAGGTGAATTATAGCCAGCCAATGCCGCCGGATTTTACCAGATCGGAAAAAGTCGTCGTCATTGGAAGTTATCATGGTGACGTGTTCAATGCTTCCAAGATCATTTTAAAATGCCCTTCTAAATACCAGGAAGAAAACATAAACGCTTGATGAGAAACTCAAACGTTTTGCGAGCACACACTCAATCCAACGCACACACAAGCTTTATGCTTTCAGCTTTAAGCTGACAGCTTTAAAAATTAACTTTTTTTCGCGCATGCATTATCTCGTTGGTGACTTAGGTCACCTTTTTGTTATTACATCTTTTATTACGGCACTGATCTCATCCTTTGCCTATTTAAAAGCTTCCACAATTTTAGACCTGAAGAGGCAGGAAGCTTGGCGATGGAATGGGATGATCAGCTTCTACGTTCATGCCGCGTCCGTATTGGGAATATGCATAACACTTTTCGTAATCATCTCTCATCATTACTTTGAATATCACTATGCTTATAATTACTCCGACCGAAAACTTCCCAGCTATTATTTGATCTCTACGTTTTGGAACGGACAGGAGGGAAGTTTTTTGTTGTGGATGTTCTGGCATGCTATCCTGGGCGTAATCATTAATCCTTACGAATAAATTTTGGGAAGCTCCGGTGATGACAGTCTTTGTGTTTGGTTCAGGCATTCCTAGCCTCTATGATTCTCGGTGTAGTAATTCCCGGTCTTGAATTTAAGATCGGTAGCTCACCTTTTATTTTGTTGCGCGACGCGATGCAGGACGCACCAATCTTTCTGGCACAACCCGAGTTTATTCCAAAGGATGGACAAGGTTTAAATCCCTTGCTTCAAAACTATTGGATGGTCATCCATCCGCCGACCTTGTTTCTCGGCTTCGCATTGACTGTTGTTCCTTTCTCGTATTGCATCGCTGGGTTATGGCTAAAAAAATACAGTGATTGGATTCGTCCCGCGCTACCCTGGACGCTAGTCGGAGGTGGTATTCTGGGTCTGGGGATCTTAATGGGAGGATATTGGGCGTATGAAACCTTAAACTTTGGCGGATACTGGAATTGGGATCCGGTGGAAAATGCAGTGTATGTTCCATGGTTAATCCTCGTGGCATCACTGCATACCATGATCACATACAAGAACAGCGAAACAGCACTAAAGGCCTCCATAATTTTAGTGATCGCTGTTTTTATTGCTATCCTATATTCCACTTTCCTGACCCGCAGCGGCATTTTGGGAGAATCATCCGTGCATTCCTTTACGGACCTGGGTTTGTCGGGTCAGCTCTTGCTGTACTTATTATTTTTTATGCTTGGCGCCATTGTTCTTTCTATCGTGCGCTGGCGGGAAATTCCTTCGACCGAAAATGAAGCTTCTGTCTATTCAAGAGAATTCTGGATTTTTATCGGGGCCACAACGCTATGCCTGATGGGCTTTCAGGTTTTGGCTGGCACTTCAATTCCAGTGGTCAATTCTATTCTGAGTGGCTTTGGCTTTGAAAGAAAATTAGCGCCACCGACCGATGCAATTTCGTTTTATTCAAAATTTCAAATTTGGTTTGCCATTGCTGTGGGTATTCTATCCGCTGTGGGTCAATTCTTTTGGTGGAAAAAAATAGATCGAAAGATCCTTCTGAACCAGTTGTTCATTCCGGCGATCGCTGCGCTACTGGTTTCCGTTATCGTCGTGAATATTGTAAAAGTATTTAATCTGTCTTATGCTTTACTCATGTTGGCGGGGTTCTTTACCATTTTTGCAAACGGAAAAATCCTATTCGGTTTATTAAAAGCAAGCCCGACATTATCCGGCGGAGCAATAGCCCATATTGGCATTGGGATGGTATTGATCGGCATTATGTTTTCCTCTGGTTATTCCAGGGTAGTTTCACTTAACAATACGGGCCTTCAGATCTCAAAAGAATTCAGCAAAGAATTTAATCGCGACAACCTTTTGCTTTTTATACACGAACCGCGGACCATGTGGGGATTTGACATTGAATACCTGGGAGAAAGACTGGAGCCGAGGTACCACACCGGCTTCATTCGCAGGAGTGATGTACACAAAACGCAAGACAAGAATTTTGTAATTGCAAAAAGTGACATGAAGGTTGGTTCTAAAGCTTATCAAGCCAACGATACGATTCAAATCCAGGGAGAAAACACATTCTATGAAATTGAACTTCGGAAGGGAAATAAAAAATATAAACTCTTTCCAAGAGCCCAGATTAATCCAGAGATGGGTGGTCTGTTAGCATCTCCTGATATTTACAGGTCAGTAACGGCCGATCTATACACACACGTGTCGTCAGTCATGGATCCATCCGAAGAAGAAGAATGGAGTAAGCTGGAAGAAATCAAGGTGAAACAATCACAAGAATTTTTTGCCAATGATTATGTAGGGGTTCTTGAATCTGTAGATCGGATTTACAATGTGTTTGGTATTGAATTAACCGACCAGGATGTTGCCGTCAAAGCTAAGGTTCGGTTACAGGGAGAAAAAGGTGATTACGTTGCTGAACCGGTTTTCCTAATACGCGACAAAATGGTAGGGCGGATTCCTGATGATATTTCAGACCTGGGCATCCGAATTACCCTCATGAATATCCATCCTGAAACCAGCGAATTTTCCTTAGGGCTTAACACCCGCCAAAAAGATTGGGTAGTCATTAAGGCTATGGAAAAACCTTATATAAATGTATTGTGGATCGGTACGTTGATCCTTATGGTTGGGTTTGGAATGGCAATGTCCAGACGGATACGAGAATTCAAAAAGATGAAAGCCAAAGGGCTGGAGTGAGCTGAGCTAACAGTTTACAGCTGACAGTTTACAGCTTTTTCGCTCGAAGTCGCAATGCCAAAGACGCAATTTCTTTTCGTTGTTTCTGAAGAGTTTATGGCGAGCCCTGAAAGGGCGACATCACTAGCGCAGGACGTCAGTCCTGCGCTCGAAGACCCAAGGTAGATCTAGCCCTGAAGGGGCGAGATCAAACCAATGTCTAAAATTTCATAAACCATGTGGTTAGTCTGAGCAATTGATGTTTACGAATGTCAATTGATCCCGCCCTTTCAGGGCTCAGAAAATAACATTCCTATTGGAGCGCCGGACTGCGCCCGGCGCTTGTGATCGCGCCCTTTCAGGGCTGGTCGCTTTTCCTTTCCGAATTTTGAAACACGCTTCGCCCACAAACTATACCATGGTATCAAACCGATAAGGTCTACCATCAAGCTGTGCGCTGTCAGCTGAACGCTGTTAACTTGCCATCAATCTTTCAATCAGATTGTCGACGCTTATTCCTTCGGCTTCTGCCTTAAAGTTTCGAACAATCCGGTGGCGCAAAACGGGTTTGGCGATGGCTTGGACATCTTCAATATCGGGCGAATATTTTCCACTAAGCAGCGCGTTGCATTTCGCTCCCATAACAAGATATTGCGAAGCACGAGGACCGGCACCCCATTCCAAATATTCATTAGCAAGAGCGGCAACTCCAGAAACACCAGGCCTGGTTTTATTTGCCAGTGATACCGCATACTCAATCACATTATCGGCTACCGGGACTCTTCGGACCAGGTGCTGATAAAATGCTATCTCTTCTCCAGTGAGCACTTTGTTCACCGATCGAACCTCATCAGAAGTTGTATTCTTGACCACTTCCACCTCATCCTTAAAGGAAGGGTAAGTCAATTGAATGTTAAACATGAACCGGTCGAGCTGCGCTTCCGGCAACGGATAAGTCCCCTCCTGTTCGATGGGATTTTGAGTAGCTAAAACAAAAAAAGGACGTGGTAATTCGTAACGCTGCCCCGCGATCGTAACGGCATACTCCTGCATAGATTCAAGAAGGGCTGCCTGAGTTTTAGGGGGTGTACGATTGATTTCATCAGCAAGAATAATGTTACCGAAGATTGGACCCATTACAAATTTGAAATTCCGCTCTTTGTCCATTGTTTCCGCACCGACGATATCCGATGGCATCAAATCGGGTGTAAACTGAATACGCTTAAACTGCAAGTCAAGGGACGTAGCAATGGTTTGGACCAACAACGTTTTTGCCAACCCTGGCACACCTACCAATAGAGAATGGCCTTGACAAAATATGCCCGTGAGCACTTGCTTCACCACCTCCTCCTGTCCTATGACAATATGGGAAATCTCTTTTTTAAGTTTATTATAGCCAGCAGCCAGAGCGTTGGCCGCGTCAACATCAGAAGCAAATTTTGTCATTGTCGGTCATCTAAAATTCCACAATTATCGTATTCTGGGTCTATGTTTATAAAGACGTCGGCTCTGGCCTTTTGAAACCATTTCTGTAAAATTTTATCCTTCTTTTCATTCAATGTTGCTGTCTGAATTTTTGTCCAGTCTTGTTCCAGCGACGCCTGATGAGGAGGCGTTCTTGCTTTATAGAATAAAATTCTTACTGCATCTTTTCCTTCATCCGTTCGATAAGTTATCGGTTCCGATACCTTACCTATTTCCATTGAATCAAGTTTAAAAAAAACTATGGGATCCAATTCATCCACTGTGAGGTTTACACCACCGTCCCGATCACTAAAGAATCCTCCGTTGCCCTTGGTTTGTACATCATCAGAAAATTCTTTAGCCGCTTTTTGAAACGTGATGCTATCGGCAACGATTAAGGTTCTTACGCTATCAAGGTGGCGCGTGGCCTTGTTAATATCATCCTGAGAAGGTTTCGGAGAAATTAATATATGCCGAGAATTGTATTCATTCCCCCTTCGTTCAATTAATTGCATGATGTGAATTCCGAAGGCTGATGCAAATGGCATTGAAATTTCTTTTGGTTTTAGTTTGAATGCCATTGCTTCGTATTCAGGAACCATTCTTCCGCGTGCTGACCAGCCCATCTCTCCCGAATTTGACAGCACGGATGGATCATCAGAATATTTTTTGGCCACTGTAGCAAAGTCTTCCCCCGCTAAAATTTTATTGCGGACATCCATTAATTCTGCAATCGTCTTATTTTTTTGTTCTTCGCTTACCTCAGCGATCTTCACGATCTGTGCCACCTGCACGGAAGCCGAAAAATAAGGAAGGCTATCTTTAGGAATTTTGCCAAAGAAACGTTTTACCTCTGACGGAGTCACCGCTATTCCTTTTGTCATTTCATCTTCCATCTTGCTAACGATCATCTGCTCTCGAATTTGTTCCCGCAACTCCATCCTCACCTGCTCAAGGGTCTTTCCATACAATGCTTCTAATTCGTCAGCTGTCCTTCCAGATTGTGCCAAGATCATGTCCATTCGATTCCCGGTGTTCAGATCCACTTCGGCATCGAGTACAACCACAGAATCTATTTCTGCTTTCGCCAGCATAAGTTTGTTGCGAACCAGCATTGACAGGTACTGACATTTTGCTTGCTGAGATGGTGATCCCCCATTCGTGAGGTAGTCCTGATAGGCACGTTCCAATTCAGATTTGATCAGAATATAATTATCGACCTTTGCAATAATTTTGTCCACCACAAATCCTTCCGTATCCTGATCCTTTACCTGGATCGCCGTATCCTGACCATTTACCTGGATCAGCACCACACTGAACAAAATAAGCAAGTAATGTTTCAGGCACACTCTTGTCTTCATATCATTTATAAATCTCAAAATCGTCGTCATTCTGCGCTTCTTTGTATACTTCGTCTTCTAATTTTTTTGCCAAATCTACCTTTCGTTTGTTTAAAATAATATTCCGAATATCATCCCTCACAAATTCTAAGGGCGACACATTATCCGAAATCCTGTAGTTTTCAACCTTTAGGAAATACAGAAAGTTATTATCTGAGGTTTCATAATAAGGATTAGTTTTAAGAAACTGAATTTTATTTGGAATTTCAGCCAATGGTGAGTTCTTAACAAGTTCATCAAAAACCATCCATGTGGAGTCAGAAATGTGATAAGCGGCCGAGAAACTAAGGCAGTAAGACTTTAATTCACCCTCCTCCTGCTCTCGATTTGAATAAATGAGCTCTTTAATTTTATCGGTTCTTGGCGCGTTTTGAGGGACTTTAATAAACGTTGCTTGAACAATGTTTTGTTTTAGGATAAAATTATCCACGTTGTCCTTATAGTACTTTTCAATTTCTGCGTTGGCCACTTCTGTATCGAGGTTTTTATTGACATAGAAATTCTGATACTCATAGGCAATGATACTAAACCTGTAGTCCAGAACTTTTCGCTCCACTTCAGCTTCATTGATGTCGATCTTTCTGGAAGCCTCCTGGATCAACAGCTGCTTTCTTATCCAGCTGGTGATATAAGCCTCCACAAGCTTAGCACTGTCGTCTGGCGGCGTCCCCGGGGCTACAATTCCAATAAGCTCATCCTTATATAAGTATGAATTATTAGCGCGGGCTGCAGCCTGTCTTTGTTCACCACCGTCCCCATTTTCACCCTTTATTTTAATAAGGTCACATGCTGAGAGAAAGGTTCCAATAATAACGAGCAGAAAACTCGTTGCGGAGATTCTACCCTTGAACTTGTAGCTGCTGCAATATGTATTGCTTGCCTTTCTCATTGATTTTTACCGAATACTTCCTTTTTAGCTGATCCACCCAATTTTTCTCCAAAAAAGTCTGATAATCCGAGATTACCGCAGGTCTTGCTTCCTCAAACGACATCGGACCGGGTGGCAGTATATCCTTTAGCCACGCAAGGTAATATATTCCATTGTTTTCTGCGGAATAAACACCTTTTGCCCAAGGTACCTTTTGAAGCACTGCGCGCTCATCCTTCTTAAAATACCCGGACTCGACCTTAATTTTATGCTGGGAAGTAAAGTCTTCCAGCTTTCCTTCATTCCCTGCTTCGATAAGCTGTTTCAAGGGGTCTCGGAACCCATTGGTATTAGCAGAATAAAAGACAACCCTGGCACGTTCCCCGGTAGCATAATCCGGTTTGTGGGTCGCATAATAGGTCTGCTGGCCCACAGAGTCCTGGGAAGCTTTACTCCAGACTTCCTTTTCCATGACATCGAATAGCAGAATGCCTTCATAATATTCTTGCAGCAGGTACCGATATTCCGGATGCTGCTCGATGATCCTTGCTTCCACCAATTTCAAAATGATGCTATCGATAAACTGCTGATACAAAAGATCCAGGTATTTTTCGGGCGAGAGTGTCGATATACGCTGATTTGCCTCAACGTAGCTGAAAAAGTCTTTCACAGGATATCCTTTACCCTTTACAGAGAAAAGTACTTCTTTCCCTTCATTCGCTAAGCCTGGTGGATTCCATTTCCCTTTCACGAGGTTGGTGTCGGCGAGCGCAAATACCCTTGCCTTTACTGTTACATTTTCTGTGAAGCCGAATTCCTTTCGAAGTCTGATCTGCAGCGTTTGTTTGGAGAGCTCTGTCCGCTCATCGCGGGCAACGCGGGTTTTCAAAGAAGCGGAAATTTCCTCGAAAGAGGGCAACGGAATTTTACGTTCAAGCCTGATAATATGCCAGCCATATTGGGTTTGGAACGGATCAGAAATATCTCCGGGCTTTTGAAGGTCAAATGCAATTCTTTCGAATTCGGGAACAGTGGACATTCCACCTGTTCCAAAAGGCCTGAGTCTCCCTCCGCTCTCTTTTGTACTGGCATCTTCGGAATACGAATTGCATAATTCATCCCAGCTCACGCCCGCCTGCAATTGGTCATACACAGTGAAAATGGCGTCTTTTACTTTTTCATTTTCTTTTGCACTGCCAGTTCGGATCATGATGTGTGAAACTTCCACTTCCCCGCGAGCAGGTCTTCGATTGTTTACTTTGATAAGATGATATCCAAAGCGCGTTCGAACGGGGGAGCTAATCGATCCAACCTTTGTTTCATAGGCGGCTGACTCAAAAGGATAGACCATCTGCATCGCTGTGAAATATCCGAGATTACCCTTATTCACCTTTGCCGAAGGATCATCGGAAAATTCAGTGGCCAGTTTACCAAAGTCAGCTCCACTTAAGATCTTGTCTCGCAGATCGGTAATTTTCGTGTAAGCTTTCAACGTGTCTCCTGGAGGCGCATCGGGTTTTAAGGCAACAAGAATGTGCGAAGCGTTTACCTCTTCCTGCATCCTTGCATAAGTGAGCTTCACCAGGCTATCGATGACTTTTGCATCGGGCAGATATGGTTTTCGGAGTTCGTCTTTGTACCCATTGAATTCTTTTAAAAACACCTGCGTGGTGTCAAGTCCTCTGCTCCTCGCTTCTTCCACCTTTAATTTGAAATTGACGAACAAATCCAGGTATTCATTAATTTTTTCTTTCGTAAAATCTTTTTGTACATCGTGATGATTCTTTTTGTAGAGATAAATAAACTCGTCGACCGTGACAGGTCTTTTATTAACCGCAAAAAGTGTAACGGATTTATTGTTGCTTTTGGCCCGTTGTATTTGGGAAAAGGATGAGAGAGACAGCAATCCAAAAAGCAACGTTATAGCTGCACGTTCTAACATAAATTCAAAAAATAGGTTTCGGTCATCTACTTGCGAATCGTCTTCACCAGGCGGCAAATAGTGTGTTCGCTTGTTTTTTGATATTCAACTTTATCCATGATAGATTTAACCAAGCGTATGCCTAAACCCCCTTTTCGTTTTTCATGAATAATGTTGTCTATGGCGGGTGTGCTGAATTCATTTATATCAAAAACAGTTCCGTCATCAATAATTTCAAAGACTAATGGACTATTATTTTCAACATTAATGATAAGCTCAAATAGGTCTTCGTTATTGCAGTGGTGAGCATGAATCATAAGGTTAGAACACATTTCGTCCAGCGCCAAAACGATTTCGCTGATTTGCAGGTCTGGAATGTCGTGATTTTTTAATGAACCACGGATAAAATCCCGGACACCTTTCAGGTTCTCGATGCTACACCCCACCTTGTATTTATACTTATACTTCATTGATCAATTGCTTTGCTTGAACCTTATCCTTTCCGATTTGAAGCAATTCATTAAGCCCTAGAATACTAAACGTATTGGCTACTTTGTCGCTCATTCCAAATAGCACCATTTTGATATTCCGGTCTTTAAATTCTTCTATATAGGACATAAAAACTCCCAGCCCTGCCGATGAAATGTATTCAAGGGCACTGCAGTCAACCAGGATTTTTTTAAATCCTTCGCCCACACTTTTTGCAATGGACAGGTCAAGCTCGATCGAAGAGCTGGCATCAATTTCACCGATTAAGGCAATAACATCAGCGCCATCTTCCTGTAGTCGTTTGATGTGGATCATAGGTTTTTAACGTGGTTTAAAATTTAATGTTGAGACAAATAATTTTGTGTTTCCCATAGAAAAAGGAACTTTTTTATTACTTAAACTTTAGAATCATCGTGGTATAGTCGTCGTCTATATTGGACGTCCCAGAAAATTCGTAAAGCTTGTTAATCAAGTGATTTTGAATCTCTGCGGGAGCCATGCCGTTCGCTTCGTTCACTATGTTTACCAGTCGATCATATCCAAATTCTTCTCCCTTTCCGTCCTTGGCCTCAGTCACACCATCCGTATAAAGCACCATGATGTCTCCGGGTTTATACTGAAAAGAATTCGACTGAATAAAGCTGGTGTAGGTCCTATTTCTGACCATCCCCAAGGCAACGCCCTTGTCTTTCAAATACTGAGACGAGTTGGACTCAGCACAGTAGTACAACACCGGGCAATGACCTGCGCGGGCATAACGGACGGTTTTGGTTTGGGTGTTGATTATAAAATAGGTCGCGGAAATAAATGATCCACGCTCCAGGCAATATATCAATGCTTGATTTGCCTGTACCATAAAGCTGCTTGGCTCAATGTCGCGTTGTGCCAGGCTGTGAAAAATGCCTTTCATTTGTGACATGTGAAAGGCTGCAGTTGTACCCTTTCCGGAGACGTCGGCAATAATAATGGAAATAAGATGTTTGTCAACGCGTAGGGTATCGTAATAGTCGCCTCCGACTTCATCGGCTGATTCCGAAAAAGCTGCGACATCAAAATCCTGATCTTGTTCCAAGATCGTTGGCAACAAACTTTTTTGCACCATCTTGGCAATCTTCAACTCCTCTTTATATCGCTCGTTCTGCAACGCTTCCTCCATGAGCCTAAAATTTTCGATCGAGATGCCGGCCTGATTGGAAAAAGTGGAAACGATTTTGGTCATCTCTTTATTAAAGCTTTCCGGCAACTCCTTCAGGAGCGCCAAAGTTCCGATGTTTTGCCCCTTTACATATATCGGAAATGCCAAAATAGAACGGAACCGCGACCCTTTGAGCGAAGCTAAATGTTTCGATAAATTTTTTGTTTTCTCACTGCCTTGATCCAGCACGCCCTTTACATTGTGTGCCTTGAGGTGATTTATAATGTCGTACGATTCCTTATCGGTGACCTTATAGGTAAAAAGTTTGTGTTCATGAGCATTGCTATTGATCTCAAGCCAGGCGGCATCTGCAAACACTGAACTCACAGACGTTTCCAATAAAATATTGTATACACTCTCTTCGCTTTGTTCGGTCTGAATGGATTGGCTGATCCGTTGAAAGTTTACCACCTCCTCAAGCTTTTGTTCGAAAACAGAAGTGGTGGGCAGATTGAACAAAATCACGAGAAAGGAGAAAATGCTATAGATCGTTACAAATATGATAAGCGACCAGATAAAGACATGATATCGATACTCGGTGAAATAAGGTGAAGTATTGCCAATGCTTTGCGATAACACACTGTTGGTATAAAAGATATAAAGCAGATAAAAGACGGTCAGCAGGAGCAAAAGAAGACTGGTCCATTTTTGCCGGAAATTGAGAAACGCAACCCATTTCATATTGCCGGAAAGCACAAGGCCAACGACCACAAAAATCCCAAGCAATGTGCCGTACAGCCATTCCACCACGGGAAACTTAAAGCTGTTATACACGAGCGAAATCAACAGCCCTATTTCGAAAAAAGCCCACAGACGAAGGAGCCATTTTGATTTTTGGTAGAGAATCAGTCGTTTCCAGGCAGCAAATGCCATCATCAGGAAGCCGATCATAAGCCCTAGATTGATGATGTAGACCAGGTCTTTGAAAACGATGTGCCGGGTTAGTGTGGTGTCTCCCAGCAGGTATTCTATTAACCTCAGCCCCAGGGAAATTACTGTGGCTATTAATCCTGTTGCAAATACTCTCCAGAGCAGGTCAACGAAGTTTAGGACCTCGTCGCGTTCGATCTTGATCTTATAATAATAGAAAAGGGAAACGATGAAAAGGTTAAGAATTATGCCTGGAAGCCACACAGGGACATCCGGCTTAATATTATTAACTGACGACAGCAGGATGGAAATGTCCGTAAACAGTAAGGCCAGCCAGGTTATTACACCCACCGAAAACAGTATTCGGGAGATAGCCTTTGATCGCACAGCCTTTGGAAAGTTAAAAAAAAAGACCAATCCTGAGATTGGCCTACAAGTATAGGAATAATCGGTAAAATTATTCAATTACGATCTTTTTGGTCAGGTACAATGTCTGACCCGCTTTGAGAATATATAATCCCGAAGATGGGAAGGCGGTCCTGGATATTTCTTCTGTTATAATTCCCGGTGTTTTGATTTCAATGACTTTTTCAAACACCTTTTGACCTTGTAGGTTTAGGATCTGCAATGGTACGTTGCTCAACCTCTTTAAGCCCTTCTATTTTAATGTTTAAAGTTGGTTCAGTCAGCGGATTAGGAAATGCCGTCAGCGTGGCGAAGTCGGGCCTTCATAATCAACTGTTCTGAGTTCGGAGTAGGTGAATTTTCCATCGAAATCAGTCTGTTTTAGACGGTAATAGGATCTGCCGTACGTGGAGACGAATCAATGATTTCGTAATGGTTTAGTTCCTTCGACGTGCCCTGTCCATCGTGGGTGAGAATGGTTTCGAAATGTTCAACATCAGTTGCTCGTTCTATCGTGAAGTAATCGTTATTTGTTTCAGATGCCGTAGACCATTTTAAGTCGACTTCATTGTTTTTGAGCTGCGCTGAAAAGGAGAGCAGTTCGATGGGCAGTGGCGAGTTCGTTGCGTCTGTCGAGCCAACATGGAAATTGTTAGCAAGTTGAGCGAACGTCAAGGTGATACGATTCACACGCCAATCCGTGGTGCCACCCGACCCGGCGCTGTTAGTTCCGACGACCCCTGACGAAGTACTCATGCGCAAATGTGAAGCTTTTGCAATTGTGCCAAAATTTGTTCCGCCAGCCCTTAACGCCCAAGTTACCTGCGCTGATACCAGATGTTGCGACAGTCCAGAATGAATTATGTCGTCTTCTAATTGTTGCAACTGGCCCGGTGTCGGCAATGGTAACATCGCTGGTCGACGTCGAGTTCGTGTGCGATACTGTTATGCGTCCCCCGCTGCTGGCGTGTTGCTCTTCCCTATAAAAAATGGTCGCCAGTCTGAAGCACTTCCTAAGGGAAAGAAACCTTCATTTTGATCGCCTGTTCCAATCGTCGTAGATGCCGTTGCCATGTATCGAATCAAACTTCCATCATACATCCAACCATTTGTACTTGCTCCAGCGTGGCTCAAAGCTCCTGTCGCCGCTGCCGACGTACCAATAGTGAAGCTGTTGCCATCTAAATCCACGTTACCATCACTCATTGTTAGAGTTGCAGTGACTGTGACGGCATTTCAAGAATTATTTGAGGTGATGTAACCAAAGAGTTATTGATGGTTAAATTATTAAATGTCTCTCCGGCTGGGTTTGTGATCGTCTGTGCGACCGAACCATTTAAGGTAATCGTTCCGGTGCCTTCGGTAAATGTGGCTGTTCCGGAAACAGTCCAGTTACCTTGAACTGAAAACGACGCATTGTTAGCGTCTTTTGCTCCGCGATTTGATAAGCGTGATATGATGGTACGTTGTTGGAATAATCCGTTGCGCTCCGCCGCCATTATAATTGAATGTATTCCCAATTGCGTCAGATTGTCAAGGACGGTTGCTACGTCAGTGTCAAAGGTAGTATTAGGCGTAAGGTTCCAGTTCCAGACGCCGGTTGCGAGATTGTCAAAATTTGTATCAGCAGTTGAAATATTCGAAAAATTCCCCGACTGATTAATTGTTCCGGAATTTAAAATATCCAGATCAGCATCATTGGCATTTACGCCGCCTAACGTAAGTGTTGCTCCGCTTGAATTCGTAACCACGTTGTCATCGTCGGCATTGTCGGTAGAGACGATATCGCCAATGGAAGCTGTCGCATTATTCGTAAAGGCACTATTAGTGGAATTGAAATTCAAGTCGTCTGAATGATGAACTGGCAATGAAGCATTGTTTGTAGAATGAAGCTGTTCGTCGGCATCCATCAGAATATCGTCCGCGATGGTCATAGACGCATTGTTGACAAATGAGCCGATCGTGCGCGTTGAAATCCACGATCATCGCCCACAGTTTAATGCTTGAGCATTGTTTGTGAATGAGCTGATTGTCGGCGTCAATCAGAGATGTCGCCCGTGATCAGTCATCGTTGCATTATTGACAAATGTGCTCTCGGCGCCATTGAAATCGACGTCGCCTAACCGTAAAGGATGCCGACGCGATTATTTGTCAATGTCGCCCCGTTGCTTCGATTAGAATATCATCGGTGATGGTAAGACGTCCCGCCACCAGTCAGATAATGTAAGATTGGTCGGCTGCTGTCCCAATGACCAAGTCGTCGATTGCATCCGTTCCACCTGCGTCTACCCGAAGCGTTGCGCCACCTACATCAGCCTGGAATGAAATTGTTTCGCCGGTAAGTGTACCCGGGTTGCTGTTAACGACTCCACCATTTCTGACCCTAAACAATCCTTGTTGTATGCCAAGCGTAACATTATTATTGGTACTGTATTGTAACGTACCGTAGACATCAACGGCTCCTGGCGCAAGATTAGTAGTAGGCGGTAGTACCGATAGTCGTCTGACTGCTCTGCAGCGTGACCGTATGACCCGCGCCGATAATGGCTACCTGAGTATTTAAAGGATAACATGCGCACGAAGCACCCGTGTGGCCCGTTAGCGACCATGTACCAGTACCTGCAACAGCATTTGTCCACGATCCGCTTGTGCGCGAATAAATGATCGGGGCAGCGGTAATTGTGACGTTATCAAAAGCATATTGGTCATTAAAAAAGGGAATAAAACCAGGGTCATTTCGTGAATATACCTTCACCTGCAACGAGCTGCCTGCAACTATTGCACTAGCTGGCGTTGCCGGCGCGAAATCTACTAATGCGTTTCCGCCAATCAGTTCATAAAAGATCACCTCAACGCCATCCAACACATAAGCAATTCTGAGATAATCATTACCATCTACAAATGCACTGAAGACATCTACATCAATGATTGCGTATCCAACAGAGGTAATGTCAATAGTATTGGTCGACCAAACTGCTTGGTTGGTTGTCCCACTGATGTGGTAACCCTCACCGACAATAGGCAGGTTTGCCTTTGCAGATGTACCCGACCCGGAATAAGAAGTTGACCATGTCCCCCCCAACGTGCCACCCGCCGTTCCCGAGGTAGCACCATTTGTCTCGCCAGTGAAGTCTTCAGACCACAATTGAGCATTAACAGCAATGGGTATGACAAAAAATAATGCCGATATAAAAATGACGCGGATGTACGCGAAAGTCGTATACAGAATTCATTGGCGTTCTTCGCTGAAAGACAAAGACGAAAATATTGCGTTCGCATTGACAGAAACGGTCTGCTAGGAAATGGATGGCACTAAAGTAATGTTTAGCTCTACTTTGAGGAAAAAATCACGTCAAAAAGTTGGCTAGCTTGATAGTGATCACCGTCTTAAAAATCGAATTACTTACGACTGTAATTAGGCGCTTCCCTGGTTATGGTCACGTCGTGTGGATGACCTTCAATTACACCAGCGGAAGTTATTTTTACGAATTTAGCTTGTTTGAGATCTTCAATGGTCTTTGCCCCGCAATACCCCATCCCAGCCTTCAGCCCACCCGTTAGCTGGTAGAGGACTTCAGAAACCAATCCTTTGAACGGAACACGCCCGGAAATTCCTTCGGGAACCAATTTTTTTACATCATCCTCGACGTCTTGAAAGTAACGGTCCTTCGATCCGTCCTCCATGGCTTCGAGCGACCCCATTCCACGATAACTTTTGAACTTTCTTCCCTCATAAATAATCACTTCGCCAGGCGCTTCTTCTGTGCCTGCCAAAAGTGATCCAATCATAATCGTGTCGGCGCCAGCTGCAATTGCCTTTACAATATCTCCGGAAAAACGAATACCCCCATCTGCAATGACACAGACATCAGAGTCCTTCAATGCAGTAGATGCCTCGTAAACTGCCGAGAGTTGGGGCATTCCGATACCTGCCACCACACGCGTAGTGCAGATACTACCTGGACCAACGCCGACTTTCACCGCGTTTACACCTGCTTTTGCCAATGCTTTAGCAGCTTCCCCGGTTGCAATATTTCCTACAATAAGGTCAAGGTCCGGGTATTTCTTCTTCACTCGTTTTGCTGCATCAATCACACCTTTTGAATGTCCGTGCGCTGTGTCTATGCTGATCACGTCCACGCCTGCCGCTTTTAAAGCATCGATCCGGTCTAAAATATCCGGCGTAACACCTACCGCAGCACCTACACGCAAACGCCCATACTCATCCTGACAAGCTGTCGGTTTGTTTCTTTTCTTTTGAATATCCTTAAACGTTATCAGGCCAACAAGCTTCCCTTTTTTATTGATGATGGGTAGTTTTTCAATCTTATATTTCTTCAACATCCCCTCTGCCTTCTCCAGGGTAATTCCTTCAGGCGCAGTGATGAGGTTTTCTTTGGTCATGATTTTCTCTACCAGTGCATTCATATCCTGTTGGAAACGCATATCACGATTGGTGATTATGCCTGCCAGCTTACCGTCGCGATCTATGATGGGAATACCTCCGATCTTGAATTCTTGCATAATATCGTCGGCCTGCTGCACGGTTGCATCCACACCAAGTGTCAAGGGATCTACGATCAATCCACTTTGGGAGCGCTTCACCTTTCGGACGTGCTCCGCCTGCAGATTTATTTTCATGTTTTTATGAATGAAACCCAATCCCCCCTCCATCGCAACACTGATCGCCAATTCTGCCTCGGTGACTGTATCCATGGCAGCGGAAACGATTGGGATGTTTAACTTGATGTTGGGTGTTAGCTGACTGGAAGTATTTGTTTCTCGTGGAAGTACCTCAGAGTAGGCAGGCACAAGAAGCACATCGTCATAAGTCAGCGCTTCAAAAAGAAATTTGGAATTTTTGGAATTATTGAGTGGCATGGCAAATAATTTACGATTCATTATTTGCCGGGCAAAGGTATATTTTAATTACCAATAATCCATGAAAGTCCTAAAACAATCCAGAATATCACTCGCTGAAATTTTTTCGCTGCCCTTTGTCACCCGCCGCCCTTCTAACTCATCGGGTATGATCCTTATTTAAGCTTTGAACATTCCTTCCGAGCTAAAAAGTTTTAAAATTTGCTCCTGATTTGCATACTTTTGAAACGCCAAATCCGAAAACCTCAATATGAAGAATCTGTACCTAACTTTTTCCCTTTCCCTTTTCGTATGCTCCTTGATGGCTCAAGTTCAAACCGGGAAAGCGTCGTTTTACGCAGATAAGTTTGAAGGTGTGTCCACTGCAAGTGGTGAAAAATACAAACACAACAAGCTAACCGGAGCGCACAAGACCCTTCCCTTTGGAACAAAAGTCCGCGTCACCAATCTTGATAATAATCAATCGGTAGAGGTTATAATCAACGACCGGGGCCCGTATGTTGAAGATCGGATAATCGACCTCTCAAAAGCAGCCGCTGAACAGCTTGGGTTTATTAACAAGGGACTGGCCGACGTGAAACTAGAGGTGGTAGATCCAGGCGATGGCAAAGCAAAAGAACAGATGCGCACCATCGATCAGGTTACCGTGGAGGAGAAGGAGTTCTATGAATTTGCCGTCTCACGATGGCAGCCAAAGGGATTCGGCGTTCAAATCGGAACCTATCAGGAATTGGTTAATCTTATGAGGCTTGCGGAAAACCTCAAAAATTCCTATCAAAAACAGGTTAAAGTACAGGTAAAAATTATTAATGGGGTAAAATATTACGGTCTTATTCTTGGTCAGTTCCCTTCACGCGAGAAAGCAGAAGATTTTCGTGAAGAGCTCCGAAATAAATTCCCTGACGTTTTTATCGTGGAATATGATCGACTTTGATCTGATCCCACGAAGACGATAAACATTTGATTATCCTTTCCGTAAAGGATTGATTACAACTTTCTGTTCGGCATGGAAATCACTGGATACCTGTTTTCTGTTGGCATTGGGATTATTCTGGGTCTACTGGGGGGCGGCGGTTCAATTCTCTCTATTCCAATCCTGGTGTATTTCTTTCATGTTGATGCTGTCATGGCTTCTGCCTATTCTTTATTCATCGTGGGCGTTACCAGTTTCATTGGCGCGGTTCCAAAATACAAAGATCACCTTGTCAGCATCAAAGCGGGCCTGCTATTCGGAGTTCCGTCTATCCTCAGCATTTTTATTACGCGAAAATGGCTTGTCCCAGCCATTCCGGATATTATTTATCAATCAGATTCCATTGTGCTAACCAAGCGGTTTTTGGTATTGGGACTTTTTGCTTTGCTCATGATCGTTACGTCAATCACAATGATCGCGGGGCCAAAAGTAAAATTTGCCACAGAACATGAGCCCAGGGTGACGCTTGCTATCGTCGAAGGAATTCTAATTGGGTTTTTAACGGGACTGGTAGGCGCCGGCGGCGGTTTTTTGATCATTCCTGCACTCGTTGTCCTTACGGGATTACCTTTTAAAACCGCTGTAGGCACGTCTCTTTTTATCATAGCCATCAACGCTTTGACAGGCTTTCTGGGAGATGTAATTAACTATGACATGAATTGGTCATTCCTGCTTTTACTAACCTCGCTGGCGACAGCTGGTATATTTATAGGCAACCGTCTTACCCATAAGATATCGGGCTTCAAACTTCGTAAATCATTTGGATGGTTTGTCCTTGCCGTTGGCGTCTGGATATTTTTTAAGGAAACATTTGCCGCAATCTGAGCGCAGGCGTCAGATTGAGTTGATTATTTCATTTGCTGCACGTTCTCCGGAAAGCAGTGCACCATTAATGGTTCCAGATTCTCCTTGACTATCCGTGGCTTCGCCCGCGAAGAAAATTTTACTGTTAAGCGCTGTGGCTAAATTTGCGCGGTCCTGATTAGAACCTTCTGGTTTCAAATACGAAACACCTCCACGAATGTACTTTTCCTTGGACCAGTCCTGTATCACGCTGATGATTTTGTCATTTAAATCCTTCCGGACATTAAGCGACGCTTTGCCACCGAATACGCTGTCCATTTCATTAAGGAGTACAGGAATGACGTCTGTTCCCAGAGCAGAAAATTCGGCCGCCTTTGCGCCGTTAACGGTAATGCTAAGCGTCTTATTAGATTCGCTTCGTCCGATGCCGGCGTTCAAATACTCAGGCGACGCCGCACCGCCGTACAAAAATCCCGACGATAGCCCCCAGAAGTTCGCCTTAAAGTCCAGTAAAACGCGGAGCGATGAATCCATTTCCATGTTGGACAATGCGGTAATCTTATTGGAAGGCAGAGCAGGATTAAAAGTAATATCTCCTGCTTTTAATATTGAAACAGGCACCGTAACGATAACTTTGCTGGCCTCGATCGAAAATGGCTCGACGCCACCAGCGGGCAGAATGGTATTACCACTGATGATAACTTTGGAACCACTGTAATCAATGGATTTTACAACTTTATTAACCTGGACACCTGAAACCACAGCGCTGAATTTTGAAAGTAGCGCATCTTGCATGGGATTGTCCGTGAGCAACAACTTCTTCTCGTTTCTTGCGAGCTGAGTTAGTCCGTCGGCTATTGGCTTTATGCCCAATATATCATTGGATGTTCCGTATTTATTTCCGATCCACGAATTCAGGATGGCATGGACTCTCGCATTGATACCCGCGGCTTGGATGGCCTGCTGCACGGACACATTACTTCCGGAATATGAAGATAAATTTTCAAAGAAATTTTTCGCCGCAATAAAATCACTGTCGGCCTGGGCGACGGCATTTTCAACAAATGTATTGTCTAAAAAATAATTGTCCGGAGCATTGGACTCCAGGTCCACCGTCGACAATTTTAGTTGATCGATGATTTTATTCCAAATGGAATCCGAGCCAATGATTTGTTCTGCTCCGAGCTCCGTTGGAAAATCACTGCTCAGCGGTGAAGGGGAAGTAAACAATAAAGATGACGACGGTTTGTCAGACGATTTTAACGTTCGCACCCGTCCCCCCACACGAGGGGAAGCTTCCAGAATCGTTACTTTTAAACCCTTTGTCTGCAGTATGTCGGCAGCATAAAGTCCTGCCGCTCCTGCGCCAATGATGACGACATCAACATCATTCGGAATTGATGGGTTGGGATCTTCTTCTTTGCTACATGCACGTTAACCATCCAGGCAGCACAACCCCCGCCGATACCCCCAATCCTATCTGTTTAAGAGCAATTCTTCGTTTCACAAATCAAAGATTTAGAAAGTCAAGTATCGCTCGAATTTTAGAGAAATATAACCGATTTTCGGCCTGTGAATTTAAAACAGCCTTCAATGGTTAAAAAAGTCGCGGTAATTGGTCCGGAATGCACCGGAAAATCTGATTTATCTGAATTTCTCGCCAATCATTACCATACCGCCTGGGTTCCGGAATATGCCAGAGGTTATCTCGACAATCTGGTTCGTCCCTACGAACAACACGACTTATTAACCATAGCACATGGACAAATGAGACTTGAAGACAAGTATGCAAAGGACTGCAAGGATCTCATGATTTGTGACACGAATCTATATGTTATCAAAGTGTGGAGTCAGTTTAAGTTTGGTAATTGCCATCCGGAAATTCTGCACCATATTGGCTACCCGAAAATACGATCTCTACTTGCTCACATACATTGATCTACCTTGGGTTGCTGATCCTCAACGCGAGCATCCTGATAAGCGGAAAGAACTTTATGGAATTTATTTCGATGAGATGAAAAAACAGTCCGTCCCTTGTGTTGAAATTAAAGGAACCGGTGACCAACGCCGTAACAACGGCCGTCGAGGCAATTGAAAAAATACTGTTTAAAAAATGAGCATACCCTCCGGGCCATACGCGGCATTAAAAATTCCAGACTTTCAGATTATTTATTTCCGCCCGGTTTTGTGTCACGCTTGCTATTCAAATCCAGGCAGTCGTCGTGGCTTGGCAAGTGTATGAGATGACAAAGGATCCGCTTTCACTGGGCCTGATCGGGTTAGCAGAAGCAATTCCATCGATTGGTGTTTCGCTCTATGCGGGGCATGTTGCTGATTCGGTTCAAAGAAAGAAAATTATTATGGTCTGCCTGACCACGCTTTTGATTTGTTCAGTAGTCCTTCTGTCATTTACGCTTGATGTTGGTGCTTTTATACTTGCATATGGAGTCGTACCTATCTATACTGTTATTTTTGTCAGTGGAATCGCCAGGGGCTTTCTAACGCCTGCAGTCTTTTCCTACATGCCGCAATTGGTACCACGAGAACTGTATCCCAATGCAGTGACATGGAATAGTACATTATGGGAGACGGCGTCTATCGGTGGTCCTGCGCTTGGAGGATTTCTTTATGGTTTCCTGGGAATAACTGCTTCATATCTAACGGATGTTGCTGCTGATGGCCGGCGGCCTTATACTCGTCATCGGCGTTTCGAAGAAACCACTCCCGCAAACAACGGATGAGCAAGGGATTGTTGAAAAAATTCGGTCGGGACTTCGTTTTGTTTTTCGAAATCCCATTATTCTCAGCGCGATTTCATTGGATCTGTTCGCTGTTCTCTTTGGCGGTGCCGTAGCGCTGTTGCCAATTTTCGCCGATGAAATATTAATGGTAGGAAAGGAAGGACTGGGTATCTTACGGTCAGCTCCATCCGTAGGGGCACTCTTGATGGCAGTTTATATAACACATCATCCAATCATGAAGAATACAGGCAAAATTCTATTGTATTGCGTCGCGGGCTTTGGTGTGAGCATGATCTTTTTTGCCCTGTCTACAAACTTTTGGCTTTCGTTATTTTTATTGATGTTGAGTGGAATGTTTGACTGTATCAGTGTTATTATTAGAGGCACTTTACTTCAAACGCTTACTCCGGAAAATATGAAGGGTCGCGTTTCTGCGGTTAATCACATATTTATTGGATCGTCCAACGAGATTGGCATGTTCGAATCTGGTGTTGCAGCACGAATAATGGGCGTCGTGCCATCTGTTATTTTTGGTGGATGCATGACGATTCTTGTTGTGAGTGTTACTGGGTGGATAGCCAAATCATTGAGGACGTTGCAACGCGTACATTGACAAGTTATAAATATGGACACTGAAATTTCTATCAATACGCCGGCGCTGTTGTTTCCAGCGATCACGTTGCTCATGTTGGCATACACGAACCGCTTTCTTGCGCTGGCGAGTTTAATCCGGAACTTGCATACGAAATACAAACAAGTACGGTGAGGAACGTAGCATCATCAGGGAACAGATTCGGAATCTTAAGAGGCGATTGTTGCTGGTAAAACAAATGCAGGGAAGCGGCATTATAAGTTTCTTCCTCTGCGTGCTCTGCATGCTCTTTATTTTCCTGGACTACCAACTCGTTGCCTACAGTATTTTTGGATTGAGTCTGCTGTTTCTCTTACTGTCGCTGGCCCTTTCGTTAAACGAAATTTTTATCAGCACGAGAGCATTGGAAATTGAATTGAAGGATATGCTTGAAAGTGAGGAAAATCCCGATAAGCGATCACTTTGATCTACTTCTTGAGCGGCGCAAGAATACGGTATTCGGTGTCCACTTTTCCTTTTGAAATATCGGAAAGCTTCCCTTTGAGCAACCGTTTTTTTAACGGCGTGAGATAGTCCACGAACATTTTTCCTTCAATGTGATCATACTCATGCTGTATAATTCGTGCCTTTAATCCATCGAATGTATCTTCATGAACATTCCAATTTTCATCAAAGTATTTGATGATCAATCGTTCTTTACGGGAAACTTTTTCGCGAATGTTAGGAATACTGAGGCAGCCTTCTTCATATTCCCATGGCGTTCCCAACTCTTCAATCATTTGAGGGTTTACAAACACTTTTTTAAAGCCTTCCATGTCAGGCTGATCCTCAATGGCACTACCATCAACGACAAAAAGCCGCATACTCTTTCCAATCTGCGGCGCGGCCAGTCCCACACCGTTGGCCGCGTACATGGTTTCAAACATGTCTTCCACCAGCGTTACAACATCAGTGTCTGGCGCAATGTCCTTTGCCTTTTGGCGCAATACGGGGTCACCGTACATCACAATAGGATAAATCATGGCGTAAAGTTAATTCATATCATGAAAACCGAGGAATTTTTTTAGCAGCTCAACGTTTGACAGCATTAATAAACGATTGCAAAATTATCGTGGCACTGATCTTATCAACGTTGCCTTTTATCTGGCGGTCTTTTTTCTTCATCCCTCCATCGATCATGGCTTGCATGGCCATGCTGCTGGTGAAGCGTTCGTCGGCAAGGTGAACGTGTTTTTCGGGAAATTTCAATTTCAGATTTTCCACAAATTTTCTAACCATTGGAGCAATTTCCGAATCTTCATTTAAAAGTGTTTTCGGCATCCCTACCACAAATTCATCAACATTTTCCTTTTGCATATAGCTTGTCAGGAATTGGAACAAGTTCGCAGTCACAACTGTTTCAAGCGGCGTTGCAATAATGCGCAGTGGATCTGTAACGGCAATACCCGTTCGCTTCAATCCGTAATCGAAGGCCAAAATTCTTCCCATGCGTTACCGTAAAGTGTGATCGATATCCAAACAGTCTACATTATTTTATAAATAAGCTGCACCAGGCCGGTAGGATAAGTAATAGTGTCCGAAAGGTGAAAAGTTTTTCGCTCGTCCAAACCTTTAAACAAGGGTAAGCCACCACCCAGCAATAATGGATGAATCGACAGGATCATCTCGTCAACCAAATTCTCCTGAAGCAATGGATGTATAATTTCACTTCCACCAAATAGCCAAATATTTTTACCTTTTTTTTGTTTCAGTCGTCGGACGAACTCAGGGATGTCTTCTGAAACCAGCACCACATTTTCATAAGGAGTTTTCTTTTCAGTCCGGGTAAAAACATAATTGGTGAATTCAGGATAGGGATCACCATCGCTGATGACGAGCCGGTATGATTTTCCTCCCATCAGTGTGGCGTCGACCGATTTTAAGAAATCGGTCATACCATAATCGTCGTCGGTTAAACACCAATCGTATTCTCCATTAGGTCCTGCAATGTATCCGTCGAGAGATACGGCTAAATTCAACACTACTTTTCGCATATGCCATCAATGCATTCTTGACATGAAGTATTTGGAGAAATGATGCCGTCTAATTGAATTTTACTTTTTCAAAAATGGCTTGTTTGATCTTGTTTTCCAATGCCATTGCCTTGGGAAAGAGAATCTCGTTTTCAATGCGGGCATGGGTGGTCAAACTTTTCTCAAAGTCCTTCAATTCATTATACAAGACTCTAACATGTAGGGGTGCATTTGGATGAAGGGTGTAATCCTTTGTTATATTTCGAATGCCCTCCATTTCGTCGTCATGCACGTCATGCTCCATAGCAAACTTTTGAACGGAATTCTTTTCCAACAAAAAATAAAGTTTGGTAGGAATAAATTTTTCTTTTGTAGCGCGCTCGAGGGAGTTTATGAAATTAAAAAGAGTATCCTCTTCCTCGTAAATATGCTGGATGAAATCCTCTACAAAAAGAGGAAAAACAATTTTTAAATCCCTTTCTACAGTATGATAGTCATCATGATTTGCTTTAAAGCTTTCGACGAGCCGCGCAATGTAGGGAAGCTTATGTTTGATAAATAGAAAATGAGAATGCTTCAGATATTCAATAATCAAATCGATCGGATAAGACATGAGCGGGAGGTCAGCCTCTCGCAAATGCGTAGGGTCCTCCATTTCACGAATGACCTGCTCTACCTTCAACCCACATTTCTTACAAACCTGTGCAAGCGTCAGTTCAGAATATTCGAAAAAGCGGATGCCGAAATAGTATAGCACGTAGGCATGCACATAGTTTTGATCGACTAGTACAGAAATCCGCGTATCTTTCAGGGCTGACTTACTCATGGCTATGGGTAAAGATAATTGAAAATTTGGGCATAGTCAGGCATTATGACGGGAAGAAGGCGATTTAATTTCAATGGATGACAAAATTATTTGATTCTACACTAAATACGATTAATGGCACACCCTTGGCTATAGAGTTTACTTTTCAACATTTATTTTTACACTTCGTTAAGGTATAAATTAGCGCATTGACATGAGTGAGCATCAGAATTCAAAGTTTCAGATCAGACTTCCCCTGGTATTATGCCTAGGCCTTGCAGTGGGAATTTTTGTGGGTTCGGGGTTTAATAACCGTAAAGCTTCAGGCGACATCGGAAAGGACGTCCAGAAATTCCGGGATGTCTTAACTCAAATTCAGACCGAATATGTAGATACAGTAAACACCAATAGCCTGGTGGATGACGCAATCCACCATATGCTTAATAAGTTAGATCCCCATTCAGCTTACATTCCAGCGAGTGACAGAATAGCTGCGAATGAGGACCTGAGGGGGAATTTTGACGGCATCGGCGTCGAGTTCAATATTTTTCATGATACCATCGTCGTGGTCTCGGCCCTTAGCGGCGGGCCATCCGAAGCCCTGGGTATTCAGTCGGGGGACAAAATTGTCAAGGTTGATGATAAGAATTTAGCTGGTGTTGGCGTGACATCTGCCGATGTGATGAAGGCGCTGAAGGGACCAAAAGGAACAGAAGTAAAGGTAACGGTGCTGCGGAGAGACAAGGAGATCGACTACAACATTATTCGGGATAAGATTCCCCAATATTCAGTTGATGTATGCTTATATGGTCGATGATGAAATAGGATATATCAAGGTAAATCGTTTTGCCGCCACAACCTTTGATGAATTCCGCCAATCGCTTTCTAAATTAAAAGATCAGGGGATGAAAAAACTGGTTTTGGATTTGCAAAGCAATCCTGGCGGATACATGAACATCGCCATTGATATGGCCGATGATTTTCTTGCTTCCGGTAAAAAAATTGTCTTTACACATGGCAAGGAGAAAAAATACGATTCTCAAGCGATGTCGACTTCCAAGGGCGACTTTGAAAAAGGTGATTTAATTGTCCTAATAAACGAGGGTAGTGCATCTGCCTCCGAAATTCTGGCGGGATCCCTTCAGGATAACGATCGTGCATTTATTGTCGGACGCAGAAGCTTTGGCAAAGGTCTGGTTCAATCACCGTTCGACTTAAGCGATGGAT
The DNA here is from genome assembly GCA_963813425.1 of uncultured Bacteroidota bacterium. Classification (GTDB taxonomy): domain Bacteria; phylum Bacteroidota; class Bacteroidia; order Cytophagales; family Cyclobacteriaceae; genus Chryseolinea. The sequence continues at coordinate 284,192 of CAWEZB010000008.1, forward strand.
CCGAATTACGACTGACTATTTCACGTTACTATACCCCAACCGGAAGGTCGATTCAAAAACCCTACGAAGATGGCGACGAGTATTCCCGCGATATTATCAGCCGATATAACCATGGAGAATTTTTTCACGCCGACAGTATTCGCTTTAACGATACGTTAAAATATATTACACAAAAAGGGCGTACGGTTTATGGAGGCGGTGGCATTATGCCCGACTACTTTGTTCCCCTGGATACGACCCTGACAAGCCATTACCTGAATGAGCTATATACTTCTTCGTCAATTCAGGAATATACATTCGGTTATGGTGAAGCACACAAAGAAGCGTTGTTGGAAAAAGGTTTTAATGAGTTCCTGGACAAATTTGTTGTGACAGACCAAATGCTGACTGACTTGGTGCAAGTCGGTGAGCGCAATAAAGTAAAGCCAGACAGAAAGGAACTTGCAAAAAAGGAAAAACTATTTAAAGTTCACATAAAAGCGCAGATTGCCCGGAAGCTCTGGAATAACGAAGGTTATTTTCCAGTGATGAATGAAACGAATGAGATTTTTATTCATGCGTTAAAATTATTCGATCGGATCGGCGCTGAGCTTAACAGGACAGATATGTAGTAATGATTAATGGTTAATGGTTAATGGTTAATGGTGTAATGGCTAAATGATTAATAATTAGTGACCATTAACAATTAACAATTAACTTACCTAAGATCCATTGTTCAATAATCAATGGATAATTTGCGTATTCCAGCCGATGAACTTTATCGGCAATGTCCTTCGGCTGTATCGGTCGCCGACACTTCACATCTACCCTGATAAAGAATGGGACCTTCATCATATTTATCATTTATCAAATGAATGGTAATGCCGGTCTCCGTTTCATTTAAATGTTCGAATCAACTCGTGAATTTTCATTCCGTACATTCCCTTTACCTCCAAACTTGGGCAACAAGGCGGGATGAATGTTAATAATTTTGTTTGGATATGATTTTAAAAGTGAAGCGGGTATCAGCCATAAGAATCCTGCAAGAACGATATGGGTGATACCGTACTCCTGTAACCACGATACTACTTCCTCGGAAGCAAATTCTTCGCGATTAAAAACTTTCGTGGGTATAGAAAATTTTTTTGCTCGTTCCAACACGAAAGCGTTAGGATTGTTGCTAAGCACCAATTCTATTTTTATCAGCGGATGTTCCTTAAAATATTTTATGATCGCTTCAGCGTTGGTTCCACCGCCCGAAGCGAAAATGGCAATCCGAAATTTTTGGCTCATGAAAATTTGTTAGCTCGAACTGTCTTGCAACAATAAGAAGTTCGCAAAGAAAGCAAAGAATTTTAAACTCACATAAAGGCCATGCTTAAAATACCCAGCATCATAATGACCTTACAGTACATGCTAAGCCGCGTAAAGTCTTTTTTCATGTCAGCGCGAATAAGTCTGAAGAATAACCAAAGCAAGGGAACAAACAGAAAAATCAAATGATACTTAAAAGGCAGGGCCTGGTATAATTGATTGAGCACAATCAACCACACCAGCAAATACAATCAGGATGATGTAAATTAAAATTTTTGTTTTTCGAATTCCCCATACGATGGGCAATGTTTTACATCCAAATGAATTGTCACCCTTTAAGTCCTCCATATCCTTAATGACTTCCCGCACAAGCGTCATAAAAAAAGCAAACAAAGCGTAGATAACCACCAGCGAATTATCCGTACCATAAAATAGATCGACAATAAAAACGGCAAGGCCTGTAAGAAAGGCTACTGTGAGATTACCAACAAAAGGAAGTCGTTTTAGATTGTTGGAGTATAAGCCAAAGCAGAAATACAGAAAGCAGATTTACCGCAGCAATTTTCCAGGACAGATAAAATCCTAACACAATACCCAGAAACCGACAGCGCAATGTGAAACAAAATGGCATAACGACGTGTGATACTTTTTCCAATAACTACTCGGTCGGGCTTATTGATGTAGTCAATTTTAACATCATAATAGTCATTAATGATGTAGCCGCCCGCAGCAATAAGAATGGTAGAAAGCGAAAGTAAAAATAGTTGGACGTCGTTAAGGGTATGCATGCCGATCAGGAAACCAGCCGTAAAATATTGTGCCAACGCAATTATAATGAGATTGCCAAAACGGGTAAGCTTGAGCAATGATTCAATAAAAGATCGGCTGATGAGCTTCATGATGTAAAAATAAGACGGAAGCTGTTATGAAGTGTTACATCCATATCTGTTTTACAGCAGAATTAATTTTCCTGCGTATTGGCCTTTGCGCTTTTTTTTACAATGAAAGAGGTGACAAAAAGTGATATGGCCCCGAAGACGATAAAAATTAAAGTTTGCCATCCATGAAATATGAATGTAAAGGCGACAGCATCTGACAAAGGAATTTGATAAAGAAAGAACAGGCCTTGAGGCACGAGCACATGATAAGAACCAGTGCCACCTGGTAAGGGAGCAGCCATGGCAATCGCACCGATGGCAAACAAACTTAGCACTGCACTAAAGTGCAAATCACTCGTTGACGGAAACGCCTTCAACACAGTATAGCTCATAGCAAAATATAAAAACCAGATCAGGGCTGAATAAAAAATAAACACACCTTTATTTTTTAGTTTGAAAACTGACAGTATCCCGTCTCTGAAACTCTTCCATATTCTCTGAACAATCTGGTTCAGCTTTTTGCTTTTCCTAAGCAGCAAATAACCAACGACCACTATACTAAAAGCCGCGGCTATGACGAAAAGGAAGACTTTCAATTTTGAACCACCCGAAAATTCAAATGGTAAGGTCTTCATAAATGCAAAGAGCTTCTGAGATTCGAAAGCAAATGAGATGGCAATAAGTATCAGCAAACAAAGGAGGTCGACGATCCGCTCGATTACAACGGTGCCAAAAGATTCCACCACCGGAATCTTGTCCAGTTTGTATAAATTATAACACCGGGAAATCTCACCGCCCCTGGGGATTACGAGGTTGACCAAATACCCGACCATCACGGAAAGAAAACTATGAACTAACTTGGCTTTAAAACCAACTGGCACCAACAACATTCTCCAACGCTCGGCACGCAGCAAATGACTTATAAGAGAGAGGACAGCCATGGCGATCAGCCATCCTTTGTGCGCAGATTGCCAGGTGTGCTTAAGGTAGTCCCATTTATTTTCACCTTCTGCGACCTTCAATCCTCTTAAAGACAAATAGATCAGCAAAATTGTGACCCCCAGAATCACGATATATTGTAAAAATGCTCTTAAGCCGGGGAGCCACACGATTATGGGTTAGTTGGGGTCGTTTAAGGTAGCTTATTATCGGGAGTTGGAAAAACGACGGTCGGCTTGAAGGTTTTTGCTTTCTCAAATTTCATCGACGCGTAGGAGACGATGATCACGATATCACCAACCTGCGCTTTACGTGCAGCAGGTCCGTTAAGACAAACAACGCCGGAACCGCGCTCACCTTTGATCACATAGGTGTCTAACCGTTCGCCATTGTTGACATTCAAAACGGTAACTTTTTCACCTTCGATCAAATTAGCGGCGTCCATTAAATCTTCATCGACGGTCACGCTACCCACGTAGTGCAACTCCGCCTGCGTAATTTTTACGCGATGAATTTTTGATTTTAAGACTTCTATTCTCATCCCCTTAGTTCAAAAACATATTGTCAATCAACCTTACCTCACCCACGTAGCCGGCAATGCACAAGATCGGCGACCCAGCTCCATCCACGATTTTTAAAAGGTCCATGCTTTTACTTTCTACCACCTCGAAGTATTCCAAGGTGATCCCCTCCACTCTTTCTACCGTTTCCTTGACCGATCGCTTCACACTAGCAATTTCCTCTCCTTTTTTTAAATTTTCCTTCGCCAGCCGCAAGGCGTTATAAAATGCAGACGCTTGCTGTCTTTGTATGCCATTAAGTCTTAAATTTCTGGAAGACATTGCCAATCCATCTGGTTCCCTAAGGGTCGGAATACTATGCAAGGTGAGTCCAAACTTAAGTTCCAGCACAACCTGTTGAATGACAGCAAATTGCTGCCAATCTTTCTGTCCAAAATAGGCATTATCCGGATTGACTATATTAAAGAGTTTCGAAACCACCAGCGCCACACCACTAAAATGCCCAGGTCTGTATTTTCCTTCCATAACCTTATCCAAGTCCCCAAAATCGAACTTAAGGACTGATTTTCCCTCATACATCTCCTCATTATCGGGACAGAATAAAACGTCGCAGCCAGCCGCTGATAACAATTTGGTATCCTGGTTAAGGTTTCGTGGGTATTTTTGCAGGTCTGCAGGATTATTGAACTGCATGGGATTTACATATATCGAACAAATAGTATAGGAATTTTGGGCTTTGGATGCACCAATCAGGGCCAGGTGGCCGTTGTGAAGGGCGCCCATTGTCGGAACAAGGCCAATTGTTTTTCCTGACCTTCGAATTTCCTCTAAATAGACTTTTAATGGGGCTATCTTCTTGAAAATCTCCATTTTAGGCCATTTTGGCAAAGGGTCGCAAAGATATAGGGAAAACTGAAAACAACTTGAATAAGGGGTGAATTATTTGTATTTTTGTGGCTCGTTTTCCATTCTACATTAAAAATCAAAACTATGTCAAAACTTCGAGTTCTTTATGTAGCCAGCGAAATTAACCCTTTTCTGCAAACCTCTGAAGTAGCGGACTTTGTGCGCAAACTTCCTCAGGCAATGCAAGAAAGAGGTATGGAGATAAGGATATTGGTACCCAGATTTGGGATTATCAATGAACGGAAGAACAGGCTGCATGAAGTGGTAAGGCTTTCGGGGATTAACATTGCGGTTGGTGATGAGGAAAAGCCTTTGATTATCAAAGTTGCGTCAATTCCAAATGCGAAGCTTCAAGTGTATTTCATCGATAATGAAGATTACTTTCACCGCAAATCTGTTTTCCACGATAAAGAGAACAAATTTTATGAAGACAACGATGAGCGCGCAATATTCTTCTGCAAGGGCGTTATTGAAACTGTCCGTAAATTAGGATGGGCACCTGACGTTGTTCATTGCAATGATTGGATCACCAGCTTCATTCCCCTGTACTTAAAAACTACGTACAAGAATGATCCGTTGTTTAAAAACGCAAAAACTGTTTTCTCGATCTACAATAATTCCTTCTCTCACAAGTTTAAAGGTGACATCATGGGGAAAGTGAAGATGATGGATATTGAGGACAACATGCTTGGCAATTTAAAGACTGCCGACTTTGAAGGATTCATTAAACTGGGCATGGAATTTTCCGATGCTGTTATTGTTGCGGGCGAAAACAAAAAATTGGAAGGTCTCTTTAAGAAAGGAATCAAAGAAAAGAAAGTAGAGAACTTCGATACCAACGAAAATTCAACCGAATCGTATTATAATTTTTATAATGAACTTATGGGCTAACCGCGTAGTGCAACTGGCTTCTGTGCTAGTTGCACTATTTTTTTTTCCTGTGAAGATGAGGCTAGTGTTCTAGGATTCAAAAATCCAAAATCAAAAGTTCGAAGCCAGTTACATTGAAATCCCGATTGAAAGCAGTGTCTTGCTTTTAGACTCTCAACGTACATCGAATTTTGTATTTCAAAACGAAACAAACAGGCTGCTCATGGGCCAATACTCGGACCCAAAGTTCGGAGCCGTGTCCGCGGACGCTTACACTCAGTTTTTCACCAACAGTGGGGCGAAACTTGTCGCTGACGTTATCTATGACTCCGTGTCCCTTCAAATCATCCTTGACTATTATAACTATGGATCGACCGATGCCCTTACCAGCCAAACCGTTTCCGTTTATGAGTTAGATGAAGAATTAAAATACGATAACAGACGAAACTATTTTAGTAAGTCGGAAGTGCTGGTAAAACCGACTCCGCTCGGCTCAAAAACCTTTAGCGTTAGTCCGAAAGATCTTGACAGCTATGCCGCAAGTAACTCGGATACTACTATCGTTATAAAGGTTCCGCTGGATAAAGCTTTTGGTCAAAGAATCTTTGATAATGCGATAAAATATAGGGATGCCACAACGACAGCAGATTCTAACTTCATTAACATAAACGAATTTACGAAGCTCTTCAAGGGCCTATCTATAAAAGCAGTTAGCGGTGATAAAGTCCTCGGTATTAATCCAAACTCAGCTATTACGGTTCATTATCATAAGGACACCAGTAAGCTTAATCTACATCTTGGATTCTTTAATGTTGCCAATTTTAGCCACATAAAAAATGATCGGTCTTCTTCGGACCTTGCTGGCTTGACGCAATACGCTCAAGATTTTAGTCCTGCGAGTGACCTACGTTACATTCAATCAGGCACAGGCGTTTACACAAAATTAGACTTCAGAAAATTTTTCGAATTTTGCGATACCATTCCGAACGTTGTTATTAATTCCGCGCAATTATCGATCGGGTCTGTTGTCGAATCTGATTATATCCGGCCAGCCGATTTAGTGTTGCGAATACTTCGAAGTAATAACACGTTGGAAAAAGTCACAACGCACCAAGACACCCTTGATGTCTCCGTTATTCTCAGCGCTTATAATCCCCGCTTTCCGGCACATCCTGGAACCTTGACATTAGATAATGGTACCTATGTTGACAGTGACGCCGCATTGAATGTGTTGGGTGACGTAGACGCTCATTTGGAATACTCTACGGACAAAAAATCTTATGACGGAAATTTTGCGTTATTTTTTCAGCAGCTTAGTATTGCAAGGGAAGGCATATCACGTTATCAATATTTCGCACTTTATCCTTCAGGTCCGTCAATGCCTAATACAAAATCAGTTAACCGGGTAATCTTTCCAAAAGATAACATCAAACTAAAGGTCTATTATACAAAACCGACAACACCGTTAAACTAATTACAAATATATGTGTGGCATTGTAGCTTATGTTGGCCATCGCCAGGCTCATGATGTTATTATCAAAGGCTTAAAAAGACTGGAGTACCGGGGCTATGATAGCGCCGGCATAGCGCTGTTAAATGGCACACTTACTGTCCATAAAAAGAAAGGGAAAGGTATCCGAGCTTGAAGCATACCTCCAAGGAAAAGATCTGACAAGTACTATCGGAATGGGGCACACCCGCTGGGCAACGCATGGTGAACCCAGCGATCGAAACGCCCATCCGCACTATTCCTCAACCGAAACGCTGGCCATTATCCACAATGGAATCATAGAAAATTACAGCTCTCTTAAGTTAGAGCTTGTTCGAAAGGGTCACACTTTCTTAAGCGACACCGACACCGAAGTTTTTATCCACTTTGTAGAGGATATTAAGAAAAACGAAAGATGCTCGTTAGAAGAAGCCGTTAGACTAGCACTAACACGAGTGGTCGGTGCCTACGCGATTGTTATCATGTCGTTGGATGATCCTGACCTGCTTATTGCCGCCCGAAAGGGAAGTCCGCTCGTGATCGGCGTAGGAAAGGATGAATTCTTTTTGGCATCTGACGCGACTCCAATAATTGAATATACCAATGAGGTGGTATACCTGAACGATCAGGAAATCGCCATTATTAAAGATGGCAAGCTTCGGATAAAAAACACGGCTAACCTTCCGTTGACTCCATACATAGAAACCATCGACCTGGAGCTTGAAGCAATCGAAAAAGGTGGTTTTGAACATTTCATGTTGAAAGAAATTTTCGAGCAGCCCCGTTCCATCAGTGATTGTATGAGGGGCCGCTTGAATGGGCAATCCGGGAGGCTTGTGCTCGGGGGACTGAGCGAATATCTCAACAAACTCATCAAAGCAGATCGCATTATCATCATCGCCTGCGGTACTTCCTGGCATGCCGGGCTGGTAGCAGAATATTTCTTTGAAGAATTTTGTCGTATACCTGTCGAGGTGGAATATGCATCTGAGTTTCGGTACCGAAATCCGATAATCAGGGAAGGCGACGTTGTGATCGCGATCTCCCAATCGGGTGAGACCGCCGATACGCTTGCCGCGATTGAGTTAGCAAAATCTAAAGGGGCTATTATTTTTGGCGTTTGTAACGTAGTGGGTTCTTCCATTCCGCGCGCAACGCACGCTGGTGCCTACACCCACGCAGGGCCGGAAATCGGAGTTGCCAGCACGAAAGCTTTTACCGCGCAGCTTACTGTTTTGAGCATGATTGCGCTTACGATAGCTCAAAAAAATGGTACGATCTCCAAGCAAAATCTGCATTCTCTCCTGGTGGAAATGGAGACGATCCCAAGCAAGGTTGAAAAAGCGCTTAAGCTCAATGAGCAGATTGAAAAGATTGCTATGATCTTCAAAGATGCCCGCAATTTTATTTACCTCGGCCGGGGTTATAATTTTCCAGTAGCGCTCGAAGGTGCCTTGAAACTTAAAGAAATCTCTTACATCCACGCAGAGGGCTATCCGGCCGCCGAGATGAAGCATGGGCCGATCGCGCTAATTGATGAAGAAATGCCTGTTGTATTTATTGCAACCAAAGACAGCTCGTACGAAAAAGTCGTATCGAATATTCAGGAGGTAAAAGCACGAAAGGGCCGCGTAATTTCAATAATTACAGAAGGAGACGAATTGATTCCCAAGATGTCTGATTTTTGTATTGAAGTACCCGCCGTTCACGAAGCATTCATGCCTCTTGTGTCCGTGGTTCCGCTTCAACTTCTTTCTTACCACATCGCTGTAATGAGGGGATGCAATGTTGATCAACCCCGGAATCTGGCAAAGTCTGTTACTGTCGAGTAGTTGGTAATCGGTTCGAGCTCCGAGACAACCTCTAGTATTTACTAACTCGCCTTTTGTTTTTAGAGTGGCAACCGCAAGTAAGGGTAGGCTCAACGTCACGGACTCTGGAGGTCTGGAAGGGTTCTACACCGAAACAACCTAAACACGTTTCCTAACCGCACACGCTTAGCTACGCTTTCCACCGATTACCGATCACTGATTACTGATTACCATTCTCATCAACGAGAAGCTCCTGCAAAGCCATCCAAGCCATCAGACCTGGGCCAATTAATAACGCGTCTTCGTCGATATCAAAAGTTGGCGTATGAACGTAGGATGTGATTCCCTTGGCCACATTGTTGGTTCCCAGTCGATAAAATGCGGCTGGAACAATCTGCGAATAATATGAAAAATCTTCCGCCCCCAAAGTAATATCGATGTCTACAACGTTTTCAGCTCCTACGTATTCTTCAGCAGCCTTTCGAATTCTGCGTGTAAGTGTGGGGTTGTTTTCAAGGTAGGGATAACCTCTTGAAATATCCACTTCACATCGGCCACCCATTCCTTCAGCGATGGACTCAGCCATTTTCTTAATCTTCACCAGTGCTGATTCCCGCCAGACTTCGTTCATCGCGCGAAAGGTTCCAGCGATATTTACTTCATTAGGAATGATATTCGTTGCGCCCAGTCCGACGATATTTCCAAAAGTTAACACTGTCGGTTGCCGGGGATTCGCATTACGACTGATAATTTGTTGTAATGCGATGATTATGTGAGAGGCAATAACGATAGGATCAACTGCCAGATCCGGGGCGGCTCCATGTCCTCCTTTGCCAATAACCTTCAAATAGATCTCATCCGCACTAGCCATGTACATACCTTCCTTGAAGCCAACTTTACCAGCGGGTAATAAAGGAAATACGTGCTGTCCAAGAATTGCAGAAGGCCGGGGGTTTTCCAGAACACCATCACGAATCATAAAAGAAGCACCACCTGGATTTTTTTCTTCCCCAGGTTGAAACAGCAACCGGATTGTTCCTTCGAATTCATCCTTTACTTCATTCAAGATACGCGCTGTGGTCAGCAAGGAAGATGTGTGAACGTCATGACCACATGCATGCATTACACCCTGATTTTTGGATTTATAGATCACATTGTTTTCTTCGATGATAGGCAATGCATCCATATCAGCCCGCAATGCAATGGTCTTCTTTTCGGGAGATTTACCTTTTATCTCGGCCACCAAACCAGTAGTGGCAACGGATTCAGAAGCAATTCCAAACGAATTCAACTGTTCTGCTACAAATTTTACAGTTTGAAATTCCTGGTAAGACAATTCAGGATGAGCATGTAAGTGCCTTCGAACAGAAACGGTATGCGTACTATAGGAACCTGAAAGTGATTTGATTTTTTGCAGAAGGCTCATGAACGAAGGTCTTTAAATAGAGGGAGTAAGCTTGCTAGTTTATCGATACTTTATCCGGAATTACGATTGCTGTCGGAAAGTATTTTTTTACAGCCACATAGTCCCGTTGGGCATCGATACGCGTGTAGTACTTACCCACCTTTACGCGAAAGTTTGGTTGTGCGTATTCAACCTCTGAAGAAAGATCAGGAAGCGAAGACGCAAGATTTTTCTTTGCATTAAGCGCATCCTCTCTTTTTAAGCCTGCATAAATCTGAATCGTAAATCCATCGACAAACTGCTTTGACCGGTTGTACCGATCGATGCTATCGAGTACCGTGTCAAGTTTTTTATTGACAGCATATTTTGGTTCCACGTATGGCGTTTGCTTTGGATTATCCGTCACATTCGTGGTCGTGTTATTATTGGCAGGGGTCTCTGCTTTAGGCCGCCAAATAGACAAATCTTCAGAGTACGCCTGGCCTTGAGATGAAACCGTCGTGCTTTTTGGACTTGCACAACCGGCCAGCCATACTACGACGATGACGTAAATGAAAATGTGATGGCTCCGCATGGTTAATTAATTATGATACACCGGTTATTCAAAATATCTTCTTCTACCTTTTTGTACTTAACATCGCGCAACACCTTCCCATCAGGGTACTGAACGCTTACGCGGTCATTTCGCCCGGCGACTTTTTCAGATTTAGCCGGCATTACCTTTTCTTGCGGAGGCCTGGATGTCTGCGCTGGTGCTGTCTCTCTCTCCTCCACTCAGCAACGATCGCGATTCTTCCTTTTGCTCATTCAGCCGAACGCGACTGCGTTGCGTTCTTGCCTCCTGGACCTGATCCGGTTGTTGTACAGGGATATCGGCTTTGAGTAGGAAGGATATTGTATCCTCATTTACTTTTGCAATAAAACGTTTGAATAATTCAAAACCTTCGAACTTGTAAATCAACAAAGGATCCTTTTGTTCATAAACCGCGTTTTGCACGGACTGTTTTAAGTCGTCCATTTCGCGCAGGTGCTCTTTCCATAACTGGTCAATGATGGCAAGGGCAATCATTTTTTCCATTGACTTCACCAATTCCGCATTATTAGTATTGACAGCTTTTGTCAGGTTAGCCGCTACGCCAATTTGTTTTTGTCCATCGGTAAAGGGAACAAGAATATTTTCGACCGTTCCACCGCGCGTTTTATAAATTTCTTTCACTATCGGCAACGCCTTTTCAGCGACCATTTTATTCTTTTTATGATAGTGTTCCAGCGCTTTGTTGTAAAGGTCCTCTGCCAATTTTGGCTGATCAAGTTTGTCAAAAGTCTCTTTGGTAATTTCGTAGTCAAGTCCCAGGATGCTTAGCGCATTCAATCGCAGACTCTCATAATCCAATGCATTTTTCGCATTGATCACCATGTCTTCGCAGGTATCAAACAACATGGTAAGAATATCCAGTTCTAAACGTTCACCAAAAAGGGCATTCTTTCTGCGTTTGTAAATTACTTCGCGCTGAGAGTTCATCACGTTGTCGTATTCCAACAAGGCGTTTACGAATTCCGAAGTTGTTCTCTTCCACTTTCTTTTGAGCACGTTCAATAGAACTTGTCACCATAGAATGCTGAATCACTTCGCCTTCCTTCAAGCCAAGTTTGTCCATGATGCGTGCGATGCGTTCAGGCATAAACAGACGCATGAGATTATCTTCCAACGACACATAAAAGTGAGAAGTACCCGGATCGCCCTGACGTCCTGACCGACCTCTAAGCTGCCGGTCGACCCGTCGCGACTCGTGCCGTTCGGTGCCTATGATTGCCAACCCCCCTGCTGCACGCGATTCTGGAGTAAGTTTAATATCCGTTCCACGACCTGCCATGTTAGTGGCAATCGTCACAGTTCCCGGTTTACCTGCCTCAGCAACAATTTCCGCTTCCCTTTGATGTTGCTTTGCATTCAATACCTGATGCTTGATTTTCCGCATTTGAAGGAACCTGCTCACGAGTTCGGAAATTTCAACAGAGGTTGTACCAACCAGTACTGGTCTTCCTTGCTGCGTCAATCTTACAATTTCGTCAACCACTGCATTGAATTTTTCGCGCATAGTCTTATACACCATGTCGTCATAATCCTTGCGTATAGCTGGCCTGTTGGTTGGAATAGTAACAACATCCAGCTTATAAATATTCCAGAATTCCCCTGCCTCCGTCTCAGCCGTACCGGTCATACCGGCCAGCTTATGGTACATGCGGAAGTAGTTTTGCAAGGTAATGGTGGCATAGGTCTGAGTGGCGTCTTCTACCTTTACATTTTCCTTTGCCTCGATTGCCTGGTGCAATCCATCGGAATATCGCCTTCCCTCCATAACGCGACCGGTTTGCTCATCTACAATTTTTACTTTGCCGTCAACGATGATGTATTCGGTGTCTTTTTCAAAGAGCGTATAGGCTTTCAGTAGTTGATTGACGCTATGAATCCGTTGTGATTTAGTCTGATAATCCCGAATGACTTCTTCCTTCCGATGAAATCTTGCACCTTCATCCAATGAATTATCTTTTTCTATCCGGTTTAATTCGGTCCCGATTTCAGGTAGAATAAAAAATTTCGGATCCTCGCCTTCACCGGTGATCAGGTCAATACCCTTTTCAGTCAGGTCGACACTATTGTCTTTTTCATCGATGATAAAATACAATGGCTTATCTGCCTCTGGCATATTCCGTTTATTGTCAGCCAGATAATAATTTTCTGTTTTCTGTAGAATGGCTTTATTTCCAGTCTCGCTCAGGTATTTGATTAAAGGCTTGTGCTTGGGCATCGCGCGAAATGCGCGGAACAAATTCAAACCGCCATCCTTTTCGTTATTTTCCCCGATCAGTTTGCGCGCGTTGTTCAAATACTCATTGACTATCTTTTTCTGTGCTTCCACTAACTTGAAAATGCGCGGTTTCAAATCATAAAATTCATGTTCATCTCCGCGTGGCACCGGACCTGAAATAATCAAGGGTGTTCGAGCTTCGTCAATCAACACGGAGTCCACTTCGTCGACCATGGCAAAGTGGTGTGAGCGTTGTACAAGTTCCTGAGGATCGCGCGTCATGTTATCACGCAGGTAGTCAAAGCCGAATTCATTGTTCGTTCCGTAGGTGATATCCGCCTTGTAGGCATTGATCCGGGCGGGTGAGTTTGGCTCGTATTTATCAATACAATCTATCGTTAGACCATGGAACTGAAAGATGGGTCCCATCCATTCGCTATCACGGACAGACAGGTAATTATTGACGGTAACAAGGTGAACTCCTCGTTTTGCCAGAGCATTTAAGAAAGCAGGAAAAGTAGCAACCAGGGTTTTTCCTTCTCCCGTTGCCATTTCAGCGATTTTACCTTCGTGCAAAACAATTCCTCCGATGATCTGGACCTCATAATGAACCATGTCCCAGGTAATCATATTACCTGCGGCCATCCACTTATTATACCAAAGGGCTTTGTCGCCGTCAATCTTTACATTTTCCCTGACTCCCGATATCACGCGATCAAAATCCTGCGCGGTCACTTCCAGGTATTCATTTTCTTTAAACCGTTTTGCTGTTTCACGGACGATCGCAAACGCGTTGGGCAAAACTTTCAGCAAAACTTTTTCGAGTTCTTTATTTCGATCCTCCTCCAACTTGTCGATTTGACCGAAGACGGATTCTTTTTCGTTTATATCAAGCTCAGGATTATCTGCAATTTTTTGGTGCAGGCCGGCCAGTTGGTCATCAATGTTTTTTAATTCCTGATTGATTTGCTCCTGGATCTTTTTTGTTTCCGCGCGTAGCGCATCGTTGCTCAGGGATTTGACTCGCTCACCCTCTTGTTTGGTTTGTTCAACCAAGGGCATGATACGTTTAATATCTTTTTCAGATTTCGTTCCGAAAAGTTTGGCTATAAGTTTTAGCATGCTTTTATTGTTCGTTTTCCGTTAATCGTTATCCGTTATCCGTATTCTAACGGACAATGCAGAACGGCCCTCCAGTGGAGGTCAAAGTTAAATTTGTTTTTTGAATTCCGGATGAGCAATTACAGTTCCAATTGGCCTTTAAAGACCATTTTGGCAGGGCCGATGAGGTAAATCTCTTGAAATGTGCCCGACTGTCCGCTTTTAAATTCGACAGCAAGAGTTCCGCCCAAGGTATTGATGTTAACCGGCGAAGTGGCCCCTTTTAAAGACGCTGCCAAAGCTGCTGCTGTAATCCCAGTTCCGCAGGATAATGTTTCGTTCTCAACGCCGCGTTCGTAGGTCCTAACAAAAATGGTGTTGCCCCCTTGAAGCTCGACAAAATTCACGTTCGTTCCCCCAGGCTGAAAGTTCTCTAGATATCTGATCTTTCTACCCTCTTCAAACACAGGGTAATTTTTCACATCCTGAACAAATCGTATGAAATGGGGTGAACCAGTATGAATGTATAAGTCATCTCCCATCATTTTTACCTCCATTACGTCACCCATTTTTAACCGGATATTTCCAGTCGGGAGAATTTCGGCGGCATGCGCACCATCGAAGGCGGTAAAGGTCGCTTTTCCATTTACGAGTCCGAGCTGCGAGGCGAACTGAACTGCCGCACGACACCCGTTCCCACAGAGACTTTTTGATCCGTCGCGATTAAAGTATTCCAAATGGAAATTAAGGGAAGGATGATTTTCAATAAGCATCAACCCATCCGCTCCAACGCCAAATTTTGGATGGCATATCCTAGCGATCTCCTCGTTGGTAAAAGTCAATTTTACGTCGCGATTGTCGATGATCACAAAGTCATTGCCTGTAGCCTGATATTTATGGAAGTGAATCGTGCTCACTTTAAAACCTTAATATTGTTTGAAATGCAAAAGGTGAGGAATTATTTAACCTCTTCGTAGTCGATATATTCTCCGGGTTTGGAACCCCCCTTTCGCTTTTGATTCTGATCGCCCTCAAATGACTTTTTCTGTTGCTGGTTACGGAGTTGTTCAGAAGCTGCACCAGCCCTAAAAAAAAGGGAACCCAATTTATATACCAGATATAAAGCCAGACTGGTGATGATCAGAAATTTAAGCATGGTATTTATTTCATCAATAACCTAATAACAAAGGTATAGGTTCAACAAGTAATTAACCAATTTAGGCTAATACTTTCCGAATATTTGGGGTGGAACGCTTAAAAATCCCAAGAATCGCAACTAAAAGGAGGCGAAAAAAAGAGTTTATCGACTCAGGTAGAGGTTTCGCTCCGAATAGATTTTCATAAAATAATCGTCCATAAGATCATCTATGAAATAAATCGATTCACCCGTGGATTTCATTTCAGGACCCAGCTCTTTATTTACGTCGGGAAACTTATGAAATGAGAACACCGGTTCTTTGATGGCATACCCCTTTTTCGTTGGATTAAAAGTAAAGTCTTTTACTTTTTTCTCTCCCAGCATCACTTTGGTGGCATAATTAACATATGGCTCATCGTAGGCTTTGCAAATAAAAGGCACTGTTCTCGAGGCTCGCGGGT
This sequence comes from uncultured Bacteroidota bacterium, assembly GCA_963813425.1. GTDB lineage: Bacteria > Bacteroidota > Bacteroidia > Cytophagales > Cyclobacteriaceae > Chryseolinea. The sequence goes on from CAWEZB010000008.1 coordinate 299,814, forward strand.
TGGCTTCTATGATATAAACTTTGTCTTGCTTGATCGCAAATTGAATGTTGATCAATCCCACCGTTTGAAGCGCAAGTGCAATCTTATGGGTGTAGTGTTCAATTTGTTTGATTACAAAATCACCGAGATTGTAAGGAGGCAAAACCGCATACGAGTCACCCGAGTGAATGCCCGCGGGTTCGATGTGCTGCATTATACCAATGATGTAGACGTCTTTTCCATCACAAATGGCATCGGCCTCAGCCTCGATGGCGCCATCCAAGAAATGATCGAGCAATACTTTGTTCTCTGGTAAATGTTTCCAGATGTCCAATATATGATCTTCGAGCTCTTGTTCGTTGATGACAATCTTCATGCTCTGTCCTCCCAAAACATACGATGGGCGTACTAGCAACGGGAAGCCTATTGTTTTTGAAACTTCAATCGCTGCATCGGCATTTACGGCAACACCAAATTCGGGATAGGGGATGGCTAATTCTTTCAGCAGCGTTGAAAACCTGCCACGGTCTTCTGCTAAATCAAGTGCATCAAAAGTGGTTCCGATGATCTTAATTCCATACTTGTGAAGTTTCTCTGCCAGCTTCAACGCTGTCTGGCCTCCAAGCTGCACGATAACGCCTTCAGGTTTTTCGTGCTGAATAATATCATAAATATGTTCCCAGAATACGGGTTCAAAATAGAGCTTGTCGGCAATGTCAAAATCAGTAGAAACTGTCTCGGGATTGCAGTTGATCATGATGGTCTCATAGCCACATTCTCTCGCTGCCAACACACCATGAACGCAAGAATAGTCAAACTCAATACCTTGCCCGATGCGATTCGGACCCGATCCCAAAACAACAATCTTCTTTTTTGAAGAGGATATCGATTCATTTTCTGACTCAAAAGTTGAGTAGTAATACGGCGTCTTCGCTTCAAACTCTGCTGAACACGTATCAACTAATTTAAAGACGCGATTTATACCTAAATCCTTACGCTTATTAAAAACTTCGCTTTCCCAGCAATCCAACATGTATGCAATTTGTCTGTCGGCAAAACCTTTTTCCTTTGCCTTTCGAAGCAGCGGCTCCTGAATTGTGTTCAGCTCATATCGGCTAATTTCTTTTTCAAGTTCCACAAGTTCTTCTATCTGTTTGAGGAACCATCGATCGATTCTTGTCAGCTTCGAAATGGTTTTTATCGGTATGCCGAGTTTAATCGCGTCATAAATATGGAATACGCGGTTCCAACTGGGGTGCTCCAGGCTGTAAAGCAATTCGTCCTGCTTAGTTAATTCCTTGCCGTCTGCGCCCAATCCATTTCTTCTTATTTCTAATGACTGACACGCCTTTTGAAGTGCTTCCTGGAAATTTCTTCCAATGCCCATCGCTTCGCCAACAGACTTCATCTGCAGACCCAGCTTGCGATCTGTGCCCTGAAACTTATCAAAGTTCCAGCGAGGTACCTTTACAATGACATAATCAATCGCCGGTTCAAAATACGCGGTCGTGGTTCCTGTGATAGCATTCTTTAATTCATCGAGGCGATAGCCGATCGCCAGTTTCGCAGCAATTTTTGCGATCGGATAACCCGTGGCTTTGGAAGCAAGCGCAGAAGATCTTGATACCCGTGGGTTGATTTCTATCCCGATGATATCATTATCATCGTCTGGATTAAGGGCAAATTGAACATTACACCCACCTGCAAACTGGCCAATACCGTTCATCATTTTAATGGCGAGGTCGCGCATGTGCTGATAGACAGTATCGGGCAAGGTCATTGCTGGTGCTACTGTTATCGAATCGCCCGTGTGAATTCCCATTGGATCGAAATTCTCGATCGAGCAAATAATAATCACGTTTCCGACGCCATCGCGTAGCAACTCCAATTCATATTCTTTCCAGCCCATAATACTCTTCTCCACAAGCACCTCGTGAATTGGTGATGCATGTAAGCCATTATTTAGGGCATCGTCGAAATCTGCGTGATCGTTTACAAAAGCGCCTCCGGTTCCTCCCAAGGTATAAGAAGGCCGGATAACGAGTGGAAAACCAATCTCCTGGGCGATCTCTTTTCCTTGCAAGAAAGAAGTTGCAGTACCTCCCTGACAAACACCCACATTAAGCTCCAGCATTTTGAGTCGAAACTTCTCGCGATCTTCAGTGGTCTCGATCGCGTGGATGTCGACGCCGATGATGCGTACGCCATAGTGTTGCCAGATCCCTGCTTTTTCGCAATCAATGCAAAGATTGAGAGCAGTTTGGCCGCCCATGGTCGGTAATACAGCATCGATATGATGTTTCTCCAATATCTCCCGAATCGACTTTTTAGTGAGTGGCTTGAGGTAAACGTGATCAGCCGTCACTTTGTCAGTCATGATCGTCGCGGGATTGGAGTTAATCAGCACTACCTCAATTCCTTCCTCACGAAGTGAACGGGATGCTTGCGAACCTGCGTAATCAAATTCACAGGCTTGTCCGATGATAATAGGGCCGCTACCGATGATGAGGACCGAGCGAATACTTCTGTCTCTTGGCATTTCTAGTTGAGTCGGGTGAACAAAATTGCGCAAAAATAAAACACAGATCGAAATGATCTAAAGAATGGCGAGATTAATTATTGTGAACTTTAAAATTAGTTTTTTAAGTTATAACCTCAATCGAAACCACTGATCGAATCGTCATCTATTTGAAAAAAAATCCCTTTCAATAGTTGAATAGAATTAAGATTTTAATGGCCAAGGAAGAGTTATGAACGTCAATCAAAAAGGAAAAGAGCAGCAAACGTACGACGCAATCGTGGTTGGATCGGGAATTAGCGGTGGGTGGGCTGCTAAGGAGCTTTGCGAAAAAGGTTTGAAAGTTTTAATGCTGGAGCGCGGGAAACCGATGGAACATCCGAATTATCCCACAGCGACTAAGGATCCCTGGGAATTTCCTAATGGAATGCGCCTGACAGAGGAGGACAAGGAACGTGGCTACGTGCAAAAGCGCCATTACAGCTACCGGGGCGATAATAAAGCGTTCTACATTAACGACAAGGAAAATCCATATACTGAAATAAAACGATTTGATTGGATCCGCGGCGATGTCGTCGGCGGGCGTTCTTTGCTTTGGGCGCGCATGAGCTATCGATGGAGTGACCTGGATTTTTCGGCCAATGCAGTGGACGGTCACGGAATCGACTGGCCAATTAGGTATAAGGACATAGCGCCCTGGTACGATTATGTCGAATCCTTCATAGGTGTGAGCGGACAGGCAGAGGGCATTCCGCATCTTCCGGACGGAAAATTCCTGCCTCCCATGGAAATGAATTGTGTTGAGAAGCAAGCCAAAACTTTAATAGAACAAAAATTTCCAGGTCGAAGAGTGACGATGGGCCGGACAGCGAATCTAACGCAACCTGTTAAAGGGAGAGGGCAGTGTCAGACCAGAAACCTTTGCCACAGGGGCTGTCCGTATGGTGCCTACTTTAGCACGAACGCCAGTACTTTACCCGCTGCGTTTGCCACTGGCAGACTTACGCTTCGTCCGAACTCGTTGGTAAACAAAGTGCTGTATGACGATCAAAAAAGCAAGGCAATTGGTGTTGAAGTCACCGATGCTGAAACGAACGAGGTGATGGAATTCTATTCCAAGATCATTTTCCTAAATGCCTCCACCGTCGGCACAACATTTATCTTACTGAATTCCATCTCCAGTCGATTCCCCAACGGACTGGGTAATGGAAGCGATCAGGTAGGCCGAAATTTGATGGATCATCACAAACAAGCGGGAGCCACCGCATCCGTAGAGGGATTTGAGGATAAGTATTACATCGGGCGCAGACCCGTGGGAATCTATGTTCCACGCTTCAGAAACATCGATGAAAAAAGGACGGATTACATCCGGGGATTCGGAATGCAGGGTGGGGCAAGCCGCGAAGGGTGGGGAAGTCTGGTAAAGTCTACGGCCCTAGGCGCCGCGTTGAAAGAACAAGTGCAAGTTCCAGGCCACTGGAATATCGGTCTTGGAGGATTTGGGGAATGTTTGCCTTATCCGGAAAATCGGATAACGCTCAACACACAGCAAAAAGATAAGTGGGGACGTCCTACATTGAACATCGATGCCGAGTTCAAAGAAAACGAAAAAGCCATGCAACAAGATATGGCCAACTCCGCGGGCGAAATGTTTGAGGCTATCGGATACAAGAATGTAAAGACCTATGTTAATACCTCCTTTCCCGGAAACGCTAATCATGAAATGGGGACGGCGCGTATGGGAAAGGATCCTAAAACATCGGTTTTAAATGCGTTCAATCAAATGCATGAAGTAAAAAATGTTTTCATTACCGATGGCTCCTTCATGGTATCCTCCGCGTGCGTAAATCCCTCATTAACCTATATGGCGCTTACGGCAAGAGCCTGCGACTATGCGGTTAAGGAATTAAATAAGCTTAATATCTAAAGGTTATCGAACCACGACTATTTTTCGTGTGACAACTTCTTCTTTCGTACGGATTTGCACCTGGTAAACGCCATTCGCCAATGCAGAAACGTCTAAGGAGCTTTGCGTTTCATCAGCGTCCATGATTTTCCGTGAAACCAATTGACCTTGTATGTTAAATACATCGATTTGAATTGGCTCCCTTGAAATTGAACGGGTCAAGAATAGGACGCCATCGTAAGTTGGATTTGGATGTAGTAAAGTGGTTTTGGCAAGGGAGGTTTCAGTTCCTGTTATGATTCCGATCATCTTTGACTCAGTGTCCACACAGCCTTTATCAGAAGTTGCTTTGAGCATGACAGTATAACCTCCGATTGCAGCATATTGGTGTGACGGATTTTCCTCGACGCTTTCGCTTCCGTCACCAAAATCCCATTCCCACGACATAGCACCGACGCTTTGATTTGAAAAGATTACTTCATTTTCTGTCGAAATTATTTCCGGCGTCGCGGTAAATCCCGCCACCGGCACGGCATTGACGATTACGCTGACGGGCGAAGAGGTACATGGCAACGAACCTTTACGCACCGTAACGGTATAACTACCAGTTTTCCCGACATCGATCGTTTGAGTTTTCTGACCACTGCTCCAAGTGTACTCTTCACCTTGTTCGACGGAAAGCGCGACACTTTCTCCTTCGCAAAATTCAAGATCTGCAGGGGCAATAATTTTAGGAATAGGCTTTAGACCAATAGCTACCGGAGTCCTAAGACTTTCATAATGATGATCAGCATTGGACACATAGATCAGCGTATCTTTTTTCAATCCCGGAATTTTCAATTGAGATCCGGAGAAAACCGGGGTACCCCCAATAAATTCTTTATACCAATTAAATTTTGTGGCGCCGGTGGCATTTAAGACAGCATCGGTCCCTTCACAAAACTCAGTATTATTTACAAGCGGCTTAGGGGCTTTGAACGTGTAGTTATAAAGTGAGTCAGCATACTTCGCCGAATTGATCAGGTTCGCTTGTGTGTTTGCTCCATGGAGAGCAAACGCTATGGTGATTTCCTGACCTGCTGCAATTATGTAGGGGCCCGAACCAACGACGTGACTAACATCATTTCCCGATGCACCGCCTGCCGTGATTTTTGTCAAGCCTGAAGAAATGCTAGTATGCTTTTCGGCATCTGTAAATCCGTCATACAGGCCAAACGGGTTGCCGGCAATCGTGTTGTCGTTGTCAATAGCATAGTAGGCTGGATTGCCCGTTAGCGCCTGAATCCCTGCTCTTGGCAGCGAAGACGGTTGGGCTGCGAATACATATCCTAACCGGGTGCCATGATCCCAGGCGGCGCGGTCGCTGCTGCCTCCTGAAAATATATCCCAATCCGCAAAAATGCCCATGTAGAAGTTCGACACAGGACTCGCCGTTGTGTTTTTAATTTTATACTCCAAAATGACAAAATTTTGATACGGGTCATTTTTCCAAACCATGCTACGATAGGAAACTACCAATGTCTGTGAAGCTTCATTGGGCGAATTCCTAAACGATCCTATGACTTCCGAATGAGATCTCTCGCCTGGCGTTATTTTTTTTATTTTGGTAGCCGCCGTAAAGTCCTGGTTGTAGGCACCACCAACGCCCCGCACGTTATCGAAAATAACGGTAGAGGATGTGCCCATAACTAACCCCATTTCATACAACAACTGTTCATCATTGTAGATAAATCCGGAGCCATTGTTTTGACTCTGTATATTTCCATAACCTATTCTTCCGGCGGAAGCAAGAGTGGTCGTGATATTGTTTTCGTTTACATCAATAAACGAAGGAATAACAAAATTTATGAGCTGCGTATCATGATAAGCACCATCAGTAAATGTCAGTAGCGCCTCAACCGATTGATCAATCGGCAGGTTCGGAGCAAAGGTTATTTCAAAGGGCTTCGAATTGTTATTGACAGAATCATTTGTTTGAATTACGCCAGGCCGAAATTCAGGTTGCGTTATTGTAACATATGGTGAAGACGAAGTTAGCGTGACTTTAAGCGCAGACGACGATGGCCGGAGATAATTTATAAAATTGAAATATAGTTTGGCTTTTTCGCCAGGTCCCGGAAAATCACCGGACGAATTCACCAGGCGCTGATGGTTCGCTCGAATGGAGGGAGTTTGAAGTGTAAGTGCACGCGCAATGTCCAAGCGTCCCTTACCTAGCTTGTTGATAAATGTTGGATTATCGTTATAAAAAGTTTCATCAGCCGAGATTCTAAGTTGCTCTGCTACTTGCAAAGGTGTATAGGTAGGGTTGTGTGCCCAGACGAGTGCAGCCGCCCCGGAAACAATGGGAGCCGACAAGGACGTACCTGAGTCTGTGCGGTATCCATCGTCATAGTTGGTCGTGTAAATATTTGAACCCGGGGCTGTTATGTCGACCGTTTTTCCATAGTTCGAAAACCAGGAGCGTAAGTCGTTCTCATCGGAGGATGCGACGGAAAGAACGTAATCATAAGCAGCGGGATACAACGGCGTTTCCACGTTGCTATTTCCTGCTGCCGCGACGACCAGGCAACCCAAGTCCATGGTAACATGTGTGATAAGGTCCTGCGCTATACCGCTATAGTTCGGATTCCCCCAGGAACAATTGATAATTTTGGCGCCGTGCGTGGCGGCATACAAAAGACCTTCGTACAGATCAGATGAATATGAATTCGAATTGCTGGGTTGGTTGTCGGCATAGTGTTTTGTAAATAATAGTTTGGTATTAAAACCAACGCCTGAAATCCCCACTCCATCATTCGTCGCAGCACTGGCACATCCTGCTACCATTGTGCCGTGCGCAAATCGATTTCCTGAAAAAACCGACGGATTATTGTCACCCTTAAAATTAGGTGAACCGATCAGCGCGGCATCTGCGCCTGAAAAATCCCAGCCGCGGTTATTGTCGATGTAGCCATCTCCATCATTGTCTATACCATCCGTTGGGTCAGCCGGATCGACATAAACATTCCCTTGTAAGTCAGGGTGATTCAGATCTCCTCCCGTATCGATAATTCCGATTACTATCGAGGGACTTCCCTTCGTAACGTCCCATGCTGCATTAGCCTTTATGATATTCAGATAATACTGGTTGCTAATCAAGGGATCATTCGGCATGAAAAATGATTTTTCAACATAGACTGGTTCAACCATTTCAAAATATCCTGTCGCGTACAAGTCGTTGATGTAGGCCTCAAGCGGGATAAGACTTATCAAACCTCAATTTGTAATAAAGCTTGAGGTCAACTTGTGGCTTTCGGGGAGCCATTCTCGCAGCACTTTTATTTGGGGACCCGGCAGGCAAAAGAGGCTTGATGTGCGAGGCGCGAATTTTCGGAATTCGGGCACTTGTTTGTCCATTCTGAAAGACATCTTTATAGGAAGATTTTACTTTCACGAGAACAACGCCCGCTTCATAATCCGAAGGCGAGATCCCTTGTGGGAGCGTGAACTTATGGTTTTGGGCATGGGCAAGGTAATTCACCCAAATGCAAACAATCACAATCAAAACGGTTTTCCTGCTCATCGGTTTATTAACCCCCAAAAGTACGATTTATACCAGGAATCGTATGAAGGTAAAACCCGCAACGCCCTTTAAATCATGCCCCTTGACTTCAATTCCAGGTATTTATTAATAGTATTAACCGTAAGGCTTTCCGGGGGCGTTAAAAGCGCTTGAATGCCGTGTTTTGCCAGTTCCTTCACAATAAGCTTTTTGTCATAGCTGAATTTCTCTGCTACGGCCTTGTGATAAATTTCTTTGAGATTATTGGCAGGTACGTCCACCAGAGACCGCATTTCGGTGTTTTCAAAAAATATGACTACCAACAGATGCTGATTTGACAAGCTTTTGAGATAGGGTAATTGGCGATGCAATCCATAAATAGATTCAAAATTAGTGAACAGTAGCAATAAGCTCCGATGCGTAATTTTCCTCCTGATGTGTGTAAACAGAGAAGAAAAATCCGATTCGCGATAGGATGTTTTTTGGTTGTACAGCATCTCCATGATCCGAAGCATCTGCTTACTTTGTTTGCCGGCAGGGACAATCGAGCCGATCTTGTGCTGAAACGTAATTAGTCCGGCCTTGTCAGACTTCTTGATCGCGATATTGGAAATCGCCAGGCTTGCATTGATTGCATAGTCCAATAGGCTCAGTCCATTGAAAGGCATTTGCATGACTCTTCCTTTGTCGATTACGCTGTAAACCTGTTGCGACCGTTCATCCTGGAAATGATTCACCATCAAGTGGTTTTTTCTTGCAGTAGCCCGCCAGTTAACCGTGCGAAAATCATCTCCACTCACATATTCCCGGATCAGTTCAAATTCGCGGTTTTGTCCGACACGCCGAATTCGCTTGATTCCAGATTCAACAAGCCGGTTAGAAATGGCTAACAATTCATATTTCCTCATCTGGATGAACGATGGGTAAACCGGCACCAACGCGTCAGCAGAAAATTTGAATCTTCGCGATAAAAAACCAAGCGGTGAACTCGCAAAGACGTTTACCGTTCCAAAAGAATATTCGCCACGTTTCACTGGGCGAATGTGATATTGAATCACTTTTTTTTCCCCGGGTTTAATGCTCACGCGGAAATTCAAATCCCGCCGTTGGAATTGATGTGGTATTTCATCGATGACGTTAAGGGCGACCGCGAAGGGATAAAAATTTTCAAGATGAACGTTCAATTCATTTTCATCGCCGTTTGAAAGCTTTTCAGGCGTGACGCGAGTTCCGACAATTCCCCTTCTTATTCTGAATAATAGAATGATGTCCGTTAAAACAACTGCCAACAATAAAAAGAATAGTCCTTTCGAAATTTCGAAAAGCCAGCCCTCGACAATGAAACTCACAATGAAGAGTGCTACTACAATGGAAATTGCAATAAACAAGCGGTTGTTCAGATATAGTGCACGAATGAATTTCACATTAGCGGGGTACTTCCACCTTATCGATAATCTGACTTATGACTTCATCAGTAGACACACCTTCCATTTCTTTGTCGGGTGTCAACATGACGCGATGGCGCAGCACAGGTAAAGCGATGAATTTAATGTCTTCCGGAGTAACAAAGTCACGTCCATTGACAGCGGCATAAGCTTTGGAACCATTGAGCAGAGCAATCGACGCTCTCGGCGACGCTCCCAAAAAAAGGGACGGACTATTTCTCGTTTCATGAATGATCTGGGCAATATATTTAACAAGTGATCTTCCATGTATAATTGCTGAACTACTTGCCGGTAATTTCCGATTTGTTCCGCGGACAAGACAGCATTAATGTTATTTGTCGGATTCACCCCTTTCCTTTGGTGATGTCCTCCGATGATTGCCACCTCTTGTTCGAGGTTCGGATAGTCCACCTGGATCTTAAAAAGAAAACGGTCAAGCTGTGCTTCAGGCAATCGGTACGTGCCTTCGTGCTCAATGGGGTTTTGTGTGGCTACCACCATATAAGGATGATGCATTGAGTAGGTCGTGCCATCAACAGTTACCTGACGTTCCTCCATAACCTCAAATAACGCGGCCTGTGTTTTGGCGGAGCACGATTGATCTCATCAATCAATACAATGTTGGAGAAGATCGGACCCGCCTTGAATTCGAATTCAGATTTTTTAATATTAAAAATGGAAGTCCCCAATACATCCGACGGCATCAGATCGGGGGTAAATTGAATCCGGGAGAAATTGACCGAGATAACCTTGGAAAGCAGTTTGGCGGTAAGGGTCTTGGCCACACCGGGCACACCCTCGATCAACACATGACCATCAGCTAAAATTGCAGTGATCAATAGGTCGATCATTTTTTCCTGTCCAACAATTATTTTTCCGAGCTCTTCCCGGATCTTAATGATACTTGCATTAAGCGCTGTAAGGTCGACGCGGTTTTCAAAAATTTTTTCTTCCATGGTCGTGTTTAAATGAAAGCTAGGCGGGCGCAAGTTACAGGTAATTATAACTTACCTCCCGGATTAAGTTGATACATTAAATTTCTCCATTCGGGTATTTAACTCAATCAATTCGCCCTCGGAAATTTTTTCTTTCGATCGGATAGAATTAATGAGATTTACCAGCAGCTGAACTTCCTCTTCCTTCCTTCCTGTTTTTTTTGATGCTATACTGACAAACGTGTCGTCCAAATGCGTTGTGCTTAACCAGTATTTTGAGCGCAGCTGATCCAGAAAAAAATGAATTTTCTTTTCAGCTATGTTTTTATGCTCACCGCTCTGATAGTATAGGTTGCCGATGGTACCGACAAACTCTAATGTAGTATTCGCTAACGGTTTTAAAATGGGAATGATCCGCTGCTTTCGCTTCATTTCAAAAAGCATAAACAATAAAATAGATATTATGGCGATATAATAGGCCCAACGAAGAGGTTCGTTGGTTAAAATAAAACGCAAAGGTGTCGTTGCTTCCATCCTTCCCAAATGATAGTACTCTGTCCATACTACATCTTGAGCAGGGAGATACGACAAGGTTTTGGAAACAAAACTGTGATTGTTCGATGATAACAAGTAGATGTTTGAAAAAATTAAAGGAGTGCTGTTAAGGATTAAATTGCCTTTGCCGATCTTCATCCGGATAGTAACAGGGTAGCCATAATCGTTTTTCGCGATCACTGTTGTTTTGGTTGTATCGAACTGACTAAAATAGTTATGAATGTTATCACGTCGATAATGAAATTCGTCAAGTGTATCAAGTTGAAAATTGGAAAATTTCAAATAGGATGTGTCACTCTTGCCAAAGACATCTCCGCTCTTAAAAAAATAATCGTACGTCTCCAGGCTTAACGAATCCGAGAAGTGACCCCAAAAATTCTCTGCTGAAATAAGAACCGCCCCGCCCTTTTCAACATGTTGAAGTAACGTTTTGGAATCTTCTTCATCCGCGCTAAAATTTGAACTAACGATCACGATATTTTCAACACCGGACAAGGAGTCTTTAATCTCATAAAGGGTCTTGTACGAATGGGAAATGTTTCGATCAGGAAATAGTCCTGGCAACAAATTGCTGAATGCAAACGCTCCATAGGGATTTTTATCATCGTGGGCAAAGGTCATGGTCCAATCGTATTTTTTTGGAGCGAGCAACTTTACTACGACAAACAGCCCGAATGCCAATGAAATATACAATATGTATTTCCAATCCTTCCTCATCAGATTCGTTGCCTCCAATCCGTGAACGCATGTTGAACTTTCATGAACAACTCATGATTTACCTTAAAATTTCCATACCACGCATACTCGAAGTAATAGTTAAGTTCATTGAATCCGTCCTTTAAATTTGTAACGGTGAGTTCAGACAAATAGTCGTGATTCGTCTTGCCTTGTTCCCAATGGATAAAGTTTTTATCGGCTAACATCTTCAGCGAATGAAGGAACAAAAGTCTGATGCCTTTTCGATAATCACCCTCAGCAATTGCCTCTTGAATCAACTTATCAAAATCCATCTCGTGAATGTTCTCATGCAAGGCAGAATAGGAAATTGTACTTGCCCCCTGGCCTGAATAAAATATTTTGAAAGCGTTTACCTTAAGGATCATCATGATAAGAATGATGACCAAGACAAGGCCAAGGGTATAAGAAAAAACTCGCCCCCAGTTCGTCGTAACAGCGCCTGTCAACAGTGAATCCAAAAATTGCTTCATCAGGAGGAGAGCCCGGTCCCACAAACTTTCTGCAATGGTGGGAGCCTCTTTGTAGCGAAGGCTTTCATCAGATTTAAGTTTGTCTAATGTTGCTCTATTGAAATTTCGCGCTTCGATAGTCGCCGAATCGTTGGGTGCCCAAGAGTCGTGTGTTTCGGAATCGATCAGGGACTCAACAGAATCATAGGACACCGAATCTGAATCTTGCCCATAGCAGTAGAAAGATATCGTCGCGAAAAAACAAAATAGCCAAAGTAACTTCACCGTCGTTTCCTTTTTAGAAGTGTTCATCCTCTCGTGAAGCCTGAGATTGAGGTTGCCCTAACGTTTCTATTTGTGCCATTAATCCTCGGGCCTCTTTCAATTCAACCAAGTTAAAGTATTGAAAGGCTGTGCCGACGTTAGGCAATGCCGTAAGGAGCGTCTGTGCCAGATAAGTCAATGTAAGAACCACCATGGTCATTGTTTGCATTACAGTGGAAGGCTCCTGAAACGTGTCGATCGAAGTTTGGTGCAAGGCCATCGCGCCTGTAACAATCTGCCACGGAAGGAGAAAAACATAAGAACTCATTCCAACAATCAAATATAAAACGAACAACAAACCAAAAGTGCTCCACCATTTGTCCTTTATCAATTTGAAGGATCGGAAGATTGCGCCGAAGAAGGTCTTCCCCTCATACGCGCGAATAATAAATACAAAGGCCGCTGCGAAAAAAAAGTATATGAATCCGAAATAACAAATCACTCCTAAAAAAAAGACTAGGAACGGTGAAGTATCCCACAATAGCAGCATCGGGGTAACCATCGCAATTATAAAGCCGATCACCAGTACCGAAAAAAGTAACATTGTACTAAAATACATCCAAAACGTTGCCCGGACCTGCTCCCATACCTCTGATACTTCAATTTTGTTGCTGCGTCTTTTTTCATATAGCAGTAAATAACTATTGACAGTCGCGATGTTCATTACACCGCCAATTGTAAAAAAGACTAACATTAATAAGAACTCCAGCCAAAAGCTGACGGAAGTGAAATAATTTCCCACTTCCTGTGCAGGATCACCCATTACGCTGAAGCTCATGAAATCGCCCATAAAGGATCCAGAAGCCAAGCTTGCCACTAATACAGGAGGGCCAGCAATAAAAAGAACACTCTTGCCCAGCGGTTTGAAATTCTGTTTGACGAACTCAAATGTCGCATTTAGCTTACGGCTAAAGTCGCGGGTGCGGTGAAACTCAATGAAGTTAAAATTTTCCATAACGTTTAAGACGGATAGGGTAGATCACAAAATAATATACCATCAATATGGCTGAAAGACCAATGATAAGCGCTTTAATACTCAATGGCATAAAGGCATAGCGTGTAATGAATGACTCAATAAATCCAGCAAGAATAAAAAAAGGAACAAGTCCCATGACAATTTTTAGCCCCTTCGCTCCACCTTTTTTGAAAGAATCGAGACGGGAGTAAGTTCCTGGAAAGAGTAAACTGTTACCCATCGTAAAGCCGGCAGCGCCAGCAATCACGATAGACGAGAGTTCTATCGTTCCATGCAACATGATTACGGGTAGTGCCTGACTCAGCTGTTGCTCCTGAAAGAAGAACATGATAAAAGCTCCAACCATTAAGCCATTAAAAAATATATATAAGCCTGTTCCTAGCGATGCGAAAAAACCAAATACGAAGACCCGAAATGCCACCAGGATATTATTCCATGTAATGGAAAAAAACATCATCAACTCACTTTCGCTGGCGTATACTTTGGTCGGATTTCCATTTTTAATGTTTTCCAAAGTCATATTTACATACCCATCGCCGAGAATAAGTCGAACAAACGTATCGTCATATCGAGCTGAAACTGCACCCATAATACCAGCCACCAAAAAAATTATCAGCGAGTAGAACAATGGTTTCCGCGCTTCGTACATAACCGCGGGAAGTTCGCTCTTCCAAAATGTGATGAACCTATTTTTTTCTTCCCTTTTATTCTTGTAGATGTCCAGATGGACTTTACTAGCGAGATCATTCAGATAACGGGTCGTGCGACTCTCTGGATATTGGGTTCGGGAAAAGGAAAGATCATCTGTCACCTGGATGAACAGTTCCGCCAGCTTGTCAGGATGAGCTTGTTGATTGCTTTTGACTACTTTTTCAAACTCCTCCCAGCGTGTTTTATTCTGCCTTATGAAAGCCGCTTCCTTCATTCGAGGTGTTTACGTGTTTCTGCATTTACGTGTTTCTGTTGGAGGTAATCCACTTGATGCGTTTAGAAGGCCAGATGTGACCCCCATCCGGCGTGAAACTTTAACTTATTGCAGAGCCTTATCAGACAATTCAATTACTTTGTTCCATACCCGAAAGACATTTTTAGAACAAATTTTTTCGATGTCTTCGTCGGTATAGCCCCGTTTCAGTAAAACATAAATAAGGTTGGGATAGTCAGATACATCCTTTAGACCAATGGGCAACGTATCGCCTACACCATCGTAGTCTGAGCCAATGCCTACATGGTCGATCCCGGCAATTTTCACAACGTGATCGATGTGATCAGCGACGCGCTCAACATCCGAATACAAGTCAATATGATTTTGAGCAAACTGATCAATGATAGGTTGGGCAGCAGAGTCACGGGAAGTAAGTCCTTTTGCCGTCAGGATTTTCTCAAGCGAATCCAGGACATGCCTGTTCACTCTTGTCAGACTATCAAGAAATGAAGCACCAAAATTTATTTGAATCACACCTCCATTTTTTCCCAATGCCTTTATCATGTCGTCGGACATGTTGCGTTGAAATCCCGGAGTAAAAAACCTGCACGATGAATGCGAAGCGATGAGCGGAGCGGTCGTAATCTTTAAAACATCATAAAAAGTACTGTCTGAAACGTGAGAAATGTCCACCATTATCCCGACCCGATTCATTTCAGCAACGACTTTTTCTCCGAACGGGCTGAGGCCATTCCAATGGTTCAGCGAGTCATACGATGAATCACAAATCTGATTGTCTTTACCATGTGTAAGTGTGATGTAACGTATACCTCGATCATAGAAATACTTCACATTCTCCAAACTATCACCAATCGGTGCTCCGTTTTCCATTCCTAACGGAAGTGATATTTTACCTGCTTTGGGTATTGTCTTCAATTTCAGGCGGCGTTCCTGCCAACGCAAATTTATCTGGATGCGCCTCAACGATTCCATCGATCATATTGATTAACGAATCAGCCAGAGCTTTTCCGTTATCCGGTTTTAATTGATAGTCTGAAGGAATATAGATGGACATAAATGGTGCATCTAAACCGCCCTTTTTTGCGCGTTCAAAGTCAAAATCTCCTTCCGGTGTACTTACAGGTATCCCGAGATATTCGACGCTCCAGCCGAAAATGTTTTATTCTTAGCCGGTATGGCAGGTCAACATGACTATCCGCGAGGATAAACTTCTGAGCAAGTTCATTTGCCTTATTCCGTAATTTCGTATCATCATCATTTTCCTTACATGACACACCCAGCATTCCAAGGATGGCAAATGCAACAACATGAAGTTTCATCGCGTAACTTGTATTTAATAGATTTATTCAGACTTTCCCCAGTTAAGGAAGCTATAATATCATAGTTATAGCTTTAATTTGAAATTTGCACAAATTTAGAAGTGGATGCAAACCATTCGGGTTAGGACTACACAAAATGTTTTTATTGAATATCCGTTGGCAAGTGTTGGTGACCGGATTGTCGCGTATCTCATCGATCGGATAATTTTGATTTTTTACACCATTGCTATCGTTGCCGTGCTGGCAAAACTCGAGATCAATCTCTGGTATGTGTGGCTTATCATCCTTGGTTTTCCCTGGTTGTTCTTCAGCCTTTTGTTTGAGATCTTTATGAATGGTCAGACACCAGGAAAACTGGCCTTCAAAATTAAGGTCGTACGTTTCGATGGAACTCCTCCTGCGATCGGGGACTATCTGATGCGCTGGATCTTTAGTTTTATTGATTTCTATATTCTCTCCGGCGCGCTCGCCGTGGCCATTATTGCGGTGGGTGGTAAAGGTCAGCGATTGGGTGATATTGTCGCCGGAACGTCCGTGGTAAAACTGGTAGAACATCACCAGATTACATCGCAAAATGTTTTTGTGCCCGTGGAGGAACAATATACTCCCACGTTTAATCAAGTGGTCAATCTAACTGAAAAGGATATTGAACTGATTCAGCGCGCGCTCGAAGTAAACCGCGATCAGGGAAATATTCAGCCAGTGATGATTGTAACAGAAAAGATCAAAGGTCTGTTGAACATTCAGACTGATCTTCCACCCGTGAAATTTTTGTATACGATTATCAAAGACTACCAAACCATCACATCCGGATGAACCTTGAGACGCTACCCAAATACAGCCGTGCATACCTGGCACTTCGGAATGGTCAGGATAAACCTGAAATATGGGTTGCTTATAAAGGAATGATTTACGATGTAGGCAGGTCAAAACTATGGCGGGCGGGTAAACATTATGAACATTGGGCTGGACAAGACCTTACTGACGAGTTGAAAGACGCTCCCCACAATGAAAATGTGTTCGATAAATTCAAGGTTATCGGGATGTTGGAGACTTAAATCCATAATTTAAGCGACACATAAACACACATTGATCATTTAATTTTTTCTCTTAATTACAAGGTTTAGCTTTGTTGAATGAATAGTTAATGCTAATCTTAAGCTGATTTACCCATTCTTACCCGATTTGAACCGATGATCATAATAGCTGACAGCGGAGGTTCCAAAATCGATTGGAGACTCATTGAAAGTAATGGTACAATTGTCCAGGCCAGTACTCCTGGCTTCAATCCTTATTATCAGCCGATCGAGGATTTAAGAAAAATGTTAAAGAGGTAATTGTTCCTAAAGTCAACAGAGGGGATTCAAAAGATCTTTTTCTATGGCGCAGGTGTTTCTTCGGAGAAGAATCAGATGACCATCAAGAACGCTTTCTTAGAATTTTTTCCTGAAGCTCAGATTGAAATCGGATGGGACTTGTTGGCCGCGGCGCGAGCATTATGTGGCTACGAACCTGGCATTGCCTGCATCATGGGCACTGGATCAAATTCTTGTTTGTACGACGGCGAAAAGATCGTCGGCAACGTAGCTAATCTGGGATGGATACTGGCGGACGAAGGGTCGGGCGCAAACATCGGCCGAAAATTTCTCGTGGATTATCTTAGAGAAATTATGCCGCAAGGATTGCGCAAGCAATTTCATGAGCGTTTCCCATTAACCCGGGAAGAGTTTCTAGAGAAAGTCTATCAGCAGGAACGGCCAAGTGCTTTTCTTGCAAGCTTCACAAAGTTTATTTTTCAACATCTGAAAGAACCGTACTGTTACAAGCTTATGTACAACAGTTTTGCAGAGTTCTATGAGAATAATGTGATGAAGTATGAGAACTTCAAAAATCTCAAAGTTCATTTTACAGGCTCGATCGCTTTTTATTTTAGCGATATCTTACGCCAGGTAGCAAATGACAAAGGAATCACTGTCAAAAATATTCTGGAAGGGCCTATAGCCGGTTTGACTTTATATCACCAAAAAGATCTAACGATGTGAGTACCACCGAATCATCTTCTTACTACGACAATCTTGAGCACATGAGTGTTCATGAATTGCTTGTCAACATAAACAGAGAGGATAAGACTGTTCCAGTAGCCATTGAAAAAGTCCTGCCGCAGATTGATTCGTTCATAAATGCTGTGGTTGAAAAAATGAAGGCTGGTGGAAGGATGTTTTACATTGGTGCTGGCACGAGCGGACGGTTAGGTATTGTGGATGCCTCGGAAATTCCGCCTACTTACGGCGTGCCGCATGGAAGGGTGATTGGAATAATGGCGGGTGGAGACAAGGCTATCCGGAAAGCTGTTGAGAATGCTGAGGATGACCCTGAGCAGGCATGGAAAGATCTGGAGGAATACCTGATCAATCAGCAGGACGTATTGATAGGCATTGCAGCGTCAGGAAGAACTCCTTATGTTATTGGTGCTTAAAGACCGCCCGTGCTAACGGTGTCGTAACAGGATGTATTGTTTGTAATGAAGGAAGCGAGGTTGCAAAGCATTCCGATTTCCCCATTGAAGTAGTGGTCGGGCCTGAGTTTGTCACCGGGAGCACGCGCATGAAGTCCGGAACGGCTCAGAAGCTTGTTCTTAATATGATTTCCACGACAATCATGATAAAGCTGGGTCAGGTGAAGGGAAACAAAATGGTCGACATGCAGCTGACCAATATAAAACTCGTAGACCGAGGAGTAAAGATGATGATGAGTGAAACAGGCATTTCCTATGAAGAAGCGGAACAATTATTGCGTCAACACGGTTCTGTTAGAAAAGCTGTCGAGGCTAAACGGAAGCATGCACGAGATTGAACCCTATTACAACTGGTTGAAATATTACGATCCTCCATAGACAAACTTTCTCCATTTCACGGAAAAGAGTATAACCTTGACGTCTATTCTGAGACGATCTATGGATATTATATTGATCCTGCCTGGGATTCTATTGGCTCTGAAACCTTGTACATAAAAATCCTTTACGCAGATTACAATTTAGGTTTTACTGTAATTGAATTTATTGGCGAATGGAACGACGCGATCAACAATGATATCATGACGCTGAAACGAAATATCATAGAAGTGTTAACCAGTCACGGGGTTAATAAATTCATCCTTATTGGAGAGAACATTCTCAACTTCCACGGCTCTGATGATTGTTATTACGAGGAATGGTTTGAGGATGTAGAAGATGGATGGATCGCTGCAGTGTCATTTCCAGAATTCATCCAGGATGAATTCAAAAAATATAACATCGACCATTACATCAACATGGGTGGGACTTTACAATTGGATCAGTGGCGTACATTGCAACCGTTACATTTTTTTGAACTCGTGAATGGCCTGATTCAAAGAAGGCTTAATTGAACATCGGTTACAAGAGCATCTGCGGGTACCAGGTAATCTCTTTTAGATTGTAGGTCCTTGCACAGGACCCGGGTACGACGAAGCTTACCTTTTTTGAAATACTTGCCTTGGAGCAGAAACGTACTTCCTTCAGGTACCTGTGAGAGCACAGCGGCATGCGTCTTATTTTTGTCAAATTGTCGAAAGGCCTCAGTAAGTTTGGTATCTGCGAAAGAGCTGGCCTTTGGATTTATCATATGCCTTCTGAGCTCGTGCAAAACTTCTTCGGGGAATATATGATCCCAAAGCAACGGGATCAAGAGATCGGTAAACTCTTGTTTCCATTCTTCTCCGTGAGGGTCAACTTTATGCCCGAAGCGAAGGAACACATGTAAGTGTGCAACCTCATGTACATATGTTGTAAGGAACAGATACGGGTTAAGATCGTTGTTCAATGTAATACGGGGATGGCTTTTGCTTCGTTTGCTGGTAAAGTCCCCCACTTTTGTTTGCCTGCTCTTTGCCAGCTTCAAATCAAACGGACTTTCTTTCCATAAATTAAAACAATACTCCACGGATGCTGGAGGAAGATGAGTGTGTAATATTTCCAGTACTTTGTTGGAATTCATAAAAATAAAAAAAAGGCTTTAGAAAATTCTAAAGCCTTTAACGCACGATCGTTTCAGACTGATTAATGTACGGCAGTTGAATCAACAGCAGCAGAATCTACAACTTCGGACGCTGAATCAGCAACAACTTCTTCAGTCGTAGTTGCAGCAGAATCAACAGCCTCAGCAGCAGGTTCAGCTTTCTTGCCACAGGCAACGAAAGCAAGAGCAAAGCCGCAAACAGCTAACAATGCAATCAATTTTTTCATAGTTACAGGTTTTATAATTTTCACCGCAAATATACTGTAATAAACAACGCCCGGCAACAAATTTTATTTTTTCCTAAAAATTATTCGTAGCGGTACTCCCTCAAAATCAAAGTGTTCTCTCAATTTATTTTCGAGAAAGCGCTCATATGATCGTTGGATGTATTGAGGCAGGTTACAGAAAAAAACAAACGATGGAAATCGGGCGTTTACCTGAGTTATGTACTTTATTTGGATATGCTTGCCTTTCATTGAGGGGGGTGGATTTCGACCTATTTCGGGCAATAAAAAGTCATTTAGTTTCGAGGTCGGTATTTTTTTGGTCTTATTTTCGAAAACCTGGACGGTTTTTTCGATAACCTGAAAAATTCGCTGTTTGTTCAAAACAGAGGCAAAAATGATCGGTAGATAGTCAATCGGTGCAAGTTTCTCCTGAATATCTTTCTTGAACTTCTCAGATGTTTTGGAATCCTTTTCAATCAAGTCCCATTTGTTCACCATGATGACCATACCTTTTCCTTGTCGCTCAGCCAGGCTTATAAGGTTCACATCTTGCGCTTCGATTCCACGTTCGGCATCGATTACGATAATAACAACGTCGCTTTCCTCCAACGCTCGGAGTGAGCGCAGAACGGCATAGAACTCAATATCTTCCTTTACCTTACCTTTTTTTCGAACGCCAGCGGTATCGATAAGAATAAAGTTCTTTCCATACATGGTATAATGCGAATGAATGGCATCTCGGGTGGTCCCTGCTTCATCGGTCACAATACTGCGTTCTGTTCCTAACAAGGCATTCAACAGTGATGATTTTCCAACGTTTGGCCTACCCACAATCGCAATCTTGGGAATTCCTGCGTTGGGATCCTCCACGCCTTCGGTGGGAAACGTTTTAACCAATTCATCTAAAAGTTCACCGGTGCCTCCTCCATTTTCAGATGAAATAGGGTAGACCTCGCCTAAACTAAGCTCGTAGAATTCCGCTGCGTAGATGGCTCTTTCCGGGGTATCCGATTTATTGGCGGCTACAAAAATTGGCTTCTTGGAGGTTCGTAAAATGTTTGCAAATTCTTTGTCAAACCCTGTAATACCATCTCTAGAATCAACCATAAAAATTACCGCGGAAGCTTCATCGATTGCCAGCTTGACTTGCTTTCTTATCTGTGACTCAAACTTATCTTCCGAGCCTGTTACATATCCACCCGTATCAATCACGGTAAAAAACTTCCCACACCATTCGGCATAACCATAATGCCGGTCGCGTGTAACGCCTGGCATATTATCCATAATGGCCTCACGTTTTTCAACCAATCGGTTAAAGAAGGTTGATTTCCCCACGTTAGGTCTTCCGACTATTGCTACGATGTTGGCCATATTAGATACGAGTTACGAAGTACGAAGTACGAGGTTAGTGTGTGCTGACTTATTTTTTTATTCGAGGTAGCCGAATTGCTTGAGCTTCAATGTTTGTTTCCTCCAGTTGTCGGCGACCTTAACATGGGTCTCTATAAAAATCTTTTTTCCAAAAAAAGCCTCCATATCTTTTCTCGCTTCGACGCCTACTTTCTTTATTGAGCTGGCACCTTTTCCAATAATAATCCCTTTTTGCGAGTCCCTCTCAACATATATGGTTGCGCTGATCCGGATAATATCTGCTTCTTCTTTGAATGATGTGATTGAGACTTCAGTACTGTAAGGGATCTCCTGCTCATAGTTCATGAATATCTTTTCACGAATAATTTCCGAAGCAAAAAATCTTTCGGACCTGTCAGTAAATTCATCTTGCGGAAAATAAGGCGGATGAACTGGGAGTAAATCCAGAATTTTCGGTAGTAGAAATTCAACTTGCTGACCGGTTTTTGCTGAAACGGTAACGATTTCCTGAATATTTTTCAATGACTCCTTCCAATAGGTCACTTTATCATGCACTTGAGATCCCTTGCCCAAATCAATTTTATTGAGAACTAACAATATGGGTGTGTTTATTCTTAAAAAGCGGTCGAAAAGGTCAGGTTCATACTTGTCTTCAATCGATACCACCAATAAAATAAGGTCAGCATCGTCCAGCGAAACCTTGACGTAGCTCATCATGGCTTCGTGCAAAGTGTACTTGGGCTCCAAAATTCCCGGAGTGTCAGAATAGACAATTTGATAGTTTTCACCATTCAGAATGCCCATAATCCTATGACGCGTAGTCTGCGCCTTAGCGGTGATAATGGAGATATTTTCGTTCATCAACTTATTGATAAGCGATGACTTGCCGACATTGGGTTTACCCACAATGCTTACAAAACCCGATTTAAAGGACGATTGCTCCATATTGGTTTGCAAAGGTAATCTGTTTTTTAGATGTGTCGTTTCTTCTTGTGCCCGTCTTAAAAAATTATAGCCCGAAATTTTCCATCGACAATCTCTTTTCATTTCTGCCAATGTAATATTCCGTTCTTATTCCCTCGGTATTATACGGTGTAGCTGACGTATTTCGCAGTAAAAATCTCTCATCACGCAATGCGCAATCCTTATTTTTCTCTTCTGGCAACGGCCTGGAAATATGCACGACACGAAAAGAAAAGGTTTGTGCTGGTCTACGGGATGTTTGTCTTGGCCACTATAATCATAGCCATTAACCCTTTGTTTTACGGCTGGTTTGTCAACGAACTTCAGGTTCAGGGTTCCGACGTTTTAAACACGGGTTGGCTTTATATCGCAGGTTTTCTCGGGCTGCGACTAGTGGAGTGGGGCTTCCACGGCCCTGGACGCGTAATGGAACGACAGCTAGCGTTCACGTTAAGTCGCAATTTTATGGAGGAAGTATATCACAAAATTTTACACCTTCCGGTAAAGTGGCATCAGGATCATCACAGCGGATCGACGATCAATAAGCTGCGCAAAGCCCATGAAGCCCTAAGGGATTTCTTCCAAAATGGATTCATATATTTTTACTGCTTCGGAAAGTTCTTCTTCTCCTTCGGCGCTATGCTGTATTTTTCTCCATTGTTTGGCACGCTTGGAGTTGTCCTTGGCATTTTGACAATCTGGATCATAGCAAAATTTGACAGGGTGTTCCTTCATACGTTACAACAAGTAAATGAACGGGAGCATGAAGTATCCTCGACTTTGTTTGACAGCTTGTCCAATATTATCTCAGTGATTACGCTGAGACTTGAAAAAAGGATTCATTCCACCTACATGGGCAAGCTAATGGCTGTCTATCCGCCTTTCAAAAAAAATGTCTCGGTCAATGAATGGAAATGGTTTACAGCACAAATGATGGTGGGTCTGATTTATTGCGTAACAACGATTGGATATTTATATCAGCATTGGAACACCGAATCAACTTTTTTTATCGGAGGACTGGTCGTGCTCCTGGGTTATGTGAATCAATTTACCAGCGTATTCAATGATATCGCTGGGCATTATACCCAGATCATGAAATATAATACAGAATTGCAGAGCGTTCGCGAGATTGAGGAAGCATATCAACACATGCGTCCCTCCGATCCTGAACAGAAACTTCCAGATCATTGGAAGACATTGGACATTGAAAATTTAAATTTTCACCGCGCAGAAGCAGAGGGCTCATCGAAACGTGTAGGAATTCATGACCTAAGCATGCGGATCGAGCGAGGTCAACGTATAGCTTTGATTGGAGAAAGTGGTAGTGGCAAGAGCACATATTTGGCGCTGCTGAGAGGATTATTTCAACCTCAATCGAAGTCTCAGATCAAAATTAATGGAAGCCTGGCTGGCGATTTTGAGACCATTGCCAATAGCGTGACGTTGCTGCCGCAGGACCCTGAAATTTTTGAGAACACAATTTTATACAACATTACGTTAGGTTTAAAGTTTGGTGAAGATGAAGTAACAAAAGCTTGCCAGGCAGCTCAATTCGAGAGTGTAGTCCAAAACCTGCCGCATGGATTCGATACACATATTCAGGAAAAAGGAGTCAATCTTTCCGGGGGGCAAAAGCAAAGACTAGCGTTGGCAAGGGGTATTCTCGCGGCGAAAAGCAGCGACTTGGTTTTACTCGACGAACCCACGAGTAGCATCGATCCGCGCACTGAAAGGAATATTTATGAAAACCTGTTCGAGGCCTTTAAAGGCAAAACGGTAATTTCTTCCCTTCACCGTTTACACTTGTTGCATTACTTCGATTACGTTTATATCCTCAAGGATGGATTTGTTGTCGATAGCGGAACCTTTGACGAGTTGAGACGATATAGCTTGGTATTTAAAGAACTTTGGGATCATCAGATATCCGAATTTAGGACACAGGACAATACAGAAGAGCGTGCCAAAGATGGAATTACAGGAAGTCAAACGAGCATAATTAACCCAGCCCTTGCTCATCCGAAGGTTTCAAACTCCGCCTGCCGCTGTTTGAAATTCTTTCAGAACTCCATTGTCAAGGTAAAAAATTCTGTCCGCGAGCCGTGCAGATTCAATCTTATGCGTGACCAGAATGATCGAAATTTCTTTTCTGAACTTAGACAACAGGTTAAGGATAAATCCTTCTGTGTGCCTGTCCATCGCAGAGGTAGCTTCGTCCAGTATGAGCAATTTTGGTTTTTTATACAACGACCTCGCCAGGGCAACCAACTGTTTTTGGCCTCCTGAGAGATTAATGCCATCTTCTCCCAGGATTGTCAGATAACGGTTTGGAAATTTATCAAAATAGGTATCGAATCCTAGCGCTTTACAAAATTTCAAGACGCCGGCCAAATCATCTGCATCGTCGCTCAAGGCTATATTGTATAACAGACTTCCGTTAAAGATCTTCACATCCTGTGGCACAACGCCCAGGGTATCTCTCCAAGCAGCCGTTGAGATAGTGTTCAACGGCATCCCATTTAATTCCATCGAGCCTCCGTCAGGATTATAAAACTTTTGAAGAATTTGAATCAACGTACTTTTCCCGCTGCCACTCTCGCCTAGGAGGGCAACCATTTCTCTATCCTTTAGTGAGAATGAAATATCCGTAAACAGCAGCTTTTGCCCTGGAAACCTGAAGGATAAATTTTCTACCTTCAAATTAAAAGTTCCTGAATCAGAAATTTCAAATCCTTCTTCAAGGTTGCCTTCGGGGAGGGCTGAAGCAAATTCATACATTCTATCAAATGCGACCCTAGCTTCCTGTATTTGGATATTGGCGAGCACCAACCTGTTAAGCGAGGGTACAAGCCCTGAGGCGATCGAGACAATGGCGATCATCTCTCCTATTAAGAGGGACTTCTGAAGAACCATAAACGAAGCGACTGCAAATACCGCAATGATGAAAACCGTAGAAAGTATCTCGGTCAGAAAATTAAATTGATTGTGCAAAATTCCCAGATCAAAAATTCTTTTCTGGAAATTAGAATAGGACCGCTTATTCAGTCTGTCAAAAAACTCTTCCTTATTGTTGACCTTGATGGTTGATATGCCTTGGATGGCATCCACATATTGACTCTCTGAAAGGGCATAGCTTTGCATCACTTCATTTTGCGAAAGGATGATCTTTTTATGGAAAGTTTTTATCAACAGACCAAAGAAAACAATACTAAGAATCAGAACATTGCCAAGCGTCATAGAATAGGTAAACAGAAACCCCAAAGAGATTATTAGGATCAGTGAATCAATGACGATATTACCTGCAATAAAAGTTATAACTGATTGAATTCGACGCGTGTCATTCATTCTTGCTATCAATTCTCCGATTTTTCGCGTATCAAAAAAGTATTTTGGAAGGCGTAGCAGGCGGTGGTAAAATTGATCGATTATCCGCTCATTAAAATTTTTACTCTGCCTGATGACAAAGAGTCCTCTTAGATAACTAACCGCGCTTCTGACGATAAGGATTACCACAAATAACGAAAGACTTACAACAAGCTTCCGTGTATTATTGCCCGGCAAAATATCATCAATAAGGTTTTGAGAAAAAATAGCTGATGAAAGGCTCAGTGAAGAAATCAGGATGCCCAGAAAAAGCGCAATAGATAGCATATGAATGTCATCCTTGATCAATTCGACAATCCATCTTTTTTTATCCGAATTGACTTTTCCCTTTTTTAAAAAGTGAGGATTGGGAATTAAATTCAGGAGCGTTTTACTTTTCCAAATTTCATTCAGTTCATCTTTAGAATATATGCTTACACCTTTAGCAGGATCCCCGATAATTGCCTTGTTGGATTTGAAGCCATAAAATACAACAAAGTGAGACAGTATATTTTCAATCGTGACATGAAGTATAACAGGATTACCGAGATCATATAAGTTTTCCACCGACTCGGCCATAAGGCCCTCTGCATCAAAGCCTAATTGTTCGGCCGCCTGCAAAAGACCCAAAAGCGATACTCCTTCAACGCTTGCTCCGCTAAATTCTTTTATCTTTTCAATAGTTTGACTACCTCCATGATATTTAATGACGGAGGCGAGGCAGGCGGCACCACAATCGGACTGTCCGTGCTGCAGTGTAAACGTCTTCGTGGCACGCTTATACATAACGTTATAGATATTGAAGAACTGCCTCCATTTTAGTTTCACCTCTAAATTCTTTGATAAGAACTCCATCCGCTCCGTAAATAAAAATTTGAGGTACCGCTAAGCTCCCAAATGTATTATAGGCATCGCTTTGATTGATCTTGGCGAAATGAATGTTGGCCAAGTCGACTGGGCAATTCGTTTCAGCGTATATTTTTATTGTACTTATTAATTCAGATGACATTAAAACAATATCGGAATCCCGGAAGGAATTTTTATTGACGAAAATCTGATTTAGCTCGTACAGACAGTGGTCGCATCCAGAATCAAAATAAACGAGGATACTTTTGCGATTTGAACTCAGGTGAATGCGAGCGCTGTCAAAATTAAATATTGGAAAGTTGTCAAGTATCTCAAGATTTTGTCGCGTTAATCGTCTATGAGCTACTCTCTCAACAATAAGGTATATCATAAATGCGGTACCCGAGAGCAATATGATGACCATTGATAACAACAAAGATTTTTTTATCATGTGTTCAAGGGGAAAAACTTATGGTTAAAAACATGACGGAGATTGTCCAAATAAAAAGTCCCGTTCCATAGGTGCACACAATTAAACTGAGCATTTTCCTGTAGCTTGTTTGGGTAGCCAGGAAGAGACCATATGCTAATATTAACAAGTACGCAACCTCAAAAATATTTATCAATTGCAATGGATAAATCAGCCAAACGTCAAGCGAATAAGGATCGAAAAAGTTTAGTATAGATAGCGGGTAAAACATTTGAATGTCGGATAAGGTGTAGTTCGTCTGAATGAAGATGAACCAAAACAATTTGAAAATGCCTGGAATTAGAAAGACAGCTTCCGCCAACAAGGCCATTTGACAAATCTTTTTAAAAGAAATATCAATAGCGATTATAGTAGTCCCAATGTAGATGCAAATACCTACGAGGAAAATTTTAACCACATAGTAAATAGGAACAAACACATAAGAAGTCCACTCCCATTTTTCCTGGGTGGATATTATTTGAGTGATCCTCTCGTATGAGAGTTGATCACCAAAGAATTGAAAATACAGATCTTCCGAAATCAACAGTGTCTTACCCGCGTAGGTCAGAGCAATTGACGACAAACAAAGGAAAATGAAGTACAACGTTTTATTAACGCCGCCTACAGCAGCAAGTAAATATTTCATGTCTGCTTATCTTTTCGCATCTGGATGAAAAAAAGGAAAAGAAAAACGCCAATGAAAGTCGCCAGAGTTGTATTGCTTTCCGGAGAAACTTTGAACAACCAATTTCCGACAAGCAGGAAAACAAACAATAGCGCGCCAGCGAGAGAGATATAGCTTCTTTTCATAAGTATGGGGTTGAAAGGAGGTAATGAGCCTCCTTCCTAATTTAATTAACGATTCCAACAATATTTAATGGCCGGTGCCAAGATATAAAGCGAAAACGGGGACTGAAGACTAAAAATGGTCATCGCACCCGCGGCAAAACACATGGTACTAAGAGAGCCGCCTTGAACTCTTTCCATTTCGTTTAGAGAGATCTTTTTCATTTGTGAAATTGATAAAGGTGAATAAAATGTTAAAAGCAGCCATTAGAATTTGCTACGGACAAGCCAGCGATTAACGCAGCTCCGGCGCCCCAAAAGCCACTTGAGCCAAATCCGATACCAACCGCAATTACCGTGAGTCCGCCACCAATAAAACAAGTCCTTAACCTTCCACCTGTAGTGGTTTCAAGTTCCCTGATGCTTAATTTTTTCATATTTTATTTTTTTTCTTCGCCAGAAATCTGTCTGGAACAGAGAGTCTTTGCAAAAACCATGGGCGAATATTTCACCTTATTCAGAATTATCTAAGCCTTCCAAAAGTTTATAAGGTAAATCGGACAGGGCTGAGTCTGGTTTATCGAGATGATGGAGGATCATCAAATTTTTGAACCAAAATGAGTGCATCCGCAGTGGTTAGCATTAAATAGAAGTGCGACCGTGTAACGGGTTTCTGGTCTTATGCAATCGCCGCAATCGGGCTTGCCAGGTAATCAGCGGTTAAAAAGGCGTCATTTAGCAAAGGCCTATTTGGCCAAATTTATTATGGTTCAATAAGGAAAAAGCGGAATTTCATTCCATTGTTCGGATCTATTCGTAAGGATCGACAACAAGACTTAACCTTAAACTTGTTTTTTAAACATCGGCGGCATACTTTTGCCAACGTTTTTATGACCGTTTAAGTCATAAAAACGTTATATCGCGGGGTGGAGCAGTTGGTAGCTCGTTGG
The DNA here is from genome assembly GCA_963813425.1 of uncultured Bacteroidota bacterium. Taxonomy (GTDB): domain Bacteria; phylum Bacteroidota; class Bacteroidia; order Cytophagales; family Cyclobacteriaceae; genus Chryseolinea. The sequence continues at coordinate 328,454 of CAWEZB010000008.1, forward strand.
GCTCATAACCCAAAGGTCACAGGTTCGAGTCCTGTCCCCGCTACTAAGGCGACTGAAAAGTCGCCTTTCTTTTTACGTTGTATGCCATTCTACGTTTACGTTCTGCATAGCAAGGCCTATAATAAAATCTATATAGGCTATACCGCTGACTTGTCGGCAAGGATCTTGTCCCATAATCAATTTGCAAAAAAGGGTTACACTACGAAGTTCAGACCATGGAGATTGTTCTTTACCGAATCTTTTGACTCAAAAGATTCAGCCCTGAAACGAGAAAAAGAATTGAAGTCCGCGCGCGGAAGAAAATTCATTAGAGATCTTATTGAGAAAGATTACATAGAAAGGGGGAGCAGTTGGTAGCTCGTTGGGCTCATATCCGCCAGCTGGCTAGTTTCTCGTTGTATGCAATTTTATGTTTATGTGCTGTATTCGGCAACATTCGAAAAAATTTACGTCTCGATAATGTCAAAATACGCTGATATCAGGCCGAACAATCGTTACCACTCTTTATTACTAATGAATTTAGAGGTAATATCCCTGAAATCAAGACTTAACGAATTTGGGCAAATAGTTTATAAAAGGTACATTTATCTTACACCGTGAGAATTGTGGATGGATCGGATCAAGTTATGTTCAACAAAATACTACTCAAATGTTCAAAAAATTTCTATTCACCCTAAAAATGTATTTCATTCTTGGCAAGGATACCCAAACGTTCCTGGATGCAAAGTGGATTAAGGCACTGTTAAAAAGCACGCCAAAGAAGTACAAGAAAACTGTTGCCCTGAACATCTTGGCGTTAAGCCCACATTATTTTCTCCACTCAAAAGAATTGGATAGAAAATCCTTTTTACTCAGCGAATACAAAAGGCTGGTGGCCAGTCGGCGGCTGCTTTTTAAACACTTGATTTCAAAGTATGTTTCTCCCCAGTCCGTCGTAATGGACTATGGCTGTGGGCCCGGTTTTCTGGCTCGGCCCGTTGCCGAACGAACTAATAAAGTATACGCTGTTGATATTTCTGACGGCGTCTTACTTTGTGGAGACACGATCAATCACAGAGACAACCTTCATTATTTAAACGTTTTTAAGAATCAAACGGATACCATTCCCGATAATTCCGTAGACTTGATCTATAGCTTTGCTGTTTTGCAACACGTTTCAGAAAAACTGGTTGATGACATTTTTTCATTATTCTACAAAAAGCTTAAAGAGAACGGAAAGTTATTGCTTCAGGTCCAATTGCAGACTCATAACTGGAAAACTGAGAAGGACTGGAAGGATGACAACTCGGTGAGTGGCAAATTAAAATACGAATATGGACTTCACTGTTTTTCCAATACAGTTTCTTTTTACGAGGAAAAGATGGAAAAAAATGGGTTGAAATTCCAGGCTCTTATAGAGCTGAGCGACCTATTACCTGCATTCGATGACATCTGCAATCAGCAGCTAATAACCGGGAAAAAAGAGAGCTTTGTGCCCACTTCAAATCCACAAACTATTCTTGCTTAGCGTCTAATAATTTTGTCAATTGTAGTCGCCATTTTTTTATGCGGCGTTCCAACTGACGCCTGCTATTGTTTCTTTGAGACAAACTATGCTGCAGAAATTGAACAAAATTTTGCTAAGAGAACACGCATGGTTTCAACGCACGATAAAAATAGTTTGGATTCTTCTATTGTCCGTGGTTATTGGAGCGCTGTTGTATTTATATTCAGTACGCATTGATCTTTTCGGCTTGTTTGGTGGTATGCCAAGCTTGAAGGCAATTGAAAATCCAGAGAATGATTTGTCGTCCGATTTAATCTCTGCGGATGGTGTGTCGCTGGGTCGCTATTTCCTGTATAATCGAAGTCAGGTTACGTATGACCAGCTTCCTGCTGTCCTCGTAAATACATTGTTAATATCCGAAGATCACAGATTTCATAATCATTCTGGCATGGACTTCTGGGCATTCCTTAGAGCGATATATGGCGTAGTCACTTTTAACGCTCAAGGAGGCGGTAGTACACTCACTCAGCAATTGGCAAAGAATCTCTTCACGCTTAACCCACAGTTGGATGGAACCTTGGCAAAATTTCATCCATTAGTCCGGAGGATTGTTCAAAAAAATAAGGAATGGATGATCTCGGTTCATCTTGAACGAAATTTCACCAAAGAGGAAATCATCGCCATGTATTTGAATACTTGCAGCTTCAGCAATGGAGCGTATGGTATAAAGGTTGCAGCCGAAACGTATTTCAGCAAACAACCGGCCCAATTAAATATTCAGGAGTCCGCTGTCCTTGTGGGAATGTTGCAAAATCCATCATTATTTAATCCCAGGCGAAGACCAAAAAATGCTTTATCAAAGAGAAACGAAGTTCTTGCAAAACTATATCAACATGGATATATAAAAGCTAAGGCTTCTTACGATTCTATTCTACGCCTACCCATTGCGTTAAAATTTTCCCGTCAAGATCAGAACGTAGGTATTGCGACATACTTCAGAACCGCCATTGAAGATGAATTGAAAAGATGGTGTAAAATACGGGGGCTGAACCTACATGAAGCCGGTCTTAAAATTCATACAACGATAGACAGCCGGCTCCAGCGCTACGCGGTTCAAGCCCTGGAAGAAAGCATGAGTATGCAGCAAAAAACTTTTGACAATCATTGGAAAAACGAAAATCCATGGACGGACCCAGATGGGAATGAGCTCGAAGGATTTTTAGATTCTCGAATCAAACAAAGTGAAGCATATCGAAATCTCGTGAATAAATATGGAGCAGACAGCGATTCAATCAGCCTCATGCTAAACGTTAAAAAGCCGATGACCATTTTTACCTGGAATGGAGACCGCGACACGTTATTCAGTTCCATGGACTCTTTGAACTACTACAAGCGTTTTCTGCAGGCAGGCTTTATGTCTATGAACCCTCAAACCGGTGCTGTCAAAGCCTGGGTCGGCGGTATCAATTTTAAATATTTCAAGTACGATCACGTACGACAGGGAACCCGGCAGCCAGGTTCTACCTTTAAGCCATTCGTATACGGTATGGCTATGGAAGCTGGGTACAGTCCATGTCTGAAGTTTCAGGACATCTCACCGACGTTTAAACTTGCAGGCGGACGTACCTGGTCGCCGCCAAATGCGGGAGGAGATCGCGGTACCGGAGAGTGGCTCAGTCTGAGGCGCGCATTAGCACTATCGAAGAACACAATCACAGCGCAGATTTTGCAGAAGGTAGGCGCAGAGAATATCGTCGATTTCGCAAAACGAGCCGGGATTAAAAGTCACCTCGATGCAGTGCCTGCATTGTGCCTGGGCGTGAATAATGTTTCATTGTACGAACTTCTTGGTGGTTACTCCACATTTGTGAATCTCGGGATGCATACTGAACCCTTTTATATTTCCCGAATCGAAGACAAGAATGGAAATGTGCTTGAAAATTTTGTACCAAGGACAAGGCAAGCGATGAGTGAGCAGACGGCTTTTAAAATGGTCTACATGTTAATGGGAGGTGTGGAGGAGGAAGGCGGTAATTCTACTACACTGCCTGAAGATTTGAAATCAGATAATGAAATCGGCGCGAAGACGGGCACGACAAATAATGCTTCGGATGGATGGTATATCGGTGTTACACATAACCTGGTGTCCGGTGGCTGGGTTGGCGGGGATGAACCGAGCATACACTACCGCGAGTGGGCACTGGGCCAAGGTGGACGAACGGCCAGGCCTATATGGGAGAACTATATGCTTAAGGTTTATGCTGACAAAACGTTACCGTATAAGAAAGGCGAATTTAGAAGACCTTCTGAGTCCGATATGATAATAGATTGCCAATCTATTGAGGAACCGGAGAATGAAGGCTCATTCAATCCCAATGATCAACATTAATAACCCCGACGAAATTGAATCCGTTAAACGTGATAGCTGGAGCGCGTCTAATTCTGATTGATCTTCCTCAATATCGCGGCCCATCCTCCACCAGGTGAAATTTGAATTTTTAACTTATCGCCTGAATCAATTTTGATCAACTCTTTCTTATAATCCGTAGCATCCCGGTCAGCGTTGATACCGTCCCTGAATACTTCCGCTTCATACGTGCCTTTTGGAAGAAATGAAAAATCCAGCGCTAACTCACGGGCATCCCAATTGCTCATCGCTCCAACGTACCAGGTACCTGCCTTGCTGCGGGCAATGACTGCGTACTCGCCGACTCTACCATCCATAGCCACGGTCTCATCAAAGATCGTTGGGATCTTGGCTATGAAATCGGTGCATTCCTGTTCCTTCATATAAATCGTCGGGTTATCGGAAAGCATTTTAATTGGTTCCTCAAAAATTACGTACATGGCCAACTGATGACAACGGGTGCCTTGACTCATGGGTGCGGCATGTATAGACCGGAAGTTATCCCGGTTGGCATTCTTCATTGCACCCGGCGTATAATCCATCGGTCCGGCTACCATACGGATAAAAGGTATTGAAACATCGTAACGCGGAACATCATCCCGGGCCCACTTGGTATTTTCCATTCCCTTTACGCCCTCAAATCCGACAACGTTGGGATACGTTCGTTGAAGGCCTGTTGGCTTATAAATGCCGTGCAGGTCGACCATTAATTTATATTTGGCTGCCTTTTCTGCGATCTCATACGTTGAAGCAATCGCCTTTTGATCATCGCGATCGAAAAAGTCGATCTTAAATCCTTTAACACCCATCTTGGAATACTTTTCAAATACTTCGTCCATTTGTTGTGTCAGCGCATACCAGGTTGCCCAAAGAATAACACCGACACCTTTTTGCTTCCCGTATTCAACAATTTCATCAAGGTCGATCTTCGAAGATACTTTCGTCATGTCCGTGCTGACCGACCAGCCTTCATCCATGACGATGTACTCCAATTTATTCGCAGCTGCAAAGTCTATGTAGTACTTGTAGGTAGGTGTGTTTATCCCTGCTCTGAAGTCGACGTGAGAGATATTCCAGTTATTCCACCAGTCCCACGCAACTTTTCCAGGTTTGATCCAGGAAACGTCGGCAATGCGTGGGGATGCCGCGAGCTTTTGAACAAGATCATTATTAAGAAGTTCTTTATCGCTTTGACTGATCACGATGGCTCGCCAGGGGTAGCTACGGGTGCCTCTGGTTTTAGCGATGTAGTCGGCCCGTTTCGTGACCATAAGGTTCAACATGTTGAAGCCGCCTTGCTTTTCCTCCAAGGGATATGGAGCAAACGCGCCGACCAACCCTTGGCGTGTTTGCTCGATTCACATTGACAAACATTCCAGGATAATTTTCCAGGTCAGCTTCCAGTATGACTGCTTTTTTTCCATCACCGACATCTACCAGCAATGGCAGGAATGCGAGCGTATCCTTGTTGATTTTAGAAATGTTAATCTCCTTGTATAAGGCCTCAAATGAGTTGACATAGATTTCTGTTCCCCTTAGGTCTCTAACAAAGGGAATAAAAGCATTGTGATCCTCCCCGAAATTGAAATTTACGATTTCGTTTTTGATGGTCAGGTCTTCTTTTTTTGACGTGAAAATCCTATAGGCAACGCCGTCGTTATACGCTCTGAAAAGTACGCCAAAATCCCCTTTACACCGGATTGTTAATTGATTGTATTCATCCAGAATAGTAGCCTTCTTATAATTTATGGCCGAAATTTCCTTCTTAACTTTTTCCATTTTAGAAGATGTAATTTTCGGATCATCACCCAGCATTTCGCCACTTTCAAGTTGTAGCCCGATGGCGGACGGTAAAACAATCAGTTGCCCCTTGTGCTTTATGGACCATTCCAATTTAACGCCCGCCTCGACATTGACGATAATCGCTCCATCTGGAGAAGTGACCTGCAGGGACTTGTTTTTTTGCGCGTAGAGCACAACGGAGATGCTAATCAAATGCAGTATCAGTAAATGCTTCATAAGAGATTGATATTTTGTCACGCTGTTTTACAACGAATGAATTAACGCAATGTAAAGTTCAGTCAATTTATTTTCGCCTTTTCCCGCGACTTCAAGTATTTCTGAAATGGCTACAGGATGTAAATTATCAGGATCACAATCATCTGTAAGGACAGAGATCGCACAGCAGGGCAAGCCTGCATGGTTCGCTACGATGACTTCAGGCACAGTGCTCATCCCCACTATATCGGCGCCGATGCGTCGAAGGTATCGATACTCGGCACGCGTTTCCAGGTTTGGCCCGGTCACACAAGCATAGACACCGACATTAAGTTTTATCCCTTTCTCCTTCGCAATACTTATTAATTTTTCGTTAAGCATTTTTGAATATGGCTGGCTCATGTCAGGAAATCGCGGACCGAGCTCATCGTGATTAATACCACGCAAAGGATTTTCAGGCTGTAAATTGATGTGATCATCAATTAACATCAGCTCCCCCTTTTTCCAATCCAAATTCATGTTGCCCGAGGCGTTGGAAATAAGCAAGTATTTTACGCCGACGGCTTTCATTACGCGAACGGGCAACGTGATCTTTTGCATGGTGTATCCTTCGTAGTAGTGGTACCTGCCTTGCATAGCCAGAATCTTTTTTCCAGCAATATCGCCGTACAATAATTTTCCCTTGTGAAATTCTATGGTTGATGCTGGGAAGTGTGGAATATCTTTGTAGTCAATGGTGATAGGTTGCCCAATCTGCTGAATAAATTGATTGCCAAGTCCAGTACCAAGGATCACTCCGATCTCGGGTTTTTCAACTCCTTTCGATTTAAGATAGGCAGCTGCTTCGTGTATTTCCTGAATCATAGCAGTAATTTACACGGTCTCGTAAAATATACGGGCAGTAGTGAAAAATTATCTTAACAATGGCGGCACGGCTGTAAGGAGGCCGCTGTTTAGTCTTAACAATTCTGTTTCAGCAACCTTCGCCAGGAAACGGGCGTTGATTACCCTGTCGTATGCGTCTGCAAGACTTTGCTGAGCAGTGCGCAATTCGATGAATGTGGTTAAACCCCGTTTGAAAATTTCCAACGTGATAGCCAGATTTTCTTTGGCCAAAAGAATGTTTTCTTCTTCAATGACAAGCACTTCTTTAGCATTTATATAATTCACAAATGCATTTCGAAGGCGCACATCAATATCGACCTTTTGCTGCTGATACAATATTATTTGCCTGTCCGAGGAAATCCTGGCCTGTTGTATTAATCTCCGATTATTAAAACCATTCAGTATTGGAAACGACAGCGAGAAGCCATAGTTGTACCCTCTGTTCTGATCAAAAAGCGGCGTAAAATTATTGATGGCAAACGATGTTTCCCGTTTTGAATAATTCACGGCGGAGTTAAAATAAAGGAAGGGGTACCGTTCACCTTTCCGTTCACGCACAAGCAGATTCGCGATATCGATTTCTTTTTTTGCAGACAGGAGGGTATAATTTCTATTTTCGATGTCGGAGGAAATGTCGTCCAACTTAAGGTCAAGATTGATTATAATTGTGTCCGCCACGTCGTAAGCGGACGGCAACTGCATATCGACTAATCCATTCAATTGATCCTTTAATTGCTGGATTAGTGTTTGTTGCACCAGTACATCCGTGCGTTGAGCATTTAAGTCAACCTTGGCTTGAAGCAATTCCGGTTTTCCTCCGGTGCCAACTTCCAATTTGCGGCTCGCTAGTTTCACACGTTCCTCACTCACACCCATTTGTTCCCGGATCGCTTTGAGTTGTTGCTTTTGCCTGACAATGTTGTGATAATTAGTAATGACCTGGGCAATGGTATTCACCATTTGTTCCTTCACAAACAACTCTCCCTGCTCTTCGATTTGCGAAATTCTTTCTCGTGTAGCAAACATCCGTGTTCCATCAAAAAGCATCCATTGCAACTGGACGGACCCGGTCAAAATATTGGATTCAACGCCATTTCGCTCTACATCGTCACCGTTTGCCAATTCTTGTTTCTGATTATTGTTGTTCCACACACGTGTACCGGTAGCGTTGAGCGTAGGAAGGAATGCACCAGGCGCATATTTATCGTCGGTAGAGGCGGCTAGCAAAACATTTTGCGAAAGTTTGATATCATAATTACGCTCTAAAGCCAGGGCGACAACTTGTTCAATGGAAATTTTTTCCTGAGCCGTTGAAGTATTGTAAAATAAAATCAGTAGTACGCCGAAAAAACTAAATTTCATACACCAATTCCTTTTGCTCTGGAGCTTTGACATCAAATTCTATATGCTTGCGCTGACGTGATAAGTATGAATACATGGCTGGAATTACAAATAAAGTAAGTACCAACGAGAATAAAACTCCACCAACAATAACGATTCCCAGGGGTTGCCGGCTGGAGGAAGCAGCGCCGATTGACAAGGCAAGAGGCAATGAGCCCAACGCCATCGCGAGGCTCGTCATTAATATGGGACGAAGACGAAGGCGGGAAGCTTCCAGTACCGCTTCCATTCTGGAAAGACCTTCTTCTCTTTTCTGATTCGCAAACTCAACGATAAGAATTCCATTTTTTGTTACCAGTCCGATCAGCATAATCATACCAATCTGTGAGAAGATGTTAATGGTCTGGCCGAAAATAGACAGCGCCAGAATGGCTCCTGCGATCGCAAGCGGTACAGTAAACATTATCGTCAGTGGATCAACGAAGCTTTCAAACTGAGCTGCAAGGATCAGATAAATTAAAACGAGTGCCAATAAAAAAGCAAACGATGTATTGCTTGAACTTTCGGAAAGGTCGCGTGAAGTGCCGGTTAATGATGTCGTGAAAGTATCATCCAGGACCTGTGCCTTGATCTCTTCCATGGCTTTTATGCCATCGCCAACGGTCTTGCCCGGCGCAAGGCCTGCTGAAATGGTGGCTGACTTGTAACGATTAAAGTGATACAACGTAGGCGGTGTTGTCGACTCTTCAACCGACACGACATTGTCGAGAGAAATAAGTTGTCCTGAATTTGTCCTGACGTACAAATTCTTAAGATCATCGGGATCATCCCGGTCTACCCTGGTTACTTGTCCCATCACCTGATATTGTTTCCCATCCCTGGTAAAGAATCCAAAACGAAGGTTACTATAAGCAAGCTGCAACGTTTGGGCTATGTCTTGAACCGATACGCCAAGCTGAGCAGCTTTTAGTCTGTTAATTTGAACTCTAAGTTCAGGTTTATTGAATTTCAAATCGAAATCCACGCCTTGCAGAACGGGATTAGCATTAGCAGCCTCTAAAAATTTCGGGAGCACTTCTTTCAATTTCTCAAAATTATTATGCTGAATAACAAATTGAACGGGCAGTCCACCTCTTCGATTAACAGAAATTGTTTGTTCCTGAATCGGAAATGCCCGCCCTTCTGGAAAACGACTCAGATTTCTGCTCACCATATCAACAATTTCCTGTTGAGACCGGTCTCGCTCGTTTGGATCGGTTAGCGTTACGCGCACAAAACCCATATTGACGGATCCCGCTCCCGCAAAACCAGGCGCTGTAACAGAAAATGCCGTTTTAGCTTCGGGGATCGAATCTTGCACGAATGTAACCATCTTCTGAACGTACTGATCCATGTAATCAAAGGACGTCCCTTCAACGGCCGTAAGTTGGAGACGGAATTGGTTTCTATCTTCCATGGGCGCTAGTTCTGATTGAAGAGTAGTACCGATAAAATATGCTGATGCAAGGCAAAGGGCAATTATTATAAAAGATAACCAGCGAACTTTCATAAACCCGGCAAGCCACCTGCGATAACCGTTTTCCATTCCGCTGAAGAATGGCTCAGTCTTCCGGTAAAACCAGGAATGCTCGTGTTTGCTGCGGGTCAGTTTAACGCTCAATACCGGAGTCAGTGTTAACGAAACAAAGCAAGATACCAGCACGGCTCCTGCCACAACAATACCGAATTCCCTGAAAAGTCTGCCGACAAATCCTTCCAGGAAAAGTATAGGAAGAAACACAACGGCCAGGGTAATGGATGTTGAAATAACCGCAAAGAAAATTTCCTTTGAACCCTCCTTAGCAGCCTGATATTTATTCATCCCACCTTCCAATTTCTTATAAATATTTTCCGTAACGACAATACCGTCGTCCACGACCAAACCGGTAGCCAGTACGATACCCAACATCGTTAATACGTTGATCGAGAAGCCGCACAAATACATAATGAAGAAAGTGGCTACCAACGAAACGGGTATGTCTATCAGTGGACGAATTGCAATGACCATGTCTCTAAAAAAGAGGTAAATAATCAGAACAACCAGGATTATCGAAATGAGGAGCGTTTCTTCCACTTCGCTGATGGCGCGTTTGATGAAAACGGTTTGATCCATCAGAATTTTAAGGTTTATATCTTCAGGGACATCCTTTTCGATTTGTTCTAACCGTCTGTAAAACTCGTTAGCGATCTCAACATAGTTGGCCCCCGGTAGCGGTACGAGCCCTAAGGCCACCATTGTAACATTGCTTTCGCGTCCCTGCGATTCCTCATTCTCAGGTCCAAGGATCGCTTCACCCACGTTCTTTAACCTAATGTCACCCTGAGCGCCGGACTTTATAATTACATTTTCAAAATCCTCTTCTGTATAAAGCCGGCCGAAGGTTCGCACCGTCAGTTCGGTGGTATTTCCGGCAATCTTTCCAGAAGGAAGTTCTACGTTTTCCCTGTTCAAGGCAGTTTGTATATCAAGCGGGGTAAGGCTATAGGCACTCAGTTTGCCTGGATCAAGCCAGATCCGCATGGCATACTTTCGTTCACCCCATACCTGAATACTGCTAACACCTGGGATTGTTTGCAAGCGTTCTGCCAGGGTATTGGTGGCATAGTCTGTCAATTGAAGGGCATTCCTGGTGTTGCTTTGTACTGTCATTGAAAGTATAGCATCAGCGTTAGCATCGGCTTTCGACACGACCGGGGGGCTGGTAAGGTCTTGCGGTAATTGACGGACCGATTGAGAAACTTTATCCCTTACATCGTTGGCTGCGGCCTCCAGGTCTATACCGAGTTCAAATTCAATGTTAATATTGCTCGTGCCGACACTCGACAGTGAGGTGATATTTTTTATACCTGCGATCCCATTAATAGATTTTTCAAGAGGTTCAGTAATTTGCGACTCAATAATATCCGCATTCGCTCCGGAATATGATGTACGAACATTAACGTTAGGAGGATCGATCGCCGGGTAATCCCGTATACCCAGAAACTTATAGCCGATTAATCCGAACAACACAATCATGATGTTCATGACAAAGGCAAGTATTGGCCGTCTTAAACTTAGTTCTGAAATATTCATAACCGCTTAATTTAAGTCTTCATTATTTTCTATCTGCAACACGCGTAACTTTGACTTTCGAATCTGGTCGAATCGCCATGAGGCCAGTCGTGACAACTGTATCACCTACCTTTAGCCCACTCGTGATGTGAACAAAAGCTGAATCCCTAGTTCCAGTTTCGACAACTGAATACAGGACACTATCCCTTCGTACAACGATAACTTGTTTGTTTCTGGACGTGGGTATAACGGACTGGGTAGGCACCATGAGAGCTTTGCTATTTTTACCCAGTTGCAAATTTACCTTCGCAAAAACTCCTGGGATGAGCTCTGGATGATTTGCCTCTACAACCCCTCTAACTTTGAGCGTCCGTGTATTCTGATCCACACTATTTTCAGTCGCCATTACCTTGGCTTTGTGGTACCCCTTACCACCATCCACCTGGAAGGTTATAATGTAACCAGGTGTTATTTCCCTTGCATATTTTTCAGGGATCGAAAATTCTAGCTTTAGTTTGTCCACTTGGCGAATGATGGTAATGATATCGTTCTGGCCAATATAAGCTCCGAGACTGACGTTGCGTAAGCCAACGCGTCCAGAATAGGGCGCACGGATTTCGGTTCTTGAAATCGCTATTTGTGTTGATTCAATGTCTGCCCTTAAATTCTCCACATCCAAAGCACTCAAATCGTAATCCTGTTGACTGATCCCCTGTATTTTCAATAACTCGCTACTTCTTTCCTCCGATTTTTGCTTGATTTTCAGTTGCACTTCGAGCTTCCTTAACTGCGCCTGTAAATCTTTGTCAAATAATTTAACCAATAGGGATCCCTTATTAACTTCAGATCCCTCGTTAATATTCAGTTGTACAACGCGACCTCCAACCTCCGCGCGTATTTGCGTTTCTTCAAAAGGAAGCAGGGATCCTGGAACTTCTATGTTTTCAGAGATGGTCCTTTCTGACACAATAAAACCATCGACAGGAATCGGCCCTTGTTGCCTTCCAGCTCCCCCTGCCTGTTGTGGTTTCTTTTCGTTGCAAGATCCAATCAAAAACATAGTTACCGTTAGTAATACAACAATTCGAATCGATTTATACATAATGAAATTCTAGGCATTTAAGTAACAACCGTCCTGGTGATCCGGTTCTGATTTACAACGAATGCGTTGAAATAAAGCGATGGTGCAAGACCAGCACCTGTGGGATCAAAAGGATAGTCTCATCATTTCGAATCATAAAATCAGCTCTTTTCAATTTCTCCGCCTCCGGCATTTGATTTTCTATAATGGCTAAGACTTGTTCGGTTGTTCGGTGGTGGTCCCTTTTTAGAACACGTCGAACCCGCAGCGCCTCATTTGCATGAACAACAATAACCTTATCCAGTGATTGATGAGAATTTGCCTCAAAAAGTAAGGCCGCTTCCTTCAATACATAAGGTTGATCTTTTCGTTGGTCCACCCACTGTTTGTAGTCTAAACCCACCCTGGGATGAACCAGCGCATTTAACGTCTCTAGTCGTTCTGAATCATTGAAAACTGTATTAGCTAAATACGCGCGATTCAAGCTTCCATCGACGTTATAAGACAATACTCCGAATTCTTTCTTGATCTCAGATACCAGTATTCCATCGGTGGTCATTAATTCTTTCGCATGGCTGTCCGCATCATATACCGATATGCCTAAGCATTGAAAGATTTTGCATACCAAACTTTTCCCGGATCCTATACCGCCGGTGATTCCAATTTGGAGTGGTGTTTTCAACCGATTTAAAATTTTATGGATATCGAATCCAGCTTTATGATGCGCGAATAAGGAGGAAGGCCAACGATGATCGGTAATAATTTGTTTTGTCCCTTTGTTACGTTTTCAAGATCTACAACAGCCTTCATCGAATCAGGCGCAAACGTATTCTGTGCAGATTCCGGTATCGCTACTCTACATTCCAATTTTTTTCCTTCTATAACCGGCCATGAATTTTTAGGAGGATTCGCAATTTCAAGTGGAATGGATTTTTCAATCTCAACATATCGGTCAACCTGAAATGTTACCAGCACCGTTGGGGGATTGCGTTTAATAAGTTCGTCGTTCAAAAATTTTACTTCAATGTTCTCGGCGAAATCATCGTCGATATTCCGATCATCCAATTTCAAATCCACAAACTTTGGCAAACTGTCAATCAATTCTGCCGGACCTTCTATTGACACCGTGTCAGGCATAACTTTTATATCACTCACTAAGCCGTACCCTTTTTTCAACAACAACGTTGGTATATCTACTCGTAACTTTATAACCTTTTTTTTCTTGCGTGCGATCGCCACATGCAGGGTGTCCGTTAGTACAAAATTAATTGCAAAACCTTCCGGCTGATTAGATACCAGTGCAGGCAGCGTACTTCCGACAATTTTTTTTACATCGCTTGGTTGTGGTAAAGGAACAACCAAAGGCGGAAACTTTAATCCAACGCTTCTTCGAAACAGGTTCCAGCCTACTCCGGTGACATTAAAACGCACCACTTCAGGGAGCGGCCTGATCGGGATGTATCGCTCACGGTCAAAGTCAAAGACCAGGGGCAGGTTAATGTTGGTAGTATAATTTTTATTCAGGGCATTAAAAAACCAAAAGATCGTAGCTGCAAAGATGCAGAGGCCTACGGCCTTCCAATTTCTACTGTTAAACCTCAGCAGGTTAAATATGGACTGAATAAAGCTCATTACATATTGTAGGCGCTAGGTTCGCAGCCGCTTTTATTTCTTATTGGCAGCCTTTGTAGCTTCCAGGGAAATGGCAGATTTATTAAATCGTATTCTTCCGCCTTTTTCCACTTCCAGAATGAAGGTATCCCCATCAAGTTCAGCTACATGTCCGTGAGCCCCGCCGATGGTAATAACGTAGTCACCTTTTTTGACCTCATCGATAAACTTCTTTTGATCTTTTGCCTTCTTCTGCTGAGGGCGAATCATAAAGAAGTAAAATACGATAATGATTCCCCCAAAAATTACATATTGATAAATCGGGTTTGATTGTGTTTGAGCTTGGAGCAAAATGCCGTACATAAGTTTAAATTTTAGGGACCAAAGTTATCTCAATTAAAACAAACATCCCAATCAACCTTGCGGAGGATTGGGATGTATATCTTAAAAAAAAATTAATCTATTTCTTAACCGGACCTTCCGTAGAAGTGGCCTTCGGCATTACCATTGCCTTAAATCGCAATACTGTTTGTTTGGGCCAGGTATTGGCTGTTACAGTCACAGTTTTATTCTGGGCATTGGTCTTTCCATTGGTGTCAAATTTAGCTTTGACAAAACCGGTACCACCCACTGGTATAGGCTCTTTGGTCCAGTCCGGCACGGTACATCCACACGAACCCTGAGCGCTTTGAATGATTAAGGGCGCTGCACCGGTATTTTTAAACGAATAAGTATGCTCCACAATGTCGCCTTCGTTTATAGTACCAAAATCATGGTCGATTGTGCCAAATTCCATCGCTGGAAGTGGGCCATCAGGTTTCGTTTCTGGCGCAGTCGCAACGGGTGTGGACGGTGCTGCTGGGTCAGGTGATTTTTTACCTTCGAGCTCTGCGAGACGGCTCTCCAATTGCGCAATTTTCTTCTCAGCATCACGGTCTTTGCAGGCAGCTGCTAACAGGATCAGCAGGCCAAAAAATACAAAGGATTTCAAAACATTCTGTTTCATAATTTTTTACTCCAATTTATCGGTTCAAGTTTAAGTTCTCCATTAACCTTTTTTTCCTCGAATCTGTTCCAGGAGTTCATCAACATCTTCGAGTAGCCGTTCCGCTTTGTTCTTGGCTTCATCCACTACCTTTTGACCTTGCGATTTTGCCTCGCTTGTCAGGGGTGTTTCCTTTCCTGAAACAAAATCATCAATCAAATTTTCCAACATCTTGCGGTACTTATCAAGTTGAAATGACAACTTCTCGCGAGTATTGGTTCCTTTATCTGGTGCGTACAGAATTCCAAGTACAGCACCCGCTGCCGCCCCGAAAAGGAACGCCACCATTGCATTTCCGCTTTTTTTGCTCATAAACTTTTAAAATTAATTAGAGTCTGAATGCAAATTCAAAATTTTAACAATTTTTAACAAATCATGTAAGGATGGAGGCCATTATGCTCTTTTATCGCATGATTTATACCGATAAGTGCCTGGTGGAATTTTTTTTCTGATACCCCGGAACACTATTTGTTATCGATAAGGCCTCGACCGCTCTTCTTTACATCGCCTGCACTTTTCAATTCCTTGGACATAACATCTAAAATACCGTTGATAAACTGACGGCTCTTAGGGGTGCTGTAATTTTTCGCAAGCTCGATATATTCATTGATCGACACTTTTACCGGTATGTTCGGAAAAATGATCAGCTCCGCGATAGCCATCTCTAAAATTATACGGTCCGTCAGCGGGAGCCTGTCAACTTCCCAATTTCGCGTATTGTTAGCAATAAGCGATTTATACTTGGCGTCGAGCTGAGAACCCCTATCATAAAGCTTCTCTATGAAATCCTTGTCGTCTTCCCAATTGACAGAGAGTGTATGTAGGGTAAGTGCAGTTTTGGTTTCAGGATCAAAGGATTTTACTGTTTTTTCTACTAGTCCTTTCACGATCTCCTTATCCTCAGCCCAACGTTGAACTTCTTCCTCGAAATACTCATTGATCACCGTTTTGCCCAGAATGACCTTTTTGAATAAATGGTTAGCAAATCGTTTTTGATCCTCAAGCGATGGGTTTTTTCTGTCTAAGTAGTGTAGGTACTCCGTATCTTGTCGAACCACGTCGCGGAACCATACCCTCACGCGATCCATTTTATCACTCCAGTGCTTGCCGATTTTTTTAAGCTCCTTCTTCATTTCCGGACTATCACGAAGAGCGTTGATCCAACGATTATGCGCAAAGTTTTTGTGGCTTACTTTCTTGTCTGATTCAGCTAACTCCAGAAACTCAACTGCTAACGAAAGGACGGCAATGTAGCGATCATAAATTTTCTCCACCTCACTCACCAGATTCTTGGCAAAGAATGTCGAATCTTTCCTACTTTGATTGGAATAGAAATTTAAACAATCGTTTACCGTCTTTTTGATTTTGACATCTTTATCGTCTATAGAGGTTTCTTCATTGGCAAATGCCTCTTTGAAAAGCTGAAGGGCCTGCTTCTTCTGCGTTGCGAGTTGTGCCTTATTCTGAACTTCCATGGAATTTAAATCCGGTGAAAGCATTTCATTTATTTTTTCCAGGCACAATTCGTAGTTCGCGTCCTTACACTGCTGAAGCGCGAATAAACTTTGCATCACTTTAATCCGAAGGCTTCTTCTGTTAAGCATGATAAAGAACTGCTTTTAATTGCCAACAAAAATAGAATATCCCCGTAGGTTTCACAACGCAACAAAAAATACTTCCCGATTATTTTAGGGTATCAGGTGAACTGGTCTACGCTTCCCAGGCCCTCGCGTACAATTACAATCTGATCACCCGTACAATCAATCACACTCGATGGAATATTATTTCCCGGTCCACCATCGATCACCAAGTCAACAGAATGTTTAAAGTCCTCATAGATTTCATCAGGATCGGTCGTGTACGCTTTAATGATATCGTCGTCCTTTATTGATGAATTGATTAAAGGATTGCCAAGTTGGGCCACAATAGACCGCGGAATAGCATGATTCGGGATTCGAATTCCCACCGTTTTTTTATTTACATCCAGGATTCGTGGCACTTTGCTACTGGATTCAAGAATAAAAGTATAGGGTCCAGGCAGCGCTTTTTTCAAAATTTTAAAAACAGGTGTGTCGATACGCTTCACATATTCGGAAATATGGCTCAAGTCATTGCAGATAAAGGACAGGTCGAGTTTATGTGGCTTGATGTCCATCACACGACAAAGCCGTTCGATAGCTTTCCGATTCATCAAATCACAGCCAATTCCATAAATGGTATCAGTGGGATAAATAATAATTCCGCCTCGTTTTAAAATCTCAATGGTCCGTTGGATCTTCCTACCTTCAGGATTTAAGGGATGGATTTTTAATAGTTCAGCGGTCATTTGGAAGTCTAAAGTTAAAGATGATTGTTATCAAATGAAATTACGGATCGGTTATCGGCCATTGCGTGCTACGAATACCATTTTAGACGGTCCGTGATGAGGATAACGTTCAACTAAGTATGTTTTATTATTTTTGGAGTTATAAGTGCGAGTTATGAAGTTCAATAAGCGTTTGATTTTCTTTTTGGTTGTTTCTGTTTTAGGCATATCATTTTCCTTTTATGCCTATCAAGTGGTTTACACGCCAAATATTTTAGTCGACCAGGAAAATAGAATTTTAATTGTTAAGGAAGGGCAAACTTTCAAAGATGTCCAAAAGGAACTTCATGATGGGAAGTTTGTGCAGGATTTGATTTCGTTCAGCTTCTTAGCTAAAATCATGGATTATGACGAACAAATAAAACCGGGAAGGTACATGTTAAAAGAAAACATGAGCAACCTGCGCGCCATTCAGCTGCTAAAGTCCGGGGCCCAAGATCCCGTGAGTATCACTTTTAATAACGTGCGGTTGATACCAGAACTTGCTGAAAAAATTACCAGAAACCTTGGAATGACCCCGCAGGAATTTGAAGCCGCGGTTGTCCAATTTGCGATGAGCAATTCTAATGGTTTGAATAAAGATAATATCCTGGTAATGTTTATCCCTAATACTTACAAGGTTTACTACAATATCGTTCCCGAGGCGTTGGTCAAAAGAATGTATCAAGAGTATGAAAAGTTCTGGACTGACGAGCGAAAAGAAAAGGCAAAAAAAATTGGATTGACGCTCACGGAAGTCTCAGTCCTCGCTTCCGTGGTTCAGGCAGAGTCCGTACGCGAGGATGAAGCACCTACGATCGCAGGTCTGTACATGAACCGGTTAAAACAAGGAATCCCACTTCAGGCGGATCCAACGCTGGTTTTCGCCGTCGGTGATTTTACCCTAAAACGCATTTTGAACGTCCACAAAGAAATAGACTCACCATACAATACTTATAAATATGCTGGACTTCCTCCAGGGCCTATAAACATGCCCGAGATAAATTCTCTCGAAGCAGTATTAAACTTCAAACCCAGTGACTACCTCTATATGTGCGCAAAAGAAGATTTTTCCGGACGGCATAATTTTACCAGCGATTACAAGGAACACATGAACAACGCCATTCGTTATCAGAAAGCGCTTACGATTGAGCAACGAAAGGGCGCAGCTTTAAGAAAACGTTAACCTAATGTATACTTCTGAAACAACGGTTAGGGTACGCTATGGTGAAACGGATCAGATGGGATATGTGTACTATGGATTTTATGCAATGTACTACGAGGTAGCTCGCGTCGAAAGTTTACGCCAGCTGGGATTAACGTACAAATCCATTGAAGCGCAAGGCATTATTATGCCTGTGCTGGAAAACAAATCAAAATTTATTGCGCCCGGCCGTTATGATGAACTACTCCGGATAGTTTGTACCATCCGGCACAAGCCCGGCATTCGGATTAAGTTTGAATATGAAATTTATAACGAAGAAAATAAACTCATAAACATCGGTGAAACTTTGTTGGTGTTTGTCGACAAACAATCATCTAGACCTTGCCGGCCACCGGAATCTATGGAAAAAGTTCTGGAGCCCTTTTTCAAATGAAATACAAATACAGGCGACTCATATTGCAATGGAATCCGGGCATGCTAGTCATTAACTGGCTAAAAAAAGTGCGCTTTCAGAAGTACGAGAACGTATCGCTCTACAAAATCATAAAAATCTTTCTGAGGAATTTACTAAACGACGATATCCTGGATCGCGCAAATGGTGTTGCTTTTAATTTTATCCTGGCCATATTTCCGGCCGTGATCTTTTTATTTACGCTGATACCTTATGTCACCGTGTACTTCCCGGGGATTAATACTGAAAGCATCATGGAATTTATGGGACAACAAATCCCGCCTAGCATGTTCGAAGTGGTTTCTACCACTGTCCACGACATCATTAACAATCAACGTGGTGGACTGCTCTCACTCGGTTTTCTCTTTTCAGTCTATCTTTCAACGAATGGGATGATGGCGCTCATGCGCGCATTCAATGCAGTCTATCGCACCATTGAAAATCGCGGAGGTTTAAAAACGCGGCTGATCGCCACAGGGCTTACTTTAAACATGACCTTTGTGCTCTTTTTGGCTATCATTCTCTTGATTGTGGGTCAGTTTATATTGGAGGCTATAATGTCGAACCTTCCCGCGTTTGACTGGATCAACATAAGTTCCTTCACCGTAACTTTGCTTTTCATTCTCCGCTTCATTACGATCTTCATTGCGTTTTTCCTGGCCATATCCTTCACATATTACTTCGGCCCAGCGATACATTACAATTGGAAATTTTTTTCTGTCGGCTCGTGGCTTGCAACCCTCCTTTCTCTCGGTGTATCCTATGGATTTTCGTTTTACGTCACAAACTTCGGGACCTACAACAAGATATACGGCTCCATCGGTGTGTTGATTGCCCTGATGATTTGGATCCAGCTTATTACGATCGTACTCCTGGTCGGCTATGAAGTAAATGCAAGCATTCACGATGCAATCCGCAAAGAAGCGTTATGGAATTCGAGGATGCATAGGATGAAAAAAAATTAATTGGCGGAAATCTTCCAAAATGGATTGACCCAAATCTTACCAATCGAAATATTCATCTTGCTCAAGCTCTACCTCTTTTTTCTCCTTCGTTCCTTTATTCTTAAAGGCCTCTTTTAGCTCCTGAACTTCCTTTTTCAAATCGGTGACGATTTTCTTTTTTACAGATTCTGTATCATAGGTAACGTTGTAATTGTCGGTCGTACCGGTAATCTTCAAAAACAATTTACTTTGGCCGGATCCATCATCCTGCAACGCTTCTTTGGCTTCTACATAATTGATACTTTTATTATTTCGAAGCGGCGCGATAATACGATAGTCTATGCGTTGGTCGAACGTATGCGTGCCGCTTACTTTAATTGATGTAACGTTGGTGCGAACCTCCATCTGCGGCATGTAAATGGTTTTGTTTTCAATGTGGATATCATTTTTGATATCCGAAAAACGAAGCTTGTTCAATCCTTCATCATTCAGATATTTATTTAATTTCTTCATGGGCTCGAAGTTGTTGAGCTCGCCATTCTTTATGTAAGTGCTGATGTCACTGACAAGAGTTTCCTGGTAAAGTCGGAGGTTTTGATTTAAAGTGAATTCCAGGGACACGTCAGCATATGCTTGACCCTTGAGATGTTTATCCACGATAAAAGTCTGATCAAAATTTTCGAAGACATAAAAAACGCTATCAGCATGAATCCCATTCAGCTTAAACGTACTTACAACATCAATGGCTTTGTTATTTTTTGCGTCTACAATTCCGGAAAAAGTCATATCACCACCCATTGAATTAAACTTAATATTGCGTGACACAGCCATTTCATTCTTGACCACCAAATCGCCTTTCAGATTGGTGGCGTGAAACCTCTTGTAGCGCAAAGCTTTCACATCGCAATTAAAATTCAGGTTGATATTTCTGGAGATCTTAAATTCATACTGAGGTTTTTTGTGCGCTGCTTCCCCTTCGGGCTTTTCAAAACCAAGAGCAAAAAGCTGGTCGACATCCAAAAAATTGGATTTCAAGTCAGTCTCTATCCCTATCGGCTGATTTTCAAAAAGCAAAAAAGTGATGATGTTTTTAAAAAATCCATTGAGGAGAAAATCGCTGTTCCCCAATTTACCAGACACGTTGCTTAACGCAAGGTCGTTATTATTGAATTGCATGTTGCCCGTCAGATTTTGAAGCACCATCGTAGCCTTGTCCTCTCCATAGGATAGACCAATGTTTTGAAGCTCAATGGTCCCCTGAGTGGAAACGCGTTGGGCGGTAGCCCGTTTTTTTAACAACCCAACCCTGCCTTCAAAAGCTACGTTCGCCAACAATGAGCCCGAAATCTTTTCGACATTTTGAACCGGGTAAAAATCCAATAACGAAGCTGCATCCAGTTTGCCATGAAAGGAACAGGCTACATCAGGATCTTTGAAATCGCGGAGCTTAAAGTCCGCCGTAAATGGTTCGCCATTCAGCTCCCCCTTGATGTTTTTCAAATCCAGGACAGCGTTCTGAATGTCCAATATTTGAGGGCTGGCAAATGATCCCTCCATGCTTGCAGAGGTAATTTGTGACTTAGATTCTGGATTGAAAAGTGTTGCATCCTTAAATCCAAAATGAATAGCAATTGAAGGACTCGTTTTCCGACTGATCTGCCCTTTTAATTTGGCTGTGATGTAAACATCACCCTTGCTCTTGTACCGTTCAAATTTTTTTGCAACGCCTTCAGTCAGCAGGGAAAGTAACGTCTGAATGTCTGTGCCTTTTCCCTCCGTAGTGATATCAATAATATTTTTCTCTTTCCATTTATAATTTCCTTCCACGCTAAAAGATGAATTCCGTACTTCCAGGGTTGATGGCTTGATCACCAGGGCCTTTTGTACGTCATCATAAATCAAATCGCTTTTAACCTGGAAGGATTTGCCGGTTAAAAATTCATTTTGATTGACGCTTATTCTCTCCGTGGTAAGTTCACCCTCGGCTTCGATGTCGTAGATATCGTTTGCTGAGCGAATCGATGCTAATAATTCCTCACTTTTGAATGTAAGGTGTTGTTCAGCATTGACATCAATATAATGGACTAATGTGTTTTCAAGGTTGACCTTTTCGAGATGAAATTTTACGGTACTGGTGTTACCCGATTTCTTCCCGGTCGCTTTCAGTATCGTATAGTTATTTTCACCCTGCTGATTGATTTTCAGACTTGTCTCACTATTTTTTATTTTAAGGCCCTCTATCGTAAAGTTGCCTTGCCAAACCTGGATTGGACTTAGCTGAAACGAAATTTCTGATGCGGTGAGAAGAGGATATAGCCCAGCATGGCTGTCTTCAATATAAACGTCTTTGAGTACGATCGAAAGCTGGGGAAAACTTGGAAACATGGAAATATCCATCGCCCCGATTTTTACAGGGGTATTTAGATTCTTATTAGCCTCCCGGATAAATTGAGCTATGATCTTTTCTTTGAATAGAAAGACAGATACCATCAACCCAAGAAATATTACGGAAAAGGTTAATAACGCGTAAAAAAGTATTCTTCGATAAATCTTCAAGTTCAAAAAATGGTTTTACAAAAGTACGGACAAAACTTAAACGATGGTGATCGTTCCTTATTTTGCTACTTGCCTTTCCATAAAACGCGGCCAGGGATGGTAAAGGTGGCAGATTTTAGGCCGAGTGCGCCACGATCATCATTGGGTCAACCTTCGTCGATATATCTTTTAGTGATTGGCTGGTACGAATCGATTCGTCTGTCACGTAGAAAGGGCCAATGCGTCCGGTAAGAATCTGTTTTGTCGAGGTCCAATCCCAAAACGTGCACTTCTTCGTTGTCGTGCGATGACTCAAGCAACACGCGGCCAAAAGGATTGGATATGAAAGATCCCCCCCAGAATTTCATGGCTCCGTCCTGTTCAAGCCCAACCCGGTTCACACTCACTACATGTACTCCATTTGCCACAGCATGACTTCGCTGAATGGTTTGCCAGGCATTGTATTGCTCAGTGTTGGTGGCTTCATCCTGCGAAGTTGCCCAACCAATTGCAGTCGGATAAAATAAAATTTCGGCACCCATCAAAGAGGTAATTCGAGCGCCTTCAGGATACCATTGATCCCAGCAAATCAGTACACCAATAGTGGCAAATTTTGTTTTAAAAACTTTATAACCGAGATCGCCGGGTGTGAAATAGAATTTTTCATAGTAGGCAGGATCGTCCGGGATATGCATTTTTCGGTATTTACCCAGGTAGGTACCATCAGCATCGAGCACTGCGGTTGTATTATGATAAATTCCCTGCGCACGTTTTTCAAACAATGAAGCAATGATGACAACACCCAACGCTGATGCTTCCGCTGGAAAGTACTTCTGTAGAAGGACCGGGAATGGGTTCTGCCAATTTAAAATTTTCGTAGTCCTCCACGTCGCAGAAATATAGCGAGGTGAATAATTCCTGTAGGCAAATGATCTGAGCGCCTTTTGAGGCAGCTTCACGAATTTTTACAATAGCCTTATCGAGATTTTCCTTGGGCTTTGAAGTGCAAGTCATCTGCACGATACCTACGTTGACGATTTTGCTCACTTAATAAAATTTAAGATGCAAAATTAGGCAAGTAATTTCAGTTATGAAATGTTCCCTATAGATATGAGAAATACCGCTGGTAAATGAACCAAAAAATAACGGGCTATTGGCTCTCGTGGCCGAGATGAACAAATGATTCATCCTTAGCTTCAAGGGCAGACTCACCCATCAACCAGGTGTCGACAGAACGGGCGGCTTCACGTCCTTCTGAAATTGCCCAGACAACCAATGATTGACCTCGACGAATATCTCCTGCGGCGAATATCCCTTCCTGTGTGGTCTTGTAGTTGTGAGACTTAATATTACCACGCTCATCTAATTCAAGCTTAAGCTCGTCTACCATGCCCTCCTTTTCAGCACCGATAAATCCGATGGCGAGCAAAGCAAGTTCGCAGGGTATGATCCTCTCGGAACCAGGGATTTCTTCAAAACCCATCCTGCCCTGAGCATTTACACCCCACGTGATGTCTACTACTTTTAAGCCTGTTAACCGACCCATGGCATCTCCCAAAAACTCTTTGGTAAGAAGCGCCCACTGGCGCTGTACGCCTTCCTCATGCGACGAGGAAGTCATCAAGACCATTGGCCAAAGTGGCCAGGGATTATTAGAATCGTTCCGCATTAAAGGGGGCTTTGCCAGAAGTTCAATTTGTGTCACCGATTTTGCCATTTGGCGATTCGAAGTGCCCACGCAATCCGAGCCAGTATCTCCACCACCTATAACCAAAACATTTTTGTCATTCGCCAAAATTTCGCCGGAAAAAATACGATCACCTGCCACGCGCTTATTTTGCTGCGTCAAAAACTCCATAGCATAGTGAACACCTTTAAATTGCCGTCCGGGAATTGGGAGGTCGCGAGGTGCCGAAGCTCCGCCACAGATCAACGTAGCATCGAACTCTTCTTTCAAATGTTTAGCGCTGATGTTAACCCCAACATTAGCATTCGTTCGGAATATAACACCCTCTTGTTCCATCAGTTTTATCCTACGGTCAAGGACTGTCTTCTCCAGTTTAAAATCAGGAATGCCATACCTCAAGAGTCCCCCGATCCGGTCACTTCGTTCAAATACAGTAACCCAATGACCGGCCTTGTTTAATTGTGCGGCAGCGGCCAGCCCTGCAGGCCCTGAACCTACGACGGCGATGCGCTTGCCGGTGCGGGTTTTAGGAGGATTTGCTTTGATGTAGCCTTTCTCAAATGCTTGCTCAGCGATAGTCTTTTCAATATACTCGATCGTGACGGGCTTGTTGTTGATGCTGAGCACACAGCTAGCCTCACAAGGCGCGGGACAAATTCTTCCCGTAAACTCCGGAAAATTATTGGTACTGCTGAGAATACGTATCGCGTCTTCCCATTTTCCTTGATAAACTGCATCATTAAAATCTGGAATGTTGTTTCCTAGCGGACATCCGTTGTGACAAAACGGGACGCCACAATCCATACAACGGGAGGCCTGTTGCTTTACCTTTTCTTTGTCGAGTGGTGTATAAACTTCTCTGTAATCTTTTAGCCGTTCTTTGGTATCACGAGATTTTGGCATCTCGCGGTCGAACTTCATAAAACCATCAATTTGTCCCATGCTATGCGTGAAGTATTAGAAAAAATTAATTCAAAAATTCCTGGAGATTATATTTTTATTTTCGAGGGTTCGGGTATGCCAATTTCATCATTGACTGTAGATTGATGACGAACCTTTTGTTTTGAAAGAACAAGTTTGTAATCTTTCGGCATTACCTTAACGAACAAGTCGGAAGCTACGGGCCAGTTTTCGATGATCCATTCAGCAGGATCGCTTCCGGTATATTTAAAATGTTGCTCCACCATTGCCCTCACTTCTGCTTTATCCTCGTCCTCCATGGTTTCAAGGTCAACCATTTCCTTATTGCAAAGTCGTTCTAGTGAGTGCTCCGGATCAAACACATAGGCGATACCGCCGCTCATGCCGGCCGCGAAATTCTTTCCTGTTTTTCCCAGGACGACAACGCGTCCGCCAGTCATATATTCGCAGGCATGATCACCCACACCTTCGACGACAGCTGTTACGCCTGAATTGCGCACACAGAAACGTTCACCAGCCTGACCCCGAATATAGGCTTCTCCCGAGGTTGCTCCATAGAATGCAACGTTGCCGATAATAATATTATCCTCCGGTTTAAAAGTAGCCTCCTTATCGGAATACACGATCAATTTTCCACCCGACAAACCTTTACCAAAATAATCGTTGGCCTCGCCTTCTAGTTCGAACGTTACGCCGGGTGCCACGAATGCCCCGAAACTTTGTCCAGCCGAACCTTTGAATTGAAAGTGGATCGTGTCCGCCGGCAGACCCTTACCTTTATACTTTTTAGATATCTCGTTTGACAATAGGGCTCCCGTGGTCCTGTCAGTGTTTCGAATGATAAATCTTTCATTCACGGGTTCTCCCTCATCCAGGGCTTGACGGGCAGCCTCAACCAACTTCCAGTCGAGAACCTTTTCCAATTCAAAATCCTGATCAATTTGTTTATACAGACCGACATGTTCCCGTACGGGCTCACGCATTAAAATAGGTGAAAGATCTAATTTCTTAATTTTCCAATGGTCGAGATCTTGTCTAACACGCAACATGTCTGAACGTCCAACCATTTCGTTGACGGTTCTAAAACCAAGTTCGGCCATCACTTCGCGCAGATCATTGGCCAGGAATTTGAAAAAGTTCACGACGTGATCGGGGTTTCCCGTAAAGAGTTTCCTCAGATCTTCATCTTGTGTCGCAATTCCCACAGGGCAAGTATTGAGATGGCACTTGCGCATCATAATACAACCTTCTACCACCAGCGCCGCAGTCGCGACACCCCATTCTTCCGCACCCAGCAAGGATGCAATGGCGATATCGCGGCCGGTACGGATTTGTCCGTCCGTTTGCAACACCACCCGACTTCGCAAATTATTTTTGACCAATGTTTGATGCGCTTCTGCCAAACCAAGTTCCCATGGCAAACCAGCATGACGCACTGAACTAATAGGGGATGCACCTGTTCCACCGTCACCGCCAGAAATAAGAATGGCGTCCGCCTTAGCTTTTGCCACACCGGCAGCTACTGTGCCAACCCCTGCCTGAGATACCAACTTCACATTTATACGAGCCTGACGGTTCGCATTCTTAAGGTCATATATTAGTTGCGCAAGGTCTTCAATGGAGTAAATATCATGGTGAGGAGGTGGTGAGATCAACCCAACGCCCGGTGTAGAGTGCCGAACACGGCCGATCCATTCATCTACCTTGTGACCTGGCAACTGACCGCCCTCACCGGGTTTTGCACCCTGGGCCATTTTAATCTGGAGCTCGTCAGCATTTGACAAATAATAACTTGTCACGCCAAATCTTCCCGAGGCAACTTGTTTTATCGCTGATCGTTCCCAATCGCCATTTGCTTTCTTTTCAAATCGGATCTCATCTTCGCCACCTTCACCGCTATTGCTTTTTCCACCGATCCGGTTCATGGCTATCGCCAACGTGCTGTGCGCTTCATGGGAAATGGAACCGAACGACATTGCTCCTGTAGCAAATCGTTTAAAAATTTCTTCGACAGGTTCTACTTCACTGATTGGAATTGGATTTCGCTTTTTGAATTCGAACAATCCCCGGAAGGTTAAAGTATCGCGTGTTTGATCGTTAATCTTTTGCGCGTATTTCTTATAGATCTCATAATTGTCCGACTTGGTAGAGTGCTGAAGCCAGTGAATTACCTCGGGGCTAAACACGTGTTTCTCTCCGCGTCGTTTCCATTGGTATACCCCACCCACAGGCAATTCCTTGCTTTCCAGTTCGAAGGCGAGTTCATGTCTCACCAAAACCTCGTGCGCGATGTCATCAAATGACAACCCTTCGATTCGGCTGATGGTACCTTTAAAACACTTTTCAACAACATCGCTTCCGAGCCCCAACGCCTCAAAGATTTGAGAAGATTGATACGACTGCAGGGTACTGATCCCCATTTTTGACATTACCTTCAACAAACCACTGCCGATAGCTTTCTGATAATTCTCGTACGCTTCTTCGTCGGTGAGACGTTTATAAAACAAGTCATGCTTGTTCATGAAATGAATGGTCTCCAATGCCAGGTAAGGGTTCACAGCGCTTGCGCCGTAACCGACAATAGTAGCGAAATGATGCACTTCCCAGGCGTCACCCGCTTCGACTATTAATCCCGCTTGGGTCCTTATTCTTTTTCCGACCAGATATTGATGCACTGCACCTACGGATAACAGGGATGGAATAGGAGCAAATTCATTGCTGATCTTCCTATCTGATAAAATCAGAATCTTTTTGCCGGCGCGCACAGCTTTCTCTGCCTCAGAACAAATTCTGTCCAGGCTTTCCTCAAGCCGGCCAGGTTTTCCATCCGCTTTGAACACGCACTGAATGATCCCGGCTTCGAAACCCTGATCTTGTAAATGTTTGAATTTTTCAAGGTCACTGTCTAACAAAACAGGTTGTGAAATGTGAATTTGCCTTGTATGTTCCGGTGTTTCCTCCAGTACGTTTAGGCTACAGCCCACGCGCGTGAATAACGACATCACTAGCCGCTCACGAATTGGATCAATGGGCGGGTTACTTACCTGTGCAAAATGTTGTTTAAAGTAATTTGAAAGGTGCCGGCTCTCCTTCGATAGAATTGCCTGCGGTGTATCATCTCCCATAGAGCCAATGGCTTCATAGCCTTTTTCCGCCATGGGTAGAATGAGTGCCTTTACATCTTCGCTGGTATAACCATAAGCATTCTGACGCTGTATTAAAGTCTTCTCATCGAAATTGCTTTCAACCCATTCATGTTCGGGTTCGAGTCTCAGCTTCAATCGATTTTGAATAATCCAATTATAGTATGATTTTCCTTCGTATACAGCACGCTTTACTTTTTCATCGTCGAGTACTTTACCCAATTCCAGATCAACCATCAGCATTTTACCCGGTGTGATGCGACCTTTTTCCAAAACATCCTTTGGATCAATCGGTAATGCACCTGCCTCAGAAGCCGCAATCACCCTGCCGGACCGTGTAATGCAATATCGAAGCGGCCGGAGACCATTTCGATCTAACGTAGCACCTATACGCGAACCATCGGTAAAGACCAACGCGGCGGGTCCGTCCCAAGGTTCCATCATCGAAGCGTGGTATTTATAAAAAGCCTTGCGATGGGGGTCCATCAATTTGTTGTCCTGCCATGCCTCAGGCACTAACATCATCAGGACGTGAGGCAATGAACGGCCCGACAAGACGAGCATTTCCACCAGGGCATCCAGGTTAGCGGAGTCAGAGCCGTCGGGACTGGTTATCGGAAGAAGCAATTTTAATTCTTCATCGGTAAAGAATGTCGATTTAAAAAGCGCCTCCTTTGACTTCATCTTGTTAACATTCCCGCGAATGGTGTTGATCTCACCATTGTGTGCGATGTAACGGAATGGCTGGGCAAGTTTCCAGTTTGGAAAAGTATTCGTTGAAAACCGGCTGTGCACCAGCGCCAGCGCTGTTTTTAACCGGGAATCCTGAAGGTCATAGAAATATTCGCGCAGCTGCTCCGTCCGCAATTGTCCCTTGTAAATAATAGTTCTGGCAGAGAAACTGGTGATATAAAATTCATTGTTGCTGCCCTTTACATCGCGGGATATAACATGGGATGCATGGTTACGCAAAACAAAAAGTTTGCGTTCGAACGCATTTCCGACAATGGATTCATCTTTTGACTTCACAAACACCTGTTCGATAACAGGTTCTACCTCCACCGCTCCGGGACCAGGCACGCTGTGATCCACCGGGACTACCCGATATCCCAACAGTTCGAGACCAAGTTCTTTTATGCTCTTGCGAAGTACCTCGCGACATGCGTTCATCACCTTTTTATCGCGTGGGAAAAATACCATCCCAACGCCATAACTACCTGCTGCCGGTAGTTTAAAACCCAGGCGATTGCATTCGTCTTCAAAAAATTCATAGGGCAGTTGAATGAGAACACCTGCACCATCACCCGTCTTCGGGCTGCTTCCTTTTCCTCCACGATGCTCCATATTTTCAAGCATCGAAAGTGCATCGCGTAAATTTTGATTGGTTTTTGTGCCATTGATATTAGCCACAAAGCCAATACCGCATGCATCATGCTCCAGTTCAGGGGTGTACAAACCTCGTCTGGTTTTCTGTTTCATCGTTCTGGTCGGTTAATAAATACAACAAAAAAAACTCCATTCAGGGCAAAATGGAGTTTTGAATTTACGGAACAAACCGAAGGAAATTGGGCATAAGTTCATATTTGCCACAATTTTTTGAATCTTTTCACAAATGAATCCAAAGCCTTTAAATATTAAAAAGTGGGAACGATTGCACCATGTCCAATTTTAAAAATTTGAAAAAACAGCGAAAACGATTGAAATTTTTGTAAAACGATCAGGCCCATTTAGCTTTATCCACATTTTTTACACAGAAAAATTCAAAATCCCATACTTCAAACTTTGGTGGCCCTCACCATTTCCTTTTTTCCCGGTGGACCTGCGAGGCTCTCTACGACCAGACCCAACCCGCTGAGGTCCCGCTTCAACTGCCCTTTTGCGCAGTAGGTAACCATCACGCCTCCTGGCCTTAATGCGTGAAAAATTTTTTCTAACACTGGAACGGTCCAAAGCTCCGGTTGTTTTGAAGGGGCAAAAGCATCATAGTATACCAGATCAATACTATCCTGTGAAAGCTCAACCTCCTGAAGGGGGGTTTTCAATTTTAAAAAATTGAAATTAGGAGTCAGGGAATGAAGGCGATCCCATGTTGAAACATGAAGGTTTTTATATTCATGTTTCAAATCGAGTAAAGAGGCGTAATTCAGACTGGACCAAATTTCGTCTTCCAGCGGAGACTGCTCAATAGCCGTATAGTTGACTGCCGTCCCATTGTCCTGAACGTATTGAAGCGTCAGCAAGGCATTCAATCCAGTGCCGAACCCGACCTCCAAGACCGAGATCGGCAGCGACGGTTTTTTTTCCAATACATACGCCAATCCGCTTTTAATAAAAACATGAACCGATTCCTGGATCGCACCATGAACCGAATGGTAAGTTTCGTTAAGGTCTTCGTTCAAAAGCGAATGAGAACCATCAGAAGTGGTAATGATTTTTAGCACTCCGTTATCCTTTTTGAATCAACGCCACGGCATAAGAACACACGCCTTCTTCTCTTCCGACGTAGCCGAGTTTTTCATTGGTCGTCGCTTTGATCGACACATCATCCTCGTCAATATTCATGAGTGGGGCAAGCGCTTTTTTCATTTCGGGGATGTGTGGATTCACCTTGGGCCTTTCGAGACATACGGTGCAGTCCACATTGCTGATCTTCCACCCTTTTTCATCCAGCATTCGTGTGACTTCCTTCAAAAAAAATTTACTATCCATTCCCTTCCAGCGATCATCCGAATTTGAAAAATGAAATCCAATGTCCCGCAGGTTCGCGGCACCCAATAGCGCATCACATATTGCATGAATCAAGACATCAGCGTCGGAATGGCCAACGGCACCCTTGGTCGCTCCTGGAAGGAGCACTCCCCCGAGAAAAAAGTTCCTTCCTTCCTCGAGCGGATGAACATCAAACCCCATACCTACACGCAATTTCATCGTCAAGATTCAATTTTTAAGGACCTGATAGTACAAAACATTCGAATTCTCTTCCCGAAATATCTGATTCGATACGCGTTTAATGTCAGTAGTCGTTACCTGTTCGATTTTTTTCGCTTCTGCATTGACAAGATTGGCGTCCCCGGAAAGTTTCGCGAAGGCCAAATTCATGGCTCGGTTGATCACTTCGACTTCGCTAAATTCCAAAATGGATTCGGCTTGATTTTTTACTTTCCCCAACTCTTCCGCGGCAACGAAGTCATTACGAAGGTCTCCTATGACCTTGTCCACTGCTGCTTCAGCATCTTTCAATGAAATACCATCGTTCACCCGTCCGCTGACGACCAGCAAACCCGGGTCTATCGTTCCCATAACAAATGACGAAACCGAGGTAAAAATTTCATTGTCTTTGACAAGTTTTTGATATAACCGGCTCGACTGACCCCTTCCGAGCAAATCGCTTAGCAGGTCGATTGCATAGTAATCCTCGTGAAATCTTCCTGGCATGTGCCAGGCTTTATAAAAAGCATTGGCAGGTACTTTCGCCTTCACTTCCAGGAATCGTTTCTGGTTTTGCTGCGGCTCCAATGGAAGCGTGCGTGCCTTCTTGCCGCCCCGAATTGGACCGAACCATTTTTCCGAAAGAGATCTAATTTGATCCACCGTCACATTTCCGGCGACTACAAGAATTGCATTGGCCGGTACATAATATTTGAAGAAAAAATCCTTCACGTCGTCCATCGTAGCGTTTTCAATATGACTTATCTCCTTGCCAATGGTGGCCCACTGATAGGGGTGTACCTGGTATGCGAGTGGCCGAAGCTTTAGCCACACATCGCCATAAGGTTGATTGAGATAGCGCTGTTTGAATTCCTCAATAACTACTTTCCGCTGCACTTCCAATGACTTGGGATCAAATGACAGACTTAACATCCGATCGCTCTCCAACCAAAAGGCTGTTTCAATGTTGGCCGCCGGCAACGTCAGGTAATAGTTGGTGATATCAGTGTTGGTAAATGCATTGTTCTCGCCTCCGACGCGCTGAAGAGGTTCATCATAACTCGGAATATTCTTCGAGCCACCAAACATCAAGTGTTCAAATAAATGGGCAAATCCGGTCTTATCTGGATGCTCGTCGCGAGAACCTACGTCATACAAAATATTCATTACTGCGATTTGAACGGTCGGATCCTCATGGACAATCACCCGCAGCCCATTATCAAGTTCGAATTCCTTAAATGAAATCATAAGGGTCAAAAATAGTAAACTGTATGATGCTTTCTCTTTTCCTCCATAAACTCTTTAGAAATGAATATATTCCAATTCCCAAGCTAAAGCAGGATCAAAAACTCGATTAACTTTGCCGACTTTTTCCGAACATGAATTTCAACCGAAAAAAATACCCAGACGCAACATTGAAAAACATTTACGATGCCATTCTTAAACCAAGAATGATCGAGGAAAAAATGCTCATCCTATTGCGTCAAAACAAAATAAGTAAATGGTTTAGTGGAATAGGACAAGAGGCAATTTCTGTCGGTGTAACGCTTGCGCTGGATAATGATGAATATATTTTACCCATGCACCGTAACCTTGGCGTGTTCACCAGTCGGGAGATGCCATTCGAGCGATTGTTTGCGCAATGGCAGGGTACGATGATGGGATATACCAAAGGACGTGATCGCTCTTTTCACTTCGGAACAAATGACCACCACATTGTCGGCATGATCTCTCATCTCGGCCCTCAAAATGGCGTTGCCGATGGTATCGCGCTAGCAAGTAAATTGAAAGCGGAGCAAAAAGTTACTGTCGTTTTCAATGGAGATGGCGGCACAAGTGAAGGCGATTTTCATGAAGCTATTAACGTGGCAGCCGTTTGGGATCTGCCCGTAATTTTTATCGTCGAAAATAATGGCTATGGACTTTCCACGCCAAGCCATGAACAATTCCGGTGCAGGAGTTTTGCGGACAAGGGCATCGGATACGGTATAGAGGGCATAAGCATCGATGGCAACAATGTGTTGGAAGTCTTTGATACGATGACATCTCTTGCCACTGATCTTCGAAAACAGCCCCGCCCTGTTTTGTTGGAGTGTCGAACATTTCGCATGCGCGGGCATGAAGAAGCCTCCGGCACTAAGTACGTTCCAAAAGAAATGATGGACGACTGGGCAAAAAAAGATCCGATAGAGAATTATCAGCGCTTCTTGTTGGATACTGGCGTGATCAACTCGCATTATGTTGATGAACTTAAAAATAAAATCAAGAAAGAAATTGAGACGGGGCTTTCCATTGCATTTGAAGAGCGCCATCCATCAGCTGATACAGATTCAGAAGTGAATGATGTCTATGCGCCATTTACTCAAAAAGTCTTTTGGCCATCTTCCGAAAAAAAATCAGAGAAACGTTTCATCGATGCAATCTCTGACGGTTTGCGTCAGAGTATGGAACGATTTGATGATCTCGTATTGATGGGGCAGGATATTGCTGAATATGGAGGAGTTTTTAAGATCACGGAAGGGTTTGTCGAACAGTTCGGCAAACAAAGAGTACGAAATACTCCAATTTGTGAAGCTGCGATCGTTGGTGCCGGGTTAGGTCTCTCTGTAAAAGGAATGAAGTCCATGATCGAAATGCAGTTCGCGGACTTCGTCACGGAGGGCTTCACACAAGTCATAAATAATTTGGCAAAATCCCATTGGCGATGGGCTCAAAATTCCGATGTGGTTATCCGAATGCCAACCGGTGCAGGAACCGCAGCCGGACCGTTTCATTCGCAAAGTAATGAAGCATGGTTTTTTCACACGCCGGGCTTAAAGATCGTGTATCCTTCCAACCCGTACGACGCGAAGGGATTGTTATGCGCGGCCATTGAGGATCCGAATCCTGTTCTTTACTTCGAACATAAATTCTTGTATCGATCGATCAAGGAGTCTATTCCGGACGACTATTACACGCTGGAGATCGGGAAGGCAAAATTGATACAGAATGGATCTCAGCTTTCCATCATCACCTACGGCATGGGCGTGCATTGGGCGAAAGAAATAGTGAAGGAGATGGGGAACGTTGATGCTGCGATCGTCGACCTGAGAAGCCTTTTACCGTGGGATAAGGAAGCCGTCCGGGAGGTTGTCGAAAAGACCAATAGGGTTTTGATCTTACACGAAGACACTCTCACGGGTGGCATCGGCGCTGAAATCAGCGCCTGGCTTAACGAACATTGTTTCAAATACCTGGACGCTCCGATTATTCGTGTTGGGTCGCTGGATACACCCATCCCGTTTGCACCCACGCTGGAGCAAAATTTTCTTCCCAAAAACCGACTGAAAGCGAGTATTGAATACCTGTTAAATTATTGATCCCCGGCAAAAGAAAGCCGTTAATCGAGCGTTTGGTTTAGGAATGGTACATGACGCCTCACAAAAGGCAAAATTTACCTATCTTAGCAAGGTTTTCTAACACATTTTTTGAACTCCAATTACCGTCATAGAACCTCATTTTTTTCCTGGGCATTACGGGTCGTAGGGCTGGTCATCGTTTTGGGGCTGACCGTGCCGGCATTGGCGCAGAATACCAAGGGCGACAGACCCGCCTCCAATCGTGAAGGACGTTTTAGGATTCCATCCAAAAAAAACACTCAAAAGCGAACACAGACCCCGGGGAAACGGGTTTCGACGAAGAAGAAGTCCATGTCGTATAATGCCAGTAATTATACCCCCAGAAAACGCGCAAGAGGAGGTGAAAGACCCGGCCGGCCAACACGCCCGATTGCGGGGACCAAACCAAAAGGAACGCAAAAGGCCTGGACGGGTGATATTTCAGGACGGCGCATTCGGGCCAAATCAGCACCGGCACGCAGTAAAAACATCTATCCGCAGTATGGCAGGTACACCCATAATCCATCGCGCACCCCGAAATCAACGCAGCGATCAGTGTCCAACAAAAGCACCTTGGCCCGCTTAAAAAAATTACAAACACCGGCGCGCGCGAATAAATTTTATCCACAGGAAAATCGCTACGTCAACAACCCATCAAAGACGCCTCGATCAACGCAAAACCCTTCATCCAATCGGGGAACTTTGTCGCGGCTAAAGAAATTGCAAAGCTCACCACCCCGGGTCTATAAAAAGAGTATAAATGTTTATGCTAATTTCCGCCGACCCAAGCGGAAATCGGAGAGGCCATACATGAACGATCTCGCGGGCAGACCCCTTCGCAAGAAAAATTTCGAGACCCCTCGTCCTGGGGTTCTCTCACCAACTTTCAAACCTTACGAAGGCAGAGGCAAAATGGGCGATAAACCCTATGCTGGTAAACCTTTGGGTGGTTACAGTTCTGCGACAAAAAGAAGGCAGGAAGCCTGGACAGGCGATATTGCCGGAAGACGAATCAGGGGCCGTAATTTCTCAAGTAAAAAAACCATCGAAGGACAGCCGATTCTTCCTGTCCGGAATAACCGCGATCGGTTTGGAGACCGTGCGTATGCCGGAAAAGCAGGCTGGTATAGAACTGCGTCGCGGTCAGGCGAAAAACGACCAGGCTTGTCGCCACTACCACGACGCGCCCCTGGAAAGGGCGCGGATCGCATTGGAAAGTTTCAGGGCAACATCAGGGGCGGACGACCTTTGAAGGGTGGAGGAAGCGTGAGTGGGAGAGTATGGAATAACGATGGACGTCCGCTGGATGTGCGTACTCCAAAACAAGGCGCTGCCGCAGCACTTTTTCAGGGTAACCTCAAGGCTAAGCGACCTGATAAGGGTGGTGGCAGCGTGAGTGGAAAATTATGGAACAACAAGGAAACCCCAGTTCCAGGAAAAACATATTCACAGGATTCCAAGAAGGTTGGTGGATATCCCGGACGAAATAAGATGTTTGATTTACACCCCGGCTTTGCTGATCAGGGTGAACGTTTCACCGGATATATCAAATTGAAAAAATTCAAAAAGAATTACGTGCAACATCCTGACGCGGCAGAGGAGTCCCTCAAGAAAAAACGTCAAAACAAAAGAGCGTTTGAAGCAGAGGGGCTGCAGGTAAAAGTTCAACGACGTAAGTATGTGGAGAACAAAAATGCCTCCGAAGATGCATTGCGTAAGTTGCAACCTACGAAGACTACCACGCAGGCAGGAGAGTTACAGGTGAGAGTCAAGCAACGTGAATATGGAAAGAAGCCTCATGCAGCGGAAGGATCGCTCCCTGGAATTAAACCATCAAAAAGTTCTGTCAAAGCAAATGAATATGCGCGGGGCATACGACGAGATTGGGACTACATTCGGAATCCGAGCAGTGCAGACGAAGCTTTAAAAACCCGGGAACCAGGAAAAGCCTTTGCCCGGTCATCAGCCTATCAAGGAAACATCAAAATGAAAAAGTTCGACCTCTTCGAAAAAAACAGAGGCCTTCACCCGGACACCAAATTTATAAAGACGAACAAGAACAATGTCGCGGAAGAAAAAGATATCCTGACGAACTTTAAGTTGTGGTGGGCGCGTTTATTTAAGAAACAGGAAACCCAGCCTGACCATCTAAAGGAGAAGGGCAAAAAGCCCCGTTATGACAAAGGTGAAGCAGGAATGTGGTACGAATAGAAAATATTATGAAATGGAATGAACTAAGTGCCGTTGATCAAATTGATCAGATCCGAAAAGAATCGACCGAAAACCCTATTCTTATTTTTAAATACAGTTCCAGGTGTTCGTTAAGCCGGGTGGCTTTGGATAG
Organism: uncultured Bacteroidota bacterium; assembly: GCA_963813425.1. Classification (GTDB taxonomy): domain Bacteria; phylum Bacteroidota; class Bacteroidia; order Cytophagales; family Cyclobacteriaceae; genus Chryseolinea. Next base: position 365,238 of record CAWEZB010000008.1, read on the forward strand.
GCTGGAAAGGAATTGGAAAGAGACTGAAATGACAGGGATTAAATCCTACTTCCTGGATTTAATTACCTATCGCGAAATCTCTAATCGGATTGCCCACGAATTCGATGTTGAACACGAATCACCTCAGATTCTCATCATTGAAAATGAAAAATCCATCTACGATCAATCGCATATGGGTATTGATTATCAACAGATTAGAGAAGCAGTGAAAAGTTGAGGCAACAGCAGCGCAGATCCCTGAAAACAATCTGTGGATAACTTTACGCTTATCATTTGTGTTAGAAAATTATTATTCTAAATTTATTGTAAAGATTGGCTTGGAATGTTGCGCGTTGAAAAACTCCTAATCCTTTTATTTTGTCTTGTCTTCCTAGTTTCGGGTGACTCGTTTGCCCAGACTCAGGATAGCTATGAGTATCAATCTGAATTTACTTGGGGTATCAACAAAAACACTTCCGGAGGTTTAATCGGTGGAATTGTTTTCAAGAAAGCGCGCAAATTAAATGATCGCTGGCTGGAGACGTTTGGTCTAGAGCTGATGAACGTTAAACATCCGCAGGAAGTACGTCGAAATTCTTCGGCTACCGGAAACTTCTTCATCTATGGTAAATCGAATTACCTCTATGCAGTTCGCTTACAATATGGAAGGGACCTCATCCTGTTTAAAAAGGCGCCTCAGCAGGGTGCGGAAATAAAAGCTATTTTCGCGGCCGGCCCATCGATAGGCGTTGTCGCTCCCTACTACGTTGAGTATTATCCTGATCAAAGTGGAAGGACTACGTTGCGAGCACCGTGGGATCCGAGCATTGATATCGGCCAGATCGGTGGCACCGGAAGGGTATTTGAAGGCCTGGGTGAATCCGAAATTGCTATCGGATTAAATTTAAAAGCTGCCTTAAACTTTGAACTTGGCACCATAAAAAGCCAGGTTACCGGCTTTGAGGCGGGTTTTTTGGTCGATGCATACTCCAAAAAAATTGAAATGATGCCCACGACCAAGAACTATTCTGTGTATCCTACTTTGTTCCTGACGCTTTTTTACGGAAACCGGAAATAGCCTGTAAAAAATTTCGCTAAAAGTGTGACCTTTATTTATATTTGACATTCTAATAGCATAAAATACTAAACTATGGAACCGAAGAAGACCGAAAAAGCGGATCTCACCAACAAATCCTTTCTATTTCTAACCATTGGATTGGTGATCAGTTTATTGCTAGCAATTACAGCATTCTCTTATCGCGTATACGATGATACTTCAGTAAAAGACCTTGGTGCTAAAGATGCCGTTCAAGAAGAAATTCTGGAAGTACCTCCTACAGAGCAATTGCCTCCGCCTCCTCCAAAAATTCAGCAACCTCAAATCATTGAAGTTCCTGATGAAAAGAAAATAGAAGAGGAAATTGAAATCAATATGGACACTGAGGTGACCGAAGAAACCAAAGTGGAGGAAATCAAAATTGCGCCAGTTGAAGAAGAAAAAGAAGACATCAATCAGATCTTTCTGGTCGTTGAAGAAACTGCTGCTCCCCAGGGAGGTATGCCTGCATTCTATGAATTTGTAGGGAAAAAACTAAAATATCCTGCGCAAGCTCGAAGAATGGGTATCGAAGGAAAGGTGTTCGTTGAATTTGTTATAGAACGTGATGGCACTATCACTGATGTAAAGGCGATCAAAGGTATTGGCGCAGGATGTGATGAAGAGGCTGTTAGAGTATTACAATCTGCTCCGAAATGGAAACCCGGAAAACAAAGAGGCAAGCCTGTAAGACAGAGAATGGTTCTTCCTATTGCCTTCAAACTTGGATAGAAATTCAAAGAATTCAATTAGATAAAAAAACCCTCTTCCCAGAGGGTTTTTTATTTTAATAAGAAACCTAAAACCAATCCACCTAAGATGATAAAAGGTGGAGGGATCTTCGTGAAAGTAAGGAGACCAAAGGTTGCAATTGTTACAGCAAAGTTTAAGACGGTATTCGAGAGCGGTTGAAACATAATCACCGCGGATGCGACAACTAAACCCGAACTGGCTGCGGTGATACCTTCCAGAGAAGCCCTAACTGCTCGATACTTTTTTAAACTGTCCCAAAATCGAATCACAAAAAAAATAAGGAACGTGCCTGGAAGAAAAATTCCAAGGGCAGACATTATGGCCCCTATAATTTCTCCTCCCGTTCCATAGTCGCGCATGGACAGTGCTCCTATGTACGCGCTAAAGGAAAAGACCGGACCCGGTAAAGCTTGCGCAACGGCATACCCGGATAGAAATTCGTGATGAGACGTAGGATGATGTAGGGGTTTTGGTGCATACTTCTGTTTGATTTTCGCTTTTAATTTGGAGACCTTGTTCACATCTTCTCCTTCTTCTATTTCAACAAATTCAGTATAGAGCAAAGGCGCCAATACCTGCCCTCCACCAAAGACCAAGCTTCCATTTCGATAGAAATTTTCAAACAACTTAACAGGTAGTGATTTGGTCACGGCGCCTAAAATGGCCGCGAAGATTAGCACATTGATCCATAGTAAGAAGTTTGCCCACGGCACCACCAACTTCTGTTTCTCTTCTTTCGGCTGCGCTTTATATTTAAGTGCAGTCACAAGTCCGGCGCCCAGTAATATTATTGGGAATACAAATGGAGTTTGAAATAAATACGACATCACTGCAGCGACGACCAATATCACAAATCCGGTTTTCGTTCGAATAGTCTTCGTGCTTATCACATAAGCTCCGTAACTGACAAAGCCAACCGCCATGGGTTGAATAAATCTTGTAAATTCTATCGACCAGTTCTTCGCCTGAATACTGGACATTATCATGGCAGCAATCATCATGATAACTACCGCTGGTAAAATCCACACGAGAAGCGTTAGGTAGGCGAGGGTCGGGCCGCCAATCTTAAATCCAATAGCCGTTAGTGTCTGAGTGGAGGCAGGACCTGGAAGTATCTGGCACAAAGAATTAATCTCCATCAATTCCGCTTCCGTAACGTATTTTCGTTTGTCAACCAGAAGTTTATTGAAATAGGCAAGATGAGCTTGAGGACCGCCAAAGGCAGTTAAGGCAAGCGTCAGTATATCCCGAAGGAACATATAGTAGCTTACACGTTGAATTGCTTTTGGGATTCCTTCTCGAACCAATGCTTTATTTTTTTAAACCTATTTCACGCAAGCGTTGATCCAAAAATTCGCCGGCAGTGATATCTCCCCAAATTTTTGGATCCGTTTGCGTTACGCACGATGGCAAAGCAGCCAGGCTCATCTCTGATCTTGGATGCATGAAAAACGGAATAGAATATCGGGGCGTATTCATCAAATTTTTCGGAGGATTGACCACTCTGTGAATTGTGGATTTCAACTTTTTGTTGGTAAAGCGTTCTAACATGTCACCGACATTCACAACCAATTGATCTGGAAGAGCAGTGATTGGAATCCATTTACCATCTCTGCGCAGCACTTGCAGCCCATCAGCACTGGCGCCCATTAATAAAGTAATAAGGTTTATGTCACCGTGCTCGGCTGCACGTACAGCGTCAGCGGGGACTGCATCAGGATTCTCTATAGGAAAGTAATGGATAGGCCTGAGAATACTATTGCCGTCTTTTATCTTATCATCAAAATATTTTTCGGGTAGACCGAGATACAAAGCTATGGCACGTAACATATGCACTCCTGTTTTTTCCAAAGCCGCGTACACGTCTAACGATGCTGATCTGAATTCGGGAACTTCAGCTGGCCAGACATTCGCTGGATAATGCTCTTTGGCCAGAGCATCTGCTGACAGATCTTGCCCAACATGATAAAACTCCTTTAGATCTCCCGTATTCCTGCCCTTAGCGTGCTCCTTACCTTTGCCAGTATAACCGCGCTGACCCGATATTCCGCTGAGCTCGTACTTTTTCTTAGTATCATCCGGCAGCGCAAAGAATTTTTTGATGGCCTCGTATAAGCGGCCTTGCATATCGTTTGTCAGAAAGTGATTTCGGATAGCGACAAATCCAATATTATTATAAGCTTCACCAAGTGTTTGAACAAACCTTTGCTTCTTTGCCGCGTTTCCCTTATGGAAGTCATCGAGATCGAGTGAAGGGATTGTTTCGTATAAAATCTCTTGCATGATTCGTGTCGTTTTGTGCAGCTTCCGCAAGCTAAATATTTTTAAGTAATTTTACTTTAATCTAACCACTCCGAGTATGAAGACCACACGCAGAAAATTCATTGAGAATTCTTTAAAAGCGACAGCCATAGTTGCGAGCTCACCAATCGTCGCAGCGGCAACATCCAGATCCACCACCATTACATCCGGAAATTCGCTCAATGCATTGCAATTTTCGCAAGTGCCTTTACCATACGCATACAATGCCCTTGAACCTTCGATTGATGCCACAACGATGGACATCCATTATAATAAGCATCACACGGCATATATAAAAAATGTAAATGAAGCCATAGCGGCTGAGAAGATTTCCTTCTCAACAGAGAAGGATTTTTTCAATAATGCGTCCAAACTTTCCGCCAAAGCAAAAAATAACGGTGGCGGTGCATGGAACCATAATTTCTTCTGGCAGGTGATGCATCCCTCCAAGGACATGAAAGGCCCAACTGGAAAATTATCCGACGCCATTAACGGTTCATTTGATTCCTTTGAAAAATTCAAGGAACAATTTACGCAAGCCGCGATGACACGTTTTGGTTCAGGATGGGCTTGGCTTGTCAGCGATAATGGAAAATTAAAAATCGGGTCCAGTGCGAATCAAGACAATCCATTAATGGATAGCAGTGAATTAAAAGGAACGCCAATTCTCGGGCTCGACGTTTGGGAACATGCTTACTACCTGAAGTACCAAAACAAGCGCAATGAATACGTTGCAAACTGGTGGAACGTGGTGAATTGGGATGAAGTTGCCAAGCGCCTGGCTTAATTGCCTTCGAAAAACGCCGAATCAAACGCCTCAAAGAATTTCTCGCAATACTTGGATGGATTTCATTTCACCCAGGTTGTCCATGTGATCAGCGTAGAATTTTAACACTAAGTCAAGGATTTCACGACGTTGATGATTTTGTATTGATACAAAATCCATGTAGTCTGATTTTAAGAGCGTGTGTAGTGTTTGTTCAATATCTACACTTGTAACGCGCGCACCTAAAACTTCATTAACGTGGTGTGCTCCAAAGCCCAGCATCCGACTCAGCCTTAAGTAGAAAGATAATGTGAAAATTCTCTGACCGGTTGTCCATTTGATCAAGGGTGATGAACGAGCGGATAAAGAAATCACAGAGCTCTTGAGAATGACTTTCTTCTTTCACCGTTTTATTGATGACTTCAATAATAAAAATTGCCAACGCTGATTTTTTTATATCTGTCGGAATGGATTGGAAAGGATACAAACATTTTACTTCTTTTATCCTGTTTATATTCGCATGCTCGCGATGATACACGACCAAATCCAGCAAAGTGAGAGGCTGAAATAATGCAATTTTGTTTTTACCCGACTTGCTGCGGACACCGTTGACAATGTAACTCTGCAAACCAAACAGTTCCGTGAATAACGTTACAATAATGGAAGTCTCTCCATATTTTGTAAACCTGAAAACAACACCACGTGTTTTGTGCAACATGGGGGAAAGTTACACTTCATTACTTTGGAGCAATCACTTTCAATGCGAAAAATTATTCGACTATGGCAATTTTGCCTACGACGCTTTCGCTTCCATCAGAAGTTGCGCTGAATACCAGGTACATTCCCGTAGAGGGTCGCTTACCATGAAAGTCCCTTACGTTCCAGGATGCCGTACCACCATTTGCTTGTGACTGCCAAACCAGCTTGCCTGAGATATCGGTAATTTTAACTATGGCATCCGTTGCAAGTCCGGTGATCGCTACCGTTCCGCTGAAATCCCCTGTAACAGGGTTTGGAAATATTTTGATGCCGTGAAATTCGAAATCACTTTGCGTTGCATCGGATCGAAACGAAGCCAATCCCTGGTCGGTTGCAAAGAAAACTTCTCCACTTTCGTGATTAACCTCAATATCAAGAATTACATTAGAGAGGAGCGGACTATTGTCAGTTGTGAAATTATGGATCAACTCTTCGCCCGACGGGCTGAATAGCCAGACACCTCGTTCGGTTCCCATCCATTTCCGATTGCCGCCATCAACGGCGATTGCTGTAACGCGATCATCCCGAAGTAGAAATCGGTCTTCAAATATCGGCCGAGTAGCATTTACACCTGGCGAAAGTGCGGACGAAGGGTTAGCAAAATAACATACGCCCTCCTCGGTGCCCAGCCAAACAAAACCTTCTCGATCCACCGCGATACTGAGAACCGATTTGTTGGGCAATCCACCTGATCCTTCAACATTGGTAAGATAAGCTGACCTATTTTCTTCTTTGTTGTAAACGACGATACCTCCACCCTGATTAGGATTAGGAACAAGCCACACATCGCCATAAAGGTCAACATCCATTTTTACGGGGTACCGCGAAGCGATTGGAGAAAATGAGTATGATGTCCAGGAATTATTATCGTCCATGAGATGCAAGGACTGTGAGGTTCCATAGTTTGCAACCCAAAGTCCATCATCAGTTTTGCGAACAGCAGTTATGGTAACAAACCGGCCTGGCGGATTCGTATTTACCAGGGAGCTGTTAGTCTCATCAAAGATTTGAACGCTGCTTTCAGTGTTCCATTCTTCGACGCCGTATCCAAAAGACCCGAAATACTTTTTATCAGAATTTGAATCAAAAGCTATATCGGTCATATCAAACATGGAAGAACTCTGCGTTGACCATACGCCGTCGCTGAAGCGATCAATATTTCCAGGCATGCCCAGCGGAGTGAGGGTTGAGGAATAGCCGCCAGCAAGCGAATATATTTTTTTATCATCATAGCCCAGACTTGTAGCACGGGCGTTCGTAGGACCATTAGGTAAGTAATTGGTAAAACTTCCCGAGGAATTCGAAACAATTCCATTCGTATTATCCGCTATCCAAAGTCCACCGCCGGATTCTTCCATTGCCATGTTTGGATGGACGATTCGGTCACTCGTTACTGCCGAGGGAATGTTGTTGCTGGCCAGTCGCCACAACGTTTGGCCCGATGAAATTAACAGATTATCAACGGATGAATTTAACGACTGTAAAGGTTCGTTTTGCAAAAAAAACTCCTTCGTCCACACACCTGATTCATAATGGTACAAGCCAACATCCTTAACGGTCGCATAAATTTTTTCATTAAATTCTTCTACTGATTGAATGGCACCGGAAAATTCACCGCTATCGAACCTTTTCCAAAAATTAAAATCCAAAAGATTTTGCATGAGATCGCCCGCGAAAACGCCTTTATCGGTTGCCAAAAAAATACTGTCGCCCTTAAAAGTACTTTTGAAAACCCTTACTGTTTCCCCTCCAGAACCGATGTCACGCCAGGTTTCCTTAACATCACCTCTTGACAGGTCAAAAATGATCACGCCATAATCCGCCGCCAGGTACGCCAGGTTGCCGTGAATGGAAATATGATTGATTTTTTTTGAGCCTGTTACAGTAGCATTTCGTGCCGGGTCAAAAGAAGTGATTGCGTTGTTTTTGATCAAATCGATTACTCCCTCACTGTAAGCAATCAATAGTTGTTCCGTTGTGTTGTCAAACGCAATGCTGGTAATTCCCACGCCAAATAAACCATTGAGTTTATTATAAGTGGTCAGGCTGTTATCGGCCTTGTCCAATACGGCAACGCCGTTTTCCGAAGCGCCAAATACTTTTTCACCACTCAGGGCTACCGTATGAATGTTATTGTAGGAAACATGGAGGCGCCAGGCTGACAACGGGATGTTGGATTGCGCGACCGATGAGAACGAAATGTGTAAAAATAAAAACGTGACGAAATGTTTAACGAATGTCCCAGTAGAAGCTAGCGTTTGAATCATCACCCCAAGAAATGAATCAGAAATTTTCAAGAAATAATCCGATTTCATTTTTTTCGTTCCTTCATTCCTTCATTGAAAGCTCGTCGGCTTCGGGCTTCATATTCACCTTTTTCTCCGAGCATTACCTGCGCATCGTTATCGGATAGCCGGAATGAGAAGGATGCAAGCTCACCAGTCTGAGCACAAATTGCGTGCACCTTCGTAACAAACTCAGCAATGGCAAGCAGGTTAGGCATGGGCCCGAAAGGTCTCCCTTCATAATCCATATCAAGGCCGGCGACGATAATGCGTTTCCCGTTATTGGCTAGCGTATTGCAAACTTCCACGATGGATTGATCAAAAAACTGAGCTTCGTCAATACCCACTACATCACAATCTCCCGCCAAAAGAAATATGTCACTGGCAAAATTTACAGGCGTAGACCGAATCGCCTTTTCATTGTGTGACACGATTTGTTCCTGGTGATACCGCTTGTCAATAACCGGTTTGAAGATCTCGACGCGCTGCTTAGCGATTAAAGCGCGATTGAGCCTTCTGATAAGCTCTTCAGTCTTTCCTGAAAACATACATCCGGAAATTACTTCAATCCAACCAGTGCGTTCCCGCTCCGGCCTGCTGGCAATACGTGGTTCAATAAACATGAACTAAATTTAGAAGTTAGAATGCAAATCTGTGGTACTGAAACCATAAAAAGCCACGATACTCTTTAAACAATTGCCTTCGTGGTCGTAAGAATAGTCAAAAATTTACCAGATCAATAGTTTTAATACACGACGAGTCGACAGACAGACTGTTTACATTATTGAATATCCATTAACTTTACCCATGGTTAAGTCATGCCCCTTATGGACGAAAAGATAAGCCTTGAATTGATCTCCCGCTATGGTGAAGCATACACTGAAGAGGTGTTGAAAGGTTTTTTTACATCAAAAGATAAAATAACTGGTGCTGAAATTTTATCGCTCAGCAATATTCAACAGGTTAATCTTTTTGTGGTCAGGGACCTTTTTAAGACCTGGAAAGAAGAAACCAAAAAATTAAAAAGTCCCTATTTTGATTACGAAAGCGCGGACGTCAAAGAAGCCTTCGAAACGTTAATGGAACGATTATCCAATAATATTTCGGTTGATCAAGCACACTTTGGCCCACTCCTAAAAAAAGCTGTAGATGAAACGCTGCTCGCAGTCTTTGATCCCTACGATTTTTTCTCGCTGATCATATCAGGTCAAAATAACAAGCTTGAGGTAACAGCTTTCAAAGAAGAAATAAAATATCTTAAAGTAAATAAGGCTCCTTTAGAACGATTGCTGCAAAAGCTACTGGATAGTAATGTTCAGGAAATTTCGGGGAATGAAGCCTTCGCTATTCTTGATCAAATCCTGGAAGAGGTGAATTTCAATCCAGAAGATGTGGATGCATACCTGGAAAAATTTTCAGCCGTAGTTCCGCTGGATGCCAACAAGTTCTACATTCAAAAAAATCCGGAACCGAAGCAAGCCCCTGTCGAAGAGGCTAAAGCCACACATGAATTTGTAAAGCCCAACCATCAGCAAGTTTCGGACAAAGAGGCACCAAAAAATACTTCCATCAACGACAGCCTAAACACACAGTCAAAGACAACGTTAGCTGATAATTTTCAAAAGATTGGCAAGATCAAGGACAGCTTAACTATCAACCAGAAGTTTATGTTCACCAAAGTGCTCTTTCATGGAGACTTTGAATTGTTCAGCAAAGCTATCGAACAGTTGGATCGCCAGGATAATATGAAGGGTGCGATGCGATATCTGGAAAATGAGCATTCATCGACCTGGGATAAAGAGAGCGAAGAGTTTCATGAGTTCATGGAACTCGTGGAAAAAAGATTCGCTTAGATTTCCATTTTGACCTGTAGTTCCGTTACATCCGTTGCAGTACTTGCGAGCGGTGTATATCCAACTTCAGAAGTATAAAAAGCAGAATTGTAAAACCCCACAATCCGGAACCACCATAGCTAAAGAAAGGAAGTGGAATTCCAATAACCGGAAAGAGACCAATAGTCATACCGATATTGATGGCGAAGTGAAAGAAAAATATGCAGGCGACTGCATAGCCGTACACCCTGGCGAATCTGTTTTTTTGCCTTTCAGCCAGGAAAATCACGCGCAGCATCAAACCAATAAACAGCGACATTATAAATAAACTCCCAAGCCATCCGTGCTCCTCTCCAATTGTACAGAAAATAAAATCAGTGCTCTGTTCAGGCACAAAATCAAACTTCGTCTGCGTCCCTTTTAAAAAACCCTTTCCCGTGAAACCACCGCTGCCTATAGCTATTTTTGATTGCGTTACATTCCATCCAAAACCAAGCGGGTCGGCATCTGGATTAATCAACGCTTTGACACGGTTTTGCTGGTGAGGCTTAAGCACGTTGTTTACCACGTAATCGACACTTACGATTACACTGCAGACCAATACCGCGGCGGCCGTTAGCAGACCAATGCGTTTAAGTTTTTTTCTTCCTAACATGATGGCCGAAACGAGGATTACCCCGATACCAATGAATAGGTATTTCTCGTCAACCAGCAGTGTCAATATAAAAATGATGGCGGCAATTATCCCCATAATAATTAACATGGGCGACATTCCTTCTCTAAAGTATACGACGGTAAAAACCGTAAAAACCAACGCAGTACCTGTATCTTTTTGCAAAAGGATCAGCAGCATGGGGACGCCAATCATTATAAACAAGATTACTTGATTTCGGAGTTGATCCATTCTGAAACCAACTGAACCCATATACTTTGCTACAGCCAATGCCGTTGCAAATTTGGCGAACTCTGAAGGCTGCACGCCAAATGAGCCAACGCCCAGCCATGCCTTATTTCCGCCAACTTCCTTACCAATGATCGGCACCAGGAGCAACAAAAACATAATGAAACCATAGATCACATAGCCAAACGTCTCATAAAATCGCATATCCATAATCAGGATGCCCATAATGATGATGATAGCACCGGCGATAAAAAGAAGTTGTCGTCCGGAATTTAGTTGCAAACTAAAAATGGAAATTTCAGCGTTCTGATCGTAGGTAACGGCGTAAATATTCAGCCAACCCATAAATACAATGCTAGCATACAACGCGACTGTAACCCAGTCCATTTTGTACGATATGATTTCTTGATTTCTCACGTAGGTATCAGTTCAAAAATTTTCCGCGCAAAACATACTCTTCGATCTGAGGCCGCTTGGTGGCTCCGTATAAATATTTCTCAATCATCAGCGTAGCGATAGAAGCTGCTGCTCTCGCACCTTGTCCTGAAAATTCCACGTATACCGAAACGGCGATCTTTGGATTTTCCTTCGGCGCGAAGGCAATAAAAACAGAGTGATCTGGCCTAGGTTCGTTTTGAACTGATCCGGTTTTACCACATACAATTATATCTTGAAGCTTACCACGATAAGATCCTGTACCTGATTCTACCACTGCCTGCATGGCGTCGGCAGCGACCCGGAAGTAGGTTGAATCTATTGTGGTATAATGCTTTTCCGAATACTTTGGCAACGGCTTTCCGGCTTCCCCGATTCCCTTCACCAGATGTGGAATAATATAGTACCCTTTGTTTGCAATCGTGGCAGCAAAATTCGCCATCTGAAGTGGTACTACAAGATTTTCTCCTTCTCCAATGGCGATTGAATATATATTGGAAAATTTCCAAGGACGTCCGCCATAAGCTCTGTCATAGTATGCCGGGCTGGGAACAAGTCCACCCTTTTCGTTTGGAAGGTCAATCCCTAACGGCTTGCCTAGGCCAAAACTCCGGATATGTTTATTCCACTCTTCCAAACCAATACGTGTGTCATCAAAAGGGTTATTTGAAACTCCCTTGTTCAACATCCTCCTGAGCGCCGCATGGAAATACGGATTGCAGGAATGGGTTATTGCGCCACGTAGATCTTCATTAGTATGCGGGCCGTGACAGTTGATAATTGATTTGTCACAGCGGAAGCGTGTTTCTGGTGTGATAACCTTTTCCTGAAGGGCAACCATCGCCTGCGCAATCTTGAAGATGGATCCAGGACGGTATTGAGCCATCAAAGGGCGGTTAAATAATGGTTTGAGCGTATCATTGCTGATGAGTACGAAGTTGGAGCTATAGTTCTTTCCGGTTAACAAATTCGGATCATAAGAAGGGCCAGATACCATAGCAAGAATTTCTCCGCTTGAAGGTTCAATCGCAATGATACTTCCGGCTTTACCATTCATCAGGTATTCTCCATATTCCTGAAGGTCAAAATCAAGCGTCGTGGTAATATCCTGGCCGGGGATCGAAAGCGTATCAATTTTTCCATTGTTGTAGGAACCCTTATCGACGCCATCGACATTGCGCAATTTAAAACGTACGCCACGTTGCCCCCTGAGAAATTCTTCGTAGTAAGCCTCAATTCCACTTTGGCCAATATAGTCGCCTTGCTTATATATACCGGTTTTGTCGCGTTCAAGTTTTGTTTTGGAAATCTCACTTACGTAGCCAATTGCATTTGCCCCCGCCTTTGCCGTGTAAGCACGGGTACTGCGGGCCTGAATGTAAAAGCCTGGAAACTCGTCTATATTGTCTTGAATTTTTGCAAAGTCAAGCGTGGAGAGCTTAGTTAAGAATATAGTGGGTTTTACGGAAGAATACTCTCTTCTCGCTTTGAGTTCCTTGAACAGCACTTTAAGTTCTTCGCGCGTTTTTGAAAACACTTCACAAAACCGGGCGCTATCAAAATTCTTTACCTCCTTGTGTATGATGTTTAAGTCAAACTCAGGCGTATTGTATACAATAAGCTTACCGTTGCGGTCTTTTATCAAACCGCGTACGGGATAATCCACCTCGCCCAGAATAGCGTTGCTGTAAGCCAATTCTTTGTACCGGCTATCAATTACCTGGATAAAAAAAAGTTTTATCAGGAAGACAACTGCAACTAGCACAAATACAATTTGAATAATTTCTCTCCTTCCTTCGTTCATAATAAATGGCTGGAATAAGAATTTTGAAAATTTAACTTTTCGTGTGTGGTGTGACTATCCTTCTATCTCTTCGCGCCTGTTTCCAATTGCAAATATAAAAATCATTGGTCGTCTTCGTACCTCTATCTAGGTCTTCGGCTTGGAAACAAGAACTGAGCAATTAAAATTACAAGTACAGTAAAAAAAGTACTGGTAATAATTTTCCAGACGGTAAACCAAAACATTCCAAAGCCGCCGGCCTCGGTAAAAAATAAAACCGTGTGATGAAGCAGAACCAGTGGCAATGCATAAACTAGAAACCATTGTAAACCATTCAACGCCAATGACGGGGTTGAACTGCTATCGTAACCGCCCTGCGGTGTCAGGTTATTTAACCAGTAGTTTCGCAAATACATAATGAGTACGCAGGCAAAGGCATGCAAACCCAGGCTGTCATAAAACATGTCCACTGCTAAGCCCATCACAAGTCCAATGGCCATCAAAAGCATGGGATTGGTTTCGACCGGCAACACCAGCAAGTATGCTATGTATAAAAAACAGAAAGCGGTATGGAATAGAACGACATTCTGGAGAATGAGTACCTGGTACAGGAGGTAAACAAAGAAAGCGACGATCTGTACAGCACTTATCCTACTCATTTCTCAGTATTTGTAATGGTCTGTTCCAAGGAGTCCTGTTCATGTTTCAAATTGCTCTTCACAATCGTTACGAAAGACAGCTTTCTGAAATCCTGGCTTAGCTTCACTTTTAAGTCATAAAAAAGTGCTTCATCGCGAAGCTTCACTTCGGCGATGGTACCAATCATGATTCCATCCGGGAAGATGGCATAGCCCGACGTTATGACGGAGTCTCCAACCGTCGGCTTTACGTGCCGGGGAATATACTTGAATTGAACGATATCCGGATCGCGCCCGTCCCACTGAACCGTCCCAAAGTGTTCTGTCTTCTTAAGTCGCGCAGATATCATAACATCAATATGCAACAAGGAAGTAACTACTGAGTAATGATCGGATACCTGCTTCAATTTCCCGACCGTGCCCAACGGACTGATTACAGCCATACCGGGTTTCAAGCCTCTGTCTTCGCCCTTATCAATCGTAATGTAGTTTTTGAAAAAATCGACATGGTTGTTAACAACCTTTGCACTTTCAAAGCCATATTGATTTAACAAGAGTGAATCCTGTATGGCGACAGTAGTATCCGAAGCCGCAACATATTGTAGTTGCTGGGTAAGCTTCTGCTTTAAGGCAGCATTTTCCTCCGCAAGCATTTGGTTGACTTCCCGCAATTGAAAATAGTCTCTTACGCCCTGCGAAAAATTGTTCATGGTCGCTACAATTCCATTGGAGGAATTGAAAAATTTAGCACCCTGATATTGGTTATTCGTAACGATAAGCCACGCACAAGAAAGTTCTAATGCTAAAAAAGTAAAGAAAGCCCGATTTTGGTATACAAAAAGAAAGAGCCTCTCCATGGCTTACGTCATCAACACTGCACGATATTTAGCTATATTTTTTAACGTTTGACCCGTTCCTCTCACAACAGCGCGAAGGGGATCATCCGCAACATGAAGTGGCAACTTTGTTTTGAGCGCCAACCGTTTATCAAGCCCTCTTAACAACGCGCCACCACCGGTTAGATAGATACCACGCTCATAAATGTCAGCAGATAATTCAGGAGGCGAAGTTTCCAACGCTTTTAATACTGCTTCCTCCAGCTTGGACACAGACTTGTCTAGAGCAAAGGCAATTTCCGAATAAGATATTTTAATGGTCTTTGGAATCCCAGTCATCAAATCTCTTCCACGAATTTCATAATCATCAGGTCCATCGTCAAGTTCCGTTAATGCGGAACCTACTTCAATCTTTACACGTTCAGCAGATCTTTCACCAATCAATAAGTTGTGTTGCCGGCGCATGTAGTCGAGTATGTCTCGATTGAAGGTATCACCAGCCACCCGAATAGATTGGTCGCAGACTATTCCGGAAAGTGCGATCACAGCGATGTCGGTAGTACCGCCACCGATATCAACAATCATACTTCCGATCGGTTGTTCAATATCAATACCGGTCCCGATAGCCGCAGCGATCGGTTCGTAAATCATGTAAACTTCTTTCGCTCCGGCGTGCTCAGCCGAATCACGAACAGCGCGTTTTTCAACTTCTGTAATTCCTGATGGGATGCAGATCACCATTCGATATGATGGTGGAAAAAGACGCTTGCCTGTATCAATCATTTTGATCAGACCACGGATCATCATTTCGGCCGCCTGGAAGTCGGCAATAACGCCTTCCTTCAATGGACGGATGGTCTTGATGTGATCGTGGGTTTTTTCGTGCATCTGCATGGCCTCGCGACCAATAGCAAGAACTTTGTTGTTTGCTTTATCAAGAGCGATAATGGAAGGTTCATCGACCACGATTTTGTCTTTGTAGATGATGAGGGTATTTGCCGTTCCTAGGTCAATCGCGATGTCGCTGGTGAAGAAATCAAAAAATGCCATGTACGTTAATGTTGCCTAAAGTTTAAAAATGTCTGTTGAGTGTAACTTAGAAGAGAACCGCGCCTTAAAGTTGCATCTAATTTCTCAAAATATCGACTTTCACTTCAAAAATGTAAGTTTTTTGACACCTTAGAATATTTACTTCATTCCGCTTATCAACTTCGTTGTGAGCGACAAAAAATCATGAAGCAAATTTGGCTCTCACTTCAACCTGTAAACTTAATGCTTAAAATGTCGAATGCCTGTAAAGACCATCGACATATTATGCTGGTCACAGAAGTTTATTGAGTCTTGATCCTTCACCGAGCCTCCGGGTTGAATCACTGCACTTATTCCTTGCTGACTTGCAATTTCAACACAATCTGGAAATGGAAAAAACGCATCCGACGCCATCACTGATCCTTGCAAGGAAAATCCAAAAGCTGCAGCCTTTTCGATCGCTTGCTTCAGTGCATCCACGCGAGAAGTTTGTCCTACTCCACTTGCCAGCAGCTGATCTTCATTGGCGAGAATAATAGTATTTGATTTTGTATGCTTGCAAATTTTGCTGGCGAAGAGCAAGGCCTTGATCTCAGATGTGTCTGGAATTTTTTTCGTGACGACTTTAAGATCCTCGCGTGAGTCGGTTTTTAAGTCCGAATCCTGTTCAATGATACCATTCAATATGGTTTTGGATTGTTTCTTCTCAGCGAGTTTACTTTTCTGAAGCAACAACATCCGGTTCTTTTTACTTTTCAATAGTGCAAGCGCTTCGTCCGAATACGCCGGCGCGATGAGTATCTCAAAAAACAATTTATTGATCTCCTCAGCTGCTGAAAGATCTATTTGTTCATTGGTCGCCAAAACTCCTCCGAAAGCTGAAACAGTGTCGGCCTGAAATGCCTTTAGATAAGCATCTCTCACAGACCCAGCAGTTGCCACGCCGCAGGCGTTTGTATGTTTTATTATAACAAAGGCAGTTTCGTCATCAAATTCGTTCAATAAGTTAATGGTAGCATCTACATCCACCAGGTTGTTGTAGGAAAGTTCCTTGCCATTGAGTTGCGTGAACAATCGGTCGAAGTCGCCGAAGTAGATCCCCTTTTGATGTGGATTCTCCCCGTAACGTAAGGTTCTCCCTTGCTGAATACTTTTTTTATAGCTCGGTATCTGAAATTCATGATTGAAGTAATTGAAAATAGCCGAATCGTAGTGCGAGGTGACATCGAATGCCATGGCCGCGAATTTCTTTCGGTCTAGCAAGTCCGTGGAACAATTCTTAGATTCCAACAATTGATAAACTTCCTCATACTGATTTCGGGAGGCGACAATAATAACATCTTTAAAGTTCTTCGCGGCTGCGCGAATGAGCGAGATACCTCCGATATCAATTTTCTCGATGATGTCCTCCTCAGAACCTCCTTTTGCCACGGTCTCTTCAAAAGGATAAAGATCGACGATAACCAAATCGATTGGAGCAATTTCGAATTCTGACGCCTGCTTTAGGTCCCCGGCGTCGTCACGCCTGTACAATATGCCGCCAAACACAACGGGGTGCAAGGTTTTTACCCTTCCTCCAAAAATAGAAGGATATCCAGTGAGTTTCTCCACCGGCGAAACGCTAAACCCCAATTTTTCAATGAACTCCTGGGTCCCACCGGTCGAGACAAACTCAACGCCATTTTTTCCTAATAAGTTGATGATAGGCTCAAGGTTGTCTTTGTAATAGACGGATATTAAAGCACGGGAAATCTTACGGGTGGACATAAGCAGGTTTAGGAGTGTTATCGAAAAAAGAAAAATTAATTAAAGTCAGTGCGGCCAGAAGACTCCTCAAACTCTTCGAACTCAATTGTAAAATCATCGGCATCCATATATGCCGGAAAGCGATCGCGAAACGCTGTAAGTGAATGGGCATTTAGATCAACGGTCCGGGTAGCTTCACCGTCTTCATTTGTAAAAATTATTTCACCTTTCGGACTAATCACCGACGAATGGCCATTATACTCAACGCCATTACCGTCTTGTCCCACTCTATTAACACCCACCACGTAGCTCAAATTTTCGATGGCTCTGGCCTTCAGCAACGTATCCCAGGCATCAATGCGTGCAGTTGGCCAGTTGGCCACGTACACTGCAACATCGTAAAAAGGTCTTTTAGCTGTCGCATCCCAACGGTTTCTACTCCACACTGGAAACCGCAAGTCATAACACACCAAGGGACAAATCCTCCAGCCTTTCCAGGAAGAAATCAAAAGACTTTCTCCTGCAGAAAAGGTTTTGTTCTCATTGGCCATTCGAAATAGATGCCGTTTGTCGTACGTCTTAAAATTGCCACCAGGTTCCATCCACAATAAACGGTTGTAGAATCGGTCATGAACTTTTACAATGTAACTACCCATGATTAATGCCCCCGTTTGGTCAGCGATCTGCTTCATCCATTTGAAAGTGCGCATGTTCATCATTTCGGCCAATTTGGAGGCGGACATGGTAAACCCCGTCGTAAACATCTCCGGCAAAACGATAACATCGGTACCACCATTAATTTGCCAAATTTTCTCCTCAAACATGGACAAATTGGCCTCAGCGTCTTCCCAGTGGAGATCTGACTGAATGAGTGATATTTTAAGGTCCTGCATGGGTGTAGTGATTTGCCCGCAAATAAAAGGAATGAAGAGCAATTTCTCTAAGGAAAATTTGAGGAAAAGCCAGTAGGCAGATCTAAATCGTTCGCAAAATGGCACATGCCTTTTCCAGGGTTTCTTCCCGCTTTGCAAAGCAAAAGCGGAGGATATTATGATCTGACTTATCTTGATAAAATACCGAGACCGGAATGGAAGCAACTTTGGATTTTTTGGTCAGCTCCTCGGCCATTTCAATTTCTGATTTTTTCGAGATCGCGCTGTACGATAAAATCTGAAAATAAGAGCCATTACAAGGCAACGGCTCAAATGAAGATCCCTTCATTTGTTCAAGGAAAAAGTCGCGCTTTTTCTGATAAAAGGCCCCAAGTGACTCATAATGCTCCGGTACCTTCATGTATTCCGCCAATGCCAGTTGAATGGGTGTGTTCACACTAAAAACAATAAACTGATGAGTCTTTCTTATTTCTCGCATTAAGTACGCGGGCGCAGCCACGTAGCCCATTTTCCAGCCAGTGGCATGAAAGGTTTTTCCAAACGAGAATACAGCCAGGCTCTGCGATGCCAGCCCCGGATATCGCAATACACTTTGGTGGATGTTTCCGTCAAAGATCAACCTTTCATAAGCTTCATCGCTTAACACCAGGATATTATACTTTAAGGCAATCGCTTCGAGTTCTTTTAAATCCGATTCCCGAAGAATCGCACCGCTGGGATTATGTGGCGTGTTGATTATTATCATCCTTGTACGAGGAGAGATCTTCGACCGTACCAAATCCCAATCCACCGAAAAGTCGGGATAGACTAAATTGAGGTGTACAGGAATTCCTCCATTTAATCGAATCACGGGATTGTAAGAATCATAGGATGGATCAAAAACAATCACCTCATCGCCAGGTGTAATGAAAGCAGCAATCACGGCGTAAATGGCTTCCGTTGCCCCGGAAGTCACTGTTATCTCTGTTTCAGGATCGACGTCGCTGTTAAACGAACGTTTTATCACGTCAGCAATGATCGATCGTAATGCGGGCATGCCCAACATTGGCGCGTATTGGTTGTGATCTTCCAACATAAAACGATGTACCAGATCAATTATCTTTCTATCAATAGAAAAATCCGGAAAGCCTTGTGAGAGATTGATGGCGCCGTAATCGAGTGCCATTCTGGACATAACAGTAAAGATAGAGGTGCCGACATCTGGAAGGCGTGATTGGACATTCATTTGATTACAATTACTATGACCAGCAATTGACAAATAACAATTCAAAATGTCAACCTTAATCAGGATCGGGACTTTGAAAAAACAGAATCGTTGGCATTTTTTAAAACCTTCTGCCTCCTTTTCGCCTTGCTTCTTTTTTGGAAATGGGCGACCCTGAAGACAAATAATTTTGGAGCATCAAATCCAACCTTCGGATGTGCCTTTTTTTTGACAAGTCAAAATAGACCCCGACTTGTTTTTTTTCGTAGATAAGTACATGCTGGTCGTTGTAAAATTTGATGATGGTGAAATCCTTTTGGTCGCGGTTGGTTTCAATCACCCAATATGGTTGACTTTGGCTTGAATGCCCTGAAATTGTCAGTGAAAGTAGGACCCAAAACGTTATTCTTCTCATGGCTTTTTTTCTTAATTACGTTAGTGGACCGATGATATTTATCGAATTAAGATGTGAGTTCCAGGCTGGTCGACAGCGACATTAGTTTTGCTTGACCAACACGTTTCGTCTTCCATTTTGTGATTTTCGTCTATAAAGCGACGAGCGTGCGAAACTTTACAATGCCAAACCAGTATGTTTATCGTATGGAGGAGTTCTTCGGTAAGCTCGCACTATCTGACCGGCGCCATTATAAATTGGGCCGGCACTTTTTATTTTGGTTAGTCTGCTGGTTGTTCATGGGTTTTATCTACGGATTCTACTATGCTGGCAGAAATTATATCCTACCTTACCCATTCTCCTACCTTGAGTCGTTGATCTATTTACCACAGCACATGATTTTAAGCTACGGGATAATCTATCTGATCCTTCCGTTATTTATTCAAAAAGGAAAATATGCATACGCTATTGCCACGGTTGGCCTGCTGATTGTTGCAGTAGCTTTTCTCTCACCGGCTATCAGTTATTTCATTATGGTACCCATAAAGGAATCCTTTGGTGTTGCTGAAAAACAAAATCTAATCTTTTATGGACTTATGGCAGGACTTAGGGGGTCAATGACTGTTGCTGGTTTTGCCGTTGCCATTAAACTGGTAAAAATGTGGTACTTCAAAAATGTGGAGAATGAACGGCTGGAAAAGGAAAAGTTAAAAGCAGAGCTGGAAATATTGAAAGGGCAACTCAATCCACATTTCATGTTCAATACGCTGAACAGCATATATGCACTGGCACTTAAGAAATCTGATTACACTCCCGAAGCAATAATAAAACTTTCTCAGTTAATGCGCTATATCTTGACCGATTGCAACGCTACGGCTATTGACCTTTAGCAAGGAAGTTGAAGTCCTGAACAATTATATAGCACTGGAAAAAAGTCGCTTCGGCGCGCGCCTGGATGTCACGGTGAACATTCAAGGTAGCATTTCGAATAAGATGATTGCTCCTCTGCTGCTTTTACCTTTTGTAGAGAACAGTTTTAAACATGGAACCAGCGAAATAATCGAACAGCCCTGGATCAGCATGGATCTTCGCGTTTCGGATGACATGCTGAATTTTAAGCTTATCAATGGCAAGGCCAAAAACAAAACAAGCTCAATCACCTCGCCTGCTGTGGGACTTAAGAACGTAAAAAAAAGGTTGGCACTTTTATACCCTGAAGCTTATAACCTTATGTTGACAGAAGATGACGATACATACATCGCATCCCTGATGCTTCACCTAGGGAACATCAAATCTCCGGCGTTATGAAAAGTCAAATTCGTTGCTTACTCGTGGATGATGAGCCGCCAGCGCTTGAAATTTTGCGCACATACATCAGTACGTTGCCAGGATTGGAAATTGTTGGCGAATGCCATCATGCCATTGCTGCCTTTGAATTTCTTCAACACCATGAAACCGATATTATTTTCCTGGACATCAAGATGCCGCAACTCTTGGGCACCGACCTATTGAAAGCAATACCGCAACCACCAAAAATAATTTTCACGACTGCACATCGCGACTACGCCATCGAGGGATTTGAACTCGGTGCTGTGGACTACTTACTTAAACCTTATTCATTGGATCGATTCCTGAAAGCAGTTCATCGCGCCCTCGACAGAGGAATTCGCCAAGGTTGAAGCTCATTTGCCAACCAGCGATCAGTTTTTGTATATAAGGGCTGATCGTAAAATGGTAAAGGTTATTGTAGAGGACATACTTTATATCGAAAGCATGAAAGACTACATCCGGATATTTTTATCCAACGGCCAGGTCATTACCAAACAAACCATTACAGCCATCGAAGCCATGCTACCCCATGAAGAATTTATGAGGGTACATCGGTCTTTCATCGTGGCGCAAAAATAAGATATCAGCTTATAACCAGAATTCTATTTTCATTGGCAAAATTGAATTGCCAGTTGGCCCCTTGTACAAACAAAATCTAATGAAACGCCTGGCAGGAGCGGGCAATATTTAGAGCCTGCGGAAAAGTTCTGAGACCGCCAACCTTATTACCTTAGTAATAGTAACTTCTTATTAGCCACAGAACCTGATTACCTTATCTGAGACAACTCATCAAAATAAAATTCCCAGACAATAATGTAATAAGGTTGTTTTCTCATGCTGTCTAAGTTACTAAGGTAATAAGGTTTGAAGCGCAGGGCTAAACTTATCGATGCAATGGTTGAATTTTGATGCGCGCGAAATTGATTTCTCTGATATTGCAGTGTAATAGCGCGAGCTTTCCCTTCGTAGATCGTCGTGCCAGGTATTCATCCCTGCCGAACAGAGTTTTTAATATTTATTCCAGTACGATCTGCTTTAAACAAGTGATCCATAAAGGATGGTCATTCAGGCTTTCAACCAGCTGAACTTTTTCACCTCCATTTGCATGAAAAATATGCTGATATTCTTCGCCGATTTCGATAATGGTTTCCAGACAATCGGCTGTAAATGCTGGCGAAAAGACCAGAATTTTCTTCATTCCCTTGCGGGCACACTCTTCCACGACTTTATCGGAAAAGGGTTTCAGCCATTTCTCATCCAGCCGGGATTGAAAGCATACCGTATATTTTTCGGCTGGAATATTTAAAGCTGTCGCTACCAATCTGGTGGTCGCATAACAAGTTGCTTTGTAGCAAAATTTATTTTCGTCGGTGATTTCATTTTCACAATTGTGGTCCGCACATACACCTTCATCATAAACTTTGTCGACGTGACGCTCCGGAAGACCATGATATGAAAACAAGACATGATCAAATTCGGCATGATTGTACTTTCGACCCCTTTCTACAATGCTCTGGATAAAGGCAGGGTGATCATAGTACTGACTGACAAAAGTAACACTCGGAATGACCCACCATTTGGATAAGACCCGCATTACTTCTTCATGTGCCGATCCGGTTGAAGCAGAAGCGTACTGCGGGAAAAGTGGAACTACAATTATTCGCGCAAAGTTTTTCTTCCTCATCTCTTCCAGCACACTGGGTATCGACGGATTTTTGTATCGCATGGCCAGGAAGACTTCGTAGCGTCGTTCGCCAAGATCGTTTTGCAAAAGTTCTTTAACTCTTTTGCTATAGTACAGCAACGGCGAGCCGTTTGCTGTCCAGAGTTTTTTATAAATCTTCGCAGATTTCGGTGCACGAAACGGAACGATGACAAGATTGACTAAAATTTTCCGGAGCAACCACGGAATATCAATCACCCTTGGGTCATTCAGAAATTGCGAGAGATAGGAGCGAACATCCCCAACCGACGGACTATCGGGCGTACCCAGGTTAATCAGCAAAACACCTGTTTTATTTTTCATCTTGGTTTTGACAAATTCGGAAAATTTCAACCAAAGAAAATGAATCTGCTTTCATTTACCCAGGATCGGGGCTCTTTTAAAAGGCTTTGTCTCATCAAATAGCTTTCGATAGGTGGCATGTCTTTTACATTCATCGGCTCCGACTTGTTTTACGACATTGATCATGGTCGGATTGAAATCACCGATCCAATTTATTTCATATTCATCGTACCGGTTATACTGATCTTGTAAGACTTCTTTCGCTTTGATTACCATCGCACCGTCCAGGCCTTTCCCCTGATGTTCGGGAACAACTCCAAATAAAATTCCGAATGCTTTTCGATTCGTTTTCATGAGCGTGTGCCAAACAAATTTTAGTTTTCCAAGCCAATCCAACTTTCCGTTAACATGCTTGAAAATCTGATTCATTTCCGGAAGGGATAAAAAGAAACTTACAGGTTCACCCTTGTAAAATCCAAAGTATAACAGACGTGGGTCAAGGATAGGTTTCATCTGTTTTACCAATAGGTTTGCCTGCTGAAGATTTAAGTCAGGATTTTCACTCCGCGACGCCCACGCTTTGTTGTAAACATGATGAATGTATTCTGGGAGGCGAGGCAATTCTGCTTTGGGGATGTACCTGAAATCATAATCAGGATCCTTGGAAGTTATTGCCGCTTTTTCAGCCAATCGCGGGGCGACAGGACCTTGAACAGTTCGGCCGAAAGTAATCTGATAGAAATAAACTTTAAATCCATAGGCCTCAAAGAAATCCTTGTAGTAGGGAAAATTATAATTGCACTGATAATTCGGCTCTCTGTCAAATCCTTCAATCAACAATCCCCACCAACGGTCGCGCGTGCCAAAATTAATCGGTCCGTCCATGGCTTCCATGCCTTTGCTCTGCAGCCATTGCTTGCACTGATCGAAAAGCATAAACGCAGCCTGCTTGTCGTTAATACATTCAAAGAAGCCCATTCCTCCCGTTGGTTGATCATTACCCTTGCTGACGGTTTTTTTGTTTACAAAGGCCGCTACGCGGCCGATAGTTTCATTCTTATCGTTGATCAATATCCAACGCGTACATTCTCCATGTCGAAAAGTTTTATTCTTTTCTTTGTCAAACACAGATTCAATATCCTTGTCAAGGGGCCGAATCCAGTTGGATTCATGTTTGTAAAGTTTGACAGGCATTTTCAGAAATTCCTTTGCCTGTGCCGAAGTAGTCACTTCTTGAATCGTCATCACTGTTCAACTTCCAGTTGTGTGGTATTGTGGATTACATTATTGATCCGGTTTGGCAATATAATATTAAATCTGGTGCCTTGTCCGACGCGGCTGGCAACGTAAATCTGGCCTCCCAATTTTTCTACGGCATTTTTTACGATGTACAGACCGATCCCCGAACCATCGGATTGTTCCGTCGCCCGGTAGAACATTTCAAAAATCTTAGAAAGATTAGATTCGCTAATACCGATACCGTTGTCTGAAAAAATTATTTCAGCACGGAGATTGTCGATGGTAATTTTAACATTTATTTCCGAAAGGACATTTTCCAATCGTCTGTATTTAATAGCGTTTGAAATTAAGTTGCGCAGAATCTCAGAAATGCGCCAAGGGTCGCTGTAAAATTCTATTCCTTCAATTTTAATGGAGCGTATTATTTCCATAGTGCCATCGAGATAATTGAGATCGCTGAAGGTCTGTTGAATAATTCGGTTAAAGTCAACTTTAGCTATGCTGATCTCCATCTTCAGATTTTTCGAATGGCTTAACACATCGCCAATGAAATGATCAAGGTGTTCTACTTTGCTGCCGATAATGTCAATATAGTCCATTGGATTATCGGTATTGCCCGGTAGCTTTGCTAAGTTCACGAGGCCCAATATGGAAGACAGCGGCGCACGCAGATCATGGGAAACTTTGTAAACAAAATTATCCAACTCGCCATTCCTTATTTTTAGTTCTTCTTCGACACGTTTACGTTCTGTGATGTCAACATACACACCGTAAATACCGATCGTTTGGTTTTCGAGCATCACTGGCATTCCATAAAGTATAACATCAACCAACTTACCATTGCGATGTCTTCTTGCAGTCTCAATACTCACCACACGATGATTTGTGATCAGGTTATTAAGATCGACGCCCTCATGTGTTAACTCTTCGGGAACGATAAAATCATTTATACTTCTGCCTTTAAGTTCGGCCAGCGTGTATCCGAACATCTCTTCAAATCCTTTGTTTACCTGTTCCACCTTTCCTGAGTCAGTGAGCAACACAACAGCCATCGGAACATTTTGAAAAAGTTGGGCAAGTAAAGTCTCATTCTTTTTCGTTCGCTCCTCGGTTTGTTTTCGCTCTGTTACATCCCTGAAAATTATCTGAAAACACGAACTTCCCTGGAAGGTAAATGGTAGTGTTGTCGTTTCTACATAAATGACACTTCCATCTTTGCGGACAAACTTCTGTTCCTCTAGCACCCCCGTTGCTCCCAGGGCTGCCTCCTTCATCGTTTTGATGATTCGTTTATGAAATTCCGGGTGGACAAAGTCCATCACAAATGTGCCGACGAGGTCTTGCGCATCATCAGCACCGAGAATGGCATGAGCCTGGGCATTTAAATAAAGAAGTTTCCCCTTTTTATGAATGATGATTCCAATGGGCAGCAGTTCAATCGATTCTAGATACTTCACTTCGCTCTCATCCGCACGATCTTTGCGCGCCGTGATATCTTGTATAACACCACGTCGAACAATACTTCCATCTGATTTTAATTCTTGATTTGAAAAGAATTCCATCCATTTCAACTTGCCACGAACCGACATCCTTCCCTGCCAATTCCATTCCTTAGCTCCACGTTCCCGTGAAGATGACGTTTCGAGGAAAGACTGAACGTCGTCCTTGTGGATCAACGACTCCAATGACTGATTCTCTTGAATTACTATTTGCGAAGAGAGACCCAGTATGTTTTCGCACGAATCGCTTATAAAATTAAAATTCCTGGAACCGTCAGGGCGAACTACATACTCGTAGAGCACAGCGGGGAAATGCTTAAAGAAATCTTGCATACGAAGAAAGAAAAGGAAGCAGCTTTACTTTAAACTCAGTCAGGGCCAGGAATGAGTGTAATTAAACTTCGCAAGATAATTTATAGTCGTAAGAAAGCAAGCGAATGTCCAGGTGTTTAATATTTTGAAAATGATTGACGTGCCCTAATCCCCCGCCGCTGACTACAACAAATGGGAACATTTTTGGAATTCGGAGTCGCCAGTAACCTTGAAAATTGCGATAGGTTTTAATCCTGAAAACCGAAAACATGAAGTCAGGTAAAGAATTTTGTAATATTGCGCTCAGTTTACAAACTGGTCATCTTCCGTAACCAGGACCGTGCTTCTCTGATCGACTCAAAGTTCCGTACCTTCATAACGGCAGCCCCCTCTTCCATTTCCTTGATGGAAAGACGCGTGAATTTGCTGCTGGGCATAACCACCGCAAGATACCGGATGCCGATTTTTTCCATTTGGGGCATTACCTCCGCCTTAAAGTAATTGATGTCTTCGTCTAAAACAGGTCCGGCGGTCCGACTATCTGTGAGCATGTGCAGTTTGGGATAGTTGCCTATTTCCTGCCTGATCAGCTCCAGGCGCTTCTGCTGTACAAACTGATAATGTTCACTGTATCGGGGGATTCCCTCCAGTGTCAATTTAATACACGGAATGGAGTCGTCTAATTCAAGAGTAGCATATTCATCCTTGAAATAAGGCTTTATCATGCTGCTTTCGGTTTTAAAAAGTGTCGAATTAAGAGTTCCCATGGACATGTAATTTAACATCTATTCGGATTTTGTAAAAATATTGGTGACATATTGACCTTAAAACTCAAAAAAACGTAAACTTTATTTTAACTAAATTCATATCCTATTTTACGTATTAAAGATGGCAACAGTTGAAATTGGACAAAAGATTAAGGAGGTATTTGATCAGCGTCAAATTAAACTTACCGACTTCGCGGACGAACTTGGCACCGTCCGCCAAAACGTTTACCGCATTTTTAAGAAACGTCACCTGGATACAGGCTTATTGTTAAAAATTTCGCAAGTTCTTCATCATAACTTTTTCCAATACTATGTAGCCGACCCGGCGGAGAGAGTGGATGAGAAAATAAAACTCCTAAAATCCGAAACCTCCGATTACCAAAAACAACTCGAACTTTCCCGCAAGGAGATCGACTATCTACGCAAAATTATTAAACTTATGGAAGAAAAAGCAGAGTTGATTCACCAGTTGGGCAAGGACACCATGATGTTGCAGTAATTGCTTTTTGTGGCCGGCAACAAGAGTTTTTTTTCTTTTAATAAATTAATCGAAATACTGCGCTTTTTATAAAACCTCCGAAAAACTCGTGGGATTTTTCTTCCGTAAACGCATTTTCCTCCAATAAATTTTTCCATTGGGGAAGGGCGCTGGCTTCTATATCACAGGTTAGTTTGAAGAATCGGTACATGACGCCCAGCATTGCGCTGTGCCACCACGTTGTGTTGAGGAAATCGGATACAAGCCATATGCCATTAGCCCGAATGACCGAGCGGATCTTACGGATTGCACTGATGCATGACTCCCGTGGGAACAAATCCAAATAAAAGTTGGTAATGACGGCGTCAAATGTGGTACCCGGGGGGATCGAATCTTCAGTGCCGTGGATAAAAACGGTCTCATGCGCTGCGTTTCGCGTCGCCTCTTTTGAAAGTTCGATCATCTTGGCTGACGCGTCGATGTACCAAACTTTGCAGGTCGGATTTACTTCCGAGAGTTCAGACAACAGCCAGCCCGTGCCTCCGCCCAATACAAGCACATTTGCACCCTGCCGGATATCGGACAAATAGGCTGTCTGCGCCCGCCGGATGGCCTTGCCAAAAATTAAGTTTGATAGTCCGTCATAAATCCGCGCAACAGAATCGAAGTTGTTCATTGCTGTGATATCAATAAGAACGCAGGAATGAGAAACACAGCATCCCCTATTAAGCGGTATAGGTCATATTTGGCCAACGAATCCCTAAAAATGAAAATGAGAAATAAGATGATATTCATGCTGCATAAGACCATTACCGGTGTGGAGGTCGTGACGGATGCAAGTTGGATAGCAGTAATCAGAAAGTTAACGCCAAATAACCCATACAGAAAAAAACCTGTAGCGCGTTTTCCGATCATAGTGACGAATGAATTTTGTTCATCCCGCTCGTCGAATACATGATCAAACCAGGAAAATAGCACGAGGTTGGTCCAGGCGATCATTCCAAATTGAATAATCAGCAAGACGTGCATCGTGTTAACATCGATGGTGGTAATCGTAATAGAGATCAGCAATACGCCACAGGTGTACAGAGAAGCAATAAAAAATTCCTTTAGAAAACGAAGGTATTGTTGAACAATCAGATATAGAATAACCACAACTAATAATATCAGTCCCCATTCAAACACTTGTCGCCGGATAAAAAAAAGCGTGAAAGTGTCAAGCGCAATGGCGAGGACAAGAACAATTATCAAAGGGCGGAAATATTTTTGATGGAATCGATGCCTTTGCGTTGAGGCCTTATGCTTTATATTTTTCGCATCACGCAAATGATCGACGGTATAAATTATCCACACCGTCAGACCAAGCGCAACGAGCCCGTACGGCTTGACCTGGACATCAAATATTTTGGCAAAGAACCGCGCGCTTATAACAGCTCCCGCCGCGATATCCAGGCTGAGTATATTGACATACTGATAAAAACGAAGAGCTGCACGCATAAAAAAAGTCTCCTGATTTCAGGAGACTTCAAATTTATTACTTAAAAATAGTTTAAGCGGACTTAAGTGCTTCGGCGCCACCAACAATTTCGAGAATCTCTTTTGTGATCGCCGCCTGCCGCGAGCGGTTATAGGCAAGCTTGAGTTCCTTTAAAAGTTCCCCTGCATTTTCAGAGGCTTTATCCATCGCGGTCATCCGGGCAGCGTGTTCTGCTGCGTTTGATTCGAGAATTGCGCGATACAATTGAACATTGAGGAGCTGCGGTATCAGACCTGCCAGAACCTCTTCTGCATTGGGCTCAAAAATATAATCCGGTGCATTCGCAACCGAGGATGACTCTAATGTTAGCGGCAGGAATTGCTCGATGCGCAAGACCTGGGTGGCAACATTTTTAAATTCGTTGTATACAATTTCCACCTTATCGTAACCACCTTTTTTGAAGGTATCGATGATGTGGTCACCAGCTTTAGCTGCATTTGCGTAGCTCAATTGTCCGAAAATACCCCAATAAGAATCCAGGCAGGTGAATTTACGCTTGGAAAAGAATTCCATGGACCGCTTTCCAAACGGCAAAATAGTGACGTTGCCACTGCTAAATTGAGTTGGATATTTTTCCTGGACTAGCTTCACGGTGGCCTTAAGTACGGCACTGTTAAAACCGCCACATAAACCGCGATCTGAAGTAATGGCGACAACGAGTATTCTATTTTCCACCCGTTTTGCGGCATACCAGTCGTTGTCATTATCCGAACCGATCGATGCCGTTAAATTCGATACAATACCCTGCAACTTTCCTGCAAAAGGCCTGATCTGGTGGATCTTGTCCTGTGATCTTCGAAGCTTTGAAGCTGCGACCATACGCATAGCTTTTGTGATCTGTTGCGTCGAAATAACAGACGTAATCCTATTCTTAACTTCTTTTAAACTTGGCATTCGTTCAAATCTATTAAGCTAAATTGCCCGCCACTTCATGGGCGATTTTTTTAATCAATTCAATGTCCTGCTCCTCCAATTTCCCGGCCCGCAAATTGTCAAGCACTTTTGTGTGTTGAGATCTGAGAATCAGTAAGAAGTCCTTTTCAAATTCTTTCACTTTTTCAACCGGTACTTTATCCAAATATCCTCTTGTCGAGGCGAGAATGATGGCAACCTGCTCCTCCACTGGAACCGGTGAGAATTGAGGTTGTTTTAAGATCTCCTGATTCTTTCGTCCCCGGTCGATTGTCAGCTTTGTAGCAGCATCTAAATCAGAACCAAACTTAGAGAAGGCTTCCAATTCGCGGAATTGGGCCTGGTCAAGCTTCAATGTTCCAGCCACCTTCTTCATCGATTTTATTTGCGCTGATCCACCCACGCGTGAAACAGAGATACCAACGTTAATCGCGGGCCGTATTCCAGAGTTAAACAAGTTTGACTCTAGAAATATCTGTCCATCCGTAATGGAAATAACATTGGTCGGGATATAAGCAGAAACGTCACCAGCCTGTGTTTCTATTATAGGAAGTGCAGTTAATGAACCACCACCTTTTACCAAATGCTTGATGGACGGAGGAAGGTCATTCATGTTTCTTGCGATCTCATCGTTATTGATGATTTTTGCCGCGCGCTCTAACAATCTTGAGTGAAGGTAGAAGATATCACCAGGATAAGCTTCACGTCCTGGAGGTCTGCGCAACAACAAACAAACTTCGCGATAGGCCACAGCTTGTTTTGACAAATCGTCGTAAATAACAAGGGCCGGAAGTCCTCCGTCACGAACAAATTCACCAATAGCCGCGCCGGTAAATGGAGCGAAGTATTGAAGTGGAGCGGGGTCGGAAGCATTGGCTGCAACGATAACGGTATATTTCATCGCGCCACTTTTTTCCAACTGAGCCGCTACGCTGGCGACGGTTGAGGCTTTCTGTCCGATTGCCACGTAGATACAATAAACGGGCTGTCCCTGTTCAAAAAATTGTTTCTGATTGATGATGGTATCAAGCACGACCGCTGTTTTGCCGGTCTGACGGTCACCAATGATCAATTCACGCTGGCCACGGCCGATGGGAATCATCGCGTCAATGGCTTTTATACCAGTCTGCAACGGTTCGTTTACTGGCTGTCGGAATATTACGCCGGGCGCCTTACGTTCCAAAGGCATTTCATACAATTCACCCCCGATTGGTCCTTTTCCGTCGATCGGGTCACCCAGTGTGTTAATCACACGACCGATCATACCATTACCCACTTTAATCGAGGCAATTTTGCCGGTTCTTCGAACAGTATCACCTTCGTGAATACCTTTCGATTCTCCCATCAACACAGCACCCACGTTGTCTTCTTCAAGATTGAGCACCATCCCTTTTAGACCATTCTCAAACTCGAGGTACTCACCTGCTTGTGCCTTTGTCAATCCATAAATACGAGCAACACCATCACCTACTGTTAACACGGTGCCCACTTCTTCTAAATCCGCTTTTGTCTTCGCGCCAGCTAAGTTGTTCAATCAAAATAGCTGATACTTCTTCTGGTCTTATGTCTGCCATGTTTATGAATGTTATTGCTTATTAAGTTGTGTATTATCACTAAAATTTAACTGAAGAATTTTCAGTTTGTGTCTTGATCGAAGAATCGATTTGTTGAGTTCCAGCATTCAAAATAAATCCTCCGATAATTGTCCTGGATCAACTTCTTCCTTTAGCTCCACTTTCGATTTGCCGATCACCTGCTTAGCCAGCGAAAGAATTTCTTCACGCAGTTCGTTGTCTAAGGGAACAGCTGTTACAACCGATGCCTTGCCAATACCCTGATGCTCATTGTAAGCGTTATGAAACTCTTTGGCAATAAGAGGCAATATTTCTTCTCGATTTTTTTCGGTAATGATGCGAAAAAATGACAATGTCAGGTCATTATACCGACCACGGAACAACGATTCCAAGACTTTTTTCTTTTTGTAATGCTTGACGATAGGACTTCTCAATACATTCACAAGTGGACGATTTTCCGCCAACACTCTTACAAAGGATTCCATGTCTTCGTGCACTTCTTCCAAGACGCCATTACTTACTGCAAGATTAAGCAGTGATTTGACATAACGCGAAATTGCCTTGACTGTCCGCCATTGCTTAATTCAATTTTAAATCCTTGATGTACTCTTGTGTGAGATTTTTTTGCGCTTTGTCGTCTGCCAGATTCTTTTGTAAAATTTTTCCAGCTATTTCCAGTGAGAGATTGGCTACCAAAGCTTTCACTTCTTTTAATGCAGCTACTTTCTCCGCATTGATGGCAAGACGCGCATCTTCGATGATACGGTCGCCGGCTTTTTTAGCATCCACTTGAGCTTCATCTTTTATCCGGTTTGAAGCCTCACGTGCATCCCGTAGAATTTTTTCGCGTTCTTCGCGGGCAAGTTTCAGGAGGTTCTCGTTGTCGGCCTTAAGCCTTGACATTTCGAGCCGCGCCTTTTCCGCCGTATCAAGAGCCTCTTGAATAGATTGCTCCCGGTCCTTTAATGATTTTATGATGGGCTTCCACGCTAGTTTTGCCAGCAGAAAAAACAAAAGCAGGAATATTATAAGTTGCCAAATGATAAGGCCCGTGCCCGGTGTAAGAAGATCCATATCGAAAGAATATCTGGTGTAGTTTCAAAATAATAAAGAAACTTGCCTGGCCCATTGCCAAAGCAAGTTCCTTGATTTTACGCTGCTGAGGACTGAGAGATCAGCAAGCAAATTACAAGGGCAAATAAGGCAGCCACCTCAATAAGAGCAGCAATGACAAGCATCGCACCTTGAATCTTTCCAGAAGCTTCAGGTTGACGTGCCATACCTTCCATCGCCGAGCCACCAATGCGACCGATACCAATTCCAGCGCCTATCGCAGCCAGACCAGCACCAATTCCAGCACCCATTATCGCATAGCTCATGTCCAATAAAATAGCAAATAGCATAAGTATAAAATAGTTAAGTGAAACAAAACCATCACGCCACCAGCTGGCGGATGGATATCTTTAATTCAGTTTAATGATGTTCAGGTTCCGCCATTGCCATTCCTATGTACAACGAGGAGAACAAAACAAATACATAAGCCTGTATCCCAGCAACCAACAATTCTATCAAGCTTATAAATAATACCATAACTGTAGAGCCCACACCCACCCAAACGCTCTTAAAAATAAAAGCAAGAAAGATCAGACTTAGCAATACAATATGTCCGGCAGTAATTGCAACAAAAAGACGAATCGTTAGAGAAATCGGCTTCGTGAATATGCCTACGATTTCAACCGGTAGAATAATTATTCGAAGTGGAAGCGGTACTCCAGGTGTCCAGAAAATATGTGCACCAATACGATTTGTTACCATTAAAATTGGTGATGATAAAAGTTAACGCAGCCAGCGTTAACGTGACTGCGATGTTTCCTGTCAGGTTACCAGCTCCTGGCAGAAGACCTAAAAGATTTCCAAAAAGAATAAAAAAGAAAAGTGTGAGCATGTAAGGCAAATACTTTTCATAATGATGTCCAATGTTGGGTTTCACTATTTCATCGCGCACAAAAACAATGATTGGTTCAAAGAAGGACTGGAGCCCTGATGGCGCCTTTCCTTTGTTTTTCTCATAGC
Source organism: uncultured Bacteroidota bacterium (assembly GCA_963813425.1). Taxonomy (GTDB): domain Bacteria; phylum Bacteroidota; class Bacteroidia; order Cytophagales; family Cyclobacteriaceae; genus Chryseolinea. The sequence goes on from CAWEZB010000008.1 coordinate 398,593, forward strand.
CTTTGGCCACACCGAGGAAGGTAAAAAGCAATAAGGCTGCATTGATGAACAGCATGGCCACATTTTTGGTAATGGAAAGGTCCAGGACAGCTTTATGTGATGCCGATAAATAAATGCGCTCGTGATCCAATTTATAGCCATCGTATTCTACCACGTTATGATGTTCATCGTAAAAATGATGCGAGGAGAAAATATCCAGCCCTTTTTCGGAAGAATAAACTATAACAGGCAAATAAATTGTGCCGCCGTGATCCCATAAATGCCATATATGGTCATCCAGAACGTGGTGGATGATCAAAGCGCTGGCATCAAGCTTTTCTTCGCCAGCGTGTTCCTCCTGCGCCGAAAAACCCATCATGGGCACCGTCAGGAAAACAACAAAAAAGGCTACGAAATTTTTTCTAAGAAGACTCAAAAATAGGCTCATTCAGGGCTAATTTCAAGGTTTTTAAATCCGAGCGCAAAGGTATTAATTAATGCTCCAGAAAAAAATCTTTTAAAAAAAAATTGCCCGCGACTTTAGTGCCTCAACGCTTCGAAATTCTTTTATACAAAAAAGCTATTTCCAATGCCGTAAAAATGAAATAGAGCGTCATAAACCAAACAACATTATTCACCGCACCCACCCTATCCTCTGTAATAATAAAAAAGTTATACGCCCCGTAGGCAAGGAGTTTTATAGCCATCGTCAACAGGTATAACTGGATAAAAAAATCGGGCTTGTCGAACTTATAGAGGTAGACATACAACAGCCCGGTGCCAAACAATAGCAGAATCGTTGTTTGATAAAAGAATGATGGCAGCGCGGAGATCCAACGTGAATCTGCCGAAAGCCAAACGAGTGCGACCAGCGCCAACGCAACAAGGAGCAGCGTGAGGAAAAAACGAATCAAGAATTGTCCCGGTTAATTGATCTGTAAACCTGATACATCATTCCCCCGAACGCTAGAAGGCCAAAAAGTAGCATGAAAGCCGGAAATTTGACGTTCAGGTATTCATCAAGCTTGTGACCAAGCCATCCAAATACACCAATCGCGGCAAATAACTGGAGCCCTAAGCTGCTGTATTTTAGATAGCTGTTATATGTTTTTAATTTCTTGTTGGGGGATGGCTCTGTTAAGCCCATTATCGCCGATTTTAATATCTTTTATGACAGCACCCATTTTACAAGTGCCATTGAAGACAGCACCAGGTTCCACCACCATTTTACCGGTTAAGATATCACCGTTAATAATGGCGGTAGCTTTTAAGACCAAAAGTTCAGTGCATTCAATCTTGCCTTTTACTTCACCTTCAATATCGGCATTCTGAGCCAGGATATTGCCAAGGACCTGCGATCCATTTCCCAGGGCTACTTTAGACTTAGATTTTACATTTCCCGTGACTTTGCCCTCAATACGGATGTTGCCGTGGGTTTCGATGTTCCCTTCAAGGTAGGTTCCTTTGCCGATCGTGTTGCTAGATGTGCTGATCTCATCGGCGGCGCGTTTTTGTTCTTTCGACGTTAGCATGGGGTTAAAAAGTTTAAAAAGTGACAAATTCTTCTGGGTTCAACGAATTTCCATTGTACCACAATTCAAAATGGAGGTGAGGACCATTGGTAAGCTCCCCACTGTTGCCAACAATAGCGATAATTTCTCCTCCGTTGACAAAAGTACCAACTTTTTTCAAGAGTTGGGCATTGTGCTTATAGGTGGAAATGAGATTGCCCCGATGCTGCACGACGATAACATATCCTGAATCTTGTGTCCAGGAGGAAAATATCACAGTGCCATCGGCTATACATTTAATTGGTTCGTTAGCCTTTGCTACTACATCTACACCCATATGGCCGTTCTTCACATCGTACTGGTCCGACACGAAGCCCGTTATTGGAGTATAGAAAAATGTTTCCTGTAACTCTCTGTATTTGGAATTTGTAAGTGAGATGAGCGATAAATCGGATTTTTCAAAATCCTTACGAAACGCAGAATCGGTGGGGGCGGCTTTCAGTGTGGTAGGCTTTGCGAGAGGTTGCCCTTCGCCTTCCAAATGTCTTGCCGGATCTTTAAAGTTGATAGTATCGCCACTTAAAACGCGCTGAAAGTTTGCAATGAATCGATCCTTCTGGTCAACTTCGACACCCAGGGAATCTACTTTTAATGCGAGTTCAAAAAGCTTCTGGTTCAAAACCATTTGTTCGTGCTTGGGATCAAACCATTTTGCAAGGATAGTCTTGGACATGAAAAGACTTAGCACAAACAGGCCTGTGAATAAAATGACTGAAAAAAGAATTACTTTCGAATAGGTAAAACCCATGCTGGTTTTTTCGGCGAAATTCTCTTCGTTACGGATAATAAGTTGATACCGCGTGGTGAGCCAGCTCGATAATGTCTTTTTGGGTTTCAAAATATTCCGCTTTTTTACACAAAATTAGATATTCCAGGTTATTAAAATATGGAATGTAGGTTTTTCGCGTTTATCACATCACAAATCCATTTGGAAGTTGAAAGGACTTTTTAATTACATATTCCTCTTGTGTTGCTTTTTCGGCCTATGGGCATGTTCATCCGAAAAAAACACCTGGACAAGCAAAGCCTACCATAACGCAACGGCTCATTACAACGGATATTATTATGCGAAAGAAGAAATCCGAAAAGTCGAAATCACGCTGTGGGAAAGTCTGATTGACGACTTCAACAAAATTTTAAGGCTCCATCCTAAATTGGACACCGCGCTGGCAAAGGGTTATGATAAAGAAATTCAGGAGGCCATTAAGATGGCATCGATCGCGATCCAACGCCATCCCAATAGCAAATGGGTAGATGATTGTTACATTCTCGTTGCCAAAGCGCGATTGTACAGTCTCGATTGGGGTAACGCCGTGCAAACGCTAAAATGGGTTAATTCAAAGAGCAAGAATCCGGATGCCAAGCACAAAGCTATTATTCAACTGGTACGAACATTTACAGAGCATCAGGAGTATAACAACGGGCAAGCAGCGATTGATTTTGTGGAAAAAGAAAAGCTTACCAAAGCCAACCGAAAAAGTCTGCTGATTGAAAAGGCATACTATTATCAGGAACAGGAGGATTACGACCGAATGGTGCAAAATCTCACTCAGGTGACCGAACTTTTAAAAAAGAAGGACAAGCCGGGAAGAATTTATTTTATCATCGGTCAGGTATATCAAAAACTTGGTTTCGAATCGGAGGCCTATAACTACTATAGGAAATGCCTCGCGACAAATCCTGAATATGAAGTGGATTTTTATGCTCGATTGTACCTGGCACAAGTAACTGAAATATCGCGTAGCAAAAACGTGAATACCGCGCGCAAATCTTTTCGCAAACTTTTAAAAGACAACAAGAACAAGGAATTCAAGGACAAGATCTATTATGAGATGGGCGTCTTCGAATTCAAACAAAAAAACCTGGATGAAGCGATCGCCAATTTTAACAAATCGCTCCGTGAGGGAACAAATCGTAGAATCGATGGCGAAGCATACTTAAGATTGGGTGAAATTTATTACGACACCTTGCGCAAATATGAGCTCTCCCAAGCGTACTACGACAGTGCGATCAACACGCTCCCTAAGGATTACGAAGGTTATGCAGAAATTAAAGCGCGCCAGGAAATTCTGGATGAGTTTGTAAAAAACTTGAACACGATTAAATGGCAGGATAGCCTTTTGGTGCTTTCAAACTTAGATTCTGCAGCCCTCTGGACGAAAATAGATTCTTCTCTTCAGGCAAAGAAAGCACTGGAGGAAGCAAATGCTGGCAAGAAAAAAAGGAAAAAATCGAACCGGATACAAATTGAATCCAATGCCAACAGCGTATTTAATACAGGCGACAATGGCAATGAAGAAACGACAGATTGGTATTTCGGAAATCTCTCAGCGATGAGCTTAGGCCAGTCTGAATTTAAGCGAATCTGGGGGACTGTTCCTTTAGAGGATAATTGGAGGAGGTCGCTCCGGTACACAGCCCCGGACGAGAACATCCAAAATCCTGCGGATCAAGCGGGGCCTGCGGCAGTAGCAGAAAATCAAGGGGAGGCAGCAGCGCCTGTAGATCCTGTAGCTGCGGAATACCAACGCGTCAGCAGCCAGATACCTCGAACAGAGGAAAAGAAAAAGGAAGCGTTAAAACTGGTGGAAAATGCCTATTATAATCTTGGAGATATTTACTACTTCAAGTTATTGGAAAAAGAGAATGCAGTAACAACCTACAATAAGTTATTGGAGCGTTTTCCTGAAACAGAATATGAACCGGAAATCCTTTACAAACTATATCTCTATTACAAGGAAATTGACGCATCAAAATCTGATGCCTATGCTTCCCGTCTTAAAACTGAACACCCTAATTCAACATTCACAAAGATCCTGCTCAATCCGGATTATCTAAAAGAATCTAGTCAGGCGGTAGAGAAGCAAAAGTTATTGTACAAAAAGGCGTACGAGGAATTTGAAAATGGAGAATATGACTTAAGCCTTCAAACCATCAATGAGGCTTACGCAATTGGAGAAAACAGTTTTACACCAACCCTTGAACTCCTGAAGATTCTAATTGCCGGTAAAACGGAAGATATAGTTAAGTACCAGTATTTGCTAGGGGAATTCATCAAGGCTCACAATGATGATGAAATAGGAGCGTATGCAAAGAAACTTTTGGAAGCGTCTCAAAACTATCAAAAAAGCCAGGAGCTGAACAGGGGCGTGCAATACATCCGGTCGCTGGAAGAGCCCCATTATTTTTTAATTGTCTATAAAAACGAAGAGAACATGAGCCTGCCAGCATCCTCTGCGCTGGCAAAATTCAATGAAAATTATTTCAAAGACCTCAAACTTAAGACAAGCAATTTAGTGTTGAACGATATGTATACGTTGACTTTGGTTGCAGATTTACCGGGAATAACTACCGCGCTTGATTACATAAAGACATTCAACGAAAAGCTCAGTACCCTTACCGAAATCCGAAGCCATAAATTCCATAATTTTGTAATTACAAAAGACAATTTCGATATATTTTATAGAACAAAAGGCCTTGATGAGTACCTCAAATTCTTCGAAAGGAACTATCCTGCAGAAATTCAATAGAATCCTGTTGCTGAGAAGCACTGCATTTAAGAAGTCAGTAAAAGCAATCTGGATCCTTTTCCTTTGCTTTATCATTGCTGTGCCGCTGTACGTCTATTCGGTGCAATTTGATCTATTTGGTCTATTCGGAGGTATGCCTAGCTTGAAGGCCATCGAAAACCCTGAGAATGACTTGTCGTCTGAGCTGTTATCTGCGGATGGGGTATCGCTCGGCCGCTATTTTACCTACAACAGGAGCCAGGTCACCTACGACCAGCTTTCACCGCACCTAATCAATACTTTGCTCTATTCCGAAGATCACCGGTTTTATGAGCACTCCGGGCTGGACTTTCAAGCATACCTACGGGTATTCTATGGCATCGCCACGTTCAATTCTGGGGCAAAGGGCGGAGGAAGTACCATCACGCAGCAATTGGCAAAAAATCTTTATACGCTAAATCCTGAGTTGGACGGTCGTTTGGCAAAATTAGGTAAGATTCCCAGCCGGATTATTCAAAAAACAAAAGAGTGGATGATCGCTGTTCACCTTGAACGGAATTTTACAAAAGAAGAAATCATAGCGATGTATTTAAACACCAGTGATTTCAGTAGCAATGCGTACGGTATTAAGATTGCCGCTGAAACCTACTTCGGCAAACAGCCCGATAGTTTAAATCTCGAGGAATCTGCCGTCTTGGTTGGCATGCTTCAGGCACCATCATTTTACAATCCGAAAAGAAATCCAAACAATGCGCTTTCAAAGCGGAATGAAGTCCTGTTCAAACTTTTTAAACATGGATATATAAAAACCAGGACTGAATACGAAGAGCTAAAACTACGTCCGATCGAGTTAAGGTATTCTGTTCAAAACCACAACGAAGGTTTGGCCACTTATTTCAGAACCGTGATTAAGAATGACCTGCTGAAATGGTGTAAAGAGCATGGCTATGACCTCGAGGAATCCGGATTAAAAATTTATACCACGATCGATAGCCGCATGCAACGCTACGCGGAAGAGGCAGTTGCAGAGAGCATGAGGCCTCAGCAAAGAACTTTTGATAACCATTGGAAAAAACAAAATCCCTGGATTGACGAGGAGGGTAAGGAGTTGCCAGGATTTCTTGATTCCAGAATTAAGCGAACAGAAGCCTACAGGTTGCTATTAAAAAAATACGGAAAGGATAGCGACTCCATAAAGGTCATGCTGAACGTGAAGAAGCCTATGATGATTTTTACGTGGAAGGGAGAACGGGATACTCTGTTCAGTTCAATGGATTCCCTAAACTATTATATGCGGTTCCTGAACGCAGGGTTTATGTCCATGGATCCACAAACAGGAGCAATAAAGGCATGGGTAGGAGGACTCAATCACAAATATTTCAAATATGATCACGTTCGGCAGGGTACTCGTCAGCCCGGCTCTGCGTTTAAGCCCTTTGTATACGGCACTGCCATGGAGGCTGGCTACAATCCTTGCCTTAAACTTCAAGACGTTTCTCCGACGTTCGATGTTCCTGGCGGAACCTGGAGCCCACCTAACGCTGAAGGCGACAGGGGTACCGGTGAGTGGTTGAATTTACGGCAGGCACTCGCGCAGTCCAAGAATTCGATTACAGCACAGGTTCTTCAACGTGTAGGCGCACAAAACGTGGTCGATTTCGCCAAGAGAGTGGGTATAAAAAGCCACCTGGACCCAGTGCCTTCCCTTTGCTTGGGCGTGAGCGATGTTTCATTATACGAAATCGTAGGGGCCTACAGCACCTTTGTTAACCAGGGCATTCATACGGAGCCTTTTTATATTTCACGCATCGAAGACAAAAATGGAAATGTCATCGAAAATCGAGTCCCCAAAACGCGACAGGCAATTAATGAGCAAACCGCCTTCAAAATGGTTTATATGTTAATGGGTGGTGTTGAAGAGGCCGGGGGAACGTCGGTTGCACTTCCCTATGATTTGAAAAAAGACAATGAAATTGGTGGCAAAACCGGGACGACCAATAACGCCTCCGACGGATGGTATATGGGCATCACCCACAATTTGGTTTCAGGAGCTTGGGTAGGTGGCGACGAGCGTAGCATACACTACCGCGAATGGTCATTGGGCCAGGGTGGATCAACTGCAAGACCAATTTGGGCAAAATATATGCTCAAGGTATATTCTGACCATACGTTAGACTATAAGAAAGGCCAATTCAGAAGACCTTCCGGCGGACTGGATATGACGATGGACTGCAAGGCCTATGAGACCGACGACACGATCAACGAAGACCATCCTGAAAAATGGGATCCTAATCTGTAGGTATGGCAGCGGACTTGGATGACCGGCTGAAAGAAGTCGTTCAGCGCTTACCCGACTCGCCAGGTGTTTATAAGTTTCTCAACAAGGATGGTATTCTTATTTACATCGGTAAAGCGAAGAGCATTAAAAAGCGCGTCAGCAGCTATTTTTCAAAAAGCTCTGGCCTAAATCAAAAGACCCTCAGACTCGTTTCTGAAATTGATGGTATCGATTATACCGTATCCAACACGGAATTTGATGCGCTTCTGCTCGAGAACAATTTCATTAAACAGAATCAACCGAAGTACAATATTCTGCTGAAGGACGATAAAACTTTTCCCTATATCTGCATTTTAAAAGAACGATTTCCCAGAATTATTTATACGAGAAAATATTTACCAGAACAAGGTGAATACTTTGGCCCCTATTCCAGCGTGGTGGCAATGAAGAATGTGCTGGAATTGACAAGGAAGCTTTATTCTATTCGCACCTGCAGTCTGTTACTCAGCGAAAACAACATTGAGCAAAAGAAATTTAAGGTTTGCCTGGAGTATCACCTCGGCAACTGTAAGGGTCCTTGTGAAAACCTTTACGATGAAAAATCATATCGCGAGGAAATCGAACAAGCCCGTCATATTCTTAAAGGTAACATCAATATCGTTTACCAATATTTCATCAATGAGATGAAGTCGGCTTCGACCAACCTGGAATTCGAACGGGCGCAACGTTACAAGGAGAAACTGGACACACTGGAACGATTCCAATCTAAGTCACTCGTTGTAAACCGCGACCTCACAGACATCGATGTCTTTACAATTACAAGCACAGAGGCTTATGCCTATGTGAATTACCTACAGGTTAAAGAGGGTTCGATCATTTATTCGAAGACTGTAGAACTGAAAAAAAAGCTTGATGAATCAGATGAAGATTTGCTAAGCTTTTCCGTGTGGGAACTTCGTGAGCAAACGAACAGTGACAATTCTATCATTTTTACCAACATCCCCATCGTTGTACCTGAAAATAAAATTGAAAATGTTGTCCCAAAGATAGGGGACAAGAAAAAACTGTTAGCGCTGTCGATCAAGAATGCACTGGAATTGAAAAAAGACAAGGAAATTTTGCGCGAAGGAAAAAAGTCCAGACAAAAAGAGGTACTCATTACCTTGCAAAAAGATCTTCAGCTCCAGAACCTTCCAAACGTGATCGAATGCTTTGATAATTCTAATTTTCAAGGTACCACGCCCGTTGCGTCCATGGTTCGGTTTGTTGACGCCAGACCTGAAAAGAAGGGCTACCGACATTTCAACATCAAAACTGTTGAGGGTGCCAATGATTTTGCGTCGATGAAGGAAATTGTTCTGCGTCGCTATAAGCGAATATTGGAGGAGGCAGCAAAGCTTCCAGACTTGATTGTCGTTGATGGGGGAAAGGGTCAATTGAGCAGCGCCTGTGAAGCGTTAAGGGAGCTTAACATCTATGGCCAGGTACCTATCATTGGCATTGCAAAAAAACTGGAGGAAATATATTATCCGGAAGATCCATTTCCCCTTCACATTAATAAGAAATCGCAGGGGCTGTTGCTGTTACAGCAAATTCGGGATGAGGCGCATCGGTTCGCCATTACATTCCATCGCCAAAAGCGAAGTAAAGGTCAATTAAAAACGGAAATTCAAGGCTTAGAAGGTATTGGGGAGAAGACAGCATTGAAGCTGTTAAAACACTTTAAGTCGGTCAAGAAAATTAAGGAAGCTTCCTTTGAGGATATAGAAAGTTTGATAGGAACGAAGAAAGCTGAGATCGTTAAAAAATGAAAAAGGGAGGTCTTGCGATCTCCCTTTTTTTATTAGATATAATTTCTTAAAACTCCCATAGGTTGTGCTCTTTCTCCATGAGCATCATCTCCGTCCACTCACGAGCCCATACACCTTCACGGTAAGGTCTTCCATTACCACGGTATGTATCATCGATCGTTTCATCATCAGGATTCTGAATCTTATAAATCGATCCCTGGAATAATCTCAACAAAATGGCATCCGCAAAATTTTTGTTTTGTGCTGTATTCATTCTGTTAAACCAAACTGCTTTTGGAATATTGTTCCGGAACAGTTTTTCCAAATCCTTGTATTTGAACCATCCGAGTGAAAGGTCTATACTGGTAGTTGTTTTTGATCCAGGAACGATGATTTCAATTCCTTGAATGTCGTAATACAATCGCGATCTTCTTCGGTCAAAAATAATATCCTCCATCAGGTGTAACGTACTCATGTCCATGACGGCGTATTCAAGACCGCTACCTTGCGAAGTTGCGGCCCAGCTGTCAACAGCGTCTTCGCTTGGAGTAACCCCCTGGCTATCCTGAACAGAACGATAATTCCGGCCATTGTGCGTCACTACATCATCCGTGTAGAAAGTTTGGCTAGGGTTCCAGGCGGGAAAAGTTTGCGACGCCTCAGATACTAACCTTTGAAGAAAATCTTCCTTGGACAGTTTAGTCGTAAGCGAGTCATTTTGATACACATCTGTTATTTCTCCAGATCTTACAGCATCAATAATGAGTTTGCTGATCTCACCATTCTTCGCAAAAAAACCTTTGTTCTGTTTTTCGCGCAGGTCGATGTTTCTCCACACTCTTACTTTGTAATGTTGTTCATACACAGGGATCGGATTGAGAGAGTTCGGATTGTACTGAATCTCTAAGTCCTGAACTTCCTGTGCCATTACTCCGCTCATGGCAGAGGAAAGTAATGCTATGAATAGTGACTTTTTCATCATCTTAATTAATTGGAATGAAAATGATACCGGTTGAACCTTTCACGGCAACTTTTTCGTCTTGGTCCTGATAGGTCCTTCTAATGACTTCTTTAATATCAATAACAACGCGATCGCCTGGTCTCGCCTGGCCTGCCATTGCGCGCAATTCAGGATTTTCGTTTGTCGCGTTCGTTCGTACAACACCCGCTGTTCCGCGACCCAGAATTATTTCAGCCCGTTTTATTCTGTAGCGAGCATCTTTAGGAACCTCTTCCTTAAAGTTTGTTTCTGGCTCTGCTACGATACGAAGGGCACCAATTTGATTCGCACGTACGCCTTGTCTTAAGTCTACTGGGGTGTTTCCGATGTACGCGACGTAATGCGGATCAGGAACGTTCTTCACATCAAACCCTTGAGAGCCAATAGAAGTACCAGCGTTACTTACAGCCACAGAAATCTTTCTTTGATTAGGTATAATGGTAACTCTACCTGGTTCGTTACCCTTAATGATTTGCGCCGCGCTTCCAGCCGAAAATGCCGGGTTGTAATTTGTGCCAAGTGCAGGAACTTCAATGAACACCGTATTACCGCAATTCATATAAAGTGTTGGAGCATTACCCGTTGTTACACGAATTGTCGGCTGTGCTACTTCGTACTCAATGTTTTCTGTGAATGTTCTGTCGTTCATCTTGATTTCTGCCTTAAAGGATTTCTTCGCGAATCCTTTAACGTAATTACCACCAGATGCTACGAATTCAACCTTCCCCATTTTAACGCCGGTCTTGTCTTCAACAACATTAAGCTTAGCCCCGTCCTTATAAAACTCAGGAAGGATAGCGGTTGAAGATCCTGTTAAGAACATTTCTGCTTCATATTTAGCACCGGCAGCGACCACGGAAGATCTTGCTCTTACCATGGGAACAAACTGATCGAAACTAATTCTATCTGCTCCTGCATCCTCGCGAAGCTTATCTAACGCGCGCGCCTCGTATTCCAAGATCTTTGTTTCAGTTTGGGTAACCGAAGCAAGCGCTGCAATAACAGGCGTGTTTTCAAAGGTGAAAGTCAAATAGTCTTTGCGTACGTGGTCTTCGTCACTGGCAAACAAAGGAATTTCCTTTGGAGGCTTAGCCAGCTTATCGAATTCCTTAATACCTGAAAGCTCGGTGATTTGTTTTACGTAATCATTCAAGCGTTGCTCATATTTTTTACCTTCCTGGTCCTTCGAGTTTGGATCAATCATCATGGTAGCCACTTTCGAGCTATGATCATTGATCACATCTTCCGTGACTTTGTCGGTACCGGATTGCTGCAACATTCTTACTTTTAGCGCGTCAATGTATTCGAGGGTATTTTTTGTAAGCTCTCTTACTTTGGTTGCTCTTTCTTTGGCGTCCAGAACTTTGGGGCTTTGGCTCTTACCAGCCTCGTCAATGATAGCCGCCATTGTTTGTTCGCTTTTCTTCTTACCATCCTCAATGAGAGTAGATAACGTTTCGTTAATGATCGCAAATTTCTCGAGTACCGCATTACTTACCTGAAGGGCGAGCAACGCAGTCAGCACGAGATACATCATGCCTATCATCTTCTGACGCGGGGTTTCTTTTCCACTTGCCATGTTAAAGTTCTTTTGTTTTAAACGTTAGAAACCTTGTATAAATTATGCGTTCTGTCCGCCACCTTTCATGGCTGTAAGCATGCTGCCATACACCTTATTCAACGAAGTCAAATTATCCGTCAGCTTTCCTAATTCATTTGTGAACTTGGTAGTGTTGTCGCCAACTTTTGACAATCCATTCATAGCACCAGTCAAGCTTTCATAGAACTTGTTCATGTTTTTAACATGGCTATCGGCGTCTTTTAATTCCATTTCGTAAACAGAATTTAAGGCAGCCAGGTTCTTAGTCACCTTTTGCACTTGTGAATGATATTCGCCAGCATCTTTGGATGCTTCAGACATACTAGACACAGCTTTAATCGCCACGTCGTATGATTTATTCATTTCCAAAAGCTGTGTTGAAGCTTTCTTAACATTTCCTGCATAGTCGTTGGTAGCAACCGCTGCATCAGAGAGGTTTGTCATCTTCTTAGCAGATTCGGCTAGGTTATTCAACCCTTTGCCCAGGCTATCCAGGAGCTCCGGTCCAATTTTGGCTTTTTCCAACGATACGTCTAACTGCTGGGTTAATGAAACGCCAGGCTTATTAGAAATACGTGTTGGAACAGCAGGAGCCTCAAAATCTTCTCCAAGTTCTGGATAAACTTTTGACCAATCCGGTTCTTGATGAGGCGGTTCAAAAGCACTTAGGAAAAATATGATCGCTTCTGTTGTTAGTCCAATAAACAGCATTTGGTCAGCACCCTCGTAGTGGAGAATCTTGAATAAAGCACCAATAATTACGACTGCCGCACCAATACCATAAACTTTTGGCATTATGGTTTTGTAGAGAAGTTCAACAAATCCGCCTTTTTTCTTGCTCATTGTAGTGATGGTTTAAATTAATTGCCTTTTGATTAGTTAAATAAAAAATATAGAAGTTAAAAAAAATTAAAATTCCTGACCAGAAGATCGGCCCAAATGAGTCAGCGCGCAACGGAAGCCGATATACGCACGGGTCGAATCTTTGAATTCGTAGGTTCTTGTTCCTGTTTCCAAATAGTAAGCAACATCTTTCCAGGAGCCGCCACGCACTACCTTTTTAGGTGGAACGCGTGGATTGTATTTAGTGCTTTCAGGATTAGTTCTTGGATCGATGTATTGCGGATTCAAATCCCACACAGTAGGTACTGATGCAGGGTTGAAATCATCCAAACACCATTCCGAAACATTTCCGGACATGTCATATAAACCATAATCATTTGGAAAGTACGCTTGAACAGGCGATGTGTATGCGAATCCATCGTCGTAGAAATTTCCGCGACCAGGTTTAAAATTCGCAAGCATACAACCTTTCGAGTTTCGGATATAAGGATTTCCCCAAGGGTATTTCGCCATATCGCGGCCTCCACGGGCTGCATATTCCCACTCTGCTTCTGAAGGCAGGCGGAAGGCTGGCATCGGGAAGTCACCGATACTTTTTCTGTAATCATTCAAGTATGCAGTTCTCCATTGTCCGAAGAAAACAGCAGCGTCCCAGTTAACACCTACGACTGGATAATCATCGTAGCCAGGATGCCAGTAATAATAATCTTGAATAGGGTCACCCATGTGGTGAGCAAAATCCCTCACCCAGGCAGCAGTGTCTGGATAATACTTTTGACGGAAAGTTTCTGCGTCCACCGTTTCGAATCCTTCGATGCTACCGTTGTCCACCAGAAAGAAATTCGTGAACTGCCGATACTCGTTATTAGTGATTTCGGTGTCATCCATAAAGAATGAACCAATAGTGACTTGTTTATTAAAATTGATTTGCGTTGACGCAGGGTCTTCATCAGCCTGACCCATATGGAAAGTACCGGAAGGAATTGGCACCATTCCGTAAGGAACAGTCATTACCCAACCCTCGCGTCCAGGAACACCTACAAGCTCACCTTGATCGCCGCCCTTTTTGCCGCCTAGGCCTAGTAATCCACAAGCGCTGACACCAGCTCCTGCTAGAATTAAAAGTATTTTAGAAACAACTGTTTTATTCATACTACTTTGCTCAGTTTGTCTACGCCAATTTTTACGTATTGAAAGTTAACCTATTATTCTCTTTTTTTTTTGGAGAAACTGTCTACAAATTCTACAAATTCCTGATTATCCTTAATTAAATGTCGGTTAGTGCCTATACCGAGGGGTCCGAACGACTTTTTTACCGCTACCCGGATTGACCGGTAAGTCATAACTCAGCATAACCTCCAAGGAAAAGTTTTCCTTAGCAGCCTGGTCCTTAACAATAAAATCTACTGCTGTCCCAAGTTTTAATGATTTGTCCTTTAAAAGACTGTATCCTAACAATAAACTTGCAGCCTCCGATTGTCTAAACGCTAAACCTCCCCACATCGTATCTTTGATATAAGCAATTGCTGCTAAATCAAATTGAGTCTTATTTAGATCCGATCTAATGTTGGTGCTAAACTGTACTTTAAGATCAAAACTGACTTCGTAAAAATATCCACCGGTAAGGTTGATGTGATTAGCTAAGGCTCCACGCACGCTGTCGGCACCAAAATCAAATTCTGACCTTAACAGGTGATTAAATCCAACGCCTGCGTAATATTTTTCGGTTCGATAAAATATACCGAGACCAACATCAGGTCTGACCTGTGATTCTTTGCCTTCAATAATTAAGGGATCGCCTTCCTGGATATAACGATAATATTTTCCATTGATAGTTTGCGAGTACAATCCAACCTTAACACCAAAGCTTAATTTGTTTTCTTTTATACCTAAATGGTACGCGTATGATACTTGTGCTTCAAGGTTATTTTGTGGTCCAAGTTTATCATTTAAAATATAGACCCCCGCCCCACTTCTTAGTTTATAAATCGGAGTATTAAAAGTTGCCATTGTTGTTGTCGGTGCGCCGCCATCTCCAAAGCTTGATTGATATCCTAACCACTGACTTCTGTGGATTGCTGAGAAGCGAGTCACTCCATCCACACCAGCAAATGCCGGAGTCAAATACAAGTTGTTAAACATGTATTGTGTAAACAGTGCATCTTGCTGAGCAAAAGCGCATACTCCAAAAAGAGCTAGCACGAGCGTATAAAAAGTCCGTTTCAGCATTAAGGTTAAAAAGTAGAAGATAAAGTAAGCGCTTTTTTACGACACTATCAACAAATGTAATTAAAGTGTAATAAAATAGGCATCTTTATAAAATTCAATGAATGAACCAGTTACTTGATGCCGTTTGCCTTCTTTATGTACAATTCTAAGGCCCCTGTCATGGAGGGTGCGTTGGGTAGCGGAGCCTCAATATCAAGGATCAAACCGGCATCTTTTACGGCCTTAGCTGTGGTTGGTCCGAACACCGCGATGCGTGTGTTGTTTTGTTTAAATTCCGGAAAGTTTACAAACAAAGAATTTATACCGGAGGGGCTAAAGAAAGCAAGTATATCGTAGAACACTTCTTTCAAATCGGAAAGGTTTGCTGCGACTGTGTGATAGATAATTGCTTCTGTGTAATTATATCCTCCGTCTTTCAAAAAATCTGGAATATCGTTCTTGCGAATATCGGAGCAGGGGAAGAGATATTTTTCGTTTTTATGCTTCTTCAAAATTTCCAAAAGATCTTGCGCCGTCTTAAGTCCCGTGAAAATTTTCCGCTTGCGAATCACAATATATTTCTGGAGGTAATTGGAGGTCTGCTCAGAAATACAAAAGTATTTCATTTCGGGAGGCATCTCAATTTTTAACTCCTGACAGATGTGAAAAAAATGATCCACAGCATTTCTGCTCGTAAAGATGATCGCTGTATGATTGAGAATATCAATTTTCTGCTTTCTGAACTCTTTTACCGGAACTGGTTCCACCTGAATGAAAGGCCTGAAATCAATTTTTAAATTGAATTTTTCGGCAAGTTTCAAATAAGGAGAGTTAGCATCAGCGGGGGCCTCTTGTGTCACTAGGATACTCTTTACTTTTCGCATCCTGTCAGTTGCAATTTCACTCATATCTACTCGTAACGAATCGGGCTAGTTGTAAAGAACCTTTATGGTAATTAATAAGGGAATCAATTCTGTGGCACAAATGTACGAAAATAAATGAAACATGGTGTGCGTCATTCGTTTGCTCAATTTTAAAATAATGAGAAACATCCAGCCAACCAGAAGCCATGAAATAATCTTCAGCAAAATGATGAGAAAATTCTCGTTCTGACCGTGCAAAATGAAATAAAAAAACAACAGCATTGTCAGCAAGCCAAAGACGACCAGCAGTAGCCTTACCCAATTAAAAATGTGGATACCGGCAATCTCCGTAAGGCCAAACATGATGGCGAGGCTATACACCAATACTACTTTCAGAAAAACAATGGTCAGAATAATCGCACTTAGTTTTATCCATAAAAACATAGCGCCGCCAAAGGTGTCGGCTTGAAAGCCTAAGGCGACCACGTAGTGTGAAGGTATGAACCTGAAAATAATCATCAGGTAGTATCCGATCATTAAACTGCAAAACACATAAAACAAAATGTTAATACTGCTTGTGATGCGAGAATAATTCTGACTGTCCTCGCCTTCGCGCATGAAGAACATTTTTATAATCGAAAAATAATCCGAGGCTAGTTTTGGATTGAGCTGAACAATCACAATCAAAACGCTTACTAAGATTAACATTCCAACAATTACAAAATCCCGAAAGGAGGAAAAGCGCATTGGCATTTCTATTACAGGCTTCGCCAGGTCCGGTGCACGCGATAGGATCAGCGTTTGTAAGCCTCCTGCGCGAATTTTTTCCTGATGGATTCCAACAAGCAATACCGGTGCTTGAAAAGTTTGTCGCAAACTATCTATCGCCAGGTCAAGCCGCGTACTTCGGTTTGTAAAAAGTTGCCCATTTATAAAAATGGTCAGTGGTTCGTTGCTCGCCACCCTTAACACATGGCCTGCAAATTTGGAAGGCTCCAGCGAGAAGTATATTGTTTTTATTTCACCTTCATTTGTCTTGAAAGGCACATAACGCTCCCCCTTGTAGATTTGCCACTCGGACTGTAAATCTTTAACGGTAGCATAGTCCTGCGCCCATAGCAAAGGCGTCGCCAGGCATAAAAGCAGGAACAATATTGATTTTGTTGATCTCATGAATGTTTGGCAAAAATATCAGTTCTGGGTTGATATCCGAAATGCATTTAATTTTGTGGGCTATGGCGGGCATCTATATACATATTCCATTCTGTAAGCAAGCTTGTCATTATTGTGATTTCCATTTTTCAACCAATACAAGTATCCAGGCTCAGCTCCTGCAGGCCATCGGAAACGAACTCACCATGCAAAAGCGTTACCTGGGTGAAGAAAAAATTAATACCGTGTATTTCGGCGGTGGCACGCCTTCCATGCTTTTACCAGCCGAAGTAAATAACATTTTGTCTATCATTTTCAAAAATTTCGATGTAGATCCTTCCGCAGAAATCACCTTAGAAGCCAATCCGGATGATCTGGTGTCTTCAAAACTATTTGATCTCAGAAAAAGTGGAATTAATCGCCTTAGCATCGGCATCCAGTCTTTTGATGACGCGGTCTTAAAATTTCTGAATCGCGCGCACGATTCAACACTAGCAGTATCGAGTTTCAAGGACGCGAGGGAGGCGGGTTTTGAAAACATAAGCGTCGACTTGATGTATGCCCTCCCGGGACAGGATTTGAAGGACTGGAAAAAAAACATTGATCGTACATTAAATCTTAATCCGGATCACATTTCTGCTTATTCATTAACCATAGAAGAAAAAACTGTTTTCGGGAAATGGGTTGCCGATAAAAAAATCAAAACCCGAAGTGATGATGCTTCGGCGCAAGAACTTTTATTGCTGATCGATGAACTGGAAGCCGGGGGATTCAATCACTATGAGGTATCGAATTTTTCAAAGCCAGGTTACATTTCAAAACACAACAGCAGTTATTGGAAAGGCGAGAAATACCTTGGTGTGGGACCCAGTGCACATTCATACAATGTGATTAGCCGGCAGTACAACATCAGCAATAATCACCTCTACTGCAAAGGTCTCGAATCGGGCCAAATTCCCGCGACTATTGAGACATTAAGCCGTGAAGATAAGATCAACGATTTCCTGTTAACAACCTTGAGAACATCATGGGGAACGGACCTCAAAAAACTGTCAAATGAACACCAGTACGATTTGTTAACAATTCATGCCAATTATGTTCAAAAACTCGTTGAAAACGGATATGCATCGCTAACGAATGAAACGCTTATTTTGACCAAATCAGGCCGTTTATTGGCCGATAAAATAGCATCCGATTTGTTCATGATGACCTAGTCATGGAGAACCGGTGACAGTGATCATTGAAGGGATTGCACAATTTTTGGTACCTTCACAATACAATTGAACCCAATGCTATCCGTGGAAGAAAAACGAGTACACATGCTCCTCAAATCTGTGATTTTCCATTATCATGGATTGGATGACCAGGAAAAAAAGGATCTCGACAGTACCGCCGTGGCGCTTGACGCTCACGAGGAGTATCGTTGGGCGCTGGATTTTGTGGCATCCGACTATATTACGGCATTTGATCGCGCCCGAACTTTTCTCAATGAAATTATCGGCGACTATCAAAAAGAAAAGAGGATCGAATTAATTAATATGGTTTGGCAGGCCAACAATCTGAAGGGTTATGTTACCGAGATGGAGGCGACTGCGATGTTAAAACTTGCCAAAGATTGGAAGGTGCAAAAAGAGTTAATTCAACTCGTTTTAAATTAAAGATTAGAATTCAGAATTCTCTGGAAATAAAAAAAGCGGGACTTTATCCCGCTTTTTTCTTTTTTCTCCTTTGTCTTCTTTATTATTCTTTTTTCTCCTTTGAAGAGGCTTTTGCTTTTTTCACCTTCACCGTTAACACGTCACCTTTTCCATCATAATCAGCGAAGATCGTTCCTCCTTCTTCTATTTCGCCTTTCAGAATTTCCTCAGCTACCGGATCTTCCAAATACTTTTGAATGGCCCTGTTCAAAGGACGGGCACCAAACTGGTGGTCATATCCTTTTTCAGCGAGAAAATCTTTTGCCTTGTCACTTAGCTCAACATTGTATCCGAGCTGGATGATACGATCGAAAAGTTTTTTAAGCGTGATATCAATGATCTTGTGAATATGCTCGCGCTGCAGAGAATTGAATACGATCAGGTCATCTAATCTATTTAGGAATTCAGGACTGAACGCTCTTTTCAAAGCATTCTGAATCGTGCTCTTCATGTTCTCCTCATCGCTTTGGCGATTCGTACCCGATGCAAAGCCAATTCCCGATCCAAAATCTTTCAACTGACGAACACCAATATTTGAAGTCATGATGATAATGGTATTTCTAAAATCAACTTTTCTTCCCAAACCATCTGTCAAAAGTCCATCATCTAAAACCTGCAATAAAATATTAAAGACATCCGGGTGAGCTTTTTCAATTTCATCCAGCAGGACAACAGAATAAGGTTTACGTCTTACTTTTTCTGTCAGCTGTCCGCCTTCTTCATATCCTACATATCCTGGAGGCGCACCCATTAAGCGGGACACGGTGAATTTCTCCATGTATTCACTCATGTCAATACGCATCAGTGAATCATCCTTATCGAACAGATAGGTTGCCAGAACTTTTGCAAGCTCGGTTTTACCAACACCTGTCGGACCAAGGAAAATAAATGAACCGATCGGTTTCTTAGGATCTTTCAATCCTACACGGTTACGCTGGATAGCCTTGGTTAATTTCTTGATCGCTTCTTCCTGGCCAATAACCCTTCCGTTGAGTTCCTCAGCCATGTTGAGAAGTTTGTTGCTCTCCTTCTGTGCAATGCGGTTTGCCGGAATACCCGTCATCATACCGACTACTTCAGCGACGTTGTCTTCTGTTACGGTATATTTTTCAGTACTGGTTTCTTCTTCCCACTTTGCTTTTGCAATATCCAATTGCTCGATCAATTTCTTTTCACGATCGCGAAGCTGAGCAGCTTCTTCATATTTCTGGCTTTTTACCACTCGATTCTTCTCCTTCTTCACTTCCTCGATCTTCTTTTCAAACTTCACGATATCTTCGGGAACATGAATATTCTTGATGTGCACGCGTGCACCAACTTCATCCAGCACGTCAATGGCTTTGTCCGGCAAATACCGGTCACTGATATACCGATCAGAAAGTTTAACGCAAGCATCAATCGCTTCCTTCGTATAAATCACATGGTGGTGATCTTCGTATTTCTCTTTGATATTATCGAGAATTTGAATCGTTTCTTCCGGTGTAGTTGAATCAACCAATACCATTTGAAACCTTCTGGCAAGGGCACCATCTTTTTCAATGTACTGTCTGTATTCATCCAGAGTTGTTGCACCAATGCATTGGATTTCTCCACGTGCCAGGGCAGGTTTGAACATATTGGAAGCATCCAGTGAACCTGATGCGCCACCTGCGCCAACGATGGTGTGAATTTCATCGATGAACAGAATAACATCGGGAGATTTTTCAAGCTCGTTCATGACGGCTTTCATTCTCTCTTCAAACTGACCGCGGTACTTTGTACCGGCAACCAGCGATGCCAGATCAAGGGTTACGACGCGTTTGTCAAATAAAACGCGTGAAACTTTTCTCTGAATGATGCGCAAGGCAAGGCCTTCTGCAATGGCAGTTTTACCAACGCCTGGTTCACCGATCAGAATCGGATTGTTTTTCTTTCTTCTGGAAAGTATTTGCGATACACGTTCAATTTCTTTTTCACGGCCGACGATGGGATCAAGCCTGTTGTCTTCGGCCAGTCTCGTTAAGTCGCGACCAAAATTATCAAGAACAGGAGTGCGGGATTTTTCAGCTCCCTTTTTCTCCTTGCCTGGACTTCCTGCGCCGGCGCCTCCGAATATTTTTGAGGAGTCATCATCCGGATCATCGGTATCTTGAGACGCCATGGGCCCCTCATTCTGGTATTCTAACATCTCTTTAACCGTCTCATAATTAACATCGAATTTGTTGAGGATTTGTGTTCCCAGATTATCCTGATCACGAAGAATTGAGAGCAGAAGATGTTCTGTACCGATAAGCTGTGCCTTAAAAATCTTAGCCTCCAGGTAGGTAATTTTTAATACTTTTTCTGAGGCTTTCGTTAGGGGAATGTTAGCCAGGTTTTTTATTTGGTGCGTGGCCGTGCCTTTTGAGATTTTTTCTATTTCATTTCGAAGTTCGTCCAGCGGCACGCCCAGTTTTTTAAGGACACCGACTGCAACACCCTCGCCCTCTCGAACCATGCCCAATACCAGGTGTTCCGTGCCTATGTAATCGTGGCCAAGGCGCAACGCTTCTTCCCTGCTCAGCGA
This sequence comes from uncultured Bacteroidota bacterium, assembly GCA_963813425.1. Taxonomy (GTDB): domain Bacteria; phylum Bacteroidota; class Bacteroidia; order Cytophagales; family Cyclobacteriaceae; genus Chryseolinea. The sequence goes on from CAWEZB010000008.1 coordinate 419,628, forward strand.
GATAACTTCCTTGACTCGATTGGAAAATTTTGCTTCCATAAGAAGTTTGATAAAAAATGATTAATGTAAATGTAAAGTTTTTTGTGTGTTCAACGTATTCAACCCGAAGATTTAATATCGATAAAAAAACACACCCGACTTTCTATTTGTTCATTTTCGGAATTGCTGAGTCCCGAACAATTTTCCCAGCACCCGGTCCTACACAAAATACTAAATCGATTAGGCTCAAGTTCTCTACAAACGTAGAGCCAAATACTTGATTATACATTACGGGGTAATAAAATTCATAAACTTGATCTGATTTTTTTGGATTTACAGCGGATCGCAGGTCTAAAACGTCATTTGATGCCTCTTGGGTGTAATATTTTGTTTCCTTTATTGGCATATCCCACTGAAGCCAGTTAAGACACATTGACAGCAAGATGTAATTAAGTTCGTAAAGAAAACCGACCTTTTTGAACAAGGCTTCGTGCAGGTCGTGGCCATAATACTCGAAGAACGGAGCTTTGCCATACGCCGACTGAACAGTACGCCAGTGGTTGTTTAGCCACTTCTGAGTAAAGTCTAAACGAACGTCAGTAATAACCACTTTTCCGTGTTTTGATGTAACGGGAACAATAAGATCCAATTCTCCGTTCGCAGTGTTAAGCCGGCATCTGTTACGATACGTTTGCTTTATGAAATATTCGTAACGTTCAAGTAAAATCGTGTCGCTTCGAGAGATCGCTGCAAAGTATGCGATCGAGGGAAGGTAATGAGCTTCAATAAGGGCAGTCAAATCGTGTTGTAGAAAGTTTTGAAGTTATTAGTATTGTACAAAAATTGAAAGTTATCCGACTCTCAAACCAAAAAGGTATTAAATCGAGGGTCCCTTTAAACAGGTATTTTTGACTCTTGTTCTTCAAACTTTTCCCGAACCAATAAAAATTAATTTCGTTTTATCCTGAACCACCAAAATTCCGAATGAAAGAATTAAAATACCTCAATAAGTATCTGGTTAAGTACAAATGGCATTTAATTCTGGGCACCCTATTCGTTATCATTTCAAACATTTTTCAGATCGTTCCCGGCCCTTTAGTAAGGCTTTCGATTGATTTGGTGGTCGATAACATCCGGCTCTACAAGACTTTTTCCGGAACGGAGCTGGAGGCTGACTTCTTCAAGGTTTTTGCTTTCGGCATCCTGATATACGCTGGGCTAATATTACTTATGGCCCTTCTCCGGGGTGTTTTTTTATATTTCATGCGCCAGACCCTGATTGTGATGTCGAGACTGATTGAGTTCGACCTCAAAAATGAAATCTTCCAGCACTACCAGGTACTTCCACTTAGCTTTTACCGACGAAACAATACCGGAGACCTGATGAATCGAATCTCGGAAGACGTTGGCAGGGTTCGAATGTACCTCGGTCCTGCGATCATGTATGGCCTAACGCTGGCCACTTTGTTCATGATGTTAATCCCCTTCATGTTCAAGATCAGTCCGCTGCTGACGTGGTATGCTCTGAGTCCCCTGCCCCTATTGTCCGTAAGTATCTTTTTGGTTAATAATAAAGTTGAAAGACGGGCCGAAATGATCCAGGAAAGCCAATCGAAACTTTCCACCTTCGTTCAAGAAGCCTTTAGTGGGATCAGGGTACTTAAATCCTTTAATCGTGAGCATGAGTCAATCGGCCGTTTTGACGTTGAGACCGATTATTATCGAAAGCAATCTCTGAAGCTTACCAAGGTCCAATCGTTGTTCTTTCCCTTGATCATGGGGCTGATAGGCCTAAGTACGATCCTGACTGTATATGCTGGTAGCGCCGAGGTTATCCGTGGAAATTTAACCTTTGGAAACATTGCAGAGTTTATCATTTACGTGAATCTTTTGACATGGCCTGTTACATCTTTGGGGTGGACCACCAGCCTTGTCCAGCGGGCCGAGGTTTCACAAAAAAGAATCAATGAATTTTTGAAAACCCAAACCAACATTGTTTCCGAAAAGGAATTAATGCACGAAATTAAAGGAAAGCTCGAGTTCAGAAACGTGAGCTTTACCTATCCTGACACCGGGATAAAAGCGTTACGCGATGTTTCCTTTACTATTAATCCGGGGGAATCCCTGGCCATCATTGGAACGACGGGCTCCGGGAAAAGTACAGTATCTAATCTCGTTTCCCGACTATACGACGTGCGAGATGGAGAGATCTTAGTCGACGATATTCCGATTACCCATTACAATGTTAATTCACTACGGAGTCAGATTGGTTATGTTCCCCAGGACGTCTTCCTATTCAGCGACACGATTTTTAACAACATCGGATTCGGGATAAAAAATCCTGACGAAGCGAAGGTCGTTCAGGCAGCGAAGGATGCTGATGTCTATGAAAATATTGTGAGGTTCCCACAAGGATTCAATACACGGGTAGGAGAGCGTGGGATAACCCTTTCAGGAGGGCAAAAGCAACGCGTTTCTATCGCACGAGCCATTGTACGAGAACCAAAAATTCTAATGCTAGATGACGCGCTATCCGCCGTTGACACGAAAACCGAGAACAACATTCTCAATAGCATGAAGCGGATAATGGAAGGCAGAACCACGATAATCATTTCTCACCGTGTTTCTTCGGCCAAACTTGCGAATAAAATCGTCGTATTGATTGATGGCCTCATTGCCGAAGAAGGAACCCATGAATCGCTGTTGATGAAGGATGGGTTATACAAAGAGCTTTTTGATAAGCAGGGACAAACGGACGTCGCAGCCGCGCAGGAATCAGAATCAGAATCAGAAAATGTAGCGTAGTCCAACGCCACCTTCAAAACGGCTCCAGCCTGGATCCGCCTGGATATCTGTGAAATATTCTAACTCCATAAAAGCCGAGATTGGGATTTTGAAATAGGCGTACTCGATGCCCGCAACGGCCTGTGGCCCCATCGTTAGTCGTGCGGTGTTTATGCGTCCGAATTTCTTCTCGCCACCCATACTTTCCATGTACGTGTAATCGTATTCGATCTTGGTACTTTTCCATTCCCATCCAAGACCCAAATAAAATTGCAGGCCGGGAGAAATCGGTTCAACATTCACGTGGTAGAGAAGTTTTACCTCGCCGATCAAATCAGATTTTACTTTGTGCGTATAATATTCCACGGAGTCTTCCCCGTTGGCAAATGTTTTTCCTTCGATCTCTTCGTAAAATTTTTCAGCAAAGTAGCGGTTGTAAAGTCCGCTTGAGGCTTTACCAAAATCAACTACCACAGCAAATTTTTTATTGGCGTAATACTTATAAGTCAATGCGAAAGGATCGCCCAATTTTATGCCGATACCGTGGTAAGGATATTTACTATTCTCAAAAATGGGACACACGGTTTTAGCTTTCGCTCCGCGAACCCGCGTAGCGTTATGATTGTAACGCTCGCGCGTGTACATGCTTTTTCCGCCGTTATAAATGCGTGCTTTTTGGGCCATTACAAACCCAGCACTAAAGAGGCAAAAAATCAATAAAACAACCTTTTTAAAAAAGTGCATTTGGCAGTAAATATACTGCATTTGCTTCGTAACTCCTTGAAACAAACCGCCGTTGAGCGAGTTGTGCTTTAAACAAACTCCTTATACTGCATTTTGTGGAGTTGCGCATAAAAACCCTCCCGAATTAGCAATTCCTCGTGTCGTCCAGCTTCTTTGATTTCACCGTGATCCAACACGATGATTTTGTTGGCTTTTTGAATGGTGGAGAGCCGGTGGGCTATAACAATGGAGGTCCTTCCGCTCATCATTTTTCCGATGGCTTGTTGTATCATTTCTTCTGTTTCGCTATCCACCGATGACGTGGCTTCATCCAATACCAAAATTTTCGGATTGTATACCATAGCGCGGATAAACGAGATCAACTGTCGCTGACCTACCGACAGCGTAGCCCCACGTTCCATCACATTATACTGAAGCTTTCCCGGGAGTCGCTCAATAAATTTTCTCGCACCAACAACATCGGCGGCGTGCCATACCATCGCTTCCGTAACGTCTGGATTGCCAAGGGTGATGTTTTTCAAAATGGAATCGGAGAACAAAAAGACATCCTGGAGTACAACACCAATATTTTTACGCAAGGCTCCTAATTCGTACTCTTCCAGCGCCACTCCGTCGACCTGAATAGATCCACGATTTATTTCATAAAAACGATTCAGTAAATTTATTATCGATGATTTGCCAGCGCCTGTCGCCCCCACCAACGCGATGGTTTCTCCGGGTTTGATATCAAGGTTAATGTCTTTCAAAACATACTCGGCATCGTTATACGCGAACCACACATGGCTGAATTTTACTTCACCTCTAACATGGTCCGGAACATACGTTCCATTTTTTTGAATGTCGTCATTGGCATCCAACAAATTCAAAATACGCGATGAACTGACGATACCCATTTGAAGTGTATTATACCTATCCGCAATCATTCGGATAGGTCTGAAGAACATTTGAATGTACATGATGAAAGCTATGAGCTTCCCTATAGTAATGCCGGTTTCCTCATAGTTGATTACACCTTTCGCGCCATACCAAACCAGCAGTCCTATACCCGCAGCAGCAATAATTTCCGCGACAGGAAAATAAATTGAATAGTACAGCACTGATCTCAGGTTCGCGCGTTTATGCTCCTCATTAATTTCATTGAATTTTTCGAATTCCCTTTTTTCACTTCCGAAAATCTGAACGATGTTCATGCCGGTAATATGCTCCTGAACAAACGTGTTTAGATTAGACACTGCGTTGCGTACATCATTAAAAGTAACTTTTATTTTTTCTTTGAAGATATAAGTGCTGATCAGCAGTAACGGTAAAGTAGACAAGCTAAGCAATGCCAAACGCCAATCCTGATAAAACATGAAACCAAGAATAAAAATGATTTGCAGCAAATCTCCCACCATCGCTGCAAGTCCTTCACTGAAAACATCGGATAAAGTTTCTACATCTGAAATGGTGCGCGTGACCAACCTTCCAATGGGGGTCTTATCAAAAAATTTCAATCGAAGGCCAATGATATGCTGGTAAAGCTTCGATCTTATATCCCGAATTACCTGCTGCCCCAACCACCCCGACAAATAAGTATGAATGTATTGTGCAATGGAATGAAAAATCAGTAAACCAAAAAGTATGATCATCATAGAGACCATACCTTGGTAGTTGCCTACAGCAACGTCGTTATCCAATGTATACTGGATTAGAATGGGTCGCGTTGGGGCCAGAACCCCTAATACGATGGTAAGTACAATAACACTAATAAATCTGCCTTTATAGGGCATGACAAATCGCATCAGACGCGAAAGTACCGACCAGTCAATAATGTTACCACTGCTTACTTTTTCTTTCTCCACCTGATTCCTTGATTGTTGATGAGTTGATTATACGTTGATTGCGTGTCTATTGGATAAAAACATCGGAGGGATATTTTACTTTTGTCAGATACAGTCCGTATGGCGGTACATTTGCACCCGCTTTTTTCCGGTCTCTGCTTTGAATTATTAACTGAAATTCTTTCATCGATGTCTTTCCGTTACCAACATTTAGTAAAGTTCCTACTATTGCCCTAACCATGCCCCGAAGGAATCGGTTCGCCGTAATTGTAAAGACCAACAGATCTCCGTCTTTTTTCCATTCAGCTTTCTTAATCTCACAAAGAAAGTGATTTACCTCGGTTTTCACTTTGCTAAAACATTCATAATCATGCTCTCCTAACAAAAAAGCTGCAGCCTCATTCATGCGTTCAACATCAAGATTCTTAAAATAATGCCAGGCTAGCCCTATTAAGAGCGGATCCTTTTTCCGGGTTATTCTGTATTCATATGTTCGTTCGATGGCGTCATGTCTTGCACTTATGTCAAGTTTCACCTCGCGAATCGAGCGAATCGCGATATCCGCGGGAAGAAAAGAATTTAACCGCTGAATCAGCGTTTTAGAATCGAAGTCTTTCTCAAGATCCACGTGGAAAAACTGTTGCTCGCAATGGACCCCAGTATCTGTCCTTCCGCTTCCAAAAATTTTTACGTCACTTCTGAAAATCTTGCCGAGTACCTCTTCAACAACGGATTGGACCCCGATCCCCGTTAACTGACTTTGCCACCCTGCATAATTTTTTCCATTGTAGGCAATCTCGAAGAAGTATCTCATTTTTAACTGGTTTGAAGTCTGAAGTTCGAGGTTTGAAGTTCGAGGTTTCGGCTTCATAGTTCAAAGTTGGAGGTTCGGGGTTTGAGGGTACGTTTGCCTACACACATGCCTTTGAACGTCGAACTTGAGACTTCGAACCTCGAACCTCGAACTTCGAACTTTTTAGTTACTTTGCGCCAAGTTAAAAGCAACACTTGTATGTGGCAAAGGATCCAAACTGTATTTCTGATTATTGCTATTATCAGCCTCATAGCCGCTATTTTTCTCCCTATCTGGACAAATAAAGATGCCGCTGGGAAAACGCACAATTTGTATGCTCTCCATTACACGGTGATTGAAAATGACAACCAGACAACGACTTATTTCCCTTATTCACTTACCGCAATATTCGCCGTTGCCTCAGCGACCATCGCTTTTATAGAGATCGGAAAATTTAAAAACCGCATGCTTCAGATGAAGTTAGGGGCGCTCAATTCCCTTTTCCTGGTAGCTACAATAGGACTAGCGTTATATTTCGCCAGTCAGATGATCAAGACCTACCAAGGGGGCCAATATGGATTGGGTATGTGGCTTCCAGGCATTGCCGTGCTTTGCAACCTGCTTTCAAATCGTTTTATAAGAAAGGATGAAAAGCTGGTTCGGGATTCGGAAAGGTTACGGTAAGCTGTAAGCGAAAAGCTTAAGGCGGAATGCTGGTGCGTTGCTCCTTCAACGATTGTGCCTCGCGCATAACTTATAGTCGTATTGGCGCTCAGCATTCAGCTAACAGCAGACAGCTTCACTGGGCGGCAACTTCAAACTGGAAACTTGAAACTCGAAAACTAGTACTGCCATCCTGGCACTTCTTTCCGCTTTGGAACAACTTTTGAAATCGCTGCAGCCTACAGGGATTTCTATTCATTGTGGTCAAAAACTAAACTTTCAACCTGAAAAAATAACAATATGGCAGCCGTAAAAGAGAAGGGCAACATCTCCATTCACACCGAGAATATTTTTCCAATCATTAAGAAATTTCTTTACTCCGATCACGAAATATTTCTTCGTGAACTAGTGAGTAATGCAGTCGATGCAACCCAAAAATTGAAAAAACTTGCTTCGATTGGTGAATTCACAGGCGAACTGGGCGACCTGACCATAGAAGTCAAATTCGACAAAAAGCAAAAGACCATTACCGTTAGCGACAAGGGTATTGGTATGACTGCTGACGAGATTAAAAAATACATCAACCAGATTGCATTTTCAGGTGCAACAGAATTTGTTGAAAAATTTAAAGATAAAGGCGACGCGAAAGACATCATCGGACGGTTCGGGCTCGGTTTTTACTCAGCATTCATGGTGGCTGATAAGGTCGAAATTATATCGCGATCGTATCAGGCTGGTGAAACCGAAGCGGCCCATTGGGAATGTGATGGCTCGACGGAGTTTGAACTTGACGAAACCACCAAATTGGATCGAGGCAGCGACGTTATCCTTTATATCAACAGTGATTCGGAAGAGTTTCTGGATGAATTTCGCATTAAGGGAATTTTAGAAAAGTACTGCAAGTTCTTGCCGGTCGAAATAAAATTCGGAACTAAGGAGGAAAGCGTTGAAGATGGCGTTGATAAAGATGATAAACCGCAATATAAGACCATTACGAAGGATCGGATCATAAACAATCCTTCTCCCCTTTGGACTAAATCGCCCAAGGAATTAAAGGACGAAGACTACCTTAAGTTTTATAAAGAACTGTATCCGTTTTCAGAAGATCCTCTTTTCTGGATCCACCTGAATGTGGATTATCCTTTTAATCTCACGGGGATCCTATACTTCCCTAAGGTGAAGAACGATTTCGAGATCCAAAAAAATAAAATTCAACTTTACTCGCGCCAGGTATTTATTACTGACGAAGTAAAAGATGTAGTGCCCGATTTCTTGATGATGCTTCACGGCATACTTGATTCTCCTGATATCCCACTCAATGTTTCACGCAGTTATTTGCAAAGTGATGCAAACGTAAAAAAGATCAGTCAGCACATTACCAAAAAAGTTGCTGACAAACTCGCTGACTTATTTAAAAAGGACCGGAAAGATTTTGAAAAGAAGTGGGACGACATCAACATCTTCGTAAAGTATGGTGTCATTAGCGATGAAAAATTCTACGACCGTGCCAAGGAATTCTCGTTGTTGAAGAATGTCGATGATCAATATTTCACCTTTGAGGAATATCACGAGAAGGTTAAGGTAAATCAAACGGATAAAAATGGTCAGGTGATTTATTTATATGCTTCCAACAAAGGAAAGCAGGATAGTTTTATCCAGGCTGCCAGAAGTAAAGGATATGACGTGCTCATTATGGATGGTGTGCTCGATAGCCACTTCATAAACACGCTTGAACAGAAACTGGAGAAAATCCATATCAAACGTGTGGATAGCGATACCACTGACAAACTGATTGAGAGCGATCAAAAATCAGAAAGCGTGCTAGGTACGGAGGAACAGGAACAAATGAAGAGTCTTTTCGAAAAGGCCATCAACAACAAAAACATGACTCTAGCTGTTGAGGCTATGTCTCCGGATGAGCTACCCGTGGTAATTACTATGAGCGAATTCATGAGAAGAATGAAAGATATGGCGAAGCTTGGCGGCGGAGGTTATGGTTTCATGGGCGCGATGCCTGAGAACTACAATGTCACGATCAATGGCAACCACTCTATTATTCAAAAAATATTGAAGGCTGAAAGCGAAGACCAAAAAATCACACTGGCAAAACAAGCCTATGATCTGGCTTTGCTTTCTCAAAATATGCTGACAGGAGCCGACCTGACAAATTTCATCAAACGGAGCGTTGCGCTAACCGCCCAATAAGTTATTTAGTCGTCTGACCACTACAAGCGGTCGGACGACTTTTTTTCACATCCAGCGGTCGGACGACTTTTCTTCTAAATAATATTTTTTCGGTAATTTCGTTGTTCTAAATCAATCCGCTTTTATGCCATTGAAGTCCCTTTTATTGCTGGTGTTGATGGGGTCTGGTGTAGTCCTTTTTGCACAAGAAGGAGACCCTGAGGAACAGCGTTTTACCATTGATACGCCCGCCAGCCTTGATTTCAAGAAAGAGGAAGATCCCGTAAGCGACAAGAAAAAGAAAAAGGTCAAAAAAAGGGTTTACTACGGGGTTAAAACAAAAAAAGCTTTTACGCGGAAAGGACAGGGAGAGCGTATCACCTATGAGCTTTTTTATGTCCTGAAAAAACCCGAGAAGCCACAAACCTTTGTTCGCGATATTTATTGGTACGATTACACCAGGCACGAAATCAGGAAGACAACGACGTACGATCTCACCAAGGGAGTTTTATTACATGGTCCATACGAAAGGCGGCAGGGTGACGTCGTTTTAGAAAAAGGAATTTTTTACAAGGGTACCCGTCATGGCAGATGGATGAAATACAATCGCGATAGCACGCTGGTTGATAAAGACCGATATTATCGTGGTTGGCCAAAGGAATCTCTGGTAAGCTACTACGATCCCCACGAACGCAAACGCATGAAAGAGATGACTCCCATTGAATATGGTGAGAAGGAGGGCTACTATTATTTTTTTCACGAGAATGGCCAGCTTGCAGTACAAGGCGAGTATCAATGGGATGAAAAAGTAGGAGACTGGACAGAATATTATCCTAATGGGAAACGAAAAAAAATAGTCACCTATCCTAAAGAACCATTTGATGAAACTGTTAGGCCTTATGTAAAAGCCGAGTGGAACGATAAGGGGAAAGAGCTTTATCGAAATAATAAAATGGTGGCGGCGAAGTAGTTTGATGTTTGACGTTCGAGGTTCGAAGTTTTCGAAGTTTCGCCAAAACAGGCTTGTGCATTTTTTTACGACGGAGTGTCCCAATGAGGGCGCCTAATGTTTTTGAAAAAATAACTTTGCAAAAAAAGCCCCTTGCATCAAGATGTTTTTTTAGCGCGGAGGCAATTGCAATTGAGGAGCGAGCGTCGACAATACTCATGCATTTCCTCTGCGTTGAATTCCCCTCAGCGGCCTCTGCGCTTAAAATTCCACGAAAGTAATATAGAAGGCAGGGAGGGCACAAAGGTTACACAGAGAATGATTTCTTTCCTTTGTGAAACGCTGTGCTCTTTGTGATCTTGGTTAAATTTCGTCAAAGTTGCGGCGTAAAATTCTCCCTGCAATTTTTTAATTTCGTATGAAATTCTCGCATGCCCCCAACAATCATGATCCCGGACAAGCTCAACATAGAACAAGCGCATAAGCGGATCGTTAATTACATCCAATCCACGCCAGTACTGAGATCGTCTGGTTTAAATGAATTGGCGGGTTGTGATTTGTTCTTCAAATGTGAAAACTTCCAGAAGATTGGTGCTTTTAAAGCACGGGGAGCCATGAATGCCGCGCTCTTGTTGAAAGCTGAAGATCGGGCAAAGGGTATCGCCACACATTCGTCTGGGAATCACGCGCAGGCGGTGGCCAGGGCAGCAAAAATTCTGGGAATAAAATCCTATATCGTGATGCCTGATAATTCCTCAGAAATGAAAAGCAGAGGCGTGAAGGCTTATGGAGGAGAAATTTTTCTTTGTGAACCCACGCTTGAAGCGCGTGAAAGAACTTTAAAAGAGGTAGTCAGAACGTCCGGCGCCGCCGAAATCCATCCCTTCAATAATTATGATGTTATCGCCGGGCAGGCAACTGTTGCAAAGGAACTCATCGAAGAGGTTGGCAATCTGGATGTGATCGTTGCACCGGTCGGAGGTGGCGGCTTGTTGAGTGGCACTGCATTAGCAACGAAATACTTTTCACCCGTTACTCACGTGATTGGCGCCGAACCTGCGGGCGCAGACGATGCCTTCCGATCCATGCAGAGCGGGAAAATAGAACCCTCAGCTGCGAACTCCGTCGCCGACGGACTACTGACCTCACTTGGCGATAAGACTTTCCAGATCATCCGGAACGAAGTAAAGGAAATAATTACTGCAACCGACAAAGAAATTATTGCCGCCATGCGGTTGGTTTGGGAACGCTTAAAAATAGTCATCGAGCCGTCTGCAGCCGTACCGTTGGCAATTGTCCTGAATTCAAAGGAAAAATTTTCAGGCCGTCGCGTGGGAATTATTTTTTCAGGCGGAAATGTCGATTTGCAAAAAGCCTGTTCTCTCTTCTCGAACCACTCGTGAAAAAAAATCCTAGTTATTCTTCTTGAACTGATCAAATTTAGAAGTTGTCGTTTTCTTCGGGAAAACGTTATTTCGCATCTCAACATCGGCCAGCTCAAAATTGGGATCAAGCAAGATATTCGCAACCTCTTTGTCTTTGATGAATACTTTAGTGATTACGTTTTCATTCAGCCTCCAGACTTCAGCTGGTATATGTTCAATCTCCTTTGAACCATCCTTAAAGGTCCATTCAATTACCAGCGGTGTGATAAGCCCGCCCACATTTTTGAATTTAATCTGATAAATGTTTTTGCCATCTAATTTCTGACGGATTGCGTTGTCATCGACCCGGCTTTTAAATTCTCCTTGCAGGTGCTCAGGTGTATTCAAGAGGGTAAATTGTTCGGGTCCATTGCTAAAGTCATTGCCGTCGCTTTTTCCGCTACTCGATTCTGATTCTAAATCCCCTCGCTTTACTTTTAACTTTTTCTTTTCCGGATCCACTGATTCAGATTTTAACTTAAACCATTTCACCTCCGCCATATCGACGTCAACATTATCATTCGTATAAAACCATCCTCGCCAAAACCAATCCAGATCTACTGCAGACGCATCTTCCATGGACCGGAAAAAGTCTGCAGGGCCAGGATGTTTGAAGGCCCAACGCTGCGCATATTCTTTGAAGGCCTTATCAAACAGTTCGGGTCCCATTACCGTCTCACGAAGTACGGTAAGGGCGGCCGAAGGCTTCGTGTAGGCATTTGCACCAAATTCACCAGGCCTCACGTCGTCTGAAGAGGTCATGATCGGCCGCATCTGACTTTTATCGCCTCTCATAAACGGCACTATTCCTTTTGGCGTGCCATGGGTCCCAAAAAGTTCAGGATAACGCAAGCGCACAGTCTCCTTTTCTAAAAAAGTATTTAGCCCTTCGTCCATCCATGACCATTGGCGCTCGTCCGAGTTTACGATCATGGGAAAAAAATTGTGGCCGACTTCATGAACGACAACCTGAACGAGGTCGTACAATGTTTGCTTGGAATAAGATCCATCCTTCTTAGGACGTTCGCCATTGAAACAAATCATTGGATATTCCATGCCCTGCTCTGCACTATGTATCGAATAGGCTACTGGATATGGAAATTCAAAAGTCCGTTGAGAATACAATTCCAAAGCGTTCTTGATGGCTTTTGTAGATTCGCGCTCCCATAGTGGATTACCCTCTTTAGGGTATAGAGATTGCGCCAACGGCGTCTTGTCGCCAACCTTTACAGCCTGCGCATCCCAGATAAATTTCCGTGAACTGGCAAATGCAAAGTCGCGGACATTTTCAGCATAAAACTCCCACGTGGCTTTCTTCTCTGATCGTGTCTTTTCCTTCTCTCTGGCTTCCTTTTCTGTCACAATGAAAACTGGCGCGTCAAAAGTTTTTTTGGCTTTTTCATACCGCTCCAATTGTTCCTTTGTCAATACCACTTTCGGATTTTGAATGGTGCCGGTCGCGCCTACAATGTGATCCGACGGCACGGTAATTTTAACGCTATAGTTTCCGAACGTAAGGGCAAACTCACCCTGGCCGAGAAACTGTTTATTCTGCCAGCCTTCATAGTCGTCGTACACGCACATGCGAGGAAACCATTGAGCAAAAGTGTAAACGTAGTTGCCGTCTTCAGGAAAAAATTCATAACCACCACGACCATCGAAAACCTGTCTGTTATATTCGGTATAGCTCCAGTCCACAGAAAATGAAAACTTGTCTCCGGTTTTTAGCGCTGCCGGCAGGTCTATGCGCATCATGGTATTGTTAATAATGTAGGGAAGATTTTTTCCCGCAGCGTCCTTCACCGATTTAATCGTGTATCCTCCCTTATAATTAGTGACGGTTATGCCGGTCGCAACTCCAAAAAAAGAAGCAGGTATCGAATCTTTTACAGAACCTGTACTGGTTTGATTCATGATGCTTTGATCAGCAAAAATATTCTGGTCCAACTGGAGCCATAAAAATTTTAGCGATTCAGGGGCGTTGTTATAATATGTTATGGTTTCCGAACCGGTCAAAACTTGAGTCTTGTCGTTGAGCTCGGCGTTGATTACATAGTCAGCCCGTTGTTGCCAATAATTTGATCCCGGCGCTCCGGAACCTGTCCTGTAAGAATTTGGTGTCGGAAGGATTTCACCCAACTGTTCGAACTTCCCTTTCCATTGGTTTTGAGTATACCCATTGAAAGTGAATAACAAGAAAAGTAGAATTATGTACGATGCTCTCATTTTTTGCTTCAATATTGAAACGATGGCGAAAGTAGCTCTGGAAGAAGAGAATCACCAAGTCTTCATGATTAGATAAATTTTAAAAAGTTAATTTACACTTTTCTTAAAAGAGTCAAACTTTGAGGGGGCTCCAGAGCGCTTTGGGAAGACATTATCCTGTAAATCCACATCTGTTAATTCCCGGTTAGGATCCAGCATCACTGTCACAACTTCCTTGTCTTTGATAAACACCTTATTTACCTTCTTTTCATTTATGCGCCAGATTTCCGCAGGAATTCTTTCAATTTCCTTGGTTCCATCGGAATACGTCCACTGGATGATGACCGGCATCACCAATCCCCCCTTGTTGGAGAGCGTGACTTCATAGATATTTTTATTTTCTAGCTTTTGCATTATTGCTTTGTCGTCGACAACGCTGCGAAATTCCCCATTAAGCCTCGGATCAGTGGCTACCAGACTAAATGGCTCCGGTCCATTATTAAAGTCCGTATATTTTTTTTCACCCTGGTTTGACGCAAGATCACCTTTCGTAACTTTTATTTCCTTTTTCTCTCCTCCTTTTTCCTCCTTGCGCATCTTGAACCATTTTACCTGATCGATGGACTGATCACAATTATCGGTGGTATAAAACCAACCCTTCCAGAACCAGTCCAGATCAACAGCTGACGCATCTTCCATCGTCCGGAAAAAGTCCGCGGGTTTTGGATGTTTAAATGCCCAACGGTCGGCATACTCTTTAAATGCTTTGTCAAAAAGCACTGGCCCCATAACGGACTCGCGAAGGATGTATAAGGCCGTCGCAGCCTTTCCATATTGTTCGTCTCCGAGTTTGATAACCTGGTCTGCAGCGGCCATCAGCGGCCGCTTCGAGCTGCTTTCACCTTTCAGGTACGGAACCATTTCCGAGGGAATGCCTCGCGACCATTTGATGTCAGGATAACGTTCCAGTTCTGTGAGTAACTGAACAAAACTATTAATACCCTCATCCATCCACGCCGTCTGACGCTCATCACTATTGATGATCATGGGGAAAAAATTATGTCCAACTTCGTGAACAATTACACCGATCATCTTTTGCCTTATACTTGCGGAATAACTTCCGTCTTTATTTGGTCGCCCAAAGTTAAAACAGATCATGGGGTACTCCATACCGATGCTTGCCGTGTGAACCGAAATAGCAACAGGATACGGATAGTCTATAGTATATCTTGAATAAACTTCCAAGGTATTTTTAACGGCTTTCGTAGATTCCTTTTCCCACAGCGGATTACCTTCCTTGGGATAAAACGACATCGCCAGCGTAGATTTATTTCCAAGCTTTACCGTTTGTGCATCCCAGATAAATTTACGGGAACTGGCAAAAGCAAAGTCCCTCACATTCTCGGCGTGAAACTCCCAGGTTTTTTTCTCTGCCGATTTTGTTTTTTCTTTTTCAGCCGCTTCCCCTTGGGTAACGATGATCACGGGTTTGTCATAGCTGGATTTTGCTTTTTCAAAACGCTCAAGCTGCGTTTTTGACAACACGTCACTTGGGTTTTGAAGAATACCAGTAGCCCCTACGATGTGATCCGCTGGTGTTGTAATTTTAACCTTGTAGTCTCCAAACGGCAATGTAAACTCGCCGGTTCCCAGGAATTGCTTATTCTGCCAGCCCTGATAATCGTCATACACGCACATGCGAGGGAAGAATTGAGCGATGGTATAAACATAGTTGCCATCCTCGGGAAAAAATTCCATTCCACTTCTTTGACCAAAAATACTCCGGTCCACAATATTGTACGACCATGCTAAACCAAACGAATACTTTTGTCCCGGACGGAGCGGCTGTGGAAGATCCACGCGCATCATCGTGTTGTTAATGGTGTAGGGGAGAGGTTTCCCGTTCGTTTCTGTGACGCTTTTTATTTTATATCCTGCATCGAAATCTGATACTTCCTTCGCGTAGGTCTTTGCATTCACAGAATCTTTGACGGCATCTGTAGCTGTATTCCTTAATGTATTTTCTTTGGAAAGAATATTTTGATCCACCTGCAGCCACAGGTATTTCAAAACGTCTGGTGAATTGTTTGTGTAGGTAATGGTTTCCGTGCCGGAAATGCTATTCGTAGCTTCGTGTAATTCTATGCTGATTACATAGTCTGCTTTTTGCTGCCAATACTTAGGGCCCGGCGCTCCAGAGCCAGTTCGGTATTCATTCGGGGTTGGCAAAGTCTGTCCGAGCTGTTCAAACTTCCCCTCCCACTTCGGGTCTCCTTGCGCAAGTGTCCCGAGCGCATAAAGGTTTACAACGGCAATCAAAAAAAACTTCATAAAATATGTTTAGGTTAATGAGTAATGAGTCAATCAAAAAAAATCTATTCGAGCCAATACATGTTCTCTTTCATCAGCACCAGGGCAATTCCTGCAATTGCAGATGAGATAACCATTTTCCAATCCCTTCGGTTCAAACCAAATAAATCAACCAGGATAAATGCAGCTGCCATAAAAACCGCCACGATTACAAGCTGCCCAAACTCAAGTCCCAGGTTAAAAGCAAAAAGTTGTGTGATTATCGTTTCATCACCTCCCAAAATAGCCCGCAAATAGGAGGAGAAACCCAACCCATGAATTAACCCAAAGAAGCCAGCAAAAAAATAATTCATCTGTACGCTTCGGCTTGTAAGATTGTTTTCGTTTTTGAACAAATTTGACACCGCT
The DNA here is from genome assembly GCA_963813425.1 of uncultured Bacteroidota bacterium. Lineage (GTDB taxonomy): Bacteria > Bacteroidota > Bacteroidia > Cytophagales > Cyclobacteriaceae > Chryseolinea. The sequence goes on from CAWEZB010000008.1 coordinate 435,891, forward strand.
GTTATAAAAATCGTCAGCGGAATGAGAAATTCAATCAATTCTACTTTTACAGAAATAATTCGGAGTGTAGATAAGGCAAGCGTAATAGAATGTCCAATGGTGAATGCAGTGATCAGTATCAAAATCTGCTTCCACTCCCGCGTTAGGTAAAGGGCGCACAAAGCTACAACAAAAATTATATGATCATAGCCATTTGCGTAATCCAGAATATGACTTTTCCCCAATCCAAAATACAACTGAAATTCACTCATGAAATCTTCACGTCTAAGGTTTCAAGTATACTAGATTATATCCTATTAAGCATCGATTTTAATTCGGTATTATTTTTGAAAAGCTATCTTGCGGGTAGGATTTAAAAACATAAATGCTAGAGTTGCAATCGATTTTCTGCTTTTTCTATATCAGGTTGGTGGTATCCTTTGTTCACCCGATACACGTTTCCGTCACTGAAATTGAAATGGATGAAAAAGATAAGCGGCTTGAAATCATGATGCGTGTTTTCACAGACGACCTGGAGTTAACCCTTCGCGAAGCCACGAATCAACCGGAACTGGATTTCCTAAGTTTATCGGAAAAAGGCCGCGATGAAATTGTAGCCGGTTATCTCAAGAACCATTTCAAAATTTCCCTGGATGGCAAGGCTCAAAAAATTACCTATCTGGGACATGAACAGGAAGATCCGGCCCTCATTTTTTATATCGAAGTTCCGAATGTTAAAAAGTGGAAAACCATTCAGGTTCAAAATGACATTATTATGGCAGTTCATGCAGATCAGTCCAACCTTGTTCACGTAACCGTGAAGGAAAAAATAAGAAGCTTGCGCCTGACAAAAAACACTCCGGCCGACAAACTCACGTTTGATTTCTAAAAAAATATCATCTTCGCGTGTATTTTGTTAACAGTATGTACAAACTTTTAGCCCTATTCATTTTCCCACTGCTTTTGTTCGCGTCCTGCAATTCAGTAGACGAAGAAGCCTGTGCTTTTGAACCTGAAAACACGGTACCCGTTACTCTTGATTTCGAGATGCTGCAGGATTCGTTGGTAAATGTTTCGTCTAAAAGTGGATTGATAAAGTTTTTAACACTTCATCCTGTCCTCCGAGATTATATTTTCAGAAGATCCGAATACAAAGATGATTCTCTCTTTGTAACCCAATTGTACAACCGTCTCACGAATCCCCACATGGATACGTTAAATCTTGAAATAAAACGCGTATTTGGGGATGCTTCCGTTCTCAAAGCTCAATTCGAAAAAGCCTTCTCGAATCTCAAATATTACTATCCCGATTTTACACCACCCAAAGTTCAGACGGTGATAACTGGCTTGCTGGATAATGATTTACTGGTGACCGACAGCTTGATCATTGTTAGCCTGGATTATTTTCTTGGCCGTGATGCCAAATATCGTCCGAAGTTCTACGATTATCTGCTTCGTAAGTATGACCCCAATGACATAGTACCGTCGTGCATGCTGATCTATGGAATCAGTAACAGGTTCAACAAAAATCAACAAAACGATCAAACCGTGCTGGCAGACATGATGACTTATGGAAAGGCATTTTATTTTGCCAAACACATGTTGCCTTGCGAACCGGATAGTGTTTTCATTTGGTACACTCCTGAAGAAATACACGGGTCGCGAAAAAATGAAGATTTGATCTGGGCACGTTTCATTGAAAGCCAGATACTGTTTTCAACCAACAAAAAAGTAAAACAAGACTACCTTGGCGAACGGCCTGTCACTATTCAGGTGGGCGAAAAATGCCCGGGCCGGATTGGGCAGTGGGTCGGTTGGAGGATCATTAACAAGTACGCGGAAAGTCACCCTGATATGGAATTGCCTAATCTAATGTCTACCGAAGACGCCCAGAAAATTTTTAGGGAATCGAGGTATAAACCGGGTTAAGTTTCTAGTTTCGAGTTTGAAGTTTCTAGTTGTAGGGCTGTACCGTTCGTGCAGAAAAGCTGGGTAGTTCGATGTTCGAGGTTTGAGGTTCGAAGTTGTAGCGCTATGACGGTTGTGCAAAAAAACTGACTCGTTTCTAGTTGCGCGTTTAATTCCTGAGGAAACGCCATAGCGATTCAACTAGAAACTTTAAACTCGAAACTAGAAACTATTATCTTTGCCGCAAATCAGAAAAACCAAACTAAAAAAATCACATGCGCAAAAAAATTGTAGCTGGCAACTGGAAGATGAACAAGACACTCGACGAGGCTAATATTCTCGCTTCGGAAGTGAAGGGTATGGTTGAGGACGAAGTAAAGGGTGGCACCATTGTTATACTGTGTACGCCATCTTTATTCCTCATACCTATAAAGAATATTTTAGGCAACAACACCAGAATTTTCGTAGGAGCTCAAAATTGCAGTGAGCACGAATCTGGCGCATATACCGGTGAAATATCGGCTGGCATGTTGAAATCTGCCACCGTGCCTTATGTTATTTTAGGCCATAGTGAACGCAGACAATATTTTGGAGAGAACGGAGCTTTACTTGCTAAAAAAGTCGATATCACTTTAAAACATAATCTTATCCCGATATTTTGTTGCGGCGAACCCCTTGACGTGAGAGAAAGCAACGGACATGAAGCATTGGTAAAAAAACAGGTTGAAGAAAGCCTTTTTCATTTGGACCCTACTAATGTACAAAAGGTTGTTATTGCTTATGAACCCGTATGGGCTATAGGCACGGGTAAAACCGCTTCTGCTCAACAAGCACAAGACATGCACGCGGTTATCCGAAAACACCTCGCGTCAAAATATGGAAATGCCGTAGCCGATTCTATCTCAATTTTATATGGTGGAAGTGTAAATGCAGGAAATGCAAAAGAACTTTTTGCCTGTCCGGATGTAGACGGAGGGTTAGTTGGCGGTGCTTCCTTAAAATCAAGAGAGTTCACCGAAATCGCCAAATCATTTTAGACCCAACCTCCTCGTACCTCGTACTTCGTAAATCGTACCTCGCAGCCATGTCTTACCACTCACGCCTCCAAGTCACGTGCGATCCCGAATATATCGAGATTCTCATGGCAGAACTTGCGGAAGCCGGATTTGATACGTTTATGGAAACCGACAAAGGATTTGAGGCCTATGTCGAGATGGAAAAGTACGACCAGGAGCAAGTTCAGTACCTGAAGGAAAAGTACAGTGCCCAAACGCCGCTCACTTTTTTTCAAGACAGAATTGAAAAGAAAAATTGGAATGAAGAATGGGAGAAAAATTATGAACCCATCGTGGTGGAGGACAAGTGCCTGATTCGTGCTGACTTTCACAAGCCTGAAAAAAAATATCTCTATGAATTGATCATTACTCCTAAGATGTCTTTTGGTACCGGTCACCATCAGACTACTTACCTCATGGTGAAAAACCAGATGGATATCGAACATCGCGGAAAGCGGGTCATGGATGCTGGATGCGGAACATCAATTCTTTCTGTCATGGCGTCCAAGCTCGGAGCAAAAGAGGTGGAGGCTTTTGACATTGATGAATGGAGTGTAAGCAATGGAAAGGATAATATTGAAGCTAATGGATGCAACAATATTCATCAGCAGCAAGGAAAATTAAGCGAGCTAAACATTAAGGGATTATTCGATATCATTTTAGCAAACATCAATAAGAATGTTTTGTTGGATGAAATAAAATTGTATAAAAAATATTTGAGTCCCGGGGGATTACTTCTTCTGAGTGGATTTTATGTAGAAGATATTCCGGACTTAGTATCAGAAGGTTTGAAACACAATCTCCACGAATTGAAGCGTGACGAACGCGAGAAGTGGGCGGCGTTGGTGCTCGTAGGCGGCTGATAAGTGTAAGTGGGTAATGAAGTAAGTGGTAAGATGTGCCGGTAGCATTAGTGTCTGCGACTCCAGGGCCATCTAAGTCGTGAGAGGTAATTCGTAAGCGGTAAGAGGTTCCGGTATCCACATAGCTGCAAGCTGCGGATCCCTTCCATTGTAACAACTCCTTACCGCTTACTTGTTACTACTTACATTTTGCTGAAACAGGCAGGCCCCGAAAGCTATCCTACCGGCACATCTTACTTCTAACCTCTTACAACTTACGTACCCCACTGACTACCGCCAAGCAAGGCACATTTCCAATAAAATAATTTATTCCCAGGGCGTTTCTTCCGTAGCTTCGATCCCTGTATATTTCTTTCGTCAATCAACACGCCTATGAAGCCAACCACTTTTACTAAACTCTCCGTGATGATGTTGCTGGAGTATTTTATCTGGGGCTCCTGGTATGTAACGATGGCCACTTACATGTCGGAGTTCCTGGGTTCGTCGGGCGTACAGATTGGAGCGGCGTACAGTGCACTGGCAATTGCAACCATGATCTCTCCGTTTTTTATCGGTATGGTGGCTGATCGCTTTTTTGCAGCTCAAAGAATAATGGGAGTGCTTCATCTATTGGGGGGTGTCCTACTTTATTCAGCTACGCTGATTACCGACAATACAGCATTCTATTGGGTGATTGTGTTTTACTCCTTGCTCTACATGCCCACCATTGCGTTGTCAAACAGCATCGCCTTTCATCAAATGACCGATCCCGGAAAACAATTTCCATGGATCAGAGTTTTTGGAACGATGGGCTGGATCGCTGCTGGACTGATGATTGCTGCCTTGTCCATTGAAAAAACACAGTTTACATTTCACATGGCCGCCATAGCCTCCGTTGCCTTAGGTTTTATAAGTTTTATTTTGCCCAATACACCGCCGAAAGGAAAACCTGCGAGCTCAAGCATACTCTCAACGCTAGGCGCTGATGCCTTCGTTTTATTCAAGGCCAAGTCCTACCTGATCTTTTTTATCGCGGCTATTCTTGTGTGCATTCCGCTGTCATTCTATTATGGATTTGCCAATCTTTTTCTCAACGATGTGAAGATGGAAAATGCCGCTGGTAAAATGATTCTCGGTCAGGTCTCTGAAGCGGTTTTCATTCTGGCAATTCCTTTTTTGTTCAATACCATTGGTGTAAAAAAAATGTTATTGCTGGGAATGACAGCCTGGATACTTCGTTATGTTTGCTTTGCATTCGGAAACGTCGACACCAATTTGTGGATGTTATACGCGGGCATTATCCTTCATGGGATTTGTTACGATTTCTTTTTTGTAACGGGATACATGTATACCGAAAAGAAAGCCGGCGAAAAAATAAAAAATGCCGCGCAAGGATTATTCACGTTTGCAACGTATGGAGTAGGTATGTTTATTGGCACTTGGTTTTCTGGCATCACTACGGATTATTATACCGTTGAGGGCGTTCATCAGTGGACTGAAATTTGGCTGGTGCCAGCTTACATTGCCATCGCGGTTCTGCTTTACTTTATATTCTTCTTCAATGAAACGACGGAAATAAAAAAAGCAGAGGTTTAAAAATATTTTTAATTAATAAACTCACTAAAATTTAACGGGATATGAATATTGCAATGCTCGGTTCCGGATTTATCGGACGATTTTATGCAGATTCACTTCAGGGATAGAGAAGCAAAGACAAAATCGTAAGCATTTATTCGCGCAGGGAAGAAAGCGCAAAGAAATTTGCGCCGATTACAAGGTGTGAACATTTGCAACCACCAACTATGGAAGAAGCCATTGCACATCCGGACGTGGATGTAGTTTGCATTTCGCTTCCCAATAACCTGCATGAAGCAGGCCGTGATGCTATGCTGCAAACATAAAAAAGCCGTTATCACCACCAAACCACTGGGCAGAAATGCTGCAGAAGCAAAACGAATGCTGGAAGCCGTTGAAAAAGCAGGCATTTTCAATGGTTATCTCGAAGACCTGGTGTATACACCAAAATTTTTAAAAGCATTTGAAAGTGTAAAGAATGGAGCATTGGAAGAATTCTCTGGGCCAAATCGACGAGAAACACATCCTGGTCCTCACAGCGATTGGTTCTGGGATATTGAACAAGCCGGTGGCGGATGTATTCTTGATCTCGGTTGTCATTGCGTTGAAATTACACGAAGTTATATCGGAAAAGATATAAAGCCGGTTGAAGTGATGTGCTGGGCCGATACGCAGGTAAAACCGATCGATGCAGAAGATCATGCTATCGGTCTGGTAAAATATGAAAATGGAGCCATTGGACAGTTTGAAGTAAGCTGGACATTCCGCGGCGGGCTTGATCTTGCGCGATGAAGTGATGGGAACAGAAGGCACTATCTGGATGAATAATTTTTTACGCACCGGTTTTGAAATGTTTACTACCGGAAAGGGTGCCGACTATGTTGCTGAAAAAGCAGAAAGCAATACCGGTTGGCTTGTTTCCGGTTGGTGATGAAATGAATGAGCTGGGTTATAATCACATGTTCACGGATATGTTTAATTCCCTGGAAAAAAGGAAACGCACCAAAGGAAACTTTTTATGATGGTTATGTTGTAAATGCTGTTTTGGATGCTGCCTATAAATCTGCCAAAATCAAAATTATGGGAACCTGTAAAACTGGATATCTGGAGAGGAAGAGACGGGTGTGAGGAAAGACAGTCATCTGACAGGAATACGATGCAGACCATTACCTGGTAAAAGAAGAAGTGACGCATTACGGCGCCAAGAAAGGTGATCTTAAAAAACAAAAAGACCGGTAAGATCGTAGAAAAAGTCCTGGATTAAAATTGGACGGCATCTTTCACGATTCCGGCAAATTTTTCACTTAACAAGATCCTTGAATATTTTGACTCTGCCAGCAAGCGACTCGCTTGCTGGTATTGTTTTAGTCGATGTGCGTCAGACACGAAAGCTTCAATTTTTTTTACAAATTCCTGGGGTGATTTTGAGTTGATGTAAACGCCACAGCCCACTTTTTCAATTTCTTCCTTTACCCATCCACCGAAATTGATGAGTATCAGTTTACCAGCAGCAAGTCCGTCAAAATATTTGTTAGGAGATCCGGTTTCAAGAATAGGCACAGGTTTATAGCAAATAAAAGTAGCATCGGTAACATTCATCACTTCTTTGACTCCGTCACGGTTCTGAAATGGAAGGATCGAAAAATTTTTCAACTGATACTGCTTAACGATCCCTTGAAAATTTTCCAACAAAGCGCCATCGCCACACAGCAGAAAATGTACGGGCAACGTTGTCGTCTGACAGGCCCTGGCACACTCGATATAAAAGTCCAGACCATTGGCAAGGCCTATTGCACCGATGTACGAAACAACAAATTTACCTGTAACACCAAATTTTCTACACAAGGCCTCATCCTTTACTTCAGGCTTATAAAAATCCGTATCAGCCATATTTGGAATGAGATGAACCGGCTTACCAGGTATTTTTTTCTCAACTGCAGCTTTGATCATCGGAGATAACGCTACAATTGCCTCCGCTCGATCATAAATAAATTTTTCGAGGCTATACAAGAACTGTTTGAAGAAATAATTTTTGACGAATCCCATTTGAATGGGAGCCTCAGGCCATAAGTCGCCGACCTCAAAAAAGTATTTTATTCCATACTGCCTTTTAATCCAGAGCGCTGCCAGTCCGATCGTGAGGGGAACAGAAATAGCATAGCAAAGTTTTATCCCGTGAATTTTCCCCGCCAACCTCACGGCACCCATATTATAGTGCAAAAAAGATTTGCTGCGCTTCCAAAAGCCGAAACGATTATGATAAGCAACCGGTAGCGAATGAATTTCTATTCCTTCAATAGTCTCAACCTTATAATGGTCGCCATTGTATCCGGTAATCACAACAACACTGATATTGCGTTCAGCCATCGCCTTCGCCAAATAGTAAGAACGGAGTGCACCACCGCTGGCTGGGGTATTAAAATGTTGATGAAGGAGTAGAACTTTCATGTGTTATTAATTATTCGTGATGGACACATGCCTGCCTGCCGGACAGGCAGGGAATTCACCATCTTCATTATCATACCTTTGGTTGATTGCAAAATCGTGGCTCATTTCACTTGCAAAGAAAAGAATTGTTGTGTGTCTTCTGTTTATGGTGAAGTATTTTTTGCTTTGTAGAGAAATCTGGAACCGGAACTGACCGATGCTCCATTCGCTAAAACATAAACAATATCATTATGATCAAAAGAATTTTAACATCAATGCTTCTGATTTCCATCGTCTCGACAGCCTTTGCCCAGACAAAACTTTTTAACGGAAAAGACCTAAAGGGATGGAAAGTCCATGGCACCGAAAAGTGGTACGTGGCAAACGGAGAGCTCATATGCGAAAGCGGGCCCGACAAACAATACGGTTACCTTGCCACCGATAAAGACTACAAAGATTTTGAGCTAACGGTAGAATTTAAACAAGAGTCTAACGGTAACAGTGGCGTGTTTTTCCGAAGCTCAATCGAGGGAACAAAAATTACGGGCTGGCAGGCAGAAGTTGCACCCAAGGGACACAGCACCGGCGGAATTTATGAATCTTATGGAAGAGAATGGCTGATCAAGCCAGATCCCAGCCTGGATAACATACTAAAAGAAGGAGATTGGAATACCCTCACCGTTAGGGTGAAAGGCGATCTGGTAGAAACATTTCTCAATGGAACGAAGATGATCACACTGAAAGATGAGAAAATCGGGAAAGCCAATGGAAAGATTGCGCTGCAGATACACGATGGCGGTGGTGTAAAGGTGTCCTGGCGCAAGGTGGAACTAAAGAAACTCTAAAAAACAAAGCTCTCGCGATTTTACGCGAGAGCTTTATTTATTCATGTTGGGCGCTCCTGTAAAGTTTTGGAGTAGCTCAAAATAGAAAGCACTGTCCGAGGGGACGGCTCAATGGTTGCTGCATCCATATCTTTTTTCATGGAGCATAATTCCACATAAAGCGACTGTAATTCACTGTCGCGGATCAGGGCTTTGTCAATTCTCCTGGTCTCCTCCTCCGTAGTCTCGTGGTATAAATACCTGATCAAGTCCGTTTGGGTAAAAATTTGTATCATAGGCTCTGTGTTTGATCATCTTCTTACGCAGATTGATGAGCGCATACCGCATACGTCCTAATGCAGTATTGATGCTCACGTCAGTGCGTTCGGCGATCTCCTGAAAACTCATCTGCAGGTAATGTCTCATGATGAGAACCTGCTTCTGCTCCACTGGTAGCTCTTTTATATAATCTCTGAGCTTTGTACGGGTTTCCCTGAAGATTTGTTTGTCTTCAGCGGATTCATCCGCAAAATCCATTGAGTTAAAAAGACGGCTACCGTCTTCCAATACCACTTCGGGATATCGTTTGTTCTTTCTAAAATTATCGATTGCCAGATTGTGGGCAATGCGACTAATCCAAGGCAGAAATTTGCCTTCCTCGTTGTATCGTCCACCACGAATGGTGTTGATGGCTTTAACGAAGGTCTCTTGCAAAAGGTCTTCGGCGGTATACCTGTCTTTGACGATCAGGTAAATCGCAGTATAGATCCTTGATTTGTGTCGGTGTAGGAGCATTTCGAAAGCTTCATCGTTACCGTTTTGATAGAGCGACACTAGTTGGGAGTCGCTTAATCTGCTGTCAATCATTCTGTCTCACTTTTAGGTAACGTAGATGTCTCTCTCGATATTGTATGGGGTTAATAGAACAAATTGGTTTGAAAAGATATCATTTTTTTATTCCGGAGCCAAAAAAAACTTAAAAAATTCTTGCCTGTCATGCAATTTGTTTAGCTAATTGCTCCAAATTCCAGTGTTCGAATATAGTATGGCCATTAGCAAGAAAAAAATTATTAAAAGTCTAGAAAATCTGTCTGGCGATTTACTTGAGTTGATACATCAGCAATATCCAACTGGTTATCAGACAAGCATTTCGAGAATCACCAATGCAAAAAAAGAGCCGATTTTTGTTTTTCCGTTAGACACCGAGGATGTGTACCTACTTGATTAAGGTTCCGGTTACAAAAAACAGTTCTGGCGAGTACGACGTTGATTCAAAGGAGGAAGAGGATCTGGATAAAGGAGAAGACGGTTTTGATGCAGGAGATGACTTTGAAGCAGGAGCAGGAACGTGCGGACAGCAGATGCAGATTACGATGAAGAAAGCGGCGGCAGCCGTGGAAATCGTGAAGCCAGCTACGATCCCGATTTTGATACCTAGTTTTTTTTGATTTGATTCCTCAGGGATCAAATCCTGTTTTAATCTTCTAATCTTGATTTACAATTCCGGCCATTTCAAATACCCAAAATTTGAAATGAATTTGTCTGCTTGCGCTACCGCGAATCGTAATTTCTTTAAGTTTATTGTGCAGCAACCAAACTTTATATCTAAAAGCCAAGTTACCAAAAGGTAATTGAAAGAATAATTTTGAACACATCGGTGACCCAACACTCTTTAACCAAGGATTCTTATTTAGATGACTTGGATCCAAAAGAATTTATCATAATAAAACGCGCCCGGGTCAACAACCTGAAAAACCTCAGCGTTGCCATTCCTCGCAATAAATTAGTTGTTATTACGGGCCTATCGGGATCTGGAAAGTCTTCGCTTGCTTTCGACACACTATTCGCCGAAGGACAACGCATGTACGTGGAGAGCTTAAGTTCCTATGCCCGACAATTCCTGGGTCGTATGGAAAAACCGGAAGTCGACTACATTAAGGGTATCTCTCCGGCCATTGCCATCGAACAAAAAGTTAACACGCGGAATCCGCGTTCTACGGTAGGCACCACCACGGAAATTTATGACTACCTGAAGCTTTTGTTTGCGCGAATTGGAAAAACCTATTCTCCAGTCAGTGGAAGGGAAGTAAAACGAGATACAGTCACCTCCGTGATTGATTCTATCAACAAGCTCCCCGCTGGAACACGCGTAATGATTGCATGTCCGCTGACCGTAAAAAAAGGCCGTAAGCTCAACGACGAGTTAAATCTTCTTCTCAGCAAAGGCTACGCACGGATTTTAGTGAATGGCGAAGTGAAATTCATTGAAGAATTATTAGTGGAGCCACCGGCAGCCAAAACAAAAGCAAAGGCTTCCACGAAAGATAAAATCGCAAAAGATTCCGTTTATGAAATCCTGATCGATCGGGCCAGTGTAAATCGAGACGACGAAGACACGACGTTTCGCCTTTCCGATTCGGTTCAAACAGCTTTTTTTGAAGGAGAAGGAGATTGCATCGTCTACGTTGAAGGAAAAGAAAAGGCGACTTTTTCCGATCGCTTCGAACTGGATGGCATGACCTTTACAGAACCTTCAATAAATTTTTTCAGCTTCAACAATCCCTTTGGTGCATGTCAGACCTGTGAAGGTTTTGGAAAAATCATCGGCATTGATGAAGATCTGGTCATTCCCGACAAATCGCTTTCTGTTTATGAAGGAGCCATCGCACCCTGGCGAAGTGAGACCATGGGCGAATGGCAAAAGCCACTGTTGAAAAATGGAATCAAGTTTGATTTTCCCATCCATCGTCCCTACAATGAACTGACGCCAGACCAGCAGCAATTGCTATGGAACGGAAATGAACATTTTGATGGACTGCACGACTTTTTCAAATACCTCGCTTCCAAGACGCATAAAATTCAATATCGCGTATTGCTGTCCCGTTATCGGGGAAGAACTACTTGTCCTGATTGCAGAGGAACACGCCTGCGGAAAGATGCACAGTATGTAAAAATTGTCAACACGTCCATCTCGGATCTTGTCTTGCTGCCAATTGAGGACATGCTAACGTTCTTTAATAAAATTCATCTCAATGACTATGACCGGAAAATTTCAGACCGGATTTTGAGCGAGATCAAATCGCGGCTTGAATACATGGATAAAGTGGGATTGGGATATCTGACGCTCAACAGACTTACCTCTACATTATCGGGTGGCGAATATCAACGCATCAAACTGGCAACATCCCTGGGAAGCGCATTGGTAGGTTCTATGTATGTGCTGGATGAACCCAGTATCGGTTTGCATCCCAGAGATACCGACAGGATGGTAACCGTTTTAAAATCCTTACGGGATCTTGGCAATACTGTGATCGTCGTAGAGCATGAGGAGGAGGTGATGCGCGCCGCCGATCAAATCATTGACATCGGACCGGATGCGGGTAGCCATGGCGGTGAACTGGTATTTCAAGGATCGTTGAATGAATTAAACGGCCATATTAAATCCCATACTACCGACTACCTCACCGGAAAGGAAAAAATTCCTGTGCCTGCTACCAGGAGGAAGTGGAAGGATTCCATAACCGTCGTGGGGGCAAGGGAAAATAATCTAAAGAACCTCACCGTAAAATTTCCGCTCGGGACCTTAACTGTCGTCACCGGTGTGAGTGGTTCAGGGAAGTCGACGCTTATTAAAAAAATATTATGGCCAGCCGTTGGGCGTTTGAGCAGTTCGGTGGCAGAATCACCAGGGAAGTACGACAAGCTGGAGGGCGACATGTCACGGATCACGCAAGTGGAATTCGTGGATCAAAACCCCATAGGTAAATCATCGAGGTCGAATCCGATCAGCTACGTCAAAGCATACGATCTGATCCGCCAGCTGTATGCTGACCAGTATATTTCAAAACAGCGGGGCTATAAGCCGTCCCACTTTTCATTCAACGTAGAGGGTGGACGCTGTGAGACTTGTCAGGGCGAAGGTGAGATCAAAGTTGAGATGCAGTTCATGGCCGACATTTATCTCAAGTGCGAAAGCTGTCATGGGAAACGTTTCAAGCAGGAAGTGCTGGAAGTGGAATACAACGGCAAAAACATTGCGGACGTACTTGACATGACGGTGGAGGAAGGTCTTGGATTTTTCCACGATAAAAAAGGCATCTACGAAAAAATTGTTCCCCTGAATGATGTGGGATTGGGATATGTAAAACTTGGTCAGTCTTCGAATTCGTTAAGTGGTGGAGAAGCACAACGTGTGAAGCTTGCTTCCTTCCTCGGTAAAAATTCCACCGAAGGACACATCATGTTTATTTTTGATGAACCCACCACCGGCCTTCACTTTCACGACATCTTTAAATTGCTGAAAGCAATCAACGCCCTGGTCGATGTTGGACATAGTGTAATTGTCATCGAGCACAATCTGGAAGTCATCAAGTGTGCCGACTGGATTATTGATCTTGGTCCAGAAGGCGGCGAGAAAAAAGGCGGATCGATTATGTTCGAAGGAAAACCTGAAGATATGGTGAAAAAGGGAAAGGGTTATACTGCGGAGTTTTTGAAGAAGAAGCTGTGAATTAAAAGAAATAATATGCCGTCCGTATATTGTTTGTAGGAAAAAAGCTACGTGTATGTTAGATTGTTGTGAGAACCCCAGAATAAACACTCATGACGCCAATTTCAAACAATGCGAAAAGGTATCAAAGGTTCGCCGAAAGAAGACGCAATGCTCATCAGTTACTTGTAAATAAAAGTAGGCGCCGGCATACACTTCTATGTCTGTTCATGTCATTTATTGTTGGTGTGGCTTTTCTTGCAACCATATTCGATTCAGCAACTAGCGTTGAAGCGAAATGGGCAACTGGTTTTTTTTCCGTGATTGCTTTTACGGTGTCAGCTGTCCTATCATTTGTTCGACTTTTTAAAATTGAACGACAACATGAAACTGCTGCTGCAGCCTATGAGGCAAACAGATTAAGTCTAGACACGTTTTCATTAGCAAATATTAATTTTGAATCTGCGCTTCCTCAACAAGCTCTATCGGAGCTTAAGAAAATTGTCAAGGAATTAAAAAAAATATCTCAGACAGCGCCAAGGGTTCCAGATACAGTTTGGGATTCAATGAAAGCAACAAATAAACAAGCATAGTCTTAGTAACAAAGACATCTCTGCATTTCATTCTGCAAACCGATTACAATCATTTACAAATGACAACAAACGGGTGTTAACGGATAAAACAGTTTACTCTTTAAAATGAGAGTTTCGGGTTATTTACCTTTAATTGGCTTTAAGGATATATAGGGCGCAACGCCTATAAAAGAAATAAACGTAATACGTTTACATGGTTGTTGGCGGCAATTTTCGGTTGACAGGAAAAAATGAACATTAAGAATTACTTCAGGACAAATGAGACAGAGTTGAGACTCATTGACTATGTTTCTGTCTTTTACTTATTGCAGGTTATAATCTATACAGTTGACGACCTTAAAAAGAATTACCCATTTTATCTGGTGACAATGGGAATATTATTTCACGCCATTGCCTTATTGACCTGGTTGGATGAAGGCAAACTCAAGCCAAACTTTGGGACAACTAAAAAGTTTGTTCATAAAATCTTACCCTTGGGGCTTATTGTAACCTATTTGACAAGTATTCTGACAGGAATTCAAATTGGTGAAATAACAAAATTAAATTACTACAATGTCATTTTATTTATGGTGACAGCGATACCAATGGTATTGTTTTACATTTCCTTTGGATACAAAATCGGGACGTTTGATTTTTTAAGACAAAAAAGGAAGGGGACGAATTACATATTCCTTGGACTAATTGTAACAATGCTGGTTGGACAAAGGATTATTAACGGTTGACAAGAATGAAAACTGCCGCCAACAAAATGCATAATCAATGGCTGGGTTCAGTGTAAATTTGTAGTTTAGTTTTTCAAATAACGTTTGGGTTCGTGGGACAGTGACGCGCTTCGAATTCCGCCACTGCTTATGCACAGACGTTGTGCGCCATGTTAGTTAGCTGTCTATTACTATTAAAGATTCTATAAAATATAAAAATGGATAACCAAAGTCCCCAAATTATTCCCATGCTTTCATATGAAGATGGAATTGCTGCAATGGATTGGCTGTGTCAGGTATTTGGCTTTTCCGAAAGGACTCGAATGGTAGACGAGAATGGTATACTTACCCATGGTGAAATTACACTAGGTGACGGCATCGTTATGTTAGCTTCTCCAACACCTGATTACCAGAGCCCAAAACATCATCGGCAGGTTTGTGAAGACACTGCCAAATATTATAGCGTGCCTTATATCATAAATGGTCTACTAGTTTGTGTTGATGATGTTAAAAGCCATTATCAAAAATCTAAGGAGAATGGAGCAATAATACTTTCAGATTTAGAAGATGGTGGACCTGGACTACGATACAGGGTTGAAGATTTAGAAGGTCATCGATGGATGTTTATTCAAAAATAATTTTGTGCTTGATAACAATTTTTCAAGACTAAATATTTTCACGATGATCTAAATTAATCAGGATAAACACGAGCGCACAACAAAATGTATAAGAAATGGCGCTGATAAGGAGGACATTTTTTTATTTTTGCTCAGGGCCACTTATTATACATAAACGTTGTAAGCAAATTGGGCTTCCGGACAATGACCCCAAAGATGACAAAATGAAACGTAGAGTCTCTTTAGTATTAAGGTTATTCTTTGGGACGACAGGACTGTTTATTGGAATTCTTTATTACAATTCAACTGTAACACCCCTTGACAGACCATTCTTTCTTTCAGACAACAAGGAGACGATAATTGCGACTCATGTTGACTGGATGTGCAATTGTGCAAATTTCGTTGACACAACGAATTACAAAACAAATCCAGTTACTGAGCCTGGTGACAGCGATTATTTTTTTATTGAAGCGGCTCAACCCGAGCAGGACTGGGACAGAGACCACTTTACAAAGAACAGATACATAAGACTTACTGGCCGATTCTATATTGACAAGGGATTACCTCGAGAATATAAGTTGGGACCAATGGAAGACAAACCTGACCGCGCAAGAGTGTTCAAGTTTGACAAAATAGAATATTTGACGACTAACAATTAAAAGGTGCGCCGAAGCCCAACTGCTTACAACAACATGTATGCATCATTTAAATTTTTATTATTTTTAACGCCAAGGAAAATTTAAACGTCACATACATCGACATTAGCGGCAACCATTTTAAATAGAGAGGACGTTTAATAATGAAAGGAATAGAAAATATTGACAGACTGTTGACAGCGGAGAATGTTAACAATAGTATTATTGAGTTGGACAATTTCATTTGTGAATTATGCGGTTGGGGTGACAACATGGAGAATCTGACTGACTCACAGCGGATATTCTACTACAACCAGAATTTGGAACGAGAAGTTAATAACGGAGGATTTAATCAGTACTTTATTAATTCAAGCGGAGACTTTGCACATGAGACAATTAATTCACTAAAGACAATAGGAGCAAATCACACCGCTGACATATTACAATCAGCAATTGACCAGTTCCCGGACAAAAAGGTACCAAGTGACAGAGACGAGAGAATTGAGCTCGTGGGACAAATTGAGGAGACAGCAAATGAGAAATGGGAAGACCTTGATCAAAAGTTTTTTGAGTATAAGGACAATTTGAATTCTTTGAATATTGAGTATGTTAAAAAGTACAGGACTGAATTTTAACAACTAAGAAGATCCTGCACAAAAATGACAGCCGCTAACAATGTTTATAAAACATATGCTGTATTGTAGGTTATTAACGCTTGTGCATTTAAATTTATTCAACAACGTGAGACAAGAATGTGCGAATTTAGACGCATACGTTTATAGACTAGCGTTAGGTGCAATACATTTCTAAACCAATGAAGATCCTTGATAATATATATTTTGGTTACTTTCATTCTTCTAACCAGTTTAGCGATAGTAACATATTACTATTTTTTCTACCATCCTGACAGGATTGTATCTATCAGCGCCAGGTGTTTCGACAATATCCCGCTGCCACGACGCAGATTTACCATTGCACTCATCAAACCAAGTAAAGAAAAATATTATGGCATCTTCAAGACAAGAATATTTGGAAAATATTAATGTATTAGAACTTCGTAACTATTTATTAAAACCAAATTTAGCAGATACTTTCAGCCAATATTTTCACTCAAAATTCGTTGCCCCAATGAATGAATTGGGCGGTTACACATTAGGCGAATTTAAAATTAGCGATGTTAATGACAGATTTGTTTGGTTACGTGGCTTTACAAATATGAAAACAAGAGTAAAGTTTTTGAACGATTTTTATATCAATAGCACTACTTGGAATGAACACGGTAAGGGAGCAAATGAAATGATGATAAATTCGGACAATGTTTATTTATTAAAACCCTTGCATAAAAATGTGTTTCTTAAAAGTGACAAAGTATTTACATTAGTTAATTTTTACATTTGTAACAGCACACTTGACAAAGTAATAATATTATTTGATACTGAATATATCCCGTTTCTTAAAACTATAAATGTTGAAGATATATCACTTTGGGTTAGTGAAATGACTGAGAATGATTTTCCAAGGCTTCCAGTTTTTCAAGATAAAAATTTATTGGTTACAATAAGCAACTATCAAGACAAAAACGAATATGAAGCAAAACAAAAAGCCATTGATAGTATGCCAGACAGGCTAAAAAAATCAATGCAAGAATTGATAACAACACATACTAGTTTATTACTTATAAATCAAAAATCAAAGCATTGACGGTAAATCAAAATTTTAGAAATGCCGAAGGCAGGAAGTCGCCCAACCATAGCAACTTAAAATGTTTGGTAGCGTGGGACATGTTCTTGTGACTAATTCGGACAATACCCCAACAATAATTTTCATTCTGTTTAATTCTTTCTACATATTCTTTGGTTTAAGATCTTACTTTTATCATTGGATAAAAACATAATTCAGGTTAGTTAGGCTATTACATAAGGGGACAAAATGAAATAATTTTATAAATCGGGACGATGAAACTTCTTTTAACTTCTGCAGGTATTAGTAACAAAAGCATTCACAATGCATTGGTTGAACTCTTGGGCAAACCGATTGTCGAAGCAAACGCCCTTTTCGTTCCGACAGGCGTATACCCGTTTCGGGGCGGTCAGTATTATGCTTGGAATCCCATCGGCGGAGAGGCCGCACCACGCATGTGCCAATTGGGCTGGAAGTCCGTGGGAATACTGGAGTTGAGCGTACTTCCCAGCATCGATAGGGACAAGTGGCTACCATCCCTCGCGGAAGCGGACGCACTGCTCGTGTGGGGCGGCGACCCTCTTTTTCTCAGCTATTGGATGCAGAAATCGGGGCTTACAGACCTCTTGCCCGCCTTACCTTGCGACTTGTTGTACGTGGGCGTCAGCGCAGGTAGCATGACCGTTGCGCCCATCTTCGCTGAGACCTACAGCGCAGACCGGTCCTGCGCTGGCAGCCCTTTGACATCTGAGGAGATCGTTTTTTCCTCGGCCAAAGGGGAAACCCGCCAGACTCTCGTTACCGCAAACGGGATGGGTCTAACCAAGTTCGCTGTGATTCCGCACTTTGAGAATAAGGATCACCTGGGCGCATCGTCGACCAACGCAGAAAAGTGGGCCTCCAAGCTCCCCATCCCTGTTTACGCGATTGACGATGAGACTGCCATTAAAGTTAAGGATGGTTCTGTCGAAGTCGTCTCCGAGGGACAGTGGAAGTTGTTTACTCCAGACAAAAACAACGAACCCCTAACAAATGGGAGTTAGAAATGGCCGCATTGGTCAAGTTAAAAGTATTTCAATATTCGGTGAAACCGATATGTAAAAGACAGTTGACGCGCACGAGCTACAATACGGCGTATAAATCATATGCGGATTCAATTTGAGTGACGAACAACTGAACGCAATAATCATAAGAACCTAAGGGATGTGACCGCTTGGAAGTTTCTTTTGGCAGCAATGTGTGTGGTTTAGAAAGTTATAATGGAAATAAATGTGATAAATAAATAATAGCGCCTGACGCAAAAATTTTTTCGTGAAATTCAATACATTACGACATCTAACTTTTAATGGCGATTATAAAAAGTCGACTTGTAGCATTCATTGTAATCATAGGGTTTCTTGCATCATGCGAGCAGGGTGTCAACCCAATTAATTGTGCGGTACCACTCGACAACACCGAAGACTCAAAAGATCTAGCTATTCTCTTTATCGGTACAAGCCATACATATTACAATAACATGCCTGATATTATTAAGAAAATTGGCAAGTCCATTGGCGATAGTGTGCATATAAAAATGTCGGCGCCAGGCGGATATGATTTTGAACGACACGTGACGCTTCAAACTACACTCGATGCTCTTGATTCAAGTGATTGGGATTATATCATTTTGCAAGAGTCTGGTTGGCGTACGACCTTGCCACAGGATAGGCTGAACACGCAAGTATTCCCATTTGCTAAAGAATTAAAAAAGATTATTTCAGAAAAACAACCATTAGCCAAACTCATTTTGTATATGACTAACGGTTATACCAAAGGTGTCGGATCTTTTAATACTAGTTGGTGCGAAGACGAACCACTTGTTTGTTCATACGATGGCATGCAGAATAGAATCAGGGATACGTATGTCACACTATCCAAAATAATGAATGCAGAAATAGCACCAGCTGGGATGGTTTGGAAATCGCTAATAGAGAGAAAAAGTAATATTCCACTATTTGATCCGGATGGCATTCATCCTAGCCTTACCGGGTCGTATGTACATGCCTTGACTATTTATAGCCTCGTTCGCAGAAAGGAACTAAAAAATATTTTTGTACCTACGGACATCTCCAACGACGACGCAATTCTAATTCAGGATGCTGTGGTTGACATGGTGTTTCAGTGTACGCCGAATTGGACAACATTCTAAAATATTTTCGTTCTCAGAAGTGTCACAGTAAAGTAGCAGGCACAGGCATTGAGAAATCACTATATTCCATACGCGCTTTTTTCAAACGAATATTGATCCAGTCTACATTATTTTGACCTAAAGACTTGGAAAAAGATCCGGACGAGGCTCGAGCGGTTTCGCCTCTTCGTTTGGGAATTGTATGAATCATATCGGCAGCCTTTGAATTAAATATTAAATTTGTCTGCCGGCACGCCCTATATACTGGCGTTGGCGACAAGGTTTTTTTTAATTATCAACACAAAGCATGACAGGCTATATAATTGGGACAATTGCCTCTCTAATTATTGGATTTGTATTCTACAGGAAATGGAATGTAAACAGACTGCGTCAGGTGCAGGTGCTGAATGAAAGGAGATATGAAAGAATAAAAACTCTTGTCGACAAGTTTGACAATGGACCAGCCCCGACTGCTGATGATATTCGAACATTTGCATATAACATAGGAACAAGGGAAGCGACTTATGGACTTCTTAAAGAGAGAGGAAACCTCGACTTGTTTCCGAGCGAGTTATTAACAATTGAGAAGGGGGCAGAGGCAAATTTGGCAACTTGGCTGGAGTTCCCAACAGAACTGAACGGACTACCAGACGAAATAGAACATTTAAAAAGAGTAACAATACCATTCGACAAAGAGAATAATGTACACTATCAGGTATTTAAGTTCCGGGTAAATGAACCCCATTGGGCATCAAAAGACGGTTGGATACTTGGAGTCGTAGGGCCATATTTTGATGATAGCAAACCTTATGACTTTCCCACCGCAACATTTAGTAAACTCGGGACAATTGAGCCCGAAGTCGAAGCAAAATGGGTACACGATAATATTTCGATGAGGCGATAAAGTCCAACTGCCAACGTGATATATAAATCAAATGGGAGTTCTTTGTGCTATTGCAGCTGAAGAAACGCAAGGCTATGCGACGAGTAAAAGAGTTCAACACCTAAAATATCAGCCTATGAGAGAAGTAATGTTAATCCTCCATTTTATTGGTCTTACCATGGGTTTGGGGACCAGTTTTGCTCATGCTTTTTTAGGAATAGCAACTTCAAAAATGAATACTAATGAAGCAACAAAATTCCGCTTACATTCACTTGTCTTGAGTAGAATGGGACACATTGGAATTGTATTGTTGATTGTTTCTGGTTTCTATTTAATTATACCCTATTTCGCAATACTTCCAACATCTCCGTTACTAATGCTCAAATTAGTTCTGGTACTTGTTCTTGTCATATTAATCGTACTAATAAATCTGTCCTCAAGGAAGGCAAAAAAGGGTGATGCAGAAGGTCAATTGAAAAAAATGGCAAAACTTGGTAAAATGACCTTAGTGCTTGGTGTGGGTATCGTTATTCTGTCTATTTATATTTTTCACTAAACGACAAAATGCAGGGACGATTTGACGCAGAATTGAAGTTGGAGGGAGGTAAAGAAAAATAAATGCACCGTCGCGTTTGATTTTGAAGTTTATGACGAAAGAACTAAAGATTGGAATGACGCCGAATTGGATATTTATATATCAACGGCTGAATAGCGAACAACGATAACGAACCCGATATGAATTTTACTAAACTTGTCCCAAACATTTTTTACGTCAACATTCATGACGCTTTAAAACTGTTCGTTGATTGCCTCGAATTCAAAATCGAGCACGATGAATTGAATTCGAAAAATCCTTTTTGCGTCGTAGCAAAAAATGGTCTGCGAATAAATATTTTTCAAGATGAGAAATTGGCGAAAGAACACAATCCCGAGTTCAGACTCGTTACCGAAAATATTGAAGAAGTCTACAAGAAGGTTTCAAAATCTCATCCCGAATTTTTACATCCGAATTTATCTACCATTACACTTCGTCCATGGAAGGCTAAGGAGTTCGCCTTGATGGATAAACAATTGGGGGTTATTATTCAGGAATGGTAAAGCACAACGAGCCTGCCGAACTTAATTTTCATCCGGATCCATTATCAGTTATCCGGCCGTGTCCTTAGCTTAGGCTATAACTTTGAAACGACAGTCTCGAAAAAAATTACTACCTTTTTTATCTAAACAATTTTGATCATGAAAGCGCTTTTCACCTTGGTGTTTTGGTCCTCCTTTTTCGTCGTCTCAGGACAAAATTCGTTACAGGAGATACTGCGGAAACAATTGGTTCAAGATTGGGAGCGGGCCAAGGAATACACCCAGGAATATCTCGACGCCATGCCTGCCGATAAATACAACTTCCGGCCGGCGGATAGTGTCCGCACCTTTGCACAGCACATGTTGCATTTCTCCCGGGCTAATGTGGTTTTGACTACTTTCGCCACGGGAGCTCAAAACAAAAGCGTGCAAAATATTTTTTTTAAACGCACGTTCGAAGATTCTCCAACGGCGCAAAACAAAGATTCTGTTGTGTACTACGTAAAAATGGGCTACGATTTTGCAATTAATGCGATAAAAAATGCGGATTTCAACAAGCTCAATGAAGTCGTCTCGACAGACCAACTCAGGGTTCCGCGCAGTGCCACGCGTTTGGGGTGGTTGCTGAAAGCTTTCGAACACCAAACGCACCATCGTGGCCAATGCACGGTATATCTGCGAAGTGCCGGTATTCATCCCCCGAATGAAAAGTTGTTTTAATAATTGACATGAATTGTGAGCCTTAATGAACAACAGCGACGAAATAAAAATAACTTGTTAACGGAGGGATTAGTCGGATGAAATTGTTTTCGGTTCTAACGTTAGTAACCATAAGCTTGCTTAGACTCAGCGAGGAGTCAAATGTTTTACCTGCAAAAGATTCGTTGATGCGAGACAGCTTGAAAGTTTCAGGCGTACCCAGTTCTTTTGGGTACAACCCCTTCTACAAAAAATACATCGACGCCAATGGGATTCCAATAATTAGTTCGGACAAGGTACCCGATGCTGCTTTGCTTCAGGCGAGAAAGGTTGTCGTCCAAATGCTCTCCAATGTCAAATTGCGTGTAGCTGCAAAAACAATTGCGCAAAATAAAATCAGAATCGCGGTAATGTCGAAAGATGAATTGACCACCGATATTCCAGAACATAGCGATCTGAATCGTGCTTTCCCCGAGACGAATTGGGACACAAGAGCGAGAGGTTTGGGCGCCACAGAATGTTCGACCTGCGACGAGCTGCGCAGAAGAAAATCTGCTATGCTATCCCAACGACAGGTATGCAGGCGAAGATATATTGGTTCATGAGTTTGCTCATACGATCCATCAATTTGCCATACGTTATTTAGACCGGGGCTTTGACAAAAAGCTGAATAAGATTTATGAGCATGCCAAAGCAAATGGATTATGGGAAAATACTTATGCTATTTCTAACGCTAACGAGTATTGGGCAGAAGGCGTACAAGATTGGTATAACTTGAACCAGGAAGCCATTCCGGGTAATGGCATTCATAATGAAATAAATACCAGAGAAGAATTAGAGCATTATGATGCTGAACTTTTTGATTTAATTAACAGATATTTTGAAAACGAAAATGATAAATTCAGTTGCCATAGAGTATTCTGAAAACCCTAATAGTGCTACCTCATATAACATAATCATTAAGTCATAAGCTACTAAGCCAGCAAATGGATAAGGCCCAACGAAAGGCAATAAAAATCAAGATTGGAAGACGAGACTAAACGTCATAAAAGAAAAAGTCGAAAACCATTTAAGTGAACAATAACAAAACATCAGAGTTAAAATTCAGCAAAAGACTTTCCATCGGATTGTTTTGTATTGGGACATTAATTCTAATTGTATTTGCTGCTACACTATCCGTGACCGTTGCAGTCGCTGGATATGTGTTTACCGGATTTTCATTCTTTCTCGGGTCCGTTTACGTCTTAATTTTAATAATCAGTATTGCCAGAGGGAAAACCGATCAAAACACGGGTATAAAATCAATTGGAATCTTGGTGATAAATATACCAATAGCGGCATTCTACGTCTATCTGGTTATGGTTTTACTCAATACAGCAAGGATCACTTTTGAAAATACCACAGGACATGATCTTTCGTCGATAAAGATTTCCGGGTGCGGCGATAAAGAAATAAATTTTCTTGAGGCAGGAGAATCTAAGACCATTTGGATAGACATCCCAAGTGATTGTTCATTGGAAATCAACTACGAAATAGGGGGACAAATAAAAATAGAAGTCGTTGCAAGCTACTTGACAACCTCAAATGGAGTGATTGCAACTTATAAGATCGGGAGCAATCAGGAAATATTTTTATAGTCAATTGTCGCTGTAGACCGCCCGTCGTGCATGAAATAAACATGTGGAGCAGCCAGAAAAAGATGTATATTATATTGCTGTGGCAAAAGCTGATTGAGTCATATTGCAAATATTAGCATGGCAACTTTGCAGGGAAATAAGCAACCGACGAGGAGCATTTTTCATGAAGAGGTAAAACTTTGGAGTGATAATGCTTCAGCTAGTGAATTTCCCGATTGGGAAGAGCAGATCAGGTTGTTAAGTGAGATAGGTGACTTGATCACACCTGACTTATCGTTGGAAGAGGTGATTGCTGTTATTTATGCCAGCGTAAATCAACTCATGGATGCTTACCAATTTGCCGTTGGTCTTTACGATGAAGCAGAAGGCATTATTCTTTTCAAAGGTATGATCGAAAATAACAGGCAGCTCCCTGAAGTTATCGTAGATGCCTTTGAAGAAAATCGCTTAGCGCCCTGGTGCGTACTCAATGAATCAGAAATATTCATTAATGATCTTGATGCTGAATACAGCAGGTATGTGAAAACAATTCCCTATCCGAAGGCCGGCTCTCCGCCGAAAGCTGCACTTTATGTACCTCTTCGCATGAACGATAAAGTGGTGGGCTTGATAACAGTACGTACTCCGCATAAACATGTATATCATAGGCATCACCTGTATATTTTAAAAACGCTGGGCAACTTCGTGATAAGGTCCTTGGCATTGGCGCAGGAAAGAGCCAGGCCAACCATCAAAAGCGAAGCCGGACAAAAAAATTGGCACTGGTGTCCTACAGAGAGATTGTCGATGAAATCTAAAAAATTATTGTCCTCATTTACAGAACGCGAAAAAGAAGTATTGTTCCTGCTGATCTCGGGATTGTCTAATAAAGCGATTGCGGAAAAACTATTTGTCTCCTCAGGAACAATCAAAACACATACGCTCAATATTTATATGAAGATGGAAGTAAGCAGCCGCACGTCCGCCATCCTAAAAGCGATAGAGTTGAACTGGTTTGTATAAAATCTACCATTTGGTAGAGAAGCGAGGTATTAGCATGATTTAACTTAGCTAAATAATATTTTATTATGCTACGAGAAACAACACTACAAACCCCGCGGCTGGAAAAGCCAACGTTAGAGAATGCAATCTGGTACAATGGGCACACATTTTCGTTTCTTTTGGATGCCGGGCAAACCGCGGGCGCCTTTGCTCTCCTCCATTGTTTTTTCAGAAAAGGTGGTGAGCCACCGGCACATTTTCACACAAAGGAAGATGAGACCTTTTATATGTTAAATGGCGAGATTCGTTTTCATATCGGTGATAAAAAATTTATTGCAAAAGCGGGTGACGTAGTTTATGCACCAAAAGATGTACCCCACCAATTCTCCTTGGTAACGGAAACGGCTAAGGCATTACTCATGATCACACCAGCTGGCATAGAAACCTTTTTTAAGGAATTTAGTATTCCAGCTCAGTCATTGGAACTTCCTCCCATCCCGGAAGGACAACCGCCTGCTGAATTTTTTGATAACATGATGAAGCGAGCGACGGAACTGGGTATTGTTTGGATGCCCGAATTTTAATTTCACATCCGCCGGCAAGAAGAATATCCGAGATGAGCAACCTGGCAACTTGATAATTTTTTAGGCGTGCTTTCTCGTACCGCGTTTCCCCGTTTTTATGTCCTTTAATCTATACCCTGCCAGAAGGGATACCATCAAATTTGTTGAAGTCAGGTAGGCGGGTTGAATCGGAGAATAACCTGCGGCATAGGTAAATTGAACGCGACTATAAAACAGACTTCCGTTGTATCCTGCATTCAACAAGAAATAGGCATTATACTCCATGTTGACGTGTGTGGCATTTCCTTTATCGCTTTTGTAATTGTTGAACGCGACGCCGGCACCAGCCAAAAGGATGGGAGAAACAAAAAGTGCCGAATTTTTAAAAACAAAATTCACTCCATACCCGGGCATGAGAATAAACCCTGGTGCCCTTAGATACTTCAACCCCACCTGCTCGCCAAACCTTAGCTCATCATCATAGGGTTCCGGTACGATTGATTCACCAGTTCCCCCCAGATCTCTAAAGAAGGGTTCCACGCGAAAAAGGAATGATCCTGCTGTCGTCATTTGTTTTTCATTCTGATACAAGGCAGCGCGATAGGAATATTTTTGATCATTGAAAATAAAAGTCGCCTGAAGGCCGATTCGAAATTCGTGAAGGGAGGGAGCGCTCTGATATTCGTCTTCGTTTCCGGAAACCACCATGCCTTTGCTATCGGAAAGGTATGCCCGATACGCTACTTGTCGCCTCGTGTAACTTCCCGATAATTTGAACTGATCAAGGCTGGATCGCTCTTCATTCAAGTACGTGGTTCCTGGTAAAGAGAAGGATGCGTCACCGTCCAGCCATTTGTACGTGATACCAAAGCCGATGAAATCATTGGTGTTATTGTAGGTGCTTTTCGTAAGATCGGGCGAGCCATCTCGCAAAGATCCAAGGACCAGCCGGTTCCCTTGACCTCCGTAAAATACGCGAACATCATTGCTTTTGATAAAAGTCCTTATGTAAGTCGAGTCCGCATCCTTAGCGGGTTTTGTTCCTTCCAGAGTTTGTGAAAAAGCAATCGAATTATAAACTGCTAATATTACCGCTAACAATACGTTCCTTGTAGTCATGAACTTCCAAAAATCAAATATAATGGGAATTGGATTTTCAATGCCTTTTTTAACGCCATTAGAGCTATTTCTCCGTTACATACTTTACATTCACTTAAAACTGGAGGCTTATTTTTGTACAGGTAATTATAAATACCAGAGCGATGAACGACACTTGGATCAACCGATGGAATGACCGATACAGTACAAACGAGTATGCTTACGGTGAGCAACCCAACAACTTTCTAAGGGAAGAATTAGAAAAATTAAAACCTGGAACGATACTTTTTCCAGCAGAAGGTGAAGGACGTAATGCGGTGTTTGCTGCTAAATTGGGTTGGAACGTTTCTGCCTTTGATATCAGCTCTGAAGGAAAAAATAAGGCCCTTCGCCTCGCAGAAACAAATAACGTCGTTATCGATTATCAAGTATGCGAATTGGAGAAATTGAACTACCAACCCGAACAATTTGATGCCATCGCCCTTATTTATGCGCACTTTCCAGCAGACATCAAATCACGCTATCACAAGACCCTTGACCAATACCTGCGCAAAAACGGCATCATTATTTTTGAAGCATTCAGTAAAAAACACATCGACTACATCGCTAAGAACGAAAAAGTGGGCGGCCCAAAAGAAGTCGCAATGTTGTTCTCGATCGACGAATTAAAATCTGACTTCGGGAACTATGAAATCATAGCATTGGAGGAGAAAGAAATTGAATTGAGCGAAGGGTTGTTTCATAACGGAAAAGGTTCGGTGGTGAGATTTGTGGGTCGAAAACAATAACGACAATTACAAACAACATTTTGGATACTCGAAAATGAAGGAAAATTTATCTGTGACAACAAAAAGAGATAGAAAATGAAAGTAAGCAAACCGATCATCACGCCTTTTTTGGTAGTTCATAATGCCGGTAAGGCATTGGATTTTTACAAAGCTGCATTTGGCGCTCAGGTTTTGGATAGGTCTGATATGCCTGATGGAAAGTTGACATCAAAAATTGGAATAGAAGGTGCAGAATTATTTGTCGGCGATGAGGAACCAGAATTCGGCAATTTCAGCCCCACAACCATTGGCGGTAGCGCCGTTCGAATCGTTTTAACTGTCGGTGATCCGGACGCTGTTTTTACCCGGGCGGTTGAAACTGGCGCCACTCAAATCTGTCCAGTTACCTCAGAGGAATCATGGAGAATTGGAAAATTGAAAGATCCATTTGGACATATTTGGGAAATAGGGCATCCGTTAGAATAAGATTTCGGGTTTTATCTACCACATCAGAAAGGGGAATTGCTCTTTCAATGTTTTGTTATTCCTCCTCGATCATTTTCTTTTTGGTCACGCTTTCTGGCTTCCTGGGCGCCCGACTGCGCGTGCAGCGACTCGAAAAGGGACTGCCGCTGCCACCGCTCAAGGTCGCCGGCATCCTCTTTGCGCTGCTGCTCTACCTGGTGCTGATCGGACCGGTCGACTACTTCCTGCTGCGCCGGCTCGGTCGGCTCGAGTGGACCTGGTTCACCTATCCGACGATCGTGTTGCTCTTCGCGGGCGGGATCACGGCCTGGGGTCTGACCGGTCGAGGCGGACGCGTGATCGCCAGCCAGATCCAGGTGCTCGATCTCTTGCCCGAGATCGGCCTGGCCCGCTCCACCACCACGCTCGCGGTCTTCACGCCCTACAAGGGCATCTACCGCTTCGACTCGTCGATGCCCGAGGCGCAGCTCGGTCCGAGCGGGATCGCCCAGGACCGCCTGAGCGGGGCGCGGCTGGTCGACGCGCGGCCCGACACCCACAGATCGCGGGCACGGATCGCCGCCAACGCCTCGGCGATCGCCTTTCTCGAGTCGCGCTGGCACCGGCCTCTCGAGCTGGTCTGGCCCGAGCTGCGCGGTCGCAACCAGCTGGTCGAGCTCCGCGTCACCGACGGCAGGGTCGAGCTGACCAGCCGGCTGCCCTTCGCGCTCGACGAGGCGGTGCTGCTCGAACCCGACGGAAAGAACGTCCAGCTCGGCCGGCTGGCCCCCGGCGAGCGGCGCGCGATTGACCCGCCCGGCTCGACTGCACCGACCGACGAAGCAAGCCTGGTGGCCGGCGCCCTCAAGGACCCGGACCTGCCGCACCTGGTCCACGGGGTCGACAAGCCCGGCCGCTACCTGCTGATCGCCCGCGGGGTGCCGGCCGTGGAGACCTTGACCCTCGACGACAGACCGCTCGGCGAGCCCTACCGGATCGTCCGCATCTCGCTTTGGCCCGACCGCTCCGAGTCAGCCCTGGAGACCGACCCGTGATCGAGCTCGAAGACCTGACCATGAGCTACGGCGAGGTCCAGGCCCTGCACGGCGTCAGCCTGGAGGTCGGGCCCGGGCGAGCTGGTGGGCCTGATCGGCCCCAACGGCGCCGGCAAGACCACCGCCATGAAGATCCTCGCCACCCTGCTCGACCCCACCTCGGGCGACGCCCGCGTGGCCGGACACTCGGTGCGCACCGAGAAGCAGACGGTCCGCTCGCTGATCGGCTACATGCCCGACTTCTTCGGCGTCTACCGCGACATGCGGGTGCGCGAGTACCTGGCCTTCTTCGCCGCCGCCTACGGCGTGCCCCGGGCGGAGCGCGCCCGCGATCGCCGGCGACCTGCTCGACCTGGTCGACCTGGCCGAGCAAGTCCGAGGCGCTGATCGACACGCTCTCGCGCGGCATGCAGCAGCGGCTGGGCCTGGCCCGCGTGCTGGTGCACGACCCCCAGGTCCTCATCCTCGACGAGCCGGCCAGCGGCCTCGACCCGCGGGCGCGCATCGACATCCGCGGAGATCCTCAAGGAGCTGCGGCGGATGGGAAAGACCATCCTGCTCTCGTCGCACATCCTCCCGGAGCTGGGCGAGCTCTGCACCAAGGTGGCCATCATCGAGCGCGGCAAGCTGGTCGCCTTCGGTTCGGTCCCCGAGCTGGTGGAAAGGGCCCGCGTGGGCCGGGCCCTGCGGATCGGCGTGACCGATCCCCAGGCTGCGCTGGCGCTGCTCGGCCAGCATTCCGCCGTCAAGAAGGTCGAGCTGGTCGCCGAGACCGCCGGGGCCAAAGCCGGCTCCGAGCAGCTGCACGTCGATCTGGCCGAGGGGGCAGACCCGGCCGAGCTCTCGCAGTTGCTGGTCGGCCACGGGCTGCGCCTGACGCATCTGGCCGAGCTCGACCCTTCGCTCGAGGAGATCTTTCTGAGCTTCACCCAGGGACAGACGGCGTGAGCGAGCCAGGCACGGCCACGGTGCCGGCCACCGGCACGGCCACGGTGCCGGCCACCGGCACGGCCACCGGGCTGCCGAAGCGCGAGCGACCCAGCCTCTGGGTCCTGTTCGACAAGGAGGCGCTGGTCGGCTCGCGCAGCCGGCAGACCTACGTCGTGCTTCGACTGCACGCGCTCGGGCTGCTGCTCTCGTATCCCTGCCGGTGCTGACCCAGACCCGCCACGGCGTCTCGCGGCTGGCCGATGCCGGGCGCGAGCTGTTTTTGGTCTACGTCCACGCGCAGCTCTACCTGCTTTTGCTGCTGGCACCGATGGCCGTCGCAAGCGCGTTCGCCGACGAGAAAGAGGACGGTACGCTCGGTCTACTGTTGCTCACGGGGCTGGGTTCGTGGCGGATCCTGGTCGGAAAAGTGATCGCCCGCGCGCTCTCGGTCGAGCTGGTGCTGGTGGCCGGGCTGCCGGTCATGGCCCTCTCGCTGATGATCGGCGGCGTCGGCATCAGCGAGGTGCTGCTGGCCCTGGCGATCACGCAGGTGGCGCTGCTGGGCGCGATCGTGATCTCGGCCTTTGCCGGCGTGCTCTTCGATCGCGCCGCCGCGGCGGTCACCGCCTGCTACGTCTTTTACTTCGCCTTCTGGGTGCTCGGTCCGCTCGCACCGCTCGCGCTGACGGCCAGCCAGGGGAGCGTGCGCGAGATCGGCATGTCCTGGTTCGGCTTCTCGCCGGTCTACACGCTGACGATGTCGCTGGCCGCCGTCTGTGCCGAACCCCGGCCGAGGCGCTGCTCGGCCCGCTGTGCTGGCTGGTACCGCTGGCCATCGCCGTCGGCTACGTGTCGCCCGCCGCCCTGGAGATCGTCACCAACCACGATCGGCCCAGCGAGCCCGGCGCAGTTGGTGCGCGCGACCTGTCGGCGATGGCCCGGATTGATCGCGTCACCCGCTGGTCCGGTCCGCTGCTGATCGGGACGGTGCTCGGCGGGATCACGCTCGTGCTGATCACCGCCATCGCGGGCGCCGGCAGCGGCGGGCTCAAGCCCTTCTGGCGCGTCCTGGGAGTGGCCGCGATGCTGTCTGGCAGCCTGCTGTTCCTGTGGCTCATCGGCAAGGCGGCCGCCCGTGGGCTGGTCAAAAAATCGACGCCGCGGGTCTCGGGCAACGCCATCTTTGGCCCGGCGCGCGAGGTCTGGGACAACCCCGTGCTCTGGCGCGAGTGGAAGACCCAGGCCTACGGGCGCCTGTCGACACAGCTCAAGTGGCTGACCGGGATTGGTCTTCTGGCCATGCTGCCGCCTTCGCCAGCGACTACTTCTGGCGCAGCCGCAGCAACCGCGCCGTACTGGGCCTGATGATCTACATCGGCACGACCTTCATGCTCGGGGTGCTGGCCAGCTCGACCCTGGTGCTCGAGAAGCGCGACCGCACGCTCAAGGTCCTGCTCACGACGGCGATCGAGCCGTCGCGGATCATCTGGGCCAAGGCGGTCGGCCTCTGCCGCTATCTGGCGATCCCGTACCTGGTCGCCTTTCTGCTGCTCTACACGGGTCTTCGCGAGCGCGACCAGGGCATGCTGCTGTGGTGCCTGGCCTACGTCCTGTTCGTGACGGGCGTTGCCTTTCAGGCTTCGATGCGGGCCAGCAAGCAGACCTTCGCGCTCGGGATCACGATCGTGATCGCCCTGTTGCCGATCTTCCTGGCGGCGCTGCTGCGCCGGCCGCTGGGCCGCGAGGTGGTCGGGCTGATCTTTCCGCCCGCGGGCCGATGGCAGTCCGAGCCCATTCTGGTCTCGAGCTGCCTGTACCTGTGCTCGGGCTACCTGGCGCTGTGGCAGTGCGGGGCGACCTTGCGCGACCACTGCTTCGGCCAGCGGGGGGACCGTCGGGCATGAGCGCGGCGCGCCGACCCGAGGTGCTCGGGCCGTTTCTGGGTTACGAGGCCCGACACTTCGCTCGCAGCGGCCGGACCTACTGGCTGCGATTCGGCTTTGGCCTGGCGATCCTGGGCGTGCTGGCGATTGGCGACCCGCTGATCGTCGGCTTCGATCGCAGCTCGGGTCGCGGCGGCTTCTCGGCCTCGAAGGCGGCTGACCTGGGCAAGGCGACCTTCTGGATGGTCGCCTACGCGCAGCTGTACGTGGTGGCGATGCTGGCACCGGTCGTCGGAGCGGCCGCCCTCGGTGACGAGCGCGACGAGAGGACCTGGGGCCTGTTGATGCTCACGCCCCTGTCGTCGTTGCGGATCGTCGTGGGCAAGCTGGTCGCCAAGCTCTTTGCGCTCGAGCTGATCGTCCTTTCGAGCCTGCCCTTTCTGGCGCTGGCCCTGGTCCTGGGCGGCGTGGGACCGAGCGAGCTTTTGACCGTCACGGTCCACACCCAGATCGTCGCGGTGACCGGCGTCGCGGTCGGGCTCTTGTGCTCGGTCGTGCTGCAGACCAGCCTGTCGGCCGCCATGGTCACCTACCTGTTCTTCGCCGCCGTCTACGTGATCCCGTCTTTGGGCGAGCTGGGTGCCGGATCGCCGTTGATGGCGATGGTGCGCACCTCGCTCGCCCCGGCCTTCCGGCTCAGCGAGGTGGCGGCGCCGCTGGCCGGTGCGGCGATCATCGTGGTGCTCTGCGTGAGCGCGGCGCGACCGCTGTTCACCGCGCTGGCGCCCGAGCAGGGTGGCGTCGAGGAACACCCCTGGCTGCTGCGCTGGCGTCGCTGGAGTGTGGCGATCGCCCTGGCCTCGGGGATCTCGATCTTCGGACTGCTCGACCAGAAGCGGGGGGGCAACTTCCTGGGCGGCTCGCTGCAGAGCCGGCCCGACCAGATCTTCGGGGTGCTGACAGTCGCCGTGGCGGCGAGCGGCTTTCTGGCCGCCCTGCTGGCCATCGCCTTGCCGGGCCGCCGCTCCCCCGCCGCCCGCTCGACGAGCACCA
This sequence comes from uncultured Bacteroidota bacterium, assembly GCA_963813425.1. Taxonomy (GTDB): domain Bacteria; phylum Bacteroidota; class Bacteroidia; order Cytophagales; family Cyclobacteriaceae; genus Chryseolinea. The sequence continues at coordinate 468,474 of CAWEZB010000008.1, forward strand.
AGCGTCCGGTCGCCTCGGCAGCGGCCGTCTGGAACAATCCCGTCGCCTGGTGGAGGTCCAGCTGCGCGGCAAGAGCCGCTGGGTGCAGTGGGGCATCGACCTGGCCAGCATCGCGGTCGTGGCCTTCAGCTACGCGATCGGCTCGCGGGCCACGGGCCTTGGCAGCTTGTTGCACACGCTGGGATTCTGGTGGCTCTTGCTGACGGCCACCCAGTCGTTCGCCGGCGAGCGCCGAGCGCGGACGCTCTCGGTGCTCGCCCATACGCCGCTGACTGCGTCGCAGGTGGTCGCCGGCAAGATCCTCGGCATCGTGCGACGGACGGGAGTACCGCTTGCGGCCAGCTACGTCTGGATCGACTGGGCCATGCAGGCCAGCACCCGGAGGACCGGCGGCCTGCCTGCGACGATCGTGAGCGACTTCTGCTACGGCGCGCTGGCTCTGCTCGGCTCGCTCTACGCGCAGAAGCCACGCACCGCGTATGGCCTGATGGCCGCGCTCGTGCTCGTCGAGTGGCTGGTCTCCCTGATGCTGCTGCTGGTGACAGGCATGCAAAGCCCCACCGTGGCCGCCGAGCTGCGAGTCCTGGTTTTCGGCGTGACCGGCGTCGCCGCGCTGGTGCTGGCGGCGGTCCGCTACCGACGGGTGGGCGGCCCAGGAATGACGCCCGACCTTGTGCCCCCCGTCGATGCTAGAGTCGCGTCCATGGCCAACACGATGAAGGCCGTGACGCTGCGCGATCACGGCGACGAAGTGTGCTCCGCCTCGAGGAGCTTGCTGTCCCCTCCCCCGGTCCCGGGCAAGTGCAGGTTCGCGTGCGTGCGTGCGCGCTCAATCATCTCGACCTGTGGGTCCGCAAGGGTCTGCCCAACCTCAAGCTCAAGTACCCCCACCTGCTCGGCAGCGACGTGGCCGGCCAGCTGACGGCGGTGGGCCATGGCGTCAAGCTGACCGGCGGGATGGCGATCGGCGCCAAGGTCCTGCTGCAGCCCTCGCTGTCGTGCGGCCAGTGCGCGTTCTGCCTGTCGGGCGCGACAACCTCTGCCGCGAGTACGCGGATGCTCGGCGAGCAGGTCTCGGGCGGGCAGGCCGAGTACCTGTGCCGTGCCGGCCGCCAACCTGGTGGCGGATGCCGCCGGCGTGGCTGTCGACGAGGCTGGCCTCGATCCCGCTCGTGTTTCTGACGCGCGTGGCAGATGCTCGTCGACAAGGCGCAGATTCGACCGGGCGAGCAGGTGCTGATCCATCGCCGGCGGCACCGGGGTGGGGGTCGGCGGCGATCCAGATCGCGCGGCTCTGCGGCGCCCACGTGATGACGACCGCCTCGAGCGAGGCCAAGCTGGAAAACGCGCCGTGAAGCTCGGCGCGCGGAGGGCTTGATCAAGACCGGAGCAGGACTTCGTCGCCGAGGTCCAGCAGCATCACCGGGGGGAAAGGCGTCGACGTGGTCATCGAGCACACCGGGGCCGCCACCTGGGAGGGCTCGATCCGCGCGACCACCCGCGGCGGCCGGATCGCCGTCTGCGGCGCGACCAGCGGGTTCGACGCCAAGACCGACCTGCGCCACATCTTCTTTCGGCAGATCAGCATTCTCGGTTCGACGATGGGCTCGAAGGGCTCGCTCTGGCAGATCCTCGGCCATGTCGCCCAGGGCAAGCTCAAGCCGGTCCTCGATCGCACCTTTCCGCTGGCCGAGGCCGGCCAGGCACATCGCCGGCTCGCGAGCCGCGAACAGTTCGGCAAGGTCGTGCTCGTTCCCTGACGGCGGCCTGGCGCGGAGCAGGCTGACCTCACGCTGCGTGGTCGAAGCTACTTGCGGGCACCAAAGATCGCGATGATCAGCGACGCCACCAGCCCGGTGACGACGGTCCCGATCGCGCCCGAGATCGCCTGGATGAAGGGAGTCTGCGCCACCGATGCCGCCTTGAGCGCAGCGTCGATCTCCGCCGCCGAGTGGCCTGCCGCACGCAGAGTCTCCTGGTGAACCGCCCGCACCTCGACGAAGTAGTTCGGAAAGACAACCGACGTGAACAGCAGCGAGCTGCCGAAGATCACCACCGCGCCGACCAGCCCCATGAGCGTTCCGTGCAGGACCTGCCTGCCGTAGCCGGCACCGTCGGCGGCCGTGCGGTCGCAGCCCGATCACCAGAACCGCCACCTCCATCGGGATCACGACCCAGAACAGGTGGAGCAACGTCGGGTGCTTGTACCAGCCGGTGAAACCCATCACGAAGGTCCACAGGCCGCACAGCACGCCGATCAGCAGACCGTTTCCGACGACCGTCTTGTTCATTGGCACCCCGGTCTCAGACGAAATCGCGGCGGAGCAAAAGATCACCACGGCCAGCAGCACGACGACGCCCGCGTAGCAGGCGGCATAGGCGCACGCGCCGGCTACGTAGATCCAGTCGACGAAGTGCGGGCCGTTGACGCTGACATGCTGGCCGTACTGCCGGTTCCGCTCGGGTAGAAGTACTGAAGGTTCGGGATCGCCCGCGAGATCACCTCGAGCAGGCCCCGCAGTGGCTCGCCGACCTTCTTGGCCACGACCCGGATCGACTCGGCCGATCGCCCCAGAAGAAAGACGCCGATCGTGAAGGCTCCCGATAGAAACGGGCTCGAGAACGACGAGAAAAAAGAGCGCCACCGCGGTGATCACGACCACCTCGGCGTAGATCAGGATCGCCGCACGGGCCAGCTCGCCCCCGATCGTGCCGCCC
>CAWEZB010000009.1:0-184854 GCA_963813425.1 uncultured Bacteroidota bacterium
TGACCAACAACATGCAGGATATGGAAGCATTTCTTTCAAGTGAAGGATCCGATTGTGGTATCGCCAATGTGAATATTGGAACATCCGGTGCTGAGATCGGAGGAGCATTTGGTGGCGAAAAAGAAACAGGAGGCGGTCGTGAATCAGGTTCCGATGCCTGGAAAGTTTATATGCGAAGGCAGACGAATACCATTAACTTTGGCACTACCTTACCCTTGCTCAGGGAATCAAATTTGATATTTGAGCAGTTTGGAAATAATGATCAAAACCTTATTTTTATCACTAATCAACCCAACCTATGGCCGAGAAAAAATATCGACACCGTGATGCTCATTGATGATAATGAGATCGACAATCTCATAAATCAGAAAATGATTGAAGCGGCTTCCATCACTGAAAATATTTATACCCACACCGGGGCAAAAAGCGCCATAGAATTTCTCAAGAACATGGAAAAACTCGACGTAGCCGATAAGGTTTTACCCGATGTGATCTTCCTCGACATCGATATGCCGCTTATGGATGGATTCCAGTTCCTTGATGAATTTGAAAAACTTACCAATGTGGCCAAGAAGAAATGCAAGATCGTTATGCTTACCTCGTCGATAAATCCTCAGGATTTTAATCGCTCGAAGAAATACGAGAACGTGAAGCTGTATCTCAATAAGCCACTGTCGCACGAAAGCATCATGAAACTTGAAATCTAGAATTCGGTAAGCAACTCGTACAAATTTATCGTCCAGCTTAATCAGTCTGGTCGGTGCAAAGTAGTGCACGGTTATGGAGCTCAGCCGGGGAATTAACCGCATTGATCTTTTTCGCCTTTTCTTTCTTCGCTTCACTCGTGGCGATCTTCAAGATTTTCAAAAAGAGCTGAATATTTTCACAGCTATCCTTGCCAAAAAGACGGATCTGACGTTGTATACTGTTCGAGAGCTGATTGAACAATTCGAAGTCACGCATCAACGTATATTGTAGGGCAAGCAGCGATTTGATTTCCAGTTGAGCATAAGGATATTTCTTAAGACTTACGTCGTTCAGCAAACCGTTAATGAGTTTTGCTGCTTCGTCAAACTTTCCAATATAGTAACAAGAAATCGCCCGATAGACCACGTAAACAATATGCTTGGGTATGTCCTGCATATCAATTTCGTAATCTCAAAAATATCGATTCATTTTCCGGATACAACTCGGCCTCAGAGCCGGTTCTCAGATGTCTTTCGATCTTCGAGATCAGGAACTGTGGGGGAAAAGTGAAAGTCGAATAGTTCACCAGCAGGTTACCACAAGCATCGTTTACCTCTTCGTAGTACTTTTCTGCCTGGCGGTACACTTTATAATGATTATAGTACTCCAGCTTCAGAAATTCAAACACCAGGTTCATGTGATAATAGATGGAATCGAGGTGGTAGCTCTCGAACATCTTCTGAACCTTGTCAAAAATGTCTTCGATTGACTCACCTTCCTGATGCATATTATCGTCGACTTCGACAAAAAGTCGGTGGAAGATGTACATGCAACTTTGATATACATACAGACGATGTGATTCGTAGAGCTTAGCCACATTCTGCATTTCTTTCATCAGCAAACCGAGTCCCAGTTTCTCCACGTCACCGCCATTGAGCATAAAATCACCATACTTCTTGAAATAGTCGGCCAGCAGGTCTTCCGCTTTATCAACTGCTAACATGTAGGCCACGTGCCTGTTGTAGAGCTGTGAGTACTGGAAAGTAATCAGGCGAGTTGATATTGAGCTTTTTAAGTGACTTATAAATGACGGTGAGCTCATTGGCAAGATCGTAGTCGAGGAGCTCTTTTTCGAGCTTCTTTAAGGTCGCAACAGAAATAGCTTTCTTTTTGGTGAACAAAACTTCGTTGATATTGGCAACTTTGCGCAGAACATCCGTGCGCGGGCTTTCGAGTTGACCCATCAGATACTCTTCGATCTTCAGATTGAGCCTGGATCGAAGGGTATAGTATGCATTTGCATTAACGTCGAGCTCTGTCATGATCTTGTTATCGGACAGCGGACGTTCGCGCAAGGACTTTAGCAGGTAGGCAGATTTCTCAGCATTGCTTTCTATGAGGGAATCATAGATTGCTTTGAAGTCTTTTTCGGAAAGTTGTTTGATGATATTCTTAAGCTTTGCCATGCGTAACAAGTTAACAATGTGAAAATTTACAAAAATTCTTACATGATACAACAGCCTTAACCTTAGTTAAGGCGAAATCTTAGTGTTGAAGTTTATAGTTTTGCATCGTCGTGATGAGAGGTTTTCAGTTCGTTTTAAAAATAGTTCTACTTTGTGCTGCTACAGTGTACTGCGCTTCTGCATCGGGTCAGTCTGTCGATCTGGCCCTAAAAAATCTTCATCGGCAAAAATGGCAACGCTCGCATGACCTGCTCACGAAGGCACTGGCCAAAGATAGCCTCAACGTTACGGCAAAATATGTATTAGCACAATATTTTTTTTCTGAAGGTAATCCTGCCTTCCAACTAGACTCAGCCTATCGTCGTGTGAATGGGGCGCTAAATGACTTTCAAAGCACCACCTTGAAGCAACGCGAACGATTAAGAAAATTTCCCGTCGACTCCATTCTGCTTGTCAGACCTTCGAAAACAGATCGACAGCACCGCGTTTCACCTTACTAAAATGAACCAGACCGAAAAGGCCTGGACAGATTTTATTGATCATTTCCCGTACTTCCGCTCTCTTCCACTGGCTGTTGCCCTACGGGACAGTGTCGCCTATGCAGAATGCCACTCAGGAAAATACCTATCAAAGTTTTCAGAATTTTTTTCAACGATATCCTCAGGCGAAGCAAGCACCTAGAGGCCAGGGATAACTATGAGAAATTACTTTTGGCTGATAAAACCGCCGATCAAACATTGGCAAGTTTTGAGGCTTTTTTATCCGATTACCCTCATTCCCCTTATCGGTCTAAGGTGGAGCAGACAATATTTGAATATAAGACGGCATCTGGCGAATCTGAAAAATTCATTGAATTCATTCAATTGAATCCTCAAAGCCCATTCGTTCAGAAAGCCAAAAACATTTTATTTCACCTCATTCCTCCATCGCAGCGCGGGGATAAATTCCCCGCAGACTTCTCAACTGATTCGCTGGCGAACGTTCTCCGACTGGAGCAAGGCTACTGGGTGCCTGTTTTGAAAAAGAAGACCTTTGGGTTCATGGACCAGGATGGCCATGACATCACCTTACCTGAAGCTGACTCGCTAGACCAGGTCCATCAATGTGGAAACATTGACGGCGACATCCTTCCTCTGCCCGACAAAATCGTCGCGAAGAGCGGAACTTGTATTTGGCGAGGAAGAGTAAACAATGTTGAGGAACTCGGTTCGGGATTTTTGCTTGTTGAGAGCGAAGGCTGCCACGCTCTGATTCATAAAACGGGGTTCAAAATCGGTGGAGATTGCGTTGACGATGCAAAAATCTTAAACAATAAATTTATTTCTATAGAAAAAAATCATCGGTGGTCCGTTTGGACATTAACGGGCAGGCAGCTAGTTCAGGATAGTGACGAGGTCTTCCATGCGAAGAATGTGATCGGGCTAAAAGAGAATGGTAAGACAAAGCTCTTTACCGCAGCCATGCTGGCCACGCTGCCATATACCCCTGAAGTTGGGGATACCACGGGATATGAAGAAGTTAAATACTGGAACAACGATTTGATCTTCGTAAGAAATGGCATGCGCTCGGGATTACTAGACCAATCATTACGGGAGTTTATTGCGCCCGAAGAGCAGATCCTAAACACAGCATTTTTTGGCGTGACTGCTGCTACACCTTTCGGTACTCGCTTCCATAACGCAAACGGCCAAACATCCGAAGCCTTTCAACAGGTGATGGTGAGAGATCCTTGGGTTGCCGTCAAAGATTCTTTGTGGCGATTCGTGGATCCAAAAACCATGCGTTACTATAGCCCCGCATATGATACTATCGCCTTGCATGGTCCGTTTGCCGCAGGATTCAAAGGGGATAGTAGTTACATATTTTTCAATCAAACCAATTGCCATAAGAGTCTTCGACCTTCGAGCCTTGATTTTGTACAGGGAAAAGATGGTTATGCATTTTTAGTGGTGGACCAGGGTGAAAGAAAAACCGTCTACGATCATAATGGTCAAAAATTATTTTCAACGACGTACGACAAAATCCAATATGCTGGCAACGATCTTTTTATCTTTTACAAAAAGGAAAAGCGCGGACTGATTACCAAAAATGGGAAACTTTTGCTCCCTGCAGAATATGATGCGATCGTAGCGTTGAACAACGGAATTTTTTCATTGCTGAAGTCGATGAAATTTGGGCTGTTCGACGCAGTAAAAAAGAAGCAAATCCCTCCTGCTTATAGTAAGAACCTCACGCTCTATAACGGTCAGACATTGGCTGCGTATAAAAATGGCTTGTATGGGTTTCTTAGGTGGGATAATAAACCCATAAGCAAATTTGAATTTTCAGAAATTCAATTCTGGAATGATACAACGGCGTTGGTGAAGAAAAATGCCCATTGGATGCTCTACGAAATAAAAAATAATAAGGTACTGCTGGATGAGATCAAAGATCTCACGCTTATTCGAAACTCACCGACGGAAAAACTGGCCATTATTCATCAAAATACGAACTACGGCGTCATTCATAATCAAAAGGGTACCATCATTCCGATTTCGTATAGTGATGTGGTCAACGTGGGTTCAGAGGAAAAACCACTTTATTTTACAGAAAAGCAAGTCGAAGAAGCTGCCATTTTTGTTGTCATTTACTACAATGACAAGGGTGAATTATTAAGGACCGCGGTTTACGATCAAGACGACTACGACAAACTGTATTGCCATGGCAATTGACGCATAAATAAGCGCAATAAATCCCTTCCAAAAGTTATTCTTTGCCCTCACATTTTCTAACTTGGCGGCAGTCGAAAAGTATAGATATGATCATGAGAGGTTCACTTTTTATCTTCTGCATGTTACTGTGCAATGTGCTGAGCGCACAACAACAACCAAATACGAATGAAAGACCAAAACTAGTGGTCGGCATTGTGGTTGACCAGATGCGCCAGGAATATTTATATCGATTTTATGACAAATTTGGTCAGCAGGGTTTCAAGCGATTGATTAATGACGGCTTCATGCTTAAAAATGGGCATTATAACTATGCCCCTACCGTAACGGGACCTGGTCATGCGTCAGTTTACACAGGTACGACGCCTGCTGTGCACGGCATCATTGGCAACGAATATTATGATAAAGCAAAAAGAAAATCCGTGAATTGTGTGGAGGATAGTCTTTACAAGCCGGTCGGAAATGACGCTGCCAATGGAAGTTTAGCGCCTAGCCGGCTTTTATCTTCTACAGTTACAGATGAATTAAAATTATTTACCCAAAAAAGAGCAAAAGTTGTTGGCGTTTCGATGAAGGATCGAGGTGCAATTTTGCCGGCAGGCCATATGGCAGATGCGGCCTACTGGTACGATTCAAAATCCGGTAAGTTTATTTCAAGCACGTATTACATGACTAAACTTCCTGACTGGCTAACCAAATTTAATAGTCAAAATCTCGCTGATAAATACTTGTCGCAAGAGTGGCAAACTTTATTGCCAATTGAACAATATTCGGAGAGTGGCCCCGATGACTCACCTTATGAGCGGAGGTTTGCAGGAAAAGATAAATCTACCTTTCCCTATAAGCTTTCAGAACTGCGTGCTAAAAGCGATAACTTCGGACTCTTAAGTTCAACACCTTTTGCCAACGACTATTTGACGCAAATGGCACTTGCAGCCTTGGCGGGTGAGCAGATGGGAAAAGATGCGACTACCGATTTCTTATGCATTTCCTATTCTGCTACAGATGCCGTCGGCCATGCAAAGGGACCGAACGCAGTGGAAGTTCAGGACACCTATTTAAGGCTCGACCGAAACATCGAAGAGTTATTGAAGAAGTTGGACGCAGAAGTGGGCAAGGGAATGTACACCGTGTTTCTCTCCGCCGACCATGCGGTTGCCGACGTCCCTAAATACCTCATGGACAATAAAGTTCCCGCGGGGTATTTTAGTGATTCCGATTTGCAAGCAAAGCTTGAAGAATATCTATCGGCTTACTATCCAGGAAGGTCATTCATTGAGAACATCAGCAACCAGCAAATTTTTCTTAATCAGCAAGCTTTCGCCAAAGACCCAAGAGCGTCTGGGATGGATATGTATCTCGTAACAGAGCTCATTGGAAAATACCTGATGGCAATGGACGGCATTGCTAATTACTATACTGAAGCAACGCTTCGGCAGGGGAACTATGGAGAAGACGGACAAAAAGGGAAAGTGATTCGAGGTTATAATGCCAAACGTTCGGGTGATATTGTATTTATTTTGGACCCGGGGTGGCTCGAGTCTGGTTCGACCCAAGGTACAACGCACGGATCAGGCTATACATACGATACGCACGTGCCGATGTTATTCTTTGGCTTCGGAATAAAAAAGGGTTCTTCTGTCCAACTTCACTCCATCACCGACATAGCGCCCACGATTTCTGTGCTATTGAAAATAAAGTTTCCCAGCGGCAGCACCGGCCAGCCAATAAGTGAAATTTTAGACTGAACATGAAAGTATCCCCAGCGTTATAACTAACGCCGCCTATAGGCAATTTGGATTTAAACAGATAGGTGTTTAGATAATAAATCGTAGTATATTTAATAAACTGGAGCCCACCTAAAAATGTGAATGAACTGACCATCACATTTTAATTTATGAAGTCAGCGGTGTGTAAAAAAAATTTAAGTTGTCAGCCCTGGACTCATAAGTGGCTGGATGTCAAATCGGTTGGTATGAAAGTTTACTTCGACAAAAAAGTTCTTGTTGGGTTTCTCCTCGCCCTAAGCATTCTTACCTCATTGGGCATTTATTCATATCGAAACAGCCAGGACTCGGTTATCACCAGCAGAATGGTTTCCCGCACGAATGAGGTGTTATATCACGTCGAAGAACTTCATTCCAGTCATCTTGAAATTGAAGCTGAGCTGACACGCTTCGTCCTAACCGGTGACACAGCTTTTGCGGGTTTTTACCGCGATGAAATCAACGCTGCCAGAGAACATTATATCATACTCCTTGAATTAATAAAAGGTAACGCAACGCTTGCCAAAGGCCTCGATAGTATTCGCTTGCTTGGGATGGAGAAAGTCGAACTCATAAATCGCGTGATCATGACGCGTAAAAATTCTGAAGATTCTGCGAGAATGATCGTGTTCTCTCCATCTAACCGAAAACTAGCGAATCGAATCAACGCCAATGTCGAAAACATGCAGTCAGAGGAAAAAAAAATCCTGGATCGGCGCATGACTGAAAATCAACAGGACGTAACAAGATTTTACACCACATTTCTTACCCTGCTAATCTTGACGGCGATCACTATTGTCGTTTTGTTCTTATTGATAAACAAAACATTGCGCGCGCGGCTGCAAGCTGAACGAGCATTGAGCCGCGCTGCTGAAGAAATAAAAAGTTTATACAACGATGCGCCTTGTGGTTATCATTCTCTCAATAGCGATGGTGTGATAATCGAAATGAATAAAACCTGGCTCGGTTGGATTGGCTACAAGAGGGAAGAGGTTATCAATAAAATGCATTATTTGAATTTACTTACGCCCCAGAGTCAGAACCTGTACAAGGAGAGCTTTCCCTATATTCAAATCGCAGGGATTTATAAACAATATTGAATTTGAAGTTGTTTGCAAAAATGGCTCATCGTTGTTTGTAATTGTGAATGCTACAGCTATCAAAGACAAAAACGGAAATTTTAGAAAAAGCAGATCAACAGCTTTTAATATTACAGACCGTCATTTAGCACAAGAAAAAGTTATCGAAGCAAACAAGGAGCTGGAGGCATTTACATATTCCGTTTCGCATGATTTAAGAGCACCTTTGCGCTCGATTGACGGATACTCTAAAATCTTACAGGAGGATTATTCATCCACGCTGGACCGCGAGGCAAACCGGCTTTTGCAGATCATTCGAAACAACGCACACCGTATGGGCCATCTTATCGATGACCTTCTGGATTTCTCGCGCATGGGCAGAAAAGAACTTGACAGAACCATCGTTGATATGAACGCGCTGGTAGGCCACGTCCGCCAGGAATTAGTTTCACAGGAAGTAAATCGGAAAATAGAATTTACAGTAAAGCCGTTGAAGGAGGTTCAGGGCGATCTCAGCATGATGAGACAGGTGTGGATAAACTTAATTTCCAACGCGTTAAAATATTCACGAAAACAGCAAGTTTCACGGATTGAAATAGGTTGCAAAAACGAAGACCACCATATCGTGTACTATATACAGGATAATGGTGTCGGCTTTGACATGAAGTATTCCGATAAATTGTTCGGAGTATTTCAACGGTTACATAAAATCGAAGAATTTGATGGAACAGGCGTGGGCCTTGCCTTGGTTCATCGTATTGTATTACGTCATGGCGGGAAAATTTGGGCCGAGGCTCATTTAAACGAAGGCGCTACATTTTTCTTCTTTATCCCTTCACAAATTCCACACTAATGGTAAACAATATACCCGTCGAAGTCCTTTTAATAGAAGACAATAATGAGGATGCTGAGTTGACCATCAGAGTACTAAAAAAGCACAATCTGGCGAACAATCTTGTGCACTTACAAGATGGCGAAGCAGCACTTGATTTTTTATTCGCTGAGGGAAGTCACAATGTTCCAAGGCTTATTTTATTGGATTTGAAAATGCCCAAAGTAGACGGAATAGAAGTGTTAAGAAAAATAAAAACCGACGAGCAAAGGAAAATGATACCCGTGGTGATGCTTACATCCTCTAAAGAGGAACGCGACATCATCGAATCCTATAAGCTTGGTGTTAACGCTTACGTTGTCAAACCTGTTGAATTTGAAAAATTTGTAGAGGCAGTTGCTCAGTTAGGACTTTTTTGGTTACTTCTTAATCAACCCTCCCGCTAACAATTCTGAAAAGGATCGATTAAATTCGTAATCATGATAGAGCCGCTGAAAATTTTAGTATTGGAAGATATTCAAGATGATGTAGGCCTTATCGAAAGAGAGCTGCGCAAAGGCGGTTTAAAGTTCGAAATGATGCGCGTTGACAGCAGGGCTGAATTTCTAGAGGCTTTGAGAAATTACAAAGCCGACGTAATTCTTTCCGATCACAGCCTGCCACAATTTAATTCCTTTGAAGCCTTGAAACTCTGCAGACGTTTAGGGGTTTCAATCCCCTTTATCCTGGTTACGGGCTCAGTTTCAGAAGAATTTGCAGTTACTTCCCTAAAGCAGGGTGCAGATGATTACGTGTTGAAGTCGAATCTTATCCGCCTACCCACCGCCATTGTCAATTCGTTAAAGCAAAAACATTTAGAAAAGGAACGAAAACAATCCGATAAGGCAATTCGCGAACAAAATGATGAACTTGTAAAAATTAATCGCGAACTGGACAGCTTCGTGTACAGTGTCTCACATAATTTGCGCGCGCCGCTTATGTCTGTCCTTGGCTTGTTGAACCTGGCCAAGATGAATGACACGAAGGAAGAAATGAATCAGTATTTTGAAATGATGGAGCACAGCATTCAAAAACTCGATAATACATTGAAAGAAATTCTTGACTATTCCCGCAATGCCCGCAAGGAGATCGAAATCAAAGAGATCAATATTCGGGAAATACTCGATGACAGCATTGAGCGACTGCTGTACATGGACGGTTCAGAAAAGGTGAGCAAGACTATAAATATTTCCGAGCAAAGTCCACTATATTCGGATTCCTACCGGTTATTGGTTGTTTTTAATAACCTGTTGTCCAACTCGATCAAGTACCGGGATCCAAAAAAGACTGAAAACTTTGTACGGTTCGATGTCAAAATTGAAAAGACATTTCTAACGCTAAGGGTAGAGGACAATGGTATCGGTGTCGCCAAGGATTTTCTTCCAAAAATTTTTAACATGTTTTATCGCGCCACTGAAAAAAGCGAAGGCGCCGGACTTGGATTATACATCGTCAGCGAAACGGTTCAAAAGCTCGGTGGCAAGATAGATGTGCAATCTGAATTCGGTGTAGGCACAACGTTCGAAATTCAGATCCCCAATAGAATCCCTGCATGACGGGAGAATTTCGACTTTCGAACTCCGAATCATGAATTTCGAACGACGCTTAGTATTTCTTAATATAGCTTGGAACCAATTAATTCATCTCTCAAAACTTAATTCCGTGCCGGCGCGTTGGCCCGAGCCAAATGCGGGGGTGGCCCGGCATGTGGGCAGAAGCATATTTGGCTCTTGATTTTTTTGGTCCTTTTTGTATCAAGACAAAAAGGACGTCAAAGTCCATATGCAAAGACCTTTTTTGAAAAGTTTTTTTGAAAAAATATTCGCTCTCTTATTGGGATACGCTTGCTAAAAAATTAGCAGCTGTATGCAGGGACTTCAGATACTACTTGCTGGATACTCATCTTGGCGTGGCGATTTCTTGCGAATAAGGCTCAAACGTAACACGCGCACCTAGAGTAATAACATGCACAATAAACTACCGTCAGCTTTTTCCTTCGTCATTCGACATACGGCATTCGGAGTTCGATATTTGTGTCCCATCCCGAAAAAAGTTGACACAAAGTTTGTCGCCTGGGCCATCCCGAGGCTTCCATCCTTTTGAAATTTCTTCCTTCATCTTGGACTGAGTTCGCCCCATACGGTTAGCCCAGTTGTGATTTCTTTCCTTATATTCAAATCTTCAATAAAAGAATTCATGACTGAATCAAAGTTTAAACCCGTTCTCGGATTGTGGGATGCCACCATGGTGGTAGCAGGTTCCATGATAGGCTCCGGAATATTCATAGTAAGTGCAGATATCGTTCGAAATGTAGGTAGCCCAGGTTGGTTAATTGCCGTATGGCTTATTACCGGATTCATGACCATTATTGCCGCCGTCAGTTATGGAGAATTAAGCGGAATGTTTCCAAAAGCCGGCGGTCAGTATGTGTATCTTAAAGAAGCCTATAATCCTCTGATTGCATTTTTATACGGATGGAGTTTCTTTGCTGTAATACAGACGGCGACTATCGCTGCGGTAGGTGTAGCATTCGCACGCTTTTCAGCATACATCTTTCCTTCCATGAGCGAAGCCAACAAAGTATTGGACCTGGGGTTCACTCAAATTTCGGCAGCTCAAATTTCGGCTATTCTCTTAATTATATTTCTTACTTACGTTAATACGCGCGGTATTAAAGAAGGAAAGATTATTCAAACCACTTTTACGGTTTCTAAACTAATTGCATTATTCGGTTTAGTTCTTTTTGGTTTTATCCTTGTCAAGGAAAGTTACTGGTCGGCAAATTGGCAAAATGGTTTTCAAGCTCTTCAAGATCTTGGTGTAGATGGGAAGGGGAAGGTGCCCACGGGGTGGAAAGAAATTGGTGGTATTACATTGTTGGGAGCTATAGCTGCTGCAATGACCGGATCCCTTTTTAGCAGCGATGCCTGGAATAACGTCACCTTTATCGCAGGCGAAATTAAAAACCCAAAGCGAAATATCGGACTGAGCCTTTTCCTCGGTACGATGATGGTTACAGTGTTGTACGTCACTGCAAACCTGATGTATATAAATGTACTTCCCATGAATGGCATCGCGTATCCCGACCAAGATCGTTTGGCAATCTCTGCAGCCCATCAAATATTTGGCGAAAGTGGTAAATACGTAATTGCCGTCCTGATTATGATTTCAACTTTTGGATGTATTAATGGTTTGATCCTGGCGGGGGCACGGGTATACTACACGATGGCCAAGGATGGCCTTTTTTTCAAGAAAGCAGGAGACTTAAGTAAGAACGCTGTTCCCGAATGGGCGCTATGGGTACAATGTGTAGTGGCCTCGCTGCTGTGTCTCAGCGGTGGTTATGGAAACCTGCTGGATATGATCTCCTTAGTCGTTGTAATTTTTTATACCCTAACCATTGCAGGCATTTTCATTTTGCGAAAGAAAAGACCAGACGTAGAACGGCCCTATAAGGCCTTCGGGTATCCCCTACTTCCTCTTATCTACATCCTGATGGGAACGACATTTTGTATTTTGCTGATTGTCTACAAACCGGATTTCACATGGCCGGGCTTGATCATAACGCTGCTGGGAATCCCGCTCTATTACTTTGCGATTCGCCAAAATAAAGCTTCCGAAAAGTAGGGTTGGATGAAGAAGTCTGGGATTCTTAACCTTATTACCTTAGTAAAAAGTAGGTTCTTAGTTTACATAACCTTATTACCTTATCTGATCCAATTCAAAAATTTGAAATCTCCGGACAATAATGTAATAAGGTTGTTTTTTCATGTTCTCTAAGTTACTAAGGTAATAAGGTTTTGAAGTGCATAGCTTTTACTGATTGCATTCATTTCTCTTTGCACTTAAATTTCGGTAGATGCTGTAAGAATGGTTCCTCTGCATTATTTTTTCAGTTTTTTAAGTTTACTTTTCGCCAGACCCTACGTAGCGTTTCGGAATGTTGGGAGCAGCCCGCAAAGAGAAATGACGCCTAGGCCTGCTCCAATTGTGAGGCCAGCACGCTCAACCCTTCTTCAAACGAATGTGGTTCATATCCCAATTCTTTTCTCGCTTTATCGATTACGAATCCTGTACGTGGAGGCCTGCGCGCAGGCTGTGTAAATTTTGTGGAGTCCGTTTCTTTAATGAGAGATTTATCCAGTTTAAAAAATTCTGCGGCACGGATCGCTATATCATAGACTGATAAGTAGTCTTTTCCTGAAATGTTGTAAATACCTTTCGCCCTTTTCTTCGCCGCGAGGTAGCAGCCCATGGCTAAGTCTTCCGCGAGAGTAGGTGTTCTCCATTGATCATTGACCACCTGAATTACTTTCCCTTGCTCGAGGTTTTTCTTCACCCACAAAACGATATTTGACCGGCTCATGTCCTTCGTAATACCAAAGACCAAGACCGTCCGAAGGATGCTCCACGAAATGTCACTTTCCAAAATAACTTTTTCGCCCGCTAGTTTACTCTCGCCGTAATAGTTTACGGGCTTAGGAACCGCATTTTCATCGAGCAATTCTTTTGTGCCATCGAAAATAAAATCAGTTGAAACGTGAACGAGATGAACATTATTTCGTTTCGAAGCTCTCACAAGGTTCTCGACAGCCGACACGTTGGCCTTCCAGCATGCCTCCCGTTGCACTTCACACTGATCTACCTGAGTCATGGCCGCAGTATTGATGATAACATCAGGTTGAACTTCGTCGACAAGATGGTCCACCGCAGGCGCATCAGTGATATCCAGCAACGAAAATTTACCCTGGCTGATCGGAAGTGCCGAAGGTTTCGCGGCTGTCGCTATCAAGTCGACTGATTTATCGTTTTCTAATAACTCCGTAAGCTTTTGACCCAACAATCCATTGGATCCCGTAACCAATATTTTCATGAACAGAGACTAGGAATTATTTTTTTTCGGGATACTTGTAGCCGTAAAGTTTTTCAATTTCCTTTTTTGGCATCTCCTCAACAGTTACAATCATAGTAATATTTTCTGCAGGTCTCTCTCCCCCCGGACCTTTCGCTACAGCAGCAATCTTATCTACAACCTCCAATCCCTTTATAACTTTCCCAAAAACGGTATATCCGCCATCAAGGTTTGGCGCGCCGCCCACGGTCGTGTAAGCTTTGAGAATCTCAGGTGCAACATCTTTTGTCGTGCTGATTCCGGTAGCCTTTTCAACGCGGGGTTTTAAACGAATCACAAAGTCCTGATACACTTTCATATCTCCGGATTGATATAACGATACAATTGAATCGTACGCAGGCTTGTTAACAGGATCCTGAAAAAATTGTTGCATGGCTTGATTCATCTTGATCTGATCGGTTTTTAATTCCTCTTCGCTCATTATAGTACCCTGCACAATATAGAATTGGCTTCCACTGGAGGCCTTCGTTGGATTTTGTTGATCGCCCAACCGGGCAGCCGATAGTGCCCCACGCTCATGAAATAATTTAGGATTGAATTCAGCGTCAATCGTATATCCAGGGCCGCCTCTGCCCAACGGTTGGCCAGGCTGCGCATTCTTAGAATCAGGATCGCCACCCTGAATCATAAATCCCTCGATCACGCGATGGAACAATGTGCTGTCAAAAAAATGTTCTCTCGCCAGTTTGACAAAATTTGCTTTGTGCTTCGGTGTCTCATCGTACAATACAGCAATCATGTCGCCATAGCTGGTTTTAAATGTGACAACATAATCTTTGTCTTGCGCACAGCCCGTTACAATGAAGGCACAGATCAAAAAGATGAAAGAATCTTCTGCATAGTTCAAGAATTAAAGTCCATGCCTTCGCGAACCTCAAATAGTTTATTTACAAACCTAAAGTTCGCTGGCCCTGTTTATTTTTCTTGTCCTCCGAATCGCTTCGGCGGACAAGGTGCGAAGATAATGAATGTCTACTTTCCACGGGCAACGACTCAAAGAAACATCTCCTGATGTGCTTGAGTCAATTATTAAAAAATGTGGATGAGGAGGGTTTAGACTTGTAATTTTAGGCTTTTTATATCCTTGAGGATTTCGGCTCCGCCCCTCGTGAGCACTTCATGTGCGACTGATTCTCCTAACTCCCTTACATCTTCAACGGTACCACTGCGTTTAGCCTTGATTACCTGCTGTCCATCCAAGGATATTATGCCACCCTTTAAGGTGACCAAAGGTCCTTCAAAATGAGCGTACCCAAATACAGGAATACTACATCCGCCCTGTATTGCTTTGAGGAATGCACGTTCTGCCCGAATGCAGGCTTCTGTAGGAGCACTATTTACCCAACGTTGCAGAATTTCCTTCTTCCCAAAATTTAATTTTTTGTGGCATTCAATCGCAATGCTACCCTGTCCCACTGGCGGAACGAAGTAGCTAGTTTCAATTTTTTCAACGATCAGATCGTCGTAACCCATGCGGTGTACGCCTGCAAACGCAAGCAAGAGTGCGTCGCAGTCGCCATTTTCCATTTTTTTCACCCGCGTCTGTAAATTTCCACGAATATTAACAGCCTCAATAGTCGGGTAAAAGTGCTTTAAAAAAGCAACCCTACGGGTGGATGATGTGCCAATCTTAATATGGAGATTCCGAAGGCTGATGTTCCGGTTTGTACTGATCAATACATCGTTGGCGGGTTCTCGTTCAGTGAAGGCTACAAGTTCCAACTCATCGTTAAGCTCCGATGACAGATCTTTCGCACTGTGAACGGCGAGATCGATCGAGCCGTCCAAAAGCTTTTCTTCAATCTCTTCTGTAAAGACTCCCTTGCTTCCAATTTTGGCAATGCTCACATCCAGTATTTTGTCGCCACGTGTTTCGATAGGAACAATTAGTGTATCATATCCCGACGGTTTGATCAAACTCGCAACATGTTCGGCCTGCCACATGGCTAGCTTACTACCGCGCGTTCCTATGCGAAAAACTTTATTCATGGATTAATGATTTTAGTGAGTTTGAGTGAGAGATCGAGGAAGATCATTTTTGCACTCCCATTTCGTTCCAGATGGTAACTTGCATCATTCATCAACACGAATGACTTATCGATTTTTTCGACGCTCATAACCTTGCTGAAATCCTGGACAAATTTTAGTTCCTCTCCTTGCAAACGATTTATGGCGTGAGCACCAGAAATAGCGAGCAACGTTTCGCGTAAAGCATTCATGCTGTAAGTCATTAAACTTTTTTGACTGAGTTTATCGAGTGCATGATAGTTTTCCGAAAGGTTTACTAAAGTAGCATAACTTTTTTTAAAACATGCCCTCATCCATTCGATAAAACGACCCGAGTTGTCATCTTCTTCGCCCTCCATTAGTTTCAAAGCTTCATTTAAGTCGCCCGAAGCAATGTGCGCGACCTTTCTTGCTTTGCCTTGATCGACACCTTTTGCTGCCAATTGCATTTCAACCTCCTTGTCTTCTAACAAAGGGATCGAAATAATTTGCGTGCGGGAAATAATCGTGGGGAGCAGGCTCTCCACTGAATTTGTCACGAGAATAAAATATGTATAAGCGGCGGGTTCCTCCAGGATCTTGAGGATTCCATTGGCTGCCGACGGATGCATTAGTTCAGGTTGCCAGATAATCATTACTTTATAAGGACTTTCGAACGGCTTTAACGAAAGGGTTTTTATGATCTCACGGCTTTCTTCCCGAGAGATCAGCGCCTGTTTGTCTTCCCCTCCATAAAAGGTTGTCCAGTCACTGAGATTTCCAAAGGGTTGTTCCAGTAAAAACGACCTCCATGACTTCATAATCTCTGCCTTGAACCGGTCTTCATCTTTATCTCCCTTGATATTGCTCAGGGGGAAAACAAAATGAGTATCTGGATGAATGAATTTAAGATTTTTCGAGCAGGCAGAGCAAACACCACAGGCGTCGCCGGCTCCGCGATTCTGACAGTGTAGGTAGGTGGCGTAGGCCAGGGCCAACGGCAAATTAAGTGCACCTGCTGAGCCTACAAAAAGTTGAGCGTGGGCAGTGTGATCATTCTTAACGGCATCGGTAAGAAGTTTTTTGGTTTCCGTAAGTCCTGGTATGGATTTAAATAACACGTCGTCTTAATTTTAAAATATTAAACTCTTACGTTGACCGTCTCCTTAAAGAGATGTAAAAGGATATCCTTATCATCCTCGCTAAAATCCGCATTTCGCCGGCTCATTACCTTATTAATAGTTTCTAAAGCTTTCTCAATTTTATAAATGGTAAATCCGTCGGCACCACCCCATGCAAAAGAAGGAATATGCGTAGGTGGCAGCCCACCCCCAAAAATATTCGTGCATACATCGACAACGGTACCAGTATTAAACATCGTGCTGATACCACATTTGCTGTAGTCGCCCATCATTAATCCGCAAAATTGCAGGCCGGTATTTTTAAAGCTATTTTCCCCATGGTTCCACAATTTTACTGTCTCGTAATTATTTTTCAGATTTGATGAATTGGTCCCAGCCCCAAAATTACACCACTCTCCGATCACAGAATTTCCTAGATAGCCATCGTGCGACTTATTGCTGTTGCCAAAAAAAACGGAATTACTGACTTCGCCCCCAACCTTTGAGTAAGGTCCGACTGTGGTATCACCCCGGAGTTTCGCTCCCATATTGATCTGAGCATTTTCGCCCAGCGCGAACGCGCCACGGATCACTACCCCTTCCTGCACGATACTATTTTTGCCAAGGTAAATGGGGCCGCTTTCTGCGTTTAGGACCGCAGCCAGAATGGTTACTCCCTCCTCGACAAAAATATTTTCCTCGCCATAGACGGCCGTGTACTTATCGGTGATCGGAAAGGATTTCCTCCCGTGCGTAACCAATTTAAAATCCAGCTTGAGTTGGTCTGCATTTTCGCGAAAGATCTTCCAGGGATGATCGATAATGCGTAAATTGGTTTTCATACTCAATGGTATTTTGCGTCGTCATCTCATCGTCGGGATTGCGCGTAGCAATCAGCAAAGTACCCTTCACTAGATAATATCCGTCTGGTAGCGCCTTCACGGTGTCTACGAGCACTGTCATCGGGGCAGACGGCACCATTGATCAGTAAATTATTAAGCGTGGAGACCAGTGGGTATTTCTTTTGGAGATAGCTTTCAGTTTTAAAAGAAACTTCGGTACCCAGTCGTTTTTCCCATTTCTCTGCTATCGTAAGGATACCGACACGGATAGTAGGAAAGGGGTCGAGTGTACGTAAAGGGAAGCAGTGCCTTCCGCAGTGTGGGGTCATCGAACAGGATAACATTCATTTCTCAAAAATAACCGCCAATTGTTAACGGAGAAGGATTGCGCAAATAAATTGTGCGTGTGTCTACAAAAATAAAAAGCCCCGCTTTTGGCGGGGCTCCACTTTTCTCCACGAAAAGAAGAAGAATTATGCTTTCTTCTGATATTTATTTTTGAATTTCTCTACACGGCCGGCGGTATCCACAAACATTTTCTTGCCAGTAAAGAATGGATGAGATGCTGAACTTACCTCGACTTTAATGACGGGGTATTCTTTGCCATCTTCCCATTTTGCCATTTCTTTTGTGTTGGAAGTAGAACGGCTTAAAAACTTTGTATCGCTTGACGTATCCCAAAAGATCACGTCTCTGTATTCCGGGTGAATGCCTTTTTTCATATCGATTTCTTCGTTTTTCCTGTAAAAGGACTGCAAAGATAAGGAGCAAACCCTGAATTACAAGAGCAGGTTTTGGTAATTTTTCAGGCCCTGTCTAAGACCCCGAAAATCTTTCATTTTCACGGAATGTCGATGGATAACCTGTAAGAATTGCGGTCATTTAACTCAAATTCCTAATTTGGAGCTCACTAATTTCGCCTTCATGAATAAAAAACTGTTTGTAATCATTTTTTGCAGTTTCCCGTTCCTCATTGCGGCTCAAAGCAACTTCGCTCCCCTCAACGAAGATTATTATCACATGATTGACCGGTATGAAGTTAAGACCGGGAGAATTATGCCTCAAGTTTTTACGGCCATTAAGCCCTATAAACGATCGGCCATCGCTGCTTATGTTGATTCGCTTTCGACAATGGGCATTTTTACTTCCCGGGCTGATAATTTCAATGCAGAATATCTTCGGAACGACAACTGGGAATGGGCAAGACCTGAAACCAATACCAGTAAAAAGCCTGTTCTCAAGTGGTTTTATCGGAAAAAATCGGACTTATACCATGTCGATACCAAAGACTTTGACCTTCACGTCAACCCGGTGATTTACCTCGGATATGGAAATGACACTAGACGAGATGATGCGTTGATGATCAACACCCGCGGTATTGAAGTTCGGGGAATGGTCGATAAAAAGGTTGGTTTTTATAGCTACCTGACAGACAATCAAGCTGTTTTGCCATCGTACGTATGGGACCAAATGGGTCAATACCCTGCTGTTCCTCATGAAGGTTTCTGGAAGGAATTTAAAAGCGGAAAGGGTGTAGATTTTCTTCAGGCCCGGGGGTACATAACCTTTGAAGCGACTAAGCATATCAATCTACAATTCGGTCATGACCGGTTCTTTGTCGGTAACGGATATCGCTCACTGGTATTTTCAGACAATCCACCCCCTTCGTGGTTCATAAAAGGAAACGTAAACGTCTGGAAGATTAACTATTTGTTCGTGGTCAACCAGATGACGGCCGACTTAACTGGGAATTTGGGAGGACTTAAAGACGAACCGGGTGGCTATCCTAATAAATTCAATGCCCTCCACCACCTCAGCATTAACATTGGAAAGAAGTTAAACATAGGGGTTTATGAGGCTGTCATCTTCGGTTACGATTCGACCCAAAACTTCCGATTGGATTACCTTAACCCCATCATTTTTTACCGGGCTATTGAACAGCAAAATGGTAGCACGGATAATGTGTTGTTAGGACTTGATTTTAAATGGAATG
This sequence comes from uncultured Bacteroidota bacterium, assembly GCA_963813425.1. Lineage (GTDB taxonomy): Bacteria > Bacteroidota > Bacteroidia > Cytophagales > Cyclobacteriaceae > Chryseolinea. Next base: position 19,432 of record CAWEZB010000009.1, read on the forward strand.
CAGCCCGGAAAATTTCCTTCTACGGGCAGGTGTTGCTCGACGAGTTTGTCCTCGACAATATCAAGGACGGAAATGGGTGGTGGGCAAACAAATTTGCCATCCAGGGCGGGGCAAAATATGTTGACGCCTTTGGATTGCCAAACCTTGATTTGCAGGGTGAAATAAATATTATCAGGCCTTACACGTACTCCCATAGCTCGGACTATGGAAATTACTCCAGCTACAAACAGCCAATTGCGCATCCTGTCGGCGCGAACCTTACGGAACTGGTTGGAATACTTCGTTATCAGCCTTTGCCTCGGTTAAATATAGTAGGCAAACTTACCCTGACTACGACCGGCCGCGATAGTACGGGTGTAAATTGGGGGGGTGATATTCAAAAGAGCAGTAGTAAGGACCGCCCACAGGACTATAACAATGAAATCGGACAAGGCATTTCAAATGATATTTTATTCGGAAGTTTATCCCTCTCCTGGATGTTAAAACATAATCTCTTCATTGATGCTAATGTTATTGTGCGGAAAAGCGAGAGCCCGGTTCCTCGTACAATAATAACACGACAATAACTTCACTAGCTTTACGCTGGAATATTCCCAAACGGCTTTATGAATTTTAATGAAAACGTACCTTCGTATTTTAAGCTACGCACCTAATCTGGTTCCTCGCCTCATTCAGTTTCTAATTTTTTCTGTCCTGGGAACAATTTTTAGTGTAACGAACATCGCGCTGGTCGTTCCACTCTTTGGGATGTTGTATAAAAATCGGAATAGCAGTGATATAGCAGTCCCCCAAAATTTCCCCGACTTTACCCCTTCGGTAAATTATGCCGTTGATCTTTTCAATTTTTATTTCTTAAGAATTTTACGCGACAACGGATCGACAACTGCTCTCCTGTTCATTTGTGTGTTGGTCATCATAAGCATCCTACTAAAAAACACATTTCAATACACCGAACGGCTCATTGCATCTGCATTGAAGGTTGATGTCGTGAAAAATTTACGCATGCACATTTTTAAAAATGTGTCGCAACTGCACATTGGGTACTTCAATGACCAACGTAAGGGTGATCTCATATCACGTTTTACGAACGATGTCGGTGAAGTTGAAACTGCGGTAGCGAGCAGTTTAAAATTTGTTATGAAAGAGCCAATTGTTCTTGTCATCTATTTTGGTTTACTATTTTTCATCTCCGCAAAGTTGATGCTTTTCACCATCGTCGTGTTGTCGATTACGGGCGGCCTTTTAGCCGAGCTTATCAAACGTTTAAAAAAACGTGCCATTCAAAGTCAGGAGGCCTTGGGAAGAATTGTAAACATTTTGGATGAAACATTTGGCGGAATGCGAATCGTAAATGCATTCAATGCCCGGAATTTTATTCTAAGAAAAATTGACAACGAGACCAGTTATCACAAAAAAGTAAATTTATCCATCGCCAGAAAAAATGAGGCTGCATCACCCATCTCAGAAACCATAGGCGTAATGATTGCTGCCGTAATACTTTACTTCGGTGGCTCATTGGTTCTCAGTGAGGACCCTAGCCTTACCCCCGGCGAGTTTGTTGCATTTTTAGGACTCTTCAGCCAAATAATCCAACCCGTAAAGAATTTTTCAAATGGTATTACATCCGTACAAAAAGGAACGGCTTCGGCCGAACGTATCTTCGATATCATTGACCTCGAGCCCCTCGTAAAGAACAAACCGAATCCAATTATCCTGCAGGAATTTAAAAGTGAAATTGAATTTAGGAACGTCAGCTTTGCCTACGATCGAGAGCCTGTTTTAAAAAACGTTAACCTTACAGTTCGAAAAAGGAAAAACGATCGCGTTGATCGGCCCGTCAGGCGGTGGAAAATCTACACTCGCCGATTTGGTCCCAAGATTTTATGATCCAGCCGGCGGAGAAGTTTTAATCGACGGCGTTTCCTTGCGGGACTATGAGCTCGAGTCGCTGAGAAAACAAGTCGGTGTTGTGACGCAAGAATCCATTCTTTTTAATGATACCATTTTCAACAACATCTGCTTTGGAATGGAGAATGTTAAAGAAGCCGACGTTATTGACGCCGCCAAAGTAGCGCATGCTCATGAGTTCATTGTTCAAATGGAAAATGGTTATCAAACATTGATTGGAGAACGGGGCTCAAAACTGTCAGGCGGGCAAAGACAACGGTTGAGCATTGCACGTGCAGTATTGAAAAATCCACCCATTTTAATCCTGGACGAGGCAACCTCTGCGCTGGACTCAGAATCGGAACGGTTGGTACAGGATGCCTTATACACACTGATGCAGCATCGGACCTCCATAATCATTGCTCATCGACTAAGCACCATTCAACATGCGGATGAGATCGTGGTGATTCAGCAGGGCCAAATTGTCGAGCAAGGGCAACATGATATTTTGATCGAAGGTAATGGATTGTATAAAAAATTGATTGAAATACAAAAGTTGTAAGCGGCGGGCGGGTTGTCGTTTGGGGCCAATTCTACCTTGACATCAGCGAAAGTCGGCACTCATCAACGGATAACTTTTAACGGCTAACTATTAAAACGATCCAGAAATTCCGCTACCTTTAACTAATTCGAGAAACGAAATCATACGCACGACATGACAAAGAACAGGCTTATCTTTTACGCCATTTTCGCCGGCTTTAACCTGGCCTCATTTATTTTCACGTTGATTCTCGAGAATAATACACAAATGTTATTTAGTATGGTTCAATACGTACCGTTGTTTAAATACGCGACACTGTTAGGTTTAATTTTAGTAATAATAGACGTTATCTGGTCATGGATTATCAATCGCGATTCACAAAAAGAAAAAGGTGCGCTCACGCACGAGCTCAACACTTTGAAAGCAAAACTTTTCGACTTGCAGGAGCGGGAAACCAAGTCGATGAATGTTCCCGAAAACTCCTACTGCTCCCAAGAATTAGGACCTAACATTTTTCCTTTGTTATGGTAGCCAAGACCTATGGCGGTGCCGTCCATGGGGTGGATGCCAGAACCATTATGGTCGAAGTTAGTGTCGACCAGGGTCTCCGGTTTTATATGAGCGGATTACCCGACAATGCTATTAAGGAAAGCCAGCACCGGGTAGAATCCGCCCTAAAAAGCGCAGACTATTTTATGCCGCGAAAAAAAACGGTGGTGAATCTCGCACCGGCTGATATCCGGAAAGAGGGCTCAGCATACGACCTTGGAATTGCGCTTTGCATCCTAAAAGCTTCAGGCCAAATTGTTACGCAAAAATTAGAGGAGTTTATTATCATGGGCGAATTAGCCCTAGACGGGACGTTGCGTCCAATCAAAGGAGTTCTTCCCATTGCTATCCAGGCCAAACGCGGAAATTTTAAAGGGTTTATCTTGCCCGCTGACAACGCAAAAGAAGCAGCGGTAGTGGAAGGGCTGGACGTATTTCCCGTCAGGACGTTGCGCGAAGCAGTCAGTTTCCTCGAGGGTAATATCACGATTAACTCGGTTCGCGTAGATGTTCAAGAAGTCTTTGCTGCTAAGTTTAATTATTACGACACGGACTTTAAGGATGTTCAAGGGCAGGAGAATATTAAAACGGGCTTTAGAGATCGCGGCAGCAGGCGGGCACAATGTAATTATGATTGGTCCTCCCGGGGCAGGTAAAACAATGCTGGCAAAACGGCTTCCCACGATTCTTCCTCCTCTAACGTTGAACGAGGCATTGGAGACCACAAAAATTCACTCGGTCGCTGGCACGGATTCAGCGCAATTCCTCGTTGATGACGGTACGGCCGTTCCGGGCCCCACACCACACCATTTCTGATGTTGCGCTTGTCGGCGGCGGTGGTATTCCACAGCCAGGAGAAATTTCATTGGCAAATAACGGAGTTCTCTTCCTGGATGAGCTGCCAGAATTCAAACGCACCGTACTGGAGGTAATGCGTCAGCCTATGGAGGAACGACGGGTAACCATTTCGCGCGCGAAGGTTTCCCTGGAGTATCCGGCCAACTTCATGTTGATCGCCAGTATGAACCCTTGCCCCTGTGGATACTATAATCATCCTGAGAAGGATTGCGTATGTGGGCCTGGCGTGGTGCAACGCTACCTGAATCGCATAAGCGGACCGTTGCTTGACAGGATCGACTTGCACGTGGAGGTGGTGCCCGTAAGTTTTGACGAAATGACCGCGAATAGAAAATCTGAAAACAGCGTTGAGATTCGGGAACGGGTGGTGAGCGCCCGGCAAATTCAAGCCGAGCGTTTTAAAGATCAGGAAAACGTTTATTGCAACGCCATGATGGCTTCCAATCAGGTGAAGGAAATTTGCGCCGTGAACGACAGTGGAAAAAGTCTATTAAAAACGGCCATGGAAAGGTTGGGGCTTTCGGCCCGTGCGTACGATAGAATTTTGAAAGTGTCGCGAACGGTAGCCGATCTTGCCGGCTCGTCCGAAATTAAGACGGAACACTTAGCAGAGGCCATTCAATACAGAAGTTTGGACCGTGAAGGTTGGGCGGGTTAGTGTAAATGAATTGGCGTCATTAAATCACGTAGTCTTTATCCCGTCCTTTTAATTACTTGCTATATTCGTTTCATAGTGTAAATAACTCCCTATGCAAACGATCCTCGGCGCGAACGGCGTTATTGGCCATGAACTTTCAAAGCACCTTCCTCACTACACTAACCGAAATAAGGCAAGTAAGCCGGAACCCAAAAAAAGTAAATGCCAGCGATGAAACGGTACACGCTGACTTATTGAACTATCAGCAAACAGAAAAAGCGGTTGCTGGAAGCGAGGTGGTATATCTGTTGGCAGGGTTGAAATACGATACCAGGACATGGCAGGAACAATGGCCGAAAGTGATGCGGAACAGCATTGATTCCTGCAAAAAGCATAACAGCAAACTGGTTTTTTTCGACAATGTTTATGCTTACGGTAAAACGAATGGTCCTATGACCGAGGAAACTCCCTACAACCCCATCAGCAAGAAGGGTGAAGTCCGTGCGCGTATTGCTACCATGCTTCTTGACGAGATTAAACAAGGCAATATTCAGGGGATGATTGTTCGTTCCGCAGATTTTTACGGACCAGGTGCATTACTGAGTCTGACCCACAGTACTGTGACATCTCGACTTAAAGCTGGCAAATCCCCTCAATGGATTGGTGATCCCAAGAACGGTCCATACCTTTACTTACACACCAGACGCAGGTAAAACAGTGGCCGTGTTGGGCAATTCCGGCAGTTGCCTTTAATCAAACATGGCATGCCCTCACCAGTAAAAAAATAATTACTGGTGAAGATTATGTTCGCATCGCCTGTGAAACCATCGGTCAGCCTTATAAGGGAATATACGAGCATGCCTAAGTTTGGCGTGCGGATTTTAGGACTATTTATTCCGGTGCTTCGTGAATTTGTAGAAATGATGTATCAGTTTGAAAACGATTATATTTTTGACAGCAGCAAGGCAGAAAAATTTATGGGAACGACGGCAACTCCCTATGAAGAAGGCATTGCCGCAACAATGGGTAAATGAATAACACTTTAAAATTCTTTGAGGATGAATCCACGGTAACCCGGTTTTCAGCGAATTCAATTTGTCACAGCAAAAAATAATTACGCTTGGAAGATCCCCAGAATCAAGGGATTTTAGAGCGTAATTGGAGAAAAGTCTCTCTTAATCGTGATTTAAATCATTTGGATGATAGGATTACGGCCTAATTTTCAGCCCTTAATTCTTGTCTAGAGTCTATAGTTGTAACTTTTACTTAGCATAAAAATGAACTGTCGTTTCTGCAAAAAACCTGTTACGGTCAAATTCACGGATCTTATCAACTGCCCACCTTCCAACTCTTTCTTAACTCTTGAACAATTGAATGAGCCGGAAACTTATTATCCGCTGACCGTCTATGTATGCGAAAATTGCTATTTGGTTCAGGTGGATGAATTCAAAAAAGCAAGAGAAATATTCAATAGCGATTACGTGTATTTTTCATCCTATTCAAAAAGTTGGGTTGAACATGCGCGTTTGTACGTTGAAAATATGATCGAGCGATTTGGTTTCAATGAAAAGTCATTCGTCATCGAAATCGCGTCCAATGATGGATATCTTTTGCAACACTTTAAAAACAAGAACGTCCCTGTTTTAGGAATAGAACCAACAAAAAATACGGCAAATGTTGCCATACTCAAAGGCATCCCGTCGATCACGGAATATTTCACGGCGGACTTTGCTTACAAGCTAAGTCAAAAACGTAAAAAAGGAAATTTGATAATTGGAAACAACGTGCTTGCACACGTACCGGACATCGATGATTTCGTAGAAGGTCTGAAACTTGCATTGCGACGTAATGGAGTTATCACCATGGAGTTTCCTCATTTGCTTGCAATTGGTTGAAAATTGCCAGTTCGACACGATTTATCACGAACACTTTTCTTACTTGTCTTTCACCACGGTTAAGAAAATTTTTGAAGCACATGCGCTGGATTTGTTTGACGTAGAGGAGCAACCTACCCATGGTGGATCACTCCGAATATTTGCCAAGCATAAAAAAGATCTCAATAAACAAATCTCGCCGCGCGTAAAAGAAATGCTGTTGAAGGAAAAGACTGCAGGTATTACCACGATGGAATACTATCAGAATTTTCAAAGCAGGGTCGACGACCATAAAGTATAATTTATTATCGTTTCTCCTGGAGCAGAAAAAGGCTGGTAAAAAAGTGGTTGGCTACGGAGCGGCAGCAAAAGGAAATACACTGTTAAATTACGCTGGCGTAAAAGGTGATGACCTCATTCAATTTGTTGTAGACGCCGCGCCATCAAAGCAAGGCAAATACTTGCCGGGAAGTCACATACATGTTCGGCATGAAGATGACTTAAAAGCTACCCGTCCTGATTACGTCATCATTTTCCCCTGGAACCTTAAAGAAGAAATCATGCAGCAACTTTCGTATGTTGCCGAGTGGGGTGGTCAATTTGTGGTGTTCGTTCCGGACCTTCAGATCGTGAAGGCTTCGCGAATGGAGGAGGCCGCTTAGAAGTCAAGATACTTTTTTAGCGCGGAGGGGAATACCGAGGTAAATACAATTGAGAAGCGCAGAGCGTCGACAATACTCATGCATTTCCTCTGCGTTGGATTCCCCTCAGCGGTCTCCTATGCGATTAAAATTCCACCAAGTTTATAGAAGCTCCGGAGCCACGGAGGAATCACGGAACCTTTCCTACGAAGAACGAATCGGCCCACGGCTTGGCCGTGCTCAGCGTCCTCTCATTATAGAATTACTTTTTGTAGAACAGACCTGCTCCATCTCCTCGGCGAATTGGTTCTCTCTGGATTTTTCTCAGCGCAAATTCCTCTGCGCTAAAAAAATTACGCCTAGCTATATAGAAGTTTCGGCCACAGAGGAATCACCGAACCCTTTCCTACGAAGCTTAGCAAGCCACGGCTTGGCCGTGCTCAGCGTCCTCTCATTATAGAATTACTTTTTGGAGAACAGACCTGCCCCATCTCCTCGAACGAATTGGTTCTCTCTGGATTTTTCTCAGCGCAAATTCCTCCTCGTACCTCTGCGCTAAAAATTCCGCCTAGCTATATAGAAGGCTCGGCCATGGTCGAATCACAGAACCTTTCCTACGAAGGACGAATCGACCCACGGCTTGGCCGTCTCCTGCGGTTTCGTGCCGAGTACACTTGCCCGAGGAGTTTGCTGGGGAAGATAACATGTTTTGGTTTAGCCTATTTTAGCGTAGCGCTGCTTCAATAATTCACAACGGCCTCGACATTCAAACAACCAATTCGTCCGTCCGGTGGTGAACGATAATTCGCGGATACGTACAAGACTACCTAAGAATTTATCCTCAGATAATTTTATTTTAAGCATTTTCGAAATAGGTACACAAATTGCCAGCAGTCATTGCAATCTAATGCGGGTTCAGCCAGCTTTTCATTAGGGTTTAGGTAAAGTTTGGTTGAACCCTTTTTCTAATTCTAAATTCCTTCCTTTACGTAAAACCTTTTAATAGGTCGGTGCATCTCACCATTACATCCCCATCCCATGTTTCAAAACCTGTTAAAAATCTCCATTCGAAACATTATCAAGGACAAAACCTACAGTATTATCAACATCCTGGGCCTTACGATTGGTATTACTTGCAGTTTATTTTTGATGATGTACATATTGCACGAATTAAGCTACGACAGGTATCATAAAGACGCTAACAATATCTATCGGGTAATTTCCAATATCAAGGAGCCCGATAATGCCTTCACTTGGGCTGTGGTCCAAACACCTTTTGCTGACGAATTGCGCGAAAATTACCCTGAGGTAAAAAATGTCGTTCGCTTTATAAGAACAGATCGGACCCTTTATAAAAATGGTGATCAACAGTTCTACGAGGAACAGTTCTTTCGGGCAGACTCAACCGTGTTCGATATGTTTACCTACGAGTTTATCTCCGGAGATCCCAATACTGCTTTAGATGAACCATACTCGATGGTGATCACGGAAAAAATTGCAAAAAAATATTTTGCCCAGGCACCATTAGCTTTTGGGCAATCCCTTCAGGACGCAGAGGGTCACGAATTCAAAGTGACTGGCGTTTTAAAAGACATCCCCCTGAACTCGCACTTTCGATTTGATGCCCTAATGGCAAAAAATTCTGATCCCCAAAATCGAAACGAAGGACACTGGGGAAACTTTGCGGTATTCACGTATGTGCAGTTACCAAGCGGCTATGATCTGTCGAAGATGTACACCAGCCTGGATAAAGTGATTAAAGAGAAAGTTGATCCAATCTTTGAGAAGTTTGGAATCAAAATCAAATATGAGCTTCAAAAAATAACCGATATCCATCTCCGTTCCAAAATTCAGGATGAATCAGAAGCCAGCGGTGACATCTCTTACATCTACATTTTTAGCGCAGTAGCGGGATTTATGCTTGTTATTGCTTGCATTAACTATATGAATCTTGCTACAGCCCGTTCTGTCAACCGAGCCAAGGAAGTTGGCGTGAGAAAAGTCATGGGCTCTCAACGAAAACAGCTGATCATCCAATTCGTAACGGAGTCGCTAGTACTTGCTTCGCTAGCGATGGCTTTGAGTTTAATGTTGATTTACGCGTTGCTTCCCTCATTTAATACATTAGCAAACAAAGAATTGCCATACTCCTATATTTTACAAACGCCCGTTCTACTGAGTCTCATCGGGATTGTTTTATTTGTTGGAATTGTTGGTGGAAGTTATCCTGCCTTCTATTTATCGGGATTTAACCCGGTAAGTGTGCTAAAGGGAAAACTTGGCGTCAAAGGTGGCAGCGTGATATTTCGAAAAGTCTTGGTGATTAAACAATTCGCGATTTCCATTTTTATGCTGGTCTCCACGTTGATTGTTTATGATCAGCTTCAATACATTCGAAACAAAGATTTAGGATTTGATAAATCCCGACTCGTGCGGCTTGAATTAAATGAACGCGCGACAAGGGAAAAGGCGCAGGTCTTAGTAGAAAAATTAAAGCAGTATCGAGAGGTTGCAGGAGCCGGGATGGCAAACGCTACCCCTGGACGTGGTATAGGAAAGGCGGTTTTGCAAGTCGAAGACAATGAAGGTAAACTGGTAGACCGCGGAGTAGATCTTTACGGCGCAGATTTTGATTTTATTAAGACCATGGGCATGCAAATCGTAACAGGCCGGGACTTCTCGCGTGATGTATCATCCGACACAGCGTTCGCTGTATTGGTGAACGAAGCGATGGTCAAACGTATGGCTTGGGAAAATCCAATTGGCAAAAAGTTTGTGTTTGGGAACGGTCCTGGTAAGCCAATTGAAAAGCAGGTTATTGGGGTGGTAAAGGATTATCATCAAACGTCGTTATACGATGCCATCGAACCGCTGATGATTTTTGCAACGAAAAATTATGATTTTGTATTTGTCCGCACGGCACAAGGTGATGTTCGAAAATCCGTTGAGTCCATCGAGAAAGGTTGGAAGGAAATTTTTCCGAACAGCTCTTTTGAATTTGCTTTCCTGGATCAGGATTTCAATTCGCAATACAAGGCAGATGAAAAGCGAAGCCAGATCTTTACTACATTTTCAGGCCTCACAGTATTCATTGCCTGTCTGGGTCTCCTCGGGTTGTCTGCGTTTACTACGGAACAAAGGACAAAAGAAATCGGCGTGAGAAAAGTAGTCGGTGCAAGTGTGAAAAGTTTGGTGATGCTGATTTCAAAAGAATTTTTCCTTTTGGTGGGGATAGGAACAATTTTGGCCTTTCCCGCGGCGTGGTATTTTACAGAACGCTGGTTGCAAAATTTCGCCTACAGAATCGAACTTCACCGTGAATGGCCAACTTTTTTACTTTCGACTCTACTTGCCTTCTTTTTGACTTTAGTGACCGTAGGATATCACGTCGTCCGGGCCGCATCTTCGAATCCCGTCAAAGCGCTGCGGGATGACTAGTGGAGGCTGTCATTGCATACGGTTCTGTTCAATGAATTCCCGGAAAGACTTTTTGTATGTTTCCCCGATAGGAATCTGAGCATTTCGAATTTGAACATGGTTCTTATGCACAACATCGATGGAACGAAGTGCTACTATAAAAGAATTGTGAATGCGAATAAATTTATCGGATGGTAACTGTTCCTCCAACGTTTTGAGCCGTTGAAGACTCACGATTTTTTGATTGTTCAAATGAATCGTGACGTAGTCTTTTAATCCCTCAACGTACAAAATATCGTCAAAAACAACTTTCACCAGTTTTGTACCATCCTTTATAAATACAAACGGCTGCTCGGCTGATATCGATGGCTTCTCTACCACCTGTGGTATTGGCTTCTTTGACTCCAGTCGTAAGGTAACTTTGTCGACAGCGCGCAAAAAACGTTCAAATGTTATCGGCTTCAATAAGTAGTCCACTACATCCAGCTCATATCCCTGCAAGGCATATTCAGAATATGCAGTGGTTAGAATGACAAGGGGCCTTTTTTGCAACACTTTTAACAATGATATGCCGGTAAGCTCAGGCATCTGCACATCCAAAAAGAGGACGTCAATAGCATTATTACGAAGCACGTCCAACGCCACAATCGGACTGGAACATGCTTCAATTAAATTTAATGATGGAACTTTCCGGACGTATTCTGTTAACAGATTCCTGGCGAGCGGCTCGTCTTCAACAATGACGCAGTTAAGATTCATTTGAGCAATTTAAACATTATCGCCCATTCGCTAGCCCATGTCGGGTTTCACAGGGTCCCAGTTTGCTGTAGATCTGCGGGCGAAGGTCCACCGTTCATGTGTATGGTATTCTGATCGCTCAGGGTAAGATCAAGCTGCACAAAATATACCTCCGGATTATCGTCGATCTTTATTTTATACTGATTCGGATAGCTAAGTTCCAGTCTACGCTTGACATTCTGTAAGCCAATTCCCGACTTCTCAGCATTATTCGCGATGCCAGTCATTTTGCTGTTCTCCACAACGTATATACATTCACTGCCCTTCAATTTAATGCTAATGTTTACCCAGGCTTTGGAGTTATTGTTGTTCACGCCGTGTTTGAATGCATTTTCCAAAAAAGTAATAAAAATCAATGGCGCTATCCAGACGTTTTCCGTGTTCCCCTCAATCTTAAAGTTAATTGGAATTTGATTGTTGAGGCGGAGACGTTCCAGGCTTATATAATTTTGCATGTACTCTATCTCCTTGCTCAATAAAACACGAGGATGATTGGAATCGTAAATCATGTATCGCATCATTTGAGATAACTTGGCGATCACCTCCGTCGTATTTTCAGATTTGGTGTACGCCAGGTAATACAAATTATTCAAAGTATTAAAGAGAAAATGGGGATTGATCTGTGCCTTTAAAAAATTAAGCTCAGCAATCAGCCTTTCGTTTTCGACTTCTTTTTTACGCGCCTCAAATTCAAACCAATCAACGGCGAAACGCAGCATGCCCACAAAGAGTACTATGAACAGCGTAACCGCTGTAATTTGAACGATAAAAAAGCTGGAATAGAAGTGCTCAACCTGGTGCGTATAGCCATCGATCAAATAACGCTGAAGGTGTACGCGCGCGGTTATCAGAAGCGCAAACGGTATGGAAAATTCAGCGATATACCGCCATAAGTTTTTTGAGTTAAGAAATCGTGGCCAGGTATAAAAGTAATTCAGATAGGCGATCAGCATCGTGAATATCAACTGGATGGTAGCCGACGTGAACAATTGACCCCACGCGATACCACGGGCACGTTGAAATACCGTTATCTGATAAAGATTGAAAGACAGATACACACACCAAAACGAAAGGTGCAATAAGAACACACGATTTCGGTGGAAGAAAGCTGACATGAATGGATTTATTTAATGACTAAAGGTAGTCCTTCCAAAAGAATCGAAAACGCCTTCTTACAAGTATTCTACCGTCTGCAAAATTTGATCGACCAATACCCAAATTCTACCCTACCTTTCGGGCCTGTCGAATAATTCGAGTATGCGTCGAAGCAAATTGCCTGAACGTCTAATACCGGCTATAAAGTGGCAACATTAATTTTTCTTTGCAGTTAATGTTACCTGGTCATGTATTACTAGGTATACATGACAAGTGAAATTATAGTGTGGCTTATTTTTTAACCTCGTTCAAATGAAAAAAATTCTATCGCTGGTTGTTTTGTTGAGTATTGGGAATAACTGCTTGGGCACAATCCGCCGATGACCATAAGGGTAACGGAAAAATTCAGGGTACCGTTATGGATACGGAGACTAACCAACCTGTTGAATTTGCTAACGTTGCCCTGTTAGATCCCGCTACAGAAAAACCAATCGATGGTGCCGTTGCTGATGACAAAGGTAAATTCATAATTCCAAAAGTTGCCCCTGGTACCTATAGTGTTTCTATTTCGTTTATCGGATATGAAACGCAGACCATTAAAAGCGTTACCGTAGAAGATAAAAGAGACGAGGTCAACTTGGGTATCATCAAACTAGGTTCAAGCACAAAAGTATTAAACGAAGTTGTTGTCGAAGGTCAGAAACAGCTGATCGAAGAACGTGTAGACCGTACGATTTACAATGCTGAGAATGATATCACTTCTAAAGGTGGTGATGCTACTGACGTGCTGAAAAGAGTTCCAATGCTTTCCGTCGATTTAGACGGAAATGTTTCACTGCGAGGAAGTCAGAATGTAAAAGTTTTGGTCAACAACAAGCCTTCGACAATCATGGCTAGTAGCATAGCCGATGCATTAAAGCAAATTCCAGCGGACGAAATTAAAACTGTCGAAGTCATTACTTCACCATCGGCGAAATACGATGCCGAAGGTACCGGGGGAATTATTAATATCATCACAAAGAAAAATACCCTCCAGGGAGCAACGCTTAATATTAATGCAGGTGTTGGAAATCGTGGCTCAAACCTTGGATTGAATGGAAATTACCGCACAAAAAACATGGGATTTTCACTCGGTGGATTTGGCAGATCAAATTATAATGTGAATGGAAGCTTTGAAAATAGCCAGGCCACGGTAGTCGATGGTGTTCAAAATCTCAACTTGCAAAAAGCCGATACGCGCAACAATGGCCTATTTGGTAACTATACGTTGGGTTGGGATTATGATATCGATAAGAAGAATACACTTGCAGCCTCTGTACGTTTTGGTGCTCGTAACAACAAAACTTATCAGGATGGATTGTTCACCCAATATTTTCAAAATGATGTTTCTTCGAGGAGCACGCTTCAAGATGTTGTAACAAAGGATTTGTCCAACACGGTAGACATTAATTTAACGTACACTCACCTGTATGAAAAGCCACAAAAAGAATTCAGCGTATTAGCGCTTTACAGCAAAAATAACCGGAACAATGACTTTCAAAACACGTTGCTTGAACAGATCAATTCTCCCACATCGAAATCCTTCATAAATCTCAACGACAGTTATAATCAGGAAATAGCGGTCCAGGCCGACTTCCAAACACCGATCGGTTCCAACCAGATTCTTGAACTTGGTGGCAAGGATATTATGCGTCGGGCATTCAGTGATTACGCACGTTTTGAAGAAGATGATGACGGACAGTACTATCCTGTAACGACGCCAGACTATGACAATAATCTTAACTACGACCAGAATGTGCTTGCGGGTTATCTGGCCTATACGTTGTCGCTTGACAAGGGATACAGTATAAAAGCAGGATCTCGATATGAGTATACAGTAATTGAAGCTTACAGCAGGGTCGAAAGCAATATAGAAATCCCGTCCTATGGTGTTTTTGTGCCAAGCGTCAACCTCTCCAAGAAATTAAAAGCCGGTAACATGGTCAAGCTTGCATACAATAGGCGCATCCAGCGGCCTTCGATTCAGTTCCTGAATCCAAATCGGCAGAATTCAAATGAGATCGACATATCAGAAGGAAATCCAACGTTAGATCCGGAGTATCACCAACAATTACGAGCTAAGTTATAACGCCTACATAAAAGGATCTTCCTTGAATTTTACATCCTTTGTTAGAAATACAACGGGTTCGATACAGCGTGTACGCATTCCTCAGGAAGGTGGAAAGATTCTAACAACCTATCAGAATATAGGTACCGAAAATGCCTACGGCTTGAGTGTTTTTGCGAACGTAAACATGGGCAAGCTTTCACTTAATGGAGGAGGCGATTTTTATTATGCCGTGCTAGACGACAACATTTCGTCGCACAATGAAGGCTGGGTTGCGAGCGGTCGCATATTCGGAAGTTACAACTTTACCAAAGGATGGGGACTGCAATTCTTTAGTTTCTACCGTGGTCGAGACGTACAACTGCAAGGGACTCGTGGCGGCTTTGGAATCTATAGCCTGGGATTGAGGAAAGAATTCAATGACAAGAAAGGTAGCATCGGATTCGGAGCAGAGAATTTTTTCACACCTAACTTTAAAATCAGAAGTGAATCAGGCTCCGACGATTTCAAACAAAAAAGTTTGAACGTAATTAACAACATGGGCTTCCGGATAACCTTTAGCTATCGCATTGGAAAGATGAGCGTCGAGGGACAGCGTCCAAGGAGAAGCAAATCCATTAACAACGATGACTTGAAAGATGGTGGTGGCGGCGACAATGGTGGCGGAGGTATGGAAGGCGGTGGCCCCTCAACAACGTAGTGGTGGTGCAGGTGGTGGTCAAGGCAACGGCGGAGGTGCACGAAGCAGCTGCTGCTGTAAAAGTAGCCGCCGGTGATCCAACTGCCGTCGTAAATGCAGCCGGTTCCTGGACTTATACCATTGAATCGCCACAAGGTGGTGAAGGAACTCTTGTTATCAAGAAAGATGGCGACACTTATTCAGGATCTATCACGAATAAAAAATTTAATTCCAATACAGAACTATCATCGGTTTCACTGAAGGGCAATGAATTGACTTTTGCTTATGAAGCTAACGGTCAAGGAGGTAACAAAATGCCAATTCAAGTGAAGGCAATTATAACCGGCGATACTTTTAATGGAAGTATGACTGTGGGGCAGTTTGGCACATTTCCGATCAAAGCCAAACGCGAATAAATAGGGATAGGGATCGGGTTTAATTTTGGTTAATAGGGGGAGTGGTTTCCCCCTATTTTTTTTGTCCAGTGGGGACGCAAGCACTTGCGTCCTTACATCTATTTGCCGCTAGCGGCCGTGGCCAGTGCTCGCATCTTTTTTATTCGCTCAGGATCCACCGTTCTCAATTTAAATTCTGATCCTTCTTCCGACCCCATTCCTTCGATGTTTGCATTTTTGAAAATCATGACGCTCGGGCGAAATGCCGTCGCAGAAAAATGGATCTCAGAAGCTCCAGATTTGGACAACAATATTCTCAACTGTGGTCTCATTAACACCGGAACCCGGCATGATTGAAATTCGTCCATTTGCTTTTCGAATGAGTTCCCCAATAAGATCTGCCCCCTGGCTTGCTACAGCACGTTGCCCTGCCGTAAGGATGCGATCGAAACCAGCTTCGATACAGTCTTCCAGCGCTTCAAATGGATCTCTCGTCATATCAAATGCCCGGTGACAAGTAATTTTTAAGGGTCTTGCCTGCGCAATTAATTCTTTGCAGCGCTTCTTATCAATTGTTCCGTCCGGATTTAAGATGCCAAACACCACACCATCCACGCTTAGTTTTTGAGCATTGTGAAATGTCACGCTTCATGGAATGAAATTCATAACTGGAATAACAAAAGTCGCCGCCACGCGGACGAATCATGACATAGACATCAATGCTTAAATTCTGGCGTACTAGTTCGATGGTGCCATATGAAGGTGTTGTTCCACCTTCTCCTGGATTATCACACAATTCAATGCGATCCGCTCCACCCTCCTGAGCTTTTAATGCGGACTCTATGTTGTAGACGACGATTTCGAGTTTCATTGTTAAGCAATCAGCCGACAGCATACAGCTGACAGCTAGACCAAATGTTAAAATTAAAATTCAATTTTAATTATACTGACTTCGACAACCAAAGCTGTAAACTGATTGCTGTATGCTGTCAGCTTAAATATGCTGAATCAATTAACGTATTGCCACTGTTGTCATGCTTTGCATAGTTAAATCCTTTTTGCAAGACAATATGCTCCATATTCCCCGTTCTTATTAAGCGCTAGAAATCCTACTTGCACTTCTTTTGCTTTCGCAGGATTTTTTTTCACAATCCGTTCGACTGCAAGCTTGCACGCTTGTTCCGGCGAATTCCCTTGTCGCATCAGTTCGACTACCAGGTGGCAACCGACAATTCTGATCACTTCCTCGCCCACACCAGTGGCCGTAGCTGCTCCGATTTCATTATCGACGTACAGGCCTGCACCAATAATGGGCGAATCTCCAACCCGCCCTCTCATTTTGTAGGCTAGCCCGCTCGTTGTGCACGCACCCGACAGATTTCCATTTGAATCCAGTGCAATGATACCAATAGTGTCATGGTTTTCGACATTGATGATAGGCTTATACTCCGCCTTTTTTGTCCACTCTCGCCAGGTTTTTTCCGACTCTTTTGTCAGCAACTTCTCTTTTTTAAAACCATTTGCCAAAGCGAACTGCAATGCACCCTCTCCTACCAACATCACATGGGGCGTTTTCTCCATCACCATTCGCGCAACAGAAATAGGATGAACAATGTGTTCTAGAAACGCTACAGACCCACATCTACCCTGTTCATCCATGATGCAAGCATCGAGTGTTACGTGTCCGTCGCGATCAGGTAGACCGCCTAGGCCCACCGATGTTTCCTTTGGATCACCTTCAGGAACTTTCGCACCAGCCTCAACGGCGTCAAGCGCCCTTCCACCCGCGGATAAGATTTTCCACGCTGCTTCGTTTGCCTGTAGTCCAAAATTCCACGTTGAAATGACAATTGGCTTATTAACAGATTTTGACGCTGTCGCAAGCGTTGACACAGGTAGCAAAGCTGAGAGCTTTAAAAAATCTCGACGGGTTTTCATGATAGTGGACGTGTTGAAGTGTTGGAGGTTCTAGGTGTTGGGGTTGCAAGTCTTGACGTGATCCTTGTGAAATGCCGGGTCTGGAAATCAAAGCCACGCTTTATTAGAACATAACTTCAACACCTAGAACTTCAACACTCCAACACTACTCAATGACTCTCCTGGCGACTCTAAACCTCTTTTGATAATATTCAGCAAATAAGTTAGTTTCTACAACACCTAATTTGCTTGAGGCGTGAATAAATTTAATGTTGTCCTTTGACTTAACGTCGGTAACAAGGCCAACGTGCGTGATTTCATTCTTCTTGTTTCCCGTTGCAAAGAAAACCAAATCACCAGCTTTGAGCTCATTCATTTTAACCTGGGTGCCAACTTTGCTTTGCGCTTCCGAACTTCTGGGTAGGTTCACTTTTACCACCGTGAATGAATTTATCAACAGTCCGGAACAATCCATTCCGGAACGCGTCATACCTCCATATTTGTAAGGGGTGCCAATGAAAGTACGTGCTGTAGAAATCACTTTCTCAGCTTTGTTGGACGACTTTTCCTTTTTGTCAGAATCCTCATCATCTTTTTCATTTGGAGCCGACACAGTATTGTCCGACTTAGCATCGTCACCATCCTCTTTTTTTGTGACAGTCTCAGAAGTCCTTTTGGTGTGTGGAAACCTGTGCCTTTTTTGGCCCGGAGCAGGCCGTAAAAACCAGCGCCCCAAGAAACAGGTTTATAATGAGCGTCCGATGGCGGTTGAGATTAAAAAATAGCATTACGCTGTCATTTGCATTCAAATATAATTGATTCACAGCATTTTGCAGAAATCCCGTAAATGTTGCAACCGATGTTATCAGTTTTGCGGCGAGATAGACCTGCTCAATGTCTCGTGAATTTAACGACATAAATCAAAAAAGATTGCGGATCCAAGGATGCGGACCTTCCATTCATGATTTCTCACAGGCGTCTATTAATGGTGATTCCTACGCAAATCTTCGTCGGCCAATCCTTAATGACTCCGGATAAATACGGGTGCCAGGTGCGTAATTAGCCGGGTGGAGGTCACGGCCGCATATCCGTTAATTTGTATAAGATAAAACAAGAAACCCTATGAAAAACACAGTAAAAGGAATCTGCGTTCATGTGCCTTCTTCTGGTTGGTACATTCTTCGCAAATGCGCAGACCAAAAATGTATCGTTACCAGTTTCAAAAGGCGTGCAACAATATGCCAATAAAAGTGCATTCAATGAGGAGGCAAAGAAATCGCATATCCAGGCAAAGTCTGTTGAATTTCCGGCTGTTGTTATTTCAAAGGGAATTGTTCGTCCAACCGACGTTGTGGTTGCCGGCAATATAGAATCTAAGGGGTATCCAACTTGGGCCATTTCTAAAGGCGTTGCTCGTCAAAACGAAAAGATACGTCAAGAAAAAACTGGAACACAAGAATATCCCGGTATGGACATCTCAAAGGACGAGAACCAAATTAGCAAGAGATAGATAGGGTAGAGAGACAGTAGATAGAACACCTTTGCTTTTCGGAGCAAAGGTTTTTTTTTGCTTACCGTCGTCCCTGGAATTATTTATCTAATCCAAGCTTTTTGATTTATCTTAGACCTGCATTTCAGGCATGGAGATAATAATCATTATAGGAGTTGCACTGGTCGTTTTGTTTATTTTATTCAAAATTTTCAAAGCGTTTATCAAATGGGGCATACTAATCTTGGTGCTGATTCTCGTTGTGGCATATTTCACAAACCCAGAAGAATTGACTCACCATAAAGGTCTGAAAGACGTGAAGAAAAACATTACCGATAAGCTTAAAATCGATGACTATAAAATTTTCTCCCTGACAAAAGTTAAGGTTAAAGGAGAGGAAAAAATAGTTGGCTTCGGCGCCTTTGGAAAGGTTTGGTACTTTGATGATATAGAAAAGAGCCTGAAAGAATAGCGTCTTTAACTATCTCAGACGTTGTATTTTAAGTATTGCTTTCCAAACAGAATTCTATATCTTTCTAGCAATACTGCGCTTGCATGAGTTCCCGAAAGCTGATCATACTTTTCGTTGCTATTGAGATCTGTATTATAGGATTGGGACTTTGGTCTGAAGGTTATTCTCTCACGGCCCTTCAAACGATTACCCGATTTTCCGGACGGCTGTCGTTATTCCTTTTCAGTGCAATCTTTTTGCTATACAACAAACCGCGCATTATAACGGTATGGCTGTCGGATCGGTTTTATTTGCTTTTTGCGATTGTTCATGGTATTCATTTAATGGAGTTGTTATCCTTTGTCTACCTATCGGGAATAAAACTCGTGCCATATCGCATTGCCGGAGGCTTCCTGGCCTACCTTTTCATATTTGCAATGCCTTTATTTCAAGCTTATAAAATGCGAGGAGTGATTTCGAACCGGACATATTCCATTTTGGAAACCATTTTTGTTTATTACGTGTGGCTGGTATTCTTTTTGACCTACTTGCCGCGCGTGCAGGGGAAATTACCTCAGGCGGGTGGCAGTTTTGCTGAGCACGTAGCGTTATTGGGATGGGTATCGACCTTGTTGGGCATGAAGCTTAGCGCTATGATTCAATTTCAAAAAAAGAATGTGAATTAAAATTCAACTCCAAATTGGCTCGCCCGGATTCAAACTCCTGCACATTTTGACGGATTACGTCTTTGAAGTCATGGGTGGCTTCAAAAGTTCTATATTGCCTTTCAGAGCTATTTCCCTTTTCAATAATTTCCTTCAACACACTTAAATGTTCACCATATTTTAAGTCCTTGACATAAGGTTCAAGCTTTTTCAGCCAATCCAGTATATCCTTATATAGCAACTTCGTTTTTCCGTTGCGCGCAACAACCACTTGTGCGTGTAGGCCATATCGAATAGCTCGCCATTTATTTTCACGAAAGATCCAATGCTTCAAGGGCGTATGAGAATGATTCCATTCCTCTTCATGGTCACGAAACCAGTGGGCCAATGCATGAATGAAAGCAACAATGCCTAAAGCTTCTTTGAGCGTGGCTGGTTCATCACAAAAGCGAAGTTCTAACGTTCCATGCTCTGGACTCGGCCTTAAATCCCACCACAAATCTTTCATGCTGTTGATGGCTTTTGATTTCAGCAAGAACGAATATAGCTTCTGGAATTCCGGCCAGTCCTTTACCAGGTAAGGCATACCTGCGGTGGGCAAGGCCTCATAGGTAGTCGGTCGGCAAGAAGAAAGTCCGGTATACATGCCTTGCCAAAAAGGGGAACTTCCAGACAAGGCAAGAATATGCGGCAGGAAATGCATGAAAAAATAATTGTAACGCATACATGCGTCTCCAGATTTCATTCCAAGATGAATATGCATTCCATAAACCGCCATTCGACGGATAAGCCACTGGTTGCGATCAATTAAATCATGATACCTTTTTGAAGGTGTGACAAGACGCTCGCGGTAATCAGCGACAGGATGCGTGCCGGTCGATGCAAGTTTGAGATTCAGTTGACCCGACTTCGATTGAATTTTTTCAATCGACCTCTTCAAATCCTCCTTTACTTCATGTGCATTTTGACAAACTTTGGATACCATTTCTATGGTACTTTGAAAAAATTCGGGTACTATATTTTTATCATCACAAAATTCAATTATTTCAGCGGCCCTCGGCGTCAATAACAGGCTATCGGCATCCAGCACCTGTAGCTCCAGTTCGACGCCTAAGGTGAGTTCGGCAGTACTGCCATTAAATTCTAACCCTGTCAATTTGTTCTTTCTTCATCCAGAAATACGTTAAGAAGAATTTCAATATACAATCCTAATGCAAACTTTCTAACTTTCCCTACAAAACAGTCAGCCCATGTGTGGAATCACCGGTATGTTTGCTTTTAACCTTGTTGGCAAATTCAACAAGATCCAGATTACAAATGCCACCACGGCCCTGCAAAAACGAGGACCGGACTTTCAGGACACCTACATCGACGAATGGGTGGCATTAGGTCATCGGCGTCTTTCGATAATCGATACCTCCGCCGTTGCCAATCAACCCATGTGGGATGAGTCAAAAAGGTATTGCATCGTTTTTAACGGCGAGATCTTCAACTATGTAGAGTTAAGAAAAAAGCTCAGTCTAACGGAACTCCTTTCTTCTCGAATAGTGATACTGAGGTGCTGTTGAAACTTTATATCGCATGACAAAGGAAAATTGCCTTACAAAGCTCAACGGTTTCTTTTCATTCTGCGTGTATGATAAAGAGGAACAAAATTTTTTTCTCGCGCGTGATCGTTACGGTATCAAACCCCTACTCTATCTGTTCGATGAAGACAAATTTTTGTTCGCTTCAGAAATGAAATCCATCCTTCAGTATGGTATCGAAAAAAGTTGGATTACAGCTCACTCTATACCTATCTCCAGCTTAATTACATACCAGCGCCCGATACCATCCTCAGCAATGTAAAAAAACTTTTACCGGGACATTATCTGAAAGTCAGTCGACAAAAGATGGACATCCAATCGTACTATCAGATTCCGTACGATCGGGAAAAGGCTTCCAACAACAAGATTCCCTATGCAGAGGCGAAAGGAAAAGCAAAACAGTTACTGGAGGCTTCCGTTCAGCGAAGATTGGTAGCGGATGTACCATTGGGCGCCTTTCTCAGCGGAGGCATTGATTCCTCTATTATTACAGGACTCGCCAGCAAGCATAAACCTGACCTGCATACTTTTTCAATTGGGTTTCAAGGATGAAAAGTTTTTTGATGAAACACGTTATGCGCGTTTGGTAGCTAAGCATTTCAAGACAAAACACACGGAGTTCTCATTGACCAACAATGATCTCTACGCCCACTTAAATTCCATTCTGGACTACCTTGACGAGCCTTTTGCTGATTCATCAGCAATTGCAGTGTACATCTTAAGCAAAGAAACGAAAAAGCACGCCACGGTCGCGCTGTCGGGGGACGGAGCAGATGAGATGTTGGCAGGCTATAATAAACACGCCGCGTTCAATCGAATCATCAATTCGGGATGGAAAGAAAATCTGGTGACCAGCTTGAATCCACTGTGGAAGCTCTTGCCAAAATCCAGGAATAGTTCCTTCGCCAACAAGTTTAGGCAGTTCTCAAGATTTAGTGAAGGCATGAAACTCTCTTCCAAAGATCGATACTGGCAATGGGCTGGATACGCGAGTAAGGAAGAAACACTTCTTATGTTGCACCCGGAATTGCGTATAAACATGTGGTTAAAAGATTTTTTTCCAAGGCGCAAAAGTATTCTACAATCCCTGCCTGATAAAGAGAACTTAAACGACATTCTGTATGCTGACATGCATCTTGTTCTTCCCAATGACATGCTTACGAAGGTAGACATGATGAGTATGGCCAATGGGTTGGAAGTCCGTACACCTTTTCTGGATTTTGAGTTTGTTAATTTTATTTTTAGCCTCCCTCAAGAATATAAGATTAAAGGATCGGTTCGTAAACGAATTGTGAAAGATGCCTTCCGAGATTTTCTCCCCAAACAGTTATACAACCGGCCAAAAAAAGGCTTTGAGGTTCCGTTGTTAAAATGGTTTAGAAATGAAATGAAGTCCCTTATTGTAGATGATCTTTTATCTGAAAAGTTTATCGAAGAACAAGAGGTATTTGATTATCGTGAAATTGACAAACTGAAACAGCAACTATTTTCTCCTAACCCCGGCGATATCCATGCACGCATCTGGGGGCTGATTGTATTTCAATGGTGGTGGCGAAAATATATGGTCAGCTAATACCTTCCGGATCCCGAGCAGTTTTGAAGTTGCTTGTGCATTTTCCCAGACTTTACTTCTATTTAACTAGGCGGAATTTTTTTAGCGCTGAGGAACGCAGAGGAATTTACGCTGAGTAAAATCCAGAGAGAACGCAATTCACCGAGGAGATAGGGCAGGTCCGTTCTACAAAAAGTAATTCTATAATGGGAGGACGCTGAGCACGGCCAAGCCGTGGCTCGATAAGCTTTGTAGGAAAGTTCAACGCTTTCAAAGCTTAAGTTGAAAGAAAAACGAAACACTCTCCCCGAACCTCTGTGTACCACTGCTTGGCCGTGCTCAGCGCCTCTGATTAGAGAAATTTCCGAAATTTCTACGCGCGGATAGAAATATCGATAGCAAGGCAGAGCTTTTTCATTCTCAGTGATCACTCTATAGAACCAGGGCGGAATTTTTCAGGCAGAGTCGGTGGAGGAATTTGCACTATCAGAATCCAGAGTGACCAATTCCACTCTATACTGGAGCCCGCAGAACACTTCCTACGAAGCTCCCGTGGGACCACGGCTTGGCCGTGCTCAGCGGCCTCAGTATTTTTTTTGAGTAAGACAGGCTCATTCCCTCTGCGGCTCTCCGCGCTTAAATTTCCTTGTAGCAAAGACCATGATCCCAACTCTCTATGAAATTGTTGCATAATATTTGGGTAAGGCATAGCTACCGCCAGGCTAAAAATGTGTTGATACAAAAAGCCTTCCTTACAAAGTTATTACCATCAAAACATTAGACCCTTATTGGAAAACTCTGCGGTGAACGGATCATGAATTAATTAAGTCTCACCAAGATTCGTTGCATTCTGCTGCCTGACAGGTCTTTATCAAAATCACCAAATTCCCCATCCAAAAAAGTAGGACCCAGAGACTCGATTTTGCCATATAAATCTCCATCAAAAATGGATTATACCGAATAAGATTTCGCCTTCAGAACTATTTTGGAAATATTATAATTTTTATACGTTTTCGGTTCAAATTTCACCCTACCGAACACGATTCCGTGAATTTTTTTTCAAAAGTGGTTCGTTTTTTACCCTATTGTTAAAATATTTAAGCAGTTATTAATAAAACAGAGTAAAACTTTACCCTATTCACCTAAAAACTACAACCAAATGAAAAAATCAATTGTCTTTTTGGTACTGCTGGTAGCGATTAGCCTCCTGGCAGTATTCATGCCTGCCGTGCCAGGCCAAATTGTTACGGAGGGCATCAATTCCGGGGATACTGCCTGGATGCTTGCAGCTACGGCCCTAGTATTATTGATGACTCCCGGCCTTGCCTACTTCTATGGCGGGATGATCGATACCAAGAACATTATCTCTACCATGCTGCAGAGCTTCATCGCCATGGGCGTGATCAGTGTTTTATGGATCGTTGTGGGATTCAGCCTCGCTTTCGGTGAAGATATCGGGGGCGTCATCGGCAATCCTGCTATCGTTCTTCATGTTTCAAAATGTGCTGGATGGAAAACCCTGGTCTTTAGCACCAACGATTCCTTTGGTACTGTTTGCATTCTTCCAATTGAAGTTTGCCATCATCACACCGGCTCTGATTACAGGAACATTTGCTGAACGTATCAGATTCAAATCCTACATTTTATTTCTCGTCCTTTTCTCCTTATTAATATATGCTCCATTAGCACACTGGACATGGCATCCTGACGGCTTCCTGTTTAAATGGGGAGTGCTCGATTTTGCCGGTGGTACCGTAGTACACATGTCAGCTGGCTTTGCAGCTTTGGCAGCGTCCATCTACTTGAGAAACAAGTCTGAGCATAAAGCAACTATTTCTCCTGCGAATATTCCTTTCGTTCTTTTAGGAACAGGTTTACTGTGGTTCGGTTGGTTTGGATTCAACGCTGGTAGCGCTGTAGGCGCTGGCGCATTAGCTGCTTCTGCATTTGCAACTACTAATACTGCTGCTGCTGCTGCTGGTCTTGCCTGGATGTTGTTTGATGCTGCAAGAGGTAAAAAACCTTCTGCTGTCGGTTTCTGTATCGGTTCTGTTGTAGGCTTGGTGGCCATCACACCTGCTGCTGGATTTGTTACCATTCCTTCCAGCTTGTTCATCGGAACATTTGCTGCAATCATCAGCAACGTGGTTGTACATTGGAAATCCAAAACTTCTCTTGAAGATACATTGGATGTATTCCCTTGCCACGGTGTGGGTGGAGCAGTAGGTATGATCATGACGGCATTGCTTGCCAATACAGCAGTCAATAGCGCGAACACAACTGGTAACGGATTATTCTTTGGTGAAACAGCCTTATTCATCGTTCACATGAAAGCGCTTGCTATCGTTGTGGCTTACACGTTTGGTGGTGCTATGATCATCTTGAAAGTTGTTGACTTGATTCTCCAGCCTAAGCGTTAGTCCTGAAGAAAAGAAAGTTGGTTCAGATTACAGCCAACACGGCGAGAACTTGTTCCCTGCGGATTTCAGTAATCTGAAGGAAGAAGTAGCCTAAACTTATTGACGGCCCCGACTTTAATCGGGGCCGTTTTAAAATATCGAAACTCATATAACTCAAATAACCTAAACTATCGATGTTCAAGTTTACTCAAAGCGAAATGCTTGCTTAATTCACAAGGACGTTGCTTTCACAACGCCGATATGAAGTAAAAGAGCACGGGATCAACTGATCTCAACCTAATGGATCCCAGGAGATAATGTGAATGCTCCTGGGATATTTCGAGCCCAATTTTTTACCAAATCCCTAAATAAAAAATATGAAAACCTTAAAAATATGTTCTAGTCTTCTTGTTGCCTTACTAATTTCCTCATCGGTTTTTGGTCAGGATTCCACAAAAACTTTTACGTTGTCTGGATCGGTGGATACTTATTTTCACAGCTTCTTTCGGAACCAGAACTATTATCCGATGACTGACGATGGCCTACGGCTCATACGCCCCCTCTACATCCTTTGCAGATCTGAAAGGATTTTCTCTTGGCATGGTTAACCTTATCGCCGCTTATCAAGGAGAAAAAGTTGGATTTGTAGGTGACGTGGTATTTGGTCCAAGAGGTCAAGCTGCAGTTTTTGGAACAGCTTCAGCGGACAGGCAATCATCAACCAAATGTTCGCCTATTACAAATTCTCCGATGCTGTCACGTTAAACATGGGTCAGTTCAATACCTTTCTTGGATATGAAGTGATTTCACCAGCCATCAATTTCCATTATTCAACATCTTATCTGTTTTCCTGGGGACCTTTCAATCACACAGGTCTTCGCGCTGATTTTGCATTTGGAGATGGAATGGTTGCAAAATTAGCCGTCATGAACCCAACTGATATCGTTGAGTTTAACCCTGTCAACACGTATACACTTCGGTGCTCAAATTGGAAAGACAAGCGATGCAGGTGGCATATGGTTGAATTTCTTGTATGGCGATCAGGATGGAACATTGGACGAGAAGACGATGGATCTCGATGAGACGGAGACTTGTTACATCGGCAGGAACACTTTTCCAGGCAGACCTAACTTTAGGTTATAATCTTAGCGAAACTTTTACCTGGGTGCTAAATGCATCCTATCAAACGACTGGCGAAGGTGAAGAATGTCACTGGCTACCGGAGCATAGACGATTCGGGAAATGATGCTATCTCCTTTGTTGGTGTTGCTCTTTATCCAAAACTGACCTTATCTGAAAGTTTTGCGCTTGGGTTTAAGAGGCTGAATACTTCTGCTGTCACAAGAAGGTCACTTAGGTATTTTCGGATTGGATGACAATGGCGATGGAAATGTGATTGAGTTTACACTTTCAGGAAATTACAAAGTCGGTGGATTCACATTTATTCCTGAGATTCAGAATTGATAAAACTTCCGAAGATTCCTTCTTCAGGATGAAGACGCCGAGTCCTACAGAAGACTATGATGCCTAACAGTAACTATGGCAGCTGTCTATAAATTTTAGAAGCTCAAAAACTTTAAACAATCAGACAACATAAACTTACAACACTATGTCCAAAACAAAACTTGAATACATTTGGCTCGATGGATACAAGCCCACTCAGAGCCTTCGCAGCAAAACAAAAATTGTAAAAAACTTTGATGGCACTTTAGACGGTTGCCCCATCTGGTCTTTCGACGGAAGCTCTACTGAACAGGCTACTGGCCATTCGTCAGACTGCCTGCTGCAACCTGTAGCAATCTTCCCTGATCCGGACCGGAAAAATGCATACCTCGTAATGAGCGAGGTACTCAATCCAGATGGTACTCCACACGTGTCGAACGGGCGAGCAACAATTGATGATGATGACAACGACTTCTGGTTTGGCTTCGAACAGGAATATTTTCTTTGGAATCCTGAAACCAACAAACCACTCGGTTTCCCAGCGAGCGGATATCCCGGCACCTCAAGGTCCTTATTACTGCTCTGTTGGAGCAAAAAATGCTTTCGGTCGTGAGATCGTTGAAGAACATCTTGACCTTTGCTTAGAAGCTGGTATCAATGTAGAGGGTATAAATTCCGAAGTTGCTACTGGTCAGTGGGAATTTCAAGTATTCGCGAAAGGAGCAAAAGCAGCCGGAGACCAGGTGTGGATTGCCAGGTATCTTCTGGAAAGAACTGCTGAAAAATATGGCGTTGCCATCAACTGGCATTGTAAACCACTCGGTGCCACAGATTGGAACGGCTCAGGTATGCATGCAAATTTCTCCAACGATCTGCTGCGTACCTGTGGTTCAAAAGAAGTGTACGATACCGTATGCCAGGCCTTTACTCCTTATGTAAAAGAACATATTGAGGTGTATGGCGCAGACAATCATTTGCGTTTGACCGGCAAACACGAAACACAGTCTATCGACAAATTCTCCTATGGAGTCTCTGATCGCGGAGCGTCTATACGCATACCTATCGCAACAGTAGATAATAACTGGAAAGGATGGCTTGAGGATCGTCAGACCAAACTCCGCCGCTGATCCTTATAAAGTTGCAGCAAGAATTATTAAAACAGTAAAAACCGTTTCTGAATACGCCACAGTGAACGGTCGCTAAATGATCTTTTTCTTTCAGGGCGTCTGGTTGTAGTTTGAAGTCGGGCAGAAATGTCCGGCTTCTTTTTTTGCGCCAAACTTGAATCTATTTAAAAGATATCTTTATTTTGAAATACTTTTTAAATCCAACATGATTCATCCCCATACAGAACTCCAGTTTATCAGTGAGAAAATTGGATATGGAGTTATCGCCACCAAGCTTATTCCAAAAGGAACTATCACCTGGGTGTTAGACAAACTCGATAGAATTTTTACGCCTGCAGCAGGTTCGAGCGATGGATCCGCTCTATCAACAGGTCTTGGACACTTACACCTATCGGAATCCGGAGGGCAAGCATATCCTTTGCTGGGACAATGCTCGATTCATAAACCATAGCTCAAACTCGAATTGCGTGACGACGGCCTACGAGTTTGAAATTGCAATTCGCGATATTCAGCCTGGTGAGCAGCTCACCGATGACTATGGGTATTTAAACCTCGAGGAACCTTTTGAAGCCGTGCCGGAAGCAGGAACAAACAGGACAATGATTTACCCCGACGACCTGATCCGTTATTATCATATTTGGGACGAAGATCTTCTGAATGCCTTTCCGCACCTTTTGGACGTAGAGCAACCGTTATTCAAGATATTGGATCCGGCATATTCGTGAAAAGGCTGAGCGAATAGCCGCAGGCCGCGAGAAAATGAATTCTATCTTGTCCTGCTATTGTCCCGTCCACGGAAAAATAAATGGAGAAGCTCAATTTATTAAAACGCGTTCGCCAAAGGTAGTCCTATCCTTTTTGAGCCACTTGTGATCCGATAAAGACCATCAACCCATTTTCAATTTTTTCCCGATCCTTCCAAAAATTACGACTGTAAACCATTTGGTACTTCCAGTTCTTTTGCGTCAGAATTGACGGTATGTATGCATGCGAATGCTTTACGGACAAACTCGAAAAATACCGCACATCATCAGTAAGGATGATCCCGAGATGTTGATTGTTGTGGAGAACTCCGACATCGCTAAACGGAAGGGCATCGGTTTCAAATACGAATTTGTCTAGCCGGCCCTCACCCCATTGTTTAATCTTGTTGCTCAAATACCAATCCTTATTTTTCGTAAAAGCAGGTTTCGTGTGTGGTTTGTAAATCCCTTGATCGACATCACGGGCGTACTGAAGGTATTTCCGCAGATAGTTTGGGCCCTTCATTTTTTATACTTCCCACTTTCATCTGTTCCGGCCAAATGCTGGTCACCAAAATTATTTTTTCACGAGCGCGGGTGACGGCCACATTCAATCGATTCTCTCCGCCGGCGGCGTTGAGACTTCCGAACTGCAGGCTCATCTTCCCTTTCTTGTCAGGTGCATAGCCAATAGAGAAAATTATGATATCCTTTTCATCACCCTGAACATTCTCAATATTCTTTACAAACAAGGAGGCGGGAATTATTTTTCCAGTCTTGGCAGCCTCTGCCTCCAGCAGGTCCAGCACCAACATTTGCTGAGGCGCATTAAAGGTCACGATTCCTATTTCCTTGGCGGGGTGTTGTTGCAGAATCTGAAAAACCTTTTCAACAATAAGTTCAGCCTCAACAGTATTTGTGTGATTTTCCCAAACGCCTTCAACTTTGCAGTACTGTATGGCGGGTTCAGCCTGATTTAAAATGTCCCGATGGGGCAATAGCTGCAGTCTGCCTTCGTAAAAGAATTCATTCGAAAAATCGATTAACTCTATTGTTTGACTCCTGTAGTGGCCCTGCAGATGTTCAGAAGAGAGATACCGCTTCGCTAGTTCCAGCAGGGACTCTACTTCAACATCTGGATCTTCGTTCTCCTCATCCCAACGTGCCTGATACAGTTCGCTTGGCCTAAGTTGTTTGTCATCTCCTGCAATAAGAATTTGTTTGCCGCGATACATTGCCGGGATACCACGCTCTGAAAAACATTGTGAGGCTTCATCAAAAATGACGATGTCAAATAAATCGGTCATCGGAAAAATAGCTGATACCGACTCCGGCGACGCCATCCAGCAAGGAACGAGCTGAAATAATTCATCGCCAAATTCTGCAATTAATTTCCGAAGGGGCCAGCTCTTTTTCTTCTTTGTTACCTGGTGGTGCAAATCGCGATAAGTTATCAGATTGTTCAAGCGATTGTATTCGAGCCGGTCATAAACGTATTCACGCGCCCGAACCAACAGGATTTCTCTGCAAAGATCTTGCTTTTCGGCGACCAATTGTTGCAGTTCATTTTGCAGCGTCTCCATCTTCATGGATGACACGGCGCGCAGAATTGGGTACTTCGTTTCGATGTGATCAATCCAGGTCAGGCGAAGGCTATTCTGCAAGAGGGTTTCCATCTTATCAGCATTCCATTCCTGTACATGATCATAGAGTTTTGTGATCACTTCTTTTTCGTGAAATAGAATCTGCTCTTTGAGTTTATCATATTCAGTCAGGTTATCGAAATCTCGTTTCAATGTTCTGATAAATTCCTTCTCGAGTGAAGGATCATAAATGAGCTGACTGATCTGATACCGTGTCAGATACTTTAACCATTCCAATTTCTTGGCCGGGATATCGTTTATTATAAAGAGTAACCTTCGCATCAGGGAAATAAATTCCTGACGGGAATATTTTTGCAGGAGTATGGAGTCTTTCACCTCGCGCAGCGTATTGAAGATCAATTTGGCTCTGGTTGCAAGTTTCTGCTTATCAAACCAAGATTGTAATGAAGACTTCTGATAGTCAAGTGGAACGTTGATAAGCCACATCTTCTTTTTGAGTGCCGTAAGATGATGCTCCAAATTCAATCGGCTATCAATTCGTTTCTCTAAAATATCCAATCCGGTTTTGTTGTACGCCAGCCGGTTGGTGATCAGCACGCGCTTTACCAAACCCTTTTCTTTGGAGAAAATTTCCCACATGATCCAGCGAAAGATATTCGTCCTGGCGTCCATCCTATGCTGCAATGCTTCCTGAAAAACGCCCAACTGATTATTCGGAATGGTGACTTCAGGATTTTCTCCTTCAAAACAACTCATGGCAACACGCTCTATATTCGAGAGCCAAAGCAAGCTGGTTTCGTCGTCATCCTCGTCCCACATCGCCTGAAAATACCCAAATGTCTCCTCGTCCTTTAAAACGCTGATCATGCCAAGAATGTCGTCTTCCTTTAAGGACAAAGATTCACAATCCTGGAGGTTTAGACTGATACCAATTTCCTTTTCGACTGCGTCGCTGATCTTTTGTTGATATTTTGGTATATAGGATAGAATTTTTTCAAGCCCTTTTTCATCCGAAGGTTGAAAGGACGCAAATGATTTTCGCTCGCGCCAGGGATAATGTTCTTCTTCCAATTTCGCGGCGTACTGAACGTACATTTTCTGCTTTCGCAAAAATTCCTGAAGCGCGGGGAAAATGTAATACTGATACTCCTGTTTTATGTTGACCGATGGCTCCTGAAGGTCTGACGTGAGATACAATTCCTTTATCGACAATCCGCATTCGGTATCGTCGAACAACATCTGCTTGAACTCCGCTAACTCCTCGGAAATTTGATCGATCCTACGGCATACCTGATAGAACTTCCGTTCTGTTTGTATTACATCAACGCTACGGTTAAGGGTCCGGTACTCTTCAACACGATCAACCTGGCTTGAAACCTTGGAATAAATTTCCTTCTTGTCATTTCGGAAATCGTGCACCAGGCCCAAAAAGTCACCCAAACCAATACCCTTTAATCTCCCGTACACAACATCGAGGGCTGCTCTTTTTTGACATACCAATAACGCCTTTTTCCCCGCGGCCATCGCGTCTGATAATATATTGCAAATAAGCTGAGATTTTCCCGTGCCGGGTGGTCCTTGAACGACAATCGAATTACCATTTTTTATGGTCTTTATTGCATTTTCCTGATAGGCGTCGAGTTCAAAAGGAGCAAAGACCTTCTCTTCTTTTATCGTAGTGTTGTTTACTTGCGCGGGCCCGGTTGCTTTATCTGCTCCGCTGATATTTTTTCTTTGAAAGAATGTTTCTAAATCCTGAAAAGAATTATTATCAATCAACTGTAAATAGTCAGGTACCAGCTGAGAGCCTGCTTGGGGAAAAATTCCCAACACAGCTTCAGGGTAAAGCTTAATCTCTCCGTTTCGATGCTTCGATTCAAAGGTTTCTTTTTTAAAGTCCTGAAAAGGTGTGAGCTCATCCCTGAAATTTTCAGGATTGAAATTGATTTCTAGTTTTCCATCCAGCTGCTGATACAACTGTGTCCGAAAGACCGTGCTGTCTTTCTCAAAATCTTCAAAGTTTGTGTCCAGCAAGTCTTCCTCTAGCTTCACTTTATTATAGAAGGAGAATGCCAGAAGGAAGGACTTATTAAAGGTGATGCCAGCATCTTCCCTGGGTTGCAATACCCAGTGAGCGCCCTCCTGTACAATGCTGACAGGAAAAAAAAGCAAGGGACAACGAACGGCAGTTCCATCAGAAAATTTTCCCCTGACGAAGGGCCATCCGACATGCAAATCATTTGACCCTCGTTCTTCAAAAACAAAACGATCAATTCTCTGAAGTTTTTTTAATCTCTTGCTTTCCTCGTTATTCGCTTCTACACGACTATCCAACACCTGGCAAAGTTTTTTAGGGCGGCCACCAATCAAGGCGTTGATTATTTCAAATGATTTTTCGCCGTTTAAAAAGCTCAGCTTGTGAAGATCAATTAATTGTTCAGCATGAAGTCGAAGCAGTAACAATGATCTGTTATTCCCCGACAGATTCGTAAGCCTTCGCAGGTAGGTAGATAAAATATTTTTCGTTGAATCTGGCATTCAATTATAAGGTAGTAGAATTTTTTACGTGTCCCAATTCCATCAATAAACACTATTCGTCATTGACCTTCAGATAAGGAATAATTCGCTGAACGGACTTCTCATTGAGGGAGCTCACATTTCGAATGTCTTCGACGGCCTTAAAATCACCGTGCTGAAATCGATAAGAAACTATAGCTTTAGCCACTTTACTTAAATAAGGATGGGTTGAAAGTTGTTTTTCAGAAGCCGTATTAATATTGATTTTTTTCGGTTGAAATTCATTTTGTATCGTAGAATTTTCAATTAGCCTGTTTATTACCAAAGAATCCAAACCATAAACTTCTCTTATTTGATCCATATCTATAAAACCGCCTAAAACATCCCGGTACTTTAGAATACGCATAGAAAGTTTGTCACCTATACCGTAGATTTTTTTTAGCTGCGATGTATCTGCACTGTTTAGGTCGAATTTCTCCGGGGATTTCTTGCCCGTCAAAACTTTCCGCTCGTATTTCCTTGTCTTCTTTGCGCTTACTGCTTCGCGCTCCGGCAATGAGATAAATGGGTATAGCCGCTGATAAAACGTCGAATCGACTCCATAAATTTTGAGCAAATCAGACTTTGTCTTGAATTTCCCTCCCTTTTCCCGATACCGCGTTATGCGCGTCGCGAGATTCTGCGTAAAACCCAGCATCAGAAGGTCTTTCGCAGGGGCATTGTTAGGATCAAAGTGAAATAGCTCCTGCTTCTGAGCCTTCGGCTTGTCCATTTCTTCCTGGCCTTGAGGTTGATCCCATAATGCCACCAGGCTATCAAGTTTTGCCCTGTCATTTTGCGAATCCGAAGGTTTGTTGCTGACCCACCAGTGCCACACCGGCTCCGAAAACAACATTAAAGTGGTGAGAATTAATAGGATAATAAAGCCATTCACATGGGATCGGGGAAAACCGAAAAAATCTTTAATCCAATGCCTTATTCTTAACATGACGAAACAACGGGTATATCAAAATTGCAACTTTTTTTGCAGGTCTTTCGTTTGCAAAAGCACTTTCAGGAAATATTGCGAACTTTAGTGTGTTATTTATAAACATTCTAAATTACGCTCTTTTGACTTTTATCAGTAAATCAATTTCGGATAGGCTTTATTTTTGTACTTCAGAATGACACAAAATTTCAAAGCATTAGCGCTTACTTATAGAACAGCTCCCGTCGCCATCCGTGAGCAAGTTTCGTTGAATGAGGCTGCAACAAAAAAATTGCATCAATTCATTCGGAACTATACTTCAGCCACAGACGTCCTTGTCGTTTCCACTTGCAACCGAACAGAAATATATTATTTAGCCGAACAGGATTTTTCTTTTGAAATTTTCAGAGGCCTTTCGCTGCTGAAAAATTGTGATACGGGTTTTGAACAGCATTTTAGAAAATTCGATGGCCACGAAGCGGTGTCACATTTGTTTGAGGTTTCTCTCGGCCTTGATGCCCAGGTAATGGGCGATCTACAAATTTCCGGACAGGTAAAAAATGCATACCAATGGAGTGCGGATGAAAATATGGCTGGCCCATTTTTACATCGCCTCATGCACACTATATTTTTTGCTAATAAACGCGTGGTGCAGGAGACATCCTTTAGGGATGGAGCTGCGTCGATTTCTTATGCAGCAAAAGAACTGGCAGAAGATCTGACAATTGATATTAAGTCGCCAAAAGTATTAGTCGTTGGCGTGGGAGAAATCGGCCAGGATTTTTGTTTGAATCTTGCTCATTCGAGAATTGAGCATGTTACGATTTTGAACCGCACGCAGGAAAAAGCAGAAAAGCTGGCGCAGAAATATGATTTTAGGTTTGGAGGCATTGAAGATCTTTTAACCGAGATTCAAAAAGCCGATATCATTGTAAGTTCGGTGTCTGGCAGTCAACCGCTCATTACGTTGGATTTGTTAAGGGACGTTAAGATTTTAACGCATAAATATTTCCTGGACCTTTCGATGCCACGGAGCATTGAACCTACTATCGAAGAACTTCCAGGAGCTATCGTTTACAACCTGGACGATATCCGCGAAAAAACGAACGAAGCATTGGAAAAACGCAGGGCGTCTGTTCCAGCGGTCCAGTCAATCATACAGGATTCAATTCTTGAATTTGACGATTGGTCGAAAGAAATGATCATATCGCCCACGATTCAAAAACTGAAGAGTACGCTGGAACAAATCCGTAAAGAAGAAATCGCGCGCTTCATTAAAAATGCAAAACCTGAAGAAGCCCAAAAGCTGGAGGAGATGAGCCGGTCACTGATGCAAAAAATTCTCAAATACCCAGTCCTTCAACTCAAAGCAGCGTGCAAACGTGGTGATTCTGAAACCATGTCTGAGTTGCTGAATAACTTATTTAATGTCGAAGGTCAATCTGAAAAACTGGACAGGCATCACTAAGATTTCTCCGTCGTCCGGACCGTCCTTGACTTACCTTTGTAATCGTAAATAACGATTTCTTTTACTCCGAAAGGTATTCTCACTTTTCTGCTGGATTGCGATAAATATCCGGACCCATGATAAAATTCAATTTTTGATTTGCGTCCATCGCCGTAAACAAACTCTGCCCAACTATCAAGCGGCCCCGGCGTGAAGACCTCCCCCTTGTCTTCGACCATTTCATTCTTAAGAAAAACTTTAAGACTGTCACGATTCTGCGTGGCTACAAAAATTTCTTCCCCTGTTGCGCGATACAATTTCACCAAACCCTTTGCGTCACCGCCCACAGAAAAGCCGCTCTTTGATATACTGGCTTCTTCAAAATTTCCCTTGCCGTCGCCTAACAGCAGGGCCCCTTTGAATGCATCATAACGCCCTACAAATACTTCATTGCCATAATCATTTCCTACCATTAAAATATCAAGATTGCTATCGCCGTTAACGTCGTCAACCACCATTCCATTAATTGGAGCAAATTGAATGTCGATCGGTAATGCCGACAACTTGAAGGTTCCATTGCCAAGATTTTCAATGTAACTCGATTCAAAATGATTCGCCTGTAAAATTAGTGCGTCCTTTAGGTCTTCTGGTGACAACAAATTATCCATTGTTGTCTTGCCATACATTTTATATCTGGAAAATTGCTGTCGAAACTTTGGGCTTTGGCTGTTTAATTCATCCCAAAAGTGAACGGGGAAGAGTTTTTTTTCCGCGTCATTTTCCAATGATTCTTTTATGTAACACGCGAGTATAGCATCAACACTTCCATTCTTATCGAAGTCTTTTGCATATATTTTTAACGGATGATCTTTTGCTACCTGGTAACCATTGTTCGTTCCCAGGTTACCGACGACATAATCGAAATCTCCGTCATGATCAAAATCACCTCCTACGATGCTGTTCCACCAACCACTTAAATCCTCAATACCCGACGAAGCTACCAAATTAAATTTTCCGTCTTTGTTGCTGAAAAAAGTGACGGGCAGAAATTCCCCTACGACTACAAGGTCAGATTTTCCGTCGTTGTTAAAGTCTGTGAATAGAGCATCCGTTATCATACCAAGTTTGGCGAGCTCCGGACAATACTGGCTGGTAACGTTGATAAATTTTCCATTTTCGTTTTTTAGCAAATAGCTTTCGGCCGGGAATGGATAACCTCCGGTTATAGCCCTTCCGCCTACGAACAGGTCAAGATCATTGTCGCCATCGATGTCGGCAGCCCGAACGCATGATCCACTGCATTTCACTTCAGGCAAAGCGTTAACGTCAAGTTCAAACTTGCCATTGCCGTTGTTCCTGAAGAACCGATGCTGATAAAATGCCGAGCCTGGTTCATGTTCAATGCTTCCACTAACCACGTACAAGTCCTGATCGTGATCACCATCAGCATCGAACAATAATAAGCCTTCGTCTTCTCTGATATTATTGTCTCCCTTAATGATTTCGGATCGCGTAAAGCTTCCCGTAGATTGCTGCGTGAAGACTGTCAGAGGATGTCCGGACGAACCACCTAGCACGACGTCGTCACGATCATCATTGTTGACATCGCCAACAGAAATGGATGGTCCCGACTGTGTGAATTTGTGGGGTAAAGTTCGCTGAAGGTTGAAATCAATTTTATCCTGTTCCTCATGTCTGAATAGCAATTTCAATTCTTGAGCGCCATTCTTGAAAAGCGTTAATTCCGAGGATGATTCAAATCTAAAAGGCTTCACCGCCTCTGACACGTATTTAATTGCCAAGACCTGGTCTGCTTTAACATTTTCGATTTTCTGTGAATCACCGTCCGGCCAAAAAATGCGTACCGAATCAACGGTCGTGGAGTTTCCCAATCCGAAATGAACAACGTCTTCCACAGAAGACAAATATCCTCTTGCAACTTGTTGCTCAGCATATTGCATTTTTCCACTATCATAATACACTAAGATTTTGGTACCGATGGACTGAGTATTAAGCAGGGGTCCTTCAACTTTTATGCGAATGAAGTGGACAGGATGTACACCCTTCCGATATAATGTGTTTTCGAAAACAAAGGCTTCCTCATTAATATTGTTTGTCACATAGTCTAGGTCTCCGTCGTTGTCCAGATCTGCGAAAACAGCACCGTTGGAAAATGACGGGTGATCCAGTCCCCATGACTTTGAAACATCCCGAAAGGTAAGATCACCGTTATTTTTAAAAGCATAATTTGGAATTCTTACTACGGGGATCGAATCCACTAGATCTCTAATATCGACGTAGGCTTGAACATCAGCGCGATAATTGGAAAAATCTTTGTCTGTGATATCTTTCGGAAATCCGTTGGTGACGATTAGATCCTTACGCCCGTCGTTATCAAAGTCTGCAAATAGCGGAGACCAGCTCCATTCCGTCTGATGAACACCAGCCAGCTGACCAATTTCACTAAATGCCACGCCATTATCCATACCGTTGTTTTTATGAAGCATGTTCCTGACATATTGATGATCGTATTTATACGTTTCGTTATTGATATAAGTCAGGTATGATTTGTTGCCGATGGTAGATTTTTTCCGACTGTTAGTTTCCGGCAACATATCCAGGGTGATGATATCGGGCAGACCATCGTTGTTAAAATCAGCAACATCATTTCCCATCGAAGAATGGCTTTGATGGTTTATCGTTCCGGTCGATTTGTTAGTGAAGGTTCCATCCTGATTATTCATGTAAAGAATATCATTCGACAGAAAATCATTAGAGACATAGATATCTGGACCATCCATCTGAATTAAAGTCAGCGATTCCTAAACCCAGTCCAAAGCCCTCATAAATAATACCTGCTTCCTTGCTAACATTTGAAAATTTTCCGTTCCCATTGTTGCGATAGAGTCTGTCATTGTTAGGTGAACTTCCGTCATTCACCTTTTCGCGATAAGCTGCCGGGGAACCAGGCAGCTGTTCATTCGTCAAGACATAAAGATCAAGGTCGCCATCTCGATCGTAGTCAAAAAAAGCAGCCATGGTGCTATAGCCAGTGTCTGCAATTCCATATTGCACTGCCGCTTCTTCAAAGGTAGGAATCCCTCCTGCTGTAGTGCCTTTGTTTAAAAAGAGCATGTTTGCCCGTAGCGCAGAGTCCTTTTTCATTGTAGCGGTTACATAGAGGTCCAGCCAGCCGTCGTTGTTGATATCAACGACGACAACGCCTGAGTTCCATCGTCCTTGAATGTTTACCGTTGCTTCGTTGGTGATATCCTTAAACTGAAGGCCCCCTTTGTTCAGGTAAAGTTTGTTGGGAACTTCGTTACCGGTAAAAAACAAGTCCTGTAAGCCATCTTTGTTAAAATCAGCAACTGCAACGCCGCCCCCATTGTAAATATATTCGTGCGTGAGAATATTAAAGGAATCTGTTTCTTTAATAGTGTTGGAGAAATCTACACCGGTCGAACTGGCGGGAAGTAGCTTGAAAAGTGTGTCGGGCGTTTTGTTGCAATTCATGAGACTCAATAGGATTGAAGTCTGCAAAAGCATTACACAACATTTGCCTGGATAAAGAGAAAGGGTACTTCTCAAAAAAGAGAATCGGATGGATACAGCACGTGGAAAATTCATTTCACATTTTTGAACCTTCAAAGTAACGATATTGAGCAATTCTGACAATATTAGTGTAGCAACAAATTAATTCTGCAGCAATTTTGATGGGAACCTTTCATCCATTTCATTTTTAATGCAGGGTCACAAAGGCCACGAAGAACCACAACGATCACAATGCATTTCCCTTTGTGATGCGCCACCGCACGCTGGCGCTGAAGCTTTAGCGTAGGCACCTATAGCTTTAGCGCACGCGGTCGGTGTGCAGCCTTAGTGTCCGTCGTGATCCTGCATTTTATTTCGCAGAGGTTGCTCGAGATGTATGTTGCAAATTTCCTTGTTTGAACACTAGTTTTTTTTTGAACACCAGAGCCGAGGCATTATTTTGCGATCGATATCGTCTTAGATTTTTGGGACCGAGTAGCAACTTGGCGTCCCGGACCGAATACAAAACGTGTAGGTCTGACCTTTACTTAAGCTCGAGCACAATTACCGAGAATGGTGGTAATTTTCCTTTCAAAGTGCCCCCTGAGAGTGTAATGCCTTTGAAGCTCGCGGGCTTTATTTTGTCGGGCGCCTCGAAGGTGTTGTGATCCTGCAGTTTCGTTGACGTGAGTATCCGTGCCGTTATGCTTGAAAACTTGCCGCCCCGAAGATCAATTGTGACGTCTTGCTCCTTTTTGGCGTCAATGTTCACCAGCGATACATGGACAACGCCATTTGCATCTTTCGAAGCAGATGCCGAGATGGCTTTCAATTTTTCATTGTTAACGACATAATCATTTGATTGAACCGTCAACGGTATCATGGTGGCATCCTGGTGAACATTGTACATCTCCATAACGTGGTAGGTAGGCGTCACTAACATTTTCTCTTCATTGGTTAGGATAACGGCCTGCAATACATTAATCGTTTGCGCCAGGTTTGCCATTCTCACGCGATCACAATGGTTGTGAAAAATATTCAGTGTGATCCCCGGCTATCATTGCATCGCGCATCGTATTCTGTTGAAATAAAAAACCTGGATTTGTACCGGGTTCCACATCATACCACCCACCCCATTCGTCAACGACCAAAGCAACTTTTTTTGAAGGATCATATTTATCCATGATGTTGGAATGTTTTTGTACGAGTTCGTCCATTAAGCGTGGCTCGCTTCATCGTGGTAAAGTATTCCTCTTCGGTAAAAGTTGTCGAGGGGCCTTTCTTGTTCCAATCAATCACAGAATAATGGTGAAGCGCAACCCCTTCCAACATTTGGTGGGGAATATCCCTCATCAGCACTTCGGTCCATTTGTAGTCAGATGAATTTGCGCCGGAGGCAATGCGAAAAATCTTGTCATCATCGTCCCATGCGGACAAAAAAGTGGCATACTGCCGATAAACGTCTGCATAATATTCAGCGCGCATGTTTCCACCACATCCCCATGCCTCATTTCCTATACCCCAATATTTTACTTTCCAGGGATTCGCCCTGCCATTTTGCTTACGCAGATCAGACATCGGGCTTTTTCCGTCGAAAGTGGTATACTGAACCCAATCGATAAATTCCTGGACCGTGCCACTGCCGACATTTCCTGACAGGTATGGCTCCGTTCCTATTAGCTCACACATGTCGAGGAAATTGTGCGTGCCAAAACTGTTATCTTCCGTTACTCCTCCCCACCAACGGTTTACGATTGTAGGCCGCTTGTCCTTTGGACCAATACCATCTTTCCAGTGATAGGTATCGGCGAAACACCCACCGGGCCAACGAAGATTGGCAATTTTCAATTTTTTCAACGCATCTACTACATCGTTGCGCACGCCGTTCGTATGCTTGATCTTGGTGTTATCCTCACCAACATAAAATCCACCGTATATGCATCGACCCAGGTGCTCGGCAAAATGCCCATAGATATGTTTGTTAATTTTGTCCTTGCCTAAATCCACATTTAAGATCAGCTGGTTTTGTGCGGATAGCGGCAAGAAACACAGGGACAATACAAGAATTTGCATCAGACTTTTCATACGATTGAAATAGGTTTATAGGCGCCAAGTTATTCTTTTTTCTTTAAAAATGTAATTTATACACTTTTAAGGCTTGTCTTACAAAGACAGGGCGAGACTGTAATTTTCTTTTTTTAACTTCGACTCATTCACTAAAGACATTTTCCCTTGGCGATAGCGGAAGAAAAAAATTTCATTAGCCTAATCAACGAACATCAGGGGTTAATCCATAAGGTCTGTATCATGTACGAAAATGACGCGGATGTGAGAAACGACCTGTTTCAGGAAATTGTCCTTCAGTTGTGGAAATCATTTTCATCGTTTAGAGGGGAGTCAAAAATATCTACCTGGATGTATCGCATTGCATTGAATACGGCGATTTCAGGTTATAGGAAACAAACACGGTTGCTAAAGACCGAGGACTTGCGGGAAATGCACTTAAACATATCAGATGCTGGCGGTGATGATTACGATGAAAATTTTCAAAAACTCCAGTGGGCAATACGCCAGTTATCGGAAATTGAACGTGCGATGATCATGATGGCGTTAGAAGAAATTCCATATGAAGAAATCGCCGAAACTATTGGAATCACACAAAATAATGTGCGCGTCCGCATGAATAGAATAAGAGAAAAACTAAAAAAACTTATGTGTCCATAATATGGAATTGGAAGACTTAAAAAGCATTTGGAAAAGTAGCGAGCCCGTATTTCAACCGAAGAACGAGCAGGAAATTGCGATGATGCTAAAAGGGAGAAGCATTTCTATTATCAACAAATTAAAACGCAATGTATGGTTCGAACTGGTTTTTACCATTGCCGTAAGCGTTGCACTTTTGATTTATGCTCTCTCGCTGCAAAGAGGTGCGATGAAATGGACCTCGATTTCCCTTTTGTTGATGTGCTTAGCCTCTACGATATACTACGTCAAAAAATTGTCGGTTTTAAATCGCGTGCAGGGTATCAATGAAAACCTTCATGATACAATTTCTTTCCTGATTACGAATCTTACTGGCTACCTGAAATTTTATAAAAACAGCTATACCGTACTATATCCGGTTTATTTTTTTCTTGGCTTGTTATTTAGTGTTATGGAAAGGGGAACCAATAATTTCGTTGAATTTTTTTCCAATCCGAGCACGATTATTTACCTCTTGTTTATGGCAGGAGTATTTTTCTTCATCAGTTC
This sequence comes from uncultured Bacteroidota bacterium, assembly GCA_963813425.1. GTDB lineage: Bacteria > Bacteroidota > Bacteroidia > Cytophagales > Cyclobacteriaceae > Chryseolinea. The sequence continues at coordinate 61,603 of CAWEZB010000009.1, forward strand.
CTGGTTTGCCCGCTGGTTTCTCAAGAAATTGTACGGAGATCACTTAGAAAAACTCAAAAGCATCCTGAACGAACTAAATCAGCAATAGTTCTGTCATTGCCCTTCATCATACAAGATTTCAAACAACACTTCTTTTAGTCCCATAGCGATCATCTCCCACGTTTCTGTTCCCACATATTTTTGATTTACTTCAATTTCAATTCCAAGGTATTCGTCATCGCTAAATTTTGTACGAAGGTAGGTCGTAAACCCATCATCGGTTCCTTTATACGGTTCGTTGAACTTTATGACTAACAATGGAAGAGTTTGCTCAAGCCCATCGCATAATTGTTTACAAAAGTCTGATTCACGTTTTCGATCAGGATCAAACAAAATCCCAATATCCACGTCGCGGGTGTGGCCATTTAGAACCGGCGTAAAGGAGTGTATGGAAAGATGCAATGCTGGCTTGGAAACTTTCGAAATGAGTTCTTCAACACCATTTCGATGCGGCAAGTAAAATTGTTTAAGAATGAAATCATGATCTGTTTCATACAACTTCCGGGAATACGTGGAATATAATTGATGACTATTCAGAGACCGGTTCGTTTCGATAAGCAGCCGGGTGGTCTCACAGCTAAACAAAGGAGCGCTGCATTCGGTGGCAACAAAGCGGGCAATTTCCAGCGCGCCAGGATCCCAGCCTTGATGTGAATGCAATACGTCTTGAACATCTGCAAAGATGTGACTGTAATTTTCGGGCACTTGATTCCCGCCGTGCTCGCAGGTAATGATGAGATTCATGTTCTAAACTTGTTTTTCCTTTTCGTGGAAGTTCAAACACTCAGTTCAAAAACATTTTGTTTTGTGACAAACAATCTGCCAACCTTCGGTAAACGCTTGCAATGCTTTCAGTTGATTGATCTTTGTTGATGGCGCGAACAATCCGATGGGCAAGCGTGCCCTCTTCTAAGATAATATTTAACTCCTTCTTGTAGCGCTCAAGGGGAAGGTTTCCTTTTTCTAATAATAGGTCCAAAATATGTTTCCACAACTCACATGCTAGAGACTTCGTCCCAGGAAAGTCAAATAAAGCTAAATATTCGCCATTATCCAATACAGTCTGCCCAGCATGCACGATCGTTTGATCCAGAATTTGAGCCAGGCTTTCCGTTTTCCATTTCATCTGGGACTCCAGGCCGATAAAAAAATTCGCACTCAGCGCTTTGATGGTTTCAATGACCAATGCAAGCGCTGCCAAATCAGCGGCAGGACATTCCTGGATATCCATTAACCTGATTTCGATTGAGCCTCGGTCAAACCTGGGGATAGCGCCACGCGAGTTAACCCAGATCGCATTTAATTCTTCATTCGGGTCATACGGGGAAATATCTGCCTTGATTTTTTCGTAGATGGTATTCAGATAATTGCGTTTTGAAAAAACGGCTTCCGGAATTACTTTTCCTGTGATTGATGGTATTTTTGACTGATTTGTTTTATAGAATTTCAAACGTGTATCCAGCGTTCCCGTTAGCTTGCCGTCGAGAATAGGTGAGCTGGCGCATAAAGCCGGAAGGATCGGCAACACCAATCGGACCGCAGCATGTAATTTCGCGAACTCTTCATCATCATAAAAGGGAAGGTTGAGGTGGGTGCTCTGCAGGTTAGACCAACCGTGACCACGGCAATCGAAGATCTTGTTGTAAATGGCATACACCTCGTTATTTTCATGGGGCCAGATTTTTGTTTCCTTCATTGGATCCATGAATGGATGCGCGGCCGTAGGCATAAGCATTGCATTCCATTTTGATAAAATGGAATTGATGCTTTTTACATTTTCCGAAAATTTTAGTTCGAGGGCTGGAAAATCTGCCTCGGGCTTTGTTGACTTTAGTTCTACAACGTGCAGGACAAGTTCGTTTGACCATGTCACGATACCATTTTCGAAATCACTTCCATACTCACCGAGCTCGTGTTTCAATAGCTCGTCGGTTATAGGCTTGATTTTTAATGAATCGCGATCGACCAGCATGTATTCAAGTTCGATGCCATACCCTTGAAATAAGTGTATCCGTGGTGGCTGCGTCATTATTTGTCGGCTTTGATTCTAGTTAGAAATACTTCCATAATCACCGAGTACAATTTATCTTTCATAATCTTATCTTCAATCCCTGCATCAATATTCGGATTGTCGTTGATCTCAATCACGTAGAATTTACCATCAACTTCTTTCATATCCACACCGTATAGGCCTTGACCGATCAATGCGGTAGCCTCCAACGCCGTGGATATCAACTCTGCAGGTGCCTGATAAAAAGCAACACATTCCACTGCGCCCTCCTGTTGTTGTTTGTCGGAACTCCAATTTACAATTTGCCAATGCTCGGATGCCATAAAATATTTACAAACAAACAGAGGCTCCCCGCCCAAAATACCCACGCGCCAATCAAAAGCGGTCGGTAAAAACTCCTGGGCTATTAGTAACTCAGACTTCTGAAACATGGTGCCACATGCCTGTTTATATTCCTCTTCGGTCTTAATCTTAAACACCCCTTTGCTGAACGCTCCATCAGGTTGTTTCAGTATGAATGGATAGGCCAGTTTTTTTGGCAAATTTTTATAGTTATCCTTGCTTATCACAAATGAAACAGGTGTAAGAATCTTGTTTGCAGTCAACAACTCATTCAGGTAGATCTTATTGGTACATTTTAAAATTGAATCGGGATCGTCTATGACAACCATGCCCAGCGACTGTGCCTTTTTTGCAAATCGAAACGTGTGGTGATTTACAAAAGTGGTTTCACGAATGAACAAGGCATCGTATTGAATTAATTCATCGAAGTCGTCCTTGGTAATCAATTCTACATAAAAACCTGCCTGGTCTCCGGCCTTGATAAATTTCTGCAAAGCTTTTTCATCCGAAGGCGGGTTAGGATCGTCCGGATCCACCAGAATCGCCAAATCGTATTTCTTTTTATCAGGACGAACGTCACGTTTACGTTGTAAATATTTTTCAGCTGCGGTCCGCAATAGCGTCATTTCTTCTTCCGGTACTTCACCAAAGCTTAAAGGTTTAATACTTTGCAATACCCATTTGCTACGTTTCGTAAACGTTACACTCAACGATGGGGCTGGAATATACTGGAACAACTGCTTTGCCAGTTTATTGAGATTTTCTTCCTGCGTGATGCCAAAATAAATATCGAATTCGACCTTATCTTGAGATACATTCTTGAATGAATTCTGTATCAGGTCATCAAAATCCTGAAAATCTTCGCGAAGTATCGATGGAAACCGCAGGTCTTGAATCGTTGAAATTCCGGGCAACACTTTGTGCTTTCGCGCCTCAGCCAGCAACGACACGTAATAACCAATACTTTGATACTGAAACGACTTGCACAAGTTGATGACTTTTACGCCTTTGGTTTCCTGATAAGCTTCTCCTGAAATGTATTTGGAGGGTGTAATGACTTCAACATCTTCCAGGTTGAATTGCCAGTGATCCGGATTTTCAACTATTATGAGCTTTGGCATGTGCCTTTTTTTCTTTTGGTTGGATAATCAACAAATTTGCATCATATGTCACGATGCCAAGCATAATACTATTTATCAGCCGTGCAAAGCTGACGCTATACACTTTACCCTGGCCAATGGGATTTGGTTCATTTGGATCTGTAATGTGGACACAATTTTTATCCTCATCAAAACCTGTAATAACCACAAAGTGACCCGCGGGTTCACCCTTAATACTATCATAAATATCAAACTGCGGAATTTCGCGGGCCGACCCGTATAGGTAAGTTGCGCTCAAACCGGTTACAATTGGAATGGATTGTTTCAGGTAGTTTTTAATGAGCGATTCATCCAATTCAATATTCCGTACTTCCCCACCTGCTTGCAGAAATTTAATGTAAGCCTGGGACGCAACCTTTAGTTTGCGCCGTTTGTGTTTGAACTCCATTTGTTCGCGGAGGAAGCGAATCATTTTTTTTGATGAATGTTTAAACCAGGTCGGATCAAATACAGTGAGATTGTAGGTGTAGATTCGTGCGCTGTACCCTCGCTTTAAGGCGTGATTTCCCAGCATAACCGCCAACGTCCCTCCCAGTTTCAGCTGCTTAACTTCCTGGATCACTTCTTTAAGGGGGATGTCATCGCCATAGTAATTATACAATGCAGTCAAACATGTCGGCCCGCACGTCACATCATCGGGCTGCGTCTGCATGTCAAAATCCAGGACAAGGTCTTTCTTCATGCCTGGCAATGCCCCTCTTTTACAGCGATCATTTAGGTCAAAAGTTTGGTAATGAACAGATCAACAATTTCTACCAAAATTAGGATGATAATGATTAACTCCAACAAGCTGCTCTCCCGTTGGTTAATAATCTCCCGAAAGATGGAGAGATTGTCGTTAATGATCTTTAAAGTGTATTCAATTTCGCTAAAGCGGACCCGTAAATCGAAGTGTTTCATCAATCCCTGATACAACTTGTCCAGGTATTCATCATCCCATACCTGATCTGGTGCATCGAAAATGTATATGTTCTCGGCAATTTCATTCTGTGTATTCAAGGCCCTGCCCAAAAAGCGCATCATGTTTTTGCGGCTGATTTTTAATTTTCCGGTGAGCTCCAATTGGTTGGCAAAACTTTTCAGCTCTGCGAGCAGGTTTTCAGTGACACTGTGATAATGATCCAATGCTACCGATTGCGCGAGATTGAACATGGCGATACGAAATACCTTGCTGTCGACTTTATCCAGGATCAATTCATCATAGTTAAAGACTATGTTACTTCCTTCCTGAACACAAACTTCGTGATCATCCCTAAGCCAGTTCGGTATTGGGTTTCGCTGGTATAATTGCACGGCCTTTATTGCCCACTTCATTTCGTCCTCAGAATATCCGGCAAAGACGATCACGCCATAGTTAAAGAAGTACTGGAATTTTTCAGGGCCAAAGGAGTAAAACAATTCTGATGAAGAATCAACCAACGGCTTGATGTCCAGAAAAGATTTGATGCCCTTAATATCGAGCTGATTGGCCACAAGCAAGGCAGATAATTTTACCCTCTTTGTCATAATAGCCTTTTACGAAAGGTATAAATTTTAATTCATTGCCTGATAACCTACCATTAACTGAAAATGAAGAACTTGTGACGTTCAGTGCAGTCAGGCGATTGACAATAGTTTAACGCGTAACTTTAAGGATATGCATCATCGGATAAGAAAATCTATGAAAAATTTAGCCGTCACCATTCTACTTTTCCATCTGGTTACAACCGCTTTCGCGTGGGGCTCAACCGGTCACCGGGTCACTGGATGGATAGCAGAAAAAAATGTCAGTAAAAAAGCGAAAAAGGAACTTGATCGTATTCTTGGTGGGCAGTCCCTGGCAATGGCCAGTAACTGGATGGATGAAATCCGTTCTGATTCGATATACAATTATGCCGAAGACTGGCATTTTGTAACAATACCGCAGGGAAAAACATACGCGGAGACGAAAAAAAATCCAAAGGGAGATGTGATCCAAACAATAGATCGTCTTATCACGGCTTTAAAATCAAAAAAGTTAAATGCTAAGGATGAAGCGGAGCACCTTAAAATGCTTATTCATCTGATTGGTGATATCCATCAGCCCCTCCACGTCGGTGCCGAAGGCGACCATGGAGGGAACGATATCAAATTAACCTGGTTCCGTTCTGAGAGCAACCTGCACCGTGTGTGGGACAGCCAAATGATCGATGACACGAACCTGAGCTATACCGAACTGGCAGAGTCCCTTGAAAAACCCGGGAAAGATAAAATATCAGCCTGGCAAAAAAGTTCAGTCGAGCAATGGGCAACGGAGAGCATATCCTACCGGGACAATGTCTACAACTATGGAAATGGAAAATTGGGCTACAAATATGCTTACGATAATTTTCACATCGTCCGTTATCGTCTGCTTCAAGCAGGCATCCGGCTGGCTGGTGTTTTGAACGATATTTACGGATAACTAGCTTCCAGATAGTTGACAAAACTTCCCGAAAGTTTAAAACTTTCGGGAAGTTGATCTTAGTTCTATTCAATAGGGTACATGTCAAGATCAAGATTCTTAAAGTAAATCGATCGGTTTGGCATTGTTTCCAATATCGTAGTTTTAAGTGATTCAGAAATCCTATCAGATCGATACTCAACAGCCAAATACAAAAGAAAACTTTCGGCTATATCTTCTCGTGCAGGATTGTCACGTGCATAAATGAGAAATGAAATGTTCCCATCGGATTTTCATGTGTCCGTATTTCGAAATACGACAATTAGGCCCACATGACAAACTTTGTCAGTATGGGGCAGTTTTGGATTAAATTTCTGTATTTCTAGCAGACAATACAGTTTCCCATTTACTCTCTGCCTTGTCTGGTAATTAGTCAATAATTAAAGTTTATTTGAGTTCTGAAAGTATCAATTATTTTCTGCTTTAATGTGTTCTTCATTGCTTTGTCCCTTACTATTGGGTCATCGCTATGTATTAATTCAAAATATTCAGTTGGTACAACTTGCCATGATAATCCATATTTATCTTTACACCATCCACAAGAGCTTTCCTCACCACCATTTTTAGTAAGAGCTTCCCAATAGTAATCCGTTTCAACTTGGTCTTTTGTATTGATAACAAAAGAAACTGCTTCATTAAATTTGAATAGTGGGCCTGCTGCTAATATACTAAACTCCATTCCTGCTATTTCAATTACAGCTGTTTCTATTCCTGCATCATTTCCACTTTCGTCACTATCGAACTTGCGAAAATCTTTCAGCTTACCGTCTTTAAAAATATAAGTAGTAATCTGCTACAGCTTTGGCATCTTTCTCTACCCACAAATAGGGTGTAATTTTTTGAGTGATCATATTTTTATTTTTCTGGTTTCGCAAATTTTACATCATTTTTTTCCAGGTTGTTGAAAAGTCAGTCGGAATTGTCTGCTTGTAGGGTGTCACTAAAATTGCCCATTTATGTATAATGGCGCTGAGCAAAAATAAAAAAATTACATGACGCATACATGTTGTTGTGCTTGGCAGCTCTCCAATTCAATACTTACTTCAGTCGATCAAAAGAAAAAACATTCGTCCTTCTGTCTTTCACCTGCGTCATTATTAAACATTCTTAAATTGTCGTTGATCGCTGTTCATTTGTTTCAATACTTGTCTTTGTCAACTACAAATTCCGAAAGAAAGACTGCTTAAATTTCTTCATCAAAAAGATCACGTCAAACGCTGTACTCATTGGATTGATTCTGTCATCAGATTTCTCTTATATTCTGTGCATTGCCGCCAACAACTCAATATACGCATTGCGTATATTTCACGGCAAGTATACGACTGCGTATATCTCCCTTATGTGTGAAAGATCACGATGGTAAAATATCGTAAAATATTTAGAATCTTGACAAAAATCTGTTGGAGCGCGATGTAAACATTTGTTGTCGTTTGTAAATGGATGGGTGAAAATCGACAGAAGATCCTGAATCAATCGTACTTCCACCTGCGGAGTTTTTTCCACCAGACATCGGCTTGGTAAAAACTGCTCGAAAAACTTCCCGAAAGTCTAGAACTTTCGGGAAGTTGATAATACTCTAATGCTTGCGTCAATTTACTCCTGGCTTGGGAACTCATATCCTGGTGCTCCCGTGATCGTCCTGTACATCGAATCTTCTACTGTCCCATGTGCAAAGGCCACAGACAGGTTCGATGTGTTGAAGTTAAATGTCCCCGTAGCTCTTGACTTTAAGGAGCTTGCTATAGATCTCGAGACACACCCATGCGTCGGTTGCTGCGTAATCGATTTGCTTTTCAGTTAAGGTCGGCGCTTCCCAATTCGACGTCTGAGCACTTTTGGAGATACGAATCCCCAATAACAAACCCGCCAGTTTTTTTACACTTTCGACTTGCAACCCAGAGGTTCGTGCCAAGGTGGCTAACTCGACAAATGCAGTGGGGTTGAACTTACTTATCTTTTGCAAAGATTTGATATCGTCATGAATGGCTACACCTGCTTTGATAATGTCAGGATTTTCAAAAATAGAGGTTATCTCGTGTGGAAGACCCGTGTGATGAAGGCGTATCAGAAACACCTTGTTGGGAACGGCCAACTGCAGCAGCGCTACTTTATAAACCTGGCCGCGCTTAAAACTAGGGCGCGTTTCCGTGTCAAAGCCAACAATTCCATGTTTTTCTATCTCCAACTTAACTTTGGCTAGTTTGTCAGCCTCGGTGATAACATTCACCTTTCCTTCAAACGTCTTAAGCGGCAGAAGATTCAATTCATCTGTTGTGATCGAAATTTTGTATCCATCCTCATTTCGATGAATATCCTGCTGAAGTTTATCCGATAAATCCATTAAAAAATCAGGTTGAGCCTGTGTTTAAAAAAATACTGAATCATTCGAGCCTTAATTTAACTCAAAAAAATAACTATTTTGAGCCACATAATTCCAATTGGGTGTGAAGTCGCTATTCCGAAAAAAACCTCTTTCAACTATTCTTAAAGACGCCGAACATGGATTGGGCGATGATCATGGGGGTAAAGGCCTCAAGAAAATACTGGGTGTACGTGACCTAACATCGATGGGTATCGCTGCCGTTATTGGGGCTGGCATATTTTCCACCATCGGACAAGCTGCCTATAACGGTGGTCCTGGGGTTGTTTTTTTGTTCCTCATTACGGCAGTTACCTGTGGCTTTACGGCCCTTTGTTATGCCGAGTTTGCCTCGCGCGTTCCCGTCGCAGGCAGTGCATATACCTACTCCTATGTCACGTTTGGTGAACTCGTTGCGTGGGTAATCGGCTGGGCGCTCATTCTGGAGTATGGTATTGGAAACGTCGTTGTTTCAATTTCATGGAGCAGCTATTTTGTCAATTTATTGGAAGGTGTGGGAATCCATCTGCCCGAATGGCTGGCGACAGATCCAACCACAGCGCATAAAGAATTTGTTTCGGCACAATCTGCAGGAGCTCCCACCGATGGGCTCACATGGGCGAAAGCGCCAGTCATCGCGGGATACAGATTTATTTGCAACCTCCCTGCCTTTGTAATCATAATTTTCATAACGGCGTTGGCCTATATTGGCATCAAGGAAAGCAGAACCAGTGCAAACTTCATGGTTGGTTTAAAGCTGGTTGTTCTTGCCGTTATTGTTGCTATCGGAGTATTCTATATCGACACAGATAACTGGTCGCCATTTTTACCGAATGGTTTTACTGGCGTCCTCAAAGGGGTTTCAGCAGTATTTTTCGCCTACATCGGTTTTGATGCGATCTCGACAACAGCCGAAGAATGCGCCAACCCACAGCGGGATTTGCCCCGGGGTATGATTTATTCGTTAATCATTTGTACGGTAATTTATGTAGTTGTTACGCTCGTGATCACGGGCATGGTTAGTTATGCGGAGTTTAATAATGTAGCCGATCCGTTAGCCTATGTTTTCGAAAAAATCAACTTAGGCAAGGTAGGATTTTTTATTTCCGTTAGTGCAGTCTTTGCTGCTACCAGTGTGTTACTCGTATTTCAGATTGGTCAGCCTCGCATTTGGATGAGCATGAGCCGCGACGGATTAATGCCTAAGCGATTCGGAAAAATCCACCCAAGGTTTCAAACGCCGGGTTTTTCTACGATCGTAACAGGAATCATTGTTGCAATACCTTCGCTTTTTGTTGAAAGCGCGATCATGACTGACTTAACGAGCATAGGAACATTGTTTGCCTTTGTAATTGTATGTGGCGGCGTATTGTTGTTACCTCCAAAAGAAAAATCGGCGGAGAAAAAATTTAATCTTCCATATATCAATGCGCAATGGATCGTCATGCCGCTATTTTTTGTTTTCATTTACGCGTTCCGCACGCGCCTGGCTGACTCTCTTGTCAATCTTTTTCACGATACACAGGAACAAATACTATTTATCCTCTTTGTAATTATGTTTGCTGCTATCACCTTGTTCTCATTCACTAAAAAGTTATCCCTGATCCCTGTTCTGGGGATGATTTGTTGTCTTTATTTAATGATTGAAATTCCAACCAGCAGTTGGCTGGTGTTCTTTGGATGGATGGGCTTTGGACTTATATTTTACTTTTTGTATGGCTACTGGAAAAGTAAACTTGCTACTCGGTAGTTCGAAGTTTGAGGTTCGAGGTTTGAAGTTCTCTAAGACAGACTCAACTTTTATTCACCACAGGAGACACAGGGCACACAAGGTTACGGAGAATGCTTTTTTTTCTTTGTGAAACTGTGTTCTCTGTGACTTCTATATAACGAGTTGGAATTTTAAGCGCTGACGCCGCAGAGGAATTTGCGCTGAGAAAATCCAGAGAGCTAAGTCGACGCTCAGCGATCTCCCTGTATTTTTCCTCGGTATTCCAGCACTAAAAAATATCTTAATGCAACGGGCTTTTCTTATTTACGTTCTTTTGTCTTGACCGTGCCTTCGCCGAAGCGGCTCCGCGCAGGCAGGTACAAAAGAACCAAAAAATCAAGAGCCAAACCGAACGCTTTTGCGCGTGAAGGCGTGTATGAGGTTCACGAAGGGAAGTGCGCATGGATGCGGGTATGAGTAAATATGCTTCCGCCCGCATGCCGGGCCACCCCCGCATTTGGCTCAGGCCAACGCGCCGGCACAGAAGTAAGCGTTGCGAGATGAATTAGACCCTTGCCTGGCCAATATAGAATCGCGCTTGCTGCGCAACATATTGGCTAGTTATATAGAAGTCTCAGAGGCACAGAGAAAATCACAGAACTTTTCCTACGAAGTACGTGTCGACCCACGGCTTGGCCGTGTCTCAGCGGTCTCGTGTCGAGTAACATTAGCACGAGCAGTTAGCAACGAGAAGTACAATATTTTTTGTTGAGCTATTCTCAGCGTAGCTCAGCGTTAAAATTTCGAAGCAAATGGTCAATTTCAAACGACACTTAGCTACCGGATCTGATCATCATTCCCTGCCGACGGTCAGGCAGGGATACTGGATATTTCTTGTTGGATATTCATTTTTCATCACCAATTAAATCGACAAAATCAAAGTCCCTAATCTGAGGCGGAAAATAAATTGATCGATCTTAAGTTTTAGTTTCGAGATTGTAGATGACTCCTCGCGCTTTTAAATAATCCACTATAAATAAAAAGTTCGCCTCATCTTCACCCAAGAACTCTGGCGGTGAAATTCCTTTCCGCGTAAATTTTCTATCCAATACCAGGTTAACGGCTGCGGTACAGGTATAACCGGTTGTGCGGGCCATCGATAGTGTGTTCGTTAGTTTGTTGGTCCTATCGAGAAGATTATATTGATATCTCTTTTGTTGTCCGTTTTCTTCTCCACTTAAGCGAACTCTCATCACGGTAAATTCCTCTTCCCCAGGTTTTAATTTCCATTTGGGAAATAACAATTTTGCTGTAACGTCAATAGGTCTGACTTTGGCGCCTTTTACATCTACCTCCTCGTACGAAAAAAAACCAGTCTCGCGTAGTACCCTTAAATATTCGATACATCCGGGATATCGGAGAGTCTTCTCAATCATATTGGGAATATTCGCCATGGTCTTAATCAAGGAACGAAGCCCGTCGGAGTTCCATGATTCCAATGTTCCAACACCGTCGAAATGAACAAGCTCAGGGTCTGAAAGCGCTTCCTTTACCACCACAACGCCACTTTGTACATACCTGGCCGGTCGCGTATACTCTTCAATGACATCAATAGGCGAAAAAACTGCTTTGTATTCGTATGGCCATTCCCTAACAACCGGCAATCCTCCTACCAAACATTCATACTCCAAAATTTTCATCCGCTTGTTATGGTATCCTAAAATGATATTGCCCATTCCGGGTGCAACGCCACAATCGGTAACCACGGTAACATTTTTTTGCTTTGCAAGCGCTTCCAGCTGGAAAGGATCTTCGGGAAAAAATGAAATATCGACCATGTCTTTGCCCGCTTCAATGACACGCTTTACGGTTTCGAAACCTAAAAAACCAGGAACCGCGCCCACAACCAAATCTGCTTCTGCTACTACACTCTTCAAACGCTCTTCATTCGTGAAATCTAATCGTAGTGTTTTTATCCCTTGCTTGGCAATGCGATCCAATGCGTCCTCATTTATATCAACGGACGTAACGTCAAACTTTTCCGATAAATCAATGGCCATTTCCTTTCCGACCAAGCCGGCCCCCAATACAATTACTTTCTTCATATTCATTAATATTTCAAGTTCTGACACAAGTTATCAAAGGAAACTGTTTTCTGTTTAACTTCCGATAAAACAATAAGTCCATATGCTTTCGTCCACCTTTATCGAACGAGCCAAACATTCTAAATTTTACCTATGGTTACTAAACCTTGGACTTTTAAGGATGATACCGTTCAATAAACCTCATGGGTTTAGAATCATTGAGATCGGTGATTATGACATCAAACTTCTACTTCCATATAAACGCAAAAATCTTAATCACATTCGGGGTTTACATGCTTGCGCGCTGGCTACTATTTCAGAATATGCGACTGGCCTTCTGCTGATTTCAAAGCTTGGATTTGACACCTACAGAATTATCATGCAACGACTGGAAATGGACTATCATTACCAGGGAAAAATGGATGCGATAGCACATTTTTCGATCTCGGAAGAATGGCTTCGCCAACATATACACGAGCCACTAAAGTTGCAGGAGTCGGTGACAATAATTTGCGAGATTAAAATTTACGACATAAAGTCCAATCACCTTACCACTGGGAGAGTTCACTGGCAGATAAAAGAATGGAAGCGAGTAAAAACCAAAAGTTAAGAGTAAATTAGTAGACAGAATATTTTGTATATGCGCAAAATTGATCAGCTTTTTGAAGAATATGCTGAAAATCACCAAAATTCAATCAATAAAACGATTCACTGGATTTGTGTTCCATTGATTTTTTTTAGCATCGTTGGACTCGTCGCGTCAATTCCATCGCAGCCCGTTCAATCGATTTTAGGTGTAGGTAATCCTTATGCGAATTGGGCAGCCGTTGTGCTGATCCTGATTCTCATTTATTATGTCTCATTATCTATTCCGCTAAGCGTTGGTATGATGCTTTTCGCCGTGTCGTGTATGTTCGTAGTCAATCTTCTGGCGCGAACGATCAATGCGCCATTATGGGTAATAAGTCTGGTTATTTTTTTTGTAGCATGGGTTGGTCAGTTTTATGGTCATAAAGTAGAAGGGAAAAAACCTTCCTTTCTGAAAGACATCCAGTTTTTATTGATCGGGCCGGCATGGTTAATGCACTTTATTTACAAACGGTTGGGAATTCCCTATTGATTTTTTCATGATTACTAAACCGCACCTCATCAAAGTACCTCAAGTGGCTAGCAAATCGGGAACTCTATCTTTTATGGAAGTAGACGGAACCCTACCTTTTGACGTAAAACAATTGTACTGGATTTATAATATTGAAGGTGAAGCACATCGTGGCAACCATGCACACGTAAATACCGACCGTGTCATCATTTGTATTTCCGGCGTTATCGATGCCTTTGTGGAAAGTATACAAGGCGAACGATACGAATTTCTATTGAACGATCCTGCAACCGTACTTTACTATCCCAGGTTGCACTGGATAAAACTAAAGTTCCACAATGGAGCTGTGGCCGCAGTTGCCGCATCAGACGTTTTTAAAAATGACATAACCGTAAAAGACTTCGATGCATTTAAAAAACTAACGGTGTAGCGTGGACAGTCCGTCGTCAACTTTTTTATTTCACAAGCCTGAATTTATTTTCAGACATCCTGAAAATGAAATCATCACTTTTGAAGAGGGTGGTTCTAAAATTTATTTTTCCCGCGTCGGTAATTTGCTGATAAGCCTGGACAAGTCTCCCTTTGGTAGTTTCGTAATCACATCTGGCAGTGGCAGAAGCAATTTAAATTCACTTCTTGAAAAAATCGAAGCCTGGTCCAGGGCTACGGGAATCGCGAATTTGATGATTCGATCTTTTCCGGAGATTTATGAACCAGAGCAGAGCGCGTTAATCAAGGAAACATTGATCGGCGCCAGCTTCAGTACAAAATATGAGGACATTACCCAGGTTATTCGCGTAACAGAACGCTCAATGGATTTGAACACGCATAAAAAGCGTAGGTTGCGTCAAGCAGAATCCCTTGACTTTAGCTTCCGCGAAATCCCGTTGAAATATCTGGAGGAGGCGTATTCTCTCATTGTTGAAAGCAGGATAAGCAAAGGGTATCCCGTTACGATGACCTTCGAAGATCTTGGAGCGATGTTCAAACTTTTTCCCAGCAATTATTTATTGTTTGGGGTATTTGACAAAAATAGATTGATCGCAGCTTCAGCTTGCATCAAAGTGAACGATAAAATTTTGTATTGCTTTTACATTGGCGACGCCCTTGCCTTTAGACCTCATAGTCCGATTACATTATTAATAAACGGGATCTACCGATATTGCCAGGAAAGGCATTATAAAATTTTGGACCTGGGGATATCAACCGACAAGGGGGAACTCAACAAGGGCTTATATGCTTTTAAGAAAACGTTTGGAAGTTTTGACTCTTTTAAACTAACCTTTCTGAAACAGCTTTGAACGCCACACTGCCAAAAATCTCTGTCATTTGTACCTGCTTCAATCACGAGCATTATGTGATTGAAAGTATGCAGTCCGTTCTCAGCCAGACCTACAAAAATTACGAACTTATTGTAGTCGATGACGGAAGCACCGACGAAAGTCCAACGTATCATCGGAAATTTCCAAAAGCAACATCGGGAAATCACTTTTATCAGGCTCGAAAAAAATGAAGGAATTTGTAAGGCCTTTAACACGGCATTCAAAATTTGCAGCGGCGATTTTATTATCGACCTCGCTGCCGATGACATTCTACTTCCCAAACGTTTGGAGAGTGGCATAAAAATATTTGAAACGCTAGACGATAGCTATGGCGTTATTTTCAGTGATGCAGAATGGATCGATGCCCATGGAAAACGGATGTGTTTTCATTCGGAAAAATATCCTCACAATACAATACCACAGGGTAACATCTACCAAAATCTCATTGAGCGCTATTTCATTTGCTCTCCGACGATGATGTTCCGGAGAGCGGTTATTGAAAACCTGGGCGGATACGATGAAAGCCTTACCTATGAGGATTTTGATTTTTGGATTCGCTCATCAAGAAGGTTCAAATATCATTACGAGCCCAGCGTATTGGTTAAAAAAAGGAAGCTCAAGAATTCGTTCTCGCAAAATCAGTTTAAAATTTTAAATAAGCACAACTATTCTACCTATCGGGTGTGTTTAAAATTTTGACACTTGAATCGGACCAAGTCAGAACGAGCAGGCGTTCAACAGGCGGATCCAATATGAAATAAGACAATGTATCCGGACTTTGGACTTTACGCTTGCGCTAAAATATTTGGGACTTTGGATGAAGAATAAGGAGATGAAGGTTAAAAAATTTTAACTCAACTTTGTCAAGTTACTTGAAGCTGGCTTTTTGGCGGCGTGGCCAAGCAGTTGCGTCGAAATTTTAACGCAGAGATGCGCTGAGATGAGCTCAACAATAATGGGTTAACTCTGTTGCAAGCGCTCTCGGGCAAATCTCTCGACACGAGACCGCTGAGACGGCCAAGCCGTTGGTCGACACGTGCTTCGTAGGAAAGGTTCTGCGATTGTTCCGTGGCTCTGAGTATCCGTGGTAAAAAAACGACAGGAGAAAAGGAGGTACTAGAGCCTCGAAAGAATTTACAACGGTTGATAATATTACAATCGCAAGTTCACAAAGTAGGGTTAGCCTGATCTTAAGATCTGGCGCCTTAAAACATTCCGCATCAGAGAATCAAGCAATTCACTTCCTATTATCTTCACCCATGATCATACCCACATAATTCTCATATCGGCTCAGTGCAATTTTGCCTTCTCTAACCGCATCGACGATAGCACAGTTAGGCTCGTTAATATGGATGCAGCGCGCCCCAAATTTACAGGTCAATCTAACGTCTCGCATTTCGGGAAAATAGTCGGAGATTTCCTGACTATTCATATCAACCAATCCCCATTCTTTTACGCCGGGGGTATCGATGACAAAAGTTTTTTTATCCAATGAAAACATCTCGGCAAAGGTGGTTGTGTGTTTGCCTTTTTCTGAGAAATCTGATATATCACCAATGCTTTGTTTGATGTCTGGCGAAATTTTATTCAGTAACGTTGACTTTCCAACGCCGGAATGCCCAGCAACCAAGGTCGTTTTATTCTTGAGAATTTGCAGGAGCTGTGGCTGATCGTCGTGCTTTGCAGAGATTGAAAAACAAGTAACGCCAATGTCGGTATAAAGCTTGGTTAATTGTTTCAACACTTCCAATCCTTCGTCATCAAGAAGATCCTTTTTGTTAAACACCAAAACCTGCGGGATTCGGAAAGCTTCTGCACTCACAAAACACCGGTCAATAAATCCGAGGGAGGTTCGGGGAAGGGCGAAAGTAACTACCAACATTACCTGGTCAACGTTTGCTGCCAGCACATGAGATTGAGCGGCCTTCTTCACCGACTGCCTCAGCATGTGGTTATGTCGCGGGAGAATTTCTGTAATAGAACCCACGTCCTGTTCAACATCCATCAAAACATGATCCCCTACGGCAACGGGGTTGGTTTCCTTGATATCCTCCAATCGAATTTTGCCACGAACCCTGCAGTTGTATTTTACACCATCAGTACCCAGTACATCATAGAAAGATCCCGTAGAGCGCGTCACAATTCCTTGCATCACTTTAGAAGTTTACGGCAATAGTCCATAATCTTTTCTGTGGCGCCAAGGTTTTCGACGACATATGCGCGCGTTACCTCGCAGGCCGGCAGAAAATTCTCCGGAAAGTTGAGCATTTCAAATTTTTCTTTCAACTCTAAATGATTGCCCACGGCGAACGCGCCACCACGATGGATAAGGTCCTTCGCTTCCTGAAAACGCTGATAACTTTTGTTACCGAAAAAGATGGGAATTCCATAACAGGCGGCTTCCAGTATATTATGCAGGCCTTTGCCAAATGCCCCACCTACGTACGCAAACTCTCCGTATCGATAGAGCCTCGAGAGAAGGCCGACGTTGTCGATTATCAAGACCTGATAATCTTCTAGGTTTTGATTTGCGGCCTTTGAGTATCGAATTGCCTTTCCCCGGACGGAACGTTCAATATTTTGCAAAAATGTCTCCGTTATTTCATGGGGTGCAATGATAAATTTGACCTTCCCTTCATTTATCAATGGTGTTAACACTTCCAGATCTTCCGCCCAACAACTCCCGACAACAACAATTTTTTCGCGTGCTTTAAAGACCTGGGCTATTGGTATCTCTTCTCCGTTCTGAACAATGGCGTTTACACGGTCAAACCGTGTATCGCCGGCTAGCGTGCACTGGTCAATCCCGATTGAATTCAAGAGCGCGAGCGAACCTTTATTCTGAACAAAGAAATGACTGAAGTTTCTCAAAATCCGCCTGTAAAAACCGCCATGCGGCTTAAAAAAAAGTTGTTCATCGCGAAAGATGGAAGAAATGGAGATCGTCGGAATATTTCTGGATTTTAGTTCCATGGAATAGTGGTACCAAAATTCATATTTGACAAAGATTGCAACGGTAGGATTAGTTAATGAAATAAATTTCTCGGCATTCGATGAAGTATCCCAGGGCAGGTAAAATACGTAGTCAGCCTCTTTATAATTTTTTCTCACTTCATAGCCGGAAGGTGAAAAAAAAGTGAGCAACACCTTCACAGAGGGACGTTCTTTTTTTAGCGACTCGATCACAGGTCTTCCCTGTTCAAATTCCCCAAGAGAAGCACAATGGATCCAAACAACTTGTCCTTGTTGATCCTGAAATGCTTTTTCAATTTCCTGAAACAAATTTTTTCTACCGTCGACAAAAGCTTTGGCCTTGGGAAGAAATAATGCGCCTACACGAAATCCCAGCCGTAGAAAAGATAAGCCAATATTGTAGAATAGAGTCATCGTGCGCTAAAAGTACAAAGCAAGGTGTGCATTTCAATCCAGGAAATTTTCAAACAGAAGGGTTGCGACATCCGGTAGAACGTAACTTGCAGCCTTTGTTATCCTGGTAATTTTACATAAAAGACCTCTTTAAAAGCATTAAGAAATAATGTTTTTAGTCCTAAAAATAAAGCCTTATCGCCGGCTGTTATTATTTCAAGGGATTTTGAATACATGCCTTCTTAAGCAACTCTTGTAATATTTTCGCAGAACTTGCGCAATAGGTGATTTTTAAAAGCTCTTATTTTAAACCATTAAATGTCCCAAACAAATGAACTCAAGTTCCATTGTTTCTTTAATAAAGAGAATATTTGTGGTGCTGCTGATTGCAGCGCCGGGCTGGACATTTGCACAAAGTGAATCAGACCTCATAAACTTCCTGGAGGCAGGGAAAAATGATGCTTCCAAACTAATGGGAGCATACCTGAACCCCATGATTGAAGGACTTTCCTACAGTTTCAACGGGGGTTGGTATCATACGGCAAAAGCGCACAATTCATTAGGTTTTGATATCGGTCTATCCGCGAATGCGGTCTTTTTACCAAGTTCAAAGTACTATTTTACACCTTCAACTTTAGGACTTCAAAACACAGTTTTGATTGCGCCAAGTACAGGAAAGGCCCCTACCGTTGTAGGGCCCAATGAACCAACCACCTATCAATCTGCCATTGATACCAACGGTGATGGAACTCCAGATCAGACTTTTACATTCGATGGACCTGAAGGTCTAGACTTCAAAGAAAACATTAAGGTTAGTGGTGTTCTTGCACCAACTGTCCAACTTGGTATTGGAATCATAAAAAACACCGATCTAAAAATAAGGTGGATGCCAGAGGTAGAAACCGGCTCATCGAAGGTTAAACTTCTTGGTTTCGGATTAATGCATGATGTCAAACAGCATATTCCCGGACTCAAGACCATGCCTTTTGACTTATCGATGTTGGTGGCATTCACAAACATCCAGGGATCTACTTCGACCGAAGGTGAATTTGGCAAACCACAAAATGATCCGCGCCAGCAACTCCTGGACTACAGCATGAATGCGTGGCTGTTTCAGGCCTTAATTTCCAAAAAGATTTCAGTCATTACGTTTTATGGCGGGATCGGTTATAATACCATTAATACAACATCAGACTTGACAGGATCTTATATAATTGTTGATGACCCTACAGGAAATAATGACATTGTTCTTAAAGATCCGGTATCATTAAAATTTAAAAACAATAGTTTAAGAGTTACTGCGGGAGTCCGCCTGAAACTTGGTCCCATCTACTTGAATGGTGACTATTCGATACAAGAATACAATACGCTGAGCGTTGGACTGGGGGTTGCAGTCCGATAATTTTTTGCTTAAGGAAGGTAGAATACAAGTTCTACTTTCCTTTGTATTCTGGCCTACAATCCCTTTGATTGAAGATCTTGAAAAAGAGAAAAGCCTCCTCCTGAGCAAAAGAGGTAGGCTTTTCAATCAAAAGGCAAACTTTATTCAAGGATGCTTCGTCCTATTGATTCAAAAACCTTTTATTACGTAACCCATTCGCTGTATTTTTACAGCCTTAAAATACTTAACTTATTGTGGATCAAATAACTACAGACAAAATAAAAGTGCTTTTTGTGTGCCTGGGGAACATTTGCCGGTCGCCTCTGGCGGAAGCCATTTTTAAGCACAAATTGAAGAAAAAGAATTTGGAGCGCTTTTTTGAAGTAGATTCCTGCGGAACGTCCAATTATCACATTGGAGATTCCCCCGATTCAAGAACTATAGCTAATGCGGGGAAAAACGGCGTGAATATCGAACATTGCTGTCGCCAATTCACTCCAGATGATCTTAATGAGTTTGATTACATACTGGCAATGGACCACAGCAACCATCGTAATATTTTAAAACTGCTGAAAGATCAATCACACAAAGAGAAGGTAATGCTGATGCGCGAGTTCGACCCTTTTGGCAAAGGTGAAGAAGTACCCGATCCATACTATGGCGGAGAAAAAAATTTTCAAGAAGTTTTTGAAATTCTGGATCGCTCAACCGAAAATTTCCTGAGCCATCTTCATCAAACTATTTTGCAGCGCTCCTAGCTTGCAACGCCTGTTGAATTAATATTTTAATTTTCCCGGAAACCGGAATTTTACCTGCCTCCTCAATAGCACGCGGCGACATTTTCTTTAAGGTCTTTCCGAGGATATCGATTACTTTTTTCGGTTCGTGTTTTTCGGCAAACTCTTCCAGGTAGTGCTCAATAAACACAAGGCAAATTACGTCTTCCAGTATTTTTGTATCCGGATTTGTTTGGAGCTCCTTTTTTAAGAGGAGAAACTTTACCTTATCAATGGTACCCTGATCGTATCTACAGCTTATTAGAATTTGCTCCGCAAGCTTGGCATGATGGGTCTTCAACACATTTCTCCACTGCAGGTATCCTTTTTTATCCATCGGATACGATTCGCGTGGTATTTCCCAACGGCCGATATGCTGGCAGTGCGCAGCTAACTTAAGATACTCCGGGGCACTGGGATAAAAGTCGCTGAGTCTCGAACTCATCCTTTGCGCATAGACCATTTCCTTCGAAACCAATTTACCTTCATACTCCTCCTGATGTGGATCATTCAGATTGTAAGCATCAAAGGTGGTTATCGCTTTTTCAAATTGGTCACTGCTAATCATGGAAGAAAATTGAAAAGTTCACGTTAAAGCTAGTCATTCTTCTCTACTATTGATAGTGACCAATAGATTGGTGATCTCGCTTTCGTTGACAACTTTGCCGATGACAATGACCGCAGGCGAACTGACATTTGAATCTATTCCACGTTGAACAATATCCCCGGCAGTACCAATAACAATTCTTTGATGCGCGGTCGTCGCTTGTTGGATAAGTGCGACAGGTTCTTCCTGAGAACGAAACTGTTGGAAGAGTCCGGCAATTTTTTGCAGATGGGTCATCCCCATTAATATGACAACCGTGGCGGTCGATCGTGCGGCAAGAGAAATATCGTTTGACATTTCTCCAGAGGATAACGTTCCCGTGATCACCCAAAAACTTTCATTGATTCCACGTTTTGTTAAGGGAATCCCTGCAGCCGCCGGCGCAGCCAACACACTGGAAATTCCCGAAATCATCTCCACAGAAATTCCTCTTCGCCTGGCGTACTCCATCTCTTCATGACCGCGTCCGAAAACATTCGGATCTCCTCCTTTTAGTCGCACAACACATCTGTACCGAATCGCATAAAACACGATGAGCTGATTAATTTCTTCCTGCGGAAACTCCTTGTGCCCCTTTCTCTTTCCTACATAGATTTTTTTACAGCCAATGGGTGCGTAGTCCAATAGTTCCGTCGAAACCAGGGCATCATATAAAATCACGTCGGCTTGCTGGATTGTCTTTAATCCTTTCACTGTAATTAATTCGGGATCCCCGGGTCCCGCACCCAGTATCCAGACTTTATGCGACTCACTACTCATAAGTATAGATCTTAAAAAAATTTACGTAATTATACGTATAAAGTGATTGAAATTAGGACCAAAATACGTATTATTACTTAAAATTCGTCCAATACTTACTTAAATCGTTTGCAATGAGTCGTGTTATTGTAGTGGGAAATGGAATGGTCGGCTACAAGTTTTGTGAGAAGCTGCGAAGTCGGTCAAAAGAAACTCAAATTATTGTTTATGGAGAAGAGCCGCGCCCAGCATATGACCGGGTCCACCTCAGCAGCTATTTTTCCGGTTCAACGGCAGACGATCTTTTGATGGCGCCTGCATCATGGTATGTGGACAACAATGTGGAATTGTTGACAGGTGAATTGGTAACGGAGTTAAATCGAGAAAATAAGACCATAAAAACCCATACCGGGAAGGTTGATCACTATGATTACCTCGTACTGGCTACCGGATCAAGTGCATTTGTTCCGACAGTTGAAGGTGTTGAGCGCCATGGGGTATTTGTTTATCGCACCATTGAGGATCTGAATCAAATTATTGACTACGGGAAAAAAGTAAAAAAAGCTGGCGTGCTAGGCGGAGGGTTGTTGGGACTGGAAGCTGCAAAAGCGCTGCTTGATCTGGGATTGGAAACACACGTTGTAGAATTTGCAGCACGATTGATGCCCCGCCAGATCGATGACGCAGCATCTGCTGTGCTTGCGCATAAACTTAACCAACTTGGCATCACAATACATACTAATAAGAATACTAAAAAGATAGCAGGTAATGGAAAGTTAGAAGGCCTTGAATTTACGGATGGAAGTTCCTTATCGCTTGAAATGTTGGTGATCTCGGCGGGAATTCGTCCGCGCGATGAACTCGCAAAGGTAAACGGTATAAAAACTCATGCAAGGGGCGGTGTATTAGTGGATAACCTGCTTCGTACCAACGACGAATCCATTTTTGCCATCGGGGAAGTGGCCGTACATAATAATATGATTTACGGATTAGTCGCTCCAGGATATGAGATGGCCGACATCGTGGCGAAGCAAATTGCAGGCGAAGCTTCAAAGCAATTTACCGGATTTGACATGTCAACCAAGCTAAAGCTGATTGGTGTTGACGTGGGAAGTTTCGGAGATCCATTCGGTGAAGCTGCCGGCTGCGTTCCTATTGCTTTCCAGGACAAGCGTAACGGTGTATATAAGCGCATAAACATTTCCGAAGATGGAAAATATCTATTGGGCGGTATTCTTATCGGTGACGCCAGTCAATATAATATTTTCCATCAGATGGTGGTTAATAAAATGCTTTTACCAGCGCAGCCGGAATCATTAATCATTGGTACAGGTGGAAAGGCGGAAGCAGAAGGAGCCGGCGTAAAAAGTCTTCCTGACACAGCGCAGATTTGCTCTTGCGAAAATGTTTCTAAAGGCGATTTAGTTTGTCAGGTAACGGAACATGGAGCAACCACCGTCGACGATCTTAAAAAGAAAACAAAAGCATGCACGGGGTGTGGCGGATGTACGCCAATGGTGAACGATATTTTGAAAATTACCCTGGAGTCATTGGGTCATAAAGTAAAGAAAACACTATGCGAGCACTTTGATTATTCACGCCAGGAGCTCTATGATCTTATTAAGGTAAAAGGCATCAGAACTTACGACATTCTGCTAAGCACCGTTGGAAAAGGTGATGGCTGTGAAATTTGCAAGCCTGCCGTAGCCTCCTTGCTGGCCAGTATTTGGAATGAGCTGATTGCAGAACAAGATACCATTCAGGATACCAACGACCGTTACCTTGCGAACATTCAACGCGGCGGTACCTACTCGGTCGTGCCCCGCATCGCCGGAGGAGAAATTACACCTGCCAAACTTATGGCTATTGGAAGGATCGCTCAGAAGTATGGTCTTTACACGAAGATCACTGGGGGACAGCGAATCGATATGTTCGGTGCACGGGTAGATCAGCTTCCCGAAATATGGGAAGAGTTGATCAATGAAGGTTTTGAAAGCGGTCATGCATATGGAAAAGCGCTTCGCACTATAAAAAGTTGTGTAGGCTCTACGTGGTGTCGTTATGGCGTTCAGGACTCCGTGTCATTTGCAATCTTTGTTGAAGAGCGATACAAAGGACTGCGGGCACCGCATAAGTTGAAAGGCGCTGTTTCAGGCTGTATTCGCGAATGCGCGGAAGCGCAGTCCAAGGATTTTGGAATAATTGCTACCGAAAAAGGATGGAATCTATACGTATGCGGAAACGGCGGAGCTCGACCTCAACATGCTAAGTTGCTTGTGAATGATGTAGACACCGAGACTTGTGTCAAGCTGATCGATCGCTTTCTGATGTTTTATATCAAAACCGCCGATCCCCTGACGCGCACAGCCACCTGGTTAAATAAGATGGAAGGAGGCCTTGATTACCTGCGTGATGTCATTGTCAATGATTCCCTGGGCATTGGTGAAGACCTTGAAATGGAGATGAAGGAACTCATCGCTAACTACCACTGTGAATGGAAGAAGGTGGTTGAAAACCCTGTACTCCGAGAACGTTACAGACACTTCATCAATGACGAAGACCAGGATTCAACGCTTTCATTTGTAGAGTTGAGAGATCAAAAAATCCCTGTAGACTGGAATAAAAAAATTAAATGATTGATCAATATGGATGGAGTAATTAATTCAAATCTTGCAAAGCCCCTACTTACGATGGACTTGGTAAATAATGCATCAACTCAACATAACGATATTAAAGTTTGGTTTAAAGCAGCCCGTGTACAAGATTTTCCCGAGAATGGCGGAGCTTGTGTAAAGTACAAAGACTTACAGGTGGCAGTTTTTAATTTTTCAAGGAGAAACGAATGGTATGCCTGTCAGAATATGTGTCCCCACAAAATGCAAATGGTGTTGTCGCGTGGCATGATCGGGTCTCAGCAAGGAGAGCCCAAGATCGCATGCCCTTTTCACAAAAAAACTTTTTCCCTTAAAACCGGAGAGTGTCTCAATGCTGAAGAATGCAACATTACCGTTTATCCCATTCGCATCGAAAATGGTTACGTTCACATCGGCTTCAAAGCCTGATCTTCGTAAGCTGGAATTCTCCCGGAACATTGCCATGGAATAGGCAAATTCTGAAACACCATTAGGATCAAAATTAAAAAACTCTGGTGCATAGCGAGGATGAATTGGCCTATGTAACTTCGTACCCAAATGACTTTAGACTTTAATCCGGAAAGTAAACTGACTTTCAATCGCTTTAGCAAATTAGGCGTTTGGTACATCTCCGCGCTAAGTGTGATTGCTACGGTATCGATTGTCGGCCAGTTTCTAATTCAGGATCACTTGCGCAATCAAACCAGCGATTCAAGGGTTGTTAATCTTGCAGGAACTCAGCGTTATAAAAGTCAGTGGATCGTGAAAATGTCTCTGCTGCTCTATACCGACATTGAGCATAGCCATTTTCCTGACAAGATCCGCACACTTTCTGATTTGCTTGAGCAATGGAAAGCCGGTCACTACGGATTGCAGCATGGAGACAAAAAGTTAAATCTTCCCGGTAGTAATAGCGAAAAGGTGATCGGCATGTTTAAGGATCTCGAGCCTTACTTCATGAACGTCTACAACAGCGCCAATCATATCATAGAATATAAAAAAGGAAATCTATCTGACACGACGGACCTTAAGCAGACCTTAAAAACCCTGCTTGACAACGAAACTATATTTCTTGGGAAAATGGACAACATTGTGTTCCAGTATGATGCTGAAGCACGTGCAAAAATTGCAACCTTGAGCAAGCTCGAATACATTTTGATGTTGATCTCGATTGTTGTCATCCTGCTGGAAATCATTTTCGTCTTTCGGCCCACAACGATACAGGTAAATAAGACCGTCAATCAATTGATTACTTCTGAGAAGAATGCCAAGCAACTCAGCAAAGAAATTGGCGCGTTATATACCTCCTTGGAAAAATCATACGAACAGATATCCAACATTAACCTGCCCGTTGAGAATCCACGCCTTTTCGCAAAGGCAGACCGGGGCGGAAACATTACGTTTGTCGCGGATCTATTGGAAGAACTTTCCAAAAAAGAAATAAAGGAAACGGGAATGCCCCTCTCACAGCTTTTTGAAGGAATGGAAGACCCAGGGGACTGGATGGACGAAGTGGTTGATACGGTTTCGGAGGGGAATCACTGGCAGGGCGAAATATATTTTCACGACGCAAAAGGAGGGGATTGCTGGCTAGACATGACTATAACGCCGGTCTATAATGAACAAAACGAAATTGAAGAGCTTCTTATCCTGGGTACGGATCTGACTGTGCGCAAACAAGCAGAACGCAACATGAACGTGAAGAGCAGGGCGGAAATTGAAAAGAAAATAAATCAGCAGAAATTCCGTTCGGTTTTGATCCTTGAAGGCCAGGAGGAGGAACGTAAACGCATTGCCATGGATATTCACGACGGTATCGGGCAAATGCTGACCTCGTTAAAATTTCAAATCGAATCCATCAATTTAAAGGAGAGTGAAAAAGCGCAAAGCAAGATCTCAGAGATTGACATCCTCATCAAACAAATCATCAAAGAGGTCCGGAAAGTCACCTTTAACCTCAAACCAACAGTTCTCGGCGACTACGGCCTGCAGGCGGCCTTGAATGTTTTTGTCCAGGAAATTGGAAAACTTATCGATATTAAATTAATTTATAAAACCGAAGGTGAATTGTACCGGCTTCCTCAAAAAATTGAGAATAACATCTTCAGGATTATTCAGGAGGCCATTAACAATGCGATCAAATACTCGGAAGCAGAGATCATTGAAGTATTTCTCCGTCAGTCGGAAAATGATTTGACAATTACGGTGAGGGATGCGGGAAAGGGTTTTGATCCTAAAATTGTGGAGGCTCGAAGCGTTAATATTGAGTCAGGTCGTGGTTTTTTCAATATGTATGAAAGAACTGAATATGTAAATGGGCGGCTGGAGATAATTTCCGATCCGGGAAAAGGCACAACGGTGCAGTTGACGGTTCCAATGCGAAGTGCTGTGTTGGTAGACTAAATGCTCTAAAATACTATGGAAAAAATCAGTGTAGTTTTAGCGGATGATCATGTGCTGGTGCGCAAGGGGATTAAAGCTATGCTTGAGTCCGATACTGAAATCAATGTGGTCGGCGAAGCCAGCAATGGAGCGGAAGCTCTTCAGGTAGCCGGCGCATTAAAACCCAACATTCTCATACTAGACATCCGGATGCCTGAAATGACAGGCCTGGAAGCCGCAGCCAAATTGGATACATTTGCGCCCACAACAAAGGCGGTAATTCTCTCCATGCATGATTCTGAAGAGTACGTGTTGCAGGCACTCGATGCAGGGGCATATGGATATTTATTAAAGGACACTGACAAGAATGAATTTGTCAAGGCGCTCAAACAAATTCATTCCGGTAACAAATATTTTAGTGGAGCCGTATCGAACGTGTTAGCCAACAGGTTGCTTAAAACAAAAACCCCCACACGTCCTGCACTTATTGACGACCCATATAGCCTGACGCGCAGAGAGAAAGAAATTCTACGGATGGTAATCGACGGTCAACACAACAAACAAATATCAGAATCCTTCGGTAAGAGCGTTCGTACAATAGAGACGCATCGGTTCAATATCATGAAGAAGTTAGGGGTGAATAATGCCATTGATATGGTGAACAAGGCTGTAAAGGAGAATCTGGTTTAATTGTTAATGGTTAATGGTTAATGTGTTAATGGTTAATTGGGCCCGTTTCGGTCGTGTCCACCGATTCTGAGAATTCAATGCCGTGCTCACCGACCAGTTTCCTTCATTCACCGACTGCTGTCTTTTACCCGCCTATTAGCTATGTCCGGCAGAGCGAATTCCAGCGTTATTTGATTCATAAATCGAGCAAAAATGGAAACGCAAAACAGCAATAAAAATCTAGAACCCATCAAAAATGATGGATTTAACCGCGGCCGGGCATTGGGTGGCCTAATCGTCGTCGCCGTGGGCACGGTGCTCTTGGCGAAGCAGGTAGGCGTGGACTTCCCTTATTGGTTCTTTTCATGGCCGATGCTGCTCATTTCTATCGGTGTTTATCTGGGATTCCGTCATTCATTCAGGAATCTGGCATGGTTGATTCCAACGGCCATAGGATCTGTTTTTCTGATAAACGACATTATTCCAGAACTTGAATTAAAACAATTCGTATGGCCCATTATCATTATCTGTATCGGCCTGGTCATGATCTTTCGTCCCCGCGGACGAAATCGAGGCGCCGAGTATTGGAAACAACGGTATAACCAGGGCAACAACTCAGAATATCTTTCAAACAATGCCTTTGAAACAGTAACAATCTTCGGTGGCGACAAGAAACAAATAATATCCAAAGATTTTAAAGGTGGTGAAAGCGTATGTGCTTTTGGTGGCGTAGAAATAAACTTAACACAATCAGATATTATTGGAACTGCGGAAATCGAAGTAGTTCAGATGTTTGGCGGCACGAAAATTATTGTTCCTCCACATTGGAAGGTACAGTCCGACGAACTTGTATGCATCTTCGGCAGTCTTGAGGATAAACGTCAGGTAGCAGGCAGTACAGTTGATCCAACCAAAACGCTGGTTATAAAAGGCACATGCATCTTCGGTGGAATCGATTTGAGAAGTTTTTAAAGATATGTATATCATTTTAATTCTTATTCAGGCAATTCTTATGAACTGGTACATCACAAAAATAGTATTCAACATCACGGCAGAGCAAAGCAGCAATCAATTTGACGAACAGCTGAGATTGGTAAATGCTGAAAGCAAGGAGGAAGCGTTTTTAAAGGCGCGCACGATCGGTCTTCGCGAAGAGGATACTTTTTACAACGATAAGATGAAAGAGGTGAAGTGGGAGTTTGTCAATGTATCAGAAATCATCCCAGTGAACAAACTGGAAGATGGCACTGAATTATATTCGCGGATTCATGAAACTGCGGAAGCAACGAAGTATATTCACTTCGTTCATCAGAAAGCCATAGCCCTCCGTAAAAACTCAACGCTATTTTATTAAGTAATGCAAGTCCCTGGAGTTCGGAATTTCTCAACACAGTATCTGATCCTGATCTATTTCGGATGGTGGACCATCTGGATGGTTCTTCAAACACTAGTGTTGTTTAATGCCGAACTCTTAACGTTGGACACAGCTATAAAAGACGCCGCGATTACAACGGTCGTGCTGGCGTTCGCGGGCTACATCATGATCACCAGCATGCGTTTCTATCACCCGCGACAACTTGTACAGCTGACGTGGAGTATTGGACTGGCTATCGCCTGCGTGTTCCTCATCCGCTGGATTGCAGCACAATGGCTGCAGGGAGAAGATGGATATCTGGTATTCCTTGAAAAGACTTTGGTGGTGCGGGGACTATTTTCATGGCTGATGATCAGCATCATCACCATCGTAACCTGGGTTTGGTTCTATATACGGGAGCAACAAGAAATTGAAAGCAGAAAGTCGACGACCGAAAAGCTGGCTCGCGAAGCCGAGTTATCATCTCTTCGTCAACAGCTTCAACCTCATTTTCTTTTTAATAGTCTAAATTCGATCAGTGCGCTGATAATTCTAAAACCGGAAGAAGCACGTAAAATGATCCAGCAACTTTCGGATTTCTTACGCGGAACAATCCGGAAAGATGATCAACTGTATGTATCCCTGGAAGAAGAAATAAAGCACCTGCACCTTTACCTTGAGATTGAGAAAGTACGGTTTGGGCACCGCTTAAAAACAGAAATTGTTTGCCAGGATGATGCAAAGAAGATGATGCTGCCGTCTTTATTGTTACAACCCCTGGTTGAAAATGCCATAAAATTCGGATTGTATGATACTATCGGAGAAATCACCATTCGCCTGGAGGCAAAGTCGGCAGATAACATGCTTCACATCCGTGTTGAAAATCCATTTGACCCCGAAACGTCACAGACAAAACCAGGTACAGGCTTTGGGTTAAATTCGATCCAACGGAGACTATACCTGCTTTACGGCAGAAATGATTTATTAGCCACACACCAAAACTCAGTGATTTTTACCACCGAACTTAAAATTCCCCAATCCGCATGATCAAGGTTATCCTTATTGATGATGAGCCGCTGGCGCAAAGTATTGTCAGAGAATACCTGCAAGGTTATCCGCAATTCCACGTTGTACAATCCTGTAACGACGGTTTTGAAGGTGTAAAGGCCATAACACAACACAAACCCGATTTGATTTTTCTGGACATCCAGATGCCAAAGATCAATGGCTTTGAAATGCTGGAATTGATCGATCAGCCTCCGTCCGTAATTTTCACCACAGCTTTCGACGAATATGCCATCAAAGCATTTGAAGCTCATGCCATCGACTACCTGTTGAAACCTTTTAGCAGGGAGCGGTTTGACAAGGCTATTCAAAAATGGTTGCAACAAAATGGTCAAACGCAACAAAAACCTGCCGCAACGGCATTGCTAACCGAAGAAGTGAGACAACCCGAGGAACGCAATCGGATCGTTGTAAAGGAAGGAAGCAATATTAAAATCATTCCCGTACATGATATACAGTACATCGAAGCTTACGATGACTACGTAAAGATCTTCACACTGAAGGAGATGTTCTTAAAAAAGAAGACGATGAGTTTTTATGAGCAAAGTTTAAATCCTTCACAATTTGTGAGAGTACATCGCTCGTATATCATTTCCTTGCAACAGCTCACGAAAATTGAGCCTCTGGAAAAAGACACGCACCTTGCCCTCCTTAAAAACGGCGTCAAGATACCGCTAAGCAAAACTGGATACCTCAAGCTAAAATCTGTTTTAGGGATTTGACGCTTTCACTATATTTTTCTTCAGACTCAAGCGCGCTAAAAATGCACTCGTGATCGTTAAGATCGATCCCGCAATCATAGCGGCGCCGGGAAAATATATGTTAGCACTTGGATTCAGAAAAATAGTAGAACAGTGACGTCATTAGCAACGGTCCAACGATAGACGTTAGACTCATGAGACTTGTTAGCGCGCCTTGTAATTCTCCCTGTTGATTAGCGGGAACCTGCCCCGACATAATGCCTTGAAGTGACGGGCCCGCGATTCCACCCAAACAATATGGAATCAGAAATGCGAACATCATCCAGCCTTGCGTGGCAATCCCAAACAGCAAAAAACCTATTGAGTAAAGCGTCAATCCAACGTATACACTACGTTCCTGGCCAAGTTTAGGGATGATGAAACGGATGAGCCAACCCTGAACGAAGGCGACCATTAGTCCGACAAATGCAAGCGAATAACCAACCATTGCCGTGTTCCATTTGTACTTTTCTATTGTGTAGAATGACCAAGTACTTTGGACGGCATGCGCTGCAATATAAATTAGCACGATAGAGGCCACGAGTCCGAGTATAACTTTGTATCGTAAAAAGAATTTCACTGAGCCCAATGCGTTGGCGCGTTTCCATTCAAACTTTCTTCGGTTCTCAAGTTTTAGGGATTCGGGCACAACAAAGTATCCATATAACCAATTTATGAATGTTAGAATAGCGGCTGCTATAAAAGGTGCACGCAGGCCTAAGGTTGCTATAATCCCGCCAAGAGCTGGACCTATGATAAAACCAAGCCCGAAAGCAGCGCCTATCATACCGAAATTTTGCGCTCGGTTTTCAC
Source organism: uncultured Bacteroidota bacterium (assembly GCA_963813425.1). Classification (GTDB taxonomy): domain Bacteria; phylum Bacteroidota; class Bacteroidia; order Cytophagales; family Cyclobacteriaceae; genus Chryseolinea. The sequence continues at coordinate 92,715 of CAWEZB010000009.1, forward strand.
GCGTGCTGACATCAGCAATATATGCTGATGCTGTGGTAAAACTTGCACCCATGATTCCTGCGATGATACGACCTGCAAATAACCAAGTGATTGTTGGAGCGAATGCGGTGAGCAAATAATCAACACCAAACCCGAACAACGAAATCAACAAGATCGGTCTTCGTCCATATTGGTCGCTGAGGTTCCCTAAGATAGGCGAAAATAGAAATTGCATCACTGAAAAAGATGTGAGCAACCACCCACCGTATGCAGCGGCTTCGGAAATGTTTAGATCTCCAAGCTCCATGAGAAGGTTCGGCACAACGGGGATAATGATTCCGAAGCCAATTACATCAATCAACAAAGTAACAAAGATGAACCCTAATGCTGCGTTCTTATTGGCCATAAGCGCGCAAGTTAATTGTTAATCGAGAATGATTACGAAAGTTGGTCAGCTACTTTCCACATAATTTTTTTACCCAACGCCCGTAGTAAAGTAAGTTTGTCAATAAATTTTTCTTTTTGTCGCGTAGGAACGCTGACTTTTATATTTCCATTCTCGCTAAAGTCTTGTTCAAGAATTTTTAACCCGAAATCTTTTACAAGCTTCATAATATCAGAAAGTATTAAGTAGTCAAATTGGAGGTTTACGTTTTCAGAAATTTCAATTTCAACAATGGAGCTGTTATTCAGAGCATTTTCCGCCGCCATCCTGTATGCATTTACAAGTCCACCGACCCCCAATTTGACACCACCAAAATATCGCACAACGACAATTAAAACATTGGTAATACCTTTTGATCGGATTTGGCCAAGAATCGGTGTACCAGCCGAATGGTTGGGTTCACCATCATCAAAAGCGCGAAAATGAGTTTTGTCCGGACCGAGCATCCACGCAAAACAATGATGCCTGGCATCAAAATATTCCTTTTTCAAATGATCAATTCGCTCTTTTATTGCTGTTTCCGAATCCACAGGATAGGCAAAAGCTAAAAATTTGCTTCCTTTCTCCTTGTAAATCCCTTCCGCTGTCTGTTGTAGCGTGGAATATGAATATGCTGACATGAAACCAGTATCGTATTATTTGCGTCAAATTAAGCAGTAAAGAGAAAAAAAGACCAGAAACCATGCAACCCCATCTCCTTACAAGGGTCTATCCTAAACAATTCAATCAACTTATAGAAAATATGAAGAAGCTTATCAGCCTTTCTATCCTCATGTTGTGCACGCTAGTGCTGGTTCAGGCCCAGACAAAAGAGACACGCAACGTAGGCACGTTCACAAAAATTGCATTTCGCGTACCTGGCAAATTATACCTGCGGCAGGGAAGTCCGCAAAAAGTCGAAATCGAAGGCAAAAAAGACATTTTAAAAGAGATCGAGACTGATGTTGAAGGCAGTCGGCTGGTAATTGAAAATGAAGATGACAACTGGAATTGGGGCAACGACGACCACGTCAATGTTTACGTTACGGTGAAGGATATAGAAGGATTGAGCGTTGGAGGTTCAGGTGACCTAATCGGAGAGACAAAAATCAAAACAGGCGACATCGTGTTGAATGTAAGCGGATCGGGAAGCATGAAAGTTGACGTGGAAGCTTCCGGCCATATGGAAAGCGATGTATCCGGCTCGGGAAATATTGAATTGACTGCAAAATGTAAAGACTTTGACAGCGACGTTAGCGGATCTGGAAAAGTAATGATGTCTTTGATTGCGTCTTCCGATGCTGAATTCGGCGTTTCTGGTTCAGGAAAAATTGAAGCCAGTGGTTCTGCTTCCCGCGTTAGGGCATCAATCAGCGGCTCCGGTAAGGTATTAGCAGGCAACCTGGAAACCAATAGTTGTCAGGTTCAGATTACCGGATCAGGCGATGTAGAAATCAATGTAAAAAATGAGTTGGACGCTAACATCACCGGGAGCGGAAATGTTCGTTACAAAGGAAATCCAAGCAAAGTCAATAGCCACTCCGCAGGCAGTGGCCATGTGAGAAAAATGTAAGGCCTTATTAAATTTTAATAAGAAGCGAAGGAATTAAAAATCCTTCGCTTTTTTATTTTGTTTAATTACCAAACGTATTGATCATGGAGATTCATTTCGAAACCGCCCTACAGTTATTGATTTCTTTTGTCATTGGAACAGCCATTGGACTAGAACGCGAATATCGAAGCAAAGCCGCTGGCTTGCGTACGATGATTATGATTTGTTTTGGTTCGACAATATTCACTGAGATTTCCATTTCGATAGGTGAGTCATCCCCTGACAGGATTGCTTCAACCATCATTACAGGCATCGGTTTTTTAGGTGCTGGTGTAATTTTTAAAGATGGGCTCACCATCAATGGTATTACGACGGCGACAACAATATGGATTGCTGCGGCTTTGGGAATGGCGGTTGGCGCGGGAGAATATTTTATCGCATTGATCGGTTCAGTAGTAGTGCTTATTGTCTTGTCACTTGTTTGAAAATATTCAGCGGATAATTGTTCGTCTTCATCAAGCACGATCTTACAAGATTACTTTTGAAGAAGATGAAACGTTTATTTCAACCCTGGAAAAGGAAATCAACAAGCTTCAACTTCAGTTTCATAAAGCCCGTGATGTAAAAAATGAAAATGATTATACGGTATTGTATGAAGTGTATGGCAGAGAAGACAAACTTGAGACCTTAAATGTGTTCTTGAAATCAATGCCGCAGGTGAAATCGTATGAGTATTAAATGCAATTAACCACAAAGACACAGAGGACACAAAGTTTACACAGAGATCTATGACCTTTGTGAAACCTTTGTGGTCTTATGCTTGGGCTCTGTGGTTCGCTAACTGACGAAAGTCCCATAGACGGTCACGGCAGCTTACAAACAGGCCAACCGTTGCTATCCCATTCGATTTTAGAAATTTTTAATTTGGGTTTCCCTTCGTCTTTGGCATCATAGGCATGAAAGACCAGATAGTCAATTCCATCGAACGTATAGGCTGAATTGTGTCCGACTCCGGGCCAGTCTTTATTGCCTTCAATTACAAGGGATCCTCCTCCCTGATCCATTCTTACACCGTCTTTATCCAGATAAGGTCCCTGAATTTTAGCACTACGCCCAACAACAACTTTGTAATTACTTTTCACACCGCGGCAACAATAATCAAAGGATACAAAGAGAAAATAATATCCATTCTTCTTAAAAATGAACGGCGCTTCAACGGGACCCTCACCGGCGTTGTAGTCATCAGTTTTAAAATCACGGGGACGTTTCGAGATCGTATACCATTCCTGCGGTTCGGCAATTTTAGTCAGACTTTCGTCGAGCTTGACCAACTTCATTCCACTCCAGAACGAGCCAAATGTCAGCCAGGGTTTTTGATCATCATCAAAGGCGAGGTTAGGATCAATTGCATTCCATAGATCACGACCAGGAATAGATTGAATTACTTTTCCATGATCAGTCCACTTAAAATCCGGTGACGACGTGTCAAGTGTCTTGTTCGTCGCCACGCCAATGCACGAAGTATTTTTCCCGAAAGCTGACACGGAATAATAGAGATAATATTGTCCGTTATAAAAAGAAATGTCTGGTGCCCAGATATGTCCTTTAAATCCAGGGATAGTTTCGACGGCCCACGCAGGTGGAGCATCGAATACAGTCTTTCTCTTTTTCCAGTTGTTCATGTCCGGAGAAGAGAATACTGAAATACCCATCCCTGTACAAAACAAATAATAGGTACCCTTCTCACGGATCATTACTGGATCATGCACACGAATATCCTGTGACATCCCAAAGGACAGCAGGTGAATAAGAGCTATCGATAAGATGATTCGGTACTTCATGTTATGCTGTTTACAACTTCCCGAAAGTTTAAAACTTTCGGGAAGTTGATTTTTTTCGGAAGTTATTTTTTACGACGTCTTAATTTTCACCACCGACATCGAATGGGCAGGAAGAGAAATCGTCGCATTTTTTCCTTTCAACTTGATTGGTTGTTCCTGCGGACTAATTTGTGTTGGATTGTCCAGCGAGTTTACCCCATCGAGATTTTCGCTTTTCAATATCAGCATGCTTCCATTCGAAGATATTTTTTTTCCTGTGGTGAGTTGAATATCAGTCGTCTGTGCTTTATCCGAAGCGTTCACGACCTTCACAATAATCTCTTTCGTGTTTTTGTCCCAAACGGCAGAAGCATACAGACCATTTTTTCCATTTATTTTTTCTGTACCGGATAAAATGGACAAAGCATGGGTGCCTTTGTTGTTAGCGAATAATTTTTGCACGTAATAATTCGGTGTGCCATACGACCTTAAATTATCGAACCAAATCAAATCGGGCGTCCATTGCCATCCTTCGGCATGCGCAAACAGCGGAGCATAAGAAGCCATGTATACCATATCAGCGTTTCTTTCCAGTCCAGTCATAAAGGCCGCCTCGGACATCGCGCATTTCCAATTGTTTTTGTTATCCGGGCTTACCGTTGCAACACTTTGCGCAGCGTATTCTCCTGCAAAAATCTTCGGACCTTTTCGATCATAGTTGTCGTACCGATTGGAATTTTCTAAAAACCATTCCGGGTTACGATAGTAGTGTTCATCCACAATTTCCGCGTTGAGGTCTTTCAGCTCCTTAGCAGCGTAATCAAAAAGTTCACCATCGGGAAATGGACCAACACTTGACACAATAACGATGGATGGATATTTATCCTTGATTGCTTTTGTAAAAACTTTATAACGTTCAATATAATGCGGACCCCATTGTTCATTGCCCACGCCAATAAATTTCAAATTAAAGGGCGCTGCATGACCCATGTCAGCGCGAAGTTTTCCCCACGTCGAAGTAACCGGACCGTTGGCAAACTCGATCAGATCCAAGGCATCCTGAATGTAAGGATCAAGTTCATCCATCGGCACCAACTCAGCGGTATTAAACTGACAGGCCATTCCACAGCTTAAGATTGGTAAAGGTGCGGCACCAATATCTTCCGATAATTGAAAATATTCGAAGAAGCCAAGACCAAAACTTTGAAAATAATCGGGAGCAGGACGATGATTAAATTCCGTATTCCAACGATTAACAATCAATTCGCGGTCTTCGATTTTTCCAACGGTTTTTTTCCATTGATAACGAGTGGCCAGGTCGCGTCCTTCCACAATACAGCCTCCGGGAAACCGTAAGAAGCCCGGTTTCATATCTGCCAACAGCTGAACAAGATCAGCGCGCAAGTCCTTTAGGCCGTTCCTTCCAGGTATCCTGTGGAAATAGCGAAATCATATCGACGTCAACTGATCCTTTGCCTTCAAACCAAACATTTAATTTGCCTTTTGGCGCAGTCGCCGTCGCCTTGAAACTTGCAGTATATTCCTTCCACTTGATTTCCTGTTGGACTTACAGTGGTTCCGCCAATAACAATTCCTTTTTCATCAACCAATTCAAGACGAAGTCCGGTGTTCCCGTCGTGCTGACGTGCCCACACGGAAAAATTATACTGCATATCTTTCTTAATTCCCATGCCGCGAAAACCTTCGTTCGTCAATCCATAGCCCTTATCCGCATTGGCTGTTACGCGGGCAAAACGAGCGCCCGATGCTTCATCATCGCCGTGATTATAAATCGAAGTAAAACCAGATTCCTTATTGAGCGAAAACTTGTCATACTTTTGCTCGGTCCATCCCATCAACGGATGAGCGAATTCAAAGGAACGATTCTTTACCAACTCAGCATACAAGCCACCATCAGCGCCAAAGTTGATATCTTCAAAAAATATTCCCCACATCGTCGGTTGAATTTCGGCAATGGGTTTGTCAACCTGAACAGTAAGTTTTGTGGATTGCGCCGAAAGTTTTACAGACATCAGCAGTACGATCAGCACGGTAATTAGTTGTTTAAATCGCATATGTTATTGTTTTATAATAAGGTTATTTTTTTCCCCATACAGCTACGCCTTTTTCATTTAGGCCGGTGAAGACCAGGCAGGCTTTTTTATTCTCCCAATCTCTTCCACGTTCGACAAATACTTTTTCGTGTGAACCGTTACTGAAATTTAGTTCCAGCCATGGAGCATTAAACGACCACAGGTTGTTGGCATCTCCATCAAAAGTACCGTTGGAATTTAATGTTAGATTCACGGCAACCTGAAAATCCGGAGTGACCTGTTCATTGGCAAATCCCGGAGTAACAGTGTATTCCAATTTAATTTTCTCCCAGGTTCCTTCCAATTCCGTTTTAGCAACTGGCGTTTGTTCAGTTCCCGCAAATCGTTCAGGTGAAACGATCGGCCAGCCCTCGTCCGTCCAAAACATTTTGCGAATGTGAAGCACCATAAAATATTTATCGACGCCTGGTCTTCCCTGATGCGCTAAATAATACTGGCCCTCAGTCTGGAACACAGCTGGGTGAGACGTTCCTTGCCAGCCTCCATGGTTCAAGAATTTGTAAGGCGCAAGGATCATGGGAACATGGTCTTCTTCTTCATTGAGATCTTTGCCATTGAAGTCAAGAAATGGACCTTCCGGGGAATCTGAGCGTCCAACCCTAACGTTGTATTTTGTTTCAAGCCAATCATACGCGATAAAAAGAAAATATTTTTCGAATTGCGGATTGTAAATAATTTCCGGTCCTTCGATATTTCCATTGATTGTATTGCCGGTAAAACCTCGTTGAGCTACCCGAGAACCCTTATCGCCTGATAATGCCGCCAGTCCGGTGGCAGCATTCAGCTTTAAGATATAAATGCCGTCCCAGGCAGAGCCATAATACATCCAGTGGTCGCCAGCCGATGTTATAATCACCGACGGATCGATGGCATTAGTTTGCACCGTGTTGTCATCTTTTGAGGTGACTACCAATCCTTTTTCCGTCCACGGTCCCCGTGGGTTCGTAGCCGTCGCCATTCCGATAGCGCTGACTCTCGGCTTGGGGGACGATAGTGAGTAATATAGTCTGAACTCGCTTCCCACTTTTAACACGTAAGGGGCCCACAGTGAATTAAAAGGCGTTGTATTATTTGCTTTTATATAGTCGGCTCCTTGTTTGGGAAGTGCATCAAAAGCAAATCCCAGGAACTCCCACTCCACTAAATCTTTCGACCTCCGGATTTGAATTCCTGGAGGAACTGTTATTCCGTAAGCTGCATCAGTACTGTAACAATAGTAATAATCGCCTTCTCTTATTATCGACGGATCATGTGTATTGTAAGGTCCCCATTTCGCACGTAGATCAAAGGAAGTAAGCGTAGGATACGTGTCCGCAATGTCGTCGATGTTAAAAGGAATTGGCGCCGGCGGTGTGGGATTTGATGGTACATCTTCCTCTGGATCGTCTGTACATGAGAAAGTCAGCAGCAAGAAAATCATTTGCGCCGACATCACCTTTACCCATTTTTGCCAGATCATCTATTCGTACGCTAGAATTACCTCACCCTAAAACAATCGTTACTACCATTCCATCACTCCGTGAAGAATGGTTCAAGATAATAATAAGTGTCAAAAAAACACGTTACTTTTGAGATTATTTTCAATCGATTGAAGGCGTCGGAGACAATGATAAGCGCTACCGTGACTTAGATGAATTTCACCCCTACCTCGCTGAGCTTGCCGTACTTCTTCTTATCAAATACATAATAAAAGGCTCCTTTTCGTGAGGTCGCCTTGTTCTTTTCATCCAGGCGATTTAAGATACCAAGCGCTAAGATTTTACGGGTGAAATTTCTTTTGTCGAGCGGGCTTTCGTAAACAGCTTCATACAAATTTTGTAATTGGGGGAGGGTAAATTTTTCAGGCAACAATTCAAATCCAATCGGATGATTCGCCACTTTCTGCTGAAGTCGATCTTTCGCTTTTGCTACCATTTCCAAGTGGTCAAATATAAGGTCGGGTATGTTATTAAGCGGGAACCAACGCGCTTCATGCTCGAACTGCATTTGTTCGTTATAGTCTGCAATGTTAATTAATGCAAAGTAGGCGATTGAAATTACACGCCCGGCGGGATCACGGTTCACATCACTAAAACAGTAAAGTTGTTCCATGTAGATGTTGTTCATTCCCGTGAGTTGGTTCAACACGCGTACCGCTGCTTCATCCGTGCTTTCATTGTGATTGGTAAATCCGCCCATCAGCGACCATTTACCCTTTTCTGGTTCGAAGCCGCGTTTGATCAATAACGCTTGAAGTTGTTTTCCATCGAATCCGAAAATGATGCAGTCGACGGCTACGAGTATACGATCCTGACTTTTATATTTATTTATATCCATGACAAAGGACTCTTATTTGATAATCCGAGGAACCAAAGGAAAAAGCTTATCAGTCTGATAGGCCTTACTTGCTATGTTGTGTGGTCACAATTAGCAAATTTTTTCTTCGGATACGTTATCCCGTAAAGCTGACCATTACGAATACCACAATACCGACGACAATAAGTGACAAAACAATATCCCATACGTTGTAGCTGTTACGGTTAGCATCTTTTTGTTCCTGTGTTACAGTGCTGTACGTAAGCCCCTGTATTTGTTCAGGCGCTGGCGCAGGGGTTAGCAAACTTACCACCACACAAACAATGATCGAGAACAAGAAAAACCACGCGGCAAATGTAAGAAAGTTAACTTTTGCCAGCAGGTATATTATTCCATCCGGATCTAATTTGTCGCTGGCCAATTCCAAGCCAATCCGTAGGAACGCCACGATCAATCCGACGATTAAAGTAGCCAGCGCGCCTGAGCTATTGATGCGTTTATGGAAGATACCCAGAAGGAATACAGCGGTGATCGGTGGCGCAATGTATGATTGAACAGATTGCAAATACTCATATAACACACCTGAAATATTCTGCATGATCGGTATCCAAAGAATTCCGAGTATTACGACAATGACCGTCGCAATACGGCCGATGTTTAATAATTTATTTTCGGGCGTATTCGGACGTAACTTTTTATAAATGTCAACCGTGAATAATGTTGAGCACGAATTGAATACCGAGGCAAGAGAACTCATCAACGCTGCAAGGAGACCCGGCAGCAACAATGCCTCGCAAGCCTGCAGGCATTTTTCCATTAGCAACGCGGCAAAAGCTCCGTCCGGATTATCCCAATGTAATTCGCCTTTGTTCTTCAACGCCAGGGCTATAACACCAGGTATCAGGAAAAGAAAAACAGGAAGCAATTTTAAGAAATCCGCCGAAGATGGTACCACGTCTTCCTTGCGTAATATTTCGCGCTGACAGAACGCGTTGAACAATATACTGATCCGTGCACCAATACCACATACCGACAATTGAACTTGTGATGACAAGGCTGGGCCAAGGAAAGTCAGGATCAGAAGCTGGACGCCACATGTTCAGGTAGCCTGGTTCAAGCGCCGACCGCATGCCATCCCATCCTCCCACAGCATTTAAACCAACTACTGTGAGTGTACCTGCACCAAGCACCAAGACGATGGTTTGCAAGGCTTCGGTGTATACGACAGCCCGCATACCGCCAAGTACCGTGTAGATCCCCGTCAATACGACGGTAACCAAGGCACCTGTCCAAAAGTCAATACCCAAAATTGAAGATATTACGATACCTCCAGCATATACAGTTACCGATACTTTTGTCAGCACATACGCCACCAGGGAAAAGACACTGAGGAACCAGCGCGTGTTTGCATTGAACCGTACGCTCCAGGAATTCGGGTGTTGTAAAAACTCCGCTTCGCATATAAAAAGGAAGGAAGACCCAACCCAATGTGATTACCAGCCACGCATGCAATTCATAAATAAGCATCGGAATTTTTCCGCCTGCTCCAGCGCCAGCTAGTCCCACTACGTGTTCAGATCCAATATTCGAAGCAAAGATCGACGCTCCTACCACGAACCATCCGAGATTACGTCCAGCCAAAAAATAATCTTCTGTGTTTTTTTGCTTTCGGGTCATAGCCCAGATAGCGAGGGCTGCGATGAGCAAGAAGTAAATGCCAATCACTATCCAGTCCAGCGTTTCAAATCGTTGCATATAGGGAGATAGGTTTAGTTAAGGTGTTGATACAGTTTAAGGAAATTTCTTCTAACGATAATACATTTCATTCCAGCGCAACATGTTCTTGAATTCGTGAAGATCGGTTCCTTTGGTTATGCGAACATATTCGATCCCAGCCATTTCTGCAAAATCTTCGAGGTGCTCGGAAGAAAGATTTTGACTATAACAGGTATGATGAGCACCTCCTGCATAGATCCACGCCGCACAACCTGTATACATATCCGGGTAAGGTTTCCATAAAACCCGCGCTACCGGAAGCTTAGGAAGGTCGTGTTGGGGAGCTACAGCTTCAACTTCATTCACCAAAAGTCGGAACCGATTACCCATATCAACAATCGATGCATTCAACGCAGGGCCTGCCGCACTATTAAATACAAGGCGAACGGGATCTGCTTTACCTCCAATTCCTAATGGATGAATTTCACAGGACGGTTTTCCATCGGCAATGGATTCACATATCTCAAGCATGTGCGCACCAAGAACCATTGGATTTGAAGGATCAAAGTGATAGGTGTAATCTTCCATAAAGGAATTTCCTCCCTTTCAGTCCGCTGCCCATCACTTTCATGGCGCGTACCAGTGCCGCGGTTTTCCAATCGCCTTCGCCACCAAAGCCATAACCATCAGCCATCAGTCGTTGAACGGCGATCCCTGGCAATTGAACCATTCCATGCAGGTCCTCAAATGTATCGGTGAATCCTTTAAAATTTCCATTCGACCAAAAAATTTCGCAGACCGATTTCAATCTTTGCAGCATCCCGAAGGGCCTGATGTCTTTCACCACCTTTTCTTAAAGGCGAAACAACTGTATACTGTTCTTCGTATACACCAGCAAGCTTCGTTACCTCCGCGTCAGAAACTTCGTTAATTACTTTACCAGATCACCAACACCATATCCATTTACGGAGTATCCAAATTTAATTTCCGCTTCAACTTTGTCGCCATCCGTTACAGCGACCTGCCTCATGTTATCACCAAACCGGCAAAACCTGGCACCCTGCCAATCATGCCACCCACTGGCTGCACGCATCCAAACCTGCATCCGCTGCTGAACATTTTTATCTTGCCAATGACCTACCACAACTTTCCGATTCAGACGCATACGTGACATAATAAATCCAAACTCCCGGTCGCCGTGCGCGCTCTGATTCAGATTCATAAAATCCATGTCGATATTACTCCATGGAATATCACGGTTGAATTGTGTATGCAAATGCAGCAACGGTTTATTGAGGATCTTTAACCCGCCGATCCACATTTTTGCCGGCGAAAAAGTATGCATCCAGGCAATGATACCAATACAGTTTTTGGCAGTATTTGCCTCCTGACACAGTGAAAATATTTCTTCAGGGGTCTTTAATACCGGTTTGAAAATAACCTGAACGGGAATTAATGGAGAAGCATCGAGTTCTTTTACAATTTGTTGGGAGTGCGCAGCGACTTGCTTCAACGTTTCTTCACCATATAAATTTTGGCTACCGGTTACAAACCACACTTCCAAAGTTTTCAGGTTGATCATTTTATTAATTAATTATTGATATAGTTCTATCGTGATATAAGATCGATGTTGGTAACTTTTTATAGGAAACCAGATCATCATTTCGCCTTTTCCACGGTGTGCCCAGGCGTAATATGGAATTGCAGTGAAGGGTCGCGGAACGGTCGTGACATTACGCCCTGAACCATCAATCACCACAGCAATAGCTTCACTTTTCATGACCGTCACACCATTCAGTAAATCGCTTCTAAACTCGGTGGAAAACTTGCATATCCTCAGGCAAAATAAAATTAGTAGCCATTCCATTGTTGTCCGCCCATTCAGCACAATAAATCAGTGGCCCACGTTGCAACGCAACTTTTCCTATGTCATCTGCACACTTGAGGATCGGCCACCACTTTGCGAACCTCCATCGGCAAATTCACATTAATAACATCTCCCTTCTTCCAGGTTTTGTTTAAGACAGCATAACCATTTTCAATTTTATAATCCACCGGTTTACCATTGATAGTGATAGTTGTCGCTTGTCTGATGAATTTTTTTCAAAGGTATAAAGTGACGAAGGCATGGCTTGATTCTGCGCCCATCCTGGAATACGGATCAATATATTCAGGTCTGCAGGTGATTTTGGAGTTACATTAAACACCAAGTTGCCATCCCACGGATAATTATTTTGCTGGACGAGTTGAACCGTTTTTTTATTCACCTCGATGCATCGTTGCTGCTGGTGGCAAAAAGATTCACATACAAATTGTTATCCTTTTGCGCATACATGTAACCGGGAATAGAAGGAATAAGTCTTGTTACATTGGTCGGGCAACAGGAGCATGGAAACCATCCTGAGCGGCTTGCCTCCATATCCTTATGCGGCAATCCATTTTTTATTTCCATGGCATTGGTATAGAAGAAAGATTTTCCATCCATTCCAACTCCGGAGATCAGATCCATTGTAAAGTGATTTTTCAAGGATATCGATATACTTTGAATCACCGTGAAGCAAGAACATCCGATGATTCCAATAGACATTGGCAATCGCCGCGCAGGTTTCATTGTAAGCGGTTCTATTCGGCAATTCATAGTTATCACCAAAACGTTCGCCATCACCAATCGGCACCTACACCACCTTGCACATAAATTTTTTTGCTTACAACGTTATTCCAGATGGAGTCAATTGCGCGCAAGAAAGTCTTTGTCATCGGTTAACGCAGCCACATCGGCCATTGCTGCGTATAAATAGCCAGCACGTACCGCGTGTCCAACGGCTTCGAATTGTTCTGTTACAGGCTATATGATCCTGCCAGTAAGCACCGTTTTTCCAGGGATCTTTGCTGTTGGGATCATATCCTTTAAAATGTCCGCGTTCTTCAATAAAATATTTAGCAGTTTCGAGATATTCTTTTTTGTTGGTGATGCGATACAATTTCACCAGATCCCATTTCGACAACCTCATGGCCAGGCGCAACATGTTTTTTATCATGACCGAAGATGCTGCAGACGAGGTCGGCATTTTTCAAGGCAATATCCAGCAAGTTTCTTTTTCCGGTAGCCTGATAGTGTGCAGCGGCAGCCTCATACAAATGACCGGAGTTGTACAACTCATGACTTAATTCCCGTTCTTTTTCCCACCGTTCTTTACCTGCCCAAAGATGAGGCGCACTCGGATCAATTGTTCTTGCTGTATACAAATAGCCATCGGGCTCCTGTGCATTTTTTATTTTGACAATCAGGGAATCGATGTAATCTTCGAGCGCTTTGTCGGGATATAGGCTCAGGGAAAACGATGCGCCCTTCTATCGTTTTATAAATATCGGTATCATCAAAAGGATAGATGGTGCAGAATTTACCGCTCTTAGCAGCGGCCATTTCAAAATTCTTTACGCTTCCGGTTTCTTCACATCGTTGAAAGGATGCGGGAATGGTAACCGTATGATTGATTTTGATTCGAGGCAACCAAAAGTTATCATTCAATTTCACCTTCGTAAAAGGTACTACCTGAATCGGGTAGTCCGCTTTCTGCGCCAGACTCAACCATGTGAGCCAAGCAGCAAGATTAAGAGTAAAATTCTTTTCACGGTATTTAGGCGTTATAGGTTGTTCGAAGTTTTCGTGTGAGCGTGTTTAGGTGTTTACGTTCAAAATTTCTGACATTATATTGGCCATAATAAGAATCAGGTCCATGTTTGCGTTCAAAGTGTTTTTTTATCAATGCATCCTTTAAGCCGGGGAGCCTTCGGATTAATTTGTTCCGTCAGTAAAGCCATGTGCGCGATGGTTTCCAGGACTGCGCTGTTGTACACCGCCTTTTCAGGTGTCTTACCCCATGTAAAAGGCGCATGGTTACCCACGATCATCATTTCTACTTCTTCATGACTCAGATTTCTTTTCTTTCAGACAATTCATAATCTGAAAACCAGTTTCATATTCATAGTCACCCTTGATCATATTGATCGCTCATCGGTGGAGCACAAGGAATATCAACCGTGTTATGATCGGCATGTGTTGTTCCGAAAATCGGGATGTCACGCTGAGCCTGTGCCCAGGCCGTTGCATAGGTGGAGTGCGTGTGGACGATACCGCCGATAGATGTCCAGTGTTTGTAGAGTACGGCATGTGTTTTTGTATCGGACGAAGGTCGCAGTTTTCCATCGACGGTCTTTCCATCAAAATCCACAATCACCATTTTTTCAGGAGAGAGATCTTCGTAGGGGACACCACTGGGTTTGATGGCAAAAACGCCAAGCGAACGGTCAACGGCACTGACATTTCCAAAGGTAAAGACCACCAATCCAAGTTTTGGCAATTGCATATTTGCCGCATAGGCTGCTTGCTGGATGTGTTCGTACTTAGGCATCTGGAGGTTTGTAGTTTATGCTTGAAGTTGATGAGGGCTATAAGCCTGTTAATACAGGATCGTGATTTATTTATTGTTACCTGTTCAAGGCCATTACCAATTTCCAAATACTTTTGAAAGCGTTTCTTGTAAATGCAGCAGCCTTAGCGTTAGGTTTATATTCCAGGTCAAAGCCCTGTCCCATGGCATCCATAGCATCCTCAACCTTCGCGTATAAGCCCAGCGGCAGTAGCACCAAACATCGCCGCGCCCAAGGCGCAAGTCTGTTCTGACTTGTGAATGCGTATAGGCATGTTCATGACGTCCGCCATGACCTGCATAATGTATGGTGATTTCCGTGCAACTCCTCCCAGGCCAATCAATCCTTTTACGGGTACACCTTCATGTTGAAGCGATCCACAATGGCTTTCGCGCCAAAACAAGTAGCCTCAACCCAGGCTTTGAAGAGACTGCGGAGCGTCACTTCCAAGGCTTAAGCCCATAATGGCACCCTTTAATAACTGATTTGCATCTGGCGTGCGACGGCCGTTCAGCCAATCAATTGCCAATTCATTGTCTTCACTTCAACGGAATGGCTGAGGCTTGCTCGCGTGAGTTCGGGTATAAGCTTATCCAGCATTTCTTCTTTTAACTTTCCCTGCTACATCGGCGTTGATGTGCGCTGATGAACTCAATAAGGTCTTAAGCGGCCACGCCAACGTATTTTTAAACCACGCATAGGTATCGCCAAAAGCGGATTGCCGGCTTCCAGGCCAATCATTCCAGGAATGATCGATCCATCGACCTGTCCGCAAATTCCTTTGACCAATATGTCTTTCATATCAGCCTTGGGAATAACCATCATGTCGCAGGTACTTGTACCCATCACTTTGCTCAGAGTGGTAAGGTTGAATCTGTCCTCCCACTGCACCCATGTGACAATCAAAAGCACCGATGCCCACAATCACGTCGCTAGACAGGCCGAGTCGATTCGACCATTCAGCACTCAAACTTGCCCCGCTGGCTTGTCAGATGTATATGTATCCTGAAAAAGACGTGATGTAAAACCTTTCAATAAAGGATCAAGGGAAGCAAAGAAGTCGTCCGGCGGAAGGCCTCCAAATTCAGCTGCCCACAATGCCTTATGACCAGCAGAGCATACGCCGCGTTTGATCTGGCTGGCGTCCTTCCCACCGGTCAACAGGAAATGGAATCCAGTCGCAATGTTCCACCCATGAGTAGCACGCCTTGCGCACAGCCTCATCGTGACGGAACACATGAAGAAGCTTGGCCCAAAACCATTCGGAGGAATAAATACCTCCAACAAATTGTAAATAATCTACGTCAAATTTCTCAGCGTGCGCATTAATTGCCGCAGCTTCATCCGTTGCCGGTGTGATCCTTCCACAAGCACGAACATGGCATTCGGATTATTTTCAAATTCAGGTGTCAACGACAAGTGGAATTCCATGCTTATCGACCGCAATTGGCGTCGAACCAGTCGTATCGACCGAAATAGCCCGCACGTTATTACGCGCCGCCGGACCAGCCTGCTTCAAACATTCTTTTATCGTTGTTTCCAGGCCGTCGATATAATCCTGCGGATGTTGCCGGAACTGATTTTTTGAAGGATCGCAGTACAATCCATCCCGCCAACGGGGATAATAGAAAACCGATGAAGCAATCTCCATTCCCGTAGATGCATTGACTAAAATGGAGCGGACCGAGTCTGTTCCATAATCCACACCGATGACTAATTGATCTGGTTTCATAAATGACTATTTCAACCGTTTGAATGGGATGCCAAATATAAGGCTTATTTTTAATAAGTGTATATATAACAATTATTATTTTCAACTTCATATTAACCGCAGAAACCCCTCCTAACTCTCTACTAAATAAGTGCGTTGAAAGTCTAGAATCCGAGGAAGTTCTTAATAAATAGACGGACGTTATTGTACGCGAGCAAATTCATTTCGCTCGTGCGTACTCGTTACTACAATGCAATCCATTCCGGCATTTGCCGCGGCTTCAACACCCTTAGGAGCATCTTCAAATACGATACACCTTGATGGCTCGACACCCTAGACGTTTGCTGCTTTTAGAAACACTTCAGGATGAGGTTTACTTTCAACAACATCAGCACCACTCACAACGGTCTGAAAATAATCACGTATCTTTAAATTATCCAAAACAAAATCAATGTTGAAAGGTGGCGCTGCCGACCCAATCGCCATCTTAATTTTCTTTTCTTTTGTCGCTTTAAGAAAATCAAGTAGGCCAGGCAAAAGGTCAAGGTGAGGCTTATAAATTTCTTGATACCGTTCTTCCTTCGCTTGTGAGATCGCTTCAAAATCGAATTCTCTGAAACGACTTTCTCCGAAAATCCGAATCAGCACTTCCTCATTCTTTCCGTACATCTGGCTTCTTCACTTCGTCGCGAGTCAGGTTTGCCCCAAGATCTTTCGTGATCACTTCGAACCACACGTCCAGGTGAAATTTCATATCGTCTATCATGGTACCATTCAGATCAAACAAAAATGCTTCAGGGATTTTTCATCGATGAACTATTTATTGTTGCAATCGTGCTTGCAACAAACCTTGAATAATTAGGAATTGGGCCAGAATATAGATGCTCATGATCCAAAATCCAGCGGCGGTAACGGGTCTGAAAAATTTATTGATTGCCAGGACAGAATCGGATAACATAAAAAAAATGGATCCCACGAATACCAACCAGAAACTATTATTGATAGTACGACCATAACGGAATACCGAATTAAGCACCATTACGATCAGGATTAGTGCATACACCACTACTGGTATTTTCAATGAACCCAAGGAAGGATAAAGAACAATGATCAATCCCGTTCCGGCAAGGACAATGGGAAACGAAAATCTGATTTTCTGAATGCCTTTTAATGAGTTTTCCATGGATTCGTCCTGGTGTTGACGATACGCCAGGATGTAAAAGATATGCGCTATCAAAAAAGCTGCGAGTCCCAGAATAAAAAATTTTGGATTCTCACCTTCAAACATCAGCAGGTACATCGCCTGCGAGAGAAAAAAAGATGGCAAGCCAAACTACAGCTGAACGGTATTCTGCATGGGAAAGATAGTATATCCCAAGGGTGACCATGATCAGCGGTTTACAAACCTGGTGAAGGTATGGTAGTCTAATCACCTCGGAAAGGATTTCGCCCAGGCTTGCAATGATAAATAAGATACAATGAAATTCTTTTCATGTGTAATCCTGTTAGGAGTTCTGTTCAAAAGTAGATAGGTGAAGCGCAATCCCAGCAAGGGCGCTGCAGATTCCAAAAGAAAGACCAAAGCGTGAAGGATCATTCGCGTATATGAGGCCCGAGGCGAAGGCACCAAACCCGATCCCGAATTCCATAAAAATATATACCGATGCGACACCTTTGCCTTTGAATTTTGGATCACTCAAATCCGTTGCCCACGCCAGTAATGTCGGCGAAGTAGTGCCATGCGCCAGACCATAAAAAGCTACGCCCAATATCAAGTGAAGTCGTGTTTCGGCCGATGCAATAACGATCATGGCAGAGCAGCACCAGCAACGAGCAAACTTGTAATACGGGCTTTCTTCCATAACGTATCCGATGCCTTCCCGCCAATCAACCTGACGACCAGGGAGGCGATCGTCATGTAAGTGAATAGCAGACCCTTGTTTTTAATGCCAACATATTCGCCAAAGTCGGGTATCAGGGTGAATACAGTTCCGTAGGAGTAACCCAAAAATACCATCACAATGCAAGGCGCAAGCACGCGAGGTTCAAATAAATCGGAACGGTTTACTTTTAACAATCCGAGTACTGAAATCGTTGCTTTTCCTTTACGGTTTCTTTTATGCCCGCAAGGATAACGGCTGAAATCAGCGCAAAAGCCGAGGAGCAATAGAACATCGCATCAAGGCCAAACTGATTCGACAACAATCCACCAACGGCAGGGCCACCCGCCATCCCAATCGAACTGGCCGTTCCCAGCAGTCCCATGGCTTCTCCGCTTCGTTCCGCGGGAATAATATCGGACAGGTACGCCGCCTGACCTGTCGGTTTGAAGCCTGTTGAAAATCCATGGAACAGACGCAGCATTAACAGGCCGGCGACTGACGAAAGCACTGGGTATAAAAGGCTGCATACAAAACACACCAGTGAGCCAACCATCATGACGGGTACGCGTCCCACGGTATCGGCCAACTTGCCGCTAAAGGGCCGTGAGCACATGGCGGTGACGGTAAACAATGAAATAATAAATCCCTTATACTCGGCACCGCCCAAACTCGTCAGGTATGCAGGCAAGTCTGGTATGAGCATGTTGAAGCTTGCAAAGAAAAGCAGTGAGCTTATGCAAAGAAGCCAGAATTGCGTGTTGTAAACTTTCGTTGTGATCGATCGGAAAATTTTAAAACGTAGAAAACATTAAACTATTAGCTGAAGGCAAAAAGCGAAGGCAGAAAGCTAGGACGTACGAACTTCAACGTGACTGCATCGAGAATATCCCGCGTTCATTTTGGCAGTCAGCGAACAGCACACAGCTGACAGCTTTATTCTGCGGAAACCTCGAACTTCAACTACGAAACTGGAAACTCGAAACTAATTCGTAGCCTGTTCCTGCGCACCCAGCAAATAAGCTTTTATAAAATCGTCCAGGTCTCCATCCAAAACATTCTGCGCATCGTGTCGTTCAACACCGGTCCGCGCATCTTTCACCAGCTTGTAAGGATGCAGCACATAGTTCCGGATCTGAGACCCGAAATCAATTTTCATCTTGCCAGCTTCTACTTTATCCCGCTCGGCATTTCGTTTTTCCATTTCACCCTGATACAATTTTGATTTCAGCATTTGCATCGCACGTTCACGGTTCGCGTGCTGTGACCGCTCAACCTGGCAGACGATAACGATACCGGTAGGCTTATGCGTCAACTGTACTTTTGTTTCTACTTTGTTTACGTTCTGTCCGCCAGCACCACCTGACCGCGATGTCTGTATTTCGATATCCGCGGCGATTGATCTCTATTTCAATGGAGTCGTCGACTTTCGGATAGACAAATATCGATGCAAACGAAGTATGCCGTCGTTGATTGGAATCAAAAGGAGAAATCCGCACCAATCGATGCACACCGATTTCAGATTTTAGTTTTCCGTAGGCGAACGGTCCTTCTATTTCCAACGTCGCTGACTTAATACCGGCAACATCACCCGATTGATAGTCTATCTGTGATAACCTTATATCCGCTCTTCTCACCCCACATGATATACATGCGGTTGAGCATATCTGCCCAGTCCTGACTTTCGGTTCCACCAGCCCCAGGGTTGATTTCAACAACAGCGCCGAGCTGATCCTCCTCCTTGCTCAGCATTTTCTTGAATTCCAGCTCCTCTACAGCTTTCGCGGCCTTCTCGTATTCACGATCCAGCTCTTCCTCGCCCACATCGCCGGCTTCATGAAATTCATTTAGCACATCGAGATCGTCCATCAGCTTGGTGACCTTCTCGAAGGCATCTGTCCAAACCTTTTTGCGTGCGGATATTTTTCAGGATTGCTTCTGCTTCCTTTGGTTTATTCCAAAAATCAGCCTGGTGTGTGATTAATTCTTCGTCTTTTACTTCAAGGCTCTTACGGTCGTAGTCAAAGATACCCCCTCAAGGCGCTAACACGAGCCTTCAAATCTTTCAATTGATCTGTTGTCATGAATGCTTTGTTCTTTTTATATTCAAGGTGCAAATATATTCGAAATGAAGAAATATCTGATTCTTAGCTGCTTTTTGATCGGAATGACCTGTGAAGCCCAGGTTAAAAATTTCTCATTCCATGGTTCGGCCAATTATCCAATCATCAAAACTGTTGAAACGGACCATCAACCGACAGGTATTACAATTCCAGCAGCTACGGGTTATGCCTCCTATGCAACTAAAATCAATGTGAGGGAATCCTTTAGTTCTAAGGTCGGATTTGAAATCGGCAGCAGATTCGATTACTACTTTACATCGAAATTTTTCATTACCAGCGGCCTGTCCATTAGTCATGTGCGATTTAAAAGAACAATAGAAGTTTCTCTTCTATCGCCCGATATTCAGCTTGACAACCTCCCGGCCACTGTTGGTCAGCCCTTTGGCTCCATATATGGCTCGATGACGTGGCTGGATGCGCAAGGAAACGTTGTACTTAGCCCGCCATCGGTATTCCCACAAAAATCGGAGAACATTGGAAATACAACAACCTGGTCGGTGCTGGCACCGGTGCTAATAGGAACCAGTTTTCTACACAAAAAACTAGAAGTAAGGACGGGCGCGCTATTTTCTTACCTGGTGCGCGCGACCCAGACGAAGGAACAGTACACAGCTTCCACCCGATCTATATCTGAGTACAAAGATTCCAGCAAAGATGGATTCAACGAATTTCAAGCGGGTATAACAGTGCAAACCACTTACTTATTGGGCCGCCACGTTGGAGTTGATTTTGCGGCCCAGAAATTTTTTACCCCGATTTATCAAAGTTCTGAGCAGTTTGCTGATGAAGCTAAATATAATCTCTTATCATTGGGACTTAGCTATCATTTATGAGGCTAAGGTTCAGTCTCCAACTCGCGAATAGGAGCTACATAAAAAGGAGATCCTTCCTCGACCACCATTAGCCTATACTTTCTACCCACGCGTTGATACCTCTTTTTGATTAACATCATTGGAAGGCCTACGGCAACCATACCCGCAGACACAGCCGTCACATCCTCATCCAGCGATGCTTTGTCCCCCTGGACTATCACGGTGTTGAACTGGTCAATGAGAAAATAAGCAACCCCACCGAATACAAGCAATTTGCCAAACCGATTTACAAATGCCGAATGTTTAAAATAAACCTTGTCGATTTTGTGAAACGGTATGAGGGTCTTGTGCACCAACACCGCCGTGTCAAACAGATTGTTGATATAGCTATTTAATTTTCGCTTATCTCCTTTTAAAGAAATGATGAATTCGTCGCCTGGGTTTAATCTCAAAATTACTTTCTCCCGATTGAGCAGCAGCAGTTGTTTTTGCGCCAGCCCTAGATTTGTGCCTGATACCAGGAAGACGAAAAGTAAAATTCTAAGGAGCTTCACTACAATTTCTTTCCAACTAAATTAAGGCCAGTTTAGCACTAATAAAATTTAAAAATGAAATAGTCATGAAGTTTTTGTTATGCAGCAAAAAAATTAGCGCATAAGACATAGTTTTACGCAAGCGTAATTGGTATGAAAAAAATAACGAAGAAGGTGATTTTAAACACGACAAAAGATTCTCTCAACGACATCGTCGATCAGCTTCAAATCGACCCCAATAAGAAAACAAAAAAAGTAATTGAAAAGCTGGCAGAGAGGTTTTCGATTGTCATGAGAAATGAAATTACCAAACAGACTAAAAAGAAACTAAAATCGGCGAAATCGTATATCAAATCGAAAAAAATAAAGAACATCATCCCGGTTCAATAAAAGTCGTCGGACCACTCCCTTAAACTCCCAGAAGTCGTCGGACCAATATGAGTGGTCTGACGACTATACGATCAGGAAAGTTCCCGTCGTCTATACCTTACATTGAACTATACGCCAGTTTAAATAGACCCCGGGTATTCATCCATTTATCACGAATTGCTGAAAATAACAGAGCTTTACATTGAAAATAAAACTTCTAAATAAGCTTGCTGTTTAAAGAGGTAACTTTAAAGATTACGCTAAACCCTCTAATCGTAATTTTGTTACAAAAAAACTAAAGAGATTTTTTTGTAACTTCTTTGTGGTTTGGAGCACCCTCTCGGAAAGCTACCTTAAGGGTAGGCTAACCTTTTGGTCTATGAGAGAATTTATTACAAAGGCTGTTATTGCAATCGGGTTTTTGCTTCTCGCTACAGGTATGTCCTTTTCACAGGACATCAAATTCAATCACATAACGCCCAATGATGGCCTCGCGAACGGAAACGTCAGGACGATTCTGCAGGATTACCAGGGTTTCTTTTGGTTTGGAACCGAAGATGGTTTACAACGTTACGATGGCTATTCGCTCGTAGAATATCGTCACGATCCCCAGGATTCGACAAGTCTTTCAAGCAATTACATTTTTCGGGTGTACGAGGATACAAAAAGGAATTTATGGGTTGGAACATTAGACGGTGGACTATGCTGGTATGATCGAAAAAACAATAATTTTCTTTGCTTTAAAAACGATCCCAACGACTCGACTTCCATCACCAACAATCTCGTCCGTTGCATAACAGAAAGCTCAGACGGAAAACTTTATGTGGGATTGAAAGAGGGGGGGTTTAGTTATTTTCAGATTCCAGATAATATCACTGATAAAATTTCCTTTACAAATTTCCCCTTTCGACAAGGCCCTACCTCAACTGAATACATTTCAGTCGGGGATATCATTGAAGACGATGACAAAAGCATTCTTATTGCTGTTACAGAAACAGGAGTACACCGCTTTAATCCACGCAATAATGACTTTCAGAAAATTTTAGATGACTCCATTGCGAAACGTCCCCAGAAACTCACTGTTGACTCGAAAAAAAGGCTGTGGATAAGCACATGGGGCGAAGGTTTATACGTTTTCGATAAAACGACAAAACGTCTTGCAAAGCACATAGCCGGGCCCGGAGATCGTCAATTAAAGGTGAATCAGATCGAAGGTGTATATGAAGACTCGGATGGGAACTTTTGGATTCCCACTGACAACGGGCTCAGTTTTCTGGATCATCGTTATGATCCGTTCGGCAGGTGCGATTTCATCACTTACAGGCACAATGATTTTGAACCATCGAGTTTGCTGAGCAATCCGATTAAGGCATTTTATAGAGACAGAACGAATCGGTTATGGATTGGATCCTACTATGGAGGACTAAATATTTACGACAAGAATGCCTTAAAATTTAGTGCGATTCGCGCCGAGACCTGGGATGCTGGAAGTATTAGCAGCAATAATGTTTCGGCGTTTGAAGAAGGTGGCAACGGAGATCTTTGGGTTGGTACGGACGGAGGTGGATTAAATTATCTCAAAGGTGGAATCGTCAACATTCGAAAAAATAAGTTTGTACGAATTGACCTCAAGTTAAAAGGTGAACCGGTTGAAAAAATAAAATGTCTTGAATTTGATCGGGAGGGAAATTTATGGATAGGAACGTGGGGTTCTGGAATGTTCAAGTTAAATCCTGCAACCCTAACCTATAAGCACTACGGCGTCGAGCGTAACACGGCGAAAAGTTTATTGGTTGACCAGGTGATGCAAATCAAAACAGATTCGTTAAATAATCTATGGATCGGAACCTTCAGCGCTGGAATAAGCTATTTTAATCAAAAGGAAAATACTTTTATTCATTTTCCAAATCTGTCGGTAGATTCGGTAACCTCCTACCGGTATACCATAAAATCTATTCACATCGACAAAAAGGGGCGAGTTTGGGTGGCCACTGAATTAATGGGATTACGCTTGTTTGATCCGGCAAAACGTTCCTTCGAAGTAATCGAAAGTGGTGTCCTTAGAAAAGACCTTACGGTCCTCACCATCCGAGAAGATAAACAAGGAATTTTATGGATCGGTACAAGTGACTTAGGCCTTATTTCTTACGATCCAAATAAAAAGTTGGCAACCCTTTACAATGACAAATCCGGCCTGGCTAATAATATTTATTCCATCGAGCAAGATGTCGCGACGGGTAATTTCTGGCTTAGTACCAATAAAGGGCTTTCTGAATTTGATGCTGTTAAAAAAAACGCACGGCACTATAACCGTACCGATGGATTGCAAGGCAATCAATACAATCCTGAAAGCTCATTCCGAATTTCGGATGGCTGTTTGCTGTTTGGCGGAATAGACGGGATGGACGCCTTCAACCCCTCCAATATTAAAATTAGCGCGTGGTTGCCTGACATTGTCTTTACAAATTTTTCACTCGATAACTTGCCAGCGAATGTGAATGACAAAGGATCTCCATTAAAGGAAAATATTATTTTATCCGACACGATCGATTTAAATCACAATCAAAATTCATTCAGTGTCGAGTTTGCCATGCTAGAACACAACGCTTCGAAGAGTAATCAGTATGCCTACATGCTCGAAGGCTTAAATCCGAACTGGCAAGTTATTGGAACGGAACGAAAAGCGACTTTTACCAATCTGTATCCTGGAACCTACACGCTAAAAGTAAAGGCGGCCAACCGCGATGGCGTGTGGACAACGTCCGAAAAAAAGTTGACCGTCAAAATCCACCCGGCATGGTGGCAGACAATGTGGTTCAAAGCAGTAATAATTACGTTTTGCAGCCTTTCCGCGGTCGCCATTGTACGACTGCGGATGCAATTTCTGATCCGTCAAAAACGTAAACTTCAAAAGCTAGTCCTTGAACGAACCCAAGAATTAAAACTAAAGAATAAGGAACTAACGGGAATGATAGACGAAATCCGGCTTCAAAATGAAGAGCTATACAAACAGAAAGTACAAATCACCGAAAAGAATAATGAAATCCAATCACAGAATGAGGAACTGACGGCTCAAAACGATCAGATCATTATGCAACGTGAAAGTCTTATGACGGCCGAACATAAATTAAAGGAGGTTAACGAGCAATTAGAAGCTTTGGTGGAACAGCGTACAAAGAAACTGGAGGAGACGATTCAACAGCTCGACAAAACCGTAACCGAACTCGACAGGTTCGTATACAGTGCTTCCCACGATCTCAGTGCTCCATTAAAATCCGTGTTGGGTCTCGTCCAATTAGCACGAATGGAAAGAGAAAGCGACCGCGTAGTCGAATATTATAATCATATCGAATACAGCATACAGAAACTCGATCGTGTAATCAAGAGTATGGTTGAGTTTTCAAGAAATTATCATCTCGATGTTCAATCCACAGAGCTCAACTTTCATGACTTGGTCAATGAAGTGTTACGGGAACTTGCATTTTGGCCTGAGGCCCGTCGGATCTCTTTTAAGAATACTATTGCTGAAACATCCATTCTAAGAACGGACAGTCAACGTATGAAAGTGGTCCTTCACAACCTGATCAGTAACAGCGTAAAGTATGCGGATTTTACGAAGCCAGATTCCTTTATTCACATTGATTTTCATCGCAACGGTGCCGGCAATACCATCGTGATATCTGACAACGGCATGGGTATTCAAAAGGAAAAACAGTCAAGGATATTTGAGATGTACTATCGCGCAACCGACAGGTCACAGGGTTCAGGACTTGGTCTGTTCATCGTTAAGGAGATTATCCTCAAATTGGGAGGTACGATAGAAGTAAAGTCATCGCTCGGGGCTGGATCAAGTTTTATTATTCAAATTCCTGATAAGATGGTTGTTGAAAATGAGCAGGGGTAACGAGACAAATTTACGAGGTACGATTTACGAGGTACGATTTGCCGCCTGGCGTAGCTAGTGCCGACTCACTTCGTGAATTTGTTTTCCCTTGTTAATGTTAATCCCTCTTTTCTTCATTTCTTCAGCGAGCTTTTCGGGAATAGGCCTGCACGAGCAATTTTTTTGATGCTCCAAATGCCACTTTATCCGTTGATCTACTGTAGGATTTTTGGGCATTGTATGTTTCAAAGCCACTCCTTACTCGTTTTCAATTTGTCAATGCGTTAGGGAATGTTGTTGGAATAGATCAGAAACCAAGTTTCAGTCCTTGCTTCATCGCTCGTTCGTACTTCTTCTTATCAAACCGATACAGGAACGGCGCTTTATGAGCGCCACCAGTCTTACGTTCAGATAATTTTTCCAGAATGTCCAACGCTATCATCTTCTTCTGAAAATTCCGACGGTCGAGCGAGGAATCCAGTATCGTTTCGTAGAGGCGCTGAAACTCGGGCATCGTGAATTTTTCCGGAAGCAAATTGTAGCCTACTGGATGATCGTGCAGGCTGAGACGCAATGCCTCCAGGGCTTTCGTCACAATAATGTTGTGATCATAGATAAGTTTCGGAACACGGTGAATATCCCACCACTGACAGTCTTCGCTTAGCCAATCGGCCCGGGGCGTAACTTTTGAATATTCCACCAGCGCCCAATAGCCCACCGTTATGAACCGTTCCATAATCCAACTCCTGGACGAATTCATTATTTTAAATGGCCGTTTCCCCCGTTCGCGCTGTGGATCGCCAAAAACCTGAAATTGTCGAAGAAAAATATTCTCCAGGCCAGTACGCTCCATAAGTGTCCGCTTCGCGGAATCGTCAAGGGATTCATCCCGCATCACAAAACCTCCCGGAACGCACCATGTACCCCAATCTTTCCATTTCAGCAACAAAACTTTGAGCTGATTGTCGTGAAAACCAAATATTACACAGTCAACTGAAATGTGGGGCAAAAAGGTGCGATCGCCCTTCATTAAAAATTCGCGGAGCTTTTTCGAATCAGGTTCCATGTGCCCCAAATATCACGATTCGCACTGATTTCACAATAAGGTTGGAGAACAGAGAATTTTTTTATCATTGCGTATCGAATACACATTAAAAATTGTTATACATTGTGTAAGTCAAAAAAACTCCTCCTACAATTTTGCCCTTGTGTTATAGTATTGACGATGTATGACGAGCTACGCATAAATTTTCAAAAATTTCAATTACAGTAACACCCTATAAACGAAGTGGGTGTCCTTATAACAGGTGTTGCTGTCATTGGGTAGCGAAAGGATCTAAAACGACGTTTACAACTTGGAGGCCCCTGTCATCCGATTATTAAAACTGTTTTGGTCCTTTTCGCGTACTCAGTGGAATCTTAACAAACAGAATCTTTGTATCTTTTGGGCGACTTTAGTTCGCCATTATGAGCAATATCCACATTCGAAAAGCTACCCTTGAGGATCTACCCTACCTATTGAAATTTGAGCAAGGTATCATTTCTGCTGAACGGCCTTTCGACGAAACCCTGGTCAGCGGAAATTTTCATTACTACGACCTCGCCGAACGAATCAAAGAACCTAATGCTGAAGTCGTAATAGCCGAAGTTAATGGCGAGATCGTAGGAGGCGGCAGCGCCATTATAAAAGATGGCAAAACGTATAATACTTTCGGCCAATATTCATTTCTGGGCTTCATGTATGTAGAACCGGCGTATAGAGGTCAAGGTGTGAATAAACTGATCATTGAAAAATTAGTGGAATGGTCGCACGAAAAAGGGTTTAAGGAAATCAGGCTGCAGGTCTATAGTGACAACATACCCGCCATAAGAGCGTATGAAAAGGTAGGATTTAAAAAGATCTTAACAGAGATGCGACTTACATCTTAATGCCGATGACTTTTAGAACCGGGCATAGGACTACTTATTTTTTTGGGCAGTATATCGGTTTTGTATTGCCCCATAATCGATTTCTTAAATTGTAGCGGAGCGAGGCCATATGCCTGTTTAAAAACCCTGATAAAATGAGAAGCATTTTCGAAACCGGTTTCAAACACCAGTTCATTAATATTTTTATCAGTTACTTCTAAAAGATATTTTGCGTGTTCCAATCTTCGTTTCAGAAGCCATTTGCCCGGCGTGCAATTAAATGTGCTGATAAAATCTTTTTTGAATGAAGTAATGCTTCTACCGCTCAGATACGCAAATTCCTCCAGTTTCAAGTTGTACATGAAATTAGATTCCATAATTTCCCTTATAGAGGTTTTGCTTCTGTCACACAATGATTTAAAATAACTGCAAAGCGACTCATTGTGAGGAGATAACAAGAGATCGAGGATTAACTCTTTGAATTTTATCTCCAATAAATTCCCGGGAGGTGGTTCCTCTTTAGCAAAATAAGACAATACAGAAGGAAAATAAGCAGACAGCACTTCATCTAAGTAGAGATAGATAACTGTATCTGTGTTTTCTGACTGTGCATTTTGGAATAGGAGCAGAACTCTCTTTAATTACATTACTGATAAAGTCATCAGGAACAAAAATCATCAACGAACAAAATCCCTCCTCAAAAAACTGGTGAATAATGTTTGCTCCTTTTTTTACAAAGATCGCCTCCCCTTCCCGAACACAGTATTTTGCACGAGAGCTTTGCCACATTTTCTTGCCTCGCACTACATACAAAAAATAATTATACTTTGACCATACTTTTACAGCGGCTTGATCTGCTACACATTTGTATTCCAGGAAAAGAAGATCATTTACCTTAAATTGTTTAAAAATGCTGTTGCCGCTTACAAATTCTAACAAGTTGAACATTGTTCCTCCACGTGTGAAGAAAGTTACGCATTTTCTCAGCCTTTAACTGGCTATATTTGTTTCTCCGCTTTTCTTTTCCTGTATTCAGGCGACAAATTCTTTTGTGGCAGTTGGCTTGAAATCTTTCACAAAAGATTTATCCTTAATAAATTTGATTAGTTCATCATTGAATTTCAGCCGTTCTTCCAGAAATAGAGCATGCCCGCTGTTTTCAAACGCAATCAGTTTTGAATTCGCTATTCCCTTATGTAATTGTTCTGCCAGCTCAAATGGACAAAGCTTATCGAGTTTTCCGTGGAAAATGGCAGTGGGAATTGTTATTTTCTCAAGATCGGCCCTGAGATCTGAATCCCTGATCATATAGAGTCCCTGTTCCATTGCGTATTGAGATGACTGAAATTGGATTCTTGCAAGCCAGTCAGAAATGTTTTTTGGTAACGCTGTTTCTGAAGCCGCAAACAATTTCCCAAATTCTTCTATTAGCTGTGGGCGATTTACAGAATTTAGTTCAATCAGGCTATTTAGAATTTCAATTGGAAGACCATAAGGAAAATCATCTTTGCGAACTTCACAAGGTGCAGCTGCTCCAAAGAGGGCCAATTTGCTGATGTGTTCATTATTGTATTTTGAAGCAAAACGGATAACCGTGGCACCACCAAATGAAAAACCACCCAGAACAGCATTGTCTATTCGCAGCTCCTCCAGAACGACTTTAATATCCTCTGCAAAAACGTCATAGTCGTATTTTCCATATGGCTTGTCCGATTGACCAAACCCCCTTAATGTAATACCAATAGCCCTATAGCCATTTTTTATTAAGGCTGCATATTGATATTCATACATTGCATCGCTGAGTGGCCAACCATGAATCAATACAACGGGACTACCTTCACCAAGATCGCTGACATGAAGTCTTACATTTTTTTCAACTTCAATAAATTCGGAGCGCCCTAAAGCAGCTCTTATATTTGAAATTTTCATATCAATAGTTTTTAAAAAGTATGATAAAATTTGTTTACAGGTAAAAGTAATTCCACGCGTCGCGCAGCATGTTCTGTGAAGACTAAAAAATGTGCTGTAAAGGCTAAAAAAATTCCATCGCCTTGAATCAAAAACTGGTGACTGGAATCGGAAAAACAAATGTTGTCGGGACGTTGTCCTAATGGTAAAGTCATCGCCGTTGACGCAAGGTCCTCCATCTTCACTTGCTTAAGGCAGACTTGCAATTATCATCAGGTCCAAGATCTCGCCACCATACAAATCTCTGTCTGAAGACTCGAAAAGTCACCGATTCAACGAAACATACTTTCAATTCTCTTTCTAACTAGTCAGCGCTTGAATTATAAATTCCCCTCTCCATTTTAATATCTAAACGTTTGTAAAATTTCTGCGGATCAAATCCAATTCTTTTGAACTCTGCCTGCATGGCGTTCTTGGCTTTATTTAAATGGTCCTGTGTCTGCCAGATCGCTATGGTTATTATATTCAAATTTTTGTTTTCATCGTATTGATCATATCGTTCACTCTTTACCAGACCAGGCTGTTGTTTAATGAAGTTCCGGTTGTAATTCATTCTCTCAGTAAACTCTTCGACGGAAGTTTTGGGTACAAAGAATTTGTCAATGAAACTGACTTGATCACCGTCCCCCCTTTTTGCAGTAAGCGAACTTAAATCAAATGGCACGACTCCCAATTGTTGCCAAAAATCCAATCGGTCGGTTAAAATTTTTGCGCTAACAATTTTGCCATTCTTAAATTCGTAGATGCCTACGCCTTCATTTGAAAGTGTTTTGCCTGTTTTTTCAAATTGTTGGAATTGCCCACTGTGAGTTCCTTCCCATATCCACCGGACTGCGACCCGCTGATTATCCGACACAATTTCTTTTATATTCCATTGAATATCAGGAAAGGCGTTGATCAGGATTTTTACGGGTTCTTCAAAACCTGCAGCACCCTTCAGCCCGCGGATACCCACAAACTCATCTGCAATAAAGGTCTTGAACAAGTTAAAGTCTCTTTTATTTAGGGCCTGAGCGTAGAGTTTTTGTACTACTACTTCTTCGTTGTTTGAAATTATTGTATCAGTCATATGTGATTTGTTTTTCATGTTACTGAAATGGTTTTGACAATAGACGCTATTGCTGTTAGAACAGAAAACAGAAAGTGCGAGGAGATAGAATAAGTGTTTCATTGTTTCAATTGTTGAAACAAAGTTGAGCTATCTGCGTGGCGCAGAATTGTAAAAAATCATTGATTTACCAAAACATCGGGGCCTTGAAAAAATGAGAGGGCAATTGCCCGGTAAATAATTTGAAGTCTTTAATAAAATGGGATTGGTCAAAATATCCGTAACTGTAGGCAAGTTCAGTCAGTGTCTTATGATCTTTTGCTTTATCGATCAGTGATCTGATTCGCGTGATATTTGAAAATTGCTTTGGTGATGTTCCAATAGTTTGTCGAAATCTCTTTTCAAATGCATCCCGGCTTATACTCAATGTCTCGATCAATTCCTTAACGCGCGTAGTACCGTGGCTAGATTTAATCTGTTGGGCAGCATGCAAAACCAGCGGGTCAATGATATTTCGTTTTAATTTTGAAACCAGTGCTTCCTCCACAATCTTGATTCTGTCGAAGTTACTTTCCGCATTGCATAACCTTTCGGATAAATCATTCGCATCCGTAAAATTTTTAAATGAATTCACTGGCACGCTAAGCCCCGAAAGTTCATGGAGCGGTTCACGAAAAAATGCGGCAGGGCCGCCAGGATGAAATATAGTTAATACGTTACCTGATTTTGGTGAATATTTTATAACCCTTGGTGCATGTCTTAGCCCAGACAGTGCCGCATTGGGCAAGTGGGACTCGATACCATTTTCCTTCGCCGAAACAATACCCTTAAATCGAATAGCCATAACGATAGCGGTGTCTGGAAGAATAAAATTTTCCATACCGCTGTCACTTTCAATGATGTGAAAGATTTTCACGTAGGGTTGCAAATTCTTGCTTGGTGTATAGCTCTCCATAGTCAAGTTGCCGTTCTGTGTTCTGTCTAGAGGCGCTAATCTAAAAACGATTTCTCGGTTTAATGGTTATGCAAAAATCACCGTCTGCTTCTTTTGCCTATTGACCTCGTTAGCCACGAGAATCAGCCAGAGTGCCTGCGTAACGATCATTATTCTGTTTTGCCATCCGACTAAAACATTCGGGCCGAATTTTCCGTCGGCAGGAAAATGAATGCGAATAGATGCTATAAAATATATCATGCCGAACCACACCAAAACCAATGAAACGATCAGCAGCCAGCGGTTGACATGCCACTCCCTTTTTCTAAAAAGAGCAATCGTAATGAGCAACGCGGCAAAGGGGATTTGGTCAAGCATGGCACCCACTTGGTGTAACATTCCTGACTGCGTGACTAATTCAGGGCTCGTGTTGAGGGCATCGGTTTTAAAGATAGCAGCGATAAACATTCCTGCTGATGAAAGTAAGATCATTACGATTCCAATCTTTCCCACAAGGTTTACCTCTTTCCAAAGAGCGATCGACAAGAACAAGCAACTCAATGCCAGGGACACGAATGCCAACGACATCAACCAGCCAAAATGCCCCACCTGATATTCACTGATAAAATTCCAGGACGGCTCTATATCTGGTTTTATCACATGCAGCAGGGCTAATAATATAATAAAGGTAATGCCTGCCCAAAGTGACCACTTTGTCATCGTAACGTCATTGCCTTGTGCCATAACTATTTGATTTTTTCAGTTTCTACTAATTCATCCAATCGTTCGTATGAAGCTACGACTCCATGTTCCATTCCTGATTGTACCATTCCATCCCTGTCCGCAACAGACTGGAAAATTGATTGCGTGGTGACTCTGGTTCTACCCTTTGGAAGAGATTCGAATTTTGTCGTCTCCAAAGCTACATGGCCTTTTTCCGGTAAACCTTCGAACTCAAAAGTTTGAATAATCCGTTCGGGTGGAGTGTGGTCATGGCAAACGCCACGAAACGCAAATTCCATTCCGTCTGACGAAGTTTGAATAAATCGGTACGCGCCTCCTTCGTTAGGTTCGAATTTTTCGTACCGCGTCGACAATTCTCTCGGACCGATCCATTGCGTTAAAATGTCCTTATCAGTGAAAGCGTGAAATACCAACTCCCTTGTCGCTTCAAACTCTCTTATAATAAAAAGCTCCTGTTTGCCTGGTTCGGCAATAATCTTTGTCTGGTTTTTACTTGCCATGTTTCTTGGATTTTAATTTTTTAAGTATATCGTCTAACCTATTGAACTTGTCTTCCCACATTGTTCTGAATGGTTCTATCCAATCTGCGACTTGCGCTAGTTTCTTTGGTTGAAGACTATAATAACGCTCGCGGCCCTGTTGGTCAATCATCAGAATACCACATTCCATCAAAATTTTTATGTGCTTTGAAATCGCCTGACGGCTAACATCGAAGGATGCCACAACATCATTCTGGGTCATGGAATTTCTAGCTACGAGGGATATTATGTCGCGCCTCGTGGGATCGGCAATTGCCTGAAATACATCTCTTCTCATAATTTACGGTTTATTCGTCGCAACCATACGGTTGCAAACATAACGCAACCGAACGGTTGCTGCAAGGATTTTCGCAAATATTTTATAGAAAGTTTATTTGTTTAAAATGATGTCGCTTTTAGGGAAAGACTGCCACTTTCCTGTCTGCTTGGCCAGGTCAATTGCCTTCTGTCCGTGCTCAGTCATAAGTCCTTCCTTTATCATTCTCTCAACCCTTTCTATGTTAGGTTTGCTCCAATTGCTCCCGAGTTTACGCGGTGTAAACTGCAAATAGAAACTTTCAGGATCGCGTTTATTTGCTTTGGAATCTATCCAGCCAAAGCAAAGTGCTTCTTCAATGGATTCGGCGTACCCAATACTCTTCGCCTTGCTATTTTTGCGACCAAGAATTAAACAAACCGATTTCTTTGACTCACAATTTTTCGCAAGCCATCTACGCCATTGTATTCTGGTCTTGGCTTGGAAAGTTTCGATTCCATTATTCGTTTCCATCGTTAGTAGTATGTAGGTTTTAATTTTTCTTCCCGGTTGACAAAATTTCCAGATAGTGCTGGTTGTACATTATCCCCAGAACATTTCCGAACGGGTCGATAACAGCCGCCGTTGTAAATCCTTCGCCACGTTTTGTAATCGGTTCAAATTCCGTTGCTCCCATCGATAAAAGCCGGTCCATGGTTTTTTTAATGTCGTCAACATGCCAGTATAAAACTGCGCCGCCCGGCCCTTCCGTCGCCAGTTTCGGTCTATATTTTTTGCTGATGATCCCCACCTCGTGTTGATAGTCGCCGACGCGGAATTCTATGTACGCGGGATTTTCTGAGTCCGGTTTTTGGAAATACGGTTCCATGCCAAATAGTTCTGCGTACCATTTGCGGGCTTCTTTTACATCATCCGCCCAATAACTCACATTGGCCATACCCCTTAACACTGCTTTTGATTCCATAATGCTCTTTTTTTTGTTTAAACAAAACTAAAAGGCGTTGCGACAACCCTATGTCAGGTGCGAAACTATCCTTCCTGAAAGGGTTAAAAATATTTTTTGTTGCAACGACTTTCCGATTTTAACATTAAGATTTGACAAATGTTAATATTTTGACAAATACGAAACAAATGCTATCTTAATTGACAGATTCACTCCACCTCAAGACCCAATGAAAGGAACCAACTTAGGTGAATTAGAAGAACTTGTGCTCCTGATTGTGGGCGTACTTTACGATAACGCCTACGGCGTTTCGATACAAAATGAATTGTTAGAACGCTGTAACCGCGATGCAACTCTCAGTACAATTCATGTCGCGCTGCATCGCCTGGAAGAAAAGGGGTACCTCGACTCGCGAATGGACGGCGCCACGAACGAGCGAGGCGGACGAAGAAAGCTGCTATTCCGAGTTACAAAATCGGGGCAGAAAACGCTGGCAAGAGCTTACGAAATGCGCAATGATCTCTGGCATGCCATTCCCAAGACAGCTTTTAATATTTGATTATGCAATCCTCTCCACAACACAGGCCTCCTGAATGGATAAGAAAGCTGCTTCGTGCTTTTCTCGACGCGAAGTTGCTGGAGGCCATCCTAGGTGATCTTGAGGAAAAATTTCAGGTCGGACTTCGTTGCCAGATTCCCCTGTGGAAAGTGAAGTTGTTTTATGTTATCGAATCCGTTGGATTTCTAAGAATGATAAAGTTGCCCGATTCCAACAGTATACAAACTACTCTCAATATGATCGGCCATACATTCCTCTTCTTCTTGCGGCTCGTCCGGAAGGACAGAAGCTACTATCTTGTTTCGTTGTTGGGTCTTACTTTGAGTTTGACGTCTTTTCTTTTTATTACGATGTTCATTACCGATGAACTCGCTTATGATAAATTTCATGAAAAGAACGATCGCATCTTTCGGGTAACCACGCACCTCCGACTTACCGACGTCGATTATCATGAAGCTACTTCTCAATTCCCAGCCGCAGCTGCCTTTCAGTCAGAATTGAGGGAAGTGGAGCGTGCAGTAAGAATTTTTCCACAAGAACTAATTTTAGAAGTTGGTGATAAAAAATTTAAGGAGGCAACGATCTTCGTGGATCAATCCTTCTTTGATGTTTTTACTTTTCCGCTGATTGTGGGGGAACCTGCGAAAGCATTGACGCAACCTTCCTCGATAATTTTAACGCGCGCTTCGGCAAAGAAATATTTTGGATCCGAAAATCCCATTGGAAAGACGGTAATCTTAAATAATGAAACCTTGTCTGTCACGGGCGTTGTAGAAAATGTTCCCAGGCAATCACATCTCAAGTTCGATGCGATTATACCGCTTTCGTATCAACTTAATGTCTGGAAAAAGGAAACGGGAATTGAAGGAAGAGAAAACAAATGGTTTTGGACTGGCGCTTATACCTACCTTTTGTTCAAGACTTCAGAAGGTGCGAAAAATGCCTCGGCAAAACTTTCCCTGATTGTTGACAAGTATTTTCCTGAACGCTACAAGGAGAAAAGTCACTTCCGATTACAGCCGTTGACTGATATCCATCTGAAATCAAATTACGATGCTGAGCTTGAACCCGGCGGCAGCATCTTATATGTGCAGCTGTTTTCCATTGTGGCATTTGTGATCATGATCGTTTCCACCATTAACCTGATCAACCTTTCATATTTCAAGATCAGTCGCAGAATTCGTGAAGTCGGTATCCGAAAATTTCTGGGTCAAAATACTGCCCGCATTGTTGCTCAACTTTCATTAGAGAGTCTGCTGATGGGATTGTGCGCTTTTGTCTTCGCCCTCGTTTTATGTCAGATCTTTCTTTCAAATTTCAATGTATTGGTCCAAAAAGATATTCACTTGTGGAGCCCCCGTAATATCATCACCATCTTAATGTCCCTGATGTTAATCTTATCAATTTGCTTTCTCGCAATCATCCGGCCCGCATTCAGGTTTGCATCCAGGACTTCAGGCTATTTACTGCTTCAGCAGGACCGAGGTGTCAACAAAGCAGGGCTTCGCAATGTGCTGATCGGCCTCCAGGTTGGTTTTTCATTCGTACTGCTGGCATTTTCATTCATCATCAGCAGCCAGATTGATTTCTTCAAACATTCGGACCTCGGTTTTGACAAAAAAAATATTGTCATCGTAAATCTTAATGAGGATCTGTACCAAAAACTCGAGGCATTTAAAAATGAGTTAAAGGGAAGTAAAGACGTTGTGAATGTGACTGGCGCTGATATTCCCGGTCTCGGCTACAATGGCTGGCGCTTTGTACCGGAAGGAGGGTCATACGAAAAACCCGTGATGCTCCCGTTTACTTCTACTGACTATAGTTTTCTCCATACCATGAATATAAATCTATTGATGGGGGAAGATTTCGATCCCAACAATGCCTACGATTCTATTGTTCCCTTCATTATCAACAAACGCGCCGCCATCGAGTTGGGATGGCAGGATGATCCCCTGGGAAGAACGATGGAGGTTTTTGCGCCGGGCACCACAGAAATCATGGCGAAAGGAAAAGTTATCGGGCTGGTAGACGACTACCATTTTGAATCCTTGCACAAGCCGATAAAACCGGTAGTCATCACGGTAAGTCCCTACTACGCTGCAGCACTGGTTAAACTTTCCGGCCCCGTCAATGAAAAATCCATAAGTAGCATTGCAGCAGTCTGGAAAAAATTTTCCGATCGGCCTTTCGAGTATGAAGTACTTGATGAAAAACTGGACCAGTTGTATTCCAACGAAACACAACTAAGCCATGTTATTTTATTTTTTACTTTCATCGCATTGTACCTCACCTGCTATGGATTATTTGCCATGAGTTCACTTCTTTTTAACAGTAAGTTGAAGGAGGTGGCCATTCGCAAAGTATTTGGTGCAGACCAGCTGGCCATCATAAAACAGCTTTATGCGCGTTATGCAATGTTTAACCTGATTGCCATCATTGTTGGTTTGCCGATCGCGATCTATCTGGGCGATCTTTGGTTACAGACGTTTCAGTATAAAATAACTTTGACGTCAGAATTTTTTATCAAGCCCGCTATCATCATTTTTCTGGGAGGATTGATATCGGTGAGTTATTATCTGACGCGGGTAGCGTATAGTAATCCCGTGAAGTTCTTAAGAAGAGAGTGATAGGATACATTGTTCGTCATTCGACATTCAAACCCCTAATGAGGCCTTCGCTGCCAGCGGTACACACCCCTCTTGCTCCCCTCAAGGGGAGAACGTGCGCAGGGCTTCAACACTTTGTGCATTGTTGCTACTAGCGATAATTAAATGTACATCACGGAGGCGTCGCTGGCACGTCCCCTCTTGAGAGGGGTAAGGGGAGTGTCGATCACCAATGGTTAGATAGGGCGACTCTTCTCTATGGGATAAGATTCTTGCCGCGTTGTGACCTGTAATAGTCCAGCGCAGTATAAGAGGCATAAAACTTATAAATATTGCTTACATATTCTACTGTCTCCCGACCGATCTCCCGTGCAGCAATAATTTCAACATTATCAAACCAAAGGTTTGGATTCAGCCCTTTTGCTATAGCCATCCTGCGCAATTGGGCCACCCGGCCAGGGCCGGCGTTGTAGGCAGCCAGTGCCAGCAAATGCTGATTTAGGGTATCAATCCCGGGCTTGGTAAAATATTGATCGATTAAGAAACGCATGTATTTACTGCCTGCATGAACATTATTATCCACGATTCTGACATTTTTGATCCTGAGTGGGTGGCCCGCCGCGGTGGAGGGCAAAACCTGCATTATGCCAACGGCGCCGGCATGACTCACCCTCTTCTGATCTAACTGCGACTCCTGGTATCCTTGTGCAACCAAGAGAAGCCAATCCAGGCGATACCGGTCAGCATATTTTCGAAAGGTAGACTGAAGTGCCTTTACCTGCTCGACGGTTCTTTTGTTGTGCATGCGCCGAATGAGCTTCGCATCTTTTACATACCTGTTATAAAGGACGTTGCCCATCATCGTGCCCTTGGCGTTTTGCTTAATGAACTTATCCGCAGCGGCTTTCAGTTTCGGAGAGTCCTTTCGGAAAACCCAGCCGTAGGAAATATTGCTGGCCAATGGAATTTTGTCATACAATACCAAACTATCCAAAACCTTCGACCATAACCGCGCGACATCTGCCACCGTGGCTGAGAACGGAATAACACCGGCGTTGACCAATTCCAGGATATCTTCAGTTTCCAGATAGGGATCTACGGGCCTGATGATGATGGGTGGCAATCCAGTGCGTTCAAGTGAATCACTCAGTTTACGCGCAGCGGTTTCGTAACTACTGCCTATACGCAAATAAAGTTCCTGCCCGGCAAGATCGGCAAGGGTGTTGAGCTTTCGCGAAGTCGGTCCAGCCACAATAATCTCCTTGAGCCCGGTAATGCTGGGCATGGAGAAATCCACCAGTTCTTTCCGTTCTTCAGTTATCGTCATGCCTGCAAAAGCGAGATCCGCGTAGCCTGCACGCAAAAGTGGTATTACCTGACTACGATTGACGGGAATAAAAATAACCCGTACTCTGTGAGGTTTAAATTTCAATTGCTGGTTGAGAGATTTTTCAAAGAGGTTCAATGCTTCAAAGGCAATGCCCCTTCGCTCCTTGCCATCGATGTAATAGTAGAGATGCGTATAGGGGACTAGGGCACGAATCCTTCTGCGCATGATCATGCTATCGAGGTCGCCAAACTCTGGTATTCCCAAGCCCAGGAATTCATTTTCGGGATCAAAAATGAACTTTGTAGTATCTTCGTCAACCCTCGCTGTTGTATCTGAAAGGTCGGTTGAGTCCGACGTTGAAGATTGCAGTTTGTCTCCGCCCTGACGGCAGGAAACGCTCAGGAAAAAAATCAAAATGCTACAAGTGACTATTCTTAGCGTCAGCATCGGGGTCGCTGTTACATGACAACGTATAAGAAAGATAGCGAAAGATAAACCTCCTGCCAACTTTCGGCTGCAAAGCTTTCTCGAATTGAAAGCGCGACGTCCGTTTGACTTACCACACCTGCGCTAGCTAATAGAAACAAATTTCACGGTATCAATGTAGCAGCATTTAATCCAACGCCAACCCTACCGGCAAGGTCGGCATTGCAAAATTGTTCAAATGCAAAATCCCATTTGGAATACTTTACACCTGCGTTGAATCGGCTTAGGATCTTAAGTGCGATGAGCAATCCTATTGTTGAAAAGGCCAACGACAAGCCAGAATCAACCGGAGCATATCCAATTGATAGTTTATTTGGCCAGATACATTTCGGCAACTTCTGCGGAATACCATAAACGGGGGCCGACGTTCATGATTGCGAAGGGTGCATTCTACGCTTTATGACAAGAGATATGCCATTTCGATTATAGGGCAGAACTCGATTCATTTTGCGTTTTGACAAAAGTTCGCTGTACGCCAGAGTACATATCAATGTTCGCACGAGGACACTGCAAGGTGCCCCAACAAAATTCGTAAGAGATTCGGTAACTTTTTGAACTTCGAATTCGTCTAATGAGGACATTCAAGTAAAATCACCTTGCAAATAGGAAATCATGCTAAGAAATTATTTGAAAACTGCCATCCGTAGTTTACTTCGTCACAGGTTTTTTTCTGCCATTAATATTTTTGGTCTTGCCGTCGCGATGTCTATCTGCATGGGAATAATCATGCTGGTAGCAGACCAGATGAGCTACGACCGCTATAACACCAAAAGCGACAGAATTTTTCAGGTGACTACGGTGGGCACCGGTAATCAGGACGGCGATGGGCAACTGAACTCGGCCTCCACCATGAGACTGAAACAAGAGTTACTGGAACAATATACGGGCGTGGAGAAGGTCGTGCGTATAAAAAGAGGATTTGGCAATAGCTGGCTTGAATTTGAAAACCAGAATGTGAATGTTCCCCTGGCAGGTTTCTTTGCCGATCCTGAAATTTTTGAATTTTTTGAATACGAGTTCCAGTACGGCGACCCCGCCACGGCTTTAAAAGATCCTTACACCGTCGTGCTCACACGTAAAGCGGCCAACAAACATTTCAAAGAAGAAAATCCATTAGGGCAAACTATCAAGGTTGGTGAATTAGGCACTTATACGGTTACCGGTGTTCTGAAGGAGACCGAAAAAAAATCACATATCGTGTTTGAAGGCCTTGCCAGTATGGCCTCCGTGAAAAGTATACTGAACGAGCCTGACTATCGAAGTGAAATGGACAATTGGACAAACTTCTGGAATGGCTGGACCTACGTTTTGCTGGAGAAAGGAAAATCCAGCGCCGATATTCAGCGTCATCTCGATAAGATTTATCAACAGCATATTGGTTCAATCACACGCCCGGACGTTGATAAAATGAAATTTGGTTTGCTGCCATTGCTGGATATTACACCGGGAGCCATGTTAAACAATTCTATTGGCCCGATACTGCCATGGTTGTTTGTCTATTTTCTAGGTGGCTTGGCATTGGTGATCCTGCTTACTTCGTGCTTTAATTTTACCAACCTTTCCATCGCGAGGTCCCTTACACGCGCACGCGAAATTGGTGTACGTAAAGTTACCGGTGCGA
Organism: uncultured Bacteroidota bacterium; assembly: GCA_963813425.1. Classification (GTDB taxonomy): domain Bacteria; phylum Bacteroidota; class Bacteroidia; order Cytophagales; family Cyclobacteriaceae; genus Chryseolinea. Next base: position 133,299 of record CAWEZB010000009.1, read on the forward strand.
TGCGCTGGCAAATTTTCACACAGTTCCTAACAGAGTCTGTGCTGATAGCTTTTATTGCATTGATCATTGCGCTTGGATTGATGTACATTATAAAACCCATGATGCTTCAACTGAGCTTTGCGAGAATTTTCCGCTGGGATTTGGAGGCAAATTATATAGTCTACGGAATCTTTGGGCTTTTTGCCGTTACGGTTGGCATACTGGCAGGGCTGTTTCCAGCGGTGGTGTTGTCGGGATTTCAACCCGTGAAGGTTCTGAAAAACCTTCACAATATGAAACTTTTTTCAAGGATGGCCTTGCGAAAAGTATTGCTTGTTTCACAGTTCACCCTTTCACTTTTTTTTATTCTTACGTTGATCGTGATTTATAATCAACTGACCCTTTTCGTCAACCAGGACCACGGGTTCAACGTGCGAAACAATATCCTAGTCCGACTCAATAATACATCCCCCCAGGCGCTGAAGACAGAGCTGTCGAAGTACAATAACATCACATCAGTGTCAGCAGCTTCCCACGTGCCAGCGGCGGGCACTTCCTATGGCCGTGGCTTTAAAAGAAAACTGGATGAACCTGATTGGACTAACCTTGGTTTTTTTCTGGTAGACGAAAATTACCTGGAGAATATGAATGTGAAATTATTGGCAGGCAGTTCTTTCAACGAGGCAAATGGAGAATCAAATAAGAATTTTCTTATTATCAATCAACAAGCCGTCAAGAAATTTCAATTTAAGTCAGAGCTGGATGCCATCAATCAGGAAGTCATTTTTCAACCGGACTCTTCGCGGAAAATCATTATTGGTGTCGTGAAGGATTATAATCACCGCGATTTATTTCAGGCCATTGGACCTTTGGCGCTTATGTATGACCCCGCAGAATTTAACGTTGTGCAGGTAGCATATGCGGGCACGTATGAGAACGCTGTCAAGACGATCGAAAAAGCCTGGTCTGCGGTAAACCCGGGACTGAAAATCGACTACAAAGAAGTCGAATCGGAAATCAATCAGTTCTATGAAATTTTCTTCGGAGACATAGTGAAAGTACTGGGCTTCATCTCCATACTGGCCATTTTGATTTCTTGCCTGGGATTGTTGGGCATGGCCACCTATACTACCGAGACGCGTATTAAAGAAATTTCCATTCGAAAAATACTGGGATCAAGCGGCACTGCATTGGTACTGCTACTATCAAAAGGATTTCTAACGATGCTGGGATTAGCCGTTGCGTTGGGAGTTCCGGCGGCATACTTCGTTAATAATATCTGGTTGAACCTGATTGCTTATCATACTTCACTTGACTTATCAGCAATAAGCATTGGCGTGTGTATCTTGATTTTGTTTGGCTTGCTTACCATTGGCTCCCAAACCATCCGGGCTACCTTTGTAAAGCCAGTGGAGAATTTGAAGGGCGAATAGGTAATCGATTTCGGCATAACGCCATGAAACGTTCGGTCTATCCTATTCTCAAGGTATGAGAGTTTATTTTGCCGCCATTACCTCGACTTCTAATTTCCATTTCTTTTCAAGAAGCTGACAGCAAACTACGGTTGACGCAGGGCGATTGTTGCCTAAATATTTAACTCTTAGCTGGACATTTGCTTCATCATTCGAAGGATCGGCCAGATATGTTCTTACGGAAACAATGTCCTGATAATCCATTCCGGCGGATTTAAGAATAGTGCCTATATGTTGCCATATGATTTCTCCTTGCTCTTCAAAAGATTCCGGCATGCTCCGTCCGTCTGTAAGGTATCCATTTAATCCGCTTATGATAAGCAGGCTAGAATTTCCTTTTATCTCCACAGCGTGACTATAGTTGCGATAGGGAGGAAATAACCCTTCGGGATTGTGTTTAATAATTGACATATTATGTTTGATTGACGATCAGAAGTTAAACGGCATTTGGATGTAACGGCAAAGTAAAAAGTTTTGCCCCAATTATTCATTTTTTCTTGCTCAGTGGCAACATTGGTGTTGAGTGACGGTAATTAATACATCGCGTGAGTGCGTCTCGTCGTACCTGCGATGGTGCAGAACACACGACCAGCGTCGTCGTCGGTGGTGATGGCCAGAACTCGAACATTGCGGAAGCAACGCTCGTCGCCATTGCTTCCTCTTCTAGGAAATGGCTGGCTCATCCGTCGCGTTCGCTTGAGTCCTGCTCGCTCGCCTTTGTTGGTGTTCTTCACCAACAAACCTGCACACTTGGCTGATTTCGACTGAAGATAAACATGAAAATATTTCACATCCTCAATATGTTCTAGAAACCAAAGTTTTCCTGCTGATTACCAGGTGACGTTTGTAGGACTTAACGTGCGTGGGCTTGTTGGTGAATAACACACAACAAGGGCGGTATGTGCGGTACTTCTTTTTGTTCGAGAGACGCCGTGCGGGTGTTGTGCGAGGGAAGTGAGTGGGATACCAACAACCACATGCGCTAATCCGAACGTTTACTGATGACATCTCACGGTTAGTCGGCATCGCTACTATGGCCTCCATCAACACCATGGTCTCCGTCAGCGTGATGATCGTGTCCATCGCCGGCGCCCCAAATTCCAATCCCGCTTTCAAAGAATCCACCATTTGATTTCGTTTTATTTTTCTTAGACTTGCTCGATCCTGGTGTAGGCGGAAGTATTGCTTCGAGGATTATTATCCAAAAGAACGGTATTACCCAGATTAAAATATTGTGAAGTAGAAGTTGATTGTCAGTTAGGTGCGTAACGGACTTGTTGAGCTTAATCGCAAAATTCAAAGTGAATATTAAGTAGACAAGGAATATCAGTCCGAGAAAGTAAATCATGATTATTTAAAATTACTTGCGCCACCTAAGATAGCAAAATGAAACCGGATAGGGTCGAGTTCAACTTCTTTGGAAATTATTGTGAATGAAAACACATGTATTGGAAAAATATAATCAACTTAGCAAATTCATTAACAAGATCTAAAATTATAGGTTCTAAATACAACGTTTATATATAAGTCGCATGGGGCTTAGTTGGACATGGTCAAGTAAAACAGGAAAGCGACGTGCGCGTGGTTGTTTTCTTAAATAAATTCTGTACGTGGAGTTAACAGAAAGAATTCAATATTATTAATAGATTATGCAAAAGCGTCTGGCAGTTGTTTTCATTTTGTCATTTTTATTTTCAGCGGTGCAGTCTCAGGAGCTCACCTATTCTGAAAGACTTGGATTCCCTAAAGGATCTAAAGTGATCATCCTGCACATCGACGATGTGGGCATGTCCTGGGACTCAAACCAGGGTGCGATCCAGGCGATGGAAAGCGGGGTTGCCAATTCCCTTAGCATTATGATGCCTTGTCCGTGGGTACCCGCATTTGTGCACTATATGAAAGAGCACCCGAACGTTGACGCAGGTTTGCACCTGACCTTAACATCAGAATGGAAAGATTATCGATGGCCACCGCTATCGGGCAGGCCTGCTGTTCCGGGTCTGGTCGATAAGGAAGGTGCGTTGTGGCGCTCCGTTGAGCTGGTTGCACAAAATGCCTCGCCTGATGAAGTGGAAACGGAAATCAGGGAACAAGTCAGGCGCGCGCGGGAGATGGGTTTTGAACCGACTCACCTGGACTCTCACATGGGGACATTATTTGCAACGCTGGAGTTTATCGAACGATATGTCAAGGTAGGCATTGAAACCAAAATCCCCGTGATGTTTCCAGGCGGCCACGCTACAATGATCACTAAAACAAGCGGGGTTCCCGCGGAGTGGAACGAACCGTTGAAAGCCACCGGAAAAAGGATCTGGGATGCTGGCCTGCCTGTGCTGGATGATATCCATAATATAAGTTATGACTTTGAATATCCGAAAGACGAAAATCTCTCAGACGAACAACTACAGAAGCTCGCAACGGCGCAGTACATTGAAACCATGCGTCAATTGAAACCCGGCCTTTCGATGGTGATCATGCACTGCACAGCGCCCAGCGAGGTGTTTAAACATATTGGCTCCTCAGGTCGTGTCCGGAAAGCTGATATGCTTGCCATGACCGACCCCGCCTTCAGAAAATTCCTGAAGGATGAAAAAATAATTCTCACCACGTGGCGCGAGTTGAAGCAGCTTCGTCAGAAACCAGGGGTGAAATAAAAACGTTTGGATAACAGGGTAATCACTCCCTTCGCCGTTGTTGGTGTTGCGTATGGGCTATTTGGGTAGGCTCACCAACAACCGCACGCGCTTGGATAACCGATAATCACAAAACATTTTCGGTACTAGTTCGTGACGTACGTACGTCTTAGCGTGCCTAGGCTTGTTGGTGAAGAACACGCAACAAGGGCGGATCCGTAGTACTTATTTTGACATGAAGTATCCGATGTGAGCCGTTGTCGATGTTCAGCACCACATGGAGCGGCTCACCAACAACCGCACGCACTTCTTTTTTATTCAGCCATCCTTTACCTTTAGTGGGTTATAATTCGCTATGGAAACTTTATATCAGCTGGATGTTCGTCAAGATACCCTGACACAGGACGAAAAAGATTTTCTCGATCAAAAAGGTTATTTAAATCTTGGCCAATTGCTCTCGAACCTTCAGGTTGAAAAAATCAATGAGAAAATTTATTCGTTGATGAATACAGAGGGCGACAAAGCCGGTTCTGAATTGTTAGACTCTCCGTATATCAGACATCCAAAAGAAGCTGGCGCAGACCGTCTGGCCGACTTAGTAAACAAAGGCGAAGTGTTCGATATTTTTTATACGCATCCCCGCGTGCTTGCAGGCATAGCCCATGTGTTAGGCCAATCGATAAAGCTTTCATCCTTGAACTATCGCGCGGCTAAACCTGGAATGGGTTTGCAAAAACTTCACGTCGACTGGCATGAAGCCGTTACTCCAGGACAATATACAGTGTGCAATTCCATCTGGCTGCTGGATAATTTTTCAAAGGAAAACGGTGCAACGCGTATCGTCCCAGGAACTCACCACTCCGGCGTATTGCCTCAGGATGTTTTGACAAATCCGGAGGCAGCTCATCCGGAGGAAGTGATTATCGAGGCACCTGCAGGTTCCGTATTTATTTTCAATTCTCATGCATGGCATGGTGGCACAACAAATCATACAGATAAAAACAGGCGATCAATTCACAGTTATTTTTGCCGATCAGATCAGCCACAACAAGTTGACCAGTCACGCTATATTAAAAATGAAACATTGAATCGGTTGTCACCGGCGGCGGTGAGAATATTGGGGCTTGCAAATTAGCCCGCGTCGTTTACAAGAAACGGAGGAAGCCGGCTCATTTGATTTTGTAGATAAGAGCCCAAATTAACCACAGAGCCACAAAGACCACGGAGTTTCACAAAGGTAATATATCTCTGTGTAAGCTTTGTGCTCTTTGTGTCTCTGTGGTTAATTGCATTTAATACTTCATACGATTTGACTTGCGGCTTTGAATTCAAAGACAGTAGTTTGATTTAGTACTAATTTCTTTGCCATACACTTGCGGAGTGTTCTCATGCTTCTAAAATGTTTTTCTCAATCCAATTAACAAACCATTTGTCAAAATGGAAATAGGTCGCGGTTCGTCAAAGGTGAAATAGTTATAATTGTAGGACGCCGTCAAGTAAAGTTTCGAAGACAATTTATGGTCATACTCCACCTTAACAGAAAATAGACTTCCCTTACCCAACACCGTCGCCTTAGTTAAAGTCTTTCCATTGATCTCAAAATCCGGACGATAAACAAATCCGACCACGGGAATTCCTGCTTGTACCCGAACACTGCTTTTTTTGGTCAGTCGATATAGAATATTTCCACTAAATGTTAGAAATGCCCCTCCGGATAAATAATTGACTGGACCTTCTACGTCTGGAAGGTAATTCGTATTGCTTAATAATGAATGCACCCCAATGCCCAATGATGGTGTGAATTTTTGTTCGGGGTTTTTAGTCTTGAGGTTAAATAAATAGTCGTAGTAAAAAAGAAACAATTGGTTATTGGCCGTGGGCGAGACAATAGATTTTATGTGTCCACCTGAATAGGTAACATCAATGATGTGCTCTCCCTTTCTACTTGTTTTGGTGTACATAAAATCGAGGAGTAAATTAGTCCCCTTGTAAGTATACGGTGATTGAAAAGCATCTTTGTTAGATAGTTTATTAAGTCCAATGCTTAACGATATCGCTGAACGCTTCAAACTATCCTGTCCATGAGTAACATTTGACAATACCAAGGCAAATACAAAAATCGTAAAACAAATCCTGACGCTCATTTTATTGCTGGTAAAACATAATTATTTACGATCTCAAAGTTCTGAAGACCTACGCTTGTATTTTGATTTCCACCGGTAAAGACGATCACCAGCTCCTTAGATGGTATAATGAATATTTGCTGTCCCCCATTCCCGTCAGCGAAATAGGATTCTATAGCACCTGTAAATGACTGTTTCCACCAGAGATAACCATAGCCATCAAAGGGACCCGGTAGCTTCACATTAGTTCCCATGGATTGTTGTATCCATTCTGCTGATACAATCTGCTCGCCGTTTTGCATTCCGTTGTTGAGCATCAGGAGTCCCAATCTTTGCCATGTCTCTTGGCCTGAGGAAAAACAACCCTCCGCCTGAAGCTTTGCCGTCAGGCATAATGTGCCACTGGTATTCCATTATGTTTAAGGGCTTAAAAAGATATTTGTCGGCAAATTCTTGAAGAGATAGTCCGCTCGTGTTTTCAATTACGCGGCCCAACGTAACTGGACATCCTGTGCAATAGCTACCATGCGACCCAGGATCATAGACCATAGGCAAGTCAAGCGTAAACTTTACCCAGTCATTGCTTTGTTGCATTTGGCTTTCAGTCTGTTGATACCAATCGTCACAGTCCAGCCCGGACATCATATTCAAAAGGTGCGCTATGGTAATTTCATTTTTTCGGGGATCAGGATTTTTAAAATCCTGGTATTCAGGAAGCAGTGGCACGACCGCAGTATGCACACCGTTAATAAATCCCTTGTCTATGGCAATTCCAACCAAAATCGACGTGATACTTTTGCCAGCTGAATATATATTATGCAATATGTCGTTCGAATGGCCATGAAAGTAATTTTCATAAACCAGTCTATCATTTCTGAGAATCAAAAGGCCATCGATCCGCTTATACTTTTCCCTTATGATCAAATTCGTCACTTCAGTAATTAGCGCCTCATCCATTCCTTCCGCTTCCAGGGACGATACTAAAAATTCATTTTGCCCCGAATCTGGAATCGCATAGGTGTAATCCGGACTTGGATCGTTGAATTTTTCGCAACTCGTCAGAAAGCAAAGGCTGATCGAAAGGAAATAAACTGCCGTTCTAATCATGAAGAATTTAAAGTCTTAGTAAGAAGGATGAAATGAATTGAAAAAAAGTTCTAACGGCGTCCTGACTCGAAAGAAAGTGAGTAATACTTCACAACGCCTGTGCTACATAGTCATCAGAAAAAGTGCTACTCCGAATACAATGACTACTGACAAAACTAAATACCACACGAATATATACTTTGGGTATTTGATTCGTTTTTCACCGTCCTCTTTTCTGATAATCAACAATTCAAATATCCACCCAAAGGTATAGACAATATTAAAGGCGAGTCCCATTAAAACATAAATCAGGGGAATTGAGACGTAGCTTATGTAAAAGCTCAACAGTCCAGCAAAATACATGATCAGGTTGTAAGGTATCCTTCGGAGTTCCCACCATAGAATTATTTCATACCAATTTCTATGGCTCATCAACATCTCGATATTTTAAGTGCATAGCCCTTCGTCCATAATCGCAAATTACTTTGTCACTCTCTCTATTCCATTGGTAATTCCACCCTTTATCATATTTCCATATCCATTGTCTGGCAAGACGTGGGTGAACGACAGCGCCAATTGATAATTTGTTTTTGCGTTGTCAAAATCGTTTAAATCTTCATAGCACTTTCCAATGTTTAAGTATAATGAAGGAAAAGCCTCTTTAACGGCGTTGTCATTTATTTTTAGTGCTAACTGCAAAGCCGTCTCATCCCATTTTAATTTATCGGCAACACTTTTTTGGTGTCGCGCTACATAATGAGCGGCGGTAAATTTTTCAAAATCGTTAGTCCCTTCATTCCATGCTTTAATAAAAAGTTTGCTTGCCTCTTCTGGCTTGCCTTGCCCTTCCATAGCCATACCTTGAGTACAGAGTTTAACAACATTGTTGTTTGGGTCGATTTGCATATGGTATTTTTCTCTTTAGTTGATTTAACCGTCATCACAAACCCTTGTTTTGCGGGTCGTCACTACTCTCAACAAGCACATTCGTGATTTTCATTAACGTATTTGATTGTTGCTTTACTGAGTTTTTCCAACGTGTCAAGATTAAGGTCAGCCAACTTTTTGAAATAAATGCAAACTTTGCCCATTCTATATTTTCCCAAATCGTCAAGAAATTTTTTGTTGTCATTGTCTTGAGCTAAAACATAAAGAGAGAACTCAGCCTTTCGGGGAGAAAAACCAATTAGGGGAGAATCCCCTTCATGACCACTGGCATATTTGTAGTGAAAACTTCCAAAGCCTATAATTGTCGGTCCCCACATTTTGGGTTCAAAACCTGACCATTCCCGCATTAGTCCAATGAGACGAATGGTGTCCTGTTTCTTTTCTTCTTTGTCAACGAATGAATTTATAAAGTCAGTAACGCTGACGGTTGTTTCTGCTGTTTTGTTTTTTGTAGCCATACTGAATTCTAGTTTGGTCTGTCAAATGCAATGGCCGCTAACCTGCAATGACCGGCAAAGTTTATGCACAAGAAGTGGCGCTGAGCAGAAATAAAAAAATGTCTCCTTCGCTACTTCTTATACATTTTGTTGCGTGCCGTTTGCTTATTCAATTCAAAAATGAAATCACGGCCTTATTCTCATTCTCTGCTGTTTTATAAAACTCCTTCAATTGTCCAAAGAAGTCAATGACATAGTCAAGAGACTCAGCTTCATTCCATACCTCAGGGTAAATTCCAGCTTCATCCATTTGTTTTCCGTTGTATTTCTGTCTCAGTTCATCTGTTGTTATTTTCTCAAGTTCTTTGTTCAATTGTTTGACTTGAGCTGCGTCGATATAATGGGCTGGTCCATATCCCATGTCTTGTTCCTCGTCAATAATTTGTCCGCTGAATAGAGTCCAGGATAAGGGAGCTTTTGCATCTTCAATCTCTGCAATCCCATGTCCTGTTAATAAATAAAAGATAGCTTCCCAGGATTTATCTAAATCAAGTAGGTCCTTCGCATTGTCACTGTCTTCGGAGTAAACTTTCGTCTCCAAGAGAGATGAGTCCTTTAAAATTTGTTCTAAGTCCTTCGTTGTCACACGAAAGAGGTTTCCAATCATTCCCATATTTTTACTAGTCTTATGTAACTTATTTAAAAACGGCACACAACGTCCCGCATATGGGCGGTCCGGCGGACCAATTAGAAGTGCCGTGTTTAGAATCGCTTCAGTGTCGGCGTTGCTGAGGTAAGTTAGCTAAAACACTTTCACCTTAACGTATCCACGCCATTTCTTTCGTCTAACCCATCCCACAGGAGAGCAACTGTCCCAAAATGAATTTCTGGTATCTTTGCAATCGTCTCGCCTGGAATTATAAACTGTTTTTTTGCGTCCAAGATCTTAATAGTTGTCCATTTGTCTCCATCGGTGTCAAAAGACAACGTTTCACCAGTCTTAAAAAAAAGCTCTGCCCTAACCAATTTCCTTTTTCGATTTACAATATCATTACTATAAATCGACAAGATCGAATCGTTAGGATTGTCCAAGGTTATTGTTTCTTGGTCCAAAAAGACAAATCTGTAAGTTTTGGGTTTCTCGATCCTGTCCTTGTGCGCGAACGAACTAGTCAATGCAAAGGCAAAGGTCAATATCAAGTACGGAATTAATGGTTTCATCGCTCTAATTGCAGTACGCACAACGTTTATGTTTATGACGGCTTGGGTTTTCGAAGCGCGTCACTGTCCCACGTTGCCGAACGAAATTAAGAAAACAAAACTTCAAATCTACACATCACCCCAAGCTGGCATAAACATTTTGTTGGCGGTAGTAACTTGTCACCAGTCCGTTTGAACTTTTGCTACCTGTCCGCTTACTTTTTTGTCCAAGAACAAAGCAAATTGTTCATCAGTCATTTTTTCTTTGTTTTCCATTAGTCCCTTCCAGAGTTTTACAAATGTCTTTTGTCCCCCGGCATTGTAAATATTTTTAGCAGCTACATGAAGTCTGCATTGATACCAACCGTAGTTCTTTGGATTCATATTGTCATACCTTTTTTCAAAGTCGGTTAGCGTAGTAAATTCATAACCAGTTGTCCCAGCGGCCACCACCATTTCGGGGAACGTCTCTAATGCAGGTAATTTTGTCGGTTCATTTTCCGCTATATAAGTATGAAGCATGATGTTACAAAACAATTCCTGCATCCAAAGTCGTTGCATTGTCAAACCTCGTTGTTCATGGAAACCGTGTCCCAGTTCATGTAGTGCTAATAAGTCAAAGAATGCCATCATACTTAAAGTACCATCTGCTGTCCCATAAGCTTTTTTAATCTTAGTAGCTAAGTCAACTGGGATCTGATCAAGCGGTGGAATGAAACTTTTCCAGAAGTCGTTGTCCTCAGAAGCAATTACCAGTCGTTCCTTGTCTGGGTAATGAGGCATCCCATACACCGGAAATGTCGCATACTTCTTCCAGTGTTCAGGGTTTAAAATAAAGAGGCTTACTTTTGGCGTAAACTCCGTAAGTCCGCTCACATACTTAATTGCCTTTTCACATCGTCCCACAATAATCTTTGCACGTTGCTCATTCCCGGGGCTATAAAATGCCTTAATTGAAAATCCCGTTAATTCGTTTAAGTCAGAGTATGATTGAGATTTCGTATCAAGAAAAATTGTCCAACAGATTATGAATGCTAAGATAAACTTACGTGTCTTCATAATGTCTTTTGTTAGTTGTCTATGTCGTCCGAAGTATTACCGCTCGGTGTCCAAGCATGTTTTAACGCTACTTTGTCCCGAAAATTGCCCCAACGTCTCGATATGAGACGTATGTCCTATATATCTCTATTAGACTCAAAAGGTAAATCTGCGACGAAAGATTTCAAAGTCCCTGAAATCATTTAAAAAAAGGGAATGTCACCTTAGATCCATTTGTTGTCATTTGTAAACGGATCCCGTTAGCTCACTTTTAATTCGGCGCTAATCGTCCAGTGAATTCCAAATTTGTCCGTAACAATTCCAAAGTACGCACCCCAGAATGTTTCGTTCATGGGCATTTTTACCTGGCCTCCGACGCAAAGCCCATTAAAAATTTTGTCAGCATTCACTTTGCTATCCGTGCTGATCGAGAGGGAAATATTATTGCCAAAGGTGATTGTCTGTCCTGAGTTGTCGCAACCCATCAGAATGGTCTCTTTACTGATGGGTAACGAAATGTGCATTATTTTTTTATCCGCTTCCGTTGGAAAATTTTGTCTATCAGCTGCGGGCATGTCTTTGTATCGTCCTACATACTGAAAATCGCCGCCGAAAACTTCTTTATAGAAATTGAATGCTTCTTCGCAGTTACCATTAAAGGTAACGTAGGGGTTTATGGTTGTCATGGTTTGCTAATTGTTTGAACATAAAAAGAAGGATAAAAATTACTGTCAACGATGGGTGACGTGTGTAGGTCTTGGTGTGCGTGCGCTTGTTGGTGAGAAACACGCAACAAGGGCGGTATGCGTAGTTCTTTAAATCGAAGATAAACCGACTTCAATCCTTAACTAAATAAAGGTTCAAGTCACGACTCAGGCCTCCACGGCAATTCCTCCACGCCCAATTCCTGGCTCATTTTACGGCTCAGCACAAAAAGAAAATCGGATAGTCTGTTGAGGTATTTCAAAACCAACAGATCTATTTTCTCATGATCGTGCAACGCTGTGGTTAGCCGCTCAGCACGGCGACAGACAGTCCTTGCGACATGGCAAAAAGAAACAGCAGAATGTCCGCCAGGCAAAATAAAAAAACGAAGGGGCTGAAGCTCTGCTTCCATGGCGTCAATCTGATTTTCCAAAAATGTAATGTGATCCTCTGATAAAGAAGGGATCTTTACTTTGACATTTCCCGGCTCCGTCGCCAATATCGAACCGATAATAAAAAGGGTATTCTGAATGGGTGTTAGAACGTCTTTTCGCTTTCGATTTACCTCTTGATCGCGAACCAGCCCAATAAAAGAATTCAGCTCGTCAACGGTACCATAGGCGTCAATGCGCAATTCCGCTTTCGAAACCCGCTTGCCTCCAAAAAGGGCAGTGGTACCTTGGTCGCCGGTTTTGGTGTAAATCTTCATTAGTTTGAAGTTCGAGGTTTGATGTTCGAAGTTAAGGGACTAACATCGTTTTGCAAGAAATTACAGGTGCATAACTTCAAACCTGGCCATCGACTTCCAGCAACCTCGAACTTCAAACCTCAAACTTCAAACTAAACCGCTACGCCGCGATTAACATTTTCGTTGGCGCGATCCCATTCTATCAGACCATCGCGGAGGCGGATAATACGGTGAGCGTAGTGAGCAATATCATCCTCGTGGGTTACCATAATGATGGTGTTCCCTTTGTCATGAAGCTCCTGAAACAGGGTCATGATGCCGTAGGAAGTTTTGGTGTCCAGATTACCCGTGGGTTCATCGGCCAAAATTATGGAAGGTTTGTTGACCAACGCCCGGGCAATGGCAACCCTCTGCCGCTGTCCTCCGGAAAGTTCGTTCGGTTTGTGATGATGCCGATCAGCAAGGCTTACACTCTCCAGTGCTGCCATGGCCATGTCATGCCGATCATGTTTGCCGTAGCCTGCATAAATCAGCGGAAGGGCAACATTTTCCAGCGCCGAGGCCCGGGGCAACAGGTTGAAGGTTTGAAACACAAAACCAATTTCCTTATTTCTGATTTCCGCGAGCTCATTTTCAGTCATTTCGCTTACCAGGTGATTATTAAGACTATAAGTTCCGTGGGTGGGTGAATCCAGACACCCCACAATGTTCATCAACGTCGATTTTCCCGATCCCGACGGACCCATAAAAGCGACGTATTCGCCTTTGTGGATCGTCATAGAAACATCCTGTAGGGCATTAACAATGTTGTTGCCCATCTTATAAATCTTTGCAATGTTGTGTGTTTCAATGATTTTCATTCCTTATTAGTTTATAACTGGCATTGGGAAATTACAGCGGTGGCTAAAAAAATGTTAGGTTCTCAAGACTTTAACTCCCATCCTAAACGATTGGTTGCACCGGCAAGGTCGAGGAAATCCAGCGAATTGCCAATGGATTTATCCTCAGACGGTTTTCGGGGCGACATGTTACAAAAATATTAATTGAATGCCCTCATGGAATTTTATCGCGCCGTTTCGGCAAAAGTTCCGTCAACTGCATCGTGGAAGCATCAGCGTCCCGGAGACCGGTGACACTGATGGGAGAATAGGAATTCGGGTTGACGGTGTGAGATATAAACGTCCCGGACCGGTGACGTTGATGGGGAAGAATATTAGAAAATATTTCCCATGAAGGGATTTGATTGTCGAAGTAATTGGGTTTGGGATCCCGCCCTTTCAGGGCTTGAGAAATTCTCGGGTTCGATTAGCGCCGGACTTCGTCCGGCGCTAATGATCTCGCCCTTTCAGGGCTTTTAAATTCAATGTCTTCAATTTGCAGAGGACAATGTCTTGCGTGCAGCGCCGAAGATCTCGCCCTTTCAGGGCTCTGGAACTTTGATTGTCTTGCAACGCCGGACTTCGTCCGGCGCTGATGATTATGCCCCTTCAGGGCATAATGGAAAGTTTCACAAACAAATGTGGTGCGTCAGTATTGATCGATGCCTATCGTGTTTTTAGTGTAAGGGTATTATTTTCCCCTCACTTCCAACGGGAACTCGAAAGTCTGTGTCGTGTACTGAAAGGTTTTAAAATCGTATACGCGTTCAGAAAATAACACGTCATTATTCTTGTCGATTAAAATTACGGTAGAACAACGGGAGCCATAGCCTTCGGTTTTGATGAACATGGATGATAGTGCGCGTTCTCGCTCCAACGGCAGCCCTGTGTCGGGCAATAAATTATCGACGGCAACCTGATCATCATACAGAATTTCAAAAACCATTTCGGGGTCAATAATGGAATTTCCCAGGATGGGCTTCATTTTTTCTTTTCCCCTCAACACTTTTGGCCACGGCGTTTCCAAAAGGTGATTGCTTAATCCATAGAAACCGGACGAAAGTTGTTCAATGCCAGCCTTGTAGTTAGAGCAATACCATAAAGCAGTCGTATCCCCAACGATCAGGTTAAAACCATTGTATTTCTTACCGTTGTTAGAAATATTTCGGAGATACGCCTCAGGGCCTTCATCCTGAATTAAAAAATCAGAAACAAGATGTCCCCGCGATGGAGCCATAGGATTGATGTTCCGCGGATCACGATAATTTGTCACCATGGCAATTTTACCTGCTTTGGTCATGGCAAGCCAGGTACCGCCGGCTTCAAGATCGCGGCCACCTATCACCTGGCCATGATCCTTCCAAAAATTTGCCGACGCAGTTTTTCGTTGGTAGAATTCATCCCGATTGCCGGCAAGAATCAATTTATAATTTGAGTGATTATTGATTGATAAAAAGATAAGGCACATTAAGCGCTTGGTTTTTTCGAGGGGTCTGGAATATAAGGCGTTATAGGTGAATAAAGTTCCGCTGTGTGAAATACCGGTAGCCCTATGCTAATCAAAGCTCATCAAACTCGATCTCCAGTTGCGAAGGAAGTAAAGTAAAAGATCTGCGGTGAAGTCGTGTGATGCCAAATTGTTTAATTGCCTCACGATGGGCTTCAGTGGCATACCCCACGTTGGTCTCCCAGCAATAACCTGGAAATTCACTGGCGTTCTTTATCATCAGTTCATCCCGATATGTTTTTGCCAATACCGATGCAGCTGCAATCGACATATATTTTCCATCGCCTTTTATAATACATTCATGTTTGATGTCGCAATAAGGCTTAAAGCGGTTTCCGTCAATAAGCAACAGTTCGGGGCGAATCAGTAATTTATCCACCGCCAGGTGCATCGCTTTGAATGATGCATTGAGGATATTAATTCGATCGATCTCCTCGTGGTCGACCTCAGCTACCGCCCAGGCAATGGCGTCACGTTCGATATCAATACGCAAAGCATCGCGCTCGGCCTTTGTAAGCTGCTTGGAATCATTTAGTATTTCATGGCGATAACGCTTCGGCAAAATTACCGCCGCTGCAACCACAGGACCTGCAAGGCAACCGCGACCGGCCTCATCGCAGCCAGCTTCGATATACTTTCTCGAAAAACATGAAAGCAGCATACGCAAACTTAATAAGTTTCTAGTTTTTAGTTTCTAGTTTCTAGTTTTAGTTTTAGCTTAACTTTCAACTTTTATCGCCAACTAGGAACTTCAAACTAGAAACTTCAAACTAGAAACTCGAAACTAATTTATGCCTGAAGAAATCAAAAATCCCTGGAAGACGCTTTCGGGCGAGGTAAAATATGATAACCGTTGGATCAATGTAACGGAATATCAGGTGATAAATCCTGCCGGTGGACAAGGGATCTATGGAAAAATTCATTTTAAAAATAAAGGGATCGGAATTATTCCCGTTGACGAGGAAGGCAATACCTGGTTGGTGGGACAATATCGTTATACCCTGGACGAATTTCATTGGGAAATTCCGGAAGGCGGCGGACCATTAGATGAATTTCCGTTGTTGGCGGCACAACGGGAACTAAAAGAAGAGACTGGAATTTCTGCCAAAAAATGGACGGCCCTGTTACGAATGAATCCTTCTAACTCTGTATCAGATGAAGAATGTGTCATTTATCTCGCGGAAGATCTGGAATATGGTGAAAGCCTCCTGGAAGAAACAGAAGCAGATCTAAAAGTAAAAAAACTTCCGCTGACGGAGGCGATTGACATGGTCATGCGTGGTTACATCCGGGATTCTATGAGCATGATTGGATTGCTTATGTTGGGAAGGATGCGTGGACTTTAGTGACGTTATCCGTTAATAGTTAATTGTTAATTGTTAATTGTTATCCGTTCATGCCCATACACTTCTTACGTCTTACAACTTACGACTTACTATTTACCTCTTACAAAGCCCCCTACAAGCACCACCGACCACTGATTACCTGAATACCTCTAACATGAAACCAAGACCCGTCACACTTTCTCAAACAACCATTACTGAGCTGATGATCCCCTCTTACGCAAACTTTGGAGGAAAAATTCACGGAGGAATTTTGCTTTCGCTGATGGACAAGGTCGCTTATGCCTGCGCTAGCAGACATGCATCAACTTACTGCGTCACTGTTTCGGTTGATAACGTAGAATTTTTGCAACCGGTAGAGGTCGGTGACTTGGTATCGCTCCATGCGTCCGTCAACTACGTCGGCCGGACTTCCTTGATCGTTGGAATACGCGTCGAGGCGCAAAATGTAAAACTTGGAACGATTAAACACACAAACTCATCCTATTTTACTATGGTTGCCAAAGGTGATGACGATAAACCCACACAGGTGCCCGAATTAATTCTTGAATCTCAGGAAGAAGTGAAACGCTGCATCGAAGCTATGCGAATGAAAGAAATCAAACATAAGGTAAAAGACGAAATGGATGACGCGAAATCGAATATCCATGTAGACCATGCTATGGAGGTTTTGAAAGGCGAAAGGTGTTTGGTTAGATTGAAAGATTAAAGATTATAGGATTAGAAAGATTGGAAAAATTGGAAGCTTTCGTTCTCCGCCAATCTTCTAATTTTTCAATTTTCAATTTTACAATTTTACAATCTCTTCGATAACTCCACAGCACTTTCATTTGGCGTAGCCTGATACAGAACATAAGTCCCTACATCATCAGACAAGGAAGAAACAGTCTCTGACTTACTGCCCTGCTTCACAAGAATTTCCTTCCAGTCGGAATTAACATACGTCTTTAACGTCAGGGGTACACCATACTGATTTTTGTCCAGGGTGTGACTCAAGGTCACCAAAATTTTATCGTTTTGTTTCTCAACTTTGGCAGAGGCGCTCATTCGCTCGCGCATGTATTTTGTTGCATCGCCAAACGTCGCTACCCAAAGCTTCCCTTCATGCTTTTTAATGTACGTAAAAAACTCCTTTAACTCTTGGTGCGGCTTGGCTTCCCAACCTACGCCATCAATTCCATGAAAGGTAAGTACCAGCCATACATTGTCGTGAACCAGTAGCGTGTCGACCCACGACTTCATCATGTCCACGGTAGTTTTTTTCAAAGGACCACGCTGCCACTGAATGTATTCCTTTTCATATTCTCCCGGCGTATGGGAACTTCCCCGGTTAAGCTCTACGAGAAACGTTTCAGGCATCCGGTTTCGCAGTGCCGGATAAACCTTATAAGCATATTCCATCACCCTTTCATTTTCGGTTCCAAAGGGACATTCTGCAGAGAAAGTATGCTCTGCTCCTAACTGACTTTGAATTTCTTCCTTACATTTTTCGAGTTCATACAAAATGTTTTGTTCGTCAAGAACCGCCAAACGTGGATGAGAAATTGTGTGACTTCCAAATTCATGTCCCGCTGCGGCAAAAGCTTTTATTTCCGGCCATGTTATAAAGGGTGGCTTTAAGAGTACGGGACGAATTTCTGATGTCGATTTTTTCTTTCTAGCAGTTGCGTAGGCATCGTCAACTACTTTATAGGCTTCCGATATTTTGTTTTGTTCGAAGAATGAGCCTGCCTGGTTGTGCTGTTCGATAGCATTCTCAATGTCCAGGAAGCGAAGTGCCGATGCCCGCTCAAAAAGATTTTCTGCATTTGTTGAAGTGCTTGCCGTCGCTTTGATGATCTCCGGAAGGGGCCTTCCAATGAACTTAGGGCCATGCTGTGAACCTGGGATGTCTGCCGTATTGATGAAAAAGGTTCCTTTAAAGCCAATGGTATCCATGATCGGCAACGCCTGACGAAATTGATTGATGCTCGCATCGTCGTAGGTGATCGAAATCGCCGCTGACTTGTTGTCTTTCCATTTTACAATTTCCGTCTCACCGAAATGTTTGTCATTGCCGGAGCAGGAAAGTAAAAGCATCAAACCTGACAGATGGATTATCGTCTGGAATCGCATAATTATACTTTTATTAAGAGTGTCAAGGCAAAAGAACGAATCGCAATAGTAAGTAAAAGACAGGCAAGCGAAAGTACTTTTACACGAATGCAAAAATCGTAAAAAGCACACAGGCACAAATAACTTCAACTTATCTTCTGCAATGCAATAAAAATTCATTCATTTACGACCATAAGAAGACATGAAGTTTTTTAGGAAACTTTTTACACTATTAATCGTCACGATTGCTGCACTGGCAATCATTATCTACCTGTTTATGCTCCAACCATCTTTTGGAAAATTACCTGCAGGCGAACGTCAAAAACGGATCGAAAAATCTCCACACTATAAAAATGGCTCATTTCAAAACCTGGAGGCCACGAGACTACTAGCCGACGACGCGTCCTATTTCACCATGGTGACAAAATTTTTCGGCACCGACACCATACGCGAGCCTGTCCGGGAACTCCCTACCGTGAAAACAGACTTGAAGGCAATCAACGATGATAAACCTACCATCGTCTGGTTTGGACATTCGACTTACTTCATCTCCATTGGCGGCAAAAAGATTCTTGTGGATCCCGTATTTAGCGAGCGCGCTTCACCAGTTCAATATGCTGGTTCGAAAAGCTACCCTGGTACGATGATCAACAAGCCGGAAGACTTTCCTGCGTTGGACCTCGTGATAATCTCACACGATCACTACGACCATCTCGATTACAACACGATTCTTAAATTAAAAGAGATGACAAAATTATTTTGCGTCCCGTTGGGTATCGGCGAGCATCTTACACGTTGGAATGTTGACGCAAAAAATATCAGGGAATTTGATTGGTGGGAAGGTGACACCGTGTTACCTGACGTTGAACTCACTGCGACGCCGGCCCGACATTTTTCAGGAAGGGGTTTTAGCAGGAACAAGACATTGTGGACTTCTTTCGTTTTAAAACTGTATGGCTACAGCATTTTTATTGGCGGCGACTCAGGCTACGATGGGTCCTTCAAAACTATCGGTGAAAAATATGGACCTTTCGACGTGGCGATGCTGGAATGCGGTCAGTATGATTTACAATGGCCCGACATTCATATGATGCCCGAGGAAACCGTACAAGCAAGCCTTGACCTGAAGGCAAAAGCATTCTTGCCAGTACATTGGGCTAAGTTTACCTTGGCGCTTCACCCCTGGAAAGATCCAATACAACGCGCGGTCAAACACGCGAAAGCTATGAATGTGAGCATCACAACGCCGTTGATAGGCCAACCATTTGTTTTAAATGAAGAGCTTCCCAAGGCTCCTTGGTGGGAACAACTTGAGCGTTGATTTTATTGATTATTGATTATTGATTATTTTTAAAATACTCAACACTCAATAATCAACACTCAATAATCAATGCTATTTTTATAGCATGAAGATATTGCGGGCGCATTTATACTGGCTACGGAGTTGTCGTATTCACAACGTTGTTCCTCATTTTACTCCCCTTTCTGTTTATTCCGATTTTGTTTCCAAAACAATTTCCACTGGTTGGGATCATCAACAGGTGGTGGGCCAGATTGTTGTTCCTGTTTATTTTCATCCCCTTTCAAACAGAAAATCGCGGGAAACTCGATCGCAAAAAACAATATATCTTTTGCCCGAATCATTTTTCTTACCTCGATATTCCTTCAGTGGGATTAGCTTCACACAATACCATCTTTGTGGGCAAAAGTGAAATGTCAAAAGTGCCCCTCTTTGGATTTATGTATCGCAAACTGCATATCACGGTCGACCGGACAAAACTGAAGAGCCGATACGCTTCACTGGAAAAGTCCAAGCAGGCCATCGACGAGGGAAAGAGCCTGATAATCTATCCGGAAGGGGGGATTATCACGGCAAAAGAACCCGTGTTATCTAAATTTAAGGATGGACCTTTTCGTGTAGCTATTGAGAAACAAATTCCCATTGTACCTGTCACCATTCCATTTAATTGGATAATTTTGCCCCCTGATGAATTTCTCTTGCGCTGGCATCCGTTAAAAGTGATCTTCCATGAGCCGATCGAAACGTCGCAGCTCACGATAAAAGACCTGGATGCCCTGAAAGAAAAGGTTTATCACGTTATCGATGGTGAATTGAAAAAAAATCTCAATCCGGAAATTTTGAATACTTACACCACGTATTCATAAACTGGAATCGTTTGTTGCAGGGCAAAATATAGGAACGGATGAAAATTGATCGTGCTTTATTGGATAAAATCGCTCACCTCTCCCGGTTGGAGTTTGACGAAAAAGATGCCGAAAAAATGATGAAGGATATGACAGCCATTGTTGACTGGGTGGAGAAACTGAAAGAAGTGGATACTGAAAATGTTGAGCCCCTGACCACGATGAGTCATGAAATAAATGTATTGCGTGAAGACGAAGTTAAGGAACACCTAAGTCATGAACGTGCGTTGAAAAATGCGCCGAAGAAAGATTCTGATTATTTCAGAGTTCCGAAGGTTTTGGAGTAGTCGATGCTTTTTTCAATACAAAATAACCCGCTACGCCTGATATAATTGACGCAATAAAAATTCCGAGTTTGGCGTCCGTCACCAATTGAACATCCTTAAATGCCAGGGTCGTAATAAAAAGGGACATCGTAAATCCTATCCCCGCCAGGAGCGCAACACCAATAATTTGTTTCCAGGTTACACCATGAGGTAAAGTGGTAATTTTCGTTTTTACTGCTACCCAACAAAAGATCATTACCCCAAGAAATTTTCCCACCACCAATCCCAGTAAAACGCCGAGTGTTATCTTACTTGACATGATGTCGTTTAAAAACCCGGCGTGCAACGTGATACCTGAGTTTGAAAATGCAAACAAAGGCATAACCAGGTAGGATACCCAGGAATGCAATTTATACTCTAACTTTTGCAACGGTGTACCTGCTGCCTTCGTGAGCCGATTAATCTTTTCAATCACCTTGTATTGCGCAGGCTCTAACAAAGTAACATCGTTGGGAGGTATGGCGTGAAATTCACGAAGCTGATCCTCGAGTACCTGAATAAATTTTTCTTCATCAATTTTTGTACGCGCGGGAATTGCAAATGCCGCCAACACCCCTGCAATAGTTGCATGCACACCCGACATCAGAAATGCCAGCCATACGCCGGCGATTCCGACCAATCCATAGAATAGGGTACTCCTTACACCGATATAATTCGCGGCCAGCAGCAGCACTAAAAAGAGCGCACCGATGCCAAGGCTCATCATCGAAATATCGGAAGTGTAAAAAAAAGCGATGACCAGAACAGCACCTATGTCGTCGGCAATGGCCAGCGCGGTCAGGAAAATTTTTAACGAAAGGGGCACACGATTCCCCAGTAGCGACATGATTCCTAAGGCAAAAGCAATATCTGTCGCCATGGGAATTCCCCATCCGTTGCTTTGGGGGCCGCCAGGATTAAAAAGAAAATAAATTAAGGCTGGGAACAGCATGCCACCTAAAGCAGCTATCAATGGTAATATCGCCTTTCCCATATCCGACAGTTCTCCAGCCATGATCTCGCGCTTCAGCTCGAGGCCAATAACAAAGAAGAACAACGCCATTAGACCGTCATTAATCCATTCGTGTAATGTTTTACTTATTGCATATTCGCCAGCTTGAATGGATATCTTGTATTCCCATAGATGGTGGTATGACTCACTCCAGGCAGAATTTGCCCAAATCATCGCTATCACTGCACTGACGAGCAGCACGATACCTGCCGTGCTCTCACCATGCATGTAGCGTTCGACAGGTTTTAAAATTTTATCAATTCTATCAGTGGGCATTATTCGAGGGACATAGAAATTCAGTCATCAATCCTCTAACAATTTCAACCTAACCGTCTTCTAAAGTTATTAGAAAATCGCTCCATTCCATTAGCTTGCAGTTATTTCGGGCTTATGCATTCAGTTTTTTTCTGGAAATCATGGATATCCACTTACCGCTTATTGTTGTACACGGTATCCGGAATTTTCCTCTTTTCAATTCTCTTCACTTGGTTTGGATACTTTCAGGGTGCCGACGGCGTAATTCATTGGGAAAAATTTCAGGAACAAAAAATTGTGGAGACTATCGTCCACGAATTTCGGCTCGGCCCGTTTATCTTGAATGTTCCTGGTGACAGTTACGCGATCCTGGAGTATTTCAACGGAAGCTATATCGTTCCGAACACAGTATCAGCCTATATTTTTTTGCTGGTCATTGTTTTTACGGCGATGGTTTTGTTATCGGTGATTACAACGCTACCACGTTTCTGGTACTTTATCGGCATGGCATTGTTCATCGCGTTCCTGGTGTCGCTTCGAGTGGAAGTGCTTGCGCTTTTTGGATTCACTAATCGGGTGCCAATAATAGTTGTGCTCTTATTGTATTTGTTTCCGTCCTTTTATTTCAGTCAAATCAGGACCAGCAGTTCCTTTATTAAAAGGCTAATTACCTTCCTGTCAATTACAGTTGTGCTGGGTTTGATCATATTTTTTTTCGCGGGCGTGGATTACCCTTTTTATCACCTGACCGTTACCGCCTATATCCCGGCTCTAATCCTGACGATTTTATTTATTATAATGGTAGCCCATGAGATACTTGCTTCATTTGTATCTATCGTCGGCCAAGGCTCTTCGAAGAGCTTGCAACACCTTTCCATTATCAGCGCCATTTACATGGCCAACGTAATCATTACCTGTTTTCATGAACTGGGTGTAATTCAATGGAATTTCATTTACATAAACTTATATCTCCTTTTGACGATCTCTGCCTTGCTTGGACTCTGGGGATTTAGTCAGCGCGAGTCGATGTACCAGAATATTTTCCCGTTTGCTCCTTATGGCGCGTATTTTTTCCTATGCCTGGGTGCAATCTGTTTCGCCACCACCGGGAATTTATTAAGCAATGCGAATGATCCCGCCCTGAAAATAATACGAGATGGTATTATCTTCAGTCATGTCGGCTTTGGAATCATTTTTCTTACTTACATATTTTCAAACTTTATTTTGATGCTGGCGCGAAATCTTCCAGTTTACAAAGTTCTTTACTCACCCACGCGAATGCCTTATTTCACATTTAGGTTCGCAGGACTGATAGCCATGTTGGGGTTTGTATTTTATGCAAGATGGACGGAGTATGTGTATCACGGCCTTGCAGGATTCTATAATTTCGCAGGCGACCTGCACACACTATTGGACAATCGTGCGTATGCGGAATCCTATTACGATCAGGGACATGCTCAAGGGTTTCAAAATCATCGGTCAAACTATGCGTTGGCAACAATGAAAGCATCGCGATATGATTTTGATGACGCGCACTATAACTATGAACTCGCAAACGGGAAGAGACCAACGCCTTATTCTCTTACGAACGCGGGAAACCTTTATTTATGGGAAAATAAAAATACGGAAGCGATATCCCGGTACAAACATGCTTTAAATACACTACCAGATTCCGGGCCCATTCAGAATAACCTTGGATTTGCCTATGCTAAAACACACAATATCGATTCAGCATTGGTCTACTTAAATCGTGCCCGTAATCATCCCGTTTCAAAAATCTCTGCAGAAACAAATTTCTTTGCCCTGACTACCATGGAATCTATACCCATAAAAATAGATTCCGTACTCACGCTATTTGATTACAATGCCGGAGTACTCAGCAATGCGCTGGCGCTTTCTACACTACAGCAGCAAAAATTTGACACTCCCGTTAAGCCGTTGGAGCAGAAACACCTGGACCTCTACACGTCGACGCTGCTGAATAATTATATTATTAAATATGCCACCACGCTCGATACCACGTTTATTCAGGAAGCGTACAGAATTGCCTCTGACTCCGTCAATGAAGATTACAGCGAGGCGTTGAAATCATCGCTCGCCTTCGCTTATTATCACCGTCAAAATGTTACCAAGGCGCTGGAAATTTTAGGAGAGCTAGCCTACCTCAGCCAAAATTATCAGGGTAAGTTTAATTACATCATGGGCCTTTGGGCTTTGGAACAGGGTAATCCAGATTTAGCCTCCTCGTACTTTACATACTCGGAAACCTATGTCTATAAAGACGCGAAATTCTATAATGCCATAGCACTCTCTGAGGCTAGGCGAAAATCCGAAGCCCTAGTAATTTGGGATACCGTCGCCAACGGCAAGGATGAAGCCAAAAAGCAAATTGCTGTCCGGATGAAACGGGTGTTGAATTTAAAACCAACGGAGGTTATATCGCTTAACGATGCTGAGAAGTATCAATTTTGCCGCTACAACATTGGACTTAATGACTCGGTTATCTTTAACCGGATCTTAAACTCTTTTGAAAGCGCCGACTATAAGGCGCAGGCCATACTCGATTTCAGCAAAAAAAATTATGAGGCTGACCGATTGGTACCTGCTATTCGCTATTATAATCGTCTGGCAGGTCTGGAACTGAAGAACAAGAAGCTCTATGATGATATTCGTCATGCAGAGCTGCTCATGCTGGCTTATCGAGGCGAGCTACACTCATTGACCAGTCAAATTAACAAAGGTGTCACATTTGATAATTCGCGCTCGCTGGAAAAACTCTTGTACACAGCCTTAATTGCAGCGTCAAGTGGTGATACCACACTTGCGGAAAAGAATTTTAAGATATTAGCAACCTACAATCCATACTTCGAAGAAGGAATCATAGCATCGGCCAACTTCTACCGGGATCACAGCAAAGATCGCCTGAAATCGTATTCTATTCTTGCTGAAGCGATTCAGGTCAATAATAATTCAATTCGGCTGCTGAAGGCTTATATAGCAGAGGCATCGAGACAGGGATTTGATGAATATGCCCGTAGCGCCGGGCAACGTCTGGCAGAGATTGAAGAAACTCTTCGCTAGCTCCCGTGTGTCATGCGCTTCGCTGTCGCATGCACTTTGTGCTTGACACCATTCTTTTTTAAATCGGTGCCATTTCGCTTTTGCTTTGCTTCTTTTTCTTCCTCCTGCCTCAATTTTATGTTTTGGCGAATTACTTTCCAGTAATCTTTTCCATAGTCTACAAGTATTTCACCGCCCGCCGGGATGTCTTTCTTAGACTCAATATATGCCTTAAGTCCGTCAACGATGTAATCCGAGTTGTTCAACAAACCTTTGATTCGAACAAGGCCCCGCGCATCGTTCGCATAACGTGCATAGGCTTTCTTAGTGGGTAAGGCATCAATCACATGATTTCTGTTGATGTAAAAGATGTATCCATTCTTCCCATCTTCGTCTTTTACATCCTTCCACTTGGCTCGCTTTCCTGTATACTCGATAATCCGTGTACCTTTTGCAATCGGCTTCTTTGTGAACAATCCCATTCCCGCGTTAGGTATTTTTGACTTCTTAATGTAAAGTTGTTTCTTCAGTAGTGCCATCCCAAACTTAATGTTAACCCAAAATTCCTGGAGTTGATGAAATTCATCTAACCAAAACGGGGCGCAAGATAGAATAATTTACAAAGCGACCAAAGTCATACGGCGCTTTGGCGAGTCTCATATTACTTTGTAACGCGAGAAGGTGTGACTTGTTTAAAAATAGAAAGTGAAAAGAAGTTATGTCCACATGAAGGATTGACGATCAATTGAATGCTCACAACGATAAATCGCATTGTAGCGTTTTATATTTCTATCTTACGATTGTTGTTGGCGGCTACGGAATGCACCTTGCTATTTTACAGACATACCACCAATACGACTGTTCATGCCGGTGCACCCGAAAGCCAGATTATCCTATCCAACATGAATCAAGATGGATAGTGAAAGATTAGCAACAGCAACAAGACTCCTTGAGAAAATCCCGGAGGAGTTGAGGTTCTGAAGAAATAACGGAAGGGCTGTTGGCCATTATTAGTTTTAATTTCATGTTTAAATTTTATAGGTCCAATTTCCTATTGGTAGGTATTAGCACCTTTTGCTTGTCGCACAGGTTGCTAGAGGTTCCATGAGCCTAGTCTCTCCCCTCTTCTGTATAAAATCAATTATGGTGGGAATTGATTGTCTACTAAATCTATAGACAAACATACAATATAAAATTAGCCCTCCAAATTATTGGAGGGCTTTTTATTTAATTTTTTAGGAATCCCTGTTGATGAGGCTGTTAGGAGTATCTGATCTGTCCCCAAACTGAATAACCTACTAAATGATTCAATTAGCCTTTCGGAGATATACGTTTCCAAACTTAGAGTCGAAATAATAATTGGGACCATTGCCTGGTTTAGCAGAAACATACGTGTGGAAATTATCTTGACGCGACGCCTCTCCACTAAACTTTGCGTCCAGGTTAGAAAAGATTTCTCCGTGATTTGTCTCAGCAGTGATCTGTCCAATGGACCTTTCGGCGACGGCGACATCCACCCCGCCATATGTTGCATCCACTGAAAGCGGTCCCATGAAATCCTTAATCTCCACCATTCCATAAACTGATTCCACTTTCGTCTCCATATTGCGCGGTACTTTAATTTCAAGGACGATGTCCATGTCCAACCCGTAGGACATACAACTGTAGGTACTCTTTCCGTGTTCTGCCTGGTATTTCTTTAACTCCTCCTTATTGCGAAACACAATTTTTTGTGCGCCATCCACAATGGTAATGCGTTGCGGAAGGTTCTTCATGTTTTTGATTTCATTTCTTATGGAGACAGAATTTCCAGTTGAAGATGTTAGCAGCTCAAAGGCATCATCGTTTTCCCCTGCGTTAATGCTGACCGTCCCCTGGATAGATATTTCATTCTTATCCCAGGTACTTACCTTCACTAATTCGGGATAGTCAAAATGCATTTCAATTTTTTGTCCCGGTTTGACGGGGATCACTTTGTTAATAGCGGTTTGACCATATTCTTTTAGTGGAATGATCATCGCCATGGCGAGTACAAGTATTGCTTTCATAAGTACCGTATTTTTATCCCTTCCGCATCTATTCAGATCCGGAAGGGATGATGAAATCATTTCTTTCTTAAGTAGACATTATTATGCGCTGCTGAGAGATCTATTTCAATCCCACCACCGTTGATCTTACCGGTAACCTTGTCGCTATACTTTACCATAGCGCCAGTCTTTTCAATTTCAATTTTGAAGTCAGGGTCTACGAGTATCTCGCCAAAGTTTGTACTCAACTTCAAATTTGCCTTCGTCGTCACCGGTAGCGCGACATCGACATGGCCATGAACGGATTCGATGTTAACCGGGCTTTTTAGCGCGCCCAGGGAGGCATCAATGTCGCCATGAACAGTCTTGACATTAAGCGGGCCCGTCACATTGGTCAGAACAACTCCGTTATGAACCGTGGATACATCCACCTGACCTTCAAAATTTTTGATTTCAATTTCGTCGCCGTGGGGTGATGTATGATAGTAAGAGACGACCACATTTTTAGGAACCAGGATTTTTATATCAGGTCCTTCCATTTTATTCAGTTGACGGACTTCAATAACATTTCCTTTATCTACCACCGAAAGCCCTATGCCTGTGTTGTCTTCCAAGCCCATGCTGCTGATGGCCCGCAAACCTTTGGCGCGGTCGTCATCATCACGGTCTTCATCGCGTGAGGTGAAAATTATCTCGTTACCGCTATGTCCTTCAATCGTCACGTGATTCACTTCACGAATTTCCAATGTGCCGGAACTTTTATTAAGCTTATACTCCTGTGCGTTTGCCACTCCTATTAACAGTCCGAACGCCATTGCTATTATGTACTTTTTCATTTTACTCGTTTTTACAATTTTTTTTTCTGATTTATTTTTATTTGAATCGCGATTGCTTCATTTATTTCTTTCTTAGATAGACTTTACCATAGTTACATGCGAGATCAACTGGAATACCTCCTCCGTTTATCTTGCCACTGACCTTGTCGCTGTCACCCTGTTGATCAATATCGATCTTGAATGCCGGGTCAGCGAATATCTCTCCGTAAGAAGTACTCATTTTAAGATTTGCTTTCGTAGTGGATGGAATTGTCACATCCACGTAACCGTAGATAGACACGATCGAAATAGGACCTTTCATAGCAGGATCCATGGTGGCTTCGACGTGGCCATAAATTGTCTTTACTGTCAATGGGCCCGTCACATTTTCCAGTTCGATACTGTTATATTGTGCGTCGACTTCTATTTCATTGCTCAAGTTTTTGAACCTGGCTTTTCCGCCATATTGTGACTCATAAGTGAACGAAACGATCATATTTTTCGGAACCAATATTTTGATATCTGGTGAGTTGGTTTTCTTCAATTGCTGGACCGTCACTACATCACCCTTTTCCGTCACATTTATTCCTAACCCTGTGTTATCGTCTAATCCAAGGCTGTTAACCGATCGCAGTCCTTCCGCCCGCTTATCCTTTTCTCTATTTCCATCACCAGAGGTAAAAATGATTTCATTTCCATTGTGCCCTTCTACCAACACTTTTCCAATATTGATCTCCAGCCTGCCACTGCTTTTGGCTAATTTAAATTCTTGTGCCTGTAGACAACCTGCTGCAATCATCATGACAGCAAGTACCATTATGCTCTTGTTTTTCATTTTTTTTTAAAACCTATTTCATTATTTGTTATTGCTCCTTATGAGAGTATTAGTAATCCAGAGTACGCCTCATCTTTTACTGCTTTCATCGATTCACTGTCGTCAACAATTTTTTGCAAGTCATTCACCACTGATTTCTCTTTCATTTTTACCATGAGCTGAATCAAGGCAATCTGAACCATCGGATCCTTTTGACTGGACAGGGCATCAAGCAATACTTTTCTGACCTGAGGCTCCGTATGGAACTTGCTCAAAGCATCCAGTGCGGCAAGTCTCACGTTTGTATTTGGATCTTCATTCATTCTTTTTGCCAGGGCCTTCACAACTTCATCGTCAGCACTTTGAATGGTGAGCGCAACGTTTATTCCTTGCAGGCGCTGACTGGCAGATTGTTGATTATCCATGAGACCCATCATGGTAATCTTAGTTGCTCGTAGCTCTGCTTCAATCACAGCCAGTCTTTGTTGTTGGTCATTGTTTTTGCTGATCCAAAATCCAATTCCTCCACCTATGATCAGCAATGCAACGGCTGCAGCAACTCTATAGAATGCGGGTTGGAAGAAAATAGTCTTAGCTTCCTTCTTTGATGCCTTGATTTCTGTTGCTAGAAATTCATCAAATTGCTTTTTTAGCTGGTGCGACGGCTCAAGTTTCTTAGCCTTATCGATCGCATGAATAACCTCTTTTAACTGTTCGTATACTCTGAAGGCTTTTTCATCTCGGACTAGCTCCTGTTCAACTTGCTGCCTTTCAGCGGCGGTTAATTTTCCATCGATGTAGTCGATCAGCAGCATTTCTAATTTTTCGTTATCCATACTTAATAGATTCATGTCAAATTTTTTCTAACTCAAAGTAGTGCTCCCTTAATTTGGCAATCGCCCGATGAACCTTTACCTTGATGTTTGCTACCGTGGTGTCCATAATGACAGCCACGTCTTCGTATTTCATATGCTGAAAACGGGTCAATACTAAAAGCTCGCGTTGCTCCTCACTAAGCATAGCCATGGAGCGCTCCAATAGTTTTTCCTGCTCTTCCAGCGCTTCGCTTTCGTTTCTTTCCGTTATATGTTCACTTATTTTTTCCACGTCAACGAAATCTGAAAATCGGTTTTTGTGCATTTGATAATGGTCAGAAAAAATATTCCGGGCCACTTGGTAAATCCAGGATTGAAATCGCAGTCCTTCCCGGTAGCTGTTTCGATATTTTATAATTCTCAGGAAGACGTTTTGAGTCAGGTCCTCCGCCAATGCCCGATCCATCGTCATACGGGCAAGAAAATTATAAATACGCTTATTATATCGTTCAAAAAGCAAGGAAGCCTGCTGCAGATCACCGTTTTTGACGGCTTCCATAATCATTTCATCTGTCATCCGATCAAAGCTTTTTGTTCAATTTTCGTGTTAGTTACCGGTCGGTATTGCAAAGGTTACAATAAGATTTAGAGATTTTAAAAGGCCGGTGGGGACACCATGCCTGGCGTCCCCACGGCCTTTTCGTACTTTCGGCAGGACTTTTGTGTCTAAGACAAAAAAACTAAACAATTATGCGATACAGTATCCTTATTATCCTTTTTCTGGCTACAAGCTTAACGACCTTTGGACAAGAGGTCTTTAAAGGTGAACATTTTATTGAAGTGACGGGATCGTCGGAAATGGAAGTTGAACCCAATGAAATTTTTCTATTTGTTCGCCTTCGTGAATTCGAAGAAAATCGTACCAAGGTGTCGCTAGAGAAGCTGGATCAGGATTTTTTACAAGCTGTTAAGGCTGCTAACATCGACAAAAAAAATTTGACGATTGCGGATGCTGGTTCGAAACTCGCAAAGATTCGTAGAAAAGACAAAGATGCTTTCCGCGAAAAATCCTATGAAATTAAACTCACTAGTGCTGCAGAGCTC
This sequence comes from uncultured Bacteroidota bacterium, assembly GCA_963813425.1. GTDB lineage: Bacteria > Bacteroidota > Bacteroidia > Cytophagales > Cyclobacteriaceae > Chryseolinea. The sequence continues at coordinate 163,842 of CAWEZB010000009.1, forward strand.
GAAAAATTTCTGGAAAAAATTGAACCTGTAAAAGTGGACCAACTTGATCTAACGAGACTTCACCATACCGATATGGAAAAATTTAAGATCGATTTAAAAGTAAAAGCATTGCAGGCAGCTCAATCGAAAGCGTCCACGCTATTGAAATCCATCGGTGCAGAAATCGGCAAACCAATTATGGTTAGAGATTGGGATCAGGATCCCATTCAACCGTTGCCACAGGCGCGTGCAAACGTGATGATGTATAAAGCTGAAGATGCAGGCATGGACGTTGAAGAACAAATTGGTTTTAGGAAACTGAAGCTGAGGGCACAGATCACTGCCCAATTTGAAATCAAATAGTTTCTGCACCTATAATTTTCGGAATTAAAAAAATATCTTTGGCTAAGGGTCAGCTTTGAACTTCAAATTATCGCAAAGGGCTTAGCCCAACAGAGAATTTGACTCGAAAAAGTTTTGAAATGCCCCATTGGTTGGAAATCCTTAACCCTGTTCCATGGAAGTCGCCGTTTATAGTATTCGCAAATTTGAAAAGGATTTACTGGAAAAATATTGTAAAAGTCATACGCTGCATTTGCTGGAGACCAGGCTCAAGCCCGAAACCGCGGGTCTTGCAAATGGGGCAAAAGCCGTATCAATTTTTGTGAACGATGATGCATCGGCGCCAGTGTTACAAAAACTGAATGACATAGGTGTACAGTATTTAGTCCTGCGATCCGCCGGATATAATCATGTTGATTTAAAAGAAGCTAAACGACTTGGAATGCGCGTAGCCCGCGTGCCTGAATACTCTCCCGCTGCCATCGCTGAACATACTGTTGCATTAATGCTGGTGCTTAACAGAAAGCTTATCAAAGCCCACAGTCGTATTCGCGATCTTAACTTTTCATTGGAAGGCCTGACTGGTTTTGATATGGCAGGCAAAACAGTTGGCGTGTTAGGTACTGGTAAAATTGGGGGCGTCGTGATTAGAATTCTACATGGATTTAATTGTAAAATACTTGCCTACGATCCCTATCCAAACGAAACATTAAAATCAAAATACAACGTACAGTATACTGACCTGCCAACGCTGTTTCAGGGATCGGACATTATTACTTTACATTCACCGCTTACCCCTGAATCCCGATATATAATCAACAAAGAGAGTATCGATACCATGAAGCAAGGCGTTATGCTGATCAACACGAGCCGCGGTGGGCTGGTAAACACAAAAGAAGTCATCAAGGGCCTAAAAAAAGGAAAGATTGGTTCATTCGGAATGGATGTCTATGAAGAAGAAGGTGGACTTTTTTTTGAGGATCATTCTGAAGACATCCTTCAGGATGACGTGATCGCGCGCCTAATGACTTTTCAAAATGTAGTGATCACGAGCCACCAGGCTTTTTTGACGCAGGAAGCGTTGATAAATATTGCTGAAACAACGGGGTACAACCTTGATTGTTGGGAAAAAGGCAATGCTTCACAAAATGAAGTAACGGTTTGAGAGAATGGATTGCAATATCTTCAGATTAATGCCTGCTTTAAGTTGCATTATAATGTCGGGTTTCGCCCGCCGCGCAAAGCTTTCACGAGCGAAGCTCGCCTTCTCCGCCGGCAGGCGGATTCGCCGAGCAAAGTCGGGATGACTGGATTCGAACCAGCGACCCCTTCGTCCCGAACGAAGTACGCTACCGGACTGCGCTACATCCCGAAAACCAAAAATAATAACATCGTTTTTACCGATCAATACAAAGCTTTTAATTCTGAAACGGTATCAGAAACGTGACGCCGTAGCGCCTGCTGATCGTACAAAACCGCTTCACTTCCAGTCATCATCCTCCAAAGTAAAAATATCATTCACTTTTGTATTGAAAACAGCGGCAATCTTCAATGCGAGTAAAGTGGACGGCACGTATCTTCCTATTTCAATGGAGTTTATCGTTTGTCTCGATACGCTGACTTTTTCTGCCAGCTCAGCCTGAGTCATATTATTCCTTGCTCGTTCCACCTTCAATGCATTCTTCATTTAGAATTAGAACTTAAGAATATACAGGCGTCCATAAAAAATGCTATTGGCAAGCGCAAGGGTAAGAATTAAAAAGTGATTGATTTCAGTAAGCTCAAACGCGACGAGGGCGTGGTCATGCAAATTCGTAATGATTAATTTCGCTGCATATGAGATCATGAAGGCGATATACAAAGACGATGTTTTTAATTGAACAGACCTTTCATCTTCAATTTTGTTTGTCGTGACCAGAAGTGTAAACAAACCCACAAGCAATGGTATTTCTGCTCCTGAAGAGTCGTCGAGTATCATTGTTGGAATGCCTACGAGGACAAGGAAGAGTCCCAGATACTTTGAATAATGAATAATTTTAAGACTGGTTTTCACTCTGGTAGCCATTGGACTGAACGATAAATCAACGCATGGCTAAAGTAAGGTTTGCTTTCCAAAAAGTCAAGTAAACTTGACATGTTAAGTGGACTTTGTGACCTGAGCCCGATAAATGCAGGTCACTACGGACACTACGCAGGCACATCGATCACTACGGCAGTTCTAACAATCCGTCGTGCCTTTTGTGCTTCTTGGTGGACTTTGTGACCTGTCATGTTTATTGAAATAATTGTAGTCGAGAACCGTAATGAAATGATGGATTCTTATTAAAGGCTGAGCTAAATGACAATTATTCGCGAGATGAATGCTCCGTAATTTCGTGGACTTGGGCAAACAATAATAACCTTGAACCACACTGACTATCTCCCCGATGTAGAAACGTCGGATAAATTCAAAAGGCGTAATGAATATTTTGAGAAGACAGTCGCGTGACGAGAAGTCTTAGCAATAAGATCACAATTTCAAAATTTGTCCAGCATGCTCTTTAGTATCCACCTTATCAATAATATTGGTGATTACTCCTTTTTCGTCAATGATGAACGTAACGCGTGCTGTTCCCATGAATTTTTTTCCGTCGCGCTCCTTCTCAACCCAAACACCATATTTCTGGTTGATGGATTTATCGGTATCGGCTATCAGTGGGAATGGCAAATTATATGTCTTTTGAAATTCTTTGTGCGAAGCTTGATCGTCGGTACTGACACCCAATACCTCATATCCTTCACCAGACAACGCACCGATGTTGTCGCGAAGATTACAAGCTTCGGCCGTGCAGCCAGGCGTCATGTCTTTGGGATAGAAATATAAAATCACCTTTTTCCCTTTGTAGGCACTCAGTGTAATTTGTTTGCCGTCCTGATCCTTACCGGTAAAGTCGGGAGCCTTGTCACCGATACTTAATTTAGTTTGTGCAAAAACGTTCATTGAAAATAAAGTAAGGGTTAATAAAAGAAAAATCCTGGATTTCATGGTATGGGTTATTTAGTAAGCAATATAAATCCATTGGCCAAGAGATCAATATATAAAATGTCATGCGAAACGGAATGTACATAAAAGGTTTTTAAATGATTTGCTCATCATTTCCGACATCGATCAAGCAAATACCATCAATTTTATTTGGAACGAGGCAACCGTTTTAAATATTCACTTGTATTGACTAATACGACAGCGCGGTCATTATTCAAACTTTCAATCAAAAACTTGAAAAACGTTTTCTATGTATCCCATTTACAAAAAAATATTTCCGTCACTGGCTGTCCTGTTGTTGAGTTTCGGATTTTTTAGTTGTTCTGACGACGACTCGACCAATATTGGACTGGTGTCGCTGCAATCCAACAGCACTCTTGGCGACATCCTGGTGGATGGTAACGGTCGGGCTCTCTATTTCTTCACAAAAGACGTAAACGGTGAAAGTTTGTGCACAGGGGGATGTCTAAATGACTGGCCCGTCTATTATGCCCCGGACCTGCAGCCAGGGCCCGGTATCGATCTCAGCGACTTCACTACGATAACGCGGAGCGATGGCGCTTCGCAAACTGCCTACAAAGGTTGGCCTTTATATTACTATGCGCCCGATGCCGTTGGCGATACCAACGGTGAGGCTGTGGGAGATGTATGGTTCGTGGCAAAACCGAATTACTCGATCATGCTGGCAAATGCACAATTGGTGGGTAATGATGGTAAGAATTACACCAGCACTTACCAGGAAGGCGTAGGCGAAACGCAATATTTTGTTGACGCCCATGGTCGTACTATATATACTTTTATCCGTGACTATAAAAATGTAAACAAATTCACGACACCTAATCTCAGTAACAACGGCGTATGGCCAATTTTTCACGTGACGATCGATGGATTGCCCAGTACGTTGAATGCAGCTGATTTTGGTGTCATTGACGTTTACGGGAATTCTCAACTTACTTACAAGGGCAATCCACTTTACTATTTTGGCGAAGATACAAACAGAGGTGAAAATAAAGGCGTTAGCGTTCCAACGCCAGGTGTCTGGCCGGTTGCAAGCCTGCAAACAACGGAAGCCCCAGAGCAACCCACCGTCATGCTGCGCAATCATGCAACATTGGGAAATATCCTGACCGACAATCAGGGACGTACTTTATACTTCTTTGCGCGTGAAACGAAGGGTACCAGCGCTTGTACTGGTGGATGTTTAAATCGTTGGCCAATATTCAACGTTAACGACCTGAAGCTTGCACCTGGTGGCGCGCTGGTCGAAGCGGACTTTGGAACGATCGGTGATGGCGCTACTAAACAACGGACCTATAAAGGTCGGCCACTCTATTATTATGCACCTAACAATGACGCTGTCATCGAGGCCGCAGGGCAAACAGGCGGTGAGAATTTCGGTACAGTTTGGTACGTTGCAAAACCTGATTATAGTTTGATGGTTGCCAGCGCTCAACTCGTGGGCCTGGATGGAAAGAACTACACAAGTGCATACGTCGAAGGCACTGGCAATACCCGGTATTTTACAGATGCAGCAGGACGTACCCTTTATGCTTTTGGCAACGATTCAAAAGATACGAATTCGTTTACCAAACCGGACTTTAGCAATGATGGTGCTTGGCCTATTTTTTATGTGGAGATAGAACACCTACCTACAGGAATGAATGCGTCAGACTTTGGTGAGATTGAAGTTCATGGACGGGATCAGTTGACGTATAAAGGTTGGCCGGTGTATTACTTTGGACAGGACGCTGCGAAGGGCGATAACAAGGGAGTCAGCGTTCCTGTCCCTGGTAAATGGCCTGTTCTAACTGCAGATTCTGCTCCGGCGTTGTAAACTTCTTTTAAAGCTTTCTCTGTGTTTGAATTGGGATGTTTGGGAAACCGGGCATCCCTCTTCTTTGGGGTAAATTGTCTCTATAAATGCAGGGTCACAACGACCGCAACAGAGGCACAACGATCACTACGGCAAGCTCTAAAAATGCGTCGTGCCCTTTGTGCTTCTTGGTGGACTTTGTGACCTGGGCTCGATAAATGCAGGGTACTACGGCCACTACGCAGGCACACCGACCACTACGTGTAACGCTAAAAATTCAAAATCCCATACCTGGAAAATTAAGACCAGCGCTGGGACTTTTTTTTTCAATTTCAGAATTGCCGAGGAGGCAAAAAACTGAAATTATTTCACAGTCAGCAACTTACCTTTTCATATTTTCTTTGCTAGAGCCATGTCGCAATAGGCGCAATAATTGGCATTGATTGACTTTAAACGTAAAACTTACACGTTTGTGCGAACCCGTCATAGTTACAATTTCTTTGATTGCCATATCCAATGCTATTGGCGCCAATTTTTGGTGCCCGAGAGCGGATGCAATTCGAATGAATGTGTTCCCCCTCAACGATGATCAAAACCCTCCATGAATAAAGATTCCTTAAGTAGCGACGAATTAAAAGAGTTATATCGCGATATCTACGTCAAAGCGGATAGGATCTTAGTGAAGGTCTTAATTCTGATGTTCCTCTTTGGAATCTTTATTGGCTTTTTTTACGAAACGTGGCTCGTTGCCATAGGTGTAGGTGGGCTATGCTTGCTGGCCTATTTCATCACAAAAAAACTCCTTCCTTCTGATAATTCATACCAGTATGTCTTGAGCGCTATTACAGCCATTTTTGCGGCTCAATACATTTATCAAATGCACGGAATGGCTGAAATGCATTTCTGGGTATTTATATGTTCCACTATTCTGATTATTTATCAGAACTGGAAATTGCAAATTCCTTTAATTGCGATTGTCTGTGTGCACCATGGCGCCTTTGCATATTTACAATATTCCGGGCTCAAAGAGATCTATTTTACACAGTTGGATTATATGGACCTGACGACGTTTATTTTTCACGCAGTCCTGGCCGCCTGCGTAACGTTGGTCTCTGCTCTTTGGAGCTATAATCTCAGAACCCGAACCGTACACGATGCTTTGAATTATAAAGCACTTGCCAAAATGCAGAACGAACTCCAGGAAAATTCGGAAAAACTAGACGAGCTCAACAAACACCTGATGGCTGTAAACAAGGAGGTTCACAGTAAAAACGAAGAATTACAAGCGTCCGGTGAGGAACTTCTTGCTTCCGAGGAGGAGCTGAAACTGATAAACGAAAATTTAAATAATCTTGTCGAAAATAGAACTCAGGCCCTGATAAAACAAAACGAAAAATTGATTCAGCATGCATTCATTAATGCTCACAAAGTCCGAAGTCCTTTGGCGCGTATACTAGGTCTTGTGAATTTGATCAAATATGAAGTTCAACTGGAGGCTAAAGGAAAAGACCTTTTCAATCGTCTCGAGCTTTCGGCCAACGACCTGGACGAAGTTTTGAAAGAGGTCAGAGTGAACCTCGAAGAGGACATCAATCTGACCCCATCGGAGAAATCTAAATTTCCAGCTTACAAAAAAAGTCTTCGAGCGTAAGTTTATGGATTCGTAATAGCCTTGTTAAACTTTTCAAAGTCAAATTTGTTTTGCCGTTTTCTATTCTCCAGTATTGAATCTCTGGTAGCTTATGGGCTTTAGCAAAGTCTCGTATCGTGTCATAACCTTTGCGCTTCCTTAAGTCACTCAAGCCAACTCCAATTTGTTTTAGTTTGACGTCCAGTGTTTTTGCTTTCATGTTATTTACGTTCTTGTTTAAGTTCTAGACTCATGTAATTCAATTTTTTTGCCATTGCTTTTTGCGCCCTTTTTGCGCACTGAGAAACAATTGCTTCCCTTAAAAGATAACTTTGGGGAAAAAAGTCCCATACAGATTGTTGAATAATTTCACTCTTTAAGAACACAAAACACACATATCTTAGATGATAACGGGTCGATATCGAACAATTATTGACCTAATTCGATCACGCGAAGTGGACGAAACACGCGATTTTTAGTTAAAAGAACCGTTTGGAGACTGGTATATTTTTTATACCTCGCCTGCTTACCGGCTGATGCGCAAAATATGATCAGACATTATCTCATAGTTTCCTGGCGTAACATTGTTAGAAATAAATTCTATACAATAATTCTGGTTGCCGGCCTCGCGATCGGAATAGCATCGTCCTTACTTCTCGGGATCTACACATGGAATGAGCTAAGCTATGACAACTTTCACGAAAAAAGAGATAGAATTTTCCTGGTAGGTGTTCGTGAAAAAGATGGAGAGAACGAAAGTGCTGGTGGCTGGACAACACCACCGACCGGACCCGCCTTAAAGGAATTCTATCCTGAAATAGAAGCGTCTGTGCGGCTTTGCCTTTGGCTTGAAGACGTTCTTGTTGCTAACGGAGATACAAAACACGCTGAAAATATTATCGGTGCGGATTCCTCCGTTTTTCAGGTTTTTACCCTTCCATTTATTTCTGGTGACCCTAAGTCAGCGCTCAAAGAGCCCAACTCGATTGTCATCACGGAAAAAATTGCAAAAAAGTATTTTGGCGATGAAAATCCCCTGGGCCAAACGTTGCATTTCGAACATTTCTTTAATGAGTGCAAGATAACTGGCATAATGAAGGACCTGCCGAGCAATAGTCATGTGGGCATGGACATTCTTCTTTCCCTCAGCTCCTTTAAAAATGTCAATTTTGATTTTACAAATTGGAGTAATCATACTTTCAGTACTTACGTCCTGCTTGACGAAAAAAGTAATCGGGAAGCAATTGAAAGCCGGCTTCCTCAGTTTGTTCAAAAAAATCTAGACCCCTTTTTAATTCAACGGTACCAGAAATCATACGCTGAAATGTATCAGAATGGAAATCAATATGGACTTTTTCTGATGCCTTTAAAAGATGTGCACCTAAGTACTATGCTCTTTGAAAATCGAGAAGGAAAACGCACACTGACCTATGCATTAGTTGCTATCGGCTTGATCATCATTGTAATGGTAAGTATTAATTACACAAACCTGGCCACGGTGCTTACGTTCTCCAGGGCAAAGGAAGTTGGAATACGAAAGGTAACAGGAGGGAGAAGCGCATATTTATTCCAACAGTTCATAGTCGAATCCATTTTGATTGTATTCATCGGACTATTCATTGCGCTTGGGTTGGTCGAAATACTGCTACCAAGTTTTAACGCACTAACGCAACAACATTTGGCGTTAGAATATTCAAATCCATGGCTGACATTTGGTATGATCGCCTTTGCCACAACGCTGGGACTGTTGTCTGGAATTTATCCAGCCACAACTTTCTCGGCCTTTAGTCCCATCAGCGCATTGAAAGGAAATACATTTATTAAAGGAAATCCATGGTTTCGAAATTCATTGGTTATTTTTCAATTTACCGTATGCATCGTCATGATCGTAAGCACTGTTGTGGTTTACAAGCAACTTAAGTTTATGAATAATAAAAGCATCGGGTTTGACAAAGATCAGGTACTCGTTATAAAAAGGTCATACGCCTTAAAAAATAATAAAGCGGCTTTTAAAAATGAATTAATCAAATATAATGGGATAGTAAGTGCAAGTTATACCCAAACAACGCCTGCCAGAGGGTTCGATGGACATGGACAGCATTTCGCAGGCACACCTCCAGATAAATTGGAAACAATCTTTCCGCTTGTCGCAGATGAAGATATTCTTCAAACCTTAGACATTAAGTTGATTGCAGGCGGCGGCTTAAAGGATCAGAAAATAAAAAGTGACAAGGCTCTACTGAATGAAGCAGCCGTAAAACTTCTTCATATAAAGAATCCATTGGAACAGACAATTGATAGGGGAACGCTCGGAAAGAAGGATATAGATGTTGCCGGAATTGTAAAAGATTTCCATTTCAAATCTTTTCACTTTTCCATTGAGCCACTTGTTATTTATTTTTTGGACATCGAAAATGACCCGCAGCATCAAGCAAATTTTATGCTGGTGAAAATGAATAGTGCTGCAATGCCCGCCACCTTACAATACATTCAGGATACCTGGAAAAAGTTCGCACCCGCTTACCCATTTGAGTACTCCTTCCTCGATGAGGATTTTAACCGGTTATTCGAAAGGGAAAACACCATGACGAAAGTTTATACGATATTCTCCATCATCTCCATTTGTATCGCATGCCTCGGCTTGTTGGGATTGACTTCATTTTTTGCCAGCAAACGGACAAAGGAAATAGGAATACGCAAAATCGTCGGTGCCTCTTTCATTCACATAGCAGGAATTCTTTCGCGTGACTTCCTCAAATGGATTTTGGCTTCCATCGCAATAGGGTCCACGTTATCTTGGTATTTCATGAACCGATGGCTTCAAAATTTTGCCTACAAAACAGAACTTAGCTGGTGGTCCTTCCTGGTTGGGGGAGTTTGCGTGATGATGATGGCTCTCTTAACCGTGAGTTGGCATATCTACAAAGCCGCAAAAAGAAATCCCGTCGAAACCTTGCGGTACGAATAGCGTCAAGACAGCTTTCTACTAAACGTGAATAACAAACACCAGTCGCATATTTTTATACGCGCACGACGTTATAATTTTGCCAGACGAAAGCTCTACTTCGTGTGAGATTACTCTTTAAATCGAAGTTTAAAAAATAATAGTGTTGACGCGAGCATCAGTGTAAGCACATTGGCTGCAATCACGGGAATGTCCCGAACCAGCAACCCATACGCCAACCACATGGCTACGCCCAGGCAAAAAAGTGAAAACATGCCCAATGACAAGTCTTTGGCGGAACGGCTCTTCCAGGTTTTAAGAACCTGCGGAAGGAAAGCAATTGTCGTTAACATTCCTGCTGTTAGACCTAAAAGTTGTATTGTATTCATAGTATCTGTTCAATCCTATTTGTATATGGTATTAAACATTCAAAGATAAAAAACGTTGCGGCGATTTGCGATGCATGTAATTAAATTGTGCACTCGGACGTTTCAAACGATTGCTGAAATTCTTCACTGAAATTGCTAACGGAAAGCCTATGGAAAATGTCGGCAACTCGGCGACTTTTCCGTGTCAGTCGGCTTCGTCCCAATTTAGATCATCGAAATACACTTAACACGGAGGCGCTAAGGCGCAACGGTTCGCGGAGAAATACTTCCTTGCGATACTCAGCGTCCGTTGAGACTTTGCAGTAAAAAATTGGGATAATTTGGAATCACTTTATCATCTCACGCATCAATTTTCCTAACGTTTTTAGGCCCTCTTCGATCTTGGGAGTCCATGGCTCGCCATAGCTAATTCGAAAGCAATTTTCAAAATTGCCTTGTGAAGAGAATATTTGTCCAGGCGCAATACCAATGTTGTGCCTTAATGCACGCTTATGAAGCTTGTATGCGTTGATTTTTTTATTCATTTCAATCCACAAGGTAAACCCACCCTGGGGTCTCGTGATACATGTGTCTTCAGGAAAATATTCACACACTGCCTGTATGTAACGAAGCGATTGGGTATGCAATGCTTTCCGAAGATGCCTTAGATGCAATTCAAATCTTCCCTTGCTAAGAAAATCAGCAACTGCGGCTTGTGTCAATGTGTTCGTAGATACGGTATGCATCCGCTTCAGGCGAATCACCTTTTCTTAAACCTTCCCGGGATCGTCCAGCCTATCCGATAGCCAGGTGCAAGCGATTTCGAAAAAGAAGCACAATGTAAAACCAGGCCCTTTTTATCAAAAGTTTTACACGTTTTGGGCGGGTCTTCCCAAAGTATAACTCACCATAAATATCATCCTCGATAAGCGGGATTTCTCTTTTGCCAGCATTTCGACCAAATATTTTTTCCGCTCGTCCGGCATACAACTTCCTAAGGGATTGTTAAAATTATTTACGACCAGGCACGCTTTAATATTGAACTTTGGAATAGCCTGCGCCAAATAATCGATATCGATTCCGGATACCGGGTCAGTTGGAATCTCTACTACCTTCAAGCCGTTGCTTTCCATAACCTGGAAAAGGGCAAAGTATGTTGGACTTTCCAATGCTACCGCGTCGCCTGGTTTTGTAATTGCCTTGATGCAAAGGGACAATGCCTCCACGCAACCCGCCGTTACAACAATATCATTTTCACTGGGTGCACCCCCCCAGTTAAAAGCTTGACGGGCGATTTGTTTTCGGAGTGCAATATTTCCTTGAATATGTTCATAGTGAAGACAGCTGGTAGGCGATTCGCGAAGGGCATGCATGACCGCTTTATTGAGTTGGCGATCGGCAATGAGCTCAAATGCCGGCGCTGCCATGGAAAAGATACAAAGGTTTCTGGAATTCAGGTCAACGTATACACTGTTGATCATATCATCCACGCTCACGGGAAGAGCATCGTCTGGCGGCTCACTTACCTTGGGCAAGTCAAGAATATGCTCCGGCGAATATTTCACATAGTAACCAGATTGAGGTCTTGCCTCGACCAGCCCTTTGCTTTCCAATAAATAGTAAGCTTGAAATGCTGTACTCAAACTTATTCCCTGCTCTTTGCTCAGCGCGCGGACAGACAAGAAGCTTGTCGCCGATTTTGAAAACTCGCTTTTCAATCAATGTTTCAATCCGATCAGCAACTTCAATGTATTTATGATCGGTTTTCAGTAATGTTTCCATAAACGAATAGCTTAAGCCGGATCTGATTCTTAACGAACATTGTAGCCTTTAGGATTAAATATTCATAAGATTTTCATCTCGATTGCCTTTCTTACAAGCTCTGCTGTATTATTAACTTTCATTTTTTTCAACATATTCACGCGATGCGATTCCACGGTTCGTGTGCCAATTCCCAGCTTGTCTGCAATTTGTTTGGTACTATGACCTTGAGCGACTAATTCAAGGACTTCTTTTTCACGGGGGGTTAACTCGGAAATCGCCTGCGGTTCCGGCCTGGCAACAGATTCAGCCAAAATATTGGTCACAATTGGACTAAAATATTTACCTCCTTCAAAAATTGTGATGATGGCTTTTTCCAGATCAAACCGTTCTACATTTTTGATAATGTAGCCCTGCACGCCAATTCGCAACGCATTAATGACGTACTCCCGTTCCTCATGCATGGTTAGAACAACGGATTTTATTGATGGATAGAGATTCCGGATCTGTTCAATAGCCTCCATTCCATTAATGACCGGCATACTAATATCGCAAAGGATAATATCGGGCAATTCCTTTCCTGCAAGCTCAATTAATTCTTTCCCGTTTTCAGCAATCCCAACAATTTCAAACCTCTCGTTTTTATTGAGCAACGATCTAAAGCCTTCGCGAATTAGAGGATGGTCATCCGCCAGTATTAGACGTATTTTAGTCATTCTTGATAGATTGGTATGTGAATTTCGATAACTGTTCCCTGCCCTGGAGCAGAATGTATTTCGGCACTCCCATTCAAAAGCTTTGCCCGTTCCCGAATATTCTGCAAACCCATTCCTCCCTTTGGTTTTGACTTCCTTTCGTCAAAGCCTTTCCCATTATCTTCGAGAACTAAATAAACTTCGTCCTCTTTGTCAATAATATGCAAATTTACAGCGGAAGCTTCAGCATATTTTACAATATTATTCAGTCCTTCCTGCGCGATTCGAAACAATGCTGTACTTATTTCAAAATTCAAAGTATGATCTGATTCTCTAACGTAGGCGAAATCAATTTCGAGATTGGAATATCGCTTTATCGAATCGCACAATCCAGCCAGCGCTGCTTCCAGGCCGAAATCAACCAGGGCCTGCGGCATGACATTATAGGATATCCGCCTTACTTCAGCGATGGTGTCGTTTATCTGTTTCTTGATGTCTTCCTTCACGCTGGATTCGCCATCAAGCATTTCCATCCGCATTCGTATTGCCGTCAACAACTGACCTACACCATCGTGTAGTTCCTGAATAATTCTTCGCCTTTCTCTTTCCTGTCCCTCCAACAATGCAGAGGCACGTGCTCTTGCCAATTTGAGCTCACGCTCGTTCAGACTCTTCAGTTCATCGCGCATGTGAAGCAAGGAATGACCCAAGGTGTCCTCATCGCTTAATGTCTCAAACGATGAGTTAAAATTTCCGCCACCGATTTCCCTGGCGAACTTGGAAGTTCGCTCCATTCCTTCCGTCAATTGATAAATCGCGTCGGCCATCTGTCCGATCTCGTCTTTGGACTTTGTGGACAACTTGCGTTGTGGAATAACACCTCTCGAAAGCTCGTTAATGACAGCCCTGAGTTTTTGTATTGGTCGCGCGATGGCATTTGAAAGAAATAAGGTGACTACCGTCGTAAGAAAAAGAATGAAGAGCGTAATTCCCAGCACGTAATACGGAACTGAATTACGGGTTGCATCGCCTCGGTCCAATCTATTTCGGAAATAATTACCCAGTTCAATTCAAAATCCCCAATTGGCCGATAAACGCTCAACACTTTTGTTCCGCGATAGTCTTTCATAATTCTGCGCTACGGCAGCACGCAAAAGATTTATCGACGGCCTCTGTCCGTACCGTTATTTCACCGGGTGGCTTGTTCAAAAAACGGGAAGCTGAACGCATGGTGTATCCAGGACCCACGATATAAGTCTCTCCCGTTGTACCCATTCCCGTAATCTCGGAGACAATGGATTGAACATTCTCAAAATTTTCTTCGACCAAAACAATGCCGACACGTTGTGAATCTTGCAAGACAGGTACATAGTATGAAACAACAGCGTTTGCTTGTCATTTGAGGTATGCGAAGCATCGACCAGCCTTAATCGATTTGGTTCGACGGTAATGGCAGAATCGATTCTTTGTAACACATTCTCCCTGTATCGCGTCGTATCCGAACTAAAAAGTTCACGGTGATGCAAATCGAACAAATGAATATTCTTGAAATTGTATAGCCTGCAAATATTCTCAACGTCCTGCATGTCGGACGTATGAACTGAAATTCCTTTTTCGACGGTAGCAGAAACCGTCCTGAAAATTTTAAGAAACTTCTGCTCGAGCTGTAAGGCCTCCAGGTTTTGTTGTGATCTCAAAAAGTAATTTGCCACTAACTCTTCCTTAAGAATATTTACGCTTGAAAGTTGATTTAATGTCCGTTGGATCAGATTATCACTAAATACAGCATAAAGAATAGCCGCCAACGATATGATCGCTACCAGACCCACAGCAATGTGGGAGAGAAACAATTTCGTAAACATTTTAAGATTTCTCACCTGGCTAAATTCAAAAAAAATTGTGAAAAAATTGTTTGTACTAAAGATAAAGAGTCCGTCATAATTCACCCCAAAAAACCAATTACTTCTATATCTTTATACCCTTCAAAATCAACAGTACGATGAATAAATTCGCTTTATTACGCGTTCGCATAAGCACGTTAGCTACTTTGTTATTGTCTATTTTCACAAGCATGTGCCTCAGCGCCAGTGCGCAGGATTCAAGCAAAGGATTAAAAGATTATTACAAGTCATATTTTCCAATGGGAGTAGCCATTCGCCCTCAATCGGTCGCTGGCCCCGAAGCTGAGCTTATCCTCAAGCATTTCGAAAGCGTAACAGCCGAAAATGCTATGAAAATGGGACCGATCCATCCCAAAGAGGACGAATTCTTCTGGGCCGACGCAGACGCTATTGTCAATTTCGCACAGACCAATAAACTGAAAATTCGTGGCCATACACTTTGCTGGCACAATCAAACTCCTGCCTGGTTGTTTAAAGATGCTCAGGGAGGCGATGTCACCAAGGAAGTATTGCTGAAGCGTTTGAAAGACCACATTACAGCAGTAGTAGGCAGGTACAAAGGAAAGATTTACGCTTGGGATGTCGTCAATGAAGTCATTGACGACGATGATTCAAAATACTTCCGTGAGTCCCCATGGTATAAGATCTCGTGGAGAAGATTTCCTGGCGAAAGCTTTCGAGTATGCGCATGAAGCGGATCCCAATGCATTGCTCTTTTACAATGATTACAATACAGAAAGCGCGGGAAAAAGAGAACGAATTTACAAGATGCTGAAGGGCCTTCTTGATAAAAAGGTTCCCATTCATGGGGTGGGATTGCAGGCGCACTGGTCAATCTTTAGTCCCACGGAACAAGCGCTACGACAGTCAGTTGAAAAGTTTTCATCGCTCGGATTAAAGATTCAGTTCACTGAATTAGATATTTCCGTCTATCAATCCGAACATTCACGCCGTGAACGTCGCGACGGTGAATCTGATGCATTTACATCTGAAATGGAAGCCAAGCAAACTGAACAATACAAAATGGTTTTCAAAGTTTTCCGCGAGTACAACGGATAAAATTACCGGTGTGACATTCTGGAATGTCTCTGATAAGTCCAGCTGGTTGGACAATTTCCCCGTACGGGGTCGTAAAAATTACCCTTTGTTATTCGATCAGAACCTTTCAACCAAAAAAAGTTTATTGGGAAGTGGTGAGGTTTTAGTTTCACATCCCTCCTTGTAAACGGTTTGAATTTGCGGCTGGCGGAGACCATGTATCTTAAAAAATAACAAGTAAATCATGAGAGTATACAAAGTAAAACAGGGCATCGTCCTCGAAAATGATAATTCCTTGTTTCTGTTAGAAAATCAAAATTGGGACGCTTTTATCAACGACGATAACCTTTTCGAAAAAATAGAAAAGGCGACGAAAGAACTAAAGCCATGGTCCCAAGGACGCGACGCTGTGCTGAAAGAAATACAGGCTCCTATTCAAAATCAGGAGGTTTGGGCAAGTGGTGTAACGTATTTAAGAAGCAAAGTTGGTCGACAGGAAGAGATCGTAAAAACACTGGAGGCAGCGATTTTTATGCGCGTGTTTACGAGGCCGAGCGTCCCGAGTTATTTTTTAAAGCAACCCCTGGCCGCGTAGCGGCGCCTGGAGGAAAAGTAAGAATCCGAAAGGACTCAACGTGGGATGTACCGGAACCTGAGCTTACCCTCGTGATTACGTCGAGTGGTAAAATTGTGGGATATACCATTGGGAACGACATGAGCTCACGAAGTATCGAAGGAGAAAATCCATTGTACCTTCCCCAGGCAAAAACATATGATGGATGTGCGGCACTGGGTCCTTGTATTTTTGTTACACAAAAGCCCCTTCCTGAAAACACGATTATCCAATTGGAGATAGCGCGCGCTGGAAAGAAAGTCTTTGAAGGTTCTATCGCCATCAGCCAGATAAAAAGAAAGTTCACAGAGCTTGTTGGATTTTTATATCGCGAATGCAGTTTTCCAAATGGAAGTTTTTTGATGACAGGAACCAGGCATCGTGCCTGAAAACGATTCTACCCTTCAGAAGGGCGATCAGATCACCATCACCATTTGAGCAATTGGTACGCTGGTAAACTTCGTCGGATAGACACGTGTTTAAGTGTTTAGGTAGTGGGACTGAACATTTTAAGCACTTACTGACATTGAAAAAGAGCTGAGCCTTCAATAATGCAAACCCACGTAAACACTTAAATACATAAACACTTAAACACGTCCCATGACTGGAAAGAATATAATTGGTGAAACGTTATCGAGCTCGGGAAAGGAGGTTTTCTATGGCGAGAATCCCGCTACAGGACAAAAGCTCGAACCGGGATTTTATGAAGCTACCGAACAGAATAACGCCATTGAAAAAGCTTCCGAAGCATTTCAAACTTATCGTATCGTTAGTGGAAATGATAAGGCAGGATTTTTGGAAACTATTGCGGATGAAATTGTTGCCCTTGGCGACGATTTAATTAAACGTGGCATGGAAGAAACCGGCTTACCGGAGGCGCGTCTTACCGGTGAGCGTGGCCGTACCGTTGGGCAACTTAAGCTTTTTGCCAGCCTCCTTCGGGAGGGTTCATGGGTAGGAGCTCGAATCGACCTGGCCGATCCAGACCGAAAACCTTTACCCAAGCCTGATGTCAGAAGTATGCAGCGTGCACTCGGACCAGTGGGAGTCTTCGGCGCCAGCAACTTCCCGTTTGCGTTCTCGGTTGCCGGTGGTGATACAGTCTCTGCGTTGGCGGCCGGATGTCCCGTGGTGTTCAAGGCGCATCCTGCCCATCCGGGTGTATGCGAGCTTGTGGGGTTGGCTATTCAGCGCGCCGTGAAAAAATCGGGAATGCCGTCAGGGACATTCTCCATGATAAACGGGAAAGTCGGTTCGAATCAGTATCGCGTTGGTGAAACACCCTGCCATTACGGCCATTGGTTTTACAGGCTCATACCGCGGTGGAAAGGCACTATTTGATGAAGCTAACAAAAGGCCTGTACCCATGCCGTGTATGCGGAGATGGGAAGCACGAATCCCGTGTTTATTTTGCCTGATGCCTTTAAAGAAAAAATTGCGCAAGACCTTGCGGCCGCTGTTACGTTAGGTGTAGGACGATTTACTCAATACTGCAACGTCTCCCAAAGTAGAATCCAGTGGATAAAAATCCAAAGATGCTCTCGCTACAAATATCAAAGGGATAAATGCCGGCGTGATGCTTACGTCGGGAATTCCAGGGGAGCTTTCAAAAGGGAATTGAAAAACTGAGCGCGACCAAAGGTGTAGAGGTATTAGCACAAGGTCCTTCGGAAGGTGCTGGCAGCCGTGGTACAGCCCATTTACTCCATGCATCCATTAAATCGTTTCTAAATGATCACACACTGGAGGAAGAAGTCTTTGGTCCCTCCACGCTTGCAATTACGGCGGATACGAAGGAAGAACTTCTTCAAGCGGCAAAAAATTTAAGCGGACATATCACAGCAACACTCCACGCCACCGATAAAGATTTAAAGGAATATGCAGACCTCATCGGTATCCTGGAGCAAAAAGTCGGACGTCTCATTATTAACGGATACCCTACTGGAGTGGAAGTTTGCCACGCGATGGTGCATGGCGGACCATTTCCCGCTACAACAGACAGCCGGACAACCTCTGTAGGCACGGGTGCTATCACAAGATTTACAAGGCCGGTGGCTTACCAAAATTTTCCAACGTCGCTTTTACCTGTCGAATTGCAGGATGGCAATCCATTGAACATATTCAGATTGGTGAATAGTGAATGGAAAAAAGACTGACATCGACCTTCATAAACTTAGTGCCTTGGAGTCTTCGTGGCGAATTCGAAGTAGCCACGAAGACGCTAAGTTTCAAAGATTCACAAAGCGATAAAAACTTCGAAAAATTTAATACAACACTATGTCCACTAAAAAAAATCTGCGAAGCAATGACTGGTTTGGCAAAGATGATAAGATGGGATTTGTACATCGTTCATGGCTACGCAACCAGGGATATCCGGATGATTACTTTCGGGGTCGACCTGTTATTGGCATTTGTAATACCTGGAGCGAGATTAACACCATGCAACGGCCATCTACGGGATTTTGCAGAAATAGTAAAGCGTGGTGTAATAGAAGCTGGGGGCTTTCCATTGGAATTCCCCGTGATGTCATTGGGTGAAACCATAATGAAACCCACCACGATGCTGTTCAGAAACCTAGTCAGCATGGATACAGAAGAAAGCATCCGTGCCAATCCTCTGGATGGTGTTGTATTGCTTACCGGCTGTGATAAGACGACACCAAGTATAGTAATGGGTGCATGTAGTGTTGATTTACCAACCATTGTTGTTCCGGGTGGACCCATGTTAAATGGCAGATTTAAAGGTGAATGTTTGGGCTCAGGTTCATTCAACTGGATGGTAAAGGAAAGAAAAAGCTCAATGAAAGTTATACTGCAGCAGAATATTTTAGAAGCAGAAATAGGAACCGCCCGAAGCCAGGGTCATTGCATGAGTATGGGTACTGCTTCCACCATGGCTTGCATGGTAGAAGCATTGGGCTTAACATTACCCGGGGCAGCTACCATACCAGCAGTTGATGCCAGAAAAAAAGTAATGGCACAATTGAGTGGAAGAAGGATTGTAGAAATGGTAAAAGAAGATTTGAAGCTTTCAAAAATTCTTATCCGCAAAGCATTTGAAAATTCAATTGTTGTAAATGCAGCAGTGGGTGGCTCTACTAATTTCCTCATTCACTTACAGGCAATAGCCGGACGAATTGGTGTGGAATTAAATCTTGAGGATTTTGATAAAATCGGAAGTAAAATTCCATTGCTGGTGAACCTGAAACCTTCAGGTAAATTTTTAATGGAAGATTTTTATTATGCCGGCGGTTTACCGGTAGTAATAAATGAGTTAAAGAAATACCTGCATACTGAAGCAATAACAGTAAATGGAAAAGTCGTTGGCGAAAATTATATGACCCGGTTTGCTATAACCGGGAAGTAATTGCTGCAGTTGAACAACCATTACAACATGATGCCGGTATTGCTGTACTCAAAGGAAACCTATGTGAATGGTGCAATCATCAAACCATCTGCAGCATCAAAAGAATTGATGAAACACCGTGGTCGGGCAGTTGTATTTGAAACGATGGAAGATTATCATGCCCGGATCGACGATCCTGATCTTGATATCGATGAAACATGTGTAATTGTTTTAAAAACTGTAGGGCCGGTTGGTTATCCCGGAATGCCGGAAGTTGGCAATGTGGATTTGCCCGAAAAATTGTTACGCAGGGGATTACAGACATGATAAGAATATCTGACGGAAGAATGAGTGGTACTGCTGCAGGCACTGTAATACTTCATGTTTCTCCCGAATCTGCTATCGGTGGAACATTAGCATTGGTGAAAAATGGTGATATGATTGAACTGGATGTTGAGAAAAGAAAACTTCATCTTGACATCAGCGATAAAGAATTAAGAAAACAGAAGAGCAGCATGGATTGCACCATCTATGGCTGCAAGAGGTTACGTTAAAATATATATCAACCATGTTCAGCAGGCACACCTCGGTGCAGACCTTGATATTTTGCGGGGAGGTTCCGGATCGGAAGTGACGAGAGATTTACACTAGTACTCCTTGGTAGACCTTTGTGATTTCTTTGAGTCTTAGTGACTTTGTGGCTAGGTTGACGTTGCCACTAAGGCACAAAGGTTCACAAAGGTCTACAAAGGTGTAGCATCGCCGTTAAAAGTCTTTTACAATGCGCTATTTCCAATACTTCTTTGCAAACGCCAAAAAAGTCGGCCAATTAGGCGCGGGCGTATGGCCCTCCAGATGTTGCCGAAATCCAATGTCACCATCCGTTAATGTAGTTTCGAGAGGCGGATATTCGGTGGTTCCCAAATCTTTTTTTTTCCCTAACAATTTGTACACAGGACCAGCATGTACGGCAGCCATAAATTGTCCCCTGGCATCCACCCACCAATCACCTTTGTCGTCTCCCCAAAAAAACAGGACGCGGTGCACAAAGGGCAATAAGGTCATGGCCATCTACTGGTAAGTCGCCACCATTTAAGGGCCCAGCATATTTGATGAAGTTGCCAGCCATCCAATGATATTCCCCTGACCCGGCGACATTCTCGATGATCTCACCATAATTCCTCCGATTGATTTTTGCGCCTCCTTCGCCACATGAACTGATGAGCGACACAATTTGGAATCATAGGCCATGGTGACTGCCGTTGCTTTTCCATACCGTGAGTGACCTTCAATGCCCACACGTTTCGCATCTACGGCTTTGTCGGTTTCGAAATAATCCAAAGCGCGACTTGCTCCCCATGCCCAGGCCCGCAGTGCACCCCAATCATCGGGTTTACGGGGCTGACCTTTGTTTACAAGGCCAATGATTCCTTGTGTCAATCCCGCACCATTGTCTGCTTGTACACTAACGGGAATTATTGAAGCGCAGCCCCAACCCATTTCCAAAACCTGCTTTTGCCACGTAGGTCCTGGGGGCGGAGGATTTTGGCGCGGAAACCAT
>CAWEZB010000010.1:0-41228 GCA_963813425.1 uncultured Bacteroidota bacterium
GTCTTTGGCGGAACGGCTCTTCCAGGTTTTAAGAACCTGCGGAAGGAAAGCAATTGTCGTTAACATTCCTGCTGTTAGACCTAAAAGTTGTATTGTATTCATAGTATCTGTTCAATCCTATTTGTATATGGTATTAAACATTCAAAGATAAAAAAACGTTGCGGCGATTTGCGATGCATGTAATTAAATTGTGCACTCGGACGTTTCAAACGATTGCTGAAATTCTTCACTGAAATTGCTAACGGAAAGCCTATGGAAAATGTCGGCAACTCGGCGACTTTTCCGTGTCAGTCGGCTTCGTCCCAATTTAGATCATCGAAATACACTTAACACGGAGGCGCTAAGGCGCAAGGGTTCGCGGAGAAATACTTCCTTGCGATACTCAGCGTCCGTTGAGACTTTGCAGTAAAAAATTGGGATAATTTGGAATCACTTTATCATCTCACGCATCAATTTTCCTAACGTTTTTAGGCCCTCTTCGATCTTGGGAGTCCATGGCTCCCCATAGCTAATTCGAAAGCAATTTTCAAAATTGCCTTGTGAAGAGAATATTTGTCCAGGCGCAATACCAATGTTGTGCCTTAATGCACGCTTATGAAGCTTGTATGCGTTGATTTTTTTATTCATTTCAATCCACAAGGTAAACCCTCCCTGGGGTCTCGTGATACATGTGTCTTCAGGAAAATATTCACACACTGCCTGTATGTAACGAAGCGATTGGGTATGCAATGCTTTCCGAAGATGCCTTAGATGCAATTCAAATCTTCCCTTGCTAAGAAAATCAGCAACTGCGGCTTGTGTCAATGTGTTCGTAGATACGGTATGCATCCGCTTCAGGCGAATCACCTTTTCTTTAAACCTTCCCGGGATCGTCCAGCCTATCCGATAGCCAGGTGCAAGCGATTTCGAAAAAGAAGCACAATGTAAAACCAGGCCCTTTTTATCAAAAGTTTTACACGTTTTCGGGCGGGTCTTCCCAAAGTATAACTCACCATAAATATCATCCTCGATAAGCGGGATTTCTCTTTTTGCCAGCATTTCGACCAAATATTTTTTCCGCTCGTCCGGCATACAACTTCCTAAGGGATTGTTAAAATTATTTACGACCAGGCACGCTTTAATATTGAACTTTGGAATAGCCTGCGCCAAATAATCGATATCGATTCCGGATACCGGGTCAGTTGGAATCTCTACTACCTTCAAGCCGTTGCTTTCCATAACCTGGAAAAGGGCAAAGTATGTTGGACTTTCCAATGCTACCGCGTCGCCTGGTTTTGTAATTGCCTTGATGCAAAGGGACAATGCCTCCACGCAACCCGCCGTTACAACAATATCATTTTCACTAGGTGCACCCCCCCAGTTAAAAGCCTGACGCGCAATTTGTTTCCGGAGTGCAATATTTCCTTGAATATGTTCATAGTGAAGGCAACTGGTTGGCGACTCACGAAGGGCATGCATCACTGCTTTATTGAGTTTGGCGATCGGCAATAGCTCAAATGCCGGCGCCGCCATCGAAAAATTTATCAGGTTTCTGGAATTCAGGTCAACGTATACACTATTGATCATGTCGTCCACGCTCACTGGAAGAGCGTCATCAGGCGGCTCACTCACCTTGGGTAAATCAAGAATATGCTCCGGCGAATACTTCACATAGTAGCCGGATTGAGGTCTTGCCTCGACGAGGCCCTTGCTTTCCAATAAATAGTAAGCCTGAAATGCCGTACTCAAGCTTATCCCCTGCTCTTTGCTGAGGGCGCGGACAGACAGGAGCTTGTCGCCGATTTTGAAAACTTGCTTTCCAATTAAAGTTTCAATCCGATCGGCAACTTCGACGTATTTATGATCGTTTTTCAATAAAGTTTCCATAGGCCAATAGCTAAAAACCGCATCTTAAATCTTAACGAGGATTGCAGGATTAGGGATTAAAATATTACAAGATTTTCATCTCAATTGCCTTTCTTACGAGTTCGGCGGTATTGTTGACCTTCATCTTTTTTAACATGTTCACGCGATGCGATTCCACGGTCCGTGTGCCAATTCCCAGCTTATCTGCTATTTGCTTGGTACTATGACCTTGAGCTACCAATTCAAGGACTTCTTTCTCCCGGGGCGTTAACTCTGAAATCGCCGGCGGTTCCGGGCGGGCCACTGATTCTGCTAAAATATTGGTCACTATTGGACTGAAATATTTACCGCCTTCAAAAATTGTAATGATAGCTTTTTCGAGATCAAAGCGTTCTACATTTTTGATAATGTAACCTTGAACGCCAATCTTCAAAGCATTTATAATATACTCCCGTTCCTCATGCATGGTGAGGACGACAGACTTTATTGATGGATAAAGATTTCCAATCTTTTCAATGGCTTCCATCCCATTCATAACGGGCATACTGATATCGGAAAGGATAATATCGGGCAATTCTTTTCCTGCAAGCTCAATTAATTCTTTACCGTTTTCGGCAATTCCGACAATTTCAAACCGCTCGTTTTTGTTAAGCAACGATCTAAAGCCTTCCCGGATAAGTGGATGATCATCTGCCAGTAATAGACGTATTTTTGTCATTCTTGATAGATTGGTATGTGAATTTCGATAACTGTTCCCTGTCCGGGGGTTGAATGTATTTCCGCACTCCCATTCAAAAGCTTTGCTCGTTCTCGAATATTCTGCAAACCCATACCTCGATTTGGCTTTGCCTTACTTTCGTCAAACCCCTTCCCATTATCTTCGAGAACTAAATAAACTTCATCCTCCTTGTCGATAATATGCAAATTTACTGAGGAAGCGTCAGCATATTTAATAATATTATTCAGCCCTTCCTGTGCGATTCGAAACAATGCTGTACTTACTTCAAAATTCAAGGTATGATCTGATTCTCTAACATAAGCGAAATCAATTTCGAGATTGGAATAGCGCTTTATAGAATCACACAATCCGGCCAGAGCAGCTTCCAGCCCAAAATCAACCAGAGCCTGGGGCATTACATTGTAGGAGATCCGTCTCACTTCTGTAATGGTATCGTTAATTTGTTTCTTGATGTCGTCTTTAACCTTGGATTCGCCGTCAAGCATTTCCATCCGCATTCGTATTGCCGTTAGCAATTGGCCCACGCCATCGTGCAATTCCTGTATAATTCTTCGCCTTTCTCTTTCCTGCCCCTCAAGCAATGCAGAGGCACGGGCCCTGGCCAATTTCAGTTCCCGGTCATTTAAACTCTTCAATTCGTCGCGCATATGGAGCAGTGAATGGCCCAAAGTGTCCTGATCGCTTAGCGTCTCGAACGACGAGTTAAAATTTCCACCACCAATTTCCCTGGCAAACTTAGAAGTTCGCTCCATCCCTTCCATCAGTTGATAAATTGCATCAGCCATTTGTCCAATCTCGTCTTTGGACCTTATGGATGCATTGCGTTGCGGAATGACACCCTTTGAAAGCTCTTTAATAACGGCCCTGAGTTTTTGTATGGGGCGCGCGATCGCATTTGAAAGAAATAACGTGACGACTGTCGTGAGAAGAAGGATTAGGAGCGTAATGCCCAGCAGGTAATACCGGAACTGAATTACGGGTTGCATGGCTTCGGTCCAATCTATTTCAGAAATAATTACCCAATTCAACTCAAAATCTCCAATTGGCCGGTAAACGCTCAATACTTTTTTTCCGCGATAGTCTTTAATAATTCCACTGCCGGAGGAACCAGCAAAAGATTTTTCGACGGCCTCTGTCCGTACCGTTATTTCACCTGGTGGCTTGTCGAAAAAACGGGAAGCAGAGCGCATGGTGTATCCAGGCCCGACGATGTAAGTCTCCCCTGTCGTTCCCATTCCCGTGATCTCGGAGACAATGGATTGAACATTGTCAAAATTTTCTTCGACCAAGACAACACCTACACGTTGTGAATCCTGCAAAACAGGTACGTAATAAAAAAGTAGTGTTCGTTTGTTATTTGAGGTATGCGAAGCATCGACAAGTTTTAATCGATTCGGCTCTGCGACAATTGCAGAATCGATTCTTTGCAATACATTCTCCTTATATCGCGTGGTGTCCGTGCTGAAAAGTTCACGATGATGCAAATCGAACAAGCGAATATTTTTGAAATTGTATAACCTGCAAATATTCTCTACGTCAAGCATATCAGACGTATGAACTGAAACTCCTTTTTCAATGGCAGCAGACACCGTCGTAAAAATTTTAAGAAACTTACGCTCTAGCTGTAGTGCTTCCAGGTTTCGTTGGGATCTCAAAAAATAGTTTGCCACTAGTTGTTCCTTGAGAATATTTACACTCGAAAGTTGATTTAAGGTTCGCTGGATTAGGTTATCGCTAAATACTGCATAAAGAATAGCCGCTAACGATATGATCGCCACGAGGCCCACAACAATGTGAGAGAGAAACAATTTGGTAAACATTTTCAGGTTTCTCATCGGGCTAATTCAAAAAAAATTGTGATACAATTGTTTACTCTAAAGATAGAGAGTCCCTCATAATTCACCCCAAAAAAACCAATTACTTCTATATCTTTATACCCTTCAAAAAACAGATCAGTATGATTAAATTCACCTTCTCACGCGTTCATAAATTCACGTTATCGGCATTATTATTATCATTTTTTGCAGGCATATGCCAGGATCCTGGCAAGGGACTGAAGGATTATTACAAGGCATATTTTCCTGTCGGAGTAGCCATTCGCCCCCAGTCGGTCTCTGGCCCTGAAGCCGACCTTATCCTAAAGCATTTCGAAAGTGTAACAGCCGAAAACGCTATGAAAATGGGCCCAATTCATCCCAAAGAAGACGAATTCTTCTGGGCCGATGCAGATGCGATAGTCAACTTCGCTCAAACCAATAAACTAAAAATTCGGGGACATACACTTTGCTGGCACAATCAAACGCCTAGTTGGTTATTTAAGAATGCTCAAGGTGGCGATGTCACCAAGGAAGTATTGCTGAAGCGATTGAAGGACCATATTACAGCAGTAGTGAGTCGGTATAAAGGAAAGATTTACGCTTGGGACGTTGTCAACGAAGTAATCGATGACGATGATTCAAAATACTTCCGTGAGTCCCCGTGGTATAAAATCTGCGGAGAGGAATTCGTATCAAAAGCTTTTGAGTATGCGCATGAAGCTGATCCCGATGCATTGCTTTTTTACAATGATTACAATACAGAAAGTGCTGGAAAAAGAGAACGGATTTACAAGATGCTGAAAGGCCTTCTTGATAAGAAGATTCCCATTCATGGCGTTGGGTTGCAGGCGCATTGGTCAATCTTCGGTCCCACGGAACAAGAATTGCAGAAATCTATTGAAATGTTTTCGTCGCTGGGACTAAAGATTCAATTCACGGAATTGGATATTTCCGTTTACCAGTCCGAACATTCGAGGCGTGATCGTCGGCCCGACGAATCCGATACATTTACGGCCGAAATGGAAGCAAAGCAAACGGAACAATACAAAATGGTTTTCAAAGTTTTCCGTGCGCACAAGGATAAAATTACCGGCGTTACATTCTGGAATGTTTCTGACAAGTCTAGCTGGTTGGACAATTTCCCGGTGCGAGGCCGCAAAAATTACCCTTTGCTATTCGATCAGAACTTTCAACCAAAAAAAGTTTATTGGGAAGTGGTGAGATTTTAGTTTTGAATCCCTCCTTGTAAGGAGTTTGAATGGCACGTTAACGCAAAAATTGTAATCTGAAAAATAACTATTAAATCCATGAGAGTATACAAAGTAAAACAGGGTATTGTCCTCGAAAAAGATAATTCTTTGTTTCTGTTAGAAAATCAAAATTGGGATGCATTTATCAATGATGATAACCTTTTTGAAAAGATAGAAAAGGCGACAAAAGAACTAAAACCATTGTCACAGCCGCGTGAGATTGTGCTGAAAGAAATACAGGCTCCCATTCAAAGCCAAGAGGTTTGGGCCAGCGGCGTAACTTATTTAAGAAGCAAAGTCGGACGTCAGGAAGAATCTAAAAGTGCTGGAGGCAGTGATTTTTATGCCCGTGTCTACGAGGCTGAGCGGCCTGAGTTATTTTTTAAAGCTACGCCGGGCCGGGTAGCGTCGCCCGGAGGAAAAGTAAGAATCCGAAAAGACTCAACGTGGGATGTACCCGAACCCGAGCTTACGCTGGTGATTACTTCAAGCGGTAAGATTGTCGGGTACACCATTGGCAACGACATGAGCTCTCGGAGCATTGAGGGGGAAAATCCATTATATCTTCCACAGGCAAAAACGTATGACGGGTGCGCAGCCCTGGGTCCTTGCATTTTTGTTACACAAAAGCCGCTTGCAGAAAACACGATGATTCAATTGGAAATTGCACGTGCTGGCAAGAATGTCTTCGAAGGCACGATCGCTATTAGCCAGATAAAAAGAAAATTCACAGAACTCGTAGGGTTTTTATATCGTGAATGCAGTTTCCCAAATGGAAGTTTCTTGATGACAGGAACGGGCATTGTCCCTGGAAATGACTTTACACTTCAGCAAGGTGATCAGGTCAGCATAACCATTGAGCCAATCGGTACTCTTGTAAACTCCGTGGGCTAGGCCCTAAGCGGTGTTTACGTGTTTACGTGTTTGGGTGTTTAGGTGGTGGGTCTGAACATTTGAACACTTACTAACGTTAAGAAGCACTGAACTTTCGATTATGCAAACCCACGTAAACACTTAAATACATAAACACTTAAACACGTGTCATGACTGGAAAAAATATAATTGGTGAAACATTATCGGGATTGGGAAAAGAAGTCTTCTACGGCGAGAATCCCGCGACAGGTCAAAAGATTGAGCCTGCATTTCATGAAGCGACTGAACAAGAAATAAATAGCGCCATTGAAAAAGCTTTGGAAGCTTTTCAAACCTATCGCATTGTTAGTGGAAAAGATAAGGCAACATTTTTGGAAACAATTGCAGATGAAATTATTGCTCTTGGCGATGATTTAATCAAGCGCGGTATGGAAGAAACCGGCCTTCCGGAAGCCCGGCTCACCGGCGAGCGTGGCCGTACCGTTGGGCAGCTTAAACTTTTTGCAAACCTTCTACGCGAAGGTTCATGGGTCGGAGCGCGAATCGACCTGGCGGACCCAGACCGAAAACCATTGCCGAAGCCTGATGTCAGAAGTGTGCAGCGCGCCCTCGGACCTGTTGGGGTTTTTGGTGCCAGCAATTTTCCTTTTGCATTCTCCGTTGCCGGTGGTGATACAGTCTCTGCGTTGGCCGCTGGCTGTCCAGTCGTTTTCAAGGCGCATCCTGCTCATCCAGGCGTATGCGAGCTCGTTGGGCTGGCCATTCAGCGCGCAGTGAAAAAATCAGGAATGCCAGCCGGCACATTTTCAATGGTAAACGGAAGGTCAACTCAAGTGGGTATGGCATTGGTTAAACACCCTGCCATTACCGCCATTGGTTTTACAGGCTCCTACCGCGGTGGAAAGGCTCTATTCGATGAAGCCAACAAAAGGCCAGTACCCATTCCGGTCTATGCGGAGATGGGAAGCACAAATCCAGTATTTATTTTACCAGATGCCTTAAAAGAGAGAAAAGAAAAAATTGCACAAGACCTTGCCGCTGCTGTTACGTTGGGTGTCGGACAATTTTGTACCAATCCGGGATTGGTTTTCATTCCAAAGTCCGAGGACGGATCAAAATTCAAAGAGGTTCTTGCTTCCAGCATCAAAGGGATAAATGCAGGTGTGATGCTTACTTCGGGAATTCAAGGGAGCTTTCAAAAGGGAATTGAAAAGTTGAGTAACGCCAATGGCGTAGAAGTTCTGGCAAAAGGTCCCTCGGAAGGATCTGGCAGCCGAGGCACAGCACATTTACTTCATGCGTCAATAGAATCGTTTCTGAATGATCATACACTGGAGGAAGAAGTTTTTGGTCCCTCCACGCTTGCAATTACTGCGGATACCAAGGCTGAACTGCTTCAAGCGGCAAAAAATTTAGGGGGACATATTACAGCAACCCTGCACGCCACAGATAAGGATTTAAAGGAGTATATTGATCTTATCAGTATCCTGGAACAGAAAGTCGGGCGGCTCATTATTAACGGATACCCTACTGGAGTAGAGGTTTGTCACGCAATGGTGCATGGCGGACCGTTCCCGGCGACTACTGACAGCAGAACAACATCAGTAGGCACGGGTGCCATTTCAAGATTTACAAGACCTGTTGCTTACCAAAATTTTCCTACATCACTTTTACCTCCGGAATTGCAGGATGGAAATCCATTGAACATATTCAGATTGGTCAACGGTGAATGGAAAAAGGACTGACATCGACCTTTGTGTACCTTTGAGTCTTGGGTCTTGGTGGCTACGTCGATTTTGCCACTAAGACACGAGGGCACTAAGGTTCACAAAGGAGAACAACCTTCGAAACCGAATTTAAAAAAACATTATGTCTACTGAGAAAAAAAATCTGCGAAGCAAAGATTGGTTTGGCAAATCCGATAAGATGGGTTTTGTACATCGGTCCTGGTTACGCAATCAAGGTTATCCTGATGATTACTTCCGAGGCAAACCAGTCATCGGAATTTGTAACACCTGGTCGGAGCTTACACCTTGCAATGGCCATTTCAGAGAGTTTGCCGAAATAGTAAAACGAGGAATCGCCGAGGCCGGAGGATTTCCGATGGAATTTCCAGTGACATCCCTAGGCGAAACCATCATGCGCCCCACGACCATGCTCTTTAGAAACCTGGCCAGCATGGATGTTGAAGAAACGATTCGGGCTAATCCACTGGATGGGATCGTATTACTCACGGGTTGTGACAAAACAACACCATCCACCGTGATGGGTGCATGTAGTGTGGATTTACCAACGATCGTGGTTCCCGGCGGTCCCATGTTAAGTGGACGATTCAGAGGTGAGTGTGTCGGGTCAGGTTCGTTTAATTGGGAAATAAAAGAAAGACAAAAGGTTGGAAATATTTCCGATGCTGAAATTCAGGAAATGGAAATCGGCGTTGCTCGAAGCAATGGTCACTGTATGACCATGGGAACCGCCTCTACCATGGCTTGTATGGTCGAAGCACTAGGCCTGACGTTACCGGGTGCCGCGGCTATCCCGGCCGTCGACGCGAGAAAAAAAGTGTTGGCACAGCTTTCCGGGACGACGCATTGTTGAAATGGTAAAAGAGGATTTAAAGCTTTCGAAAGTTCTTACGCGCAAAGCTTTTGAAAATGCTATTGTCGTGAATGCAGCAGTGGGTGGATCTACAAATTTCATCATACACCTGTTGGCGATTGCCGGAAGAATTGGAGTAGACTTGAACCTGGAAGACTTTGACAAGATCGGAAGTAAAATACCGTTGCTGGTAAATCTCAAACCCTCTGGTAAATATCTGATGGAAGATTTCTATTATGCCGGTGGTTTACCCGTTGTGTTAAAAGAAATGAAAGAATATTTGCACAATGATGCCATTACTGTCAATGGGAAAAAAATCGGGGAAAATAATGCTGAGTCCGCTTGCTATAATAAAGATGTGATTGCCAAAGTGGACAAGCCGTTTCAGCAAGAAGCCGGCATTGCAGTCCTGAAAGGAAATTTAAGTGAAGATGGATCGATCATCAAACCATCTGCTGCAACGCCAAGCCTGATGAAGCATCGGGGCCGGGCCGTTGTATTTGAAACGATGGAGGATTATCACGAACGTATCGATGATCCCAATCTTGATATCGATGAGACCTGCGTCATTGTCTTAAAAGGTGTGGGACCCAAAGGCTATCCGGGTATGCCTGAAGTAGGAAATGTTGATCTTCCGGAAAAGATTCTGAAGAAAGGCATTATCGACATGGTAAGAATTTCTGATGGAAGAATGAGTGGAACAGCTGCTGGCACTGTTGTGCTTCACGTTTCTCCTGAATCCGCGATCGGCGGGACGTTAGCATTCGTTCAGAACGGTGACATGATTGAACTTGATGTGGAAAAACGACGCCTTCATCTTGATATTAGTGAAGAAGAATTGAACAAAAGAAAAAAAGCGTGGGTACCACCTACGCCGTTAGCGGCTCGCGGTTACGTGAGATTTTATATTGAGCATGTACAACAAGCTCACTTGGGTACAGACCTTGATATTTTGCGTGGAGGGTCCGGATCGGAAGTGACGAGGGATTTGCACTAAGTCTTAAGCCCGTCATCCTGAGGTGGCCCGTCTAAAAGTCGAGTCCTTCTTCTCTTTTTCAGAACGTCATCCTGAGCGGTGGACGTGTGGTGGAAAGTGCGAGCGAAGGATCCCCTTCAATACTCGCAGAAACGAGGTCGAAGTGGCACTTTGATTAAATGGGGATCCTTCGCTACCCGCATCCTACCCGCCTTCCTCACTCAGGATGACGGTTTGAAAAAGTTTGGTTAATAACGTTGTGTAAGAATAAATTATCAAAAATGTCTAGCAGCATTCGTGGGTTTACATCATCACCACTGTTTATCAAACGACACTTTATGTCGGCGTAACAAATGATCTTCCAACAAGATTGTGGGAGCACCGCACTAAGCAGGATCCCAAAAGTTTTTCGGCGAAGTACAATCTTTGTATTCTGGTTTTTTATCTAGGATTTGAGTCAATCGTAGAAGCCATTGCGAGAGAGAAATACATAAAGGGGAAGACGAGAAAATGGAAGGAGACGTTAGTCATTCAATAAATCCGGACTGGAAGGATTTGACCTTGGAAATTTCGCTAGGACTTAAACCGTAGTCTTCGACCATCCTTTACTTTTTTTAGAACGTCATCCTGAGCGGTGGAGGTGTGATGGAAAGTGCGAGCGAAGGATCCCCTACAATACTCGCAGAACCGAGGTCGAAGTGGCACCTTGATTAAATGGGGATCCTTCGTTCCGCACTGCCCTGCGCTTATCCTTCACTCAGGATGACGCTTTGAAAAGAGTTGAGCGCGCGGCCCGAGGGCTTCAATCAGGATGATGCTTCGGAAAAAGTTGTAAAGAAATCGACAGATGGTCTGGCTCACTTCGACAAATGCCTTTTAGCAAACGCCAAAAAAGTTGGCCAATTAGGTGCGGGCGTGTGTCCCTCCAGGTGTTGGCGAAATCCAATATCACCATCTGTTAATGTCGTTTCCAGCGGAGGATATTCAGTGGTCCCAAGATCTTTTTTCCCTAACAACTTGTACACCGGACCAGCATGCACAGCAGCCATAAATTGTCCCCTGGCATCCACCCACCAATCGCCTTTGTCGCCTGTTCCTAAAAAGACAGGACGCGGTGCGCACAATGCAATGAGGTCATGACCATCTACTGGTAAATCGCCGCCGTTTAAGGGCCCTGCATATTTGATGAAATTGCCGGCCATCCAATGATATTCACCTGAACCGGCAACATTCTCAATGATCTCTCCATAATTCCTGCGATTGATTTTTGCGCCGCCTTCCCCACATGAACTGATGTAAGCAATTGCAAACCGGGAATCGTATGCCATGGTGACGGCGGTTGCTTTTCCATACCGTGAGTGACCCTCTATGCCCACCCGTTTTGCATCTACAGACTTGTCTGTTTCGAAATAATCCAAAGCGCGACTTGCTCCCCATGCCCAGGCACGCAATGAGCCCCAGTCATCGGGTTTGCGAGGTTGACCTTTGTTTACAAGGCCAATGATACCTTGTCTCAATCCTGCACCATTGTCTGGTTGTACACTTACGGGAATTAATGAGGCGTACCCCCATCCCATTTCCAAAACCTGTTTTTGCCACGTGGGGCCTGGTCGCGGCGGGTTTTGCGCTGGAAACCATGAGGGCCATACAAATCCAAACTCCATCATGACAGGTACAGGACCTTTTGCACTTGCGGGTGTTGCCAATGTTAACTGTATGTCTACACTAATTTGTGGATAGGATGAATTGTCAACATGTCCAATCAATTTTTTGGTCACGACGGGAATTCCTTCGTAGGTTTCGTTGGTAGAACTTACTACTTCCCAGGTAACTTTGGGTGTATTCTTCGGTTGTCTTCCGTAAATCTCACGGTCGAAGTCTTCTACAATTTCATCTCTGCGCTGATTCCACCACATTTTAGCCGTCGTGACTTTCTTACCATTTTTTAATATCAGGGGATCAGGCAACTCAGGAAATGGGTTTGCTTTTGCCTCGTTATAGTTTGCAGCATTCGGCGCGGTGGGATCATTTCCATTCGCGCCTCGTCTGATCGAGTCGATGCCCAACAGGTCCATCATTCTTTTATGATCTGCATTGGAGGCTTCGCGAAGCTTGGCAAAATAAGCATCGCGTTCTTCCTTGGTCATCGTATTCGGATCTGGATTCTGCGAAAATCCATCTGAAAGAAAAAATGAGCAAAACAAAAATTACAACTAAGCTTAACGGGTTTTTCATACGGTAAAGTTTTGCACTCCTTTGTGAATCTTAGGGTCTTTGTGACTTAGTGGCGAACGTCACATTTCGCCACAAAGACCTAAGACACAAAGGTTTCACAAAGGTCGAAGGATCAGTAAAAAATTTATTACGATCATTTTTTCAAGGATACCTCCAGGCCTTGCGTTGTGGTGTAGTACTTTGCGATCATATTCGGCACTTCCCACGACGGCATGTTGCCATTCTTTAAGATATTCCAGGAATTTTTCTGTTACACGTCCAAAGTGGGCTTCGTGGCC
The DNA here is from genome assembly GCA_963813425.1 of uncultured Bacteroidota bacterium. GTDB lineage: Bacteria > Bacteroidota > Bacteroidia > Cytophagales > Cyclobacteriaceae > Chryseolinea. The sequence goes on from CAWEZB010000010.1 coordinate 12,612, forward strand.
TTCCTTGTATTTCTCAGGAATGATTACTTCCCAGCCGTTCTTCGCGCTTTTCAACTCCACGCCTGGATATTTTGCTGCAATGGTTTTCATCTGTTCATTCAAGGTCTTTTCAAAGTTCGCATCTTTGGCCTTGCCCACAGGTTCAATGTATAGTGTGGGTTTATATTGCTGATCCTTATCCTGACGGATAACCAAATTAGCTTTTGATCCGCGCATGATCGAATAATGAGTGTCTCCAGTTCCCTCTGGAGCTTGATACTTCCAGATCACAGAAGTCTTTGCATGAACACCCTTGACCTGATAGTTGATCTCACCGTTAGAATAGATTTTCAGTAATGTATCAGCGGTGACATTGCTTCTTCAAATAGTCTGGAAACGCTTCGAGTTTTGTGATGGCTTTAAATTGTGATAAAGTCATATCCGTAGCCCAGCGTTTTGCCGTGTTGACTTTGATCTCAGTTGTATCAATAACTTGTTCAGGAAAACATTCCCACTGTACCAGGTCGACCAGGTGCGTCATCACATCGACGATGCCCTCTCCTTGTTGTGATGCATCGAGAAACCACGCTGGCCTTGTCAGCACATTTCCCGAAACATATTTATAGAAATGATGAATGCTTTCTTTGGTGATGGCGGGATTTTGAGGGGTTCCTTTTTCCAAAGTACCAAATACTTCGGGTAACATGGAGAGGTCACGCTGAAGCATTGTGGTGATCTCAAAACGTTCGGTCATGATATCGTATAGCAGCAATTTGTTGGCCGTCAGCAACTTCAAAGGCTTCCTTCAGTTGTTGAAATCCTTTGCTGTCGATAACCATCGGTTTATCCGCCAGTACATTGAATTGATTTTTTAGGGAAGTCAAAATGTACTCCGTCTTCTTTTTGTTGTTACCTGACAGCACAACTGACATTTCCTTTTTTCTCCGCAATCATTTTTTCAAAGAAGTCAGCGCCCGTATACACTTGTTCATTCCAGTTTGTAGGTGACTCGGGGCGCGTATTGAATGCCTTAACCCGATCAAGGTGAAGCTTTAAGTCAGTTCCTTCGGGAGCGTATACGTGGACCGTTGAGTCTACATCAGGATACCCTGTTTTTTGAACCAAAGCGGCGTGAAAATGACCTGGGTCCAAGGTTACAACCTGAACAGGCTTGGGGACGTACTCTGACGGCGGTTGTTCGGTTTTAGTTGCGCACGACATAGAAAGCGTTAAAAAGAGAGCGGGGTAGAAAAATTTCGTCATGGTTTATTCAAATTGAAATGCAAAATAAGTACATGTACCCTTTCCATCATTGCGGATGGCGTGAGAAACATTTGAGCCAAGATAATAAATATCGCCCGGGCCTCCCTTATAAAATTTGTCATCCATTTGCATTTCAGTCTTATTTTCGATCACCAATACGATCTCTTCAGCGCGATGGGTATGTGGCTCATGACTTTTAATGCCCTCTTTCAAGGTTGTGACGTGCATTTCAAATCGTTTGCTCATCGCCGTCTCTTTTTCGAAATAATTCCGGATACCACCCTTGTCATGCGGTTTGAATGGTATTTTATTCCAATCTTTTACAAACGATCCACCTGACGCTTGTCCCCGCGCCAGGTCCATCGGTAATTTTGAGCGATACTTCATCCGGTAAAAAGTACAGGCAATCGGCTGTTGCATTTTGCAGCGCGTATTTCTCTCCTGGCATCAATAAGGCCACACTACCACCACCAATCGACCAGGTGGAATCTTTAAATCCAATGGTAAGAATGCCGGTTTTAACGATCAACAAATGTTCTTCATTCTCCGGAACCAGTAGGCTGACTTTCTTTTTTGAAGGCGCGATCGCATTGGCAGCTCATTTGAAGATACTCCATATCATAGACCGAACCTTCGAATAATACCCCTGAAACTATGTTGGTATCGGTCTTGCCGGTGAGCTCTCTCCATGAGTACATTTTTGACTGTACTACAGGAAGTTGAGCAAAGCTCAGGAAGGGGATACTGAACACAATCAATAATAGTAGATTTTTCATGCGGCAGGTTGGAGTCGGAGTATTTTTCATGGAGAAGGATTTGAAGTTGGCCGGGAGAAATAAAGTCCCGCAGAAATGCTGCGGGACTGCTATTAATTAACCTAGTTCAAGCAAAATCATTTAAGAGCATATGCTGGCCGTTGTGGACGTGACAACCTGCTGTTCGCTTCATCATCATTTTTAAATTTCTCCGTTTTAGGATCCCAGTACACCTTTCTGTCAAGTTTCATAACGATGTGGTGAACGAGGCAAGCCGAGCAGGAACGATGTGCTTCCTCAACTGGAGCGATGGTTGGCTTGTTGTCACGGATAGCTTCAAGCCAATTGCCATGGTGATCTTTGCTTACCGTAAAATGAAATTCATCTGGACCAATCACTGACTTTAATAATTTTTGGATCGCTGGCATCCAGCGGCTTTGTTCCGTCTTTATTGCTAACAGGATCGCTGGAGGTTGCCTGATAATTTCCGCGCGTGACGAATATCCATCCTTCGCTTCCTTCAAATTTAATTCCGTTTGGAAGTTCATTGCTTACTACCATTCTTACACCATTGTCGTACAGGGCCTCCGTTTTGAAAATACCGTGTACATCCCAAAGTCCTTTCTTCGGGAATTCAGCATGACCCCAAACTTCAATCGGACCGGATCTCTCCATGCCCATCCCCCAATGTGCTGAGTCAATATGATGCGAGCCCCATCCTGTAATCATCCCTGCGCCAAATTGTTCACACCGTAACCAGCCTGGACGATCGTATCCAACCTGAGGATGAACGCGTTTTTCGGTGTAATACACCATGGGTGTAGATGCTAGCCACAGGTCATAGTTAAGATTTGGAGGAACCGGCATTTCGGGTTCCTCTTCGCCTGAGGGATCACCGGGGAGTCCTACATAAACGGTTTTCAATTGACCAATTCTACCGTTCCTAACCAATTCTGCCGCGTACCGGAATTGTTCAGAAGACCGTTGCTGGCTGCCGATTTGAAATTTGACTCCACTCTTTTGTACGATGTCGCTCACAATTCTTCCCTCAGAAATCGTCAAGTGATGCCGGCTTCTGCATGTAGATATGCTTCTTTGCTCTAGCGGCAGCGATACCAATCATGGCATGGGTATGATCTGGAGTACTGATGATCACAGCATCAATGTCTTTATTGTTGATCAGCTCGCGGTAGTCGTGATACTCCTTAACACCGTCAAAAGGTTTACCATCGCGTTTGGTATAGTACTCATTTATCAACGTCTTGCCTTCGGCAGCGCGTTTTGTATCAACATCACATACGGCAACGACCTGTGCGAAATCATATTTCCAAACCCCTGGCAGATCGTGACCCCGGGAAATTCGACCTGTTCCAATCGCTCCAATATTGATACGATTGCTTGGAGCATTTTTGCCAAACACACTGGACGGCACGATAGATGGGATGCCCAGCGCTAACGTGGAAAATGCTGTAGCTTTTACAGACGTCTCAAGAAACTTTCTTCTGGAGACTGTGGGTTTATTTTTATTGCTTTTCATACACCGGAAAATTTATTGTTAATCAATTCATCTTTACAGTCACTTTCGGAGGAGCACCATAATACTGCCAACCACTTTCTGCTTTCTCTTTGGTAAAATGGCCACTAAAAACATTGAACCTGTATTTTAGCACGTAGGTCTTACCTGGGGACAACAGCCAATCTTTTGTTTTTGTCGGCGCGAACATCCCAAACATTTCCCCGCCGTTGGAATCTTCCGGCCAAATCCGCAGTGGCTCCGGATGATTATAATTTGCAGGATACGACATCATCACTGCTCCACCATATTCATTATCCAACGCACCTTGAATAATAGCCCACCTTGCCGTGGTTCCATCAGCACCTTTGCGCGTCTTGCCCTCAGAAGTCAGCACCTCACTGTTGGTCTTATTCCATTTTTCGGTTGCGCGCCATCCCAATCCAGCATAACGGTATTCAAGAATTAGAAAAGGACTTGGCGAAGCACAATTCAGTTGAATCGTAATGTCAACAATGTAATTGTCCTGGCCATCTTTCGGTCGGTATACACGCACCGTCTGGAGTTCATTCAGTGCTACCTTCTCTATTCCCTTTTGGAAGGCCACGTGTTCATGCAGTGCCTGATATTCTGCGTAAACCGGACCTTCCGTCACAGAAACAAATTTACCAAAACGAACCGTACCTTTTCTGCCTTTTATATTCCAGAAATCTACCGTGTCACCTTCGAAGAGAACATGGGTCCACGGGTTCCAAATGCCGTAGTGATGGTAATGATCGGGCGCTTGAATGCGGGTCAATACTTTTCCCGTCGGCGTCCACAAAGGATGGATAAACGCGCTGCGCTTAAATGCCGTGTCGATACCTGTCGGGGGATAAACCGTTTTGAAATTGTATTGCAGCAAATTTTTGTCACCGGAATGGATCAGCAGTGTCCCATCTTTTGCCGTAGCTTCTATAAGATTCGAGTTATTTGAGGGGGCTGCTTTGACCAGTTCATAAGTTCGTTTTTTGATTTTGTCGTTTTCAGCATTCACCATCCAATAAAGCGTACGACTTTCTTTGTTTTCAATTTGAAATGGAACGGGGATTCGTCTTAGTACCTTGTATTTCAACAAGCGAAATTTCCGAGTCTGAAAGCGAAGTTACCGCATCGAGATCTATTTTTGCTGGCACCTCCAGGCCATTCATGGGTTTTGTTAACTCTACTTCCAGTGAAGCAATGCGTTGAGCAGCGACCGACAAAGATGGCAATAACACACAAAAAGGCTGCTAAAAATGAAATCGGATGCATGCGAAGAAGGCTAAAGTTGGCGAACAAATTATACCAATCGCAATCGTTAACACCATTAAAGTTACATGACTGGCAAATATCTCATTGTTGCATTTGTTGCACAGTTTGTTGCATTCGGTTGCTACGAACTTTCTGAGGGGCCTGCAAGACGATGACGTCATACCGAACTTCCCGAAAGTTTGAAACTTCTCGAGGAAGTTGACAAATCCTTCTCGTCCTCCGTGAAGCTTAACGTCAATTCATGCCTTCGAGCAAAACAGTGGAGCCCTCGCTTATGTAACCTTCTCATCCCTTTCGACGTCAAAGCAATGAATCTCATTTAACCTCATCACCTTATGCTTCAGAATTATCTTCTCATCACCCTCCGCAGCATCGTCAAGAATAAAATTTTCATTTTGATCAACGTGCTGGGAATGGGCATCGCCGTCGCCTGTTGTATCGTTGCTTACCTGAATTGGGAATTCAGCACAAGCTTTGACAAGAACCACACGAATGCAGCAACTATTTATCGGGTGCAATCCTGGCAAGACTATCAAGGGACACGAAACCGTCATGCACTTGTACCGAATCCTTTGGGAAATGTTGTAAGAGAAAATTTCAGCGATGTTGATGAGGTTGTACGATATACTGCTTCACAAAATAATTTCAGAATTGGTGATGAAGTTTTTAACTCATGCTGTCGCATACGCCGACTCTGCATTCTTTGATTTATTCACATTTGAATTAAAAGCAGGAACGTTCTCGGCACTACATGACAAAAGTCAAATCTTTATCAGCGATGAACTTGCCCGAAAATATTTTGATACAGAGGAAGTCGTTGGCAGGCAAATCACACAAATCAATAACGGAAGAATTAAAAGAATTTACAATTGGTGGTGTATTCGAAGTTCAACCGCTCAATTCAAGTTTTGCTTTTGAAGCCATTACACACTGGGACAATTATTGGGATACGACGCCAGAAAAAATCGACCCTTGACTCCGACTGGAAAAGCATGAGCATGCTTGTTCCTTCACATCAAAGATGAGACCAGGATTTCCAGTATTGTTAAACAACTACAAGCCTATATCGAGCCTCAGAACATCGCGCGCGAAGACATGAAATTAAGCGAGTATTATTTACAGGATTTCAAATCCCTCTCTGCTAATTTCTATGGTGATACGTGGCTGGCCGGTGAACAACTGCGTTGGGGATTTCCACCTTCTGCTGTCATCGGTCCAGGCGTGATGGCCATATTTCTCTTGCTGTTGGCATGTTTTAATTTCACGAATACCTCCATTGCTATTTCTGGCAAGCGTCTAAAGGAAATTGGCATCAGGAAAACAATGGGCGGCGTACGTGGCCAGTTAATATTTCAGTTTCTTGGCGAAAGTATCGTGCTTTGCTTTTTCTCCCTTGGCGCAGGATTGCTTCTCGCCGAAGTACTGGTACCAGCATACAATAACTTATGGCCGGGAATTAAATTGATTATCAGCTATACAGAAAACATTTTCTTTTTCATTTTTCTATTCTTGCTGCTGGTCTTCACGGCCTTTATTGCTGGTATCTATCCAGCCTTTTACATTACCTCATTCAAGCCCGTCAATATTTTAAAAGGCACTTTGAAATTTGGTGGAACGAACTGGTTTACACGAACGCTCTTGACCTTACAGTTTGCAATATCACTGCTGTGCATCATCAGCGGCGTTGCTTATATACGTAATGCAGCTTACCAGCGTGACTACAATTTCGGCTACACAAAAAATGGAGTGATCGTTGCGAGCGTCAATGGTGAAAATGAATTCAAGGCATACCGTAATCTATTGACGATGAATAAAGATATCAACGTGATTGCCGGATCAAAAAATCATGTGTCCGATAAGTATTACAAAGAACCTGTTAAGTATGAGACAACTGAACATCAAGTTGAAATCGTTGACATCGGAGATGACTATTTGAAAGCGATGAACATCACATTGCTGGAGGGAAGAGATTTCAAAAAGGATTCTGAAACCGACAAGAAGGAATCTGTTTTGGTATCGCAAGAATTTGTAAGGCAATATAAATTAGAAGGCAATCCTATCGGGAAACGCTTGCTGTTGGAGAGATAGCATTCAGCTGTATGTTGTTGGCGTGGTCGAGCGACATCCTGACTGACGGTTTTTGGAAAGCGGCCGCGCCGGTGATGCTTCGATATGTGGGACCTGAGCAATACACGCAAATCGTGGTGAGCACTTCACCAGAAAATCTGATCGCGGTTAATGATTACATGAAAGAAGCATGGAAAAAAATATCACCAAATACCCTGTATAGCGGGAAGTATACTGATGGTAACATGTATGCCACCGAAATGATCAATACCAATGCTGTTCGGATCTTTGGATTCCTGGGCGTTATCGCCGCGTTGATGTCAGCGACAGGATTATTTGCTTTGGTCTCTCTTAATATTTTAAAGAAGATGAAAGAAATCGGTGTTCGAAAAATATTGGGAGCATCGGCTGGAAATATTGCGCGTGTTATCAATGCGGAATTCTTCATCATCATCCTGGTGGCATCAATTCTGGGCGGTGGATTGGGATATCTCATGATCGACAAAATGATGGACGCTATTTGGGAATATTATCTGCAGGTGAATTTTGTCACCCTGGGAATTTGTGTGGCGTTGTTGTTTGTCGTTGGCATTGTTACAGTCGCATACAAGACCATTGTTACCGCCTTAGTGAATCCGGTGAATTCGTTAAGGGAGCAGTAGTCGGATATGAAAAATATAAATTCTTGGTTTTTTATTAAACATAATCGTCCAACTTTTGGTATAATTTTGAGTTCAATTTGTTGAAAGCCCACGGGATATTTTTTACCTTCAGAACTTGTTAGTCACCAAACCAACTAATGCTGTTGACATTTAAGTCATCAGGATGTGCAAACCGCCTCATTATGTAGATAGAGGGTCCGTCCCGCGAAATAGATGAGTAGGTGTATATATACGATAGGGCCAACAATTGGGTCGACTCCGTTGGAATGATGAAGAATCGATTAAGTCCCCCTGACTAATGCAAAAGTACCATGATTCGAAATGAATGTTTGGTTTCATACATAACCAATGTATTTTGATTTACTTAAACCGTATGACCATTAAACTAAAGGTTTATTACCTAATAATTTGCTTTTCATTTTCTGGCATTCAAAATATTTTAGGTCAGCAACAGAAAAAGGCAGACAGCCTTTCCATAATTTATAAGGAAGATATATTAAAAGATACTGCGAAGTTAAAATTGCTCGTAGACTTAGCTTTTAATGAGATGCGTGATCTCCATCTTGCAGTAAAATATGCTGAGGAACTGATTAGTCTTGCTCAAGAACTGGATAAGACGCAGTATCTGCATTCAGGTTACTTCTTAAAGGGAACCAACGAGGCTCGACAGGGTAATTTACAAGCGGCGGTTAGTTCCTATTTCAAAAGTCTGGAAAGCGCCCAAAAATCAAATTTTGCTAAAGGTGAAGGAATCTGTTACAGTGCTATTGCGGATACTTACGCGATATCAAAACACTTCAACAATGCGATGATTTACTATAGAAAGGCAATCCACATTTTGCGTCAATTCAATGACACCATTTCTCTTGCCTCCGTAATTTCAAATGCCGGGGATGCGTTTCTTAATAATCGGATGTATGATTCTGCACTTTTACATTTCAAAGAATCCGGAATGCTATTTGAAAAGGTCGATTACCTAAGTGGCAAGGCGTACAGCCTGGGTAATATTGGGATGGTATACGCCAATACTGGTCAAAGCGATCTTGCCGAAACAAATATTTTAGAAGCGATGCGCATATTGGAAGAATTGGAGGATTATTACCCCATTTGTACATATCTAATATCCATAAGCGACATTTATCTTGAAAAAGGTGATGAGAGAACGGCTTTGAACTATAGGACAAAAAGTCTACAAATTGCCAAGAAATATGGATTGAAGGATCAAATTAGTAACGCCAATCTTAAACTCTCCGAACTTTCTGAACGAACGGGAAACATGGCAGAATCTTTCAAATATTATAAGAATCATATCGCTTACAGGGACAGCGTGAATAATATTCAATCTGTTCAGCACATGGCGGATGTGCGAACTAATTTTGAGGTTTCGCAGAAGCAGATTGAAGTAGACCTTCTTAGCCAACAGAAAAAGAACCAGAGGATCATCGTTATTGCTTCCATTATCACTTCAGTTTTAATTTTTCTACTCACTATCGGGCTTTATAGACGTTACAAATTTATCAAGGACACCAATGTTATCATTGAAGCAGAAAAGAACCGGTCCGAAAGTTTGTTATTAAACATCCTGCCTGAAGAAACTGCCCTCGAGTTAAAGCAACATGGCACAGTCCAGGCCAAAAAATTTGAATCGGTAACTGTTCTATTTAGCGATTTCAAAGGATTTACAGCATTAGCGGAACGCGTAACGCCTGAACAATTAGTAAAAAGTATTGATTTCTACTTCAAAGAGTTTGATAAGATTATGACTAAATATGGCCTTGAGAAGATTAAAACAATTGGTGACGCATACATGTGCGCTGGAGGCCTCCCATCAGTAAGTAAAACACATGCTATAAATGTGATTATGGCAGCACGGGAAATGATTGAGCTAGTGAAAAATCTATTAAGAACTCAGGACGATTTGACTCATTTTGAAATCAGAATTGGCGTACATACGGGACCGGTGGTGGCTGGTATTGTGGGTAGTATGAAATGGCAATACGATATATGGGGAGACACTGTTAATATAGCATCCCGCATGGAATCCATGTCGGAAGTGGGTATGGTCAATCTTTCTGAGACCACATACCTCGCGATCAAAGACAAATTTCCATGCGAATACCGGGGCACGTTTGATGTGAAAAATCGTGGACCGTTGAAGATGTATTTTTTGTTGTAGTTCACAAAAAAGAACTTTCCTCGTGGTTGGAAGATGACGAGGACCTGCGAGTGGGCAAAAACCAACTATTGACAACAATGATATTCCAAGACTAAAGTATTCAGTGTAAAAATCTATTGACGACAGCCGATTTATTCTGACACCGTGATCCATGAAAATCACTTTGACGACCTTACTTTTTACTTTTCTAGTTACAGTTTGTTTTGCACAGGCTGACTTCTTCAACAAGCTTTCCGAATCCGCCATATCTCTCACTAATCAAAAAGTAATCTACGATCCGAAATACTATTCAATCAAATACCCTAACGGTGACGTTCCCTCAGACCGGGGAGTTTGTACAGACGTTGTCATTCGCGCCTATCGAAAACTTGGAATCGATCTTCAAAAGGAAGTTCATGAGGACATGAAAGAAAATTTTTCTGTCTATCCAAAAAATTGGGGACTAAAAACAACGGATAAAAATATTGACCACAGACGCGTACCCAATCTGATGAAATTTTTTGAGCGACATGATGCTAAGTTGAGCATCACAGACAAGGCTGATGACTATAAACCCGGTGATGTCGTTTGTTGGAATTTAGGTGGAGCAATCACCCACATCGGTATCGTGGTTGATAAAAAATCCAATGATGGAAAAAGAAACCTGATCGTCCATAATATTGGTGGCGGGCAGGTGCTTGGCAGATTGCTTGTTTGAGTATAAGATTATTGGACATTATCGTTACAGGAAATGAACGTCGAGTTTATCAGAGGTCGTTTGAATTATTTAGAAATGACCTTACAGGCTATTTCCAATCCTATTCTCCATTTCATCGCTTCGTGATTTTAATATTCACTTACGGCGTTTCATTGGGACGGGATTCTTCGCCCCTTCGCGTATTTTCAACCCTTCGCTCAGAATGACGGGTTTTACTTGGTGAGCGCCTTTATTTTGAGCCTTCGCATCTGTGTGGGACATCAACTCACTTGTCTGTTTCTGGAAGCGGCTGTTTATCTAAGGTGCAGGTCTTTACTTTGGCAGTCTCTCCGAAGGAGTCCTTTGGACACAATGCGGGATGTTTCGCGGACGGTTCAGTAACTTCGAGATCAGGTTGTAGGCTCAACATGACGGATCGCTATGGCGACGGACGATGAGGAGGCTCCTACGGAGCCTGGGAAAAACAAACCGATCTTCGATCTAGAAACAGGATGCTCCTACGGAGCGGGGCGAAAGTTCTATGGATTTTCTCCGTGCGAATTCCATCAGCGCAAATTCTCTCCGCGATTTCTGTGTTTAAAATTCCCCTTCTAAGCCAGTGGAAAATACCGAGTCAAATGCAGAGAGGATCACAAGGTTCAACGTTCCTCTCTGTATTTTCTCCGTGCGAATTCCCTCTGCGACCTCAGCGTTGCATTTCCTCAGCGTTCTCCGCGCTAAAATTTCCACTAAGGAATTACTGCAAATTGATCTTCGTCTTCAAACCCGGAATTTCCTTTCCACCAACCTTCACAGGTTGACCTCCGCCAACAGCGATTTCAAATTCGCCGGGAACAACAGCTCTTCTCCCCTTTCTCATTAAATATTGTAAATGCATCTGGAGCAATGGTAAGTTCTACTTGTTTTGATTCGCCTGGCCCAAGCGTGATCCTTTGGAAGTGCGCTAACGACCGGACAGGAACTTTCACCGGTGCTTTAAGGTGTGATACATAAGCCTGAATCACTTCATCACCGCGTACCGCGCCGGTGTTCTTCACGGTTACAGAAAGTTTGACAGGCTCACCAGCCTTATAAGTATTTTCAGTTTTGAGATTTTCATAACGCAAAGGTTGTATAACTCAATCCATAGCCAAATGGATAAAGTGGCTCCCCCTTGAAATAACGGTAGGTCTGTTTAGTGAGATTATAATCTCTGAACGATGGCAAATCGTTCGTCGATTTATAAAATGTTACTGGCAGTTTACCACTTGGATTGTAGTCGCCAAAAAGGACGTCAGCTATTGCCTGACCACCAGCCTGACCGGGATACCATGCTTCCAAAATCGCCGGCACATTTTTCTGTTCCCAATTTATAGCAAGGGCGCTTCCGTTCAGCATGACCAAAATCACTGGTTTGCCTAATGCTTGAATTGCTTTGATCAACTCCTGCTGCGGACGCGGCAAATCAATTTTTGTCCGGTCACCTGCTTTAAATCCGTCGATGACAATGTCCATTTCTTCACCTTCCATCCGCGCCGTCAGTCCCATACACATTACAACGGCATCTGCTTGTTTCGCGACGTCGAGCGCTTCTTTTTTCAGATCTGGTTGCGGTCTTGCCCAGACAAGTTGGACTTGTGCATCGGCATAGGTTTCTATTGCTTCTAAAACGATCTTATATTTTTTCCCGGCTTCCAGTTTCATTGGAGGCGATTTTCTTAACCTCGGATCCCCATACTCATCCCGGAAATGGTAGATGGTCTTGGCAACCAGACTATCATTCAGATATAACCGTGTATTGGTCGTACTGACAAATCCAAGCTGATACACTGCTGTCTTGTCGGGTACCAATTCACCGCTCCACCGTACGCCGAAGTTATCATCATTCATATCGTCACGTGGCGCCTTGTTCGACCAGTTCACGTCGACATTTTTATCGGTTGTGGTAAAAAGTGGGTTGCCGCTCAGCTCGGTGTTGTTAAAATATTCGCCTTTCAATCCATTCTCAGTCCCGGCAAATAATACCTCTGAAGGAATTGTTTTATACGTAGGCATACCGTCTGCAAGTTCGCAACCCTGCGCATAGAGCACGTTGGCTCCTGGTAACTTTTCTTTGATTCCACGCAAGGGCGTGATGGCATCCGATGGAACACCATTGTAATTTCCCAGCAACATTAACCATTGATCCGCATTCGGACCAATGACGGCCAGTGTCTTTAGATCTTTCTTAAGCGGAAGTGTATTGTTGTCGTTCTTTAAAAGAACAATGGATTTTTGGGCTGCCTCGAGCGCCATCACTTTATGTTCGCGGCTGTCCACCACGGAGTATGGAATGTTTGCATAACGAACCATCTCAGGTGGATCGAACATTCCAAGTTTGAATCGCGCCGTGAAAAGTCTTTTTACAGAGACGTCGATTTCCTTTTCTGTGATGAGATTTTTTTCAACAGCTTCCTTTAAGTTCAAATAGACTTTTCCACATTCCAGGTCCGTTCCGGATTTTACGGCTAAGGCGGCGGCCTCCGCTGGAGTTGCTACTTGCTTATGGTTTTTGTAGATGTCAACGATGCCATCACAATCTGAAACTACAAAACCACTGAACGCCCAATCTTTGCGCAAAACATCATTCATTAATTTGCCGCTGGTGCAACAGGCTTCCCCGTTGTAACGATTGTAAGCGCACATCAATGAGTAAGCTTTACCTTCCTTGATCCCGACTTCAAACTGGGGAAGGTAGGTTTCGTTCAGATCTTTGTCACCAATGACGGCGTTGAAAGTATGACGATCGATCTCCGGTCCACTATGCACGGCGAAATGTTTCACAGTGGCAATGGTCTTATAGTAGACCGAATCATCTCCTTGTAAGCCTTTGATGAATTCAACGGCAAGCCTTGCCGTTAGGTAGGGATCTTCACCATAGGTTTCTTGTCCCCGGCCCCAACGCGGATCGCGAAAGATGTTGATGTTAGGTGACCATAAGGTGAGTCCTTGATAAAGAAAACGTTTTCCTTTTTTTGCAAAGTCATGATGCTTGGCCCGGGCTTCGTCGGAGATGGCGGTTGAAACCCGGAACATCAGGTCGCGATCCCAGGTAGCGCCCAAGCCGATCGCCTGTGGAAATACAGTTGCCAGACCGGCCCTCGCGACGCCATGTAAACCTTCCGACCACCAATTGTATTCCGGAACACCCAGTCGTTCGATCGCCGCGGCTTGATTAACCATCTGACTGATCTTTTCTTCTAAGGTCATCCTGCCCACCAAATCATTCACTCTTTCCTCCAGACTTAATGCTGTATTCAGATAAGGCAAGTCATTCGCGTTTTCTTTCTTTGAATCGGATGGGCTGCAGGAATCAGCGAGAAGAAAAATCATTACAATCAATGCAGGTTTGAGAACTCTGTGGGCGTAATTTGGTTGTGGGGTTGATGGCATTTTATTATCTAAGGTTTAGTGTAATGCAACTTTGTGAACCTTCGTGAGTCTTTGTGGAAAGTATGAATCATTTTTGCCACCAAGGCGCAAAGACACAAGGGTCACAAAGGCGGAAACGTAACGCTGGTGCTAGTGTTAACCGGGCTAACGTTTGCTTTATAAATCTAATAAAATAATCTAATTATCGTGTTTGAAAGACATTGGACGCGCCTTTTACCACCAGACGTAATGCGGCCTTTAAACATTATTGCCCAAAGACTGTTGACTACTAAACCATGGACCGCCTGAAGCTAATCTTAGTAGACAACGACCCGGACGAGCTCTACTTTATGGAGAAGGGATTCAACTCCCTACCTTTCTACGAGATCATTGGAAAATTTTCTGATGGTGCCGAATTAATGGAATTCCTTTATGATGCAAGAAGGTTACCAGATCTTATCATCACGGATCTCAACATGCCCGGCAAAAGTGGAATCGAAATCGCCAGGGAAGTAACGTTGGATCCGAATTTTGCTTATATCAAAGTCATTGTCCTTTCGCTTGGCTTTGGAAGTAACAGTTTTGACACAAAGAGATCGGGTCGAGGTAGCTCACCTTTTTTCTTTCCGAAACCATCTTCGCTATTAGAATACAACTCTTTTGCAGCGGACCTGCATGATAAGATCCTTGTCGACTTAATTCAACGCTAGATCAGTTGAGATAAATTGAAAATTCCTGTCCCACTAGTTTCTTGATTTCATCCCGGGACAACGGTTTATTATAATAGTATCTTATACCCAGTTGTTTCGTACGATCGATGTCCCTGGGGTCGGCGGAGGAAGTTAGCACAACGATGGTGATCGCATTCTTATTGGGGAGATCAAGCTTTGAAAACTCTTCCAGGAATTCATATCCATTCATTACTGGCATATCCAGATCAAGAAAGATGATATCGGGCATTTGCAGTTGTCCCTTCTTGCAGAGCTCAAGAATGTCTAAGGCCTGCCTGCCATTAGATGCAAAGGTAATTTCGTTGGCAAGTCCGAGTGATGTGATCGTTTTTTCGCTGAGGAAATTGAAAATCTTATCATCATCCACCAATAATATGTTCTTCTTCATATTGTTAGTCTATTGATCCCGAAACAAATATAAACGGTTTTGCCAGTATTCCTATGGCGTTGAGCCCATCCCCCTTTTTCAAGGCGTCATCCTGAGTGAAGCCATAGGGGCTGGAGGTGCGCGAAGCAACGTGCACGACGCCCCTTCGAGATAGTGCTGCGATTCTTAACGGGATCCTTCGCTCGCACGTGCCGGCGCATAGCCACCGCTCAGCCTGCCTGTCGGCAGACAGGGATGACGGCTCGAAAAAATTGAGGAACGCCCAACCAGATTATTCGCGAAAGTCTAACCTCATGAATTCAACTTCAGCATACACAACATTTCGTCATCATTTTTATACCACTCCACACAGGGTTTGGAATGGTCGATATTTTTCTCATTCATCATCTCATGAAAAACATCTTTGATGGTGTCGGTTTTTTTTCGCCAGTCCTTTACCGATACGGCTAAATATTTTCCCTGTTCAATTGTAAATCGTTCACATTTATTACGTTCTGCCTCACCCTTATTTTTTTCTTCAACGGCAGCAATGTAAACAGGTTTATTGTCCGGTGCCATGTATGATATTCCATAGTAAGATCTGTTCAGTCTTTCGGGCACCATTTCGATCAGTGAATCAAACGCTTCTTCTATTCCTTTCGGAAAAGTTTTTACCTGAAAGCCAAAGGCTTCGATGTTTTTTTTGATGACAAAAGTTTCCATAATTCGTCCAATTATAAATTCTTTCAAAAATACTATCGTAAAATGACTAATTGCGGGTGGAGATGCGCCATTCGTCGGGTGATTCAGGCATCAGGTGTTAATGGTGCTGGTGCAATGAACCCAATTCGAAATTTGTGGATTTTAGTGGAACAAGCTCGATCTGGTTGTCACCTTCATGGATTCGGAGGAATTGATTTGGCTTGACGTCGCGAACTACCTGGGCTTTTTCATTCGGATGCCATTGAATGGTAAGTTCAGCAATTACATCAGCCTCGCCGATACCGATCTCTCGTCGTAGCGGCGAAGAACCAAAGCTCCCACCCGAATTTACGTCCCGGTAAATATGTATCAACTTGCCATTCACTTGACACGTCACCTTGATCTTTGTTCCAATAACATTAAGGTTGTTTTTCCTCACCAGTTCAATCGAAATCCAATTATTTTTCAGGTTTTGACCGGGATTCAAATAAAATGAATTGTGAAACGCATCGCCTTTGTAGGCACCACCCATTTCAATGTAAATATCTTGATCACCATCGTTGTCGATATCTGCAAAAGCAATTGCATGCCCTTTTTGTAAATGACCGACACGAGCCGGCGTTGTGACGTCGAGAAATTTTTTGCCGCCTTCATTCTTAAACATTTTATTCGGCACAATGGATTCTAATTCAGGGTTTCCGGTTCCTAAATAAAAATCAAGGAAGCCATCATTATCGATATCGCCAAAATTGGCAGACATAGCAAAAGCGGTTTTATTGGTTCCTGCATTTTCCGATTCGTTGGTGAATGTGCCATCCTGATTATTTCGGTAAAGAAGAATTGTTCCGGACGTTCCGTTGAAAATTTTTAATGCCTCTGCTGCTGAATAGGTTGTGATGGGTTTATCAAACGTAAAATCACCCATGAGAATATCCAGCCAGCCGTCATTGTTATAGTCCCAAAACCAAGTCGGGAAAGTCCTGGCAAACCTGTCATTCAAATTCGCGTCTTTCGTGACATCTTCAAATGATGGAACGTTACCGTCGAGACCTTTATTTTTAAGCAGATAACGTTCGCCCGACAAACTCGAAATAAAAATGTCTTTGAAGCCATCGTTGTCATAGTCGCCGGATGCTACTCCCTTAATAAATCCTTTTACATTGCATGCTGCCTTCTCTGCAACATTTATGAAAGTGCCGTCTTGATTGTTCAAATACAGCTCGCAAGGATGTTCACCTGAGGATGCATTTCCTTCCCACGTCTCATTTCCAATAAACACGTCGGCCCATCCATCATTATTAAAATCATTCCATGTGGCCGCTTGTGTTGGGTGAAAAGACAGTAAACCGCTTTGCGTTGTAACATCTGTAAAGGTTCCGTCTCCATTATTTTTGACAAGCGAATTAGGCTGTTGACCATACATACCCCGAAGCCATGCTCCCCGCAAGACGAAAATATCTTTGAAACCGTCGTTGTTAAAATCCACTTGAACGATATTCAGCCCGCCCGTTAGGTCCTTCAGTCTTGATTCTTCAGATTGATCGGTAAAACCACCGGCTTTATTATTTCGAAAAAAATGCATGGGTTCGTCGAGGTCCCAACTTGAAGTTACAATGTCCAGATAACCATCATTGTCAAAATCGTCGACGATAACGCCGCCAGCCATGTTGTTAATATCCAAGTTTAAAAGTCCAGCCACATCACGAAAAGGCTTTATAGCAAGGGTAGAATCGTGATGTTTCATTTTCAGACAAGTTGGGCAACAAGTAAGCGGAAGGTACTTTTGCGGGATATTCTCCCAGTGTCATGTAGGCAATGTTCAGAAGCCATCGATACTCCAGATTATCGGGATACTCTTTCAATAATTTCTCATAAACACGAATAGCGCCACGTGACCCTTCTTGTAATTTATGAATCCCTTCGCCTTGAATGGGAAAAATACAAGTTTCAGCAGTATGATTCATAACACAATTCGTCCGTTCCCCAGCTCTGAGGTAAGCAAGGGCTAATTGTACTTTCAGTTTGTCCATACCTTTGATGCCGGCGCTGTCAATCCTTGCTACTTGTTCTTCTAACAGTTCAATGGCTTCCTGTTCGCGTCCCAACGCGATCAACGCATAACATTTGTTGTAAGTAAAAATCATTTTGTCCTGTCTACTTGAGGTACTCCTTATGATCGAATCATAGTATTCAAGTTGAGGTGCTGATGCATAGTAATTATCAGCGCGGTAATAACCGTCGCGCTGCTTTTTCAGGAGTTGTATCATTTCTTCATGAGATGAAGGTTTTGAATTACAAGACCATAGACTTGAAATAAGGCCAATGATTATTACTGCTTTAAGAAATGCTATTTTCATATTGATTATTTCAATATGCCATATGAATTCAATTTGATGGTCTATGTTATTCCTTTTTGATCACGACTGTTGACATGCTCGCGTCTTTTACCAGCGTTCGGCTGGACGAAGAAAGATATCCGCTTCCATGGTAGAACTCCTGTTTTCTTTTCTTTCCGTTCTTTAACGTGATGACCGCTGAATTGTCGAGCGAATGTGCCGGTACGATGCGATCTTTTTGGACAGGTATATCACCTGGTCGTGAAAACACTTTCAAGCTATCTCTATTTTGAGTACTCAGGAATAATTGTCTTCCATTACCCAAAATAAGTCGCGATAATCCTTTGGCATCACCGTTCACAAAAAATCCGGATTCCTTGACAGGTAGAGATTTAAAATTACCGCTTCCATCGCCCTGAAGGTAATTTCCGATCCCAGCGTCGTAGTAGCCGGAAAGTGTTTCCGACGCATATGAATTTCCAACACAAAGCACATCCAGATTTCCATCTTCATTTACATCGGTCACAACGGTACCGTACAGCGGTGAATACTGTGCCTCTACCGGAAGAAGTTTTACCTTAAAATTATTGTTACCATTATTTTCCAGGTAGACCGAAGCGAGCATTGTAGTTTTCAAAGTCAACGCATTGGCCAGTAATCCTTCGGGGATCAGATCTTTGATACCCTTTACGCCGTACTCGGCGTAACGTTGGGTTGCACCTCGTAGTTTTACTATTTGTGCCGTCAAAGTTTCCCTGGGATGAACGGGATATTCCTTTCCCTGAATGTACCTGCACAGGATTGCATCCATCGACCCATTGTCGTCAAAGTCCTTGGCATAGATACACACGGGCTCTTTTTCTGATGCTTTATAAACAGAATTCAAACCCAGGTTGCCGACGATATAGTCGATATCCTCATCGTTATCAAAATCACCACCGGATATGCTATTCCACCAGCCAGTGGTTTCAGGAACTGTCACCTTCGTTAAAGATTTTCCACTTTCGTTAATAAAAAAAGTGATGGGCATCCATTCGCCAACAACGATAAGGTCCGACCAACCATCGTTGTTGATGTCAGACCAAAGTGCAGCGGATACCATTCCCACTTTGCTTAACGCCTGCGAAAATTTACCCCCAGAATTTTCAAATTTACCTGTCCCATCATTTATCAACAAATAGCTCTCTGGTGATTCCGGATAACGTTGGGGAACAATTCTTCCTCCCACAAACAAATCGAGATCCCCATCCTGATCGAAATCATTTGCAACGACACAACTGCCACTACTTTCAATTTTAGGCAACGCAATTGAATCGTATTGAAATTTCCCATTGCCTGTATTTCTGTATAAGCGGTCCTGATAGTTTTCCTTTCTGTTTTTAAACTCCGAGCTTCCACTTACGCAATACAAATCCTGGTCGCCGTCCTGGTCGGCGTCGAACAACAACAAGCCCATATCTTCAGCCTCTTTTGCTTCCAGCGAATCATTTTTAAAAGTGCCATTCTTTTGCTGAAGAAAAATCTTTGCGGGATTTGAAGCGGATCCACCAACAATAAAGTCTTCCAATTTATCACCGTCCATATCCCCTACAGCAATACCAGGGCCTCCCTGCGAATGTTTATGAGGCAATAATATCTGACCCTGCAAGAAATCAACAAAATCTCTTTCACGATGCTTGAATTGAAGACCGTAATCCTGGTGCACTTCATTCAACAAAGGCGCTGGCGAAATTTTCTGCCCAGGGTTGGCGTGTGCATCCCTTTCGTAAATCGTAATCACCTGATTGGTCTTAATGCTTTTAACGAGCTGGCTCATCCCGCTCATCCAAAGAATTTTTATCGAATCAACGGGACCAGGCTGTGGACTGCCCAATCCGAAATGCTCGATGTTTTCCACCGTCGACTTATAGCCACGCTGCGTTTGGTGTTCAGCGTAAAGCATTTTTCCGTTTCGATAAACCCAGATCTTTGCTCCAAACGCCTGCACGTTTCCAGTATTACCTACGAGTTTGATTCTCAGAAATTCATTCGCGACTTTTTCGCCATCAATGGTTGTATTACGATAAACAAACGCTTCGTCGTTGATATTATTCGTGACTAAATCAAGGTCGCCGTCATTATCAAAGTCGGCATATGCGGCGCCATTTGAATACGAGGGTTGATCTAAGCCCCACGCCGCAGCTTTGTCTGAAAATGTCAAGTCACCATTGTTTCTAAACATAAAATTTGGTTTTCTTACGCCTGCTAATTTTTCAACCTCCTGGCGGATCGTGTTAAGACGGTTTTTGTCTGTGCTGAACATGGCCAGCTCCTTGCTATACGCTATGAAATCCTGATCCGTGATATCTTTGCGATATCCATTACCGACGAACAGATCGCGGAATCCATCGTTATCAAAATCGGCTAGCAGGCTGCTCCAGCTCCAGTCTGTGGCGTAAATTCCTGCGAGGTATCCGATGTCGCTGAAGGTGTTGTTCCCATTATTAAGCTGCAATACATTTCGAATGTACTGGTCCTGATAGCCTTTGTTTCGAAACATCATGAAGCGGTCATATCCGATGGTGGAGAACATTGTTTTCTGCCTGAGATTGTCGTCTGGCATCATATCCAAAGCAACAATATCGTTCAACCCATCATTGTTGATATCGGCGATGTCAACGCCCATACCATTTTGTTCCTGGTGCTTGAGCATGGAAGTGATATTGTTGGTAAATGATTTATTCTTGGTGTTGACCAAAAGGTTATCATTTGAAATGAAATCATTTGCTACATATACATCAGGATAGCCATCACTATTCAAATCATTCACCACAATTCCAAGCCCCCAGCCCTCGAGTTGAATTCCAGCTTCGCGCGATACATCTTTAAAAACAGGCAGTCCGTTTTGCATTCCGTCATTGCGATAAAATCTATCGGTACTTTTTGCCGTACCGTCGTTTTTTTGGCCGATCGCCTGGTTGCGGTTGAAAGTCTCCAGCGCGTTGTTCAACAAATAAAGGTCAAGATCGCCATCGAGGTCATAGTCCAGAAACGCAGCCTGAGTCGCGTAGCTGGAATCTGCAACCCCAACTTTTGCAGCAACCTCCTCGAAAGACGGAATACCATCTTTGTCAATTCCTTTATTCAGGAAGAGGAGATTAGGTACAGACGGTTTATCCATATGAGGTTGAATGGTTGACACGTAGATGTCCATCAGTCCATCCTGATTAATGTCAACCATGGCCACACCTGTGCACCAAACGTCCGTCGCAACAGAAGCCTGTGCTGTAACATCCTGAAATTCGAAATCTCCTTTGTTAAGATATAATTTACTGGAAACCATATTTCCCGCAAAGAACATGTCTGTGAGGCCATCATTGTTTACGTCGCCAACGCCCACACCCGCCCCGTTGTAGATGTATTCAAAAGTCAGAACATTAAAGCTGTCGGTTTCCGTTAGCTGATTGGCAAAGGTGACATTCGTTTTAGTTGATGGCAGGAGCTGAAACAATTTATCCTTATCCGGAGAATTACAACAGGTCATTACCAGTACCAGAAAACCTATGACAATAATTTTATAAAGGACGTTATCCATAAATATCCGAACAAACTTTTGGACTACATTTTTAAAGCACTAAAGGTAAAATACTCCCGGATAGAAATAAAAAAAAGGAGCAGGCTGTACCTGCTCCTTTTTTTTGCGTGGGTATCCAATTAAAACCCAGGGTTCTGATCGGCTTGTGAAATGGCTGCGTTATTATCAATTTCCTGTTGAGGAATTGGTGCTAATGCATGTTTCGGTGCATAATAAGAGATAGGCTCTGTCGGCAGTTTACCCAATTCTCTCCATCTGAGGAGATCTCTGTTTCTTACCTGTTCGCCGGCAAGTTCTACTCTGCGTTCATGGACAATAGCTCTAAAAACTTCAGCAGGAGTGTTAGCCGGATATTTAGCCGTAGGATATGGTGGCATTTCGATGCCTGGTCTTGATCTTACCTCATTCATGAGAACAATTGCTTCAGCATCATTTCCAAGCGCATTTTCACATTCCGCTAAATTCAGCAAAACTTCTGTGAAGCGCATGACCCGCATGTTAATACCAGAACGTTGTTCCTCGTCCGCTGCTTTGTAGATCCGTTGATATTTTTTCCAGCTGATCTTAGGGTTGTTCCCTTGCATATCGGTAATAGTTCTGGTGTTATTGAAATAAGTGTCACCGATAAAGTAGAAGGATTCCGTATATCTGGGATCGTCTTTAGGGTCGCCGTTGGCGGTCTTCTCATATTCATCTAAAAGTGATACAGAAGGAATGACATTTCTCCATGCATTCGGACCATATTCCTGGCCACGGAAAGTTACTTCCGTTTGAGTCCCTTGGCCCGAGCCATCCCAGCTGGAACCTCCAAAGTCATAAGAGAAGGCTACTTCAAATAAAGACTCTGCATTAAATTCCCTTTCTTCTCTGAAGTTTTCAATGTAGGGAATTGTGTTTCCAGAGATTGAATTCACCTGAACTAATAATTGCTTGAAGCAAAGGTTTAGCAAGATTGTAATTGCCACGTTGCATGTGCGCACGTGCCAGCAGTCCCTGAGCGGCTTGCTTATTAGCTCTTCCTATGTTTGCTGCGTCATATCCTGATTTTAACGGAAGGGACGAAATTGCAGTCTCAAGATCGGAAATTATTAAAGCATAGACTTCATCAACGGACGCTCGAGGCTTGTCTACACCGAGGGTAGTTGCATAATCCTCCATCAGCGGAACGCCGCCAAATAAAACGACGAGATCAAAATAGGCCATGGCTCTCAAAAACCTTGCCTCACCGAGTACTCGTGTTTTCATGGCGTCTGTAACCGGAGGCGTTGCGGCAGCAACGTTAGTTAATACCTGGTTCGCCTGGTGAATCACGCGGTACCAGCCGGTCCATACATCGCGCAGCAGCGAATTCGACGGGTCATGATTTCCCAAGAGCAGCTGAGCTCTTTGAGGTTCAAGCTGGCCTCCGCCAGATCCCATGTCATCCGACCTAAGATCATGCACGAAAAAATATTCGCGGCAAAATAACTGCAGGCTTTGCAAGCTGGCGTATACGGCATTCACCGCACCCACGATCTGCGTATCGTTCTTATAAAAAGTATCAGGGGTAAACTGATTGGGATTCTTCTTGTCCAAAATGCTGTCATCGCAGGAGAAGCAAATGGCAAACAACCCAATTGTTGTAAGTATGAATTTTCTGTTCATTGTCATATTATTTGAATTCTATTCAATTTAGCTGTTAAAATCCAACCTGAAGCCCGAAAATGAAACTCCTTGCTTGAGGGAATTGGCCATAGTCAACACCTTGTGTAAGTCTTGTTGAAAGAGGGGCGTTCATGTCGTCATTATTTCGATTTCCGATTTCCGGATCATAACCTTCATAGTCCGTGATCGTCAGTAAATTTTGCGACGTGAAATAAACTCTCAATCTGGTCAAGGTATTATTTGTCAGGTCAGAAAATACTTTTGCAGGAATACTATAGCCGATCGTAAGATTCTTGATTCTGAAATATGACCCGTCTTCTATGAATCTATCAGAAGCTCTCGCATTTTTGTTAGGGTCGCCGGAAATTGCGCGAGGAATAGTCGTATTCGTATTTGAAGGTGTCCATCGATCCAAAACAGCAGTGCTTGAGTTAAACAAACGAGTCATACCTTCAAGATCATATTTTACGACGCTGTAAATTTCATTTCCTGAAACTCCTTGCATGAACAACGTAGCATCAAACCCTTTCCAGTTCGCAGATAAGTTAATTCCATAAGAAAAGTCTGGAAGGAAGTGTCCGATTTTTGTTTTGTCACTCGCGTTTAAAACGCCGTCTCCAGTGATATCCTTGAATAAAAGGTCGCCGGGTTTTGCGTCAGGCTGAAGCGCAGATGTCTCACCTTCCTGGAGAATTCCATCGCGTGACCCAACCATTAAAGTATGCGATTGGCTGTCCAACCATGGTTTGTGTCAGGTTATCTCCATACCAATCACCGCCGGAGATCGGTGTTCCACCCAAATCGATGACTTCGTTTCGGATGATTGCAGACATTTCCCGATACATTATAAGTGAAGTCTCCTTCGGCTTTGTTGTATCCCAATTGCAATTCCAGACCTCTGTTTTCCACCGTGCCAACGTTGGCCGTTGGAGGGGTGTCGTATCCATACGAAATAGGAGTTGGTCTTTGCAGGATCATATCCTCCGTGCGGCTAATGAAGTATTCCGCAGTCAAGGTTATTTTGTTATTCAGGAAGCCAGCGTCCAATCCTATGTTCGTCATAAGAGTTTCTTCCCACTTGAGATCACGGTTCGCCATCGCCCGGATGGTATAGCCGGCCGAAGAGGTCGTGCTTCCAAGGTTGAACTCATAGATTGAATTACCTGAAATTGTTGACTGATAGTCATAGACGCCCGGTGTCAAATAGTTACCAGTCAATCCATAACTTCCACGAATTTTCAATTCACTGATGAAGTCACTTCCGTTAAGGAAGCTTTCTTCACTTAACCTCCAACCAGCTGACACTGCCGGGAATGTACCCCACCGGGTATCGGGGTGAAACCGTGAGGATCCGTCGCGTCTGACCGATGCTCCAAGGAAGTATTTATCCCCGAAGTCGTAATTCACTCTGGCTACATAAGAGATTAAAGCGCTTTCTTGTCTGTCACCATTGAAGCTTTGGTTGGCCAATGCCTGAGGCTCTTTGATGTCATTTGATTGCGTATTATTTCCCTGACCGGTGATCTGGCTGAAGTTGAAAGTCTGCTGCTCAGCTACCACTACCGCGTTCACGTTATGTTTGCCAAACGATTTCGTCGAAAGTCAACTGATTCGTTAGAATTGTGGAAGCAAAATTTTGGCGGTTCTGATTAACGTTTGCTTGTGAGCGGGAGGAATATCCTCCTACACCGGTATTATAAGCTGGTAAATGCTGCCGCTGTGTATAGCTAACATAATCGACACCACCGGTGAACCTATAGGTCAGGAATTCAAAAATTTTAAAATCCACATAAGCATTTCCGAGCATTTTGAGCCTCTGCTGATTTTGGTTATCCATCGTTGCTACCCGAACTGGATTTTCAGGATCCGAAGCGTCTACCCCCTGTGCGCCAAAAAATCCGCCATAATTGTCTGGATTATAAACAGGGAAATACGGTGAGCTTCTGATAATGTGTTGAAGCTGTGTTCTTCCACCTGCTTGTTGCTCCACCAATCTTTCGTCGTAGGCGACGTAAAAGTTTTGTCCGAAGGTGAATTTCTTGCTAATCGTATGATCGGAATTGACTCGTGCATCACCTCTCTTATAACCGAGACCTTCCATGATTCCATCCTGCTCAAAGTATCCCAGCGAAGTAAACATCCTTGATTTATCGGTACCACCCATCAGCTCGGCTTTATATTGTTGAATGGGCCCGTTTCTGAACATTTCATCCTGCCAGTCAGTATGTGTCTGTCTGAACGTCTGAGAGGTCTGTGAATTAATAGGTTGATCCATACCCGTTGCAATTCTGGGTGGAACAACTGCGCCGGAGTTTAAAAGCAGTTCAGAGGCATAATCGACGTACTGCTCAGTGCTGAGAAGATCCAGCTTTTTCCACGGTTGTTCAATACCATAATATGCTTCCAGATTAACGCTTAGCTTTTTGTTTGAGCCTTTTTTGGTCGTGATAAGAATAACACCATTCGAAGCTCTTGATCCGTAGATAGCGGCTGCGCTTGCGTCCTTCAATACTTCCAGCGATTCGATATCCTTAGGGTTTAAGCTGTTCAGGTCTCCTGTCGGAAATCCGTCGATTACGTACAATGGTTGCGTGTTGTTAACCGTTCCCACGCCCCGTATCTGAACCATTGGAGCCGCACCAGGTGCACCATTGTTAATGACAGTGACCCCAGGCACTCTGCCTTGCAACGCCTGGCCTATATTAACGACAGGCTGTATGGCAATTTCGTCAGAAGAGACGGAAGAAATAGCGCCAGTCACGGAAGTTTTCTTTTGCGTACCATAACCGACGACCACTACTTCACCCAATTGTGTAATATCAGGCACAAGCTTTACATTAATCGTGGTTTGATTTCCAACTGGTATTTCTTGCGTGATGTAACCAATAAAACTAATGACCAGTATTGCAGTTCTCATCGGGTACATTCAAGGTATATCTACCATCTGCATCCGTAGTCGTTCCCACCGTGCTTCCCTTGACCAATACATTCACACCAGGAAGTGGCGTATCTGATTCATCTGTAAGACGACCAGAAACAGTAATGTCAACCGGCTGACTCAATATCTCAAAAACAGCCACTTCTTTCATTGAAGTGTTTTCAGCGATGCTGGTCGTGAGCGTTTCGTCTGGTGTCACGAGCTCCGTTACTTCAGCTGCATCTTGCGGCAAAATCGAATATGTTTTCGCATTTATTTTTTTGAAAGTCAGTCCTTCAGGTTCCAGTAATCTTGAAAGTGTACTTTCCACTTTACCTCTGTAGGTAACGGGAGTTTTTACTTTTTTGTCTTCTAAGGTCACCGGTTCGTACAAAAACGAGACGTTGTAGTGCTCCTTAATTTCATTCAATACATCGAGGAGTGGGCGGTATGTTCTCGTCCATTCCTTTTTGTCTCAACTGTTGTGCATTCGCATAAACCTTTTCTTGTGCCGAACTAAACCCGGGAATAGCACAGAGCAGTACCCACAGGAAGCACCGTAGAAGGTTATGATCAATTTTGTAGTGTTTGAACATAGAATTTGGTTTGTTGAAAATTTTATTTAGTAGAAAATATTACTGATTCATCATCCATCTTGGTAACCTTGACATTAAAGGTTTCTGCAATGGCAAATAAGATATCATCCACAGTGGCAGAGGATATCTCGCCGGAGAGCTGGCGGTTTTTGAGTTCCTCATCTTGAAATGAAACTTTCAAACCATACGTGTCCTGAAGTATTTGAGCTAATTCAACCAATTGCATTTTATCGAACACCAGCTTGCTCTTGACCCAAGAGGTGTACTGATTACCTTCGACGATCCGCTTTGATAATTTGTTTTTCCTCATCGTGGCAAGTTCGCCTGGATTCAGGTATACAGGGGAAGCAGTATTATCCACGTTAAGCTTGACTTTACCTTCCGTTAATAAAACTTCTGAGCCATGCTCACGGCTTTTTACATTGAACTTGGTGCCAAGGACTTCAACATTCAAGCCTTCACGCGTGTGAACAATAAATTTCTGATGGCTTTTGGTATGTTGCACGGCAAAAAAACCTTCACCATCGATCCAAACCTCACGAATCTGCTGCTCAGACCAATTTTTTGAATATTTAAGCTTTGAATTTCCGTTCAGGACCACCGAGGATTCATCTGGAAGAATGGTGCGACGTTCACCATATTTTGTCTCAATCTCATAAACTGACGAATCAACCATTGCTTGATCTTCCCTGGTTGGGAAATTGAAATACAATACCGCTGAAACCGCAATCAAGCAGGACAATAGCAGCGGCCACGCTATATAGAGGTCTATAAAATGAAGCTTTTTTGCTGGTTTTAAGTTCGTATCTGATACTTGATCGAATTGAACATTTCGGCTTTTAAGGTCTCTTGCTCCCCAAACGACACATTGTCTAGCGGAGAAGTATCCTTTAGAGCGGTCTGCCAGTATTCCTCGAGCCTTCTTTTCTCCGGCTTCGGAGGCTTTTCCTGCCCTAAAGTTGTGAATTAGTTGCGCTAGTTCGGTTTTGTTCATCGCTGGCATCGTCTTATTTAATATAAGAAGGATGTGGGGCCTGACACCCCTAAATCGATTGCATACTTTTTTTTAAAATATTCTTTTCCTAATTTCAAGCATCCTTAAGCTGTTAAAAAACCCAGTATGACCGAAAAAGACTTCGAGCGGATATATAATTCACTCTGGAGTAAACTGTATGGTGTGGCCTATAACTATTTTCGGGATAAGGCAACCGCGCAGGAGATTATTCAAGAGGTTTTTGTCAATCTTTGGCTAAAACGGGATTCTATTGGCGAAATTCGCGACCTCGAAGCGTACCTGTTTCGCTCGGTAAAAAACAAGATCTACGATCAGTTTGACAAAATTGCATCGCAGGAAAAGCTGCAAAAGCAGGTATTCCTTCAATTCAAGGAGGAGACAGATTCAACAAAAGAGGAGTTAGAATACGAAGAGACGCTGGAAATAATCAACAATGAAATCGATTGCCTTCCAGATACGACAAAAACTATTTTCCGTCTGAGCAGGTTCGATCGGTATACCAATGAGGAGATTGCAGGACAAATGCATCTATCGGGAAAAGCCGTTGAATATCACATTACACGTGCCTTAAAAAGGCTTCGGCTCCGATTAAATCAAATAATATTCTAAATAATCATTGAGCATCATTTCGAAATCCAAGGCTGAAGCAGGCTTTGGATTTTTTTGTTTGTTACATCATGATGATTTTTAAATACACCATATGGTGATCGTGGCCATCGCCGTTTTTTCAAGCTGCAACAAAAAGGAAACTCGTTTCAATTATTGAAATCAAGTCACACCCACATAACCTTCAACAATCTGATTACTGAAAACGATACGCTGAATGTTTTAGGGTTTGAATATATCTACCCTGGTGCGGTGTCGGCGTTGGTGATTTTAACAACGATGGGTTGACCGATATTTTCTTTGGCGGAAATATGGTTTCCAGCCGACTGTATCT